>CAVSUQ010000017.1:0-7247 GCA_963731305.1 uncultured Gemmatimonadales bacterium | reverse complement strand
CATCGAGGCGTACGCAGCCGGGATCCCAGTCGTGACTACTGACGCCGGTGGCATTCCCTATATTGTCCGGAATGAGGAAACGGGACTGATGGTTCCGAAAGGCGACGCGCCGCGCGCTTGCAGCAGCATCGCTCCGTCTTTTGCGCGAGCCCGGTCTGGCAAATCGTCTGACCGACCAGGCCCGCGCAGAGTGCCTGCGTCTCTACGTGTGGCCCGCGGTCGAAGCGCAGTGGCAGGCTCTCTATCGCGAGCTCTGCAGCGGACAGGCGCACGCGACGACGTGAGCGTTCCCGGTAGCCTGCTCGGACGGCTTCGCAGGCGCAGTCCAGCCGAGCTCAAGGATCGCCTCCGCCAGGCTGTAAGCGCGGAAGCTGAACGGGCCGGATTTGGATCCGCTTCTGGGGCTCGGCCCGACTTCGCTCGACCGCATCCTGGCCGCGGGGGAGCCTCGTGCCCCGGATGCGCTTCTTGCTCGAACGCCGCAGTTGGTTCCGGCTTCCGCCCGATTCCCGGATTGGCCGATCCCGCCGCGACGTCAGCCGCCCTCCGCGAGTGCTGTCCCGAAGCGGTCGCCAACCTCCTCGCGCGCGCAGAGCGGATCGCGGCCGGTCGCTTCGATCTCATGGGTCACCGCGACCTCTCCTTCGGTGCGCCGATCGACTGGCAGCTCGATCCGATCGCTCGCCTCCGTGCGCCGCTCTCCCATTGGAGCCGCGTACCGTACCTCGATTCCAGCGTCGTCGGCGACCACAAGGTCGTCTGGGAGCTCAACCGTCATCAATGGCTTGTCACGCTTGGGCAGGCCTACGCGCTTACCGGCGACGAGCGGTGGGCCGCGGAGATCGTGCGGCAGCTCGAGCACTGGCTGGACGCGAATCCGCCCAAGCTCGGAATCAACTGGGCAAGCAGCCTGGAAGTCGCATTTCGGGCGATCTCGTGGCTGAACGTGCTCTGTCTTCTGCGGACGTCGCCGGCGCTCACTCCGGCGCTGTATGCGCGGCTGCTGGAATCACTGCATGTCCATGGCCGCCACCTTGAGACATATCTCTCCACCTATTTCAGTCCGAACACGCATCTGACTGGCGAGGCGCTCGGGCTTTTCTACCTCGGAACGCTGCTTCCAGAGCTGCGCGCAGCACGCCGCTGGCAGGAGCACGGACTGGCTATCCTTCAGGCGCAGCTTCCGGTTCACGTTCACCCGGACGGCGTCTACTTCGAGCAGGCCACCCAGTATCACCGATATACGACCGAGTTCTACCTCCATCTGGTGCTGCTCGCGGACGCGAACGGCAGTCCCGCTCGCACCGCACGTTCGGCCTACTCTCGAACGACTGTTCGAACATCTCGTATATCTGAGCCGCCCTGACGGAACGATCCCGCTTTTCGGCGACGATGACGGCGGTCGCCTCATGCAGCTCGACGACGCGCACCCCGGACGATGTACGGGCGCTGCTCGCCGCGGGCGCAGTGCTGTTCGAACGCTCTGATTTTGCGTTCGGGGCGCGCGGAGATCTGGCTGGAATGGTGTGGCTGCTGGGGCCCGATGGCCTCCAGCGCTTCCAAAGCCTGCGACCGACACCGCCGCTGGAATTGGCGCGCGCCTTTCCCGACGGCGGCTATTATGTGAGCCGCAGTGACTGGGGCGCGGACGCCGACTGGCTCGCGTTCGACTGCGGCCCGCACGGGGTGATGAACGGCAGGACACGCCCATGCAGACGCCCTCTCCTTCGAGCTCGCGGTCGCCGGCCGACCGATATTGGTCGATCCGGGGACCTACACCTATCCTGGCCCCGAGCGCAACGACTTCCGCCACGCAGCAGCGCACAATACGCTTACCGTCGACGGACAGTCGTCCTCGGTGCCGGCATCGGCTCCCTTTCGGTGGACCGGCGTCGCCACCACGCAGGCTGATGCCTGGCACGCCAGCGGGCGCGCTACCTTCGTTTCGGGCTCGCACGACGGTTACGCATCGCTCCCCGCGCCCGCGCGCCATCGTCGCGCAATTCTGTCACCTCGCCGGCGATTACTGGGTGGTGCGGGACCGCGTCGAGTCGGCAGGCGAACACGAAGTTGCTGTGCACTTCCACTTTGCCCCAGGGCTTGATTCGTGCGTAACTCCGGCCGCTACGACCGACGCTGCTGTCGCCGACGTCGTGGACCGTGAGCGGAACGACAGAAGCTTGCTCCGCATGGCCATCTTCGGTCGACAGGGGAGCGCCGTGGTCGAGGATGGCTGGGTGTCGCCACAGTACGGAGCCCGCGAGCTCTCACGCGTCCTCGTCTGGCGCCAGCACGGCGTCGGGGACCAGGAGGTCGTTACATTCCTCCTTCCGACCCATCGGACGGGCGACGCCGAGGTGCGCGAGCTGAGCGACGTCCATGGTGGACGAGGCTTTCTCGTTCGTACTCGTGGCGGAGACGACCTCCTGCTCGTGGGAAAAGGCGGAGGACCACTCAGCGCACGAGGGGTAGAAACGGACGCGGCGTGGCTCTGGCTGCGCCGCGATTCACAGGGTCGCGTTCTCGAATATCGTCGCGGTGGACGCGAGCTACGCGCGTTCAGGCGACGATACTCTGTGGACGGACGTCGATCGTCTCGGCTGGCGGGCGTCGGCCGAAGCGGCAGCCAACGCGACTGACGCGGACGGCGGCCGCGCAGCATGTGTCCATTACCGGATCTGGAGCTAGCTAGAGGATGTGTGGTATCTGCGGCATCGTTGTACCACGGAAGTCGAACCGCAGGCTCGACGCCGAGTTGCTGGAACGGATGCGCGACGCGATCGCGCACCGGGGCCCCGACGGTGCCGGTAGCTACCTGGACGATGGAGTCGCGCTCGGCCATCGCCGCCTGAGCATCGTCGATCTGGCGCACGGCCAGCAGCCCATGCCGAGCGACGACGGTGAGCTGCAGATCGTCTACAACGGTGAAGTGTTCAACCATCCTGCGCTGATGGCGACGCTCGAAAGCCAGGGCGTGAAGTACCGCACACATTGCGATACTGAAACAGTGCTGCGGCTGTACGAGCGCCATGGCGCTGCGGTTCCGGAGCAACTCCGCGGTATGTTTGCCTTCGCGATCTGGAACAGAGCTCGGCGTGAACTGTTCCTCTGTCGCGACCGCTTCGGTGTGAAACCATTGTATTACGTCCACACCGACGACGGCTCCCTCTACTTCGCTTCCGAGATCAAGGCGCTGCTCGCTGCAGACGCAGTTCGGCCCGCGCTGAATGTCGATGCACTGCCGGACTTCCTCGCCAACCACGCGACATCGGACGATCAGACGCTCTTTGCGGGGGTGCGCCGTCTGCCGCCCGGCCACACGCTCACGTGGCGCGATGGCCAGCGTTGAAATCCGTCGCTACTGGGACCTGCATTTCGCGCCCGCGGATCAGGCGGATCCACGATCGGACGCCGATCTGGTCGCGGAGTACTCCGAGCGCTTCGAGGAAGCCGTACGGCTGCGCCTCATGGCCGATGTGCCCCTCGGGATGTTTCTCTCCGGCGGCATCGATTCCGCGGCGATCACCGCAGCGATGAGCACGATGGTGAGCGAACCGATCAAGACCTTTTCGGTGGCCTTCGCCGAGCGCGAGGCTAACGAGCTGCATTACGCGCGGCTGGTGGCTGATCGTTATCGGACCGACCATCATGAGGTCGTCGTCACACCGGAGCAGTTCTTCGATGCTCTTCCATCGCTGATCTGGCACGAGGACGAGCCACTCGCACACCCGTCCAGTGTTGCGCTCAACTTCGTTTCGCGACTCGCCGCGGAGCACGTGAAAGTAGTGCTGACCGGCGAGGGAAGCGATGAGACGATGGCCGGCTACAATCGGTATCGCGCGACCATCTTCAATACGCGCTTTGGTCGGCAGTACGAGCGGTTCGTACCGTCCGCGCTGCGCGCCGGCGTGCGCGGCGGTGTCGGTGCACTTCCGCGCAGCTCGCGCGTCCGCCAGAAATTGAGCCGCACGTTTCTCACGCGCTCAGCCGATCTCGACACGCTGTACTTCGACAACTTCGCGGTCTTCGGTCGCGCGGCGCAGCCAGGGCTACTTTCGGCGGACATGCGCGAACGCGTCGCCGGCATCGACCCGTACGCAGCGTACCACGCTGCTTTTGCCGCGACCGACGCCGACACGCTGCTCAACAAGCTGCTCTACACGGATACGAAGACATACCTGCACGAGCTGCTCATGAAGCAGGATCAGATGAGCATGGCAGCGTCGATCGAGAGCCGCGTTCCGTTCCTGGACCATCCGCTCGTCGAATTCGTCGCGCGACTCCCGGAGCGGATGAAGCTGCGTGGCGTTACCACGAAATGGATTCTTCGAGAGGCGATGCGCGATCGGCTGCCGGCCGAGATCCTCTCGCGCAAGAAGATGGGATTCCCCGTACCAGTTGGCGCATGGTTTCGCGGGCCGTATCGTCATCTGCTCGACGAGTACGTGCTCGGCGAGCGCGCACGGGCCCGCGGCCTGTTCGACGTCGCGGCACTGCGGTCGCTCGTCGAGCGTCATTGGCGGCGGCGAGAATCACAGTGAGCGGCTTTGGGCGCTCGTGACGTTCGAGATGTGGCAGCGCATCTTCCTGGACGGAGAGCTACCGGACGCGCGACGTGACCGCTGTAGACTTCGCGGCCGCCACCGCGTCCTGAGCCACCATCCTCGTGCACATTCTCTGGATCAAGACTGAATTTCTGCACCCCGTCGACAAGGGCGGTCGCATTCGCACGTACCAGATGCTGCGCGCGCTGCGGCGCGAGCATCGTGTGACATATCTCACGCTCGATGACGGGACCGCGGCGCCGGACGCAGAGGAACTCGCGCAGGAGTATGCCGACGTCGTGGTACGCGTACCGTTTGCGCCAGCTGCCAAAGGTACCGCAGCTTTTTACGTCGATCTGCTTCGGAACATCGCTTCAACGCTACCGTACCCGATCGCGCGCTACCGCTCGCGTCGACTCCGCGAGCGATTGCAAGCGATCTGTGACGCGGGCGACGTCGACGTCGTGGTGTGCGACTTTCTTACACCGTCCGTCAACGTTCCCGATGACCTCGACCATCCCACGATTCTCTTCCAGCACAACGTGGAGTCGATGATCTGGGAGCGCCATGCATCGGTCGCGCAGAATCGCATCAGGCGCTCGTATATGAGCGAGCAGTGGCGCCGAATGCTACGTCACGAGCGCGCCGAGTGTGCGCGCTTCGACAAGGTCGTAGCGGTCTCGCCCGAAGATGCGGCGGTCTTCCGGGAGCAGTTCGGTGTTCGCGACGTCTCGCACGTTCCGACGGGCGTGGATACGGAATTCTTCCGACCCTCGGGCGCTGCGACACGGAATCCATATGAGCTGGTATTCACCGGATCCATGGACTGGACGCCGAACGAGGACGCAATCCGGTGGTTCACGCAGGATATCCTGCCGCGTATTCGGGCGCGCGTACCTGAGGTGTCGCTCACCGTTGTAGGACGCAATCCGCCTGTCGGCGATCAGGTCGCTTGCAGACACCGACGCGAGCGTCACCGTTACCGGCTCGGTGCCTGACGTACGTCCGTACATCGAGCGCGCATCGCTGTTCGTCGTTCCAATCCGAATTGGCGGCGGCACACGTCTCAAGATCTTTGAAGCGATGGCCATGGGATGCCCGGTCGTCTCGACGACCGTTGGCGCCGAGGGGCTGCCGTTGCGTAACGGGGTGGACGTCGTCCTCGCGGATGAGCCGGAATCGTTCGCAAATGCGGTTGCGGATCTGTTACTGGATCCTGAGCGCGCGGCCGCGATCAGCCGCGCGGCATCGGACGAGGTGCGCACGAAGTATGGCTGGGACGGCGTTGCCGCACGGTTCGCCGAGATTTGCGCCGAAGTGGTGGCGCGCACACAACACTCAACAACGATACCGGCCGCTGCCGGTGCTATCTCCAACAAGCTAATATGACCACGAATATCAGCGTCTTTGGACTCGGCTACGTCGGCTGTGTCTCCGCAGCATGCTTCGCCCGCGAAGGCCATCAGGTCACGGGCGTGGATGTCAGCGCATCCAAAGTCGATATGATCAATAGCGGCCGCAGCACCATCGTCGAGGAAGGCATCGGCGAGCTGGTGCGCGAGATGCACGAGGGTGGCCGCTTGCGAGCGACGACCGATGCCGCAGAGGCAATTCGCGCGACCGACGTTTCGCTCATCTGCGTCGGAACACCAAGCCGCTCGAACGGCAGTATCGATCTGCGCTACATCGAGCGGGTTTGCGAGCAGATCGGCGAGGCGCTACGCGACAAGAAGACCCATCATACGATCGTGATTCGCAGCACGGTGATGCCTGGGACGATCGACACATGCGTGATTCCTGCTGTCGAGCGTACGTCCGGAAAGAAACACGGCAATGGCTTCGCGGTATGCAGCAATCCGGAGTTCCTGCGCGAAGGCACATCGATCAAGGACTTCTACGATCCGCCATTCACGCTCATCGGCGCGCACGAAGCCGCGCACGCCGAGCCTGTACGGGCGCTCTACCAGGGAATCGATGCGCCGCTGCATGTGGCCGCGGTGCGGGTTTCCGAGATGGTGAAATACGCCTGCAACTGCTTCCACGGCGTGAAGGTCGGCTTTGCGAACGAGATCGGGAATCTCTGCAAGGGAATGGGCGTGGACAGCCACGAGGTCATGCGGTTGTTCTGTGAGGACCGCAAGCTGAACATATCGCCGGCGTACATGAAGCCTGGGTTCGCGTTCGGCGGCTCATGTCTGCCGAAGGATCTGCGCGCGGCTGTGTACAAGGGCAAGGAGCTCGACATCGAAACGCCGATCCTCTCGGCTTCGCTCGAGAGCAATCGCAAGCAGATCGAGCGTGCCTACGACATGATAATGGCTGCAGGTAACAGGCACGTCGGCGTGCTGGGGCTTGCGTTCAAGTCTGGCACAGATGATCTGCGCGAATCACCGATGGTATCCCTGATCGAGAGGTTGATCGGCAAGGGAATGCAACTGACGATCTACGACAGTCACGTATCGAGTGCAAACGTGATCGGAGCCAACCGTGAGTACGTGGAGAGCGAGATCCCGCACATCTGGGAACTGATGCGTCCGACAGTGGACGAGGTGCTGTCAGGTGCGGAGACGCTCGTTGTTGGTAATGGCTCGCCGGAGTTTCGCGGGCTGGACGAGCGGTTGAGCGATGGTCAGGTGGTGATCGATCTCGCGCGAGCGTTTGGGGCGCGGACGTCGGACGGGCGGGATATCAAGGGATCTGCTG
>CAVSUQ010000016.1:0-18662 GCA_963731305.1 uncultured Gemmatimonadales bacterium | reverse complement strand
TGCCCACCGCGATGTCCGCCCAATGGGTGGCAGGAAGACGGTTCTTCGAACAACCGTTCGAACGTGTTCCGGCGACTCGTTACGGAACGCCTCAATGCTTCGGCATGGTTGCCGTGGTGCAGCGCACGCGGAAATTCGGACACTCCTTACCGGGTCGATGGCTTCCGTGAAAGCGCGATGGTATTATGCGTTCATGCGTCGGTCATTGTGGTCGCGCTCGATCTCGGCAGTCTTCGCTCTCTGGTTCGCCTTTCTTGTGGCCGAGCCGTTTGTTGCGATGCAGGAATGCCCGATGCACGGCGCCGAGTTGGCAATGCCAGGGATGGGGATGCCGAGCATGGCAAACCCAGCCGGCACTCCCGCGCAGTCCGCGCAGCACGCGCAGATGCCGTCCCACGATCCCGCCCATCGTCCGTGCACATGCCTCGGCGACTGCGCCGGCGCACAGGCTGTTGGCTTACCCAGCGGAGCGAACTCCTTCGAGTTGGGCGTCACGATCGTCGCAACTCAGGACGCCGGGCTTACGAGCTATCGGTACGTTCCGGCCTGGGCGCATCACGTCCTTCCTTTCGAGAACGGCCCTCCCCGCGCCTGAGCGCGGGTAATTGATGCCGGTCGCGCTGATGAGCAGCGTTGACCGCGATTAGTCTCGACCCGCCCCTCCCAATCTCCGGTGATGTCCGTGCGACCGCGCTCAGCGCGCGCACCGGACCAGAGTAATCGCGGCCGATGTCGGATGTAACGACTCGCGCTTTCAATCAGCTACCTCCAAGTGACTAAAATGGACTTACGTACTACGGGCGCGCCGAGCATGAGATGGCCGGCGTCTGTCTCGAACAGTTTAATTCCCGGCTTCGTCGTACTCGTCGCGGCTGCATGCCTCGCATTTCCGAGCGTTGTGCGCGCACAAGTCGTCGATTCCACGCGGAAGGATTCCGTTCCACAAGCCGCCCAATTGCATGCGGTAACGATTACCGCCGCACCGGCGGATCAGCGATCGCCGTCGAATGTCACGCACGTCAGCCAGCGTGTCATCCAGATGGCGCCCGCGTCGACACCGTGGGAGCTGTTGCGACAAACCGCGGGCGTCGAGGTACATCAGCAAGGGCAGGGACCCGGCTTTGCGTCCGACGCATCGCTCCGTGGTTTCAGCTCTGACCACTCGACCGATCTCGCGCTCTGGGTGGATGGAGTGCCGATGAACGAGCCGGTTAACGGTCACGCTGAGGGTTACAACGACTGGAGTCTGCTGTTTCCGCTCGCAATTCAGGACATCGACGTCACCAAAGGACCGGTGAGTCCTCTCTACGGGAACTTCGCAGTCTCGGGCGTTGTAAATGTTCGCACTGTGGAGCGAATGACGGGAACCGAGGCCGTTGCGACCGGTGGCTCATACGGACTCGGAGACGCGACGGTGATGACTGGATTCGATCACGGCAATAGCGGCGGAGTGTTCGGTGTGCGCGCGCGTCACGACGACGGCTTCCGACCGAACAGCACCAACGATCTTACACAGATTCATGGTCGCCTTGTGCGCGATCTAACGCCGAACGTGACCATTGATGGCGGGCTGGAGCTCTATGGCGCGCGCTGGAACTCTCCCGGGTATCTGAGCGAGCCGGAGTTCGCAGCGCATGAGTACGACATCGTATCAAATCCGACTGACGGCGGTTTCAAGCGGCACGGCCAGGAGAGGGTGAGTCTGCGCGTCATCAACGGTGCACTCCTCTGGCGGACAACTGCCTACGCAACGCAGGGCGACTGGCAGTTGTTCCTGACGATTCCGCCGGCAGGCGGCAAGTTCGAGGGCAGCGGAAGTCAGACCGAGGAAGACGACGCGCGAAGCGGTTTTGGCCTCACGAGCGCCGTGACATACGCAGCAAGCAACACCGACATCACCTTCGGTACGGAAGGCAGGCTCGATAACGCGCACTATCAGAACTACTTCACCACAGCGCGGAGCCGCGATTCGGTGAACGCGCTGTATTTGGGACGCCAACTCTCCGGAGCCCTATTTGTCGCGTCAACGACGACACTCGGCCGCCTCCGCCTCGACCTTGGCGGGCGCTACGACGTTCTGGATACACGCTCGACTCCCGATGTCGCTGGTGGCGAGACGACGTCGGATGCGCATGGAGTATTGTCTCCAAAGGTCGGTGCGCTCGTGCATGTCACGTCTGCCGTCTCGCTGTACGCGAACGTGTCGCGCGGCTTCCGATCGACGGATGGAGTTCTCACCGATCCGACGCTCGCGCCAATCACCGTATGGGCGTATGAAAGCGGCGTCAAGCTGGCTGTGAACCAGATCACTGCATCGGCGGATGTGTTCAGGATGAACGTAAGCAATGAACAAACCTTCAATCCGCTTACATCCGGATCCATCAGCGGCGGCGCGAGCAAGCGACAGGGTGTCGAGCTTGGTCTTCGTGCGCCCGTAAATTCCTTCGCGACACTTTCCGGCGATTGGACGTTCAACGATGCGCGGTACACGAATCAGGTGGTTCCGGGAGAGGATCCGGATTCGCCACCTGTCGTGTTGAATGGGCTTCGCGTATACAATACCGCCCGCTACATCGGGTCGGCTGCACTCGATCTGTCGCCCAATAGAAGTGCGAGTTCCCCGTGGGATGTTCGCCTGAGCGGAAACTGGGTTGGACCATACTCACCCTTCGACGAGCCTGGGGTCGTGCTCGGCGCTTACGGTTTGTTCCACGCCGCGGCGAGCGTGCGTATCAATGCTTCAACCACTCTCGACTTCGGAGCTCGCAATCTGCTCAACCGCCCGTATCCCGAATTGGTGGCGGACCATATCGTCTCGCCCGGCGAACCGCGGTCGGTTTATGTAGGGTTGCGGTACAAAGCGCTGTAACCGGTCGAAACGCATGCATGTCCCACGGCGCCCTTGCGCCTGCTACTTGTGCCGGGTACGTTAGGCCATGATGCTCATGCCTCGCGGATCCAATTGGCCGTCTGCGCGTCCCACATGGATGCGTTACCTCGCGCACGTGATTACCTGATCTGAGACTGAGTTTCGCAACCAATGGCCCTCTCGGACGCACACCGACGGGGGCCATTTCCTTTTTATAAAACAGCCATGCCATTTCGCGTTCTGGTCACCGATGAGATCGACCCCGAAGGTGTCGCGCTGCTCACGGCGGAGCCGCTCCTCGATATCCACGAGGAGCCGACGCTTCCAAAGGATGAGCTGTTATCCCGGATCGGCACGTATGACGCCATCATAGGCCGCAGCGCAACCCGGATCTCTCCGGAATTGCTGCGCGCTGCGTCGCGGCTCAAGGTCGTCGGAAGGGCTGGCGTAGGCGTGGACAACATCGCGATGGACGTGGCGACGGAGCTTGGCATCGCCGTCGTCAACGCGCCAGCGGGTAACACTATCGCGGTCGCGGAGCTGTTCTTCGGAGTCGTCCTCGGCATCCTGAGGCAGCTGCCAAGGTCAGATGCGTCGATGCGCGGAGGGAGGTGGGACCGCTCGCAGCTCATGGGTACCGAGCTGCAAGGAAAGACGCTCGGGATCGTCGGTCTCGGTCGTATCGGGAGCGCAATTGCCACGCGCGCCGCGGCGTTTGGAATGAATATCGTCGCGTACGATCCGTACGTCGTCGATTCGCGCTTCCAATCCTTGCGCGTACAGCGAGTCGCAGAGCTTGACGAACTGCTTGCGGTAGCGGATGTCCTGACGGTGCATACACCGCTGACCGACGAGACGCGCGGGATGATCGGCCGCAGACAGCTGGCACTGCTGTCGCCTAGCTCGATAGCGGTGAACATGGCCCGCGGTGGTATCATCGACGAAGTGGCGCTGGCGGACGCCCTCCGCGGAGGCCGGTTGCACGCAGCCGCCCTCGACGCGTTCACGAAGGAGCCGCTCGCTGCCGACTCGCCGCTACGGGGAATCGAGAATCTGTATCTCACGCCGCATATCGGTGCGTCGACTGCCGAGGCACAACGGAACGTCGCGGTGGATGCTTGCGCAGCGGTGCGCGACGCCCTGATCAACGGCGAACTGTCGCGATCGATAAACATCGCCGAGATCGGGGTGGCACGCTGGCAGGAGCTGCAGCCGGTGCTCGAGCTGACGCGCAAGCTCGCCGCAATCTCGCGAGCGCTGCTCGCTACGCACGGCAGCCGCATGATCGACACGATCGACGTGAGGGCTGGCGAGGCGTTCTCCGGCGCGCGAGCAGCTCTTCTCGCGTCGGCAGCAGTAGGCGTGCTCCAGGCAGTAACAGAGCAGGAGCGACTGAATGTGATCAACGCGCGAACGCTCGCTGAGGCGCGCGGTATCGAGCTGTCGTTCACAGATCTTTCCAGCGCCGCACCGCCATACGCCATCGAAGTGCGTGTTCGGAGCGCGATGCAGGAGATAGGAGCAGGAGGCGCGGTGCTTCCCGGCGGTGCGCCGCGAATCACGCGCATCGGTGCCTTCCATGTCGACGTCCAGCCGCGAGACACGCTTCTGATTCTCACCAACAACGACGTACCGGGCGTGATCGGACGTGTGGGGACACTGCTGGGCGAGGCCGGGGTGAACATCGCCGAGTACCATCAGGCGCGGCTGGCGCAGGGTGGGGAAGCGCTTGCCGCTGTAGCGTTGGATGAACCAATTGCTGACACGACTCGCGCGGCGCTGTTGCGACTGCCCGATATCCGGTCGGCGACCGTCGTCACGTTCTAGTATAGTGGCAAGAACTTGAGCGTTCCATGAGCGCGAGGATCGATACAGACGACGACGTCCGTCGCGCATACGAGACGGACGCGTCGGGACTATATATGCGCCCTGACGCTGTTGCCCGTCCAGGCACCATCGCCGACATCGCCGAAATCCTGCGCGATGCTTCCGCTGCGCGGACTCCGGTCACGGCTGCCGGTGCGCAGACGAGTACAACAGGTGCGTCAATCTCTGATCGCGGAATTCTTCTCTCGCTGAATGCGCTCGACGATATCGACATTGACTACGTGACGCGTGTCGCGCGTGTCGGTCCTGGCGCGCGAGTCGCCGATGTCAAACGGGCTGCCGCTCACGAAGGGCTGCTTCTCGCATTCGACCCCACCAGCGAGGAGGAATGCACGATCGGTGGCGCAATCGCATGCAACGCTTCAGGCGCGCGTAGCCTCAAGTATGGACCGGTCCGAGGTCACGTACGCGCACTGCGCGTCGCGCTGGCAGACGGCAGGCTCATCGATGTACGTCGCTCCGACCTCGAGAAGAACACAGTTGGCTACGCGCTTGCACAGAATCCCATCGACTGGTTCATCGGCAGTGAGGGAACGCTCGGTGTTGTCGTTCAGGCAGAGTTGCAACTGTTGCCGTTGCCGGGATCGGTCGTAGGCATTGCAGTGCCGTTCGCGAGCGAGGAAACCGCGCTCGCATTCGTCGTTGCGGCGCGCGAATCCGCCCGCGTTCGTCCCCGATGCATCGAATACTTCGACTCGTTAGCGCTTGAATTAGCTCGTCGGGCGGACGACCAGTCGCGCTGGGCACCTGACGCGACGGCGTTCGTGTACGTCGAGCAGGAGCTGGGTGAGGGTGACCGCGACCTGGCACTCGATGGTTGGCTCGCGCTCGCGGAGCTACACGGCGCGCACGACGACCTTCGCGTGTTCGAGGGCGACGCGGAGCTGCGTCACGCACGCGAGATGCGTCATGCCGTTCCTTCAACCATGAATGAGCGGGGCGCGCGATGGCGTGCCGAGCGGTGGACGGAAAGTTTCGACCGACTGGGCGGTCCCTTATCGACGCCTCGCGGAAGCGATCGTAGCAGCGCGTACAATAGCTCGTGCGCACGGCACCGAACCGGTGATCTATGGTCACGCCGGTAACGGTCATCCACACCAGAACTTCATAGCTCGCAACGCGGCCGAGCTTTTGTCGATAGAGACGGCCGTCGAAGAAACTCTGCGAACGGTTATCTCGATGGGCGGGACTGTCGCCGCCGAGCACGGGATTGGAAAGCTCAAGCGCAAGTGGCTGCCGTTGCAGCTTTCGGATCTTCAGATCTCCGTCATGTGCGCCGTGAAGCGCGAGCTCGATCCTTACGGCATCCTCGCGCCTGGCAACATTCTATGATGCCCTACTCGCACGTCTCGCTCGACGTCGACTCCACACTCAGTGGAATCGAAGGCATCGACTGGCTCGCACGCCGTGTCGGTGGCACCGTTTCAGCGCAGATCACGGAGATGACCGCCCGTGCGATGCGCGGTGATGTTCCTCTCGAATCGGTTTACGCGGAGCGTCTGGCCTGCGTCCGTCCGACGCGGGGCGACATCGCAGCGCTCGGCGACGCCTATATAGCCGCGATTGCTCCCGGCGCAGCCGAGGCCATAGCTTTGCTCAGGAGCCGCGGCTTGCGTGTCGTTCTGGTGAGCGGTGGATTGCGTGACGCGATTCTCCCGCTGGCTGCGCGCGTCGGAATCGCGCCGCCCGACGTCCATGCAGTATCGCTATGCTTCACGGAGAATGGCGAATACAGTGGCTACGATGTCTCATCGCCGCTCTGGCGGTCGGGCGGCAAGATAACAGTCGTGCAGTCCTTTGCACCAGCGCGCACTGCCGTTGCAGTCGGCGACGGCATTACGGATGCGGAGCTCGAGCCGGTCGTCGGGAAGTTCATCGCATTCACCGGTTTCGTCAGGAACGCACGTGTCGTTGCAGCAGCTGATGCAGTCATCGATAAGTTTGTAGACCTTCCGCCACTGATTCTGACATGACCTTCGATACATTCTTTCTTCCCGGTCCGACCGAAGTTCGGTCGGCGGTGCTGCAGGCGATGGTGCGTCCGATGATGCCGCATCGGGGCGCCGAGTTCGAGCGGATGTTCGCGGGCCTTCAATCGGGGCTTGGCGAGGTGTTCGGCACTGGTCGGCCGGTTTACATCTGTACGTCGTCCGCCACGGGCCTGATGGAAGCAGGTGTTCGGTACGCGCCGGACGGCGATATCCTTGCGCTCGTGAATGGCGCCTTCTCCGCACGATTTGCTGCAATTGCCAGCGCTTGCGGGCGTCAGACGGACGTGTACGAGGTTGCGTGGGGCGAGGCTCACGATCCTGAAGTACTGCGCGAGTACCTGAGCCGTAAATCATACGCTGCGATTACGGTTGTCCACTCCGAGACATCGAGCGGAGTGCTCAACGATGTGGGTGCGATCAATCGCGTCGCGCACGAATGCGGCGTGCGTTGTCTCGTGGACAGCGTCAGTGGAATTGGCGGCGCCGAGCTGCGTTTTGACGCGTCAGAGTTCGACTACGTGCTCACAGGCTCGCAGAAG
This sequence comes from uncultured Gemmatimonadales bacterium, assembly GCA_963731305.1. Taxonomy (GTDB): domain Bacteria; phylum Gemmatimonadota; class Gemmatimonadetes; order Gemmatimonadales; family Gemmatimonadaceae; genus Fen-1247. The sequence continues at coordinate 11,376 of CAVSUQ010000016.1, read as the reverse complement.
GCGCTGGCGCTTCCGCCCGGTCTTGCGTTCGGTGCAGCGTCAGCCGACTTTCTGTCGCACGGCGGCAGCGCGCCAGCGCGAGGCGTGTACTTCGATCTTGACGAGTTCGAAGAATACGCCAGAAAGAACCAGGCGCCGAACACGCCGTCGCTGTCACTCTACTATGCGCTGGAGCTTCAGCTGCGCGACATCATCGCCGAAGGCATGGAAGCTCGCTGGTCGCGTCACCGGGAGATGGCTCGGCTCACGCACGAGTGGGTAGACGAGATGCGCCGCAAGCATGAGGTGGATATCAGCATTCTGGCGCCCGTGGCCAGTCGATCGCCGACTGTGACGACGATCGTGTTACCGCATGGCCTCACGAGTGACACGGTTGTCTCGAAAGCGCTCCAACTTGGATTCACGATCGGCACAGGCTACGGAAAGCTCAAAGCCTCTACTGTGAGGATTGGCCACATGGGTGATCACACCGTCGAAGGACTTGGCCGTTGCCTCGCGGCGTGCTCCGAAGTATTGATTGCTCTAAGGGAATCCAGACCAGCCGCGTGACGTGCGGAGCCGCAGCTAGCTCGGATACTTAGCGCTTAGAACACGCGTGAATACGTCGCGGTCGACGTTGCCACCAGACAGTACGACGGCGACTCGGCGGCCGGCCATCGCTTCTCGTTCCTTGATCAGTGCCGCGACGGCGGCTGCGCCAGCGCCTTCGGCTACGTTATGAGTGTCCGTGAAGAGAATGCGCATTGCATTCTCGATCTCAGCGTCGCTCACCTGGACCACGCGCTCAGCCCCGCGTCGTATAATTTCCAACGCGTCCGGGACCGGCGTACGGCACGCCATTCCATCCGCAATCTGCGTGGTGACATCGTGCGATATTGGATGTCCCGCGGCAAACGAGAGAGCATAAGCGGGCGCTCCTTCGGAGACTACGCCCACAATCTTCGTGCGAAGACCGAGCGCGTCGCGCGCGGCGATCATTCCACAGATTCCCGACCCCAGTCCGATCGGCACGTACACCGTATCGAGCTCTGGCACGGCACGTAGCAGCTCGAGCGCGTAGGTACCGACACCGCGAAGGAGCAGCGGATGGAATGCGGGTACGAGATGCCACCCCCGCTCCGCTGCGATGTCCGCCGCCGCTTCCAACGCCGCCTGAAAATCGCGCCCCATTACTATCAGCTCGACACCAAGGGCGCACATCGCGGCGTTCTTCTCGACGCTGTTCCCGTGCGGTACCACGACAACCGCGCCGAGATCGTGGCGGCGCGCCGCAAGGCCGATCGACTGACCGTGGTTCCCGCGCGTTGCCGTCACCACTCCGCGGACATCGGGCTCCGTTCGAAGCAGGTGGTCGAGATACACCAGGCCGCCACGCAGCTTGAACGCACCTATCGGCGTATGGTTCTCGTGCTTTATCCATACCTCTGCGCCAACGCGTGAGGATAGTAGCGGCCAGCAATACTGAGCAGTAGCTGGCATCACCGCGTGTACGAGCGCCAGCGCTGATTCCAACTCGTCAAGTGAGGGTAGAAACTGATTCACAGGCGCAGCTTGCCTTCGCTCACGAGAACCGATTGTCCTGCCACGCGCACCGCTCCTATCTGCGTGCCGCTCTTCTCGGCTGATAGCGACAGTATGCTCGGCCTTCCCATCTCGAATCCCTGCTCGACCGTCCAGCGAAGCGCCGCTCCATCGCTCGCGTGCTTCGCGAGATAAGCCGCGAGCGACGCACCGGCCGATCCTGTCGCTGGATCCTCACCGATGCCGAGCGCTGGCGCGAACATCCGCGCGCGAATTGGGCCGTCGGTCGACACGGCGCTCGCGTCGAAGAGAAACACCTCCGATGCCCACGCTCCGGCGATCGTGCGCTCCCAGACTGCGCGATCGAGCTTGGCGCGGCTCACCGCATCGCGACTCACGAGCGGAACCAGAACGAACGGCACTCCGCACGAAACAGCCTCCGTCTCGAACCGCCCTTTAGCGATATCGGAGTCCGCGAGCGAGAGCATTTGCGCGATATCGTGCGCGCTCGCTATGTCGCTCCTGAACTCTGGAGCCTGCGCTGTGGTCAGCTCCGCGGAAACGGGCGCGCCGTGCTGGACACGAATCGTAATCGGTACTGGCCCGACGCCTTCCTCGAGTACAATGTGCGTGTCGCCTTCCTGAAGCGGAATCATCCCACGGGCTGCCAGCAGAAACGCGGTGCCGACTGTTGGATGACCTGCAAATGGCAGCTCGCGCCCAGGGGTGAATATGCGAACCCGTCGAGTGTGCGCTGCGTCTTCCGGTGGAAATACGAACACCGTCTCCGATAGATTGAACTCACGCGTAATCTGCTGCATCTGCTCGGTGCTCAATCCATCAGCCTCAGGAAGCACCGCGAGTGGATTACCGCCAAAGATCTTGTCTGTGAAGACGTCGAGTGTGTGAAACGTATACGAGCGACTCATACCACACGCTCCGGTTTAGGAATGACACCATATGACACCGCGTTTCGGTATGCGCGGTGGTTCGGGTCGCGCCAGTCCGTGTCTATGATGCTGTAGTACACGGTATCGCGCACGCGTCCTTCGCGCACCACCATGTGCTGGCGAAATACCCCCTCGTACGTCCCGCCAATCCGCTCGATCGCCGCGCGCGAGCGTGCGTTCCGGACGTCCGTCTTGATCTCGACTCGGAGCGCACCCCATTCGTCGAACGCCTGGCGTAACATCAGCGACTTTGCCTCACCGTTCGCTCCCGTCCGCTGCCGATCCGGACGCAGCCAGGTCCAGCCGATCTCAACCCGATGATCCGGTGCGCTGATGTTCGCGAATCGCGTCGTGCCGATTATCTCACCCGTTGTCGGATCGGTGGTCACGAACGGAACGGCATGACCCGCCGTCTGTTCCGCAAGCGCGACGTCGACATAGCGCTGCATATCCTCCAGCGATCTGATCGGGAACGTTCCAGTGTGCTCCCAGATCTCCGGAAAGTTGCCGGCCTTCCACATCGCAGCAACGTGTTCCCGCATCATTGGAATGAGTCGGACCCGTGTCCCTTCCAGGATCACGGGCCCGATGCGCATTGGAATCTGCTCGATGTACCGGGGCTGCTCGTTCATCTATTCCTGCATCTCCAATCGAAGGTCTCAGCGGAGAAAGATAAGGCGTCGGTAGACTACAACATCTCCGTCTGGCGCGACTCCTCTCGTTCGCGTGACCCGCCAAGCTCCACAGGCAGCTCCAGGTGCCTCCTTCGCACTGCCTCAGCGTCGCGTCGCGCGATCTCGCTCGGGTCGGCCGCTATGTACTCGGTCGGCACGTGTGTTCCGCGCCTCGCAAGCTTCTCCGTCATGATCGTGTAGCGCATCATCAGCGACGAGATGATGAATGCCGCCGTACATCCGCCAAGCAGTGGCAGCAGTCCGATCGGCTGCCGCGTCGTCTCGAACGCGAACACGACCGATGTGAGAAGCGCGCGTGATGCACCGGCGAAAATAGCCGCCATCCCTACCAGCGCGGCAATGCGCGGATCGATTCCCAGACCCGGAAACCAGTGAACGCACAGAATTCCCGAGCAACGCGCCGAGCCCGCCTCCAATCGTGAACAATGGAGCCAGTGTTCCGCCCGACGTGCCGCTGCCCAGCGCGATCGACCACGACAGAAACTTGAGTACCACGAGAGACAACAGCACCGCGTTGGTGAAATTCCCCGCGAGTATGTTCGAGATGTTGTCGTATCCCACGCCGAGCGTCCGCGGCTCGAAGTAGCCGATTACGCCAACGACGATCGCACCAAGCGCGGGCCACCACATCCAGTGCACGGGAAGCTTCTCGAATCCTTCCTCGATGTAGTACAGCGACTTGGTGACGAACACGGCAGCGACTCCAACGATCGCACCCAGCACCATGTACATCATCAGCGCCTCACCGCTCGGCTGCGTCAGCTGCGGCATCGCGAACACTCCCGCGGAGCCTTCGAAGACCATTCTGATGCCAGTCGCAGTCGCAGACGCGAGCGCGACCGGAACGAGCGAGCGCGGACGGTATTCGAACAACAGCAGCTCGATGGCGAGCAGCACGGCGGCGACCGGCGTTCCGAATATTGCCGCCATTCCTGCCGCCGCACCCGCTGCCAGTAGCGTCTTACGCTCGTCCGGAGTGGTGTGGAGCACCTGTCCAACGAGCGATCCCAGCGCGCCGCCAGTTGCGATGATCGGGCCCTCCGCGCCGAATGGACCGCCGGTGCCGATCGCGATTGCCGCGGACAGCGGCTTCAGGACCGTAATCTTCGGCGAGATCTTGCTCTCGTTGGTGAGAATCTGCTCCATTGCCTCCGGGATTCCATGACCGCGAATCGCGCCAGAGCCGTATCGCGCCATCAAGCCGACGATGAGTCCGCCAATCACCGGCACGATCACCACCCAGAGTCCGAGATGGTTCCCCGTCGGCGTGGCATTCAGAATGGTGAACTTGCCATGGAACGAAACGTTCGTGACGAGCGCGATCGCGGCGATGAGAAGGCGCGCTACACCAACCGCTCCCACTCCCACGATGATAGCGAGCCCCGAGATGATGAGAGTGCGGCGCTGCTCGACATCGTAAAACGGTGGCGTTTCAAGTGCTTCAACTGCTGCTGGTTGCGTCATCTTCGAAGATCAGGGTGGCGGGCTCTTCATCGGCGCCCATGTGAGCAACGAGAGTGTTCAATTCGTTTGAAAGGAGCAGCAGCGAGTCGGCTGGCATGGAGCCGAGCGCGCGTGTCAGTCGTTCCTGAACGGTCGGCGGCTTGCGCTGCATCAGTGCGATGCCTTCCGGTGTAATTACAACTTGAGTGCGCCGCGCGTCTGTAGCTGAGGTGAGTCTCTCCACAAGGCCCTTCGTTTCCAATCTGCTTACGACGACCGACACGGAGCTCTGGTCAGTCGACGTACGCTCGGCAAGCTCGTTCATCGAGTCCGCCTTTGCTTCGAGAAGAAGTTGCAGGACGAACGTTTGAGCGGTGCTCAGTCCCGTCTCACGCTCTACCGAAACTGCAGTCGTCCGGAGCGTCCGAACGAGCCGCCGTATGGAGACCAGGGCGCGCGCGATGGCCTCGGAGGGATTTGTATTGGTGCCCATGGGTATGAAGCTAACACGCCATCCCGCAAGCACATAGGAGCAAAGTGCAGGGAATGATGGTTATCTTCGGACACATGACTCCAAACGCCCGCCGGGCGGCCAGCTGGGGCGCGGCTTTGGTTCTTCTCGCTCCTCTCGTGGGAGCCCGTGCTCAGCGGGCCACCGGCGAGCCATGGCGGATCAACAGCTTGCCGCAGGCATCGCTCGTCTTCGCCAACGACGGCTCCTTGATCGGTGAGATCGGACCCGAGCTGCGAACGAGCGTCTCCATCCGCACGCTTCCAAAATACGTCGGGCAGGCCTTCGTGGCAGTGGAGGACCAGCGCTTCTACCAGCACAACGGCGTTGATCTCATCGGCATTGCCGGCGCGATCAAGGACGACATCATGGGCGATCGGCGCGGCGCGAGCACCATCACTCAGCAGCTCGTCGGCAACATGCATCCGGACGTGATAAACCGGAACGACAGAAGTCTCGAGCGAAAGATTCGCGAGCAGCAGGCCGCGCGCGAGATGGAAAAGCACTACACCAAGGAGCAGATTCTCGAAGGCTATCTCAACGTCATCTCTTTCGGGCATGGCTTCTATGGCATCGAGAGCGCCGCTCAACACTACTTCGGTAAGTCGGCTGGCAAGCTGACGCTGGCGGAAGCAGCGACGCTCGCGGCAATGCCGAAGGGACCGGCCATCTATGATCCGGTGCTGCATCCGGAACGCGCGAAGCAACGGCGCAACACCGTTCTCGCGCTGATGGCGCAGCAGCACTACATAACGGAAGCGGACGCCCGTGCAGCCGAGGCGTCGCCGCTCGCCACGGTGCCGGACTGGGGGATGTCGGCGCCCGCTTCGTACTTTGTGGACGTCGTGCGCATCCAGGCGACGCGTGCAGGAATTCCGGTGACGACCGGCGGTGGTTACCGCATCTACACGAGTCTCGATCCGTTGTTACAGCGCGACGCGACCGACGCGTTGCGCGACGAGGCTGACGCCATCGAAGCGCGTCCTGGCTATCGCCATCCGACGATCGCCTCGGGCAAGGACTATCTGCAGGGCGCGGTCGTAGCGCTCGATCCAACGACGGGAGATGTGCGCGCGCTCGTAGGCGGTCGAGACTATGCCCGCAGCCCGTACGATCGCGCAGTCGACGGTATGAGGCAGCCAGGCTCGTCGTTCAAGCCGATCGTGTATGCAACAGCGGTCGGTGACAGCATGGCGCCGACGACGCTGGTCGCGGACACTGCAATCGCGATCCCGCTTCCGGACGGACGCTACTATCGCCCCGAGGACGATGATCACCGCTACCTCGGCATGATCACCCTGCGCGATGCACTCGCCAAATCGCGAAACATTGTCGCAGTGGAGCTTGGTCAGAAACTTGGAATGGATTCGGTCATCGCGACGGCGCGGCGGATGGGGATCACGACACCCATCGCCGACGTCCCGTCGAGCGCGATCGGCGCGTCGGCCGTACAACCGCTCAACCTCATAAGCGCTTACACGACGTTCGCGAACCTCGGCACACCGGTCACGCCGCGCTTCATTTACAGGGTCGAGGACGCCAGCGGCAAGGTGCTCATGTCGCAGGACGTCCATGCGCTTCCGCCTGCGCTGGATCCGCGAGTGGCGTATGTCACGCGCGACATGATGCGCGATGTCGTGGACCGTGGCACCGCGACCGCCGTGCGCAAGTACGTGCCGTCGAGCGTTCCGGTGGCTGGTAAGACCGGCACTACCAACGACAATACCGACGCATGGTTCATCGGTGTTGCACCGGGCATTGTCGCGGGCGTGTGGATGGGATTCGACCGCCCGACGCCGATGGGCAGCGCGTCCGCCGGCGGCGCTATTGCGGCGCCTGTCTGGGGGCGCATGATGGCGAGCTACTTCAGCGCTCGCGGAGTTCGTGCAGCCGACTGGGCTCCCCCGATCGGCGTGATAAGCGCGGCCTTCGATCGGGCAACCGGACAACTCGCGACAGCGATTACGCCACCGTCGCGTCGATACACCGAATACTTCGTCGAGGGGACCGAGCCTGATTCGCTCAAGCTCGATCCATGGACGGCATTCAAGGGTGGCGCGCTGGTGTTCTAGTGCTGCGCGGTCGCGGTGGAGTTCGGCACACTCGACGCATCCGTCTCGTCGCAGTCGTCACACTCAGGGTCCACTGCATGAAACTCAGCGCCTGCATTGTCCGCCGGACACACGTGGATCACCGCGTCGCTCACATGCGGAACGTGCTTCACAAGCTGGTGCTCCACCGCCGCCGCAATGACGTGGCCCTCGCCTACACTCAGTGTCGAGGCGACTATCACGCTCGCCTCGGCGTAGAGACGATGTCCCATCCAGCGCGCGCGCAGGTCGGTGATGTCCTCCACGCCGCTCACTTCCAGCGCGGCTGCGCGGAGCTGGTCGAGCGTCTCGGGCTCGACGCCATCCAGAATGCGCGTGAAGATCGTCTTCGCACTGGTCCACACAATTCCGAAAATTGCGATCGTGATGACGAAGCCGGCGATCGGGTCGGCGAGCGGGAACCCGAAGTAAACGCCGAGCGCGCCCAGCAGGACGGTGAGCGCTGTCCATCCGTCGACACGCGCATGATGACCGTCTGCGATTAGTGCGGCACTTCCGATCTCACGTCCCACCTTTATCCGGAGGATCGCGACCGCTTCGTTGCCGGCGAAGCTGACGAGCGACGCTATTGCGACGACGCCGAGGTGGCTTATCGCCTGCGGATGGAACATCCGCGAGATCGCCTCGTAGCCAGCGAGCAGCGCATTTGTGAACAACACCGCCACGATCAACACGCCGGCGAGATCCTCGACCCTGCCGTAGCCGAACGAGAACTCGCGGCCCGGCGTCCGCTTCATCAGCGCGAAGGCGATCCACAGCGGGATCACCGTTGCGAAATCGCCGAAATTGTGAATCATGTCGGCGAGCAGCGCGGTGCTGCCAGACATCGCGACCACGGCCAGCTCGACGAAGCTGACGATGAGCAGCAGCACGCCCGACCACTTGACCGCCCAGAGACCCCGCTCCGAGCTCGCGATCGACGGATCGACTACGCCGTGCGAGTGGTCGTGGTCATGACCGCCGTGCGAATGACCGTGCGAATGGCCATGGGAGTGACCATGATCCGACGCGCCGTGCGTGTGTTGGGTCGTTCCCATCGCTAGTTTGTCCATGAGGCGGATGCGCCGAGCAGATGTTACCCGAGCCATAGAAATATATGCGCACGCTGTACGTGCTCTCGCGCGTGCTTCCCTTCATACTTTCTTTCCGGCGCGATGTCAGACGGTGGATCGTTGTCGGCAGACCGGCGAAGCGCTCCAGAGCCTTCCACCAGCGCCGCGCCGAGCGCCTGGTAGCGACCATCGCGGCGCTCGGTCCGAGCTTCGTCAAGATTGCACAAGTTTTTGCCGGACGCGCCGACCTGCTCCCCGAGCCGTATCTGAGCGCCGTCAGTACGCTCACGGACCGCGTTCCGCCGGTGCCCGTCGAACAGATCGAGCGCGTGATCCAGGAAGCGTACGGTCGCCCTGTCAACGAGCTTTTCACCGACTGGTCACGCATACCGCTCGCGTCCGCGTCGCTGGGCCAGGTACACCGTGCCCGGTATCTCGACGTTGACGTGGTCGTGAAGGTGCTGCGTCCCAACATCGAGCGAACCGTCGAGTCTGACGTCAAAGCCTCGGCGTTCATCCTGCGTTGGGCCGAGCGGTTCTTCCCGAATCCGCACGTGCGCGGTCTGCGCCCGATACTCGGCGAGTTTGCACGAAGAATCGGTGATGAGATGGACTTCCGGAAGGAAGCAGAGTACGCCGAGCGCATGCGTACCAACTTCGCGTTCAATCCGAAGGTCGCCGTGCCGATCGTGTTCGGCGAGATGACCCGCCAACGTGTCATCGTGCTCGAATTCATGTCCGGAACGCGCATCGATGCGCTGGCGCCTCTCATTGCGAGCGGCGCGGTGAGCACCGAGTATCTGGTGCGCACGGTGATGGAGCTTTATGTACAGATGATGCTCGTGGACGGCTTCTTTCACGCCGACCCGCATCCGGGCAACCTGCTCTGGGGCGATGACGGGCGCGTTGTCCTTCTCGATTTCGGTCTCGTAGTCGATGTCCCGCAGGCCACGAGGCTCGCACTCGTTCGCACCGTCTTCGCGGCCATCAAGAAGGACGCACCCGCGGTGGTCGACGGGTTCTACGGGCTTGGAATCGTTCAGGAAGGCGTCGACCGACAGGTTGTCGTGCGAATGGTCGAGACTCTGCTTGGCATCGCGTTCGAGCGCACTACCGCACAGGAACGCATCGAGTTCGTCGAGCGCGAGCTGCTCGCAGATCAGGTATTGGAGACGTTGTACGACTTCCCTGTGATCCTGCCGCCCGACATGGTGTATTTCGCGCGCACTGCCGCGCTCATCGAAGGACTGGGCGCACGATACGACGCGCGGTTCAACGCTCTGCTCATAGTCGCGCCAATCGCGCTCAAGATGCGCCGCGAGATTCTTACGTCACTCGGCGAGATGGATCGCGCCGATTCGACCGATCCCGTTCAGGCCTTCTCCGGCTTTCTTCGTGCAGCGGGCGGAATCGTATCGCGCGCCGCACGTGAGCTCAGCATGGTCGCGATCGAAGCGATAAGCACTATCCAGCCGAGCCAGGAAATACGCTCCGGCCAGTCGAGATCCACCAGCGTGCGCCAGATCACGAGCGGTACCGTGAACACGGCGGCACCGGACGAGCCCGCGTCAGGCGAATCGCGTTCGTAGACGCGCACTGCATGGCGGCGCTCGATTCGGATCCCCCGCTGGATTGCTGAGTCGATCTGCGCCGGATTCATCGCGCGCCAGTCTGGAATCTGCATGACGCTCCAACCGATCGCGGTGCTGCCCCAGCCGTGATTGTCCGAGCCTGAGACTACAGCAAGATTGAGTGTGTCCGCGAACCGAATGATGTGTGCCCTCTCCTGCTGGATTGCGCCGATGCCTTTCGGCGCCCCGTCGCTCAGCTCGACCGCATAGAGTCGCGCGTAGCCATGCTTCTCGTTGTCCGGGATCTTGCTGAGGTTGCCGGGAATTGTGAGTATGAGAAGCGGCGCGGTGCCGGTGATCTTCATCGATGTGTCGCGCACGGGATCGTGCCAGTCACCTTTGGGATCGAACTTGAATGTGGAGTCGATTCCGATAGCGACGACGTGCTCGTACTGGTCGCGCGCTTCCAGCGCCGGAAGAAGCACCGTTCCATCGCCTGCTTGTTGCGGATTCTGTGCAGCCGCCGCATCGGCTCCTCGAAGGCTCTTGTGATCCGCAATGTATGCGACGTCGAATCCTGCGGCCGAGTGCCACTCGCGATTGCGCTCGGGCGTGAACCACTTGTTCGCGTCCCACGACGCGTTGGTGTGGCTGTGAAAATCAATCGCCACATCGCTCGCGTCATGCATCTGGATCGCTGTCATTGGCCGCGGAATCCCCGCTCCCGCGGCGTATACGATGACGATACAGATGAGCGTCACACCCGCCGCACCCAGCTCGCGAAGAAACGACGTGGCTCTCGAGCGGGAGCGAGCGATGCGCCACACAGCTACGCAGAGAACGGTGGTTATGAGCAACGCAGCGTGCTGCCTCAGCGAAAGCAGCGTGAGGGCGTCCATCAGCGTGCAGATCGGCGCCAGGATGGTGTAGGCTGCCGTGTGCACGAGCGACGCGTCGGTAACCGGAAGCCCGGTTTCCGCATTAAGGATTGGTGTGGCCCCGACAATTGCCGTCGCCAGGACCAGGGTCGCCAGTATGATTGCGAGGATGTAGCCGGTAGCGCCCTTTGATTTTCTCACTGGCCGTAATCTATTTTGAGCCGCACGGCGCGGCGATTGCGATAGCTATCTTTCAGGCTGGACCACCACGACCAGAGGATATAAATGAGAAACCTGTTCGCTACGCTCGCCCTTGCCGCTGTAATCGCCCCAGTTGCGCTCACCGCCCAGAGCTCGGTAGCTCTTGCGCCATCCTCGCCAGCACCTGTAGTCGCGCCGGCTCAGTCCCAGCCGTCCGCGATGATTCGCCCGGACGTCGCAGGGATCAAGCCCAGCGCTGACGCAAATGCGCCGTTGGTCGTGTCCTCGGCCGCCACTGAAGGCTTGCACCAGGGAGAAGGGGTCGCTCTGATGGCGGTTGGTGGTGCCGGCCTCGTCGCTGGCCTCCTGATCGGTGGCAACGCCGGCTCTGCAGTAGCGATCGGCGGCCTCGCCGTGGGACTCGTAGGACTCTACGAATACGT
>CAVSUQ010000015.1:0-15035 GCA_963731305.1 uncultured Gemmatimonadales bacterium | reverse complement strand
GCGGCTACTTATGGTAAGGGTTTCCCCTACCGCCAGGACGGCGATAACCGCAGCAAATTTCCAGCTTCGCCCGACAGATCGGGCGCGCCCGAAGGCCTAGCTTCCGGATGCAACATGCGGAGCCAACCGCACGCGAGAAACAGCACATCAAGCAGTACATGCAAGCAGTACATCTCGCATCATCCGGAGAAGATCATGACACGTACAAAGATTCTTGTAGCGCTGGCCGTAACCGGCGTACTCGCCGCAGGAGTAGTAGGGTTCACCGACAATGCCATTCGCGCGCACAAAGTACAACATATCGATTTCGACAAGTTCGTAACCGCCACGAACCCGACGTATGATGCGCGGCTCACCGACGCCTCTGACGCCGGAATCAAGGAATACCGCATTCCGATCAAGAACGCCGTGATCGAGATTGCGGACGGCGTGAAGTATGACGGCTGGACATTCGGAGGGACGGTGCCGGGTCCGGTCATACACGTGCGGCAGGGTGATCATGTTCGTGTGAACGTCGTCAACGAGTCCAACATGCCGCACTCGATAGATTTTCACGCGGCGCAGATCGCGGCGAACGTCGCTTATCGGATGATCATGCCAAAGGATTCCGTTGCGTTCGAGTTCATCGCTCGCGAGCCCGGCGCGTTCATGGTCCACTGTGGTACTGCACCCGTGACCATGCACATCATGCAGGGGATGTATCTCCCGATCATCGTGGATCCGCGCGATGGCTGGGGAACGAAGGCCGACAAGGAATTCGTTATCGTACAGAGCGAGTTCTACACCAAGCCGACCGCTGACAGCACCGTGGTGCAGGCGGACTGGCCCGCCGAGCAGGCCAGGAACGCCAGCTACGTTGTTTTCAATGGACGCGCGCGACAGTACATGGAGCACCCGCTCAAAGTCGCGGTCGGCGATCGCGTACGGTTCTACGTAGTCAACGCAGGGCCGAACTTCACCAGTGACTTCCACATCGTCGGCGCGATGTTTGACCGGGTATATCCCGACGGCAATCCGCAGCACGCGCTGGAGGGAGTGCAGACATACCCGGTGCCGGCTGGCGGCGGAGTCGTGTTCGAGGCGGTGTTCGACAAGGACGCGAGTGGCGAAGGTCTCTATCCATTCGTCACGCACTCGTTCGCCGATGCAGAAAAGGGTGCAGTCGGCATGATTCAGGTCGGGACGCCAAAGCAGTTTACGACAATGACTCACTAGGAGTCACACGCGAACATAATAGGAGTTTGTCATGCGGAGAGATGCGTGCGCCGGATCGGCGGTTCCCAGGCGGATAATCGGGTTTCATCAGGACGAGGAGAGCCACTGGGTCGCCGACCTCAAGTGCGGGCACACGCAACATGTGCGGCACGACCCACCCTGGCAGGTCAGGACGTGGGTCACAACTGAATCGGGCCGCGCGACCTTTCTGGGCAAGACACTCGAATGCGTGAAGTGTTGCGAGCGCTCGAGAAACTAAGTTGGACGGCTCGCTTCACCATGCGCCCGGTGCAATCATCCCGGAGTGCCACATGGGATCCCACACCAGGTTCGTCTCGACCGCTGCAACGCCCGGCACGCGAGCCACTGCTGCTCGAATACCAGATGTTATTACGCGCTCCATAGGACATCCGGGCGTGGTTAGCGTGTGTGTGACACGGACAGTCTTGCCGATCGGCTCGGAGTCGGCGTCAAGAACGACATCATATACGAGGCCCAGCGTTACTATATCGAGCCCGATTTCCGGATCGATAACAGTACGAAGCGCATTCCAGATGTCAGCTGCATTGGTGTCATGCATTTTCATCGCTAGATTGAAAAATCGTACTCGGCCACTTCTGCGAACGTGACGATTGTCACAGTTTGGAGGCGTGTTGCGAGCGAGCAAAGCCTTGCTCGCGGAGCGACGGGAGGTTGCGAACAATGAGTGGTCCATCGGTCGCGGAATTATGGGAATGGGCTGAATACTACTGTCCCTGGTGGCATGTCATGGCTTCCCGCATGCACCGCGTTCAGTCCGAATACGCCGGCCGCGTGCTGGCGTATACGCGCTTCTTCCCGCTGGAGCTTTTCAATGGAGAGGCGCCCCCACGCGATGTCCTGGAGCAGGAATGGTGGCTCGCTGCGATTCAGGAGCCCTCCGCGCCGTTCATTCCCTACACCGCTGACTGGCCGACGTCCACGCTTCCGGCGTTCGAAGCGGTATGGGCAGCACGGCAGCAGGGAATGAATGCCGCAATGAATCTCGATCTGGCAATACGGCGCGAGTTCTTTGGGGAGAGCCGCAACATCGGTGACAGCGACGTGTTGCTGGAGCTGGCTCGTACCACAGACGTCGACTTCGCCCGATTCGAGCGCGACTTCGCAAGTTCCGCTGCGCGCGCTGCTGTTGTCGACGAAGCCCGGATTGGCCGTGACAATATCGCGTTCGTGGAACTCCGACGATGATGCTTGCCGACGGTAGCCGCTTACGTACGCCCATCAGCATGGCGAAGATTCGTAACCGCAGAATAGTGTCGGTCTCGCCGCTTCCATGCGTCGGCGATGGTTGCATCGACGCGACTCGTGAGCTTTCGATCAGGCAATCGAACACCGTCGCGCCAGCGATGCACGTGACACCGTTCGCGACAGCACTCTCGACATTTTCCGCGAGTGACGTCCCCTCGTGGTCACCCCTCAGAATCGGTTCTCCATGATACCGCGGAGATCGACTGAGAAACCCTCCGCAGAGGTCGGCGAATTGCTTCGGCAAATTCCGATCTTCTCGGAGCTGGAAGACGCTGTGATTCATCAACTCGCATCCCGGTGTATTGCACGTGACTTCGGCACCGGAAGGGTGCTGTTTACAGCTGGCGACACATGCCGCGGACTCTATGTGATCCAGTCCGGGAGTCCGCATCTATCGCACGAGTCCTGACGGAAGGAGCAGGTGCTGCACATCGAGGGTGCTGGACGCCCGGTCGCCGAGCTGCCAATGTTCGACGGCGGACCATATCCCGCGTCCGCGGCTACCGTCGAGCCATCACGCTTGATCTTTCTCGCGCGCGATGACTTCGAGGTAGTGTATCGTGAGCATCCAGACGTCGCGCACGCGATAATTCGCGTGCTCGGCAAGCGCCTTCGACATCTTGTCCACGTCACTGAGACGCTGGCGTTCCACGACGTAGCCGCGCGGCTGGCGATGTTGCTAGTAGGGTACGCGGAAAAATCCGGCACCAACACTCCGTTCGGGATCGAGATCAGGCTGGATCGTACCCAGGAGGAGCTGTCGATGGAGATAGGCAGCGCCCGCGAGTCGGTTTCGCGGGCGCTGCGACAGCTGAAGCGCAGCGGGTTGCTGGAATCACTCCCGCATGGGCGCATGCGAATCCCAGATGTCGCAAAGCTTCGATCGCGCGCACAGGGAAGATAATCACTTGCGAAACGTGACATGAGTCACTTCGGCCGATCGCCCGGCACCCTAAACTGTCTCACAGGCACTGTCGAAACAGCGTGTGGACCGCCGCTTCGAGCTCTGCCCATTTCGCAAATGGGACGGACGCATGGCAACGACGATGATCGCTCCTCCACTGACGTCTCTCGAGGGTGCGCAGAAAGGTAGAAGCGATATCTGGAGTTGGCTCTCCACGACCGATCACAAGCGCATTGGCCAGCTGTATCTCTATACCTCGCTGACGTTCTTCCTGCTCGGCGGCATCGAAGCACTGATCATTCGTGCACAGCTCTTCTCGCCCAATGGACGGCTCGTCTCCGCAGAGACGTACAACCAGATATTCACGATGCACGGCACCACCATGATCTTCATGGCGCTGATGCCACTGAGTGCGGCGTTCTTCAATTTTCTGGTGCCACTGCAGATCGGTGCGCGTGACGTCGCCTTCCCGCGACTCAACGCATTCAGTTACTGGGTCTACCTGCTCGGCGGGATCTTCATCAACGCGAGCTGGCTGTGGCATGCGGCGCCCAATGGCGGCTGGTTTGGATATGCGCCTCTGAGTACCCGGGTGTACAATCCGGGACTCAACATGGACTTCTACGTAATCGGCCTGCAGATCCTCGGCCTGTCGACTCTCGCGTCGTCGTTCAACTTCATCACGACGATCATAAACCTGCGCGCGCCGGGAATGCGGATGATGCGGATGCCGGTGTTTACGTGGTCCGCGTTCGTGACGCAGTTCCTGATCATGGTCTCGTTCCCCATTCTGACAGTCGCACTGACGTTTCTACTGTTCGACCGTTTCTTCGGAACGCAATTCTACGAAGTAGCGGCAGGCGGCGATCCGTTGCTCTGGCAGCATCTATTCTGGTTGTTCGGACACCCGGAAGTCTACATCCTGATTCTTCCCGCTTTCGGTCTCGTATCCGAAGTGCTGCCGACCTTTTCGCGCAAGCCGCTGTTCGGATATCCCGCAATGGTGTATTCGCTGATACTGATCGGCTTCCTCGCGTTCGGCGTGTGGGCGCACCACATGTTCGCGGTTGGGATGGGGCCGGTTGCCGACGCGACGTTCAGCGTTACGTCGATGCTCATCGCCATTCCAACTGGAATCAAGATCTTCAACTGGCTCGCCACGATGTGGGGCGGCGCGATACGGTTCACTACTGCATGTCTGTTCGCGATCGGGCTCGTTGCATTGTTCACGATCGGTGGAATCTCCGGCGTCATGCACGCGTCGGCGCCGACCGATCTGCAGCAGACTGACACGTATTTCGTGGTCGCACATCTTCACTACGTGCTGTTTGGCGGCTCGATGATGGGGCTGTTCGCGGGCGTGTACTACTACTTCCCGAAGATGACCGGTCACCTGCTGGACGAGCGGCTCGGCAAGTGGCACTTCTGGCTCACGTTCGTCGGGGCGAATATCGCGTTTTTCCCGATGCACTTCGCCGGCCTCTACGGCATGCCGCGACGTGTGTACACCTATGACGCGGCCCAGGGGATCACAGTGTTCAATCAACTTTCCACGATCGGTGCGTACATCATCGCCGTCGCGACGCTGATCTTCGTGGTGAACGTGCTGCGCAGCCGCCGCGGCGGCGCGCCCGCCGGAAACAATCCCTGGGACGCGCCCACCATCGAATGGTCCACCCTGTCGCCGCCGCCAGTCTACAACTTCGCGGTGGTGCCCACGGTCGAGTCGCGATACCCACTGTGGGACGTCGCGGGACGCCCCATCTCGCACGATGCAGATCCGTACCAGCACGGAACCACGCTGACGCCGGCGCAGCTCGGGATCGACGTGCCTGCACCGACCGTGAAGCCGCTCGTTGCCGCGATCGGGATTACCGTCGCGTTCATCGGGCTGATCTGGGGCGAGCGGCTATGGGTCATGCTGCTTGGCGGCGTGATTTTCACAGTTGCGCTGTACGCGTGGCTATGCTCGCCGCTCGATGTCGGGCCTGTGAAGAGTGACGGAGTACCCGTGTGACCACTTGGCGCTGGCACAGCGCATCGAATAAATTCAATCCTTGACCGGGGTGCCTGCCCACGAAGGGCGCAGGCTGAGAGAGTCCCGTAGAACCTGATCCGGTTTGTACCGGCGTAGGGAGTCATTGAGATGAACGAAGTTCCGTTCCCGCACGCGCGCTTGCGCGCCCACTCGCGGCCATTTCTCGGGTGGCCTGCCGCTCGCGATCCCACTCGGCCGACTCGCGGCACAGTCACTCGGCAGCGAGCGACACCATCTCGCGCGACTCGAGCCGAGCGCACCGGCTCGAGCGTGTGATGATCTCGGCGGTCCGCGGCGCCGTCGAAGCGCCGATCTCGCAGAAGACACTCATCGCGAGCGGATCTCGAGCCGCAGTATTTCGGCCAGGACGTACCGCTGCTGCTTCAGGGAGCGCGCCGTCGCTCACGTCGTACGCCGAGACGGGCAATTTTTGGGGCTACAGCTATATCCGATTGCGGGGCATCGATCAGTCGCGCATCAATCTCACGCTCGACGGGATCCCGCTCAACGATCCCGAAGATCAGGTTCTCTACTTTGCCGATTTCCCGGATCTCGCCAACAGTCTGAATCGGTGCAGGTGCAGCGCGGCGTGGGAACGAGCAGCAACGGTACGGCTGCGTACGCCGGCTCCATCAACATGGAGACGATGTCGCTCGCCGCGGCCCCGCGGGCGGAGAGCTCCAGGCTGAGGACGGCTCCTTTGGCTCGCGGCGCGCTGAGCGCGGATTACGCCACCGGGCTGCTGCCGAGCCACTTCGCGTCTACGCTCGCGTCTCGGCCTTGCACACCGACGGCTATCGCTATCACTCCGGCGTCGTGGGGGAGTCGCTTTCTGAGCGGCGGCTACTTCGGCGACCGCGACATCCTGAAGTTCACCGTCGACGTCGGGGCCGATGCGCGACACGATGGCATATCTCGCAGTGCCGGTGACTCGATCTCGATCGATCCGCCGGATCAATCCTCTGACTCCCGCAGGAGCGCGACGGCTTCGGCGAGCGATTGGCCGCACTGTCATACACCCGCCTCATCAACGACTACTCATCGATTCTCAGACGACCGTCTATCGCATCTCGGCGACGGCGACTATGACGTGCTGCTCGACTCGCTCGAAACTTCCACCTCGATTTCGTCTGGTACGGGCTCACCAGCGCATGGACGTTATCGTCGCGACGGCTGCAATCTCGACCGTCGGCGTGAACGGGAAACGTATGCGCGGCGATCACTACGCGTTCATGCACCCCGATCTCACGATCCGCTCTACTTCAATACCGGGCACAAGCGCGATGAGAGCGGCGTTCGCGAAGATCGGCGTATGTCAGTCGGACGCGCGACCTGTTCGGCGACGTGCAGGCTCGCCATGCCGAGTTCAGCTACCGCCCCGACGTGCACGCCGACATTCCCGCAGTCCATCTCCTGGTCCTTCCTCAATCCCAAGGTCGGCGCGACATACCAGCTCACGCACGCCCTGTCGCTTTACGCATCGTATGGCAAGAAGTCGCGCGAGCCAGCGCGCAACGACATGTTCGCCGGATATGACAATCTCGACACGTCGAACGTCGCGTTCGTCGGATCTCGAAGCGGGTCAAGCCGGAGACCGTGCACGACGTGGAGATCGGCACCAACTACAGGAGCAGGCCGCTCGACGTTCAGGCGAACGTGTACTCGATGGACTTCCGCAACGAGATCGCGCCTATCGGCGCGCTCGACGAGCTCGGCTATCGAGCTCAACAAGAACGTCGCGTCGAGCTATCGTCGCGGGATCGAGGCCGATGTCACCTATCGTGGCATCCATCGATGGCTGCTGACCGGCAACGCGACCGAGAGCGTCGAACAGGATCCGCGAATATACCGATTCGAGCGGTGCCGTTCCGCGTGACGTATCACAACGTGGAGCCGCTGCTCACGCCGCGCTTCCAGAGCTTCGCGCGCGCGCAGTTCGCGGCCATGAGGTCGGTCGATCTCGCGCTGGAAGGACGATATCAGAGCGTCTCGTTTCTCGGGAACGACAGCGATCGCCGCTACATGCTTCCCGAGCGTTCAAGATCGACGCTTCGGATGACCTGGCACTTCGCCAGTACGAGCTGCTGTTCCGCGGCAACAATCTCACGGACAGCAAGCATTACGGGAGTGGCTACGCCGTGACGGCACGTCGTACTACTTCGTGCTCCCGCCCGCGCACGTCTTCGTGACGCTGAAATGAGTATCTGGGGATTAACTATGACTGTGGGCGAGCGTCGGGAACTTCAGTGCTGCCATAATCAAGCCGAGCGGCCGTGATCGCCTGGCGCGCGCGCTAAAGCGTCCACTCCACGATCCTTTGATCTCGATTAGGCGCGCCTGACCCGCGACCGCGTCCGGAACAGCCGCTGCATCTCCTCACGGCGATCTCCCGGTCACGCACCCCGTCGGCAACCACGGCACGTCGATCTCCAGCAGCAGATAGAGATCCGGCCGCCGCGCGCGCGCGGCCTCCTGATCCACTCTGCGCACGGCCGTAGTAGTGGCCGCTGTAGACGACGGTGCTGAGGAGATCCGTGTCCTGGATGAGCAACCGCTCTGCACGTCGCCGCGTGTTCATCTTCGAGCTCCATCTGTCCGCGCGCAATGTCATCCGTGTCCTCGGACCGAGCAGAGTCCCCTGGCGCATCGCATACTCACGCACGAAATTCCGGAGCAAGCTCCGCCCGGAAATGCGCGGCGAGGTCCCGCGCGAGCACGCTCTTGCCGGTCGACTCCGATCCGGTGAGAACTACGCGAATGACGTTTGCGCTGCGAGCGATTGTTTCCATGCGACGTAGCCCAGCACCGCGAGCGCAAGTAGATGGCGTAATTGAACGCTGTGAGATACAGCCCTTTATAGACGAACATTCCGACGTATACCACGTCGACGCGATCCACAGCAGCCAGTTCTGGAGCAACTTGCGGGTCATCATCCACTGCGCCATCAGACTGATCGTGGTCGTTGCGGCATCGACGTAGGGGAGCTTCGTTCCCGGCAGCGCGAGCTGACAGCGCGAGGATCAGCCACGCGATGCGCCGATCGCGAGCACGATCCACGTTTTTCGTGTGGTGGAGGAGACGGTTATGGAGTTGCCCGGCGCCTCCATAGAGCCACTCGTACCAGCCGTACACCGACAGCACGAAGTAAACGACCTGCAAGCCCGTATCCGAATACAGGCCCGACTCGAGGAAGAGGGCCGTGAAGAGCGAGACGTTGATGAGC
Source organism: uncultured Gemmatimonadales bacterium (assembly GCA_963731305.1). Taxonomy (GTDB): domain Bacteria; phylum Gemmatimonadota; class Gemmatimonadetes; order Gemmatimonadales; family Gemmatimonadaceae; genus Fen-1247. Next base: position 6,368 of record CAVSUQ010000015.1, on the reverse strand, counting down.
GCCGTCGGCCAGCTCCAGATGTTCTCGCGAGTGCTGAGATAGACGCTGACTATCCCGAACACCACCGCCACGGCTTCAAGGCAGCTTGTACCGTGAGCGGCGAGCCACAGGCAGACTGCCACTATTCCACCTGAATCGATGTCATCGCGGCAATCCGCCGTGTTGTCTCTCCGCGTGCAAGCTGAATCGAGCTTCATCTGGCGGTGGCCCCGGCTTCGAGCCGATCGAGCAGCTGGTGATCCAGTCGTATGAAGCGCTGGTTGCCGCGCTCCTCCCTCCCCGCTTTGCTCTCGGCGCTTCATTCACCCGAACGATGTCGGCCGTGACGTCGAAGTTGTTTGTGAGGCCATCGATCGCGCCGTTATTGTGGCCCAGCAGCGAGCTTCCCACTCCGTAAAACTCCACCGGAATATGCTCGGCCTCGAAGCGCTCGATCTTCCTCACATGGAAACCGCCGGATACGCCGATTCTCACATAGCTGAACCCTTCGGCGTCGAGCGCCCGACGCAGCAGCAGGACAAGTTCAGGGCACACTCCGTTGAGACGACGCTCGGGAAAGCGCATCGCCTCCGCTTCGAGTGATTTATCGACAAGCTTCTCACTCGTGTCGATCCGCACTCCCCATAGCGCGCCGTCGCCGAATTCATCGCGCATTGCACGCGCGACGGCCAGCGAGTCGCCGATCACATCGTTGTTGTAATCCGTGAGGCTCACAATATCCACGTCAAGCGCCACGTCGCGGCAGTATCGCGCAAATTGCAGGGTGGCGCGCACGACGTCGCCGCCAAACGAGGCGATCATCGAGTGGGGCATCGTGCCCACGCCGCCGCCGCCCCACCAGGCTCCGTTCGCATCCGTAGACACGCTGGCGATTCCGCCGATCTTTGCGGCATAGCCATCCGCGGTCTGAACGCGCCAGTCATCGTGCCGAGCTCCCATGAAGATGACCGGCTTCCCATCGGCGGCGTCAATAACGCGTCGCACATTCGTTGCGATCATGGTGCGCCGAGCGATGACGCCAAGGTAGTCCGTTTCGAGATGCGCGAACGCGAGATAGGGACCTGTGATATGCATGAGCGGCTCCCAGGGAAGCACGACGTCGCCGTCAACGAGAGTATCGATCGTAAGCTCGTGGAAGTCATGCCGCGATCCAGTATGCGGATTGGTCGCGAGCTGAGTCTGCAACATCCGGAGCGCTTCGTAGACGCCTGCCAGAATGCCCTCCCGTTTTGCAAACAGCTGCACGGTGACGACTGGATCGAGCGCGGCATGCGATATTGTTTTCGCCGTCAGAACGAAATAGCGGTCAGAGTAATATCCATCCGCCATACGCTCGTCAAACCGGAACAGTGTCGCCGGAAACTGCGTCGCGAGTGTCTCGTGCAGAATCCTGGCACGGACTCCAGCGGTATCCACATGATCGGGCATCACTCCTCTCCCTGAGACATCCGTCACACCTCGCGATGTGCGGTCGAGCTAGCGTTCTTTCATGGCAACAGCTGAGCCAGATATAGAGCTCGACGTTGATATGGTACGCAGCGCGCTGCGAGACGTTCACTATCCCGGACTGACGCGCGATCTCGTGTCGTTCGGCATGGTGAAGCACATATCGGTATGCGGAACGCAGGTCAAGGTGCAGCTGGCCCTCCGCACCGCGGATGAGTCCATTCCCGAGCGACTCCGCGCTGCCGTGCGTGATCGCCTCGCTGCTTCAGGCGCGACACTGGTCACGGTCGAGATCGTCAAGCCTGACCCGCCCAAGCCAATACCGCACTCCCCGAACGCCGGACCGGCGCGGGCCGGAGTACCGGACCGTGGGCGGACCGCGTAAGACTGGGCAACGTCCGCGACATCATCGCTGTCGGCGCCGGAAAGGGCGGCGTCGGAAAGAGCACGGTCGCCGTCAGCGTTGCTCTCGCACTCGTTCGCGCTGGCTTCGTCGTTGGGCTTCTCGACGCCGATATATACGGGCCGAGCGTTCCGATCCTGCTCGGCATCGAGGACGGTTCGAAGCACGTTCGCATGACAGCGGACAAGCACATCGTTCCGGTCGAGGTGCTTGGCCTCACGCTCATCAGCTTCGGCTTCTTCCTGGGCGAGGGATCTCCAGCGATCTGGCGTGGTCCGATGGTGTCGAAGGCCGTGAAGCAGTTCGCACGCGGCGTGGAATGGCCGCAGCTCGATGTGCTCGTTGTCGATCTTCCACCTGGTACGGGGGACATCCCGCTCAGCCTCGTACAGGCTGTCGAAGTATCCGGCGCCATCGTGGTGACGCAACCGCAGCGACTCGCAGCCGTCGAGGCGCAGAAGGCAGGCGACATGTTCGCGCAGCTCGATGTGCCGGTGCTCGGTGTCGTGGAAAACATGTCGGGCGCCTTTGGCAGCGGTGGCGGCGCCACTGTCGCGATGGCGCTTGGCGTTCCGCTGCTCGGCACAGTACCGTTTGACGCGGAGGTGGTGCGTGAAGGAGACGCTGGTACTCCTGCCATCATCAGCCGCAGCGATAGCGAGTTCGCCAGAAGCTTCGACGCGATTGCGCACAGGATCGTCAACGCGCTGGGCTGGCAGCTTGCGGACGGCGAAGCGGTCACTACGTGAGCGCCGCGCCAGTGTTACCGAGCATTGCAGTTCGTGCGCCGGCATGGTCCACGCGGCCGGCGCCGGTGCGTGGACCGGGAATGGCGGGGCTGGCGATGGAAGGAACTCCCTCATTACGGCTTCCCGGTGAGCACTTCGCCGCCGCGCTCTTCTTTCTGTGTACGGGATCGATCGGACTCGTCTGGATCGCGCCGGAGCTCGCTGCGGGTCTATACCTTTCGCCACACGTCGCCGGCGTTACACATTGCTTCACGCTCGGCTGGCTCAGCATGACGATCTTCGGCGCCATGTATCAACTGCTGCCCGTCGCGCTCGGTGTGTCGATCAGCTCGGAGCGCGCCGGACACGTCAGCTTCTGGACCTTTGCGCCCGGTGTCGCGCTGTTTGCATCCGGAGTGGCGTTCAGCTCGGGGACGCTTCGCAACTCCGGAATCGCGCTGATAGCCGTCGGTGTCACGTGCCTCATCGTAAACGTAGCGCTGTCGCTGCGCAGAGTGGTCGATCGCAACGTGATATGGGGAGCATTCGTGATCGCACTCTCGTTTCTCACCGTGACATTTGCGATGGGCGCTCTGCTCGCTCGGAATCTGCACACCGGATTCCTCGGCGACTGGCGTGTCACCATTCTTGCGACACACCTGCATGTCGCACTGATCGGCTGGGTTCTGGTGATGATCGCCGGCATCTCACATCGCCTCCTGCCGATGTTTCTCCTGGCACACAGCGCCGACACCAGATGGACGCTTCGCGCGCTCGCGCTGCTCGCGCCTGGCGTGGTAATTCTGGCGCTCGGGATCCTGGCTGGTCACAGTCTCAGACCAGACTTCGTCGCATGGGCCGGATTGCTGTTGATCGAATCCGGCATATTCTGCTTTCTCACCCAGGCGTGGTGCTTTTTCAGAGCGCGCAAACGTCCGAGACTCGATGCCGGACTGCGGCACGCCGCGACTGCGCTGGTCTCCTCGCAGCGAGTGCCGCGCTCGCGCCAGTCGTTCTGTACGCGGGTCGACTTACCGCCGGCTCGATACGGCTTACGTAATGCTGGGACTGCTCGGCGGCCTGACACTTTACGTGATCGGACAGTTCTACAAGATCGTGCCGTTCCTCACGTGGATGGCGCGCTTCCGGGGGAACATGGGGAAGACACGGGTTCCAACCGTGGCGCAGCTGTACTCTCCGCTCGTCGCGCATATGGACCTCGCGCTTTTCGCCGCCGCAATCCTGTGGCTGGAAATAGGCGTTATAACAGGCACTGTCCTGGTAGTGCGTCTTGCAGCATGTCTGTTCGTCGCCGGTGCCGGGTTGTTCGCGAGCCAGATTGCTCGAGTGACATTCGGCACGTCGTTCAGGGATATCGACACGAGGATTGGTCAACCCACAACCGCGAAGACATTCCGATGAATACGAATGCAACGCCCGTGCAGGCGTCTGACAAGCTGCAGCGCCTGTTCGAGCGCGACGAGCGACTGATCGACGTGGTAGCAGGCCACTCGCCGCAGCTGGCAAAGCTTCGCCATTCACCGATGCGGCGGATAATGGCGCGCGTAACGACCGTGGCACAGGCGGCGCGACTCTGCAATATGTCTGCTGATTCGCTCGTGCGCGAGCTCAATCACGCGATCGGTATCCACTCCTTGTCCAGCGATGCGGCGAACGCCGACGTGACCGATGCGATTGAGAAGTCAGCGGCAGTGCAATGGTCCGTACCATCATCCGTATCCGTCGTAGATCTGGATGTACGGGAGGAGCTGAGCAAGGGCGGCGAGCCCTTCTCCCGGATCATGGCAGCAGTCGGGACGCTCCGTGAGCGCGAGGTACTGCATCTGCGCGCACCATTCGAGCCGGTTCCGCTCTTCGCCGTCATGCAGAAGCGCGGGTTCGCGCACAGGTGCGAACGACATGCTGATCACGACTGGTCGGTGTGGTCTTCATCCCGAGATGGCAACTGAATCCTCAATTGCAGCGACGGCACCTGCGACCGTACCTCCGACGTCTGCCGCAACAACTCCGAATCCAGCCGAATCGGGCACCGGGGATCCGCCGGCGCGCACCGAGGTGTGGCTGGACGTGAGAGACATGGAGCCGCCTGAGCCGCTGGTACGCACGCTGGAAGCGTTGGAGAATCTGCCAGCGAAGAGCATGCTGGTCCAGCTCAACATGCGTGTCCGCAATTCCTTCTACCGATTCTCAGAGAGCGAGGTTTTCACTTCACGATAGATTAACCGCAGCCGGACGAAGTACAGGTCAGAATCTGGCGCGTGGAATAGTCATCGGCACCTCGCATTCCACGCGTCACCTTGAATCATCAGTGCATTCAATCACAGGAGCAATAGATGTCGCAGTCAACCGCAGCACAGTCCGGCAACGTTCCGGTCGAGCTGGACGTTCGCATCATTCCGCCGAGGGACAAGCATCCCACCATCTTTCGTACGTTCGATGGTCTCGAGAAGGGTCAGTCGATGATTCTCATCAACGATCACGATCCGCGCCCATTGCGATATCAGCTCGACGCCGAACACCCTGGGACATTCGAGTGGACATACCAGGCACAGGGGCCGGAAGTATGGCGCGTGCAGATTGACCGGAAGTGATCACAGGCACGACGTGCTCCTGCTGACTTACTCCACCGGCTTTTATGGTGGCTGGCTTTAGCTTGGTGGCCGCACGAGTGCAGCTGAGTGAGTGCAGCTGCGTGAGTGCGGCTGAGTAGCGCGACCGTGTACACGCTCGTCCGTCGTTATCTCAAGACCGCGCTCGCCTTTCTCACCGTTGGCCTGGCTATAGGTGGATACCTGATAGCGCGTCGGGAATTGTGGGGGCAGCGCCGGACGAATATCAGTGAGTGCTCATACGCACGCGCTGTTCGTCGGCTTCGTGATGATGATGATCATGGGCGTTGCACTGTGGCTCTTCCCCGCCCCGAAAAGTCCGCCACACAATATAGCCCACGACTCGTCGCGACCGCGTACTGGGTGATAACGATCGGTACCGCTGCGCGGGTCGGCGGTGAAATAATGCGATCGACCCTGTTCGACATGAACATCTCGGCACTATGGCTCCGTATCTCGATAGTCGGCGCCGGTTTTCTTCAGGCGATCGCGATCGGTGTCTTCTTCTTCACGATGTGGACGAGAATTCGGCCGATGGGGAGAGGCGCGTGAGGCAAAGGGCGAGCGGTTCTAGATCCCAGGCGGCGCCGGCGATCACGATTTGTTGCTACGGATTCACCACCAGCGTTCCCATGGCGCCCTTCTGTCCGTGACCGAAACTGTGGTTGACGAAGACGTATTCACCAGCGATGTCAGCCACGAACTCCAAGATCATACCGCCGCCCTGCAGGCACGTTGAAGGCCTGCAGTCCATGAATTCCATTCTCTGGCGATGCGCCGAAATAGACACTGTCGAAGTGCTCGCCGACGATTTGGAATCCGCACGCGACCGCCGGTCCGACGACGACGGCGGCGACTACCGTATCCGGCAGAATGCGAACAAGATGCTGTCCCGCGGCAACTCCACTGCCGGATTCCGAAATAGCAGTCTTGAGCTGGCATGCGGTATCGATGCATTTTTTTCGTAGCAGGACCCAGACAAGCCGGCCCAGGAGTCGTTTCCGGACCGAAGAGGGTCGCCAGCAACCATGCGATGGATCACGCTGTGTCGCCGCGGACGACCACCTTCGACGCCTGATGTGACCGACGCAAATCCGGACGCCAGCAGGTGCCCTGTTGTGAATGTGCAGCTGGCAGTCCCGCTCCCGTTATCTAATAGCT
>CAVSUQ010000014.1:0-32468 GCA_963731305.1 uncultured Gemmatimonadales bacterium | reverse complement strand
AACCACATACGTCATGCCAAGCCCAGCATAGGCGCGCGCGAAGCGGGGATCGCGCGCTATCGCCTGCCGGAAGTAGCCGATGAGCGAAGAGATTCGCGCCGCCGCGCTTCTCTCGAAGTAGCGTCCCTTGAGATAAAGATCGTATGCTGCGAGGTCCGTAGTTCCGCGACTTGAATCGGCGACCGTTGCCGCAGTGGTACCGCGAAGCGCCGGCTCCAGTGCTTGCACTATCTCCTTCGTGAACTTATCCTGCACCTGAAACACGTTGGTCACGCGGCTCTCATACGTGTCACCACACCACGAGTCCGTCCTTTGCACTCGTCAATTGCGGGTGAGCCGCAGCCGGTCTCCAGCGCGCCGGAGTGCCCCCTCCACAACTCCACCGACGTTCAGCGTGCGTCCGATCTGCTGCGCTGGTACGTCCTTTCCCTTGAACGCGTACGACGACGTTCTGCCAGCAACCCGGAGCGATGGCAGACGCGAGAGTGCATGCGCTAGCTCGTCAGTCATTCCATCCGAGAAGTATTCGTCCTTTGCGTCGCCGCCGGTATTCACAAAGGGGAGAACAGCTACGGTATTTATCGCGTGTGGTGTGCGCCCATTCGCGGAGTCGTCCGAAGGTGCGGGAAGCACGCCACCGTGATTCGATCCAGGCGCGAAGTGATGCCATCCGAGCAGTGTGACGCCGATCACGAGCACCGCCGCAATAGCGATCGATACGCGCCATTTGACTGCACGTGACGGCGCGTGTTCAGGCTTGCGCGCATCATTCGCGGCTGCATGCCTCAGATTTGGCATCTCCAGCAGCGCTGGAGATTCGAGTGCAGCGACAAGCTCTGCTGCACTTGCAACGCGCGCATTTGGATTTTCTCGATGCAACGCTCACAAGCGCGTTCAGCGACGGTGGCACGTCCGGCGCGCGCTCGGACAGCGACGTCGGATTCTCCGCAATCTGTGCCGCGATGAATTGCTGCGCTGTCACCTTTCCTGCAAATGGATGCGCACCCGTGACAGCTCGTACGCGACGACGCCCCATGCGTAGATGTCGGAGCGTGCATCGACGTGGCCGCCGACGGCCTGCTCCGGAGCCATGTAGGCGGGAGTGCCAAGCGACGTGCCGATCTGGGTGAGTGTACCGCCAGGCGCCTCGGTTTTTGGCCGCGTTGATCGCCTTCGCGATACCAAAGTCGGTTACTACCGCGATGCCGTCAGAGAGGAGAATGTTCTCAGGCTTGATGTCACGGTGGATGACTCCGCGCCGGTGCGCGTAATCGAGCGCATGGGCGACATCGGCGAGAATCTTTACCGACGTTGAGACACCTGCCGGAGCAGCGGCAGTCATCCGTACGCGCAACGATTCGCCAGTCACGAGCGGCATCACGTAGTACGGGAGACCATCCGCGACGCCGGCCGTGATCACGGGCACGATGTGTGGGTGCTGCGATCGCGGAGCGAGCCGCACCTCTCGCTCGAAGCGCTCCGCCGACAGCCCTTCAGCGAGATCCGGCGTGAACCTTGATCACCACATCGCGACCGAGCGCCGTATCGCGGGCTACGAAAACACGCGACATTCCGCCGCCACCAAGCTCGCGCTCGATTGGGTAGTGGTTGGCGAGCGAAGTAGCGAGTCGCGCCGCGATCTCAGTCATTCACGCGATGGGAACGGGAGCTGGCAAAAATAACGTCGGTGCCCACCAAGGTACAGGGCTAGCCTATGGGGCTATCGACCGAGGGTCGAGAGCGCCGAACGCCGAGCGCCAGCGCCGAGTGGCGGCTGCCGGTCAGCGCGTCGATCAACCTGGGCGCTCAGGCCCACGTGATCGATCATTTCTTTGCGGGCACCTGCGTCCGGAGCTGCTCGAAGAAATTCTGCACCACTATCTGATCATCGGGGCGCGATACCGTGCTGCCCACCGCGCGCGACATGATGAACCGTTTGCCGTCGGAGCTCACGTCGAAGTAATTGAAGTGGGTGCCGCTTCCGAGATACTGCCCTGCGGGAAACAACGCGCGAGGACTGCCGGCCCTGAACACGGAACCTGGTGCGACAGGCACTGCGGTCATGTTGAACTTTTCGTCCGCATAAAACAGCTCGCGTCCGTCCGCTGACCACCGCGGCATGTCGCCGCCGCGGATTGATATCTGTTGTCTCATCGATCTGGTATCGGGGAATGGGCGGACGTACACCTCTCGACGCCCGGTCTCGTCGGATTCGAATGCGAGCCAGCGCATGTCAGGCGAGACAACAGGATCGAACTGGTAGCCGGGTTCTATGACCAGCGGGTGCCGCGCAGTGTCGCCGTTGGTGTGCACCGCGAACAGCTTGCCACGTGTCGCATACACGATCCATTTGCCGTCACGCGTGAACTGGATGTTGTGTGGCTGATCTTCAGCGCGGAGTTTCGATGGAGCCGTGCTGCCGTCGCGGGGCCGATCATCAGGGCGGTCGCCGTGGCGAAGGCGATCTTGTGCGTCCGGCGACCATGTGGGTGTCGACCCCGCTTGGGCGATCTCCAACTCTGGTCCGTGATCCAGTTGCTTGATCGAGATCTCCGGCGCAGCAGTCGGAGTTGGGCGAGCGGCGACTGCAACCGCCTTTCCGTCAGGAGAAAGTGACAAGGACCCTTCGAAGTCACGCGTCCACTGCGGATCGATCGGTGTCTCACTGCCGTCGCGCGTCACCCATTCAAGTTGCCGCTCAGGCGCGCGATTGGCCCCGGCAGTGTAAACAAGGAGGCCGTTCGTAGATAGCGAGATGTCGAGAACGCCCAGGTTACGAACGTCGACACCCCCGAACAGTGTGACCGCTTGCCCGGTGATTGCGAGCCGGTCGAGATCGAAGGGTGCTGCCATCGCGGTTCCGCGACTTGTCACGTAGACCAGATGGCCCGACGTGGCATATTGCGCCGAGATGCCGTGCACAAGTACGCGCTGCTTGCCGGTTTTGGCGTCGAGCACGCCCACGTCGTAAAAGTCGGGACCGCCTGCGCGCGCGATGGTGAAGAGCACACCACGCCCATTGGGGAGGGCCGCTGGGTCCTTGTGATAGATCTCTCCCGCGGCGGAGACTGGGCGCGTCGCGACTTCCGGCTTGCCGCCAGTGTCGCGGATGCGGGCGAGTCCGTCACCGGCGAGGTGACCGTCGTAGTAGATGTAGCCGTCGCTCGCCCACGATACGCCGCCCGCGTCGACAAGCGAGTCCGTTAGGAGCGTGACAGCACCGTCGGTAGTGAGACCGTATTGAGCGTGAGCGCGCTAGGCGATCCGGCGACGAAGGCGAGCCGTTTCCCATCCGGCGAGAACGCAGGATCGAATGCACCTTCGGTTCCAACGAGCGGCGTTGCGCGCAACTCGTCACTCGGCGCACCCAGAGCCGCGGCTCGTGCAGCGACGCGCCGACGCCGGAATACGCGATCATGCGTCCATCAGTCGACACCGCCAACCGCATTCCGATCGACGGGTCCGCGAGCCCCTGACTATCCGGGAGCTGCACGCTGAAGCGCGATACCGGCTCGTCGGTCTTCTGCGGACGGAACCAGCCCCAGGCTGCCATGCCGATTGCTGCCAGTGCAATTACTGCAAATACAGTAACCGCCCGATTGACATGTGTACTTTGCACGGCGGCATTTGTGCGCAGTACAGTCGACGCTCCGCTCGGACTGCGGAGCGCCGCTGCAAATTCCGCTGCCGTTGCAAAGCGATCCGCTGGCAACTTCGCCAGTGCAGTGAGCACAGCATCTTCCACATTCGCCGGCACGGTGTCGCGCAGCGTGCTCGGCGGCGTGGGTCGTTCGGTCATCATCTTGGCAACTATCGCCTGCACGCTCGACCCTGTAAATGGTGGATCGCCGCACAACATTTCATATGTCACCGCGCCCAGCGCATAGATGTCGGTGCGCGCATCGATGTTCTTCTCGCCCATCGCCTGCTCTGGCGACATGTACTGCGGTGTGCCGAGTGAGAGCCCAGTCTGCGTCATGCGCTGGCCGCCTGCGCTGCTGCACGGCGAGCGCGATGCCGAAGTCGGCGACAATGCGCGTGACCGTCGTGCAGCAGAATGTTCTCGGGCTTGATGTCGCGATGGATGACGCCGTGCCGATGCGCGTAGTCGAGCGCGCCTGCTACTTCGCGCGCGATGCGCACTGCGTCGGAGATCGGAAGCTGACGCTCGCGGTCGAGCCGTCGCGCGAAGGGATTCGCCGGTGACCACCGGCATCACGTAGTAGAGCAAGCCCATCGGCGTTGCCGGAGTCAAGCAGCGGCAGGATGTGCGGATGCTGCAGTCGTCGCCGTCGTGCTTGATCTCGGCTCAGGAACCGCTCGGCGCCGAGTGCAGCGCCGAGTTCGGGATGCAGCACCTTGATCGCCACGTCGCGATCGTGCTTCGAGGTCGTGGGCGAGATAGACCGTCGCCATGCCGCCCGCACCGAGCTCGCGCTCGATGGCGATAGCGGTCTGCGAGCGACGCGGTGAGTCGTTCTGCGATCTCAGTCATTCGGGTAAGCGATCCTGCGTTGCGCGCAACGACGAGGTCATGCGGTAGAATTTACGCTTCTACTGCAGTGTGCGCTCAAGGCCGGCGAGCCGTAACAGCTCCGGGTACCGCGGATGCGTCCGGAGCGCTTCGGTGCCGGGAAAACGGAGGAACCAGGGGCCGAACGCGTCCGATTCCGTGACTGAGCGGAATGTGAGCTCCATCGCCTCGTCGGTTCGGCCGAGTGCAAGCGCTGACAGCGCAAGCCAGGTGCACTGGACGTAGCCGGACCGTGCACGTGCGCGAAGCTCCTCGTCGATCGCTTCCGCGCGCGCATGATCTCCCTGCGCGGCAAGAACGTGGGTTAGTACCGAGAGCGCCCACGGATGGCGACCGGACATCTGAAGCACTGGACCCCGATGAAGCAAGCGCTTCCACGTACCTGCCGCTCCATGCTTGCGACAACATCAACGAGAGCTGGGCCGCGAAGGAGACGGGATCGAGCTCCGCGGCTCGCGTCGCTGCACGAAACGCTTCGTCATGCATGCCCATGATGGAGAAGCCAATGCTCGCGTGTGCGGCGCAGATACTGCTCAAGGGGTCGTCTCGCAATGCACGCTCGACCTCGGCGAGTCCGCGTGCCTCGTCGCCTCGCAGCAGCACCAGTCCCCATATCGCGTAGAGGCATCGGATCTCCGGGAGCATCGGATTGGTTCCCAGTGCTCGCTCGAACAGGTTCATCGCCTCCGTTGCGTGCAGATCCGAAGTGAGCGTTATGAGCGCGAGCACACCGATCGCTTCACCGAGGTTCGGGTCGAGCTCAAGCGCCCGTGCAATCGCTGCCTTGGCGCGCGGGATTGCATCGACCGCATCGCACCAAGCCGTACTGCGCGAGCGTGCGTAGGGCTTCCGCGAGTCCGGCGTGCGCGGGCGCGTAGGACGGATCCAGCTCGATCGCGCGCTCGAAGCACTCAAGTGCCTGCGCGATTCCCGAGCCACGCTGCATCGTGAGCGCTCGGCCGCGCACGTACAGCTCGTAGGCAGCGACCTGATTCGTCGTTGCGTGTTTGGCAGCGGTATCTGGCTTTACCAGTGTTACTTCTAGCTTCGCGGCAATCGCGGCAGCGATCTCATCCTGTACGACGAACACGTCGGTGAGATCGCGATCGTAGCGCTCCGACCAGAGATGATATCCGTCGGCGACAGATACCAGCTGCGCTGTGATGCGTAGCCGGTTGCCTGACTTGCGCACGCTCCCTTGCAGCACTGTCGAAACGCGGAGCTGCTCGCCTATCGCGGTCAGCGACGCCTGCTTTCCCTTGAATGAGAACGCCGATGTGCGCGCCGCCACATGCAACCCTTCAATGCGCGTCAAAGCGTTGATGATGTCCTCGGCGACGCCATCGCCGAAGTACTCGTTCTCGCGGTCGCCGCTCATGTCCTCGAATGGCAGCACGGCGATCGACCGCTCCGGCAATGCGGATGACGCTGCAGTGCGTGCTCCGGACACGGCCTCGCGCAACGCCGCAACAAGACCACCGGCGGTCTCATAGCGATCCACGGGCGTTCGCGCAAGCGAGCGCTGCACCGCGACCGCGATTGCGCGTGGAACGCCCTCACGCAGCGCGCAGACGTCGGCCGGCGTCTGCACGAAGCGCTTGGCGATTACCGCCTGCACACTTGGGCCGGTGAATGGCGGTTCACCTACGAGCATTTCGTACAGCACGCAGCCGAGTGAATAGATGTCGCTGCGTCCATCCACTGTTTCGCCGACGGCCTGCTCGGGACTCATGTATGCAGGTGTTCCCACATTCATTCCGACCTGCGTGAACGTCGCACCGCTGGCGTCGCTCAACGCCTTCCCGATGCCGAAGTCTGCGACCAGCGCACGGCCGTCGTGCAGCAGAATGTTCTCGGGCTTGATATCGCGATGCACGACACCGCGCTTGTGTGCGTATTCGAGAGCGCTGGCGATCTCGGATGCGATCCGCATGGCATCGTCGATTGGCAGCTGCGGAGCGGAGTCGAGCAGCTCGCGCAACGACTGGCCGTCGACAGCAGGCATGACGTAGAAGAGGACGCCGTCGACGTTACCGGAGTCGAACAGTGCAACGATGTTGGGATGGTTCAGTTTTGCGGCGAGATGGATCTCCCGGAGAAAGCGCTCGGCGCCCACCGAATGGCCAACGTCTTCGCGCAGCACTTTGATCGCGACATCGCGACCGTGTCTGATGTCGTGCGCGAGATATACGGTTGCCATGCCGCCAGCGCCAAGCTCGCGCTCGATCGAGTAACGATCGGCGAAACTCGCGGTCAGGCGCGCAGGGACGTCGGTCACTGGCGCGAGCCCGTGTTCTTCGGTTCGTTGCCGCGGTGCAGGAGAGTCGGCCAGTGCTGCACGAAGGCAACGGCGAGCCCCGACGGTGATTGGCGTACGAGGTAGCGCTCACCGTCGCCGACCATCGCGAAGCCGGCGCCGTCGTCGTCGAAGGTGTTGCGGCGCCACGTGGGCACCGTGAAGAGCGTGCGCGGAGTTCCGACCGAGCCGCCCCGCGTCGCGCCGACATCCACCTGCTGCACTCGCCCGTCCGGCGTGAGGAAGGTGAGCCGATGGCCGGCATGACTCCACGCCGGCCACCGTCCGCCCTCGAGTGACACGCGGATCGGAGGCCCGGAGGGGAGCTGCTGCACGTAGATCTCAGCCTGACCTGTCTCGTCGGAGCTGTAGGCAATGGAGCGACCGTCCGGCGAGAAATGGCCGTCCAACAGTCTTCCGGGCCGGACGATCTGCTGAATACCGGAGCTGCCGTCCACAGACATGATCTGGAGCAGCGTGTCCCGCCGGACCAGCAGGTGCCGCCCGTCGGCCGACCAGTCGAGCGGCTTGGGGCATAGCCTGACGGTCGGGACGGTCTCCTGCGCGACGACGCGCCATGTGTCAGTTGCCAGATCACGATCCACAACCCTGCACTGCGTCGGGGACATGACGGCGAAGACGAGGTGCGATCCGTCGGCGTTGAACACCGGCCAGCTCGTTCCGAAGACCATGCCAGCCGTGGAGAATGTGGAGTCGTGCACCAGGAGCCGCGTCGCCCGATCCCCGTCGAGGTCGTACAACCAGACTCCGACGGTATTCCCCGCCACAGCGACGAGTGGTGGCCCTGCGACTCGCGGCCGAACGTCGATCGTCCATGTGCCGTCCACGCGCACCGTGTCCCGGAGCAGTCCGTTCGCGTCGTACACGAGGTACGGGCGATCCACGCCGCCCGGCAGGAACGCCACGACACCGTTCGACGACACAGCGAAGGTCGGAACGCCAGCCTGAGCTCGAACGTCGGACGCGATACGCACGGCTGGTCCCTCGAGCGCGAGGCTCTTGAGATTGATTCGCTGCGCGTCCAGGCCACCCGGGTCATTCTCGCTGGACATGAGGAGGTACCCGGGCGCCGCGACCTCGAATTCATTGGTATTGACCGGGAGCGCTCCGATGGAGTCGCCCTTGAGGGTCGCCGCGACAATGTCGAATTGCCGCGAGCGCGAGTACAGAAGGCGATCGCCATCCGGGAGGAAAGCGGCCGTGGGAGGCGGCCCGGCACCACGGGGCACTATGCGGTGGCATTCGCCGCCCTGGGCCGGCACCGTCGAGACTCCATCGCGGTCGCTGAACAGGATCAAATCCTTTACGCTCCAGGAGCCGCCGGTCGCGCCCGATACCGGGCACAGCCGTCGGGTATCGCCGTCCTCGTCCAGCACCGTGAGATAACCGCCAGAGAAAAAGCCGAGCGAGCGGCCATCCGGCGACCAGAACGGTTCGTCGGCTCCGACGGTGCCGCGGATTGGCGTGGCTTCAAGACGGTCGAGCTGCCGCAGCCACAGCATGCGCGTCCCCTTCGTCGCCGCGAACACGAACGCGAGGCGTCGGCCGTCTGGCGTCAGCGCCAGTGACCGCTGCTCGCCGAAGACCCCGCCGGGCGGCGGGAGGATCGAAGTGAGCGTCGGCAAATCAGCATCCGGCGCGGTGATCAGCGCGTGCTGGGCCGACATCCACCCGACCATCCCGGCCGCGGCGAGGAGCGCCAGTCCCGACGCCGCAGCGGCGGGGCGCATCCACGGTCGGCGGACTCCGACGGACGTCGCAGCTCGGCCGCGCGACGTCGTCGCGGCGAAGCTCGCTGGACCATCGCGCAGCGCCGCAGCGAACTCCGGGGCGGTTGCGAACCGATCGGCCGGGAGCTTTTCGAGCGCGTGCAGCACCGCCGCTTCGACGTACGCGGGCACGGCCTTGCGTTGCACAGCGATGGGACGAGGCTCCTCGGTCACGAGCCTCGCAACTATGGCCTGCACGCTCGGGCCGGTGAACGGCGGCTCACCGACGAGCATTTCGTACGCGACTGCGCCAAGTGCGTAGATGTCGCTCCGAGCGTCGATGTTCTTCTCGCCCATCGCCTGCTCGGGAGACATGTACTGCGGTGTGCCGAGCGAGAGACCCGGTCTGCGTCATGCGCTGACCGCCGGCCTGTTGAACGGCGAGTGCGATCCCAAAGTCGGCTACCATCGCGTGACCATCCTGCAGCAGGATGTTCTCCGGCTTGATGTCGCGATGGATCACATTGTGTCCATGCGCATAGCCGAGCGCATCTGCAACTTCACGAGTGATCTGCACCGCATCCGGCACCGGTAGCTGTCGTTCGCGATCGAGGCGTGCGCGCAGTGTTTCGCCGGTCACTAGGGGCATCACGTAGTACAACAGCCCGTCAGCGTCCCCCGAGTCGAGAAGGGGGAGAATGTGCGGATGCTGCAACCGTGCTGTCGTACGAATCTCGCTCAGGAAGCGATCAGCGCCGAGTGCGGCACCGAGGTCCGCATGCAGCACCTTGATCGCGACATCGCGATCGTGCTTGAAGTCGTGCGCGAGATATACCGTCGCCATGCCGCCCGCGCCGAGCTCGCGCTCGATGCGGTAGCGGTCAACGAGTAACGCAGCAAGACGCGCCGCAGACTCGGTCATTCCTCTGATTCCATCATCGGCTCACCCGGGTCCTGGCGGACAGACGTGTACGTTCATGCGCGCCATGAGCACACCGAAGCGTGGATCGGATTTGAGCGGGTCGAACATCGGATCGCAGCTCACTCCCCAGGATGCGGGAGCCTGCTCGCGTGCGTCGATGCTGCGGGTCAACCATCGGAGTGCCCCCTCGCGATCGCCGATTCCCATGCGCGCCAACGCGGCAGTGTACGCCGAACCTCCTCTCGTCACCATCGCTTCGACCGTTGCGACCTGCTGGCGTGCGTCATCGTTACGCTTCAAACGCGTGAGCGCGGCGGCTCGTAGAGCGGCTCTCATGGAGGCTGCCTCCAGATCCTGTCCACCACTGTCCAGTCGCTGCGCCGCGTCGAGCGCCTCGAGCGCCGAGTCGGGATATCCAATGTGGATGAATGCAGGCGCGTAGTTGAGGTAAGCGAATCCGAGGAGAGGATCCATTGCACTTGCGCGATGTCCGGTAGCGAGAGCCTCGGCGTACCGGTGTTCGTCGACCAGATCGTTCGCGATCTCCGCCACGACGATCGCGGCCGTCGGATCGAGCTGCTGCGCGCGTCGCTGCTCATCGAGCGTACCTCGGGATATCGCCGCGTGCGTACCAGGAGATCGGCGTGCCAGTGGTGCGCCTCCGGATTCAATGGTTCGAGTGCGAGAGCCCGGCGGAAGCTTGCTTCGCTCCGATCCCAATCCCACCCCGCGATGAGTCCGTATCCCTGAGCGATGTATGCGTCGGCGAGTGTGGAATCGCGTGCAATGGCCCGGGCCGCGTTGCGCAGACCGGCCGCGATCATTGTGTCGCGAGTCTGCGGTTCGTCAGCGGTCGAACTGACAGCGGACATTTGCGTGTACTCGGGAAGTACCACCTGCACCATTGCCAGTGTCGCCATCGCGCGTGCGAAAGTGCTGTCCCTATGAATAGCCTGGGCCAGCAGTGTCGCCGCGTGCAGAAGATTTGCCGTGCCGCGACGGGCGAACAGATAACGTGCCTGCAGATAAAGATCGTACGCCACTTCGTCCGACGTGCCACGATTGAACGACGTCGCGCCCGCTCGCGCTACCGCGAGCCGATCATGGAGCGCGGCGGCCACGCGATGCGTGAGATCGTCCTGCGCGGCGAAGACATCACCCCCATCGTGCTCGAACTCGTCACTCCATAGAACGGCGCCATCGTGCACTCCGACGAGCTCCGCCGAGAGACGAATGCGTGGTCCGGAACGCCGCACTGCTCCCTCGAGCACCGTCGCCACGTCGAGGCGGCGGCCAGCTGCCATCGCATCGAGACTGCGCAGCGCGGGTGCGAAGGCCGCGCTGCGTGCGGTGACGCGTAGCCCCGGCGTGCGGCCAAGCGCGGTCGTCAGCTCATCGGCCAGACCGTCGGCGAAGTACTGCTGCGTGGTGTCGCCGCTGAGATTCGTGAACGGAAGCACAGCGAGTGTATGCGCGCCGGGTGAAGTGGCGGCCCCGCCAGCAATCCCGCGCCAGTGCCAAGCTGCAGCTCCGATCAGACCGATTGCAAACAACGCAGCAATCGCTACTACAGCTCGACGGGTGCTAGTGAAACCGCCGAATCCGCGCTGCGATCGCTGTGTGTTCAGCCCTCCGACCAGCGCAGCAGCAGATTCGGGACGCCGCGCCGGATCCTTCTCCAGACAACGCATGACCAGGGTGGCCAACGCAGGCGACACGCCTGGCGCTGTGCGTCGGAGAGGTTGCGGAGACTCGGACATGTGCGCCGCGAGCAACTGCTGCGGCGACGTGCGGCTCGCGAACGGATGCTGCCCCGACAGCAGCTCGTACGCCACCACGCCCCATGCATAGATATCGGCGCGGTGATCGGTCGCGGGATCTCCTGCCGCCTGCTCGGGAGCCATGTACGCCGGGGTGCCAAGCGATGTACCGAGCTGCGTGAGCGTGCTTCCCGGCGCAACTGTCTTGGCCGCGTCGATGGCTTTCGCGATGCCGAAGTCGGTCACCACCGCGATGCCGTCCGAGAGAAGTATGTTCTCCGGCTTGATGTCGCGATGGATCACTCCGCGACGGTGCGCGTAATCGAGTGCACGCGCGACTTCGGCGAGAAGCTTGACGGACGCTGCAGCATCGAGCGGTGTGCCACCGGCAAGGCGCGCACGCAGCGACTCGCCGGCCACGAACGGCATGATGTAGTATGGCCGCGCATCCGTGACTCCCGCCGTGATCACCGGTACGATATGTGGATGCTGCAACTGCGCGGTGACCCGCACTTCGCGCTCGAATCGCTCGGCTGACAACTCCTGGGCAAGCTCGGATGTGAGCACCTTGATCACCACATCGCGGCCGAGCGCGTCGTCGCGGGCGACGAATACGCGTGACATGCCTCCGCCGCCCAGCTCGCGCTCGATCGCATAGGCAGCGCCCAACGTGACCTGCAGTCGCTCGCGAAGATCTGTGGATGACGGATTCATTTCGCGATCCGCGTGCTGTCGCGGTCGAATCAGCACATACGCCGGATCAAGATTGTACCGGCGCAGTATCACCATGATGTGCGGACTGGGTACGAGCTCCCTGGCGTACGTGACGCCGTACGTCGGCCACTCGTCACCATCGCCAGCTGCGGCGTGGTCCAGCGCTGCACTGCGCGCGAGCTGTGTCTCCCAGTCCGTTGTACGCGAGGTCGAGTCCGGTCCAGCGTGTCCATGCATTCTCCGGTGTCGCCTCCAGCTGCCGCGTCAGCAGCTCGGCGTCGTGCCGGTCGCCGTTCCGGGCAAGTACGTAAGCCGCCTCGCCCACGCGCGCGGGCTGCGACGAAGTGGCGAGGATACGGTGCGCGTACAACCGCGCGGAATCGGCCAGACCGGCGCGATCGTATGCCAGCGCAATCATGCAGAGCGCGGTGATGCTTTGCGGCTCGAGTGCGAGTGCGCGACGTAGCTCGGCGGTCCCTTCCGGGATTCTCCCGTGCGGACTTTTGCCCAGCCGAGATATGCGGCTGGCAGAAAGTACAGCGGATCTCGAGCTTCCGCGCTGCGGAATTGCGGAATTGCCTCGGCCATGCGACCCTGGTTGAAGAGCGTGTAGCCGAGCCTGTAGCGTGCCTCCGCGTTGTTCGGATCGAGCGCAATCGCTCGACGCAGCTCGGATTCCGCGTGCCTTCCACTGAAACTGCTCCGCGTCGACATATCCAAGCGCCAGATATCCGTCCGACAACGTCGAGTCCAACCGTATGGCGCGCTCCGCAGCCTGACGCGCGCGCGGAAGCACGGCGCCAGCGTGCGTGTTCAGGTAAGACGGTGATACAGTTAGCGCGTTGGCCAGTCCGGCCCAGGCGCGTGCGAACGTCGAGTCCTGCGCGGTTGCCTGATCGAGTGTGGAAATCGCATCCGCCAAGCCGGGTCCGCGGCGCCGGTACAGATACATTCCTTTCAGATACAGATCGTATGCGGTAGGGTCACGCGTTCCGCTCGCGGCAAGCGAGCGTGCACCAGCTCCACTCAGCGTCACCTGCAACTGACCCGCGATTGCGCGCGCGATCTCATCCTGAACAGCGAAGATGTCCTTCGCAGGCCGTTCATAGTTCTCGTGCCACACGACTGTTCCATCGCTCGCGTTGGAGAGCTCTGCGTTCACGCGAATCTGATCGCCTTCACGCCTGACGGTGCCATCCAGCACTGTTCCAACCTTGAGCGCAGCGCCCACTTCCTGCGGGGTCGCGTTCTTGCCAGCAAATCGGGCGGATGAGGTGCGACCCGCGAGACGCAAGCCTGGAATCTGCGAAAGTGTGTTGCTGACCTCGTCAGCGATTCCTTCGGCGAGATAGCTGTTCGCGGTGTCACCGCCCATTGCAGTGAAGGGAAGCACCGCGAGCGATTTGTCGCTCGATGCCACCGGCGTGACGTGCCGAAAATGCTGGATCGCGAATCCAGCTGCGAGCGCAACGACGATCGCTGCAGCAACTGGAATCCATATTGTGCTGCGTGGTCGCGATGTCTTTGCCTGCGGTATCACTTCGCGCGATGTATTCACGGATTCCATCGCAGCGAGCAGCTCGTTCGCAGTTGCCGGCCTGTCCGCCGGATTCTTCGCGAGGCAGCGCATCACGAGCGCGGCTAGTGCAGGAGGAACGTCCGGCCGCCTCTCCACAAGCGACGGCGCCTGTTCGGTCACGTGCGCAGTGATGAGCGCCTGCATAGTTGTACGCCCCGCGAACGGGTGCGCGCCGCCGAGCAGCTCCCATGCAATCACGCCCCACGCGTAGATGTCGGCGCGTTGATCAGTGCCGGGATCGCCGAGTGCCTGCTCGGGCGCCATGTACGCCGGCGTGCCAGAGAGACACCGGCAAGCGTGATTCCAGTCGTCGCACCGCTGTCGACCGTCCGCGACGCGACGATCGCCTTTGCGATTCCAAAATCGGTTACGACCGCTGCGCCGCCTGAGAGGAGAATGTTCTCGGGCTTGATGTCGCGATGCACCACGTGTTCCGCATGAGCGTACGCCAAGGCCCGTGCGACATCGCGCAGGATATTCACAGCTTCCGCGACACTCATCTCCGTGCCACTATCCAGTCGCGCGCGCAGCGACTCTCCGCGCACGAACGGCATCGTATAGTATGGGAGATTGCCCGACGTGCCAGCGGTCAGCACTGGCACGATGTTGGCCTGCTGCAGCCGCGCCGCGAGCTTCACCTCGCGCGCGAATCGCTCGGCGCTCAACCCCTCGGCGCTCTCTGGAGCGATGACTTTGACGACGACGTCGCGGCCCAGTGTTACGTCGCGCGCGACAAAGACGCGCGACATGCCGCCACCACCGAGCTCACGCTCGATCGAGTAGCAGTCGCCGAGTGTGGCCTGGAGTTGTTCGCGGAGCCCGATTGCCGTCATTGATGAATCACGATGGCCTTTTGAGCCCACTGACCGGGGTTGAGCGTCATCGTCGTGACGTGACCGCCGGCCGACTCGAACAACACGCGATCCTGACGCGGCCCGGAAATGAGAAACTCGTGTGCGGCGACAGGTATCAGCGTATTGCCCTTCGGGCGAAAAGAATATTCCGCCACTACCAACAACCGTCGTGTGCAGTTGATCGCCATCGCGCGCCACGACCACGCGGGTCCCCGAGGGGAATTCGTAGGTGCCGATAACCGAATCCAGATCGGACGCTGGAACGCGGATCGGGGCAATGGGGCGTACGGGATCCTGTTGTGGCACGCTCGCCAGAACCGCATCCCATGCGGTCTCGGACGCAATTGTGCTCAGATCCAGTGCCGAAAGCGACGGGTTGTCGACCTCGTCAGTCGTCACGGCGAACAATGCGTCGCCGTCGTCGGTCGTGCTGAACGGCTGAATGGCGCGCGACATCGACATGTGAACCTGAATCGCAAGACGCTGCAGCTCCCGCACTTCCAGCTTCTGATTCGTCACCACGAGAGTGATGGTCGTATTGCTACTGAGGCCGGACGGATTCTGACTGGACCGCCGCCGACGCTGGCGGCGCTCGGAGTATTCAGCTGCGGGAGACGGCGTGCGAGCGCGTCCTGAATGGTGCCGCAATCTCTCCGTGCTTGGCGCATACGAACACCGTACTCGCCGGCCGTTGCGATCGACCACGGCACCGGTCGCATTCACAACCGTGAAGACCGCAATCTTTGTGGGACCTATCTGCCGGAACGCACCACCCTGGCCCGAATGCGGCCAGTCTCGACCGCCGGTGGACTTGTCCGTAAAAAAGTAGCCTTCCATCGCTGACCTGCCCGCGCCGCGCGGGCCCAGTGGAAAGCGTCCCTCCACCGCTGCGTTCAATGCAGCAGCGCCCAGAGCCTCGTCAGGCGTCACGGTCGAGAGACGACGGGCGCCGATGTCATAGATGATCGCCCCTGGGAACCATGCCGCTGTGCCCCACTGGCCGTCGCGCACTCGTTGCGGCTTGAGCGCGGCTGCAGCTCCGGTCGCGGCCGCGAGGCCGTAAGCGGAGCCACCCGAGAAAACCACGCCATCGACGCGCCGCTCACGGATACCCAGTCGAAGCGCGTCGGTGAAGATGGTGCCGGGAGCGCCGCCTCGAACATCCACCGCGGCAACCACCTTTCCAGGAAAATAGAACACAGTCGTCCCGGTGGGTCCTTCGTCGTACTCGGCTACACCGATCCGCATTCCGGGAAAGTCAAACGTCAGCGCGGGTCCGGCGGGGTTCACGCGTGGGACCGGCACCGAATTCTGCGCGACGACGGTCGCGGGAAGGAACATCAACGACGCGAGTACGATTCGCATTACGAGAGCGCGGGTAGGATCGGGGCAAAGAGCCTTCTGCGGTTGGCAGAATCTACGACTTTCCCGGTACGCTTGGCGTTCGGCATTTCCTCTACCGTCAGTGCAGCTGGGTCCTATCGATTCGACAGCTCGACCCACGTCGGCGCATGATCGCTTGGCTTCTCCCAGCCGCGCACCTGCCGATCGACGCCAGCGCCGGTGAGACGCTTCGCTGCGGCAGCGTTGAGTAGTAGATGATCGATGCGCAATCCTGCGTTCCGGCCCCACGCGTTCCGGAAGTAATCCCAGAAAGTGTAGATCCGCTCGTCCGGATGTAGCGCACGCAGCGCATCGGTCCAGCCCTGCGCGACAAGTTTGTGAAACGCTTCGCGCACTTCGGGCAGAAAGAGCGCGTCATCCTTCCACCGAGCAGGATTATAAACGTCGATGTCCGTTGGAATCACGTTGTAGTCGCCAGCGAGCACGATCGGTTGCTTCTTCGAGAACAGCTCCGCTGCATGCAGACTCAATCGCGCGAGCCACTTGAGCTTGTACTCGAGCTTGGGACCCGGTGCGGGATTTCCATTCGGCAGATACAGACATCCGATCAGCACGCCGTCGACAACAGCCTCGATGTAGCGACTGTGCAGATCTTCGGGATCGCCCGGCAGGCCACGACGCGTTTCCGCCGGCTCTGTGCCACGCGCAAGAATCGCCACGCCGTTCCAGCTCTTCTGACCGTGCCAGATCGCGCCATATCCGGCGGCGTTGATTGCGGCCAGCGGAAACTTCTCTTCGGGCGCCTTCAACTCCTGCAGACATGCCACGTCCGGCGCGGTCTCTTCGAGCCAGCGCAACAGCGAGGGCAGGTGTCCGTTGACACCGTTCACGTTGAAGGTCGCGATCTTCATGCGGTTACTATGTACTCGGAGAGGATTATTCGATTCTGCGCGCGACACGGCGCAAGATACAACGACGACGCGCCCTCATCACTTGCCCGCCGACAACCCCGCGAGCTTCTTCCGCACGTCCGCAACCTGCGGTTGCAGATCGGGATCGGCGTTCTTCCAGAGATCCACGAACGCTGTGTAGTGCGCGACTGCGCGTGCACGGTCACCTTTCGCTTCGTACAGCTCGCCAAGTCTGCGCTGTGTCAGTGGCAGGTACACCACGTCGGTGAAGAGTCGGTCGATGGTCTGGCATCGAAGGAATTGCTCGAACATCGCTATCGCGGAATCCGGCGCGTCTCGCCTTGTCGAATGCGCGACCGAGATTGTACAGCACACCGGACGGATCTTCGCTCACCGGCCCATCGGGAAGGCTATCCGCCTTCTGGAATTCGGTGACAGCGTCACGGGGGCGATTTTCCGCGAGGGCAATCTCGGCCTGGATCCGATGCGCATCTGGCTGCCGATTCCGTCGGGTGACCGTGTCGGCGATCTGCGCGATTTGCGACAAGTACCGCGCGCGCGCGATCTGTGCGTCCCAGAGCAGCGTACGCGACGCCGAGATCGCCGTATGGACGGTCCAACTCCGGTAGCGACGTAAGGGGCAGCGCAGCAGTCACCGCGTCCAGCCGCTTCAATGCATGATCGCGCTGACCGCGGAGCCACCAGTCCAGCATCACGAACGCAATCGAGTCCGTGAGTGGCGGCGTAGTGGCCAGACCGGCTTCGCGTTGCATCGCAGTAGACTCATCGTACAATCGGTGTCCCCTCCGCGAGTCTCCCATGAATGAGTGCAATTGCCGACCTGTCGTTCCGCACGACCTGCCGCAGCTCAGCGCTCGTGGTAGTCCTGTCGAGACTGTCGGCAAGTCTTTCAACGACCAGGATGTTACCCTCGGCGTACTTCGTCAGTAGAATTCCATAGAGTATTCCCCCGTTCGACGGGCTCCTCGCCAACGCCGCGTCAAGTACCGAATCAGCAGCCGCATTCTTTCCCTGCGCGACCAGCGCGTACGCGAGATTCGTCGTGGGAAGCGTATTGGTCGGAGACTGGTGTACAGCTGACCGAAACACCTGCTCCGCCTGCGCCGGCTTACGGAGGCTCATGTAGTCCACGCCGAGATTGTTCAGCGCGTACGACGAATCGCCGGTCGCAAGCAATGCCTGGTACGCGGCGACGCTCTTTGGCCTGTCCATTCCTGCGCCGGATCCGTAGTACGTGCCTTCGGCCATGTATCGTTCCTGATCCGTCAGGCGCGACCGTAACTGGAATGCCTTCAGGATCGCCGCCGATGTCGCCGATGGCGGATATCCGCCGTTGCCATACGCCATGGCGAGTTTGCGCCAGGCCATCGCGAAGCCCGTATCTATCGTTACCGCCTGACGCAGCAGAGGGATTGCCTTCTGATAATCCTGCTGCTCATCGAAGGCGCGCGCGCCCTCGGTGTACGCTTTGAGCGCGTCATACGAACCGGTCGTTACCTGCGCGAGCGGCGGACTATCCTGCACGCTCTTCAGCGACTCGCCAATCTTGCCGCGCAGCTTGCGCGTCACTTCGTCCACGCCGCTGACGAGCTGTGTCGGGCCATCGACCGTGGTCTGATACGACGCGAGCACGTCGCCGGAATCTGCGGAAACGAGCCGCAGCGCGATGACGAATCCGTTGCCGAGTCCCGTAACGTCGCCAGTGACGAACGCCTTGATGCCCTCACGCGTCGCAAGCTGGCGCGCGAGAGTGGGTGTCAGCGGCGTTGTTGGCGGCAGCTGCATGCGTGCGAGCGCCGATGTAACGCTCGCCTGACTGAACAACGTTATCGAATTCGACTGACTCAGATTCTGGCGCACACCCTCGGCGACGACGTGTCCCACGCTCGAATCGGTGTGACTGGTGGCGAAGTCTGCAACGAGAACGGGATCGCGCTGTGCGAGCCGTCCTTCGGCGAGCAGCGATCCGACAGGTCCGATTCCGAACGCTCGCATCACCATGAACGCGACGACGAGTGCGGCGAAGTACGCCAAGCGCGTAAACGCCGCCGCGTGTCGTACGCTTCCACGAAACGTGCGGGCTCGCGCGCAGCGCGATCGTAGCCATGGTGCCGTGCTGCACTTCGTGACCGCCGCCAGGCGTGATCGCTGGCGTCGTCGTGAGCGCGCGACGCGTCACGCGCTGCACGTAGCCGGTGAAGAGGATCACCGGAAGTCCGAGCGCCATCACGACGAGCGCGCCAGGCATCACCCAGTCGGGCAGGCCGATCGTTATCGTCGCCGCTCGTACGACTACCGCGACGATGATCACGGCAACAGCGTAGCCGAGGAGTGCGCGACGGAATGCGCCGGGTCCCTGCAGCAGTACGGGAGGAAGCGATGGCATTCCCCAACCGCTCGTCGCGACGTTGAGCGCGACATATCACCTCGGCGGCGCTCTGCGGCCGATCGTCCGGCTTCCTTCGCAAGGCATCGCATGACGAGATCGCACAGCGCGGCTGGTGCGTCCGGCCGGAGCGACGCGATGGGCTTCGGCGCCTCGCTCATCTGCGCGGCGAGCACGCGCTGCGGTGAGCGATCGTGGAAGGGGGGATGGCCCGCAAGCAGCTCGTACGCCATGCAGCCCAGCGCGTAAATATCCGCGCGCGCGTCGGTATCCGGGATCACCGACAGCCTGTTCGGGCGCCATGTAAGCCGGCGTGCCCATCGAGGTACCGAGCTGCGTCAGTGTGGCGCCGGCGCCAGCAGTGCGCGACGCACTCAAGGCCTTCGCGATTCCGAAGTCGGTAACAACCGCGGTGCCGCCGGAGAGAAGCACGTTGTCCGGCTTGATGTCGCGATGCACCACTCCGCGCTCGTGTGCGTATTGAAGTGCGCGCGCAACGTCGCCGAGTATTCGTACGATATCCAGAACCTGTAGGCCCGGCTGATGAGCCAGCCGCGCGCGCAGCGACTCGCCTTCGACGAACGGCATCGTGTAGAACGGCAGCCCATCAGTGTCGCCGGTCGCGAGCAACGGTACGATGTTCGCCTGCTGCAACGATGCGGCAAGACGGATCTCGCGCTCGAACCGCTCGGCGCTTATTCCCGCAGCCAGCTCCGGCGATAGAACCTTGACGACAACTTTTCGTCCCAGCCTGAGCTCATCGGCAAGGAAGACTTTGGACATGCCGCCGCCCCCGAGCTCGCGTTCCAGCACGTATGAGCCCGATAGAGTCTTCTGTAGCCGGTCGAAAATGTCAGCCATGGTGGCCGGGGATCAGGGGAGCAGCGCTGCGGAGAATCTATGGTATAACGCGGTGTACGCCAGCGCGCCCAGGCCAGGGAGGGGCAAGCCCAGATCACTGGGCGGCCCCGGAGGCGGTTGTGACGTTCAGGTTTTATGATATTAAGGATAGAAACTGATGGTTAGCATGGCGCCGGACCGCGCCCAATCCAGTTCCTACAATCAGGATACGATCATGTCGACTCCCCTCCTCCGCAATTGCGCGCGTGTAATCGCCGCTGCATTGACCCTTATGATCGGCGGCACGATGCAGGCGCAGTCGATCCCGTCCGACTCCGCCATCCGCGCAGTGCTCAAGGCGCAGGTAGACGCCGGTCATTCCGTCGGCATGGTCGTCGGTGTCCTCGAGAATGGGCACCGGCGCTACATCGCTTACGGATCCGCGGGCGCCGGCCGCGCGCCGCTCGACGAGCACACGATATTCGAGATCGGCTCGCTGTCAAAGACATTCACGTCGCTCCTGCTCGCCGATGACGTCGTGCGCGGGAAGGCGCGGCTGGATGAGCCGGTCGCTGACCTGCTACCGGCCGGAACCGTCGTGCCGTCGATGGACGGCAAGGTGATAACACTCGAAGAGCTCGCGACCCACCGCTCGGGACTGCCAAGACTTCCCACAGGGTTCGCTCCTGCGAACATGTCCGATCCCTATGTCGATTACGGCGTCGCGCAGCTTGACCGGTTTCTCTCGACGTACAAGCTCACGCGCGCGCCTGGTGACAGCGCGGAGTATTCCAACGTTGGCGTCGGACTACTTGGATACGCACTGGTCCATCAGGCTTCCGCGCCGTCGTGGGGCGCGCTCGTGCGCGACCGCATCGCCGATCCGCTCGGCATGCATGCGACTTTCGTCGACGTACCAGCCAGCGAGATGGCGCGAGTGTCCGTGGGGCACGGTCCCCACATGGACAGCGTGCCTCCCTGGCATTTCGACGTGCTCGCCGGAGCGGGTGCGCTGCGCTCCACCGCGTCCGACATGTTGACATATCTGAGCGCCGAGCTCGACACACTGCACGGTCCACTCGCGCGCGCGGTCGCGCTGGGACGCAAGCCACGTGCGGACTTCGGTGGCGGCTACAGGATCGCACTCGGATGGCTCATCGATCCCAGCGGAACGAACCCGGTATGGTGGCACGACGGTGGGACCGGCGGGTTCGCGTCCTTTGCAGCGTTCGATCCGGCGCGCAATGTCGCCGTCGTCGTGCTCAGCAACGCTCAGGTGCCGGTGAATCCGCTCGGCATGCAGCTGATCAATCCCGTCGTGGAGCACCCCACTGTTTCGCTATCGACTGCACAGCTCGATCGCGTCGTCGGCGAATATCAATTGGCGCCGAATTTCGTTCTGAGCGTGACACGGGATGGAGATGTAGTCTATCTGCAAGCGACGGGACAGCAGAAGTTCCGCTTGTGGCCGGAGGCGGCGAATCGCTTCTACATCAGGGAAGTGAATGCGGAGGTCGTGTTCGATCTTCAGCGAAATGGCCCCGCGACAAGCGTGACGTTACGGCAGAATGGTGCGCTCCAGGTAGGACGCCGCAAGACCTGATGGCGGCTCGCCCTCCAGGCGTCTGGAATCGCGGTAATTTATGCTGGCCTTCAGCACCCTGATCGCCGATAATAACCCGCTACCGCCGGAGAGTCGATGCAGCGCATGACGTCGCAGCTGAAAAAAGAGATCGCCACGTTTCTGATTCTGCTATTCGGCCTCAGCTCCATCTTCTACGTGTTGTGCATCCGGGCAGGATCGCTGGGTGCAGGAGGTGGCCTGTACGTCTTCCTGCTGATGTGGTGTCCAGGTGTGGCGGCGCTCTCGACGAGACTCATTTATCAGCACAACGTGCGCGGCGAAGGCTGGACATGGGGACCGACGAGATACGAAGTGATCGGCTACCTGCTTCCCGTTGCGTATGCGGCAGTCACCTACGGTGTTGTATGGTTGACTCACCTTGGCGCTCTCGACCTCAGCAGACCTCACGCTGGGGCGTTTCGGTTTTTCGTGATCGGAACGTGTCTCAGCATTGTTTCCGCACTCGGCGAGGAGCTCGGCTGGCGCGGCTTCTTCGTTCCAAAGCTGGCGGAGCGGTTCACGTACACTCAAACGGCGATCATTGTCGGAATCATCTGGGCCTCATGGCACACCCCGCTCATGATCGGCGCCGACTACAACGGTGGCACGGGACCGGTCTTTTCCATCGCCTGCTTCGCAGTGATGGTAGTCGCAATCAGTTTTCCGATGACGTGGCTGCGCCTGCGCTCGCGTAGTGTCTGGCCCACGGTGCTCATGCACGCAATGCATAATCTTTACATTCAGTCTTTCTTCGACAGAGTTACGGGCGACACTGGAATAACGAAGTACATAATTGGCGAGTTCGGTGTAGGGCTCGCAATCGTCACGGCGATTGTGGCCTACATCTTCTGGACAAAGCGTGCCCAGTTACAAGCCGTGGGTGCGTAGCTGCGATGGTAGTCTCGTCAGGTCCTGTGGTGCAGATACGGACCTGACGAGGAATTCAAACCTCGCTGGAGTACTGCGACGGATCCTGTTGGTAGAACAGCTGCAGCTCCGCGTACAGCTCCGGGTGACGCGCGCGCAGTGCACGCGGCCGCTCGAAGAACGCCTCGGTGATAACGGCGAAGAACTCAGCGTGGTTCGTCGCGCCGTACTTGTCCAGCAGCGTGGGCGCTCCGCTGTCGTCAGCAGTGCGCAGGGCCGCAAACTCCGCACTCATGACGCGCGCCCAAGCTGCGTATGCGTCGCGCGTCGCGAGTGGGGGAGTTCCGTCCGTGATACCGTCCTCGAAGTCGAGCTGGTGCGCGAATTCGTGTAATACCACGTTCGAGCCATCGGACGGAATCTGTGCGCCGCGCTTTGCCTCGTCCCATGCGAGTACGAGTGCGCCGAGGTTCTGGGCGGTTTCTCCGAATCGCCCCTGTTCTCCCTCTTCCCAGATGCCGCCACCGATGGGAACCGTTTGCTCTGCTATGTATGCAGTAGGATAGACTATGATGGAGGTCAGGTTCGGATAGTAGTCCGTATCGCGATGCAGCAGCAGAACGCACGCCTGTGCGGCGATCGTAACGCGGATCTCGTCCGTCAGCTCGAGCCCGCCCGCTCCCTCGAAGTGTTTTTCCGCGAGAAATACCTGCACGTGGCCGAGCAGCTCGGCGCGATCCGCCGATGGCAGACGCTGGAAGATGCCTACGTTCCGCTCGATGATTTCGAGCCATGCAGCCGGCACCGGTTGCGTGCGGAGCTTTTCTCTTCGACGATGCTTCAGACCGAAGACCATGTCACCACATTGCGATATAGATGAAGTCGGCTGCGGGCCGTTCCAGCCACTGCACGATCCGCATCGCGAGCTTCATTCCGATCGCGTAGCGGGCTATCCTGATTCCGGTCAATTGATTCTCGCTGCATCGGATCTGGACGGCCAGTTGCCGCCAGGTCAGTTGCCGTTCGCGGCGGCGCGCATCGAGCGCAGTGTAGAGCGCCGCCAGATTCCAGCGCAGCCGACGGTCAGTCCCGGCCGTTGGCAGGGCCGTGTCGCCAGTTACGGGAGTGGCGATCGGGAGAAAGCTCTCCGGCGAACGGCCAAGCCAGCGCAGCATGAACAGCGCGTGCTGGCACGTGGTGTCGCCGCGCTTTGCGATACCGGTGAGTGTGGCGGGGCTGATCGGGTGATCATTGCGTCGCCGGTTGAGCTCCGCGGACTGGTCCCAGATCTGATTGGCAACCTGCCGCCAGCTCAGTCCGCGCTCGAGTCGTCGTGTGTCCATTGCCTCGTACATGGCGAATGCGTCGAAGTCGCCGGTCATGATGCACCGCTCCGTACAGTCAACACGCGTCGACGGCACATGGACGGATCACAGCACGAATGGAACGAGCATCTTCGTCCGCTTCATGTATGCAGAATACTGCTCCGGAAATTCCTCAATCATGAGCTGTTCTTCATGCCGCGCGCTATAGATGAAGTACGCTCCGAACACGACGAATGGCACGAGGATGATGATGTTCGTACTGATTGCCGAGCCCAACATCGCCGTGAGTACACCGGTGTAGATGGGATGACGGATGACCGTGTACGGGCCAGTGGTAACGAGCTCGGGATCTTCCTTGCGGGACATTGGCATGCCCCAATTCCGGCCAAGATAGACACGTGCCCATATCGCCAGCCCGATGCCCAGCGTGCACAGGACGACGCCGATGAGGCGCGCCGCCGTACTACCGGGCGTATGAGCCTGAACGGTCTGCAGCGCATGGTGCAGAACTGGTATACGGATCACAAGCAGCACGAACACCAGTATGCCAAAGCGCACCGCGGCCTGCATCCGCCACCGCGTCCGGCGGCCGACGTTACGTTTTGCACTGATCGCCGAGCGTGCCCAGTACACGAGGAACACAAGCCACAGTACGAGGATGAGCCGGTTGTAGATATTCATAGGAGATTGGAAGTACGGCTAGCTCCCGTACAGCTGAGTGAGGCGATTGAGGTGGGCCGTCTGCTGGACCGTCGCGTCAGGGCGGATCTCGAGCGTCCACGCAGTCTCGGGATTGTCGGACGGCGCGAAGCGCAGACCGAACCAGTCGAGCGCTTCCGAGTAGTCGATCTCCTCGGTCGTCTGCACCAGCTTGTGGAAGAAAGCTGTGAGATCTGTACCGGCCACATCGGATGCAGTCGCGACCCACTCCTGCGGAGTGAAACCGTGAGCACCGCCGTAGCGCTTGTACGCAAGACGCATCATGTCGTCCAGAGTCTTCCGGCCATTGGTCGCGTGCTGGATGCGTGCATCCAGCACCAGTCCGGCAATCAACCCCTTGTCGTAATAGCTGACCGTGGTGTTGCGATCGCCACCTTCGCCGGAGCCGCCGGTGGCGAAGATGTCCAGCGAAGCCTGCTCGAGAGTCTGCACATGCCTGCCCGGCGAGGTCTGCACCGAAGTTATCGCCTTTGACAGTCGAGTTCAGAACGTCCTGCTGAGTACCGATTCCACCGCGTGCCACCATGAGGTTCCCGTAATACGTCGTGAGGCCCTCGGAGATCCAGAGGCTCGGAGTTGTCGGCGGGTGCTCGTAGTCGAACGGCCCCAGTTGAACCGGCCGCAGGCGCTTGACGTTGAAGGCGTGGAAATACTCGTGGCTCACGTACTGCAGCCAGCGGATGTCGCCGCCGCCAGTGGACGTGGGACTCGATGTCAGCAGTGTGGAATTGAGGTGCTCCAGGCCGCCTGCCCCTCGCCGGAATACGTTGAGGAAGACGTATTTCCTGAATGGAATGAATCCCCAGAACCTGTAATCAGCAGTCACGATCTTTTTCAGGTTCTGTGCTGCGAGCGCGCCGTCCCACTTCGCCGGGATCTCGCCGATATCGGCAAGGTAGTAGTGCGTGCCTGCGACGTCGAAATCGTGAAACGAAATGTTGCCGGCGATAATGGGTGAGTCCGCAAGCTCGTCGTAGCTCGACGCTTCGTAGTGGTTGGGTAAACCGTCCGACGCAGCTGCAAGCGACGTCGCGGACTGATTCCATCTTGTCGGTAACTCGAGCGCAACATCGTGTCGTCGCTTCACGCGTTCGGCGAGTGTGATGTAGGTCGCCGGCCCGTTGAGAATGGCCATCGTCGTATCGACCGAGTTGCCAGTCACAGAGTGATGATCGCAGAGAAGCGTGTAGGACAGGACGATGGCGGAGTCGCCATCGCTAGTGACACGCCAGCGATTCGGTTGGGGCTGCTCGATAGCGAGCGCACGCCCGCCGGGTGTCCTGGCCGAGATGTTCTGGACGTGCGTGGCGTAATTCTCCTGCACGTAATATCCCGGCGACCAGACAGCCATCATGAGGTCGACGTAAGGCTTGCCGTCAGTTGGAATGCGCGCCTGGACGTGCGCCAGATGCGTCTCAGGCGCCGCGACGCTCACCGTATACTGGATCGGCGCCAACGTCTGCGCGGTGACGGCAGCCGGCGCGAGCAGCGTGACCGACAGCGAAACGAAGGTCGCGATGGCAGCGTGCTTGATTGAGCGGTGATTGGTCGTCATGTCGCGATGATGAGATAGGGTGCAAGATATGAGGAGTTAACCGCGCCTGCTGCTATCGATCTCGATCAGATATGCAACCGCGAATTGGTCGCTAAAGATACTGAGCGTGGCCGGTGCATCGTCTAAAAGGAGAGTATCCAGAGTTTCGAGCCAGACTGTCTGCGCATCCACTTCGACGCGTACGGCCGCTTGCGCACAGACCAGCAGCGTGAGCGGTACCCCAAGCGCAATCGCGGTACTTCCCGCAACGCGCAGGCGCCGCACGGAATGCTTCGCTCGTCCCCGACGAGTCATCACATTGAGATCCGTGACGGTGGCGCCGAGCAATATGGCCGTCGACGGCACATCACCCGGAAATGTCAGCGGCTCTGAGGCGGCCGTCAGCTCGACCGGCGCGACGCCGTCAATGGAGAGATGCAGACCGTCACCGCGTAGTACGCAGAGCGTGCGATCGGTTTCCGCAAATACTGAGAACGGTCCATCGCCATCAATGCGCGCCATGCTGACGCGCCAGTCGAAATCGTCGAGCGTGGCACCTGTTGGCTCGATGGCGACTTCAGCCGTCTCGCCCTGGCCGTTGCGCCACGGCATGCGACGGTAGTCATCGGCTTTCAGTACGCGCATCAATTAGCGATCACCCGGATCACTCCCAGCGGAAGACTCTGGTGGAAAGGGCAGTATATGCGGCGAACAGAACGAGCAACGCCACGACGTTGACCCAGTGCGCACTCCAGCCGGATCCGTTCCAAACGCCCTGGAGCAGCGCAACGGCATGCGTCGTCGGAAACAGATCAGCGAACCACCGCAGCGCGCGCGGAAATCGATCGACCGGATAGAAGAGTCCCGACAGCGCGAGCATGGGGTAGAGCACTGCCGCGCTGATCGGCTGCGCGAATCGTGCGGTCGGCACGATGCTGGCGAGCACGAAGCCGAGTGAGAGGATGCTGAACGTGCTGAGTACTACGGCGCCGGTAAAACTGAGCACGTTTACGTTCATCACTCCCGGAAAGAGCCGGCGGCCGGCGAGCATGAGCAGCGCGAGACTTACGACAGTGAACACGAGCTTCACGACGACCTGCGCGCCCATGATCGTCACGGGAGAAAGCGGCGTGGAGCGGAGGCGCTTGAGGATGCCGCCTTCTCTGTAGATGGATATGATCGCCACGAGCGATTGCACCGCGCTTATCGCGATCATTATCACTGCGAGAATCGCCACGTTGAACGGAATGTCGATTTTCGGCGCGGTCACCGGTCGACCGATGTCGAAGGCGCGCCCGAGTCACGACGAAGACCAGCAGCGGAACCAGCAGCGTGCCGATGAATCCCATCGGCTCGCGCGCGAAGATCTTGGTCTCGAGCCAGGTGAGCTTCCACAATCCGCGCAAGGGCCTGCTTCGCATGGTCAGTCCCTGATCCCGTGACCGGTCAATTTCAGGAACACATCCTCGAGCGTCGGTATCTCCGTGCGGAAGCCGCGCACGCGAATTCCCTCGCGCGCTATGACATTGATGACGCCAGTCACGAAGTCGTCGCCCGCACCGTGTATCGTGTACGTCGCACCGTTCCGATCGACAGCGCCCAGACTCTGCATGCGCTCCGCGACGTTGTCGTCATCGCTCGTGAATACCGCTGTCCGTTGGGGCAGTGCTTCTGTACCAGCTCGGCGGGTGTTCCCAGCTCGATGATGCATCCGTGCTCGATGATTGCTACGCGGTCGCAGAGTCGCTCGGCTTCCTCCATCAGATGCGTCGTGAGGAACACCGTCGTCCCCTTGTCTCTGATACCGGTCACGAGGGTCCAGATCGCGCGACGCGCTTGCGGGTCGAGGCCGGTTGTGAGCTCGTCGAGAAACACGACCTCGGGTTCGTGGATGAGCGCAAGCGCGATGAAGAGCCGCTGCTTCTGGCCGCCCGAGAGCGTCATGAACCATGAATCACGCTTTGCCTCGAGCCCGAGCTGCGCGAGGAGCGTGTCCGTATCTACCACGCGCGGGTAGAGTGACGCCCAGAGGTCGACGGCTTCCCACACCTTGATCCGTTTTTGCAGCTGCGCTTCCTGGTGCTGCACGCCGATGCGCTGGCGGAGAGCGTTGGCGTCGCGTCGCGGATCGAGACCGAGCACCGAGATCGTCCCCGTATCGGGAACGCGGTTACCCTCGATGCACTCCATCGTGGTCGTCTTGCCGGCGCCGTTCGGACCTATGAGCCCGAAAATCTCCCCCTCGAACACTTCGAGCGAAACGTCCTTCACGGCGACGGTTCGGCCGTAGCGCTTGCCAAGATGTGAGACGGCGATGACGGAAGTCACGACGAATCTTAGCGCCAGCGATGACGGCGCGCGACAATGCCTCGGTCCGCGTACAGCTTTCGGCGCAGTGCGCTACGATTCAACGAATGGGCAATGAGGACGCCGCCAGCGGTGGCCGCTACCTGATTCGGGGCTGGTAGTGATTGATGGCGATCGATGGCTCTTGCGGTCCTGCCTGCCGGAGTCACAGTGACGATCCGGGCGCCGAGCGCGTGTGGTAGCGGACGGACGGTCGCGCGGAGGGGCGGAAAGGCAGGATGCCGCCGAGGATCGAGAAGGTGGTCACGGTAGTGTATCGATTCCTTGTGGGAGTTCCGAAGGGATACATACGCGGTATACCCGAGGCTGCACCAGCAAGCCCAATCCGCCGGTGCAGCCTCTCGCCCCGCCTCTCGCGCCGCCTCTTCCCGAGTTAGCCGTCCGCTAGCTGGCCGGCTGGCTCGATGGCGGTACCATGCCCAGCATGCGCATGTATGTGACGACGTTTCCGTAGTGTTCGTTGTCGTGCGTCGCGTTCATCAGAAGCAGTCCACCTTTGGTGAAATGCTGGCCGAACATTTCGACCGGTCCGCCTAACTGCGCCACGGGCACCGCGTATGCGCGAGCGCAATATGTGTTCGATGCCTCGAGCGCGCTGACGAGCTCGGCCTTCGACATGGTTCGCTTCTCGAACGCGTCTTCGGCGGGTACGGTCTCGCCGAGCGCCGCGGCGCAGAACATCATCTGCGAGCCCGCAACGTGCGCGACGATCTGCCCGAAACTTCGCACCGTCGCGACGGGTTTGTAT
Source organism: uncultured Gemmatimonadales bacterium (assembly GCA_963731305.1). Classification (GTDB taxonomy): domain Bacteria; phylum Gemmatimonadota; class Gemmatimonadetes; order Gemmatimonadales; family Gemmatimonadaceae; genus Fen-1247. Next base: position 3,392 of record CAVSUQ010000014.1, on the reverse strand, counting down.
GTGTACGACGACTCGGGTACAGCGGCCGCCGCCCGTGCCAGGTACTTGCTGGCGATGTTCCACTGGTCACGTACCTCTGAATCCGCGGAGCGCGCTGGCGATCCTGGAGCCTGAGCGAACAACGGCGGCGCAACGACCAACGCCAACAGCATTGCAGGTCGAAGAAACATGACGACAAGCTCCGGAGTTATAGGGTTTGAACGAGAGCCGAATGTCGCGCGACTCTCTAAAGAGCGCAAGAAGCAAACGGCGCGTAGCGGGCGTATCGCCTGCACCCTCCCAGCGCCCCGCTTCACTACAGATGTCGCCGCGACCAGTCGGTCTGTGGCCGGACCGTCCTGCCGGTCTGGCTGACCCAACCTGTTCCGGTGGGACCAACCGATCGCCCACTTCGAGCGACTCGAAAACTATATCGCCTCGGATCTCGACAGGCAGAGCGACGAGCACGATACTTCGCGTGGGTGATCTAAGCTGTCATCCGCCTTTCGCCATATCGTCATGACTGTCTCGTACGACAACAGCAAGATCATCTTCGACGGCATCAAGGCCGCCGGCATCAAGTCCATTTCGGCGCTTCCCGAAACGTGGCTCGGCCTGCTCCTCCAGCGAGCAGAAAGCGATCCTGACGTACAGCTCGTTCAGGTCGCTAAGGAGGAAGAGGCGATCGGCATTGCAGCGGGCGCGTACTTCGCCGGCACGCCGCACGTTCTTCTCATGCAGAATCACGGCTTCTTCGGCGCGATCAACGGAATCGTCTCGCTCGCCCAGCTCTACCACGTTCCGCTCTGCATGCTCATCGCCCTGCGCGGCCACTGGGGCGAGCCGTATCCGTGGCACACGCGCGGCGGCATCGTCACCGAATCGGTGCTGCGCGCGCTCGGAATCCCGTTCGAGTACGCGCGCGATCCTGCCCAGGTCGCCAAGCAGATCCGCGAAGCGTGGACCTTCTCGCAGAGCTCCCTCTCTCCGGTCGCGCTGCTGCTCACGCGTGACCTCATGGAGGATTGATGGAGCGCGCCCGCTGTCTCGAGATGATCTACCCCGAGCTCGAGGACAAGCTCGTCGTCACGATCATGGGCGCCTCCGCGCAGGAGCTCTACAACCTCGGCCACCGCGAGAATTTCTTCTACCTGCAGCACGCGATGGGACTGGCGTCGTCCATCGGGCTCGGACTGGCGATGCACCTGCCCGCCGAGCGTGTCATCGTGCTCGACGGCGACGGCTCCGTGCTCATGAACCTCGGGACTTTCGCGACGCTCGCGCGCTACAGGCCCAGGAATCTCATTCACATCGTGTTCGATAACGGCAGTCTGCTTTCCACCGGTGGCTTCGACTCGCACACGACCTCCGGTATCACCGACATCGCAGCGATCGCGCGCGGCGCCGGCGTCGAGCACGTCGCTTCGGTGGATACAGCCGTCGGTTTCGGCGAAGCGTTCATCGCAGCCCTCGAGCGCAACGATCTGAGCGTCATCGTCGCCAAAGTTGCGGCCGTCGGGCCGGAGCACTATGGAATGGATCTGCAGCTTCCCGAGAACGCATTTCGTTTCAGACGCTGGATTCTGGATCGCAAGCGCGCAGCGGAACGAACCTTGTGACCGCTGCGCGTCCGTCGTACGACATCGACGCATGGCGGCGACGCATCCCGCTGCTCGCGTCGTGCATTCCGATGAACAACTGCTCGCAGGCGCCGCAGACCGATGTCACGCGTGCCGCCGCCGAGCGCTATCTCGATTCGTGGAACGGCAGCGGCATGGATTGGGATGCGTGGATGGCCGAGGTAGCGCTGGCGAAGGCCGAATTCGCGAAACTGATCGGGACCACGGCAGATGATATCGCGGTACTCAGCTCCGTTTCCGAAGCGGCGAGCGCGGTCGCGAGCGCGCTTCCTCTACAGCGTCGCAGGAACATCGTCGTGAGCGACGCAGAGTTCCCGACCGTGTCGCACGTGTGGCTGGCACAGGAGCAGCGTGGCGCGCGCGTGTCGTGGGCTCCGATCGGCGACAACGCTGATGCCTCTGCCTACGAAAAGCTCATCGGCGATGACACTGCGCTCGTGTCGGCGTGTCACGCTTATTACATGAATGGTCTAGTCCAGGATTCGGCGCGCATCGCGGCCATCGCGCGCAATGCCGGCGCGCTGTCGTTCGTCGATGCATATCAGTCGCTCGGCACCATTCCTATCGACGTGCACGCACTCGGCGTGGATTTTCTCGCGTCCGGAAATCTGAAGTTCCTCATGGGCGTTCCCGGTATTGCTTTTTTGTATGTGCGACCGGAGATCATCGACACGCTGCATCCGAGCGTTACCGGCTGGTTCGGTCGCGCCGATCCATTCGCGTTCAACGCAAGGTCGCTCGACTGGTCGCCGACTGCGAGCCGGTTCGATTCCGGCACGCCGCCGGTGATCAACGCATACATTGCGCGCGCCGGCATGGAGATCATCACCGGGATTGGACCTGCGAATATTCGTGCGTGGCTCGTCGAGCTGGGCCAGCGGCTGATCGACGGCGGACGCGCGCGCGGTCTCGCGCTGCATGGCTCGGACGATATGCGGCACAAGACCGCGACGACTGCATTCGTCGTCGGCGATTCGCACGCAGTGGAGCACGCGATGCGCCAGCGCGGTGTCATCGCCTCGGCGCGCGGCGACGTCATACGGCTCGCGCCGCACTTCTACTCGACGATCGACGACGTCGATCGTGCGCTCGACGTGTTGGTCGAAGTAGTGCGCGCCGCATGAGCGGGCTGCGCTCGATGAGCGAAGCGCGCGAGACTTTCTCGTCCCGTTTCGGCGGACTGATGACGATCGTCGGCGTGTCGATCGGGCTCGGTCACGTATGGCGCTTTCCGTACATGGTAGGAAAGTTCGGCGGCGCAGCGTTCGTGCTCTTCTATACACTGGTGTCGGTCGTGATCGGCGTTCCCGCTCTGATGGCGGAGTTCGCGCTCGGCCGCCACACGCGGCGCGGGCCGGTCGGCGCATTCCAGCGCGGCGGATTACCCTACGGCAAGTACGTAGGGTGGTTCCTCTTCTTTGTAGTCACCGCTGCCACCGGCTACTACTCGGCGGTGATCGGATGGGTGCTCTACTACACAGTGGGTCAGGTAGCAGCGCTCGCGCACATTCCGTTCGACGCCGCTGCGATCCTGCCGCCCGATCACGGCTTCGTGTTGAAGTCGTTTGTGTTGCAGCTAGTATGCACAGGTATCGTCATCCTCGCGTGCGCGCTCGTTGTGCTCAAGGGTGTACGCAAGGGCATCGAAGTGGTGAGCATCATCGTGCTGCCCGCGATGACGATCGTCACCATTCTGGTGATGGTGCGTACACTTACGTTGCCCGGCGCCATGGCCGGCGTGCGCTGGTATCTGTTCGAGTTTCGATTTTCCGA
>CAVSUQ010000013.1:0-79935 GCA_963731305.1 uncultured Gemmatimonadales bacterium | reverse complement strand
GGGTCGCCAGGAAAGAAAGTCGTACTATCACCTGCGATGTTGGCCGCCGCTGTTAGAATCTTGCCTGCGTTCCCCGTCTTGGCATTCGTCGAATCGGTCTTATACGCTGGCGTGCTACGGTAGCTCACCGCGTGTAGATTCGGGTCTCCGCCAAGATAGCAGCGCGCAGTCGCTTGACCCAGGACCGCGGCCTGCAGTGTCGATGCAGTCGTAAGGCTTGTGACGAGCGCCGGCGGATACTTGGCTGGATTCTGCTGTAACGCGCTCTTGAACCACGGCTTGGTATTCTCGGACATCGGCACAAAGGCTGGACGCGCCGCGGAGCCTAACGCTGCGCCTGCGTTTGTAAAGACGTAAGTCGCGCCGCAGTTGTCGAGCGAATAATCGCCGCGCAGCCAAGCCGGGCCAGCACGGCTTACGTAAACACGAAAGAACCCATCGTCGGCGCCGTTGAGCGGCAAGCCCCCAACACCGCCTGCTCCTCCGTTGTAAGGGCGCGCCACGAACTCGATGCGCATCTGTGCATCCTTCACACTGTCGGACGTCGGAGCGGCGAAATTGAAGCTTGCTCCACTGGCATAGCCTGGAAGCAGCGACAGGTTGGTGTTGTTCGGCAGCACTATCGGTTTTTGGTTCTGCGAGTAGCCCGCGTCGAACGTGCCAAGGTCGGCGCTGGAGATTGTCTGTGCGGTACCAACCGATGAATGGAAATGCGCACCACCGCAGCAAAGTGAGATCTGGTCGTTTGACCATACCGGACCCCAGAGCTGATCATTGTTCGCGAAGTAGATGGGTGTGTTGGCGGGAGGCGGAAGCGTTTCCTGATTGGACCAGTACGCGAACTTCGCGAAACTCTCCTGCGCGAGCTCCAGCCGCCGCACTACCTGCGCTCCTGATTGGTTCTTGACGACCGCAACAACACTCACGAACCTGCCGAACTGCCCGGTGTTCGAGCTGGTAGGTCCGAGATACATGCTGGCAGTGATTCCGGGGATCGGATTGCCATCGGCACCCAGAATGGAAACGTTGTTCTTGACAGTAGTAAACCCGGAATCGGGGGCTGCAAACGGGTCATCATTCAGCGTGCTCTTGCCCATCTGAAGCATGGCGTCGGCGGCGTAGCGCATGTCGCGCTCCTTGTCGTACGTCACTGCCAGAACCTGCTCGTTGCCGCCGATGTAAATTGCGGACGTCGCAAGGCTTGCTAGCGAGAGTGTGAGCACGAGGGTCAAAATGAGCGCTGATCCTCGGCGATCGAAGCCCCGCTTCATGGTGCGCCGGCTCTTCCACGCGCGAAACTTCTTCGCGATGTCTGTAAGGTGCTTTGTATACATCGTTCTCCCGGTTATGGAACCGTTACCTGATTGCTAGTCGCCATCGGCGAAAATTGTCCACCGCAGTCTTCCGCGGTTACGCCGTATATCCAGGAATTGCCACTCGACACCTGCGTGTCCGCAAAGCTGTAACTCGCCGAACCGGATGGTATCGATGCGAGCGGATCTGCGAAGGCGCCTGCTGGCAACCGTCTGTATATCACGTACCGGACAACATCCTTCTCACCGCCGTATTCATCCGCGGCCGGCTGCCACGTGAGCGTCACTCGCCCGGCACTCGCGACCGCAGTCACGGTTTGACCGAATATCGGTGGATCGCCGCACGTCGCGTGATTCAGCAGGCCGGCGTTGAGCAATCGTATCGATGCATCCGCGACACGTTGCGTCTGCGTACCATTACGCTCGATGAATGTGCCAATTAGATGGATTTCCAGGAATCGAATCTGGTCGGTGAGCGCAGAACTACCCGTATCCGCCGGCGAGCCGTGCACAGCTACGTGAAACGCTGGGAGTGACGACGCCGGCACCGTCTGCACTGTCCCTGTCCCGTCGATGGTCTCGTAGGTGAACGGCGGTGTGAGCGGATCCAGTACGATCCCGCGTGCAAGCGTGTCGACAGGCATAGCATTGACGCGGCGAAATAGCGCGTACCGCCCGTTCGACCCTACACTATTGTCGAGCGCAACCCAGAACGAGATCGTTTCCGCCGCACTCAGCGGCCCTGCACCTTGATAGTATGACGTTGTGGGCCATACTACGCTGGATAGCGGCAGCGTTACCTGCTGACTGGGTGTCATGCTCATAGTTGACCCAACGGGCAGGTCTGGGTCATAGTATACTGCGCCGAACGCGCCCCCCTCCGCCGCAGTATCGCGAGTCGCATAGTCGGCGTTGAACGTAACGGCGAACGGGTCAGCCTGAACGAGCAGCGGCTGCGCATCAGCAACACCAGCGCCCGCAACACGAATCTGGCGCTCGATGGTCGAGATCGCGAAGCGAACGTTCTGCTGCGCATCGGATCGTCCTGCCATGCTCCCCATCGCGCGGACCTGGGTGCGAAATAGCGGAAGGGTCATCGCGAATACGAGCAACAGCACCACGATCGAGACCATGATCTCGGTGAGCGTGAAGCCGCGCCGCAGATTGCGATCGCTCGGGACTACCGATACGCCGGAGTTAAGGATCTTCATTCGAGGGACCTCAGAAGGCAGCAATGATCGTCGTGCGCACTATCGGCACAGACAGCCGCGTATTTGAAACCTTCACCGTTACAGTCCTGTAATCGTAGAGGTCGCTCGGGCCACCACCTGTATGAGTTACGAACGTCTGACGCGTATATCCCGTGTATGGCGTCGACAGTGCGACGGTGCCTGGATACAGCGTGTCGATGGCGGCATAGCGCGGTGCGTTCTTGATCTCCTCGAGACGCTGCGACGCAAGCTCGTTGGCGGTGTTCTTGACGTCAGCGACGGCAACGATTTTGGTGAACTTGCCCATGAATCCCGCAATGCTCAACATGGCCGTAGCAAGAATTATCACGGCCATCATGACTTCGATCAGCGTCATTCCATTACGCGAGCCTTTCATCATAGTCCAGCTCCTATCCAGGTGCTTCCGTTATAGCGGTAGAGTTGCACACGGCCAGTTGCCTGGCGTACGTGCAGTGCGCGGATGTCAGTCAAGTCTGTCCGGTGCGATGTGACGTACAGCTCGATCTCGCTGCTCACGGCACCATCACGGTGGTAGAACACCGTCGGATAGTTGTCACGCACAGCCAGACTGTTGCCAACCACCGACGCGGTTGCTGACATCTGCACGCCAGCGGGAGGGATGACGAACCTGTCGCCAGGCTCGAGGGACTTGTAGTGGACTTCCTCGCCGGCGTCGAGCTGGTGGTTACCGTTGGCATCAAAGACAATGCGAATGCGGCGACCGGCGGTGTCGAAGCTTACCATCACCTCGGTCTGGCGCAATATGGCGAAGCGCTGTGCTTGCTGAAGTGTGCTTTGTACGGTTCGCATACCCGCATCGGCGTCATACGACGCCGAGCGAAGTCTCGGCAGCGCGAGCGCCGCCAGAATGCCCATGACGGACACCACGATCAACATCTCGATCAACGTGAATCCGACGCGCACGGATTTTGGCATGCTAGGAAAGTAGGGTTGCCCGGAGGCATGAGTCGTCACGCGCCCGGCCAGACTTGTCACTAAATGCGAGTATCGGCGTCCCTTGTAACATCCAAAGGGGTTTTCGGAACTTTCTCATGAGCGTCATCGTTACCCTGATCAATCACCCCGGTCGCCTCGCGCGGCTGCGATCTGCGACGCGCGACAGCCACACTGTCATCGCATGCGACAGCTGGGAACAGATTTTTGCAAGCTGCGACGGAAGGATGGTCCATGCAGCGGTTCTGGACCTCGAGCCGGCCGTCAATCCAAGCTTCGACTCGATCCGGCGATTCAAGCGCCTCCATCCAGGAATCGCGCTCATCGCCTACACTGCCAACACGGCCGACCGGATACATCACATATTTGATGCCGGAAGGTACGGCTTCGAAGCCCTCGTCATCGTCGATCTTGACGACGGGCCGTCGGCGTTCTCCCGGGCGATCGAGCGGGCCTCCGCACGTGGGGTGGCCGGAATGGTAAAAGGAGACCTCGAGCCGGCCACCGATCCAATGGCCACCGACGCCCTGCTCACTGTCATTACACGGGCGCACGAACGTCTCACTCCAGCGGCGCTGTCGCGGGAGATGTGCGTCAGCAGCCGGCGCCTCTCCCGCGCGCTCGCCATCTCGGGCTACCCGTCGGCGCACAAGCTCATAATGTGGGGTAGGCTCATTGTCGCGGCCGCTCTGATGGACGGGACTCGGCACAGTTCCGATCGCATCGCGCTGACGCTGAGCTTTCCATCGGGGAGCGCCTTCCGCAATAATTGCCGCCGCTACCTGGGCGCCAAACCATCCGAGATTCGGGCCCGAGGCGGGGCAAGGCTTGTTTTCTCACTCCTTCGCGAGGGAATCGTGAGAAACCAGAGCCAGATTTCGGAGCCGGAAATGTCAACGTCAACAGTTTCCCGTTTACAAGCCGCAGTCTCTTAATACTTTGGTAGGCAATGTTATATGTAGGCTTGACTGGCAACATCGCCAGCGGGAAATCGACTGCGGCCGAAAGGTTCGCCGAGCTGGGCGCCACCGTCGTGGACGCGGACGCACTGTCACGCGATGCCGTAGCAGTCGGGACGCCAGCGTACCAAAAGGTAGTCCAGCGCTGGGGGCCGCACATTCTTCAGTCCGATGGGTCACTCGACCGTGAGGCGCTGCGTCACAGGGTGTTCTCAGACAAGACCGAGCTGGATGAGCTGAACGCGATAGTCCATCCCGACGTAAACAAGCTACGTCGCAAGATGGTATCGGAGGCACGGATGCGGGGCGATCCGGTGCTGATATATGTAGTCCCTCTCCTCTTCGAGCGTCGGCTCGCCGGTGAGTTCGACCAGATCGTTCTCGTGGATGCGCCCAAACAGACGCGATTCGATCGACTCACGCGATTTCGCGGCGTATCCGAAGAGGACTCCGCGAACATGATATCGGCGCAGATGCTCGCCGAGCTCAAGCGGGCGCGCGCGAATTTCGTGATCGAGAACAACGGATCGATCGAGGAACTTCGCCGACAGGTGGACGAAGTGTGGGAACAGTTGACAGCCATCGGCGCCCGATCTAGCTTGGCGGTCTGAGCGGCGCGCCGCGCCGGTTCACATCGTTCCATATCGAGGCACCGACGCGTGGCAAACGTTCCCGACGATCTACTCTATACTGCTGAGCATGAATACATCCGCGATCTCGGCAACGGTGTTGTCGAAGTCGGCGTGACGGACTACGCGCAGGGCGAGCTTGGCGACGTCGTGTATCTCGAGCTGCCAAAGGTTGGCACATCGCTCGCTCAGCATGACGTTTTCGGAACGATCGAAGCCGTCAAGGCCGTTTCGGAGTTGTTCGCCCCGGTCGGAGGCGAGGTCACGGAGATCAACAGCAAGCTGGACTCAGAGCCAGCTGTCGTGAACACGGATCCGTACGGCGACGGGTGGATGATCCGCCTCAAGCTCAGTGATCGTGCCCAGCTCGGCGCACTTCTCAAGCCTGACGACTACAGCGCGCAGATAGGGTAACCCGGGCGAGGTCGGTAAGGGCGACGCATGCGTCGCCCCAACCGCGTCGCCCCACCAACAGGGTCGCCCCGAGAACCCCGCCGTCTCAGGTTACGTAGGAGTCGGTCGGAGGGCAGGAGCAGACAAGATTCCGATCGCCGTACGCTGATTCGATTCGGGCTGTACTGGGCCAGAACTTGGCACCGTGGACCCACGGCGCCGGGTACGCCGCCTGCGCACGCGGATATGGGTGCGTCCATTCGTCCGCGGTCACGCGAGCGAGTGTGTGCGGCGCGTTCTTCAACAGGTTGTCCGCACGGTCGGCCTCGCCCGTTTCTATCGCGCGGATCTCCTCGCGGATGGCGATCATTGCGTCACAGAAGCGATCTAGCTCGGCCTTCGACTCGCTTTCAGTGGGCTCTATCATCATCGTTCCCGCGACCGGGAACGAGACTGTAGGCGCGTGGAAGCCGTAGTCCATCAACCGCTTGGCGATGTCCTCGACGTCGACGCCGCTCGTGGCTTTCACTACGCGCGTGTCGACGATGCACTCATGCGCCACCGTGCCGTTCTGGCCCCGATACAGCACGGGATAGTGCGGGTCGAGGCGCTTGGCGATGTAATTGGCGTTGAGGATCGCAACGCGCGTAGCTTCGGCAAGGCCGTCCGGGCCCATCATGCGAATGTAAGCGTACGAGATCGGAAGGATGCTGGCGCTGCCCCACGGCGATTCGGATACGGCACCGACAGTGTCGCGGCCTGGCTGGTGAATGACGACGTGGCCCGGGAGAAATGGCGCGAGGTGCGATGCGACGCCGATCGGTCCCATTCCTGGGCCGCCGCCGCCGTGCGGAATGCAGAATGTCTTGTGAAGATTCAGGTGACAGACGTCCGCGCCGAGATCACCGGGCCGGCAGAGGCCGACCATCGCGTTCATGTTGGCGCCATCGACGTAAACCTGGCCTCCATTTGCGTGAACGATGTCACATATACCCGAGATCGTCTCCTCGAACACTCCGTGGGTGGATGGATACGTGACCATGAGCGCAGCGAGATCCGCGCGGTGCGCCTCTGCCTTCTCGCGGAGATCGGCGACGTCGATGTTGCCCGATGTATCGGTCTTTACGACGACGACAGTCATGCCAGCCATCACGGCGCTGGCTGGATTGGTGCCGTGCGCGGACTGCGGGATGAGGCAGATCTTGCGATGCGCTTCGCCGCGGGATTCGTGATAGGCTGCAATCGCGAGCAGCCCGGAATACTCCCCCTGCGAGCCAGCGTTGGGCTGAAGCGACACTGCACTGAAGCCGGTAATCTCGGCGAGGTCCGCTTCGAGCTCGGCGAACAACTGTGCGTACCCGGCGGCCTGATCCACGGGAGCGAACGGATGGATCTTGTTGAAGAGCGGCCACGTGACGGGCATCATCTCGGCCGTTGCGTTGAGCTTCATCGTGCACGAGCCGAGCGGGATCATCGAGTGGACGAGCGAGAGATCCTTAGACTGCAGGCGATAGATGTAGCGGAGGAGCTCCGTTTCGGAGTGATACTGGTTGAAAACAGGATGCGTCAGGAACGGCGAGGTGCGCCGAAAACGCTCGTCGTAACGGGCATCGGATGCGACGAGGAGATCATCGGTGCTCGTACCAGCGGTCGAGCCACCAAGTAGAGCGAGTATATCAGCGACATCCTGAGGGCCGGAGGTCTCATCGAGCGAGACGCTGATCTCGTGGTCGTTGAGACGTCGAAGATTGATCTGCGCGTCTGTCGCGCGCCGCATCACATCACTCGAGCTCGCCGCGCCGAGATCGATTCGCAACGTATCGAAGTAATTCTCGTGCACGACGCGAAGTCCGAGTCGGCGAGCGCCTTCTGCGAGCGCCGATGCGAGCTGGTGAACGCGCGTTGCAATGCGCTCGAGGCCGTCGGGACCATGATAAACTGCGTACATGCTGGCGACGACGGCCAGAAGGACCTGCGCAGTGCAGATGTTACTCGTTGCCTTTTCGCGGCGGATGTGCTGCTCGCGCGTCTGAAGCGCCATGCGCAGAGCTGGTGCGCCGTCCGCATCGCGGGAGATGCCGATGATGCGTCCAGGTATCTGGCGCTTGTATTCATCGCGCGTCGCGAAGAATCCAGCGTGCGGACCACCGTAGCCGAGCGGCACGCCGAACCGCTGGGTATTTCCCACGACGATATCGGCGCCCCATTCTCCGGGGGGCGAGAGTAGAACGAGGCTCAGTAGATCTGCGGCAACGGTAACCAGTGCGCCGCTGGCGTGAGCCGCATCGCACAGTGCCGAGTAATCGCGGACGGCACCGTCGGTAGCCGGATATTGAATGAGTGCGCCAAAGACCTGCGGCCCGAACTCGAACCTGTCGGAGGGCAGTACGTGCACGGTGAGACCACGGGCCGCGGCGCGGGTCTGGACGACGGCGATGGTTTGCGGATGGCAGTCGTCAGCGACGAGAAAGACTTCCCTTCCCGGCTGCGCATTGAGGGCATGGGCGAGCCCCATTGCCTCGGCAGCAGCGGTCGACTCGTCAAGCAGCGAGGCGTTGGCGATTGGGAGTCCGGCGAGGTCGCTGACCATCGTCTGAAAATTCAGCAACGCTTCGAGCCGACCCTGTGCAATCTCTGCCTGATATGGCGTGTAGGCCGTGTACCACGCGGGGCTCTCGATGACATTCCGCTGGATTACGGGCGGGGTAACGCAGTCGGAGAATCCCATGCCGATGAAGGAGCGGAAGATCCTGTTGCGGGCGGCGATCCCGCGGAGCAGGGCCAGTGTTTCGGCCTCGCTTCTGGCCGGAGGGACGGCAAGTGCGCTCCGGAAGCGGATTCGCTCCGGAATTGTGGCATCTATTAGTGAGTCGAGCGAGTCGTAGCCGAGTGTGGCGAGCATCGCGGACACCTCGGCCGGCGTCGGGCCGATGTGGCGTGGCGCGAATTTATCAGCGCTTTGGAGCGCCGAGGGAGCCTGGACGGAAGCCATCTATCGAAAAAAATTGGATTGTACGGGCGTGGATGCGTCAACGCCCTCAGCCCGTAAATTTAATCGCGTGCGAAAGGCCAATTCAGATGCGAGTCACGGGCGCGGCGGGATGCTTCGACGTGACGCTGACGATACTCATCGAGGCAACCATCAGCCACCAGAGCACTCGATGACGAATCGAACACCGCAGCCCATCCAACTCCGACCTGCCCAAGTCCTGCTGGCGCGGGCGGTTCGCACCTCGGCTTTGGCGTTGGTCTTTCTTTCCGCTGCGTTGCTCCCGGGCTGTGCGAAAGAGTCGCAGGGCGGCGGCGGTGGTACGCTTGTGGTCGCCACGGCCTCAGACGCGGACCAGCTCTTTCCGCCACTCGTGGTGACCGTGCAGGGGCGGCAGGTTGTGGAGCAGATCTTCGAGCCACTGGCGGACGTTGGTGACTCGCTCAACGTCTTCGGTGACCAGGGCTTTATCCCACGTCTCGCTGACAGCTGGACGTGGGCACCCAGATTCGATGTCGATCGCGTTTCATCTCGATCCGCGCGCGCGCTGGCACGATGGCAAGCCTGTGCGCGCACGTGATGTCGCGTTCACGATTTCCCTCTGCAAGAATCCAACGTTGGCCGCGCCGATCGCGCCGTTGCTGTCGAATATCGACTCGGTTACTGTGAGGGACTCGCTCACTCCGGTATTCTGGTTCAGGAGCAGATCGGCGCAGCAGTTTTACGACGCTGCAACGGTTGCCCTGATTCTGCCCGAGCATGTGTATGGCGCAATTCCGGTCGCGTCTCTGGCATCATCCGACGTTCTGCGGCATCCGATAGGCTCCGGCCGATTCAAATTCCGGAGCTGGATACCGAACGCATCGATCGAGATCGTCTCCAATCCGGACCACTATCGAGCGCCGGCGCGCCTCGCGCGTGTCATCTGGACGATTTCACCGGGCGATTTCAATGCAGCGGCGACGCGCTTTCTCGCTGGCGACGCGGACGTGTTTCCGAGCGTGCGTGCCGACATGCTTCCGGAGATCGCAAAGTCGCGCACCGACAAATTGATCGAGTATCCTGGATTCAAGTTTGGATACATGGTCTTCAACATGCGCGATCCGGCAAACCCGAAGCTTCCGCATCCGTTGTTCGGGGATGTCGCGATGCGGCGGGCGTTGACGATGGCAGTGGACCGGGCGTCGCTCGTACGCAACGTCTTCGACTCGCTCGCCGTGCCGAGCATCGGCCCGACGGTTCGTGCGACGGCAACCAGCGACACGACGATTCCGCAGATTCCGTACGACCCGCAAGCTGCGATGAAATTGCTTGACTCACTCGGATGGCACCTCGGATCGGGCGGCATTCGGGTGCGCGCCGGGAAGACGCTCGCCTTCACGATAATGGTTCCATCGTCCAGCAAGGATCGCGTGCAGCTCGCTGTACTGATGCAGGATCAATTCAAGCGAGTGGGCGCAAAGGTGAGCGTCCTTTCCGTTGAGCCGAACGTATTCGAACGGCAGCAGTACGCTCACAAATTCGACGGTGCGATAGAGAACTGGCTCGCGGACCCCAGTCCCGGCGGAATTCGCGAGAGCTGGGGATCGATCGCTGCGCATACGGAAGGAAGCAAGAACTACGGCGATTACGCGAGCGCAGCCTTCGACGACCGCGTCGACAGCGCGCTTCACGCAACGACGCGGTCGGCCGCACACACACTGTTTTCGGATGCTTTCCGCACTCTCATTGCCGACGCACCGGCAATCTGGCTGTTCGAGCCGCGCAACATGCTGGGTGTGAGCGATCGCATCCATCTGGCACCTCTGCGAGCCGATGCCTGGTGGGCTCATCTTGCGGACTGGTACGTTCCCGCGAACGCACGAATCGCACGCGACGATGTTTTCACTGGGACCGGGACATCGAGCGATCCGCGACCTGTGAAGCGGGGCATCTAGCTTGGCATCAGCGCGTGGGGTGGCCGGAACGATCGTCTCACGCCTTCTGCAGGCCGCGATAGTAGTAGCCATCGTCACGACGATCGTATTCGTTCTGATTCACATAGCGCCGGGCGATCCGTTCACGTCCGCGATGGACAATCCGAATGTCACGGAAGCTATCCGGGCGCGGTGGCGCGCGATGTACGGACTCGATCGCCCCCTCTGGGAGCAGTACGTACGGTATCTTGGCAGCGTAGCTCGTGGCGACTTCGGATGGTCGTTCTCGATGCACCGACCTGTACTGGAAGTGCTGGGGGACGCGCTCCCGAACACGCTGCTTCTGGCCGGCACGGCACTCGTATTGGGATTTGCAGGAGGAATCGGAGTCGCCGTAATCCAGGCCATGCGACCCGGCTCGCGAATGGATCGGTCGCTTGGCGCGGGGTCGATGTTCTTTTACGCGATGCCGGACTTCTGGCTTGCATTGATGATGATGCTGGTCTTCGCGTACTGGCTGCCGCTGTTCCCGGTCGCGGGGTCGGTAGACCCAGTGATGCATGAGTTCATGACACCGCTCGGCGGACTGCTGGATCGTGTGCGCCATCTCGTGCTTCCCGCAGTGACGCTCGCGCTGCTTTCCGGCGCAGCTGTCGCGCGATACCAGCGTGCTGAGCTGCTCCGCGTCCTTCCTGACGACTACGTTCGTACGGCCCGCGCGAAGGGCGTTGGGGAGACGCGCGTCATGCTCGTGCACGTCCTGCGCAATGCGCTGTTGCCAACCGTGAGCCTTCTCGGATTGTCGCTGCCGGTCTTGTTTACGGGAGCCGTGTTCGTCGAGCGCGTGTTCGCGTGGCCTGGAATGGGCTGGGTAATCCTCAACGCCGTGGGAACGCGGGATTATCCATTGGTAACAGCTGGAGTGATAGTAGCTGCGGCAACTGTCACGCTCGGTAGTCTTGCTGCCGACCTGCTCTATGCCGTGGTTGATCCACGGATCCGTGGACGCTGACGCTACAGTCGTGCGACCGCGCTGGGCGCGTCATGTGACTCGTCACGCGACCGTCGCCTCTGTAGTGCTGTTGCTGATCGTACTGCTTGCACTGCTGGCTCCGCTGCTCGCGCCGTACGATCCCATCGCGCAGCCCGACATCATTGGCATGAAGGACCTGGCGCCGTCGTTGAGTCACCCTTTTGGGACTGACTCGTTCAGCAGAGATGTGCTGAGCCGTTGCATGTACGGCGCGCGTATTTCGCTATCGGTGGCAGCGCTGGCTACAGTAATCGCGATAACGCTCGGAACGCTTTACGGTGCCATCGCCGGATACATGGGTGGAGTCGTGGATGCAGTGATGATGCGGATCGTGGACGCCGCGCTGTCGATACCCCGCGTACTGTTGCTGATCGCGATACTCGCCCTCTGGGACGGGCTGCCCCTGTGGCTGCTGGTGGTTGTTCTCGGAGCGACCGGCTGGTTCGGTCTGAGCAGGATGGTACGCGGACAGGTTCTCTCGCTCAGAGAGCTCGAGTTCGTGGCTGCTGCGCGAGCCGTGGGGGCGTCGGGGCCGCGAATTCTCGTGCGCCACATCTTACCGAACGTCGTTCCGACCATTATCGTCGCAGCTACGCTGGGGATCGGCCACGTGATTATTCTGGAGGCAGGTTTGTCGTATCTCGGCCTTGGCGTTCAGCCGCCAACGGCGAGCTGGGGTAGCATAATTCAGGATGGCGCCGATCAGATTGGAAGCGCATGGTGGATTTCACTATTTCCGGGCATTCTCATAGTTACCACGACCATTGCGTGTAACGCGCTGGGCGATGCGCTTCGGACAGCGCTCGATCCGCGCGAGAGCTCGGTGACGATGGCGGAGCTCGACTCTTGAGCGAGCCGCTGCTCGCGTTGCTCGACCTGCGCACTTACTTCCACGACGGCGACCATATCGCGCGTGCCGTAGATGGTGTGTCGTTCGACATATCGCGCGGAGAGACAGTCGCCGTCGTGGGAGAATCCGGATCGGGGAAGTCGGTGACGGCGCTTTCCGTTCTCCGTCTCATCCGAGCCCCCGGGGTGATCGAGCCGGGGAGCGCGATATCGTTCGAGGGTCGTGACCTGCTCGAGCTCAGCGAACCGGAGATGCGCGACGTTCGCGGAAATCGCATCGCGATGATCTTTCAGGAACCAATGTCGGCGCTCAATCCCGTGCTGACCGTCGGCGAGCAGATAGCCGAGGTGCTGCGCGTGCACACCGCCTCGACGCGTCACGAGGCGTGGGAACGCGCGATCGAGATGCTGACGCTCACGGGGATCTCGTCACCGCGCGAGCGCGCGTCGGAATATCCGCACCAGCTTTCTGGCGGAATGCGCCAGCGCGTGATGATAGCGATGGCACTCGTGCTTCGCCCGGATCTGCTCATAGCGGACGAGCCGACGACGGCGCTCGACGTAACGATCCAGGCGCAGATTCTCGATTTGCTACAACGGTTGCAGCGGCAGATGGGGATGGCCGTGCTCTTGATCACGCACGATCTCGGCGTGGTTGCAGAGGTTGCAGATCGCGTCGTGGTGATGTACGGCGGAGAAGTGGTCGAGCGCGCGTCCGTCTCCGAGCTTTTTGCGCACGCACATCATCCGTACACCGAGGGGCTGATGAACGCGATGCCGCGTCTCGATCGGCAAACTGATCGGCTCGTGACAATTCCTGGCGTGGTCCCCCCCTCGACCGCATGGCCCAGTGGGTGCCGGTTTCGTGAGCGTTGCAGCTATGCGTGGGATCGATGTGCGACAGAACATCCTCCCCTGTATGACGTCGGAGCCGGCCACGAATCGCGCTGCCACCTTGCGATGGAACCGCTGCGTCGCGCTGAGCGGCACCTTCCGCTCGCTGCCGGCGTGGAGGAATTGACGTGAGCGATGCACCGCACGATCGCCCGCTCCTCGATGTGCGCCGCCTCACGAAGACATTTGCCGTGCGTGCCGGGCTGTTGGCACGCAGCGCCCATGAGATCAAGGCTGTAAACGATGTGTCGTTCACTATCTCGCGCGGCGAGACGCTGGGTATTGTCGGTGAGTCTGGCTGTGGCAAGACGACCATGGGAAGGTCGATTCTCAGACTCACCGAGCCATCTTCGGGGTCCGTGATCTTCGACGGGATCGACGTTGCAACGCTGCACCGATCGGCGTTGCGAAAAGTGCGGCGACGGATGCAGGTTGTGTTTCAGGACCCGTTCTCTTCGCTCAACCCGAGGATGACGGTTGGCGCGGCCGTGAAGGAAGGGATCGTGATTCACCACCTTGCCGAGGGAAGCGACGCCGATCGACGCGTGAAAGTGCTGTTCGAGGAAGTCGGCCTGGATCCCGCGTACGCGTCGCGCTACCCGCACGAATTCTCAGGCGGCCAGCGGCAACGAATCGGAGTTGCGCGTGCACTTTCCGTCGAGCCGGAGATGATAGTGTGCGACGAGCCCGTGTCGGCGCTCGACGTGTCGGTTCAGGCGCAGGTTATCAATCTGCTGCAGGATCTCCAGCGCGACCGTGGGCTGACCTATCTGTTCATCGCGCATGATCTGTCTGTAGTGCAGCATATAGCCAATCGCGTTGCCGTCATGTATCTCGGTCGCATCGTAGAGATCGGATCGTCACACGATCTCTATTCGGATCCGATAATGCCATACACACGAGCCCTCCTCTCCGCTGTACCACGTCCCGAGCCGGGTCGTCAGACTTCACGCGTCGTGTTGCAGGGCGAACCCCCGTCTCCAGCGAATCCGCCCCCGGGATGCGTATTCTATCCGCGGTGCCCACATCCGCTCAAGGATCTGGATTGCACGCGCGTCGTGCCGCCGCTCGAAGAGAAGACGCCAGCACACTTCGCGGCGTGCATCAAGGAACCACCGCGCATGGCGCAGTAGTCGTGCAACCAGCCGAGAGAAGCAGCCTCATTATCCGACGAGACGGTCGCGTAACTACGCGGCGACATCTCAGAGACCTCAGCCCTCGATCGTAATGGCAACCGAAAAGTCGGTATTCAATCAGCCGCAGGCAGCAACCGTTACTCACGACGAAGCGCCGACCGGGCTGGAGCAATGGACCGGCAACAGATCCTTCTTCGGACATCCAAGCGGACTCTCCACGCTGTTCTTCATGGAGATGTGGGAACGGTTTTCGTATTACGGAATCCGCCCACTGCTCATCCTCTTCATGTCCGCAGCACTGCTGTCGGGTGGATTTGGTTTCGATAGGACTGTCGCATCTTCGATCGTAGGGATCTACGCAGCGTGCGTGTACCTCGCGTCTCTGCCCGGCGGCTGGATCGCCGATCGATGGCTCGGACTGCAGCGATCCGTGTGGTGGGGCGGCGTGCTCATCGCGTGTGGACACATAGCCATCGCGCTGTCGACTGTTTTCGCGCACACAGCTTTCTTCATCGGTCTCGTACTGATTGTAATGGGCACCGGTCTTCTCAAGCCCAACATCTCGGCGATGGTCGGAGACCTGTATCCCGAGGGCGGGGCTCGACGGGACGCCGGGTTTTCCGTCTTCTATATGGGAATCAACACGGGAGCGCTCATCGCTCCACTGATCACCGGCTATCTCGGCGAGCGCGTCGGCTGGCACTGGGGCTTTGGTGCGGCAGGCGCGGGAATGATCATCGGGCTCATCATGTACAGGGCGCGCGTAGCACGCACGCTAGGTCCGATCGGGGCAACGCCTTCTGGCGGGGCCAGCCGAACAGCGCAAGGTGCGGAACATGACGATCGGCGGCGTCATTCTCATAGCTGCACTCGTGCTTCTTACGATGCTTGGTGTGATTCACCTGTCGCCGGTAGTATTGGCCGAGCGGATGGGACTCATCATGCTTGCGCTCGCCATTGTGTACTTCGCTTATCTGTTTTTCTTCGCGCACCTGACCAGGGACGAGAAGAAACGTGTCGCGGTGATCGTCGTGCTGTTTGTTTTTGCAACGATATTCTGGGCCGGGTTCGAGCAGGCGCCAACTTCCCTCAACCTGTTTGCCCATGATTTCACCGACCGCATGGTTTTCGGCTGGGAAGTGCCGACGCTGTGGCTACAGTCAGCCGAATCGTTCTTCGTCATAACTCTCGCGCCTGTCTTCGCGTGGATCTGGGTAGCGCTAGCGCGACGCAATCATGATCTGTCGAGTCCGGCAAAGTTCGCGTTTGGCCTGGCGTTCGCCGGCTTGAGCTTCGTTGTGATGGTAATGGCCGCGCACCTCGTCACCGCTGGCGCGGCAGCGGGCCACGCTGTCCGTGTGTCGATGTGGTGGCTTGTGATCTGCTACATGTTGCAGGCCTTCGGTGAACTCTCACTCAGTCCTGTCGGCCTGAGCTCGATGACGAAGCTCGCCCCGCGGAGGTTCGTGGGTCAGATGATGGGAGTGTGGTTCATGGCGGACGCACTCGGCAATCTCATTGCTGGACTGGTTGGCGGTAACGTCAATCCGAACAAGCTGAGCGAGATGCCAGTGCTCTTCGGCCGCACGTCGATCGCGCTGTTCATCGCGACCCTCGTGTGTGCCGCGCTCGTGATCCCGATCAGGAGAATGATGAGCGACTCGGCGCCAGGATAACGTTGGGCACAGTGTCGGTGTGACGTCGCGTCAGGGCCAGTTGTAAACCGAGTTCGGAATCGAGCGCTCGCGACTGGTCTGGACATCGCCCGGCTCGCGCCAGAACCAGCGCGTGAAATCGTGATTCGTGAATCGGATCTCGAACTTGGAATCACCGCGGTCATTCAGCGGAAACGCGAGGTCAACGCGCCAGGTGCGCCGCGAGCGCGGTGGCACTGCGGCGAGCAGTCCAACTCCGGCCGCGTATTTCACTCCAGTGGTGACACCAAACGGGGCGTCGCCGGCCCAGATCTTACCTGCGTCGACAAAGACGACGCCCGCAACGCCAGCCAGCTGGCGAAAATTGCCGATCCGGTAGCGATCTTCCAGCCGCATTATCGCGCGCTCGGCGCCCCCGAGATCCGAAGAGCCGTAGCCAGGCATTCCACCATCGCGGTCCGAGAACGTAACCTGGAACGGGACGCGTTGATTCCAACCTCCGCTGTATTCGGCATCGATTATTACCGTGTGCTTCCTGCTTGGATGACTGTACCACGCGGCGCGCCCGCTCGCGAGCTCGCCATCCCAAGTATGAGTGTCCAGATCGCGCCTGCGCTCGCCCAGAAACTCGAGTCCGGTAAACGACGCAGGGGTGCCATGACCGAAGTAGAGATCCGTGGACATGAAGTAATCGCGCTCATCGAGATCGGTGAGCTTGATGCCGCGCCCGAACAGTGTGGCTAGCTGCACGCCAGTGCGAACGTCCTGCGCGCCCTCGACCGCGTCGAACGCATGCACCTGCATCGAGCGTGTATTGCGAAAACCCAGCAGCAAGTTCACACGGTCGCTTCTGTGTTCCGAGTAGCGGCCGATCAGTGCGGTACTCGTATCGGGGACAATTGCGGAATCGAGGACCATCACCGGTGAATGCGCGGTGCGCTCGCGCTCGCGCGACACGGTCGCTCCGATCAGGAACACGTGCCGGATCGGACCAAATGCGACCACTCCGCCGGCATCCGCGTATTGCCGCGTGAAGAGGAGCGCGGCGGCCGGCGCATTCACTCTCAGGAAGTACAGGTACCCCGTCGAAGCGCCAGCGGAAGCACGCCACGACGTGCGTTGCAGGTCTGTGATGAATGGGTGACTGACCAACGCGTCCCAGCTTCCGCCTATCTCGCCGCGCGTGCCCTGCAGCGACAACTGGTACGGTCTCCCGAACAGTTGGTAATCGACGACACGCGCCCTGTAGATGTCCCGGTAGTAGTCGCCATGCTGCCACGTACCGGTCGCCGAAAGCGCCGCTCCTGACAGATTCTCTTCACCGAGACGCACGGCGCGGATGACCGGCGCCTTGGTGCTGCCACTTCCATCGAGCACCAGCGAGACTTCGTCGAATGTCACCACATCGATCGACCACACCGCCCTTGCCGTCGGGGGTGACCAGAAGATTCGCGTCGGCAATGAAAGGTTGCGCGCGAAGAATGCGCTCAGCCTCACGCAGTCGAAAGTCGATGCAGGGATCGCCAACCCGAATCGGAAGAAACCGCCGAATGACCTCGGGCCTGGTCGTGGAGTGAAGATCCGTGGCAACGCGCGCGATCCGCGCCGACATTGCCGTCCCGCCAGGATCGAACGGCGGATAGGGATGGATATCGATTCTGGAGATCGTCTCACCGTGGCAGACGGCTGGCTGATGCGTGCCGGAACGGCTCGCGTAGGCGAGACTGTCCTCTTGCCCATGGGCGGTAGAGGCGCAGATTCCGAGGAGTGCGCAGGTCCAGGCCGTCTTCCGGGTCCAGAGTCGTGTCATTCAGTCCTATTGTAGCGGTTAGCGGCGCCGTCCGCATCGAGGGTGAGGTGGCTGAGGCGCGTCTCAGAATCACCTACCTTGCAGCCCTGGAGAACGCACGGCTTGTACCAATCGTTACGCCCCCTCTGCGCGACGGTTTGGCGGCCGAGTCCTTGATCGAGCGCATCGACGGACTCGTGCTCACAGGCGGCGCGGACCTAAACCCCGCGCTCTATGGAGAGAATCGACATGCGATGCTGGGCACTGTCTCCGATGTTAGAGACAGCTGGGAGATAGCTCTTGTGCACGCCGCGCGGCGGACTGGACTGCCGGTTCTGGCGATCTGTCGCGGAGCGCAGATTCTCAACGTCGCCCTCGGCGGCTCTCTTATCCAGGACCTGCCGAGTCAACATCCCGGTGAGATCAATCACGATCCCGACAGGCCGCGCAGTACACGAACGCATTCGGTGGAGCTGCCGGCGGAAACGCGGCTCGCGCGCGCCGTGGGGCTCACCAACTTCGAAGTGAATTCGGTGCACCATCAAGCGATCAAGCGCGTCGCCGACGAGCTCCGGGTCGTTGCGGTCGCGCCCGACGGCGTGATCGAAGGTATAGAGTCCGCAGCGGACTCGGCGTGGTGGTGCGTCGGAGTGCAGTGGCATCCCGAAGACCTCGTTCAAACCGCAGAGCCCTGGGATCGCAATCTCTTCTCTGCCTTCTCGCATGCGGTTGAATCGCACAGGGATCGCATCTCACGTGGGTGAGCGAGCGCGGCCAAGCGCTCAGCGGGCGCCCGCGCGGGACAGATATATTCCGGGGTGACATTGAGGTCCCTGCACATCGACGCTGGCCGGAGCTGGCGGGGAGGCCAGCGACAGGTATTTCTACTCGCGACTGCGCTGCGCGCGCGCGGCCGCGAGCCGTTGGTAGTCGGAGTTGGTGGCTCTCCGCTGCTGGAGCGATTGCAGGGCGTCGGCATCGCTACCGCATCTGTCCCGATGCGGTCCGATTGGGATCTGCGCTCTGCAAAGCGGCTGCGTTCGATCGTGCGGGCGTGGCATCCCGACATCCTCCATGCGCACGACGCGCGCGCGCATGCGATCTCACTCATCGCGCTTGCAGGCGACGACACGCCGCTCGTCGTAACGCGACGCGTGACCTTTCCTCTCAAATCCGTACGAGTCAAATACGGACTGCGGGTTTCGCGCTTCATTGCGATCTCAGACGCTGTGAAGAGAGCGATGATTTCGTCTGGAATCGATCCGCAGCGTATCGACGTCGTCCATTCCGGTGTGCCGACGCCAGTCGCAACCGCGCCGCGCGACTGGCGCAAGGAACTCGGCTGGTCCCGCGAGGCAGTAGTCGCCGGCGTGGTGGGCGCGATGACAGCCGAGAAAGGGATCGACGTACTGCGACACATCGGAGGCTGGCTTTCGGAGGAAGCACTCGGGCGAACTCGCGTCATCCTGTTGGGAGGCGAAGCGCGCGGGGCGACCAAAGTCGGACCGGTGCGCGCGCATCAGGCTGGGTTCGTCACCGATGTGCACAACGCGATGGCCGGACTGGACGTCTTGTGGCACCCGGCCCGCGAGGAAGGCCTCGGCACGGTCCTCATCGATGCACTCGGGTTGCAGGTCCCGCCAATTGCTTTCGAGGTGGGCGGAATCGGCGAAATCGTCGAAAGCGGGGTGAACGGACTTCTCGTCCCTCCGAACGATGCCCGTGCCTTCGCGTCAGCCCATGAGTCTCTTCTGGATGCCGACGTGCGCAACCGGCTCGCCCGAGAAGGGCCACGCCGAGCGGCTCAGTTCAGCGTGGAAGCGATGACCGAAGGCGTTGAACGGGTGTACCAGAGCGTCATAACAGCCTAACTTGGGTCACATGCTGCACATCTGCATTCCAACGTACGACGAAGGCCCGACTGTGGGAGTCCTCCTCTGGCGTATCCGAAAGGTGTTCCAGGAGTACTCGCGCGAATACGAGGTGACCGTATACGATGACGGCAGCACCGACGGAACCGCCGCGACTCTCGAGCCCTACTGTAAGGTTCTTCCGCTGACAGTCCTGCACGGCGAGAAGCAGCGCGGGTTTGGATTCGCGCTCAACGCGCTGTGCTCCGATGTCGCACGTCGCACCAAGTACCCGCGTCGGGACGCAATGGTGGTTATGCAGGCGGACTTCACCGACCAACCAGAAGCGCTGCCGGAGATGATGAAGCGCTTCGAGGGAGGTGCGGACATTGTCGCGACGGAACGCGACCGAGCTGCGCTGCCGACACCCGTGCGGCGACTTGCCAGGTTCGGCCCGCTGGTGATGCGTCCTTTCGTATCGGCGAAGGACGTCGCCGATCCGTTTGCGTCGTTCAAGCTGTACCGTATATCACTGCTCCGGGATTATGCAAAGGCCAACCCCGACGCTCCGCTTATCACGACCGACGGGTGGGCCGCGAATCTCGAAGTGTTTCTCAAGCTGGCGGGATTGGCTCGGAAGATCGAAACAGTGCCTGTCGCGCCGCGTTACGATCTGCGTCCCCGCGCAACTCGCGTGAAGCCATTCGCGGACGCGATGGGCCTGTACCGCGTTCGTCGGGCGGCGCAAGGCTGGCGGAAAGAGCTGGCCCGATGAGATTGCGCCCACTGGACCTTGCCATCTGCTACGCTCTCTGCGTGGCGGTCGCTGCATCAGCCCAGACACCATCCGCACCCGGACCCGCGCCATCCGCCGCACCGGCGGCGTCCGTGATCTCACCGGCAGTTGCACCGGTCGCGACCACGTCGGTGATTCAGCTCGATGCGCAGACCGGCAAACCCATCGACGTTCCATTTAGTGTGGGTGAAGAGGCGGACTACGATGTGAAGTTCGGAGCGTTGCGCGTCGGCTCCGCAAGCACCGTGGTGCAGGACATTGAGGACGTACGCGGGATATCGGCATGGCACACCGTTTTCCGCGTGAAGGCCGGGACGTTCTTCTACCACGTCAACGATGTCTTCGAGAGTTGGATAGATCGCAACACCTTCTCATCGCTGCGCTTCTACCAGACGCAGCAGGAAGGATCAAACGATCGTATGAAACGCTACGAGATCTATCCCGATAGCGGAATGTATATGGAGCTGGACAAGAAGCCGCCACGCCGGCATGAAGGAGTGAAGGATCCGCTCGACGATGGCTCGTTCCTGTTTTTCGTCCGCACTCTCACGCTGCAGGCGGGGCAGACTTACGAATCGAATCGCTATTTCCGGCCGGAGCGGAACCCGATCCGCGTGCGAGTGTTGCGTAAGGAGACGATAGAAGTTCCCGCTGGCAAATTCGACTGCATCGTCGTGCAGCCCGTAATAAAAACGCAGGGAATTTTTTCGGAGAATGGCGACGCAGAGGTCTGGCTTTCGGACGATCGCCGGCACATCGTTGTGCAAGTCAAGTCGAAGCTGTCCTTCGGCTCGATCAATCTTTATCTACGTTCGTACAAACCCGGCGTGTGAGCGCGCACCCACGACTTTCGTCCGCCGACAGATAACAAAGCGCTGGCATCTCCCAGATGATGCCAGCGCTTTGTTATCTAGTATCTGTTGAACGTCTTGCGCTGGAACTGGCTGTGAAGCGCAGCAGCGGTATCGGGACTGACAATACGGAGTACGAGATACGCGATTCCGCCGACTATCAGAACCTTGATCGCTATGCCAAGAATGAACACTGCTATGCCGAACAGCAGGCCGAGCACGATGCCACCTACGATTAGTGCGACGCCTAGAAAGAAGATTGTGCGCAGCATTGCCTAGATCTCCGTTTAGAATAGTACGGAGCATGAACGCTCCGCACCGATTCCGGGTTGAGTTCCTACGCCTCTTTGACACGCGTTGGCCGCTAGATGGTTGCTGACGTAACCGTCGTTGGCACTGGAATTATAGCGTTGTCTGCGGCCCTGGAGCTGGCCGACCGCGGCCTCCAAGTCAGGCTGCTGGGCACCACGCATTCCGGCAATGCCTCGGCGGCGGCGGGTGGGATGCTCGCGCCATCGCTCGCCCCGGAGAGCGGTGCCGCACTAGCGTTCGCGCTGGCGTCGCGCGACCGGTTTCCGGGTTTCGCCGCTACCGTATCGGAACGGTCCGGTCTTCCGGTCCCGGTGAACAGCCTCGGCATTCTCGACGTCGCGTTGACGGATGCCGACGAAGCAAGGCTGCGAGGCACCGTCGAACGCCCGTCCGAATGGGTCGATCGGCGGGAACTGTTGTTTGAGGAGCCCACTCTCACGACGGCGCGCGGCGCTGTATTTCACCCGGCTGATGGCTGTGTCGATCCCATCCCGTTGCTCGACGCGATAAGTGCGATCGTCGCCAGGCACGACGGTATCAGCATAATACGGGAGGATTGCCGAGAGCTGCATGCCAGCGAACTGGGCTGCAATGTGCTTACGGACATGGAGAACCGGTACGCGTCCGACCGCGTCGTTCTCGCTGCGGGGGCCTGGACCCCGCTTATCGCTGGCGCTGGATCGGCGGTGGCTGCGATCCAACCAGTTCGTGGTCAGATGATGGCCATCAAAGCGGCTCCGCTCAGACACGTCACGTGCGGTGCTGAAGGCTACCTCATTCCGAGAGGCACAGGCCTGACCGTCGCAGGTGGCACGATGGAGCACGCGGGATTTGAATCAGCCACGACGCCAGATGGGCTTGCGATGATCCGGGCGCGCGCCGAACTGCTTTGCCCGTCGCTCGCTGGAGCACCAACACACGCGACGTGGGCTGGATTGCGGCCGGTAACCCCCGACATGCTTCCGATCATCGGCGCAGATCCCGAGCGAGAGCGAGTGATTTACGCATGTGGGCACTCTCGTAATGGAATTCTTCTCGCGCCGCTGACCGCGGAAGTGGTGGCGGATCTCGTGACCGGTGCAGCACCACGCTACGACATCGGTCAATTTCGGCCAGGGCGCCTTTAGGCTAAATTTGGAAGGCTATGGCTGAATCGCTATACCAGATCATGGGGCGCCATAGGGCAGAACCCCTTCCCGACCGTAAACCGTCCTGGTTGAAGGTGCGGGCGCCCGGCGGCAGCAATTATCTGCGCCTGACGCAGATGATGCGCGAGCTAAACCTCCATACGGTCTGCCAGGAAGCTCACTGTCCCAACATCGGCGAATGCTGGGAGCATGGCACGGCGACGTTCATGATCCTTGGCGACGTCTGCACGCGGAACTGCGCATACTGCGCGGTGGCACACGGACGTCCGCCGTCATACGACATCGCCGAGCCAGAGCGCGTGGGCGAGGCAGTCGCAGAGCTCGGGCTGCGGCACGCAGTCATAACGTCGGTGGATCGCGATGACCTTCCGGATTACGGCGCGTACATCTTCGCCGAGACGATTCGGCAGATCAAACAACGCCTTCCGGACTGCTCCGTGGAAGTGCTGGTGCCCGACTTTCAGGGGAATCGAGACAGCATCGCTACCGTGTTGGCTGCCAATCCCGATATCTACAATCACAACACTGAAACCGTCCCCCGTCTGTACAAGAAGTGCCGGCCGGGTGGCCGCTACACTCGCGTGATGGATATTTTCCGCACCGCCAAAGAGCTGGCGCCTGAGATACCGACAAAGACCGGCCTGATTCTCGGTATGGGCGAGACGCTCGAAGAGGTCGAGCTCGTGATGCGCGATCTCCGGGAAGTCGATGTCGATATCCTTACTCTGGGCCAATACCTTCGTCCCTCGGACAGTCACATTCCGCTGGACCGCTACGTAACTCCCGACGAGTTCCGGGAGCTTTACGAAATTGGAATGACACTCGGCTTCCGACACGTCGAGTCGGGACCACTCGTGCGCAGCAGCTACCACGCCTGGGAGCAGGTCCAGGCGGCGGGAGTCAGCTGAGCTGCGCTCACAATCGCTCCGCGCTTACAAAACGATAATCTCGCACGGCGCGGCACCGGCATGTATCGCGAACGCTTCTGTTGCGCTTGCGTCTCCCGGTATCACCTGCACGTATAAACGTCATGGCTAAGAAAAACACATCCAGTTCGGTAAGCGAGAACGCACGCGAGACCGCGACCGACTATCTGCGCTCGATGCTCATGCAGCGCCGCTTCGAGGAGAAGTGCGCCGAAGCGTACGCGATTGGCAAGATTGGCGGCTTCTGTCATCTGTACATCGGTCAGGAAGCGGTCTCGACCGGAACGATGGCGACACTTCGTCCCGATGATTACGTGATCACGGCGTACCGGGATCACGGACTCGCGCTTGCGCGCGGAATGACACCGCGCGAAGTCATGGCGGAGTTGTTCGGGCGAGCGGCGGGTTGCTCCGGCGGCAAGGGCGGATCGATGCATCTGTTCGACCGGAAGCTCAACTTCCTAGGCGGCCACGGCATTGTCGGCGGCCACATTCCCATGGCCACTGGAGTCGGATTCGCGATTTCATATCGTGGCGGCGATCAGGTGTGCGTCTGCTTCTTCGGAGAAGCTGCCGTGAACATCGGCGCATTTCATGAAGCGCTGAACATGGCGTCGCTCTGGAACCTTCCCGTAGTGTTCATCATCGAGAACAACAGATATGGGATGGGAACAGCGATCAGCCGCTCGACTGCGCAACAGGACGTCGTGAAGCGCGCGGAGGCGTATGCTATGATCGGAACGTCGGTGGACGGCCAGGATGTGTACGCCGTGCACGACGAGCTCGCTGCTGCGGTCGAACGCGCGCGCAAGGAGCATCGCCCTACGCTCGTCGAGGTGCGCACGACGCGGTTCATGGGACACTCGATGTCGGACGCGGCGAGCGGCACCTACCGGTCGAAGGCAGAGCTCGATCAGAGCATGCAGCGCGACCCGATCGCCTTGCTCAAGAAGAAGATGCTGAGTGACGGGGTGCTGAGCGAGGACGACTACACCAGGATGGATGACGCCGCCAAGGCCGCGGCCCAGGATGCGTGGGACTTTGCCGACGCGTCACCGGAGCCGGCTCCTGAAGAATTGTTCACGCACGTGCTGACCGACTCGCCGACGGAGGTCGCACGATGATGACCGTAATGACCTACCGAGACGCGTTGAATCAGGCGCTGCGCGAAGAGCTCAAGCGTGACGACTCGGTCTTCCTGATGGGCGAGGAAGTCGCTGAGTACAACGGCGCTTACAAGGTGTCGCGTGGATTGCTCGATGAGTTCGGGCCGAAGCGCATAGTCGACACACCGATCACCGAGCTGGGGTTTGCCGGCGTCGGCGTTGGCGCAGCGATGGCTGGGCTGCGTCCGATCATCGAATTCATGACATGGAACTTCGCGTTGCTGGCGCTCGATGAGGTCGTGAACGCGGCGGCGAAGATGCTTTACATGTCGAATGGGCAGTACAAGATGCCGATGGTGTTTCGCGGGCCGAACGGTTCGGCGCTGCAGCTTGCCGCGCAGCACTCGCAGGCTTGGGACAGCTGGCTCGCTCACATTCCAGGGCTCAAGGTCGTTTCTCCCGGTACACCGGCCGACGCGAAGGGCTTGCTGAAAGCCGCTATTCGCGATGACAACCCCGTGATCGTACTGGAAGGCGAGATGCTTTACAACACGAAAGGCGAGGTCGACGACAATCCGGATCTCATCGTTCCAATCGGAAAAGCCGAGCTCAAGCGCGAGGGCGAGCACTGCACGATAGTTACCTTCGGCAAGATGGTTCTCGTGGCGCTGCAGGCGGCCGATCAGCTTGCCAAACAGGGTGTGAAGGTCGACGTGCTCGATCTCCGGACCGTCCGACCGATGGACGTCGAGGCGATCGCCAGCTCCGTCGCGAAGACCAACCGCGCCGTAGTTGTCGAGGAAGGATGGGAAGTGTGCGGAGTTGGCGCTCAGATCGTGGACTACATCCAGCGCGAGTGCTTCGACGATCTCGACGCGCCGGTTGTGCGCGTGCATCAGGCCGACGTGCCAATGCCATACGCGAAGAATCTAGAGAAGCTTGCGAAGCCTGACGCTGCCAAGACGATCGCAGCGGTGAAACGCGTCATGTACCTCGAGGATTAGACGACGATGGCGACCAAGGTTCTGATGGAAGCGCTGTCACCCACGATGGAAGAAGGACGCCTCGTGAAGTGGCTGAAGAATGAAGGCGACGCAGTCAAAGGCGGTGATGTTCTCGCCGAGGTAGAGACGGACAAGGCCGTGATGGAGCTCGTTGCGCGCGGCGACGGCGTGTTGCGCAAGCGTCTCGCGAACGAAGGCGACTCCGCCGCTGTCGGCACTCTGCTGGGCGTCATCGCAGCGCCGGATGAGGATATCTCCGCGCTCGTGAAGGGTGCAGGCCCCACACCGGTCGCGTCCGACAACACGCCGCAACCGCTTGGCAAGCCAGCTGACGCAGGCGACGTGATCGCCAAGGCGAAGGAATTCGAGGGAGTGACATCGATTCCGTCGCCGTCGGCACCCAGCCAGTCGCAGGGCGAGGCGTCGACGCCGCCGCAGGAGCGCGAGCGTCGCGGTCATCAACGCATCGACAGTGCGGCGCACGGAGCGGAAGGGAATGTGTCGCGTGCACCTTCTGCACGACCGCGTTCCTCGCCGCTCGCACGGCGGCTCGCCTCGGAGCGCGGTGTCGATCTCGGTGCGCTCAACGGAACGGGGCCCGGCGGCCGCATAGTCAAGCGCGACATCGAACAGGCTCCCGCCGCCGCCGCTGGCGTTGCGCAACGCCCTGCTCGAGTTGGAGATTACCAGGATATTCCGCTTACACAGATGCGGAAGACCATTGCCAAGCGGCTCGCCGAATCGATTGGTCCCATCCCGACCTTCTATCTGACGGCCGAGTTCGACGTGAGCCGCATGGCCGAACTGCGTGACGCAATGATCGCGCAGGGCGCCGAGTACAAGGTGTCGTTCAACGACATCGTCATCAAGGCGACCGCAACTGCGCTCGCGCAGCATCCGGAAGTGAACGCACACTGGACGGGCGACGCGATCCGGCAGTTCAACCGCGTGCACATCGGCATGGCTGTAGCTGTGGCGGAAGGGTTGATAACACCTGTGATCTTCGATGCGAACGAGAAGGGCCTTTCGGACATCGCTGCGGAAGCGCGCGAGCTTGCAGGGCGAGCGCGCGACCGGAAGCTCAAGCCAGAGGAGTATACAGGCTCGACGTTCTCGATCTCGAATCTGGGGATGTTCGGTATCGACCAGTTCACGGCGATCATCAACCCGCCGGAGGCTGGAATACTCGCGATCGGCGCAGTTGAACAAAAGCCGGTCGTGGTCGATGGCGAGCTGGCCGTGCGCAAGCGGCTCCGTGTCACCATGAGCTGCGATCATCGAGTGATTGACGGTGCAACCGGTGCCAGGTTCCTGCAGACGTTGCGCAGACTGATAGAGAATCCGTTGATGCTCGTATTCTGATGGACTTGTCATTCACGCTGTCGCGCGCGATGACAACCGGCGCGGATGTATCCGCGCCCTATATGACCCTATCCGGTAACACCCATGTCTTCTTATGATGTGATTTTTATAGGCGGTGGTCCAGCTGGCTACGTCGGCGCGATCCGGTGCGCGCAGCTCGGCATGTCGGTCGCGGTCGTCGAGCGCGAGGGGCTTGGGGGCACATGCGTGCTGTGGGGCTGCATACCGGCGAAGGCGCTCCTCGAGTCAGCGTCGATCGCTGAGAAGGTAAAGAAGGGTGCGGAGTTCGGCGTTGCGGCCAGTGAGGTGAAGCTCGACTACGGCGTCGCGATGAAGCGCTCGCGCGGCGTGAGCAATCAGAACTCGAAGGGAGTCGAGTTCCTGTTCAAGAAGAACAAGATCACGTGGATCAAGGCAACCGGCCGCATCACCGCGAAGAACGCCGTGACGGTAAAGTCGGCTGACGGGAAGGAGGAAAAGCACGAAGCACGCAAGGCGATCTGCATTTCAACCGGCTCGCGCGTGAAGGGGTTGGCACAGGCAGGACTCGAGCTCAACAAGACGACAGTCCTCTCCTCCGACGAGGCGCTCACGCTCGAGGCCGCACCGAAAACGATGGCGATCGTCGGCGCGGGCGCAGTTGGCTGTGAGTTCGCGGATGTATTTGCAGCCTTCGGAACCCAGGTGACGATCGTTGAAGTCGCAAAGCAGCTTCTACCGCTCGAGGACGATGACGTCGGTGTCGAGCTTGCGAAGGCGTTCAAGAAGCGCGGCATCACGATGCTCACCAGCGCCAAGATCGGCGACGTGAAGATTGGCAAGTCATCAGTCAAGTTCACCGTGGACATCGGCGGCAAGAAGCAGGATGTGGAGGTGGAGAAGGTGCTGGTCGCGGCCGGCCGCGCACCGAATGTCGAAGACATCGGCATAAAGGAGCTCGGCGTCGCAATGACCGAGCGCGGCTTCATCAAGATCAACGAGCGCATGGAGACCTCGGTAAAGGGCATCTTCGCGATCGGCGATGTTGCAGGCCCTCCGATGCTAGCTCACAAGGGAGAACGCGAGGGAATCGTCTTCGCGGAATATCTCGCCGGACAACCGCACGTCCACAATGTGAATTACGGCAACATTCCCAATGCCACCTACTGCCATCCGGAAGTCGCGTCGATCGGCAAGACGGAGCGCGAGCTTAAGGAGAAGAACATCGCGTACAAGGTGGGACGATTCCCCTTCTCCGCCAACGGCCGCGCTCGCACCTCGGGCGAGACCGATGGCTTCGTCAAGATCCTTGCAGATCCGAAGTATGGCGAGATACTTGGCGCGCACATAATCGGTGCGCATGCAACGGAAATCATCCACGAGCTGGCAGTCGCTCGCGAGAACGAGTTCACGGTCGAGGAAGTCGAGCTTGCAATCCACGCACATCCGACGCTGTCCGAGGCGATAGCAGAAGCGACGCTCGACTCCCTCGGTAAGATGATCAACTTCTAGGCGATGGAAGAAAGGGAGTTGCTGGTGCTGAACCTCGGCGAGCGGTCGTACGCCGAGGTTCTTGATTTCCAGCGCGACGCTGCTGCGCGCCGCATATCGGGGGAGCTGGATCAGGATCTCCTGATACTGGTAGAGCATCCGCCGGTCGTCACGCTGGGTCGCAGGAAGGCGGACAACAAGCTGCCGGTGAGCGAAGATTTTCTGCGCTCGCGCGGGATCGAGCTGTTCGAAGTCGAGCGCGGCGGCGGCGTGACGTTTCACGGGCCGGGCCAGCTGGTCGGATATCCCATCTTCGACCTTCAGCGCCACAAGCTCGACCTTCATTGGTACCTGCGTCAGGTTGAAGAGGGGCTGATACGCACACTTGCCACGTACGGCATTCCCGCAGAGCGCAACGCGGGCTTTACCGGAGTCTGGACAGCAGGCCGCAAGATCGCGTCGATTGGTGTGCATGCGCGCAACTGGGTTACCTGGCATGGCTTCGCGCTCAATGTCGCGACCGATCTGTCGTATTTCAATCTCATGACGCCGTGCGGCATCGATGGGGTCGTGATGACATCAATGAGCCGCGAGCAGCCTGAGCGCGCGATAACGCTCGATGACGTTGCGGCCGAAGCCGCGAGACAGTTCGCGGAGTTGTTCGAGCTGGAAGCGAGAGCGGTGACTGCGGCGTAAGGAGGGGGTGACGCGGCCTTCGTCATTCCGACCCCTCCGTCATTCCCGCGAAAGCGGGAATCTCGTAAGGAAGCGCCGGTACGTCCGAATGCCGTCATCACGCCGCAGGCTGGGAACCACGGACCGTTGATCTATTCAACACCGTCACGGCGCAGGTATGCCGGTAGGCGGCAAATCGTAGGGCGCGGATTTATCCGCGCCGCCCAGCCCAAATGCACGATCGACGGTTATTGGAAACGCCGATAACGTTGGACACGATCCTTGGGAAACGCCGGCCATGTTGGACACCGCCCTTGGAACGCCGGCCGCGTTTAACATCGTCGTTCGCCCCGCCGGTAATGCAGGACGGGATCCCTGGAAACGCCGCATGCGTCGGACGGTGGCCGAACCAGCGAACCGTCGAACCTATGGACCGTGAAACGCCGTTCACCTATCCATAGGAAACGCCGGCGGGTAGCGCCCTGCGTGGGGCGGGGATTTATCCCCGCCGCCAATCCCAAATATGCGATGAGTGCCATTGCTTCATAGTGACCGTTCGACAGTTCGTGCCACGTTCGACATCGAGCGTTTCCAGTGATCGCGTCGATTATCGGCACGGTAACCGACGATGTTCAACGAACCGGTTTCCCAAGGATCGCTTCCGACGTTATCGGCGTTTCCAATGATCGTCGGTCGCCATTTGGGTTGGGCGGCGCGGATAAATCCGCGCCCTACGATTCGCGACCCACGATCCTCGTGCGCCATGACGGTGCACGCGTATCAGTGGTCCGTGGTTCCCAGCCTGCGGCGTGATGACGACTTACGACGTGCGCGGTATTCCCAATGGATTACGACTTTCCACGTCGCAGCGCGCCCTCGCGCGACCGCCTCTTTCTGAATCGTGACATCTAATCTTCGGGTATATTTCGGGTATGACGCATGACGACCCTACCGTCGTCCCGCTACGGGTGCGAGTCGTATCTCCGGACGCCAAAAATCGCGACTTTTCAGCCGAGCTGAACGCCGATCAGCTTTCGGCTGCGACCCATGGCGATGGACCGCTTCTCATCGTCGCTGGCGCTGGCAGCGGGAAGACCCGGACGCTCGTTTATCGGGTCGCCCATCTTGTGGATCGTGGTGTTCGGCCGGAGCGGATTCTTCTTCTCACATTCACTCGCCGCGCCGCACACGAGATGCTGTCGCGCGTGGAACGGCTTATCGGTAGCGCGAGTCGCAATGTGCAGGGCGGAACGTTCCACGCGACCGCCCACCGGCTGCTTCGCCGCTTCGGGCCTGCCGCCGGACTTCCAAAGGACTTCAGCATAATGGATCAGGGCGACGCCGCAGATCTTATGCAGATCTCGCGCGCCGCACTCGGACTTGGCGCTGGTGCGAAACGCTTTCCGAAGAAGGAGACGCTGCATTACGTGTACTCGCGGCACGTCAACACCGGAATCGCGATGGAAGACATCGTGCGGGACGAGTACCCCCGGTTCATCGAGTACATCCCCGACTTCACGCGGCTCTACGCCGATTACACGCTGCGGAAGCAGGAGCGGAACCTGGTCGACTACGACGACCTTCTGCTGCTGTGGGCGATGCTGCTCGAAGCCAGCCCCCAGATCGCGGACGACATTGCGGACCTGTACGACCACATCCTGGTCGACGAATATCAGGACACCAACGCGCTCCAGGCTCGCATTCTGCGCGGAATGGCGCGTGCGCACTCCAACGTGACAGTGGTGGGCGACGATGCACAGAGCATCTACTCGTTTCGCGGCGCGACGATTCGCAATATTCTCGATTTCCCCGTACAATTTCCCGGGACGCGCGTCGTGACGCTCGATCGCAACTATCGGTCGACGCCCGAGATATTGAGCACGAGCAATACTCTAATCGCTCGAGCCGGCGAACGGTTTGCGAAGACGCTGTGGACAGAGCGCGCGCGGTCGACCCCGCCGGTTCTTGTCACTGCGCGCGACGAGCCGCAGCAGACGCGCTACGTCGTCGACCGCATTCTCGAGCTGCACGAAGAAGGCATTGCGCTTGGCAACATCGCCGTTCTCTTCCGCGCCGGCTACATGTCGGCCGATCTCGAGATCGAGCTGGCCAACCGCAAGATTCCGTTCGAGAAGTGGGGCGGCCTCAAGTTTCTCGAGGCCGCACACGTCAAGGACGTGCTCGCATTCCTGCGCGTGCTCGAGAATCCGCGCGACGAGGTGAGCTGGTACCGGCTGTTGCTGCTACTCCCCGGGATTGGCGAGGCAACTGCTCGCGCGGCCATGGACGCGCTGGCCGCAGCGGCATGGGATTCTGCGGCCTTTGGCGGTTACACTCCTCCGCCTCGCGCACGCGCGGCACACGCTGCGCTTGTCGAGCTGCTGAGCACGCTGCGGAGCTCGACTGAGACGAGCGACGCGCAGGTGGCGCGCGAGATCGGGCATGTACGGACAATGTACGACGCAATACTGCGTGATCGGTACGACCGCCCGGAGCCTCGTCTTGCCGATCTCGACCAGCTGCAGACGATTGCGGCCGGCTTTCCGGATCGAGCGACATTTCTCTCCGCGCTGGCCCTCGAGCCGCCGAGCGCCACGCAGGACTTCGCGGGAGTCTCTGGGGACGGCGAGGATGACGCACTAGTGCTGAGTACCGTGCACTCGGCGAAGGGCAAGGAATGGGAGGCGGTATTCGTCATTTCGGTAGTGGATGGGCTGTTTCCCTCCACGAGATCACTCGGCAGCGACGACGATTCGGAAGAAGAACGCCGGCTCATGTACGTGGCGATGACCCGCGCTCGGAACCACCTGAGCATCGTTCATCCGCTCAGCTCGTATGGGAGTCGACGCGGCGCTGACTACTCGCTGACTCAACTTTCGCGGTTCGTCGATCAGGGAGTTCGTGCGACGATGCAGCATGTCGCGCTCGGCGCCGACGACCGACCCGCGGAACCGGAAGTCGCGCGCGCGCCGGGACCGCTGGTGGATCTTCGTGCTTTGCTACGGGGACGATTCGGCGCCTGAGTTCGATCTCCCCGCCACGTTCCCCGCGTCCCTGACTGCCCCGAACGGATCCTTGGGGCTTCTTTTCGCCACAGAGATAATCTCGCGAATGGTTCGGCGAAGGTCGTACCCATTCTTTTCCCAGAGCCGGTCGAAATCCTCGAGACCGCTGCCGTAGATCTGGTGAGCGAGCAGGGCCGCGTTGTCCAGCCGAACCCGCTGCGCGTAGATTGGTGAAACGGTCGAGAGCATCGGCGCGATGCTGTCCGTGAGAGTCTTCCTCGCCGCCGCGTAGATCGTGTCGCGTACCCCGAGTCGCGCGGCGCGGTCATTCGGGTGTGCCTTGAACGCCGAATCGATAGTGTGGCTCAGCGACGCCCAGAATGCGCCAAGAATCTTGTCGTCGTGCCAGCGCGCATCCACCGTCGCGGCCGCTGCGCTGTCTCCCCTGGCTCTGAAGAACTGCGCCGCGCCGCGAGCGCCAACGAAGCTTGCGAAGGACTCGTTGAACGGGACCGACCCTGGCGCGTAGAACGTGTTGTGCGTCACCTCGTGGATGACTGTGTTCGCCAGCTCCATGGAGTCGGCGCTGAGGGCGGTATTGAGCAGCGGGTCGTTGAAGAAGCCGAGGGTGCTGAAGGCGGATGAGGGCCGCAGATATACGTCGAAACCCCGCTCCGCCAAGTCGGCCGCGGCCTGACGCCCAGCCGCAAAGTCAAAAAAGCCCTTATACGGGACTCGTCCGACAATCGGAAACCACCAGGTGTAAGGGACGAGTTTGTCGCGATAGGCGGCCGACAGGACGAGGACCAGGGTGTCATGTTCGACGTGTGAATAGGTCGTGAAGCTCTTTCCGGTGTTGAGCCCCAGGGAGTCGTGCGCAAATTTCCGCGCCGCCTCTACCACGGTAAGCTTGGCCTTTACTTCGGGGCTGGTCGATGGATCGGCCAAAATGTCCGAAATTGGCTTCCGCCGACTCAGGATCTTGGCTTCTTCCCATGCGCCGTGGCTGAGGTAGCAGGCGGTCGGACCAACCACCACCGCAAGCCCTCCGAGGGCTCCGGCGACGATCACAAGCGCCCAACTTCGCACCCGCCGATGCCAGGTCCTGGAAGCCCCTTCTAGGCGCATTGACGGGTGCCTATCCTTACTGTGTGTCCTTCGTTCATCTGCACTGCCATTCGGAATATTCCCTGCTCGACGGAGCCAACCGCGTCGACGATCTCATAGCCAGGGCGCTCGAATTCGAGCAGCCGGCCCTGGCAATCACCGACCACGGAAACATGCACGCCGCCTGGGAGTTCCAGGAGAAGGCGAAGAAGGCCGGCATCAAGCCAATTCTCGGGATGGAGGCGTACGTTGCGCCCGGTGATCGACGGGCTCGGCAACGTATCGAGGGCTCGACCAGGTCCAGGGCATACTATCACCTTGTCCTGCTGGCCCAGAACGCGACCGGATACAAGAATCTAGTCAAGCTCTCTTCGCTGGGTTACACGGAAGGCTTCTACTCCAAGCCGCGCGTGGATCGGGAACTGCTTGCCAGGTACAACGAAGGGATCGTCGTATCGTCGGCGTGCATGGCCGGAGAAGTTGCTGCGCATCTGCTCGATGACAACTGGGACGCGGCGCGCGAAGCGGCCGCCTGGTACGCAGAGCTCTTCAAGGGTCGTTACTACCTCGAGGTGCAGGCGCACGACAGCCCAGGCCAGGCGCGGCTCAACACGCAGGTATTCAAGCTTGCAGATGAGCTCGGCCTGCCCGTCGTCGCGACGAACGATGCACACTTCCTGAGTCATGATGACCACGCGTCACACGACGTGCTGCTCTGCATCGGCCTCGGGAAGAACGTGTCGGACGACAACCGGATGCACTACGACGACGGTCTCTACTTCAAGAGCGGCGTCGAGATGCGGGAGCGCTTCCCACAGCGCGCCGACGTCCTGGAGAACACGCTGCACATCGCCGATGAAGCGGGCATCGAGTTCAAGAAGAAGTACCACGTTCCGTCGTTCCCACTTCCCGAGGGAATAAAGGACGAGAACGAGCTTCTTGTACAGCTGACCGAAGCTGGCGCACGCGAACGCTATGGTGATCCGCTTCCTCCGGAAGTCGAAACCCGGATGCGCTACGAGCTCGACGTGATTACGAAGACGGGCTACGCTGGCTACTTCCTCATCGTGTACGACTTCATAAAAGCCGCGCGCGACATGGGCATTCCGGTCGGACCTGGCCGCGGCTCAGCCGCCGGGTCGCTCGTCGCGTACGCACTCAGGATCACGAACGTCTGCCCACTCAAGTTCGATCTGCTCTTCGAGCGCTTTTTGAATCCGGAGCGGGTATCGATGCCAGATATCGACGTGGATTTCTGCTTCGAGCGGCGCGGTGAGGTCATCGACTACGTAAGGCAGAAGTACGGGCGCGACTCGGTTGGGCAGATCATAACGTTCGGTACGCTCAAGTCGCGTGCCGCGGTGAAGGACGTCGGCCGCGTGCTCGGCTTCACCCCCGGCGAAACGGACGCGCTCGCCAAGCTGATTCCGAATCTTCCGAACTATTCACTCACCGTCGGTGAGGCTGTCGAAAAGATTCCGGAAGTGAAGGCGCTCTACACGACAGATCC
Organism: uncultured Gemmatimonadales bacterium; assembly: GCA_963731305.1. GTDB lineage: Bacteria > Gemmatimonadota > Gemmatimonadetes > Gemmatimonadales > Gemmatimonadaceae > Fen-1247. Next base: position 45,072 of record CAVSUQ010000013.1, on the reverse strand, counting down.
CCGCTACAGCGAGCTGCTCGACTACGCAATCGCGCTCGAGGGGCTGTCACGCCATGCCGGAGTGCACGCGGCCGGTGTGGTGATCGCACCAGGTCCACTCGACAACTACGTCCCCATCTGCACGCAGTCGTCAAAGGGAGCGGGCAGCCAGGGCGACGAAGCGGTGGTCGTCACGCAGTACGACATGAATGCGCTCGAGAAGGCCGGAATGCTCAAGATGGACTTCCTGGGCCTCACGACGCTCACGATCATCACCGACGCGATAGCCAATATCCGCGCGCGTGGTCGAGAGGTTCCGGATCTCGACGACATTCCGCTGGACGACGTGGATACATACCACATGCTCCGGCTCGGCAAGACCGCCGGCGTATTTCAGTTCGAGTCCCCGCTCGCAACGGATCTGCTGCGGTCACTGCGGTGTGACCAGTTCAATGACCTCGTGGCATCCAACGCGCTGATGCGACCCGGCCCGCTCGACACAGGCATGCACAAGGTCTACATCCGTCGCAAGCGCGGTGAAGAGCCGATCTCGTATCTGCTGCCAGAGCTCGAAGAGTCCCTGCACGACACTTACGGCGTCATAACGTATCAGGAGCAGGTGATGCGTATCTCGCAGAAGCTTGCTGGGATCTCGCTCGCCGAAGCGGACGTGCTGCGCAAGGCCGTAGGAAAGAAGGACGCAGAGCTCATCCGGAAGGAACTCGGAAAGTTCATCGAGAAGGCTGTCGCGCTGGGGCACGATCGCAAGATCATCAACGAGATCGCGGCACAGATCGAGACGTTCGGGCGGTATGGGTTCAACAAGTCTCACGCCGTTGCATATTCGATTCTCTCGTATCAAACCGCGTGGCTCAAGACGCACTTTCCCGCTGAGTTCATGGCGGCGCTTCTGTCGTCGCAGATCGGCGATACGGACAGTGTCGTAAAGTACATAAACGAAGCAAGGGAGATCGGGCTCGAAGTGCTTCCTCCTGACGTGAACGAGTCGAACTACAAGTTCACGGTTGTTGCGGACAAGCGCCTGCGCTTTGGACTGGGCGCGATACGCAACGTTGGGAAGAGCGCGATAGACTCGATCATTGCAGCGCGTGCAGACGGGCCCTTCACTTCACTGTTCGATCTGTGCAACAGAGTCGATCTGCGCATGTGCAACAAGCGCGTGCTCGAAGCGATGATTCACGCGGGGGCCCTCGACTCCCTGGGCGGCCACCGCGCTCAGCTCGCTGCGGCGGCGGAAACTGCAATTCGCGAAGCGTCTCTCGCGCAGGAAGACGTCGCCAGCGGCCAGGTATCGATGTTCGGCGAAGCTCTCGGCGCCACGGCAAAGCCCTCGCACCAGACAACTCTTCCGAACGTCGCAGCGTGGTCGGAGAGTGAGCGGCTGAAAAACGAGAAGGCGATACTAGGCTTCTACACGTCGGGACATCCGCTCGAGCCGTTCCGCATCGAGGCGGAGTTGATGGCGACGCATTCCGTCAGCGATCTGGGCACATGGATTCCGGAGCCGATGGTACTTTGCTGCGTCATAACATCGATCAAGCGTCAGACGAGCAAGAAGAGCGGCGCGGAGTTCGCGCGGCTCACGATCGAGGATTTTTCGGGGTCCAGCGAGGTACTCGTATTTCCCGAGGCCTGGGCAGCGATCCATGATCAGGTAAGGGCGGACGTGCCAGTCGAGCTGAAGGGCGGCTACTCGAGGCGCGACGAGGGCGCCGACAATCCCACCTTTATCGTCGAGTCGGTGACAAAGCTCGCCGAGAAGAGGGCCAGCGGCCAGTTCGCGGTCGCCATCGACCTTACGCCGGGCGTGCAGCTCGACCCGGGCGTCATGCGCGACGTGCAGGAGGTCATACACGCCCATCCCGGTAGTGCGCCACTGGAGATTCGCTGGAAGGACGCCGACGGCGCGCCTGCCCGCTGGCGTTCGCGCACGCTCAAGCTTTCGGCCGACGGCGTGGCGCTCAAGGAGCTCAGGTCACTGCTCGGGGATGAGCGCGTTTCAGTAGTTTTAGGGACATAGGAGGTCCGAATGGCAACTGCCGCAACGACCATGGATTTTGAGAAGCCCATCGCCGAGCTCGAGCGCAAGATCGACGAGCTCAGGCACTCGGCCGGCGACCGGGCTGTTAATGTCGATGACGAGGTAACGTCGCTCGAGCGCAAGCTGAGCGAGCTGCGCGGAGACATATACAAGAACCTGACGCCGATCCAGCGCGTACAGGTCGCGCGCAACGTACGCCGTCCATTCATGCTCGATTACGTATCGCGCATCTTCACCGATTTCATCGAGCTGCATGGCGATCGCGCCTTCCGCGACGATGCGGCGATTGTGGGCGGATGGGCGCGACTCGACGGGGAGACCGTGATGCTCGTCGGACATCAGCGCGGGCATGACACCAAGGAAAATCTCAAGCGCAACTTCGGCATGCCGCATCCGGAGGGCTACCGCAAGGCGTTGCGGCTCATGAAGCTCGCGGAGAAGTTTCACGTTCCCGTACTGACGTTCATCGATACGCCGGGAGCCTATCCAGGACTCGGAGCGGAAGAGCGCGGACAATCCGAAGCGATTGCGCGCAATCTGCTCGAGATGAGCCAGCTGCAGGTGCCGATCATCGCGACGGTGATTGGAGAGGGCGGCTCGGGTGGCGCGCTTGCGCTTGGCGTCGCCGATCGTGTTTTGATGATGGAGAACGCCGTGTATTCCGTGATCACCGTCGAAGGCTGCGCCGCGATTCTGTGGAAGGACGGAAAGTCGCCCGAGATGCGCGACCGAGCTGCGAACGCCCTTCGCATCACGGCGCCCGATCTGCTAGAGATGCGCGTAATCGATGAGATAGTTCCCGAGCCGGAAGGCGGTGCGCACGCCAACCACGAAGCTGCGGCGCGCGCGCTCGGCGAGGTGCTCAACACGAACCTTGAAGAGCTGCGAAAGCTGCGGCCGGAAAGACTTGTACGACGACGCAGGCAAAAGTATCTGAGGATGGGACAGTGGGCAGAATGACGAAGGGAAGTAAATGCATCTCATAGAAGTCGCATTTCGCGGTAATCGGAAGGAGTTCTTTGGTTGGGAAGGAGAAGCTCCGCCGCCGGAGCGCGCGTCGATCATCGTCGAGGCTGATCGCGGCGAGGACCTCGGCGTCGTTCACTCTGTGGGCGAGCTTGCGACGCGGCGGAACGCCGGATGCGTGCATGGATGCGGCGAGCCGGCCCGTAAGGCGTTGCGCCTCGCAAGCAAGCGCGACGTACGTCAGGGCGAGTCGCTCCAGCTGGCGAACGACGAAGCTCGGCAGAAGGCCGCCGACAAGGTACGTGCGGCCAATCTTCAGATGAAGATCTCCGACGCCGAGTGGCAGTGGGACAAGAAGAAACTGACATTATACTTTACGGCGGAAAAGCGCGTCGACTTTCGCAATCTCGTGCGTGATCTCGCCGCCGCATTTCGTACACGGATCGAGCTCAAGCAGATTGGCGTGCGTGACGAGGCCAAGCGCCTCGACGGAATCGGCCGTTGCGGTCGACAATATTGTTCGGCGTCCTGGCTTCCGGAGCTGCGTCCTGTGAATCTCGGCGTCGCGAAGGATCAGCGCCTGTCGCTCAACCCCTCGCAGATTTCCGGAGCGTGCGGACGGCTGATGTGCTGCCTCCGCTACGAGCATGAATTCTACGTCGAGACTCGACGGCGCTTCCCCAAGGAGGGACGCGTCGTCACGACTATGGTTGGCGACGAGAAGGTCCTGATGGTCGACCTTTTCCGCGAGACCGTGACACTTCGCAATTCCGAGGGCAGCGCGCGAACCATCGCGCTTGCTGCATTCAACGCCGAGGTGGACGGCCGGACTGCGCCAACGGCGCCCGCGACCGACGAGGACAGCTACGATAGCCCGGAGGAGATCTCGCCCGAGCTCATGTATACCTCGGAATTCGCGATCCCCGAGCCGCGGCTCGTGATTCTCACCGAGACTCTGGAGACGGAATCGCCAGCTCCGGCCGCTCCCCAGAAACCCGAGCGGCGGCGGCGTGGCAGGCGGAGTGGTGGTTCCGGCGGCGGCCGCGGAAGCGGCGACGCCAACCCGCCGGCCCCAAGCGACGACAGAGGCCCAGCAAAGGGTTCCTGATCGGTCTAAATTGCGACGTGCCCAACAAGTACTACATCACCACGGCCATCGACTATGCGAACGGCGACCCGCATCTCGGACACGCCTTCGAGAAGATCGGGGCCGACGTTCTCGCCAGATACCATCGCCTTCGCGGTGATGACGTGCTCTTCGTCACGGGAATGGACGAGCATGGTCAGAAGGTTGCTCAGTCGGCGGCGAAAGCAGGACGCAGTCCACAGGAACAGGTGGACGAGATCGCGCGCCATTTCCAGGAAGCGTGGGCCACGCTCGGCATCTCGTATGACCGGTTCGTGCGTACCACAAGCCCGCAGCACAAGGCGGGTGTGCGCGCCCTCATCGACCGCATATTCGACCGCGCGCCTGACAACTTCTACGTAAAGACATACGCCGGCTGGTACTGCGTCGGCTGCGAAGCGTTCAAGACCGACGAGGAGATAGTCGACGGCAAGTGTGTACTGCATCCAACGCGCACTCTCGAGTGGGTGGAGGAGCGCAACTGGTTCTTCCGGCTGAGCGCCTATGCCGATCGATTACGCAGTCTCATCGCGAGCGGGAACTTCCTGCAACCACAGAGTCGTGCGAACGAAATTCTGTCGCTCATCGATCAGGGCTTGGAGGACGTATCCGCAAGCCGCGCAAGAGAAGGTTGGGGCATCCCCTTCCCTCGCGACACCGGCGACGGTGAAGCACAGACGACGTACGTCTGGTTCGATGCGCTCCCCAATTACATAACGGCGGTTGGATTTCCAGATACGACAGGTGAATTCGCGAAGTGGTGGCCAGCGGACGTCCACGTAATCGGAAAGGATATCACGCGCTTCCATTCGCTCATCTGGCCCGCGATGCTCATCGCCGCAGAGCTGCCGGTCCCGAAGCTCGTCTGGGCGCATGGTTTTGTGCTGCTCGCTGGCGACCGATTCAGCAAGTCCGCGGGCGTCACGCTCGATCTTCACGATGCAGTGAGTCGTTACGGCGCGGATCCATTTCGATACTTCCTGATGCGCGAAGTGCCATTCGACGCGGACGGCAATTTCTCCTGGGAGCGATTCGAGGAGCGCTACAACGCAGACCTCGCCAACGCATGGGGTAACCTCGCGAGTCGCACGATCGCGATGGTCGAGAAGTACCGGGGTGCGATAGTACCGCGCGGCCGGAACAACGAAGTGGACGCTTCTGACGCCGCCGACATGGCGGCCTACGACGCCGCGATGCAGGGCAATCTCCCGGGGCGTGCGCTCGACCACGTCTGGGCGACGGTTGCGCGCGGAAATGAGTACGTCGACCGTCAAGCGCCGTGGAAACTTGCGAAGGACGCTGCCAAGAGCGCCGAGCTGGACGAGACCCTTGCGGCTTTGATAAGGCAACTGGTGCGACAGGCGATTGCGCTCTCCCCTTTCATGCCCGGGCGCTGCGCGGAGCTGCTTACGCAGCTTGGCGCGCCGCCGGATTTCATGACGATGCCGGCACGCATGGGCGAGAACGGCGTGATGGATTTCGATGTCACGGGCTGGCACGTCGCGAAGGGAAATTCGCTGTTCCCGAAACGAGAGACGACGTAGCGCCTGGTAACGCCGCGCACTTTGGATGTCGTCATCCCGCCGAAGGCTGCTATTCAGGCACCGACGGGTTTGCTGAATGTCGTCATCCTCGCGTAAGCGGGGATCCACGGACCGTCTATTCATTCAACACCGTCTCGTTGCAGGCGGCTTGTGGGTCGCGTGTCGTAGGGCGCGGATTTATCCGCGCCGCCCAATCCCAAACGCACATCGACAATCATTGGTAACGCCGTTTGGACACCGATCACGCCGATGCACGCGAACCGTCGGACGCCAATCATCGATTGATAGGAAACGCCGTTAGGTTGCGCCCTACGTAGGGCGCGGATTTATCCGCGCCGCTATCTCAAATGGGCGATCGACGGATGTTGGAAACGGGTTAATCGGGCAACAATGTGCACGGCACGATGTGAACGGCGTTTCCTATCGATGATGAACGGTATTAACAATCGCACCGTCATCGCATGTGTTGGGATTGGCGGCGGGGTTCGACGTTGCCGGCGCGCCCCACGCACGATGCTGCAACGTAGCGGCGTTCCCAGGGATCGTGTTCAACGTGATCGGCGTTTCCAATGATCGTCGATGTGTATTTGGGTTGGGCGGCGCGGATAAATCCGCGCCCTACGATTTGCCACCCACAATCCTCCTGCAACGCGACGGTGTTGAATGAATCCTCAGTCCGTGGATCCCCGCTTACGCGAGGATGACGACTCCCTACGTGCACGACATTCCCAATGGATGACGACGCTCTCGGCCGTCCTTTACCTCAAATACCGCTCGAGAAACGCGGCCGTCGCCTCGTACGATTCTACCCAGTGCTTGTGAAGCAGCCACTCGTGCGTCTCGTCCGGAAATATCAGCGTCTCGACATGCACTCCACGGTCACGCAGATCTTCCGTGAGCTGCACTGTCTGCGAGAATACGACATTTCGATCGTCGTCGCCCTGGATCAGTAGCACGGGAGCGCGCCATTTGCTGAGATCGCCCATTGGAGAGGACGCGAACGCGAGTCTGCGCGCGGCCATCTCCTTGTCCTCGTCCCAGGTGTCGACCATACGACTGTATTCGAGGTTCCAGTCGTGCACACCAGCGAAGTCCACGCCGACGGTGAAGTCCTTCGGAAAGCGTGCGAGTGAAAGCGCGGTCATGTAACCACCCCATGAACCGCCCCAGACGCCCACACGCGATGCATCGACATCACCTCGCGTCTTGAGATACGCGATCGCCGCCGCGATGTCGTGCGCCTCCGACGCACCACCCGGCCCGTAGCCCGGTGCTTCCCGAAAATCGAGCCCATAACCGACGCCGCTTCTATAGTTCACCGACAATACGACGTAGCCGCGGCTCGCGAGATACTCATTCAGCGCATAGGCGTTGGAATAGTAGCCCATCGGATTCCAGCCGAGCAACATCTGGCGACGCGAGCCGCCGTGAAAGAAGATTATCGCGGGACGTCTGGCAGAGCTCTCCGGCGCGTCGAATAACTGGCCGTGTATTGCGAGCCCATCGGACGCATGCATGATCACCTGCCGAGGCTCGATCATGTAAGACTCGGGGAAGTCCTTGGGGATCGCCGCCAAGGCGACATCTTTAACGGTGCCTGCTGTCAGTACGGCGGGACGCGGCGGAGCCTTGGCGTCCGAGCGAAGCATGCCGATCGTCTGGTCTCCAAGCGACACTGGGGACCATTCGATACCGATTCCAGGCGTCAGCAACCGCGGCTGAGCAGCCTCCGCAGTAACCGACCATAGATGCCGGCGATCTATGTCGTTCTGGTTGGAGCTGTACAGAATTGTGCGTCCATCGCGAGCCAGCGTCGCCTCTTCCACTTCGAACGCCCCAGGCGTCAGAATTCGCGCCGCGCCACCCGCGGCCGGCAGCGAGTAAATGTGGCGCCAGCCATCGCGTTCCCATGGAAACACTATCTGGTTGCCCGAGGTCCACAGCAGTTGATCGGCCGATGCGAAGCCCGAGAAGACGCTTCCTGGTCCGGACGGAGAGCGCCATATCTCCGTGCCCTTGCCCGTGCGCGGCATCGGCGACACGGATGCTCCACGGGTAGCCGACGCGTCGCACTTCGTGCACCGTCTGCCGCGTGAGCGCAGGCTCGCGCACGAACGCGATGCGCGAGCCGTCTGACGACCAGACGGGATACTTGTCGTTGTCGACATCCGGATCGACGTACTGAAGCTGTCTTGCGGCGACGTCGTAGATACCGACGAAGCTGTGGTCGCCGCGATCACTTACGAAGGCAATCTGGCTACCAGTTGGCGACCAGCGAATGCTGCCCACTCGGCCGCGCGTGACGAAAAGCTTCTGCGGCTGCGTCGTATCGCCCAGCGTCGCGTACCATGGCAATCCGTTGCGCAGAAAGACAACGGTCTTCGAATCCGGCGAAACCGCGGGCGACGATCCCTCGCCGATGTTGCGCAGTCCGGTTCCATCCACATTGACGTATTCGACGAGGCGCTGTGTCCCGCGCGGATCGAGCGCAGGGTTGGGATGCTCGCCGCTGGCGTTGGTCCCCTCGCCGCGCACGAAGACGATCCCCTTCCCGTTCGGCAGCCAGACCGGAGTCTCGATATCGAGGCCCACGTCAGCTGACATAGGGCGTCACGGCGCGGCTCGTATACGCGGGCGGCTCCGCGACCCACACATTCCGCACGCCCTCGGCGTCGAATATCCACGCTATCGCGCCGTTCGGTGCAGCGACCATATCTGTGGGAAACGGTGCACTGAGCGCGCTTCGAATCGTGAATTTTTCCGGAAGCTGTGCGGCGGCCCGCCCCGGGCCGCCCGACGCGAGCGCCGCGCCCGCGATGACGGCGCTAACGGCGCATCGCGTACGAATAGATGTCACGTGAAATGTCTGCAATGAGTGAATCGGCGACCGGTTGTTTCTGAATCCCCTTCGTCAGTATTACGAGAATGTATGGCGCGCGACCTTTCGGATAAACGATCGCGGCGTCGTGGGAGATCGCAGTGATGTCGCCGGTCTTGTGCGCCACACGGACGCCTGGCGGCAGTCCCGCCGGAATCTTCTCGTTGAATTCCTGCGCCATCAGGATGTCGAGCATCTCCTTCGTCGAGGCCGGCGATGCGGCGCGGCCGGTCTGCAGGACGCGCAGCAGCGTGGCCAGATCGCGCGCCGTCGCGACGTTATTGAGCTTTGCCTCGAACGCCTTCTCGTCTTCCACCCCTCTCAGCACGCGCATCCGGTTCACGCCGAACGATCTCATCATCGCATTGACGCTATCCGGATTCGCAAGCGCGATGAGCGTGTTGGTGGCTAGATTGCTCGACCGCGTGATCATGTGCCGGATAAGGTCTCGCACAGTCACCGAATCGCCGATGGAATGGTACATCGTCGTGTCGCTGTCGACCGTCGAGTCGAGCGCGTAGCGCGAGCTGTCGACGATGGACGTGAACTGATTGACGAGCAGAATCTCTGCGGTCGAGCGAGAGCGCGTGGTTGTCGGCTTCGCGGTACAATCGCATCATCACGGGCAGCTTCATCGTGCTCGCGGCGTGCATCACGCTGTCCGCGTTGATGAACAGTGTGTCACCGCTTCCGAGGTCGATATACGCGACGCCGACCAGGGCGCCAGGGGCGCTGGCAATGCGCGCCTGGACCCGATCTCTCATCGTCTCTGAGGGCGCGTGGCATGCGCTGATGCATAACAACGCGCCAAGGGTGGCGGCCCGCCCAGCTGCGAGGCCCTGGCTCAGCACGCCGGGTACGCCGCGGCCATGTCGCCTTCCTTTGCTGCCCCGGATTTCGAAGTCGCTTCCCATGCCAGATATGGTCTGTTTGACACTCGCTGGCCCCGGCAGTCAGGAAGCTGCCGATCGGACCGCGCCGCTGATCGTCAACATACAGCGTGGGCCTTGGAGAGGAAGGCTGCGGGGTACACGCTTCCTCAAGCCTCGGCGCGGTCTGGCCAGGATCGCGCCCGGTCTGTGGCGAGGGCTGACGTCTCGAGGAGCCCGTGCGTGTGTGGACACATGCACGGGCCGACGACTTCGCTTGCTAAGCCTTCAATTCTTTGTAATCACCTGGATCACGCCACCCATGTGACCGCTGCCAAACTTGTACTGGGCGTCGTACGACTGGTAGAAGCGGATTTCCATCACGACTTCCGAGTTGATTTCACGCAGTGCGTTGACGTCGCTCGAGTAGTAGGTGTCGTCGACGAACACGTGAACGGGAATCGGCGGAACGTTGGGATCCATCGACTCGCGGCCACGACTGTGGAAGAAATCGCCGTGAGTCTGTGCCACGATGTCGTAGGCGTCGGTGCTGTGAAGAAGGGCAATCTGATCCTCCGTCACGACCATTGGATCACCACCGGGGGCGACGGCGGTGTGGGCATAGGTGCAGCCAGCCGCGGCCAGGGTGCCAAGCGTAACAGCCAGGTAAACAACACGAGCGGGCAAGCGAAACCTACCGTGGTAAGCCATCACTTCCTCCGGTTTGTGCCAGCGAGCGCGACGACAAGTCGCGCCGCTGGATGGTCTGAGATGCTGCACAAAGGGGGCCCGGCTGCCCGGACCCCCTTTGTATTACGACGACTGCACGAGCATTTGACTACTACGGCACCGGCGTGATGTTGCCACCGCGTGCGTTGGTCTCGGCGAGCGTGATAGGCAGCTTGTCTACGAGCGCGTCGTTGGCGCCAGGCGATGGAATGCCTGGCTGTGAGACGTAGGCAAGGTTGAACATGTTGTAGTCTCTAAGAGCCCCGATATGCTGCGCCCCCTGGAGGACGAAGGAGTACCGGTACTCGTACAGGACCGCATTGATAGCAGCTGCGGCAGTTGGGAAAGTGCTGTAAGCCGGAAGGCCGCCCTCGACCGTGTGCACGTAATTGACGTCACGGGTGGCGTCGGCCAGATCACCGATCGCGATCTCGGCCTGTGCACGGCGCAGGAAGAGCTCCGCATTACGCAGCATCGGAAGCGGGTTGGTGAGCAGCGACGTGTTCTTCGGATCAGTTTCCAGCAGACGATACCGTCCAGTGAAGCCGTCCACAGTAACCGCGTTCGACGGCTCAATTTGCTGAGCACGGATATCGCCAGGCATGAAGGAATTGACGAAGTTGTCCGTCACCAGGAGTGATGAGCTCACCAGCGGGTTCGACGCGCTCTCCGGAGCGGACGGATTGTACTGGTAGTACGGCCCCATGTTGAGATACGCCTGAGTCATGGGGGACGGTGCACCCGCCAGCGCGATGTTGAGCGCAGTGATCGCAGTCGCCGCACTCGCCGCATTGGGAGCCTGCGTATTGAGCAACCGCATCACTTCGACCTTGCCCTTCAGGCCCCGGTTGTACAGGATCTGGTTTGCCGTCTTGCTGTAGTCACCATCGACCTGATAGCCTGAAGGCACTGTGAATGGCATGGCCGCCGACGCACCCGTGAGGTTCGTGAGGGCGGAGTCCAGAAGCGCTGAAGTGTATGCCAGGACCGACGCCTTCTGCTTGATCGGATCCTGCTTTGACGGATCAGGACCCTGGATCACGACGCCGTTGGAGTCGCGATACGCAATCAATCGGATGTACGACTGAGCCTCGAGGTTGCGAACGAAGCCAGCCGTCGCGCCCTGGTCTCCAGCGCTGAGCGACGTGTAGGACGGATCCTTCAGGAGGTTCTGGACGGAACGGATCAGCGTGTAGTAGCCTGACCATTGTGATCCGCCGATGAAGTCGCTCGGATCGGGCGAAGTCGTGTAGAACTCGGTCACGTATCGGCTTTCATTCACCGTGGGCACGATGGCGTCGCGCGCCATGATGCTGCCCCAGAGGTAAAAGCCGCCGTAATTGCCGCGATCGGTAGCCGTGATACCTGTTACCAGAGATTGCAGCGTCTGCTGCGATCCAGCGACCACCCTGTCACGGCTGGGCGACGCTGGGTTGTCAGAGCAGGCACCCGTCAGCACAACTGCGCCGGTGAGTGCTGCAGCGATGTATTTCTTCATTTAAGTGCGTTCCCCGAGATTAGAATGTGGCGTTGAACGAGAGGAAGTACTGTCGGCTTGGCGGATACGGCGTCACGTCCTGCGTGCGTCCGATGGCTGCGTTGCCGAAGTTCGACACCTCGGGGTCTAGGCCCGTGTAATTAGTCCAGGTAATGAGGTTGTGTCCGCTGGCTTCGATGCGGAGATCCTTCGCGCGGTTACCGAACATCCGGTGCGCGAACGACTCGCCCAAGTCGTACGAGAGCGTCAACTCACGAAGCTTGGCAAAGCTGGCGTGCTCCACATAGACAGGCAGACCGGCGGAAAACCCTGCATTACGCTTCGCTGAAGCCGCAGTGTCGGCGAGAGAACCGCCAGGCAGGTTTTCATCGAAGTAGCTGTTCGTCAGGTTGGCCACATAGCCACCCTTATGCCAGTCCAACAAGCTCGACAGAGTGAGCTTGCCGAGTGTGAAGTCGTTCGAGAAGCCCATGATGAAGTCGGGATTCTGATCGCCGATGTGGAGCTCGTGACGTGTCTTGTCGGCGTTGAAGCCGTCGTACACGACGATTTCCGTGGCGGAGTAGCCCTGCTGGATCTTGTAGCTACCGTACCGCTCGCTGAAACCAGAACCGGTGGCGAAAGCGGGAACCGGTAGTTGAACAACGAGGTTCTTGTTCCGCGAGAACGTCGTGTTGGACGTCCAGCTGAAGATGCCGGTCTGGATCGGAATGAGATTCAATCCAACTTCAGTTCCAGTGTTGGTCATCTTGCCGCCATTGATGATCAGGCTGCTGAAGCCTGTCGATGGCGCCAGACCCGAGCTCAACACGAGGCCGGTGGTCGTCTTCTTGTACTCCGTGACCTCGAGACCGGCGCGACCGCCAAACATCGTCGCGTCGAATCCGCCCTCGAGCTCGGTGGTCTGCTCCGGCTTTACAGTCGGAAGACCGATCGTGGCACTCGGAACGAGTCCGTAGATACCATTTTCGAGCAATGACGACAGATACGTGTACTTGTAGTCTACCGGCACCCGGTTACCAGCCTTACCCCACGCCAGACGCAGCTTCAGGTTGTCCGTCTTTGGCGGGAGCCACGGAAGCTTGTACGAGATCGACGCCTTTGGATACGCATTGAAGGCGTTCGGATCGCCGTTCGTGCTCGAGCGCTCCGTATTGACTGCGCCGGTGAGGAGCAGACGTTCGTCAGCGGTCAGAATTTCTTCCTGTCCGTAGTACGAGAAGCCCTTGGTGAGCACCTGACCCTGCGCAGAGCGAGTCTGCACAGCCGTCGCGAAGTTCGTAAGGCCCGGGAACAGACCCTCGCCTTCGTTGGTCATGTTGTTGATCTGAGACCGCTCCTGACGCAAGCCCGCCGAGGTAGTCGCCGTGAACGGCGACAGGATCAGCTTGTGCGTGAGGTTCAGGTTAAGGTTCGCGTTGAGCACTGCGGCGTTATTGTAAATCACCGTGCCCGGGTATGGAGTGATCGCGTGCGACTGCTCGACCCAGGTATTCGGTGGGGAATAGACGAGCGCATCGTCATTGTACTGATCGACGCCGCCCAACAGAGACACATCGAGTGTCTGACGCGCTGAGGCGAGAACAGACCATCCTGCCTGTGCGCTTCCGATGAAGCGATACACATTCTCAGGAGTCTGAACGGCTTCCTGATCCTGCAGAATGTTTGCAGTGCTGGACCCGTCCCACGGATTCTGGACGTAGACGCCGTTCACCTTGCGCGAGAAATCGAAGAACGTCGGAGTCGCCGACATGACATCTTCTGGATTGATGCTGGTGTTGTCGTTTCCAGAGATACCGCGATTGGTGCGCGTGTGAAGAATGTCGGTGTTGGCGCGCAGATTGAGGCGCGGCCCGAACTGCTGGGTGAGATTGAGTCTGAGATCCTGCTTTGCGTAACCGTCGTTGGTCGCGATGCCGGCATCCTGCTTAACGTCGCCGGACGCGAAGTACGTGGTGTTGCCGTCGCCACTGCCGCCACGAAGCGATGCCGACGTCTCGTATGAGAGACCGGTATTTCCATAAAGCTGCTGGAACGGATCGGTGCAGCCTGCGTACGGGTTTGCAGCGAAGTAAGCAGCTGTGTTCGCGTAGCCGCTCGGAAGATTAGCGGTCACGAACGCAGTCGCCTGCGCCTGCGTGAAGCAGCGAAGGTTGTATTCGTTGGAGAGCTGGCTCGTGCCGAAGCGCTGTGTTACATCGAGCGACGGCGTGCCTGCGCGCCCACGCTTGGTCGTAATGATGACGACACCGTTTGCGCCCTCTGAGCCGTAGATGGCACCGGCCGACGGCCCCTTCAGGACTTCGATCGACTCGATGTCTTCCGGGTTCAAGTCGGCGATACGGTTCACCTGCTGATCCTGCGTACCGGCGATTCCGGCACCCTGCTGGCCCTGCCGCCGCCGCCTGCACCGGTGATTCCGTTCAGGCCGTTACCGAACGACGAGTTGTTGACGACGATTCCGTCGACGACGTACAACGGCTGATAGTTGCCGTTGATCGTGTTGGTACCGCGCAGCTGCAGCTGAATGCCGCCGCCGGGTGCGCCCGAGTTGGACGTGATGACCGCTCCTGGAACCTTGCCCTGGAGCGCGCTCTCGATGTTCTGCTGCGGAACCTTGTTGAGCTGCTCGGTGTTGACAACCGTTACAGCGTTCGCAGCGTTGGCGCGAGAGACCGTCGTGGCCTGACCGGTGATGACCTGCGCCTCCAGCTGGAGCACGTCGCGTGCGAGCGAGACGTTGACCGTGTTGTCGTTGGCGCCCAGGGGAACGACCTTGGCCGCGAAACCGATGCGGCGGATGCGGAGCTGGTGTGCGCCTGCTGGAACGGTGATGGTGAAGTTACCGGCATCGTCTGCCGCCCCGCCCAGCGTGGTGCCCACTACCTGAATTGTTGCGCCGGGGATGGCTTCGGTGCCGCCCTCAACTGTGATGTGGCCGCTCACTCGTCGCGTTTGCTGCGCGCGTCCGAGCGAGGGGACAACGGCGAGTAACAACGCCGCGATCCAAAGACGTGTGACTGACTTCATCCTAACATTCCTCCGTCCGACGAAAGTTTTCGCCGGCGTGATTGACAGCTGTGGATGGAAAGCTTGTGCTATACGACACGTGGACGGCTCAGCAGTGAGCCGCCCCACCAACGATCAAAACCGCTCTCGCGCCTCCTCCCCTACCCGGGGTCGATGTTGAAAGACTCTGCCAGAATCCGAGCGGGACTAACGTACCGCCCGGTACATATGGTGAAGAGAGAAGATAGCGTTAAGATTGCGTATAGTTTGTCAGAAAGGCGTAAAACAGTGCCGATACTGTTCTGTCGTCTGTACGGTATCGTACGGCACTGCACCTCACATCTACTACGGAATGGAGCCAGCTGCGGCCGCGACCCTTCCTGCTCCGAAGCGGTTCGCCAAGCCTTCCTGTCGACAGACACAAGCGCCGCTAGATTAATCGATAAGCCCTCATGGAGGGGTCATGGACGTCCGGCGTTTTACCCTCGGCGGAATTGTCGCGTTTGCTGCTATCGCATGCGCATCCACGCATCCAAAGACCGAGGAAGCAGCGGAAGTTCCGGCAGACGAACTCGCGCTAGAGGTCGAAAATCGCAACTGGTCCGACGTGCTCATCTACATCATTCACGATGGCACGCGCGAAAGGTTCACTCAGGTAAACGCTGCGAAATCGATGACCGTCGCCATTCCAAGGCGACTGGTGAGCGCAAACGGCACGATTCAGCTTCTGGTTCATCGCATAGGAGGCCACGATGACACCTTCGTTCCCGTTGGTGGTCCGCAGTGGGCCACGGAGCGCGATGATTACTTGAGCCCGGTCGTTTCGGTGCGCACGGGATACACTGTTGCTCTCACCCTGGAAGACGATCTAAACCGCTCGACCGTCGGCATCTGGTAATACTCGCGCGGCGACTACTTGACCGTGCCCGGCGTGGTCGGACTCGGCGCGCCCGATGATGTTCCAGTGACGTTGCCTGCAGCAATCGCCACAGCGACGATCGCAGCCGCAGCCAGCACGCTTCGCGCGACCGATGTGCCGCGATGCTCGACGAGCGATATGTCGTCACGAGGTATCGTGACCGGCTCGCCGTTCCACGTTTCTTCGACACCGCTCACGCGCGTGAGATCGGTGATCTTGATCGAGAGGGTGGAATCCGTCACACCCAGCAACTGACCCTCGAACTGTGACGCGTTCGCGCCAAGGGAAGGCTGCAGCCGATAGGAGCCGCCGTCGTTGAGAGTGACACGAACTGTGGTCGGTTGCGTCTGGGGCGAGAGAGAGATCGGCGTATACACCTGACACGCCGTACACAGCAGCGCCATGCCGGGAACCAGTGCTCTACGTACGCGGATGTGAGGCAAGAGTGGCTCGCGAGAAAAAGAATAATGAAGTGGGATGAACGCGAAACTGAGTCAGCCCGATCCAAGGTGGATCGGGCTGACTCAGTAATACTATGCTACTGTCCAAACGTTCGCGTCAGGCTCCGGCAAGGCAGGCCGCGCCGGTTCCGTCCGACGTCGCGTTGATCGGATCGTCGGGTGGGCGCAGGTTGTTCACACCGACGCCAGGTGCTGGAATGTTGGTATTGGTATTCTGCTCGCCCGTGTCATAATAGAGGCGACCGGGAACAACGAGCCCGGGTGCAGGCGGCGCGATGTTGGGCGTACAGGTACGCTTGTAATCGTTCCACGCTTCCTCGCCCAGCTGGAAGTCGACGATGTACTTCTCGAGAAGAATTTCATTGAGAAGAGCCATTCCTGCTGGCGATTCCGCCGGCAGTCCGTGGTTGGCACGCTCCTGATTGAGCTTGGCAAGCGCAACGCCGGGGTTACCGGTGCGATACGCAGCTTCGGCCCAGATCAGAGTGTTTTCGTCGTAAGTCACGAATGGCTGCTGGAAATCAATTGCTCCACGCGTTGCACTCAGCCAGTTCACCGCACCAGTCGAGGTGTGACTGAAGTAGAGCGTGTCGCGCGGATCATTTCTCGCCTTGAGAAGCGAATCCAGGAACACGCCGCCGCCGAGGTCGCCACCGCGCCCTGCCGGACCGTGGAACTGGTAGTAGAAGTTGCCTTCAGCCGGCGGATTCGCGGCATCGAACGCGCCGACGTAATCGCCCGCATCGCTCATGATGCCCTGCTGTGCTTCCGCGAGAGCAGACGTGTACGCCGCGGTTCCGTTCTTTTCCGCAGTGTGCATGTAGAAGCGCGCCTTCAACGTGTGCGCCATCGCCGTCCACTTGGCTGGATTACCGCCGTACACGATGTCGGCAGACCCTGGTCCGATGTCAGTCGGCCCCGTGGCAGCGAGATTCGTGATGCCAGCAGAGAGAACTTTCTGCACCGAATCGTACACGGTGAGCTGGTCATCCAGCGGCGGGTTCGGCGTTCCCTGTAAAGCCTTTGAGTAAACCAGATCGCCAAATATGTCAGCGCCGGTGCCCATGAGCGCGCCCTCGATGATCTGAGCAATCCCGAGGTAGGTCTGATCCTTCTCCGCCGCACTCGTCTTTTCGATCTTCACGATATCGACGAGCCCACCACCGGTATAGAGCGAACTATTCGTTCCATTGGTAGTTGTGGCGTCCTCATCATAGGTCGCACCGAGTGCGCCATACTGATTGGCGAGACCGGTGAACTGTTGAGCGTAGATTCCTGTGACGCGCGCAGGATCGCCTCCCCAGTAGCCCCACAGGTTCTCCTGTGTGCCTACGAAAAGCTGAGCGTTCGTGGCG
Source organism: uncultured Gemmatimonadales bacterium (assembly GCA_963731305.1). Classification (GTDB taxonomy): domain Bacteria; phylum Gemmatimonadota; class Gemmatimonadetes; order Gemmatimonadales; family Gemmatimonadaceae; genus Fen-1247. The sequence continues at coordinate 27,677 of CAVSUQ010000013.1, read as the reverse complement.
ATAGTTGGCCGGTTGGGATCTGTACTCAGCTCCCCTCCGGTAAGAAAGTCGCCTGAGCACGCCGTAACGCTTAGCGCGAAACTCAGCACGGCGAGCGCGCCCAGTTTGTGTGATTTTATCACTGATATCTCCTTGGTCGCGTTAGCGGTTGAGGCTGATCGAAAATACGAACGACCGCGTCATCGGGTTACTGAAGTAGTCGAGACCCTGCGTCAGGAACTCTGCACCGCCGAGGTTCGCCTCGGGATCGAAGCCCCTGTACTTGGTCCAAGTCTTGAGATTCTTGCCGGCGATACGAATGTCAGCCGTCGAGAATCCGCTGAGCGACCGCACCCACCGCTGATCGAGCGTGTACGTCACACCGATCTCGCGAAGCTTGACGAAGCTGCCGTCCTCGATGAACTGAGAGCCGACCGGTCCGAAGCCACCACCGTTGCTCTGGTACCACTGCTGCCACTGTAGCGGCGTAGTGAATGCGGGCACACCCTTGCCTGGCCCCGCGACAATCGGGAAGACCTGAGTATCAAAGTTCTGCCCATACGTGCCCGTTGTGCTACGATCGAGCGTTTCGACGCCGGTACCGAAGTTGTCGAGAATGCCGCGTGTGCCGTCCCAGACTGAGCCGCCCTTGCGGACGTCAAGCAATCCGGAAAGGGTGATCTTGTTCCAGAGGCGAAGGCTCGTGTTGTACGACATCGAGTACTTCGGATTCGGGTCCGCGATAACGCGCTCGGTCGGATCGACGATTGGCCGTCCATTCGGTGCGAGGAACAATGCACCCTTCGGTGCACCAGCGCAGAGCGCATCGATGTTCTGTGTTCCGGTCATCCCGGGAACGGCCAGGTTGAGCCCGCGTCCGCAACGCGCGAAGTCGTCGCCGCGAATGACACCCGGAGCATATCCGAGAGTCGACGAACCAATTGCGCCCGTGAAGCCCTCGTTGCCATACTCGATGAACTGAGCTCCGTTCAAGCTCGTTACGTCGCCCTTGTTGCGTCCGTAGTTGACGCCACGTCCCAGGTCGCGTTCTTTGCCTGAATCGGATGCAGGTTGAGCGTGAGCTCGACGCCCTGATTCTTGAGTGCAGCGGCGTTGAGAATTTCCTGTGTTGCGCCGAACTCTGCAGCGTTTACAGGCGACGACAGGATCACGTCAGTGGAGCGCTTGTCGTAATACGTCGCTGTCAGATCGATCTTGGAGCGGAAGAAGGCGAAATCGCCGCCGACCTCTGTTTCCTTGTCGCGCTCCGGACGAAGTGCCGGGTTACCAATGGTACCGCTCGTCGAGAGTGCGCCCTGACCGTTGATGCCAGCCTTGAGCGCGTCACCGTATCCGCCGAGACCGAATCCACCGGTCGACAACGCTGTAACAGCGCCATACACGGGGGGCTCCTTGCCCGTTTCACCGAATGCGATGTGCAGCTTGCCATAGTTAAGCCAGCCGCTGTTCGGCTCGGAGCCGAGCAACTTCGTGAACGTCCATGCCGCGGACGCCTTCGGATAGTTCGCGCGCCGATTGGATGCTCCGAATGTGGAGAATCCGTCGTTGCGAATACCGACATTGATGACGAGCTGTTGGAAGAAGTCGACTTCGGCCTGCCCGAAGTAGCCCTCATCGTGAATCAGGCTCTTGCCCTCGTTCGACGTCTGACTGATCGTGTTCTGCAGCGCGAAAGGGGCTGGGGCCACAAGCTCTTGTCCATCCGAGGAGAGCTGGCGATTCCTGCGAGAGTCGAGGTTCTGACCGACCGTCAACGTGGCGTCCAACTTCTCGCTGAAAGTATGCTGCGCCGTGGCGATCAGGTTGTTGTCGATAATCAGCTCGTTGATATCGAGCCGGGTGACCTCTCCGAGCGTGTTGTTCGCCGAGGTCAGGGGAAGTGTCTGGAGGCGCGAGTCGTTGTAGTAATCCGCACCGAGCGTTTCCTTGACTGTAAGCCAGCCAAGCGGAGTCCAGTCACCATTTACGTTTCCGATGGAGCGTCCCAGCTCACTCGTGTTGCCAGGATCGTCCAGTACGAAGAACGGGTTGTCGTAATAGATCGCGCTCTCCATGCTCGCGAGACTCGAGGGATCCGGGAATCGCGCTGGACGCTGAAGTCCGGAAGCCGTGTACGTCTGCTCATTGTCGTATGTCGGCGGCGTACGAAGAGCGCCGAGCATTACACCCGACACGTTTGAGCCCTTCTGGACGTAGCGGCCGCGTGTGTCGATGTAGCTGATGTTACCGCCAATCGACAACTGCGAGCTCACCTGCTGCGTGCCCTTGAGTCGTACTGTAGCGCGGTTGTACTTATTGTTAGGACCCTTGAAGTACCCATCCTGATTCGTGAGTCCACCGGACGCGAAGAATGTCGTGCGGTCGTTGCCGCCGGAGACTTGCAAATCATTGTCCGCAGTAAGCCCGGTATCAAACAGTTCCGTTTGGTGGTTGTAAACCGGCGTCCCCGTTGACAGCAGGCCCCCATGAATATCGGTTTACGACGCAATCAAGACCGCCGCATGGCGTGAAGGCACCATTGATGCCCTGTCCGTAGGCGGTTTGGACTAGCTGAGGCGAGTAAACGTTGTCGTTGTCTCGGTTGACGTGAACGAGTACCGAGTCGGGCCCGCATGACCGCGCTTGGTCGTGATAAGAACCACACCGTTCGATGCACGCGCGCCGTAGATCGCAGCCGCTGCGCCCCCCTTGAGGATATCGATCGATTCGATATCAGCCGGGTTGATGTCCGACGCGCGATTCGTGGCGACAGTGCCACCGTCGCCACCAGTCGTCGACTCGGTCGAGTTGTCGATCGGCTGACCATCAACCACGAACAGCGGCTGGTTGGTGCCGGACAACGACGATGCACCGCGAATCTTGATCGATGCCGACGCGCCGGGCTCGCCCGACTGCGTGCGGACTTCCACGTTCGGCGCCTGAGCGGCCAGCGCGGAAACGACGTTCTGCGGCTGCGCAACGCGATGCAGCGAAGCGCTGTCGATCGAGTTGATCGTCGAGGTCAACCGCTCACGCGTGGTCGAGGTGCCGGCGCCGGTTACGACTACTTCGCCGAGGCGCAGAGGATTCGCGACGAGCTGGAAGTTCTGACTGATTGCGGTGCCGTTCGTCAGCGTGATTTGAGCGGACTTGGATGTGAACCCAATCACGCGTGCGGTGAGCGCTACTGTCTGTCCGTTTGCTCGTGCGCCAGCTACGACAAAGCTGTAACGGCCCTGATCGTTGGTCTGTGATCCAACGTTGAGTGAAGGAATGAACACACTTGCGCCCGCGAGTGGTCCACCGGCGTCGTTGGTCACACGTCCGGAGACAGTGGTCCCCGATTGTGCCAACGCGCCCGAGGCAACCATCGCGCTTGCGCCGATGACTGACAGGATACGTTTCAACATTTATTGAGTCTCCTCCATGATGCGCCGCGGATCGGCGCGATTGGTACGTACGCGAAGTACCAGCTGTCCCGCTGGGAAAGGACCCCCTTTCCCGCTCACGACCTCCTCCGCCGAAGCGATCATCGGCGACGTCTAATGGGTGAGCCATACCGCGCACCGCGCCGGAGAAAGGCGCGTGCGATCTGTTTACATCTCCGGCTAATCACGCCATCCCGGGCCGAGTCCGCTAGGCCATTAAGATTTCTTAGTGGCGTACGCCAACGTACCAGACCAATACTGGTACGATTATGAAACGATTCGGGCGGGTGGACTGACCCGCCCCGCAGAATACGGACCGGCTGAAGTCGCGAATCAGAACTTCACCGTCGGCGCATTCTGCTGGCCGCGGGCGCTTCATAGTAAGTGCGCGGCTTGGCACCGGTGACCTTCGCGGTTATCGCCTGGGGGAAGGTTCGGATGTACGTGTTGTACTGCTGCACCGCGGTAGTTGTAATCACTGCGCGACACCGCGACTCGGTTCTCGGTGCCGGTCAGCTCGTCCTGCAGCTGCATGAAGTTCTCGTTGCTCTTGAGCTGCGGATAGTTCTCCGCGATCGCGAGCAATCTTCCGATCGCGCCCGTCGCGGCCTGATCGGCCGCGGCCATCTGCGCGGGATCGCCGGTCTTCACGGCGCCAGCGAGCTGAGCGCGCGCGTTCGCCACTCCTATGTACACGGTGTCTTCCTGCTTGGTGACGCCCTTGACCGTCGCCACGAGATTCGGAATGAGGTCGGCTCGGCGCTGCAGCTGAACCTGAATCTGTTGCTTGGCCGCTCTGGGCCTGCTCGTCGAGCGTCTGGATCTGGTTGTAGCCGCAGCCTGTCAGCAGGAGGGCGGCCGGTAGGCATCCATGCGAGTTGTCTGCGCTGTCTGATCATCGGTTGTCCTCTTAAGGTCTCGTTTGGGAAGCGACGACGACGTACATCACGACCGCCTCCATCCCACCTAAATATGTCCCCGAGCACGCCTGCGGCGCGCTCCTTGGGGATTCGCCTTGAACTTCACGAAGCTGCTTCGCGACCCGACTTCCAGAACGGAGTCGCGTCCGATTCCGGCCAGCGTCGACTACTTCCCGTGCGATCTCCGCGTAGCCGTGCGGAGGTGTGCGGCCATGCGAGTCGCAAGACGCCACGAAATACCACCATTAGCGTGCTGAGGCTCGCGCGTCATGAGCTTGAGCTGCTCTCCTGCATCGGCTGCCGGCCAGTGAGTACAGCGCCCCGCAGCCGGAGCAACACTCCCATCGCCTCGCGCTCCACCTGTAATCGCAGGTCGTCGTGCGCGACGGAAATGCCATCGAACGGCGGCGCCCCGTACAGCACCTTGTTGCCGCTCGAGTATGTCGGCGTACTCCATCGGAAATATGTCCGCTGCAGAGCGCCACTCGCGCTCAGTGAACGTCATCGGTGGATGATTGCCAGCTTCGCGCCACGCTCGGGTGACGGCGGACGAGCTCGCGCAACCGATCTAAGCGGAACGTCGTCGACTACGACGAGGACGTTGAAGTCGGATTTCTTCGCCACGTGCTCGCCTCCGCCCGCTGCGGCAGATCCATAGAGCACGACCGGAGCGCAGCGCAGCGCCGTAGGCGGCGCGAAGCTGCGTCACCAGTTCATCGAGTGTCATCGTCGTTCTCCTCATGTCGATTGCGGGCCGTCCATTCCCCATCGCGTCACCAGCTCGCTCCACCGCCGCCGCCGCTGAATCCGCCGCCCCCGCCGAATCCGCCGAAGCCGCCACCGCCTCCACCACCAAAACCACCACCACCGTCCGCCGCCGCCAAATCCTCCCCCGCCCCATCCGCCCCGGTATGAACAGCGGAATGCAGCCGCCGCAGCCCTGCGACGGCCACGTCGCAGGTTGCTCAAACATGATCACGATGAAGACAATCGCGAGGAAGATGAGCTGCGGCGGGAAGCCGCTGCCGCCGCTGGACTCGGGCTGCTCAACGGCGGCCGGGCTGCGTGCAGCGACGTATCGAGTGCGAAATGGAATTCGTTGGCGAACCGCTGCGCGGTGAGCAGCGTGAGCAGCTTGATGCCGTCACCGTAATCCTTCTGCATGAAGAACGGCGTCGCCTGTCTGCAGATCGTCTCCTGCATCGGCGTCGGTGATGATTCCTTCGGCGCCGTTCCCGGTAGCGATGAAACAGTGTCCCTTGTGATCCGAGCTCGTTTCCTTCGGCACGACCAGAATCACCGCGCCGGCGTTGCGCGTGGGATCACCCGGATTGCCGATCTTTCCGACCTTCCACTGGCGGCCGATCTTGCAGCGCCACGTCGGCGGGTGCGTAATCGCCGATATCGGGAAGCGTGACGACCGTTATCTCGCCACGCGATTTGTTGCGCACATCGCTCGGCGATCTGCTCCATGTGCGCCGGCTGCGCCGCGGGGATCACATGCGCAAAATCGTTGACGAGGCCCACCGGCTGAGGAATGGTCGGGCCGGCCTGGAGCAGCAGCGCGAGCAGCGCCGATTGAAGAAGGGTCTGAAGCACCATACTATTTACGGTATGCGCACTACACTAGTCAACGGACTCGCCGGCCTGTCGATTGCCGCAGCGGTCACACTTGTCTCTCTCGCCTGCTCCAAACCCTACGGGCGCGCCCAGCTGCGACAGACCCGCCGCGAAGGACTCGGCGCCGCGCCCGCCCGCGGCCGCCGTCGCCGACCGCGACCGATTCACTTGCCAAAATCGCCGGACGCGAGCCGGATCCAGGGCTCGCCGACCGCGCCAAGGTCTGGGTGATCGAGGTGAGCGATTTTCAGTGCCCGTACTGCAAGGAGTGGCACGACGCGACGTACCAGACGGTTCTCAACGACTACGTGAAGACAGGCAAGGTACGGATGGCGTACGTCAATTTCCCGCTGTCGATTCACGCAGCACGCGCATCAGGCGGCGATCGCGGCAATGTGTGTCGGTGCGCAGAACAAGTTCTGGCAGATGCACGACGCGCTGTTCGCGTCACAGTCCAGCTGGGAAAGTCTACCCGACCCGACGGCAGCATTCGACTCCATAGCGAAATCTGTCGGAGCTGACGAGGCGCAGTATCACGCGTGTCTTTCGTCACCTGGAATCGCGGCACTCGTCGCAGGCGACCAGGAGCGCGCTCGGTCCGGCGGCGTGGTGGCGACGCCAAGTTTCTGGGTTGGCGGAAAGCTCATCGAAGGAGCGATTCCAACGGACCAGATGAAGCAGGCGATCGACTCGGCATTGGCGGCCGCGAAATAAGATCGCGGTACCAACAAAAAGCCCCCGGCGAATACCGGGGGCTTTTTGCTTGCAGATCCTAACCGCCGACGCTTACTGGCAGGTAGGGGCGTTAGCTGGAACGTCCCACCACACGTGCGTGTCGAAATTGTCCGGACCCTGCCGCGCGATCGCTGCCGCGAGGTTGGCCGCGTTGACAGAAGCATCCGTCGTCGAGTAGTAGAACCGGCGCGGAATGTTATTGTCGATTGCCGCCGGACCAGGTGTGATGAACGGGACACACGTGCGCCGCCATTCAGCCCACGTCTGGGGGCCATCGGTGGTCAGAGCGATATACTTCTGAAGCGCGATCTGCTTCAGTCCTGCAGTGCCGCCCTTGTATGCAACATTCGGTTGCGCGAGGTAGGCCGCAATCGCAGCGGGGTCCGTCACTCCCCACTGATTCATCGAAGCTGTAATACCGGCGTTGTAGTACGATGCCGCGGTCCCCGGAAGGCCTCCGATTCCACGCTCGGCTGCCTCCGCCTTGATGAGGGAGAGCTCAGCGTACGTCATCAGATAGGACGGATTCTTCTTGTTCGCCGCGCTTCCGATGTTGCCTTCAGGCGTCGAGCCAGGGAAGAATATCGCGCCCGGACGGGACGCGATGTTGAAGTACGCGCCGGCCGCATTCTGGGACAAGCCATTCGGCATTCCCGCATATTCCTGCGTCGATTTGCCTTGTACATACGCAATGGTCGGCTGCATGAAAATCGGCTCGCGCGGATCATTGTTCGACGACAGGATGTTGTAGAAAGTGTTGGAAACGCGGTGGTCATCGCGACTCTCGAAGTTGCCAACGATCGGGTTGTCATAGACGCCGTCGCCGGGCCACGAGAACTGAGCGTTGTCCGCATTCGATGTAAATGTGCCTCCTGGGGCCGAGAACGCCTTCGTGAGCTCCGCCGCAGCCGTGGTCGGATCCACATTGATGATGCGGAGCGCGAGTCGCGCGTGCAGTGAATTCGCGAACTTTTCCCACTTTGCCATGCTTCCCTGATACATCTGATCGGCCGACGAGTAGCCAGGCAAAGTGGCCGCAGCCATGCTTGCCGGCACAGCGTTCAGGATCTGGAAGAACGACGCGTAGATATTCTTCTGCGGATCGTACGCCGGCTGATTGACGCCGGAATCCGCCTTGAGCGCCTGAGAGTAAGGAATGTCGCCCCACGTGTCGGTGAGGTAATCGAAGTTCCAAACCATCATGACCTGCGCAGGTCCATAGATAGAAGCGTTCTTCTGCGCCAATCCCTGATCAACCAATTTCTTCAGGTTTATCAGCTGAGTCGAGTAGCGTTATCGAAAGTACCCTGCGTCGATGCAGCATTGAGACGCGAATACTCGTCTTCCTGCGGATACTGGACCTCCGCCCAATGCTGCACCACAAATTCGGTCTGGCGCAGTGAGAACCCGTTCCCGACGAATGCGCTAGCTGACGTACGGAGGGCCTGAGTGAACACAGGTCCCGGAGGCGCGCTGGTGGGGTTGTTCGGATCGGTGTTCAACTTCGTGATGTTGTCGCTGTTGCAAGCGACCGCGCCAGCGGCGAGAACGAATCCCACCGCGGCTGTCGAGAGCTTTATGATATGCATTTTATGAATGTCTCTTTGGTTACGGCGTGATGCGCAGATTCAGGCCGAGACTCTTCACGTTCGGCAACGTGGCGAATTCCGTTCCCTGATAATTGCCAGTCTGGTCCGAGAACTCCGGATCGATGTTCGGAACCTTCGTCTGAGTCCAGAGGTTTCGTCCAACGAACGAAAGATTCACGGACGTTGAACGGATGCTGTGGGCGAAGGCGTCTGGCAGGTCGACACCGATGCGCAACTCGCGCAGCTTGACCCAGCTATCGTCGTACACGTACGGCTCCATGATCTCGAACAGCGACTGATAATAAGTTTCCGCAGTCACGTTGATCGTGTTCGGCTTTCCGGTAGCCTGGTCGATTCCCTTGACGACGATTCCGGGATTGTTCCAGTCAACCTGACGCCCGACCAACGTGTTGGCGGTCACGCCAGTGTTGTCGTCGAACATGTTGGTGATGCTCAGGATGTTGCCACCCTTGTGGATATCGATGAGTGCGCTGGCAGTAAAGCTCTTGTACCGGATCTCGTTGCTCCAGCCGCCAGTCCACTTGGGCTGAATGTTTCCGAGCACTCTGCGCGGACCCATCTGCGGAAGACCGCCGCTGGTCAGCAGGTTACCGGCGCTGTCACGCAGGAAGCCGTTGGCGTAGATGACGCCGTACGGATAGCCAACGCGCGCCTCGGTATTACCCGTCCAGGCAGCGCCCAGGACGATCGTCTGCAAGCCAGGATAGAGCGTTACCAGCTTGTTGACGTTCTTCGCGTAATTGAACGTAGAGTTCCATTCAAATCCGGCAGCCGTCTTGATAGGCGTCACGCCGAGCGAGAATTCTGCTCCCTTGTTGGTCATTTTTCCAGCGTTGATGACACGCTGCGTAAAGCCCGTCGTATTGGACAGCGTTACGGGAATGATCTGATTCGTCGTCGCCTTATCGTAGTAAGTCGCGTCGAGCGTGATACGGCTGTTGAAGAGGCCGAGCTCGAGACCAGTCTCACCCGATTTCGTCTGCTCCGGCAGCAAGCTCGCGTTCGCCAGAGTATTCGAGATCGAGAACTGAGGGAGTCCAGCGAACTTGTTTGCGTTACCAGTATACGTCGTCGCCAGATCGTACACTGGCGCGTCGTTTCCAACCTCGGCGACGGACCCGCGGATCTTCGCGTAGGACAGCACCCTGTTCTTCAACGCCGGGAACATATCGCTCAGGACGAGCGAAGTGTTGATGGACGGATAGAAGTAGGAGTTGTTGCCTTTCGGAAGCGTCGAGGATACGTCGTTGCGACCGGTTACTTCCACAGTCCAGTAGTCATTCAACGTGAACGAGCCTGAGCCGTAGATGCTGTTCGTCTGCAGTCGCTGGATATTGTCGGCGACCGTCGGTGCGATGGCGGCATTTGCAAGATTATAGATGCCGGCGGCGACGAGCCCGGTCGTACTGGCCTGCTGTGACGCGTAGGATTCCTGTCGCCGGTTTCCGCCGAGAGTGCCGTTCAACTGGAGATGACCTCCAAGGTGGCCGGTGGCGTTGAGCAGTAGCTCCGTGTTGTTGTCGTTGTTGTTGTTGTTGAACTGATACATCGCGCCGTTGTACGCGAGGTTGGTAAACTCGATGTTACCGGCAGCATCATTCTGATTGATGCCGTACCGATAGATATCGGAGCCGGAGCGGAGGGTCGCGTTCAACCAGTTGGCCAGCTTGTAGTTGGCCGTCGCGGACGCGATGAGGTGGTCGCGCGAGTCCTGCTCTGGATTGTCATACTGGAGCCAGAACGGGTTGTTGTGGTAGTTCGAGTTCCAGTTGTAGAGCGAGCCGTCAGGATTGTATTGCGTGGCGCGAAGCTCGTTCATGTTGACCTGGCGGCCGAACCATGTGAACTGCTCCAGGATGCCGGTGTCGTAACCGACGCCCGGCCGGTTGTGTGCAGTGTTGTTGACGTACTGCACGCTGGCGCTGGTGGTCAGTCGGCTGTTGACATTGAGGTTCCCGTTGAGGAGACCCGAGAACTTATGGAACGTATTGTTCGGGATGTAGCCCTGCGTGTTCTCGTCGCCGATGGAAAGTCGCGCCTGCGCCTTCTCTGTACCACCGCTGAAGGCGAGGTTGTTCGTGAACGTGTGGCCGGTATTGAAGAAAGAGCTGACGTTATCCGGCTGTGCGATCCAGGGAGTTGCCTGGCGCACGCCGTTGATCACGGGACTGTCGAACTGCGGAATAAGGCGACCATCCAGCTTGGGACCGTAGCTCTGGTCGTCACCGTCGTTGGTGCCGCCGCCAGCGCCGTCGACATACGCAAACTGTCCCTGCGATCCCTGACCGTACTGGTTCTGAAAGGTCGGGAGGATGCTCGGCGTGTCCCACGTGTAGCTCGACATGATCGAAGTCTCGATCTTGCCATTTGTGGCAGCGCCCTTCTTCGTAGTGATCAGGATGACGCCGTTGGCGCCGCGCGATCCGTATAGAGCCGCGGCGTTCGGTCCCTTGAGGACCGTCAGGGTCGCGATATCGTCAGGGTTGATGTCCTGAACAGTGCTGCCGAAATCGATGCCGCGGCCGCTCCCGTTTGCGTTGCTGCCTCGGTCGTCGTTCGCCACCGCGACTCCATCAACGATGAAGAGCGGCTGGTTGTTGCCGGTGATCGAGTTCTCGCCACGAATGATGATATTGGACGAGCCGCCCTGCGTTCCCGATGAAGTAACCTGCACACCGGCAACCTTACCGCCTATTTCGTCCACGACGTTCTGCGTTGGGGCCGCGCCGTTCAGCTCTGTGCTGGAGAGCTGGGTGACAGACGTACCCAGCTGGCTCTGCTCCTTCTGAACACCAAGTGCGGTCACGACGACACCAGTCAGCTGGCTCGCATTGGCGGTCAGCTGAAAGTCCTGCTGTACCGTACCCAGCGTCAGCCTGATCTGAACGCTCTTGGGCGAATACCCGACGCGTCGCGCCGTGAGCGACACCGTCTGGCCGGTTATCCGGGCCGCCGGCACATGAATGGTATAAGCGCCCTGAGCGTCGGTATATGCACCGACCCCCAACGAACTGATTGAGACGCTGGCTGACGGAAGCGGTCCCCCGGCTTCCGTAAGTACTCGCCCCGTGATCGTGCCCGCGGATTGTGCATTAGCCGCTACTGCCGCTAACAACAGTCCGGAGGAAACTGACAACACACTTTTCAACAACCGATTCATTTCTCCTCCCACAAGCGTTCTTGGACAAAAAGACGTCCACACGCGGCATCCAGTTGGTCATCCGGCCCGCTGGCTAAACACGTGAATCCAGATTTTATCCGCCGTATTAGGGGCTCGCCAGATATGGACGGCATACAGAATTCATACATTTTGGGCACACAGCCGTGTTTTTCGGGCACTTCACCGGGGTTTTGTGACGGTTGACCGCCAAAATGCCAAAAAAGGCCCCCGGCCAAAGCCGGGGGCCTCTAAAATGAGATTCTTCGATAAATCAGCCAGGCAGGTTCAGGTTCACGCCTTGGCAGGTCGGCGCATTCTGCGGTACATCCCAGTACATCATACCGCCAAAGTTGTCCTGCTTGGTGCCTCCGAGCCGCAAAGCTGCAGCCGTAACATTCGCCCCGTTCACCGACACCTCTCCGGTGGCGTACGGGAACCTCCGCGGTACGTAGTTCACGACCGCGGCAGGCCCAGGCTTAATGGTCGAGGGCTGGCACGTTCTCCGGAACGAAGCCCATGCCTGCGCGCCGTCGCCATAGAGCGCGACCCACTTCTGAATGGCGATCTGCTTGAGACCGGCAACACCGCCCTGATAAACCACCGACGGATCCGACACATACGCGTTGGCTGCCGTTGTGCTGACCCCCCACTGGGCCATCGAGGCAAGAATTCCGGCCTGGTAGAAACCAGCAGCCTGCCCGGGAGTCAACCCGCCGAGGCTGCGCTCCGCCGCTTCCGCCTCGATGAAGTTGACTTCCGCCGCCGTCATCAGGTACGACGGCGTCTTCGCGTTGGCGGAAGTACCCATCGTTCCGTACGCCGTTGAGCCGGAATAGAAGATGGCGCCAGGGCGCGACGTGGTCTTGGAATACTTCGTGGCCGTCGACCCGGTTCCGTTCGGCTGGCCATTGTAGACCGCCGGATTCGCCTGCGTCGGCTGCGCATAGATCGGCAGACGTGGATCGGTGGGCCCACCAGTTGGCTGCAGAATATTGTAGAGTGTCAACGAGATGCGGTTGTCATCTCGCGTCTGGAAGTTGATGCTCCATGGATTGTCATACGTCCCGTTTCCAGGCCACACCAACTGCGCATTATCCGCATTGGTAGTGATCACCCCGCCAGGAGCGCCAAACGCCTTCTTCAGCTCCGCATCAGCGGTGGCCTGATCGACGTTGACGAGTCGGAGCGCCATTCGGGCGTGCAGCGAGTTGGAAAACTTTTCCCAGCTCGCGAGCTTGCCCTGATAGATCGGATCAGCAGCGCCGATCAATGGCCCTGATGCTGTGGAGAGAGCGGTGGACGCGTTGGTGAGCGTGGCCATGACACCCGCATAGATGCTCTTCTGCGGGTCGTATGCAGGCGTGAGCACCCCTCCCACTGAATCACCGCCGAGCGCCTGACTGTAGGGGACATCGCCCCATGCGTCGGTCAGGTTCTCATATACCCACGCCGAAAGAATGCGCGCGGGCTCCGCAACGGCGGGGTTCTTTGCAGCGTCGCCTTTCTGTGAAACTTTCTTCAGGTCTTCAAGCTCTGCGGAGTACGCGCCGGTAAACGTGCCGCCGACGTTCGAGCCAAGCAGAGTTCCATAGGTGTCGTCGCTGGGATACGCGTCTTCAGCCATGTGCTGCGCCACGAATGACGTCTGCCGCAGGTCGAAGCCAGCTCCCAGGAAGCGGTTTACGCTGGTATACACGCCGCGCGTGAAGAGCGGCCCACTGCCGACAGACTCGGGGCTGTTCGGGTTCTTGTTGAGATTGGTGAGATTGTCGTTGCCGCATCCGGTCGCCGCCGCGGCGAGGACCACGCCGGCAGCGACCATAATTAGACTGTTTTTCATTGGAGTATTTGTCTCCACCTTTATGGTGTGATGCGCAGATTGACGCCAAAGCTTCTGGCTTGCGGAAGCGAGGCGAACTCGGATCCCTGATTGTTGCCGACCTGATACGAGACTTCTGGATCGATGTTCGGCACCTTGCTGCTCAACCAGAGATTACGTCCGATAAATGCGACGTTGACGCTGTGCGAGCGGAAGAGGCGCGCGTACGAAGCTGGCAGGTCGACGCCGACGCGAAGCTCCTTCAATCGCACCCAGCTATCGTCGTAGATGAATGGCTCGTTGATGGTGGAGTTGAAGGAGAACTGCTGCCAGTAATCCTCCGACGTCACTCTTATGGTGTTTTCCTTGCCGGTCGCCTTGTCGATTCCCTTAACGAGAATGCCGGGCTTATCGAAGTCCACTTCGCGACCGAGCAGCGAGCTGGCCAGTACTCCGGCGCCCGTGCCGTAGTAGTTGGTGATGCTGTTGATGCTGCCGCCCTTGTGGATGTCGAGCAGGCCACTGACGGTGAGGCGCTTGATGTGAACCTCGTTGGTCCACCCACCGGTCCACTTTGGATTGATATCGCCCAGCACTCGACGCACCGGATCCTGCTGAGGAAGTCCGTTCTTCAGAAGCAGCTCGTGCGTCGCCGAGTCACGAAGGAGTCCATTGCCGAAGAGCGTGCCGTACGGCTGACCAACGCGGGCTTCGACATTCACGCCGTCCTGCGAGCCAGCGATCGTGATCGTCTGCAGTCCCGGGTACAGCGACTCAACCTTGCTGCGATTGCGTGCATAGTTGAACGTCGACGTCCACTCGAAGCCGCTCGCAGTGCGAATCGGCACGACTGTGAGAAGCATTTCCTCACCGTGGTTGGAGATCTTGCCGGCGTTTGTTACGCGCGAGGAGAATCCGGTGGCGTTCGACACGGCCAGATTGATGATCTGATTGGTCGTAGCCTTGTGGTAGATGCTTCCATCGAACGTCACGCGATTGTTGAACAGTCCAAGCTCGAGGCCGGCCTCACCGGACTGCGTCTTCTCGGGCTTGAGCTGCGCGTTCGCGAGCGCATCACCAAGACTGAACATCGCAAGCGACCCGAACTGCGTCGAATAACCGGTGTAGGTCGTCGCGAGCTGGTACGGGTCTGCGCTGGCACCAACCTGCGCGATCGACCCGCGCAGCTTCGCGTAGTTGAGCACCCGATTCTTGATCGCCGGAATCATGTCCGTCAACACAAGTGACGTGTTGACCGACGGATAGAAGTACGAGTTGTTTCCCTTCGGTAGCGTCGAGGACCAGTCGTTGCGTCCCGTCGCTTCGACGGTCCAGTAGTTATTCAACGTGAACGACGCAGAGCCGTATCCGCTGTTGACCTGGAGCGCCTGATCGGTCTGGCCGAGGGTCGGTGTGATCGCGGCGTTCGCGACGTTGTAGATCCCGGGAGTCGTGATACCGTTGGTCTGCTGATTGTCGCGGTGGTACGTCGCGTACCTGCGATTCGCTCCCACAGTTGCGTTGAGCTGGAGGTGTGATGTCGCCTCCTTGTTGGCCGTCAGCAGGAACTCGGTGTTGTTCTCGTTGTTGTTGGCGTGCGTGAATGCAAAGCCGCCCGCGTACGAGGGGCTTATCGCGAACTGGCCGACGCTCTGGTCAAGCATTCCCTGACCCCAGTTCTGGTTGATCTCCTGACGGTACAGGTCCGTGCCGGAGCGCAGGGTTGCATTCAACCATGACGCGAGCCTGTACTGCATCCCGCCGATCGCAATGATGTGATCGCGCGAATCCTTCTCGGGATTCGCTTCCGTGACCCAGTAGGGATTGTTGTGGTAGTTGGAATTCCAGTTGTACAGACTGCCGTCCGCGTTGTACAGCTTGTTCTTGAGCTCTGCCACGTTCACCTGTCGTCCGAACCAGACGAACTGCTCGAGCGTGCTGGTCGTATAGCCGGAGCCTGGACGGTTGCGCCCGCCGTCGCGTGCGTACTGCACTGACGCGTTGGTCGAGAGGCGGCTGTTGACCTGCAGATTGCCGCTCAGTGATCCGGTGAACTTCGAGAGGCTGCTGTTCGGGTACAATTCCCTGCGTCTGATCAGCGCCAAACGAGACGCGCCCGCTTGCGGTCTCAGTTCCGCCCGAGAACGCTACGCTGTTGGTGAAGGTCGTACCGGTATTGAAGAAACCGGAAACGTTATCCGGCTGCGCTATCCACGGCGTCGCTTGACGGACGCCGTTGATCACGGGACTGTCGAATTGTGGAATCAGCCGACCGTCCAGCCTGGGTCCCCAGCTCTGATCTTCGCCGTCCGTTCCCTGGAGGCCGCCGCCCTTTCCGTCAACATAGCCGAACAGTCCCACGTCACCCTGCCCGTAGAGATTCTGATACGTGGGAAGCTTGCCGACCTTGTCGAACGTCACGCTCGAATTGATCTGCGTGGAGATCTTGCCGGCAGTCGCCTGACCGTGCTTGGTCGTGATGAGCACGACACCGTTTGCTGCGCGCGATCCGTAGAGCGCGGCCGCGTTGGGCCCTTTCAGAACGGAGAGCGTCGCGATGTCATCTGGATTGATGTCGTTGATCACGCTGCCGAAGTCGTAGCCCGAGCTCGGCGTGGCGGAGTTACCGCTCGCAGCGGCCTGATCGTTCGAGACGGGGATTCCGTCGACGACGAAGAGCGGAGTGTTGTTGCCGCCGATGGAATTCGCGCCGCGAATCAGGATTCGCGCCGAGCCGCCCTGCGTGTTCGGCGTGGTGATCGTTACGCCCGACACCTTGCCCTGAATCGCGCTGACGACGCTTGCGTCGCTTGCGGCGTTCAATTGCTCGGAGCTGAGCTCCTGCTGGGCGGTTCCGAGTTGGCTCTTCGACTTTTCGATGCCAAGTGCGGTTACGACGACGCCTGTCAGCTGGCTGGCGTTGGCAGTGAGCTGGAAATCCTGCTCCACCGTGCCGCCCGAGAGCTTGAGCGAAATCGTTCTCGGCGCGTAGCCCACACGTCGCGCCGTCATCGACACCGTCTGCCCGGTAAGCTGACTCGCCGGGACATGGATGGTGTAGGTACCCTGAGCGTCGGTGTACGCACCGAGCCTGAGTGACGGGATTGAGACGCTGGCTGACGGAAGCGGGCCACCCGCCTCGGTAAGTACGCGCCCCGTGATCGTGCCCGTGGACTGCGCGCTCACGGTTCCCAGCGCGAGCAGCAATCCCGAGGAAACTGACAACACACTCCTCAACAATTTGTTCATCACCCCTCCTGCAACGTGTTCATGGACAAAAGGCGTCCGCACGTGTCATCCGCATGGCCATCCGACCGAGCGGTAAACACGTGGAGGGCAAATCTTAGTGAATTCTTGCCCTGGGCGCTAGATACAATCTTTATGGTGAAAGATTATAAACATCCGTCCACCTCGCAGAAGGGGCTGTTTGCGCCCCCAGAGACGGGTTCGCCTGAATACCTGGGACGGGGCTTAAGAGAGTCGGCCCGGTTTGGCTTGAAGCGGGGTCAAGCACTCCGTACTATTGTCCATCAATGCCCCACGCTGCCCCTCGTTTCTGCCCTCGGGCTCGCGGCACGCCGGCTATTCAGGGTCTGGACGACATGCCTCCGGGGCCCCGGCCCGCATGAAGCCGTGGGTGGGAGCCGCGTACGGAACGGTAGCTCGAACCGCGGAGCTGCTCAGCCTCATCACTCCGGCACAGATGGGGGGCAAGCTCGGCCGCGCGTTCTCGGCGCGGCGTGGAATACGGCGGCGCTACCGGAGCTGGGGCGCCGAAGGGCGCGATCGCTCGAGGCCGCTCCTATGGTTGCATGCGGCGTCGGTGGGGGAAGGATTGATGGCGCTGCCCGTCATCCAGAGCGTGCGCCGCGCACTGCCCCAGGTACAGATCGCTTACACGTTCTACTCGCCGAGCGCTGAAGGTCCTGGCCAGACAGATGGGCGCCGATTTCAGCGATTACCTGCCCTTCGATTCCGTCGGAAGTGCGCGCATCGCGATCGAGGCGCTCGATCCCACGGCACTCGTCTTCGCGAAGGGCGATGTGTGGCCATCGCTGGTCCGCGAGGCCGCAGCGCAGGGTGTGCGGCTCGCACTGATAAGCGCGTCCATTCCGGCAAGCTCGCGCCGCACGAGTGCCGTCGGCGTCATGCTGACGCGGGATGCGTATCGTGCCCTGGACGCGATCGGTGCCGCCAGCGCCGACGACGCGACGCGCATGGTCCAGGCCGGCGCACGCGCCGATCGCGTGCGCATCACGGGCGACACTCGTTACGATCAGGCATGGACACGCGCGCACGAAGATCGGCGCAACGCGTCCGTGGTCGCCGCGCTCGAGTCACCGCGACTGACTGTGGTTGCGGGATCGACCTGGCGCTCGGATGAGCGCGAATTGTTCCCAGCCTGGCTGGCGCTGCGCGCACAGGTCCATTCAGCACGACTCGTTGTCGCGCCACACGAGCTCGCCGACGCACACCTCGCATCGATCGCGGACTGGGCACGATCGCACTCACTGACAACCGCCCCGCTGAGTGAAGCGACGGCGGACACCGACGTGATAGTGGTGGACCGCATGGGAGTCCTCGCGGATCTCTATGCGATAGCCACTGTAGCTTATGTCGGCGGCGGGTTTCACGATGCGGGACTTCACTCGCTCGTGGAACCGGCAGTATTTCGAGTTCCGGTGCTGATCGGACCGCGTCACGCGGATTCGCGTGACGCGAAGTTGATGCTCGCAACGGGCGGCGCAACCAGCGTGGATGACGAGTCGCAACTGGCGCGCGTGCTGATTCGTCTGCTGAGCGACTCGCGCGAGCGGGCCGATCGCGCCGAAGCGGTCGGCGCGGTCGTGGCGGCGGAGCTAGGGGCCGCCGACCGTTCCTTCGAGATTGTTCGGGAGCTGCTGCGGTCGATGTAGGTAGAAGCCCTGCACAAGATGTACGCCCAGCGACTTGACCATCTTCGTACTCCTGTTCGAACTCGACGCCCTCGGCAATCACCTTCGCGCCCTGATCGTTCGCGAACCGAACGAGCGTCTCGACGAGATCCTGCTTGATGAAGTTCGTATCTATGCCGTTGATCAGTGAGATATCGAGCTTGATGAAATCCGGCTCGAGATTGGCGATGGAGCCGAGTCCGGCGTAGCCGCTGCCGGCGTCGTCGACGGCGAAGCGAAATCCGCGATCGCGGAAGCTGCGCAGACGCTCACGGAATTTCGGGTAGTCCTTGATGGCAGTCCGCTCGGTAATCTCGATGACTACTCGATGCGCATCCGCGTTATCGAGTGCTGTATCGCCGAATTCGGGATCGGTGAAGTCATGCGGGTCGACGTTGATGAACAGCGCCTCGCCCGGCTTGAGCAATTGTGTAATGCCTTCCATGGCGCGATCGCGACACAGTCGGCTCAGCTCCCAGATCAATCCAGCCTGCGCGGCGACCTCGAACATGACTTCCGGGCGGCGAAGTGACCGCATCGATCCGCGCGCGAGCGCCTCGTAACCAAAGACGCAGCCGTCTGCCGCGTCGACGATCGGATGGTAGTCGACGTAGACGGCGCGCGATCCGGAGCGTCTCGCGCAGATCTTCCACGAGGCGCGCCCGCTCTCGCTGCTCAAGATTGTGCGCGTTGCTCGCCGCAGCGCGAATGCCGCGATACACGACTCGCTCGAGTCGCACCTTTGGATCGTACTGCACGACCGTGCGCCCGACGTACAGGTCGAACAGCGACGCGACGTCTGCACCGTGTATGCGTTCAAGGCAATCGGCTATCCCCTCGTGCAATCGCGCGATGAGAGGATCAGTGAGATCGCCGTCGTCGCCCTCCTCGCGGCCCGGCGGCTCGACCGGCGGCACGTAGAAGAGCAGAAAGTCGTCGTCGTTGGCGTGGCTCAACGCGAGTCGCGCAGCGCGAAGCGGGGTTTCGGCGAGGATTCGCGCGAGCTCGCGAGCCGTGGTATCGAGAACTGCGTCGAGCTTCTCCCACCCGTAGATCTCTTCGATCTTGGCGTACCGATCGAAGTTCAGATACAGAATGACGAGCGCGCCACGGTCCTGGACGGGGTTGCGGAGACTGTCGATCGCTGAAGCAAGGGTCGGAAGCGAGTTCCGGGCGTCCTTGTCGGGAAGCGCCAGCGAGGCTGCCGCTATGGAATCACCTGCGCGACGGCCCAACGCGGAGCCGCCGGTGAACCGGGCGGTCACGCCGGCATTGCTGGACTGGCCGGACTCGCCGGACTGGCCGGACTCGCCGGCATCGACGGCCTTGCCGAATCTGGTGACAGCGCGGCTGCGTTCCGCCGCACTGATGCCAACAGCTTGGTGAGATCCAACGGCTTCTCCAGGTAATCGTCAGCGCCACTCTGAAGGGCGGTGCGCTTGTCCGCAAGGTCATCGCGGGCAGTCACCATTATAACGCGCGTCTGGGCGGCGCGCGTCGGATCGCCCTTGATCGAGCGACAGACTTCCCAACCATCGCGCACGGGCATCATCACATCCAGGAGAACGACGCTTGGACGCGATTCCTGAAATGCGCGCAGCGCCTCGTCGCCGTCGTAGGCGACTGTGACCGCGTACTCTCGCGTGGCCTCGAGATACTGGCGCATGATGTCCGCATTGTCGCGATTATCGTCCACCACGAGTACACGCAGGGGCTGATCGGGCATGGGGCTGGCTCTCGGTCGATGTCCACCTTATGGAGTGGCAAGAGAGAGACCATCGGTTCGTCGGAGCAACGCCAATCGGTTGACGCCTGGTGGAGCGACGTGTGTGGGTCGCCCCTACGCGGCCGTGGCCTTCTCCGTCACGATGCGCACGTGGTCATCTGCAACCTGAAGAAAACCGCCTTCCACGTGGAACCTGTGCGAGCCCGCAACACCGAGCCTGAGCTCGCCGTTTCCGAGCACTGTCATCATGGCGGCGTGGCCGGTGAGAATACCGACCTCGCCGTCAAATGCGGGTGCGACCAGCGACTCGGTCTCACCCTCGAACAGAACGCGCTCCGGCGAGATCACCGATACCTGAAGCATCGATCAGCCCTTGAGCTTCGCTGCGTTGGCGATGACGTCATCGGCACCGCCAGCCATGAAGAACGCCTGCTCGGGATACTGATCGAACTCGCCAGCGACCAGCCGCTCGAACGAAGAGATTGTCTCTTCGAGCTTCACGTACTTGCCGGGAATGCCGGTGAACTGCTCGGCGACTGCGAACGGTTGCGACATGAAGCGCTGCAGACGACGCGCGCGACCGACGACGAGCTTGTCGTCCTCGGAGAGCTCGTCCATTCCGAGAATCGCGATGATGTCCTGCAACTCGCGATAGCGCTGGAGAATGCGCTGAACGTCGGTAGCGACCTTGTAGTGACGTGCGCCGAGTATGGCGGCATCGAGAATGCGGGACGATGACGCAAGCGGATCGACGGCGGGATAGATGCCGAGCTCGGTGATTGCGCGCGACAGAACGACAGTTGCGTCGAGGTGAGCGAATGCCGTTGCAGGTGCGGGATCGGTGATATCGTCAGCAGGAACGTAGATCGCCTGCACCGACGTGATGGAGCCGTTGCGCGTTGAAGTAATGCGCTCCTGCAGCTCGCCCATCTCCGTTGCAAGCGTCGGCTGATATCCCACTGCGCTTGGCATGCGACCGAGCAGCGCGGATACTTCGGAGCCGGCCTGCGTGAAGCGGAAGATGTTGTCGATGAAGAGAAGTACGTCCTGATTCTCGACGTCGCGGAAATATTCGGCGACGGTGAGACCGGAGAGTCCCACGCGCAGACGCGCGCCCGGCGGTTCGTTCATCTGGCCGTAGATCAATGCAACTGAATCGAGAATCCCCGCTTCCTTGAATTCCGCGTAGAGATCGTTTCCCTCGCGCGTGCGCTCACCGACTCCGCAGAACACGGAGCGGCCGCCGTGCCCCTTCTGCACATTGTTGATGAGCTCCTGGATGACGACGGTCTTGCCCACGCCTGCACCGCCGAACAGTCCGATCTTTCCACCCTTCACGAATGGCGCGATGAGATCGACGACCTTGATGCCGGTTTCGAAGACTTCGGTCTTGGCCTCGAGATCCGCAAAGTGCGGCGGTGCGCGGTGGATGGGCCAGCGAACCGCGTCGGCGGGAATCGCTGGTCCGTTGTCGACCGGCTCGCCGATGACGTTGAGGATACGGCCAAGCGCCGGAGCGCCAACCGGAACCATGATCGGCGATCCAGTGTCGATGACGTCCATACCGCGCTCGACGCCGTCGGTGGAAGACATGGCGACGGCGCGAACCTGGTTACGGCCGATGTGCTGCTGCACCTCGACGGTAACCTTGATCGGAACTCCAGACTGGGTGGTTCCTTCGATACGAAGGGCGTTGTAGAGCTCTGGCAGATGCTCGGGCTCGAACTCCACGTCCAGGACGGGGCCGATGACCTGAATGATCTTGCCTATGTGAATTTCGGTATCGATTGCGGTGGTCATATTGGGTCCGGATACGATTTAAAATGCCGTCGTACATACAACATCATCATCTGCGATAATGGCCAACGAACGATGCGTTATTCCAACGCGGCGGCGCCGCCTACGATCTCGGCGATTTCCTGCGTGATCTGCGCCTGGCGCGCCCGATTGTACGTGCGGCGCAGGACGTTGATCATGTCGCTCGCGTTGTCGGTCGCATTCTTCATCGCAGTACGGCGCGCACTCTGCTCGCCGGCGACTGTTTCGACGAGCGCGCGATATATGGAATTGCGCACGTAGAGCGGAAGCAGCTCGGTGAGAATTGCGTCCGCCGATGGTGCGAGGATGTAATCACGGGCAGTTCCCTTCCGCTCCGGCGGTGTCACCGGTAAAACACGCTCGGCGGTCGCTGGTGTCGAGAGCGCGGAGTTGAACTTGGCGTACACGACGTAAACAGCATCGAGCGTGCAGCTGGTAAAGTTCTCGATCAACGTGTCGGCGAGTCCGCGTGCATCCGCGGCTGTCGGTCGATCTGTTATGTCCGTGCGCGCCGTCGCCAGAGTGCGGCCGAGGTAACGGAAGAAGCCGATCCCCTTGCGCCCGACCACGTGCAGCTCGACCTGCGCGCCCTCGGATTCGAGACGCTGCACCAGCAGTCTCGCCTCCTTGATGAGATTCGCGTTGAACGCGCCGGCGAGACCGCGGTTCGACGTCAGCAGAAGTACGGCAGCGCGACGAGTGTGCGCCGGCTGCCGCAGCAACGGGAACTGCTCGGCGAGATCGGGTGAATACAGGTCCGAGATGACTTCCGCGAGCGAGCGGGCGTACGGGCGAGCGCCCACCACACGGTCCTGCGCGCGCTTCATCTTGGATGTGGCCACCATTTCCATCGTGCGCGTGATCTTGCGCGTGTTCTCGACGGATTTGATGCGGCCCTTGAGCTCTCGTCCTTTCGCCATGGGTCGGTGTTATGAACTGGGTGCGGAGTCGAAGCGGCGGTTAAGCCGGCTTCTTCCGCGTTGCGTTGTAGCGCTCGATCGCGCGCTTGAGCTCTGCCTCGAGGTCTTTCGAAAGCGCCTTCTCTGTGCGGATCTTCTCACCAACCTGCGGGAATTGCGCTGACATGAATTGCAGGAATCCCTTCTCCCAATCGCGGATCTCCGCGACCGGGGTCTCGTCCACGAAGCCGTTAGTCACCGCGTAGATAACCATAACCTGCAGCTCCACAGGCATCGGCTGATACTGCGGCTGCTTGAGAATCTCTACGGTGCGAGCTCCGCGATCGAGCTGCTTTTTAGTTGCAGCATCGAGGTCCGAGGCGAACGACGCGAACGCTTCGAGCTCGCGATACTGCGCAAGGTCGAGACGGAGACGGCCGGCGACGCCCTTCATCGCCTTGGTCTGTGCCGAGCCGCCGACGCGTGACACGGAGATACCGACGTTCACCGCCGGACGCACGCCCGAGTAGAACAGGTCGGCTTCGAGGAAGATCTGGCCGTCGGTGATCGAGATGACGTTGGTCGGAATGTACGCCGACACGTCGCCGGCCTGCGTCTCGATGATCGGGAGCGCGGTGAGCGATCCGCCCGGAGCGAGAATGTTGGTCCCGTCGACGACGCTCTTGTCCTCGCTGAGCTTTGCAGCGCGCTCGAGCAGACGGCTGTGCAGATAGAACACGTCACCCGGATACGCTTCGCGGCCTGGCGGGCGACGGAGAACCAGCGAGATCTGGCGGTACGCCGCTGCCTGCTTGGACAGATCGTCGTATACGCAGAGCGTCGCCTTCCCCTCATTGTACATGAAGTACTCGGCCATCGCGCATCCGGAGTACGGAGCGATGTACTGCATCGGCGCGGGATCGGCGGCGCTGGCGACGACAACTATTGTGTAGTCCATCGCACCAGCCGTGCGGAGGCGGTCCACCACGGCGGCGACGGTTGATGCCTTCTGGCCGATCGCGACGTAGACGCAGATGACGCCCGTGCCCTTCTGATTCAGAATCGTGTCGATGGCGATCGCCGTCTTGCCGGTTCCGCGATCACCGATGATGAGCTCGCGCTGGCCGCGGCCGATCGGGATCATGGAATCGACGGCCTTGAGGCCCGTCTGAAGCGGCTCCTTTACCGGCTGCCGGACGATGATACCCGGCGCTTCGCTCTCGACCTTGCGGGTGTGCTTGGCGTTGATCGGGCCGTGTTCGTCCATCGGCCTGCCGAGGGAATCGACCACGCGGCCGATCAACTCTGGTCCGACCGGCACCTCGAGCACGCGGCCCGTACGACGGACCTCGTCGCCTTCCTTGAGGACGAGATAGTCGCCCAGGATGACGGCGCCGATGTTGTCCTCTTCGAGGTTGAGCGCCAGGGCGGTGATCAGCTCGCCCGTTTCGGACGAGGTGACGTTGAGCATCTCGCCGGCCATGGCCTTGGAAAGGCCGTAGATGCGGGCGATACCGTCTTTCACTTCGAGCACGGTGCCGACTTCCTCGACCTTGAGGTCATTGAGGTCAGCGGCCTCGATCTCACGAAGGAGGATGTCCTTGATTTCGCCAGGACGGAGCGTGGTGTCAGTGGCCATGATTCGGAGCGGGGAATTTTGCTTGTCGGGAGCTTGTGAAAATTATCACAAGCTCTGTTTTCCTGCAACTCGGCTTCTGGTCCGACCCTGGACGAAGCGGTCGACCAGGTCCACGGCCCGCAGGCCCGAAAGCGAGGCCGGGCGGGTGCTTGCTATCCTTTGAGTGGTCACGGCCAGGTGGGACGACGAGGCAAAACCCAGCACCGCGGCCACATCGCGAACGTCGTATCCAGGGTTCTTCGACAGCTCGGCGGCAGATATCAGCCGCACGAGGTCGATTACACGCTTGAGGTTCGCGCCGTTGTCGCGAGCGAAGTTCCGGCTCAGGTGCTCGCGGGTCACGCCCATCACGAGCGCAAGTGTAGTGGTAGTAACGGGGCGGCCCGCATGCTGGACGATGGCGCGCCAGGTTTTCTGTTGGGTATCGGTGGTAAGTCCCAGGGCATCAGGCGCGTCGGCGAGGGCGCGCGCGAAACGCGCCGAGTAGCCGTGTGGCGCAACGAGGTCGCGCGCGGAGAATTCGTCAATCTGCTCACAGAGAACGTCGGCGAAACCCAGCGAAGCGGAGCGCGATACCGCTTCGGCGTCGGTGGTACGCATCGGCAGCAGGCCGAAAAACGGCGTGCTCGGAAAGTCGCCGGCGCGCGCGGCGATTGTCCAGTGATCGTCGCCCTGCGCCGCGAGATCGATGACGACCGCGTCGATCAGCTCGCGCCGAATTGCCGCGCTGAACTCGTCCATGCTGCGCACGTGCACAATGCGTCCGCGGCGGCGCGGAAAGGCTGCACGTACGAATGCGCGCGCGCGCTCGCGGCCCGCGTACACCAGAACGCATGGCGATGCCGGCGACGCAGATTCGGGCGACGTCGTCATGTTATACGCCTGCCATCGCAGCGTCTATACTGGGCTTCCCTTCGATGAACTGCCGCACTACTGGATCCGTAGTGTGCTGGATCTCGGCGACCGTGCCGACCTGGCGCACTTTCCCTTCGTACAACATTGCGATGCGTGTGCCGACGCTGTACGCGCTGCGCATGTCGTGCGTGATGACGACACTGGTGACGCCGAGTTTATCGCGCATGCGAATCATCAGCTCGTCGATTACAGCCGAGGTGACGGGATCGAGACCGGTGGTCGGCTCATCGTATAGAATGTACTTCGGGCGCTTGGCGATGGCGCGGGCGATGCCGACCCGCTTGCGCATTCCGCCCGACAGCTCGGCGGGATACTTGGACTCCGCACCGGGCAGGTCCACCAGCGCCAGCGATTCGGTGACGCGCTGCGCGATTTCCTTTTCCGTCATCGTACGCATCTTGCGCAGCGCCATCGCGACGTTCTCGCCGACGGTCAGCGAATCGAACAACGCTGCGAACTGGAAGACGTAACCGATGCGGCCGCGCAGCTCATACAACTGCTCGCGCGGCAAATCCGGGACTTCGAGGCCGTCGACGAACACAGTGCCGCGATCCGGAAACAGAAGACCGACGATGTGTTTGATCGCTACCGACTTGCCTGTGCCGGAGTATCCGATGATCACCATTGTCTCGCCCTCATCCACTTCGAGCGAGAATCCTTCGAGCACTTTCTTGTCGCCGAAGGCTTTGTAAACGTCGTCGAGCTTGATCATTGGCTCCGCACGTTAATCACAAAAACGAAATTTAACTGTCCCACGCACCCGGCGGCCGCCCCGGCCGGCTTAGAACCGCTGTTCAATACCATATAGGTAGAACCGCTCGCCGACGATGGATGTCGTGAAGCTGGCCAGAGGCCGTATCACGAGGCGCGCGTCCGACGCGGCGAGCGGGTGGTCCATTATCAGGATCGGTCCCGGGCCGCGCTGGACACAACACGCTTCCGTAGCAGCGAGGACTCCGGTATCATCCCACCGCGCAGCCCGCTGCTCCCACGGCGCAAACGAGGTAGCTACTCCGCGATCGAGCGAAAAAACAGGGCGCTTCAGGTAGCCCGAAAGAGTCGTGCCGATAAAGCCAGGATATATCACGAGCTGCCGGTGATCCAAGCCGTGTGTTCGTAGATACGCAACAGCGTCCTTCCCGCCGGAGAACGGGAGCGCGTAATCGCCCGCTAGACGGGGGACTCCCCCAGCGACCTGGATACAAAGAAGCACGATTATAAGAGCGTCCGCGTACCTATCGACCCAGAGAGTGAGCGATGGCAGCGCGCCCGGTTCGTGCGGCGACCGGCCATCCCCGCGGGCGAGCCACAATGCCGTAATCAACGCGAGGAAGAAGTGCCCCTGATGGCGAAGCGCTCCGGAGAAGACAGCTAGTGAAAAAAGCAGCATGCCAGTCGTCGCCGTAACGAAGAACACCAGCGCAACTATCGATCGGCGCATGGAGATGGCTGCAAGCAACAGCGCGACAAGCGAGAGCGCTGCGCCGAGCGCCGCGGCGCGGGGGGAACGGTCGGCGAGAAAGTTCGTCTCACCCAGATCGCTCACCTGGCCCATCGAGGGAATTGGCACATACGCGCGCCATACGGACGTGAGGCGCTCCGCTGTAAGGAGTTCTGAGCGGGACGGCGTAAGCAGACCGTTGCCGTGAAACGGCGCATCGGCCGGTGTCCTCACCTGCGATATCGCGAGGATAATCCCGAAAACTGCCGGCAGTAACACGAGGGCCAGCGAGCGAGCGCTTGCCGCGCGAAGCAGCGCGCAACTCCGGCCTACAATCGCGTCAACCACCAGAGCGCTGATCATTGCCGTCACGAGAATGGTGCCGTAGATGCTGGTGTTGGCCACAAGAAACATCACACCGCCGGCAGCGAGCCATCGCGGACGCTCTCGAGTGAGCAGCACACACATCACGATGAGCAACAGCATCTCGAGCGAATAACTGCGCGCGACTATGGTGTAGCCGTAAACCACGAAGTAGCCGAATGCGAACAGAGCGCGGATGACGCGGGAGAAGGGAGCAAACAGTGCGAAGAGGTAAACCGTCGCAGCGCCGCACACGAGGCTCACGAATTGCAAGGTGCGCGGATCGTCGAACACATGCGTCAGGGCACGCAGCAGCAGGTACCAGAGCGCGGGATGTCCCTCGTATCTCAGCGAGTGGAACAGACTCGCCAACGAAGGACTGTCGCGAGCGATCAACCATGCCTGGAGCTCGTCACGCCACATCTCGTGGTGCAGGGCGACTGGGACCGTCACCAGCATGAACGCAAGCGTCGTGAGCACCGCGAAGAGGCGTTCACCGCGCTCTGGTCGCGCGGTCGAGAACATTCGCGGCCGGTTGCTTTCGGCAATCATCCGCAGTTACAGCGGGGGCGCGATGTTACGTGTGTCAGTGAGCCACACCGGCAACAGCGTTGTAAACGATGCCCAGCAGTCGCCCCAGCGCGTACCCGACGACGAACGCATAGACGAAT
>CAVSUQ010000012.1:0-70776 GCA_963731305.1 uncultured Gemmatimonadales bacterium | reverse complement strand
GCGGTTGATGACGCGACGATATAGATCGTTGAGGTCCGAGGTCGCGAAACGGCCGCCATCGAGCGGGACGAGCGGTCGTAGATCCGGAGGAATAACCGGAACACGTCCATGATCATCCACTCGGGCTTGTTGCGGGGCTCGCCCGTGTCGCCGGAGTTGCGGAATGCGTCGACGATCTTGAGACGCTTGAGCAACTGCTTCTTACGATGCTGCGAATTCTCGTGACGAGGTCGTCACGCAGCGTCGTCGCGAGGCTGTCCACGTCGAGACGGCGCAGAAGCTCGCGCACCGCCGGCGCACCGATGTCGGCGAGGAATGCACTTCGTTCTCCTCGCGCGCCTTCGTCCTGAGATTTAGATACTCTTCCTCGTCGAGCAGCTGGTTCGGGCGCACGTCCTGCTGGCCCGGATCGATGACGACGTAATTGGAGTAATAGATGACCTTTTCCAGATCACGCAGCGTCATGATCGACGAGGTTGCCCATCGGGACTGGGCAGCGTCTTGAAGAACCAGATATGCGCGACGGGAACGGCGAGCTCGATGTGGCCCATGCGCTCGCGACGAACGCGGGACAGGGTCACTTCGACGCCGCAACGATCGCAGATCACGCCGCGATAGCGGATGCGCTTGTACTTGCCGCAATGGCACTCCCAGTCCTTTACGGGACCGAAGATGCGCTCGCAGAACAAGCCGTCCTTCTCGGGCTTGAATGAGCGGTAGTTGATCGTCTCGGGCTTGGCGACCTCGCCCCATGACCACCAGTTGCGGAGCCCCGGCATCTCGAGCCGCTCGCGCTCCTTGGGATCCTTCGGTCCGCGGATCTCTTCCGGGGAGGCGATGCGGACCTGGATGTAAGTCGAATGCGGATGCCGCGCTGTCTCGCGCACACTGCGGAAATCAATCATTGTTTACTCCTCGCTCCCGTTGCCGTTGATTTGCCGTCAGCGGCGATGCGCCGTCTCGCTCGGCGTTCATCCGGGCGGCGAACCCGGACTCGTTGGCGCCCATCGTACCTGGATGCCAAGCGCCTGCAGTTCCTTCACGAGCACGTTGAACGACTCCGGAATTCCCGGCTCCGGCAGGTTCTGGCCCTTCACGATCGCTTCGTACACCCGGCTTCGACCGTTCACGTCGTCCGACTTGACGGTCAGGATCTCCTGCAGCGTGTGCGCGGCGCCGTACGCTTCCAGCGCCCACACTTCCATCTCTCCGAAACGCTGGCCGCCGAACTGCGCCTTGCCGGCGAGCGGCTGCTGCGTGACGAGCGAGTACGGCCCGATGCTGCGCGCGTGAATCTTGTCATCCACGAGGTGCGAGAGCTTGAGCATGTAGATCTCTCCGACGGTGACCGGCGAGCCGAACGTCTCACCGCTGCGTCCGTCGCGCAGCCGCACCTTTCCGCCCGGCGTCATGCCGGCGAGACGCATCAGCTCCATCGCCGCCGCGTCGACGTCGAATCGCTTCTGACTCGAGCATGCGCTGCGAGCGCCGGCAGCTCCTGACTGCGGAGGATCGACGCGCTCAGCCGTGCGCTGCTTCTCCAGCCCCTTCAACGCGCCTTGAAGCTCGCGGTGCGCCGCCGTGTACTCCTCGTCCTCCATCGCGGTCTTGTGGAACGTGATCTGCTTCTCCAGCTCCGATGCTCGCGCTCGACGAGCTCGCTTCGCGGCCGCGGCGAGGAAATCGCGAACGCGACTGAAGATCGTCTCGCGTTCCGCGCCGCGACTCCTTCGGCTGCCCAGATCGTTCAGCGTCGCGTCCTGAGAGCGCTCGATACGTCTCGCTTCCGCGCGCGCCGGCCTGATGTCGCGCAACAGATCGCGGATCTCCTCATCCGTCATCTCGAGTTCGTACCGCCCAGCTCCAGCGCATCGCGCACCCACGTGAGCGCGGCAAGCTTGAGCAGCATGCCGATCTCGCGCTCGTTCGCGCCCTGGAACACCGGCGTCTTGGCGTAGAAGCCGAGCAGCTTCGCGGCCCATCCGAGGTGCGTCTCGAGGATCTGCCCGACGTTCATTCGGCTCGGAACGCCGAGCGGATTCAGCACGATGTCCACCGGCCGTCCGTCCGGAAGGAACGGCATGTCCTCCTCAGGCACGATGCGCGCGACGATACCCTTGTTGCCGTGGCGTCCGGCCATCTTGTCGCCGACCGAGATCTTGCGCTTCTCGGCCATGTAGACCTTCACGAGCTGGATCACGCCGGGCGGCAGCTCGTCCGGCTGCAGGACTCGGTCGATCCGCTCTTCCGCCTTCTCTTCGAGCTTCGCCTTCTCTTCGTTCGCAGCGTCGATGATCGACGCGCATGCGCTCGTTGATGTCCTTGTCCTCGACGCGCAACGTCTTGAGATCGAGCGAGGCGAACTTGATTTCGTCGCAGCACTTCCGGCGTCAGCTTCGTTCCCTGCCGGAATCGCCTCTTCGACCGTTCCCGACTTGAGCGCGAGCGCGATGGTCTGGCCCTCGAGCAGCTCGAGCAGCTCGCCATCGCGCACTTCGTTGACGCGAATCTTCTCGTCGCCCTTCGAGCGCCGCACCTCGCCGATCCGCTCGCCGCGATCCTTCTCGACCACCTGATCTTCGATGCGCGAGAAGATCTTGACGTCGATGACGACGCCTTCCATTCCCGGCGGCACCTTGAGCGACGAATCCTTCACGTCCTTCGCCTTCTCACCGAAGATCGCCGTCAGCAGCTTCTCTTCGGGTGAGAGCTCCGTCTCGCCCTTCGGCGTGATCTTGCCGACGAGAATGTCGCCCGGCTTGACGTGCGCGCCGATGCGAACGATGCCGCGCTCGTCGAGATCGATCAGCGCTTCCTCGGCGACGTTCGGAATTTCCCGCGTGATCTCTTCCTGGCCACGCTTCGTGTCGCGAACGTGCAGCTCGAGCTCCTGGATGTGGATCGACGAATAGACGTCGTCCTTCACCAGCCGCTCGCGAAAGCACGATGGCATCCTCGAAGTTGTGTCCGTACCACGGCATGAACGCCACCGTGACGTTCGAGCCGAGCGCGAGCTGGCCCTTCTCCGTCGCCGCACCGTCCGCGAGCACGTCGCCCGCCTCCACCTTCTGGCCGCGCTAGACCAGCGGACGCTGGTTGATCGCCGTGTCCTGGTTGGTGCGCCAGTACTTCTTGAGGCGGTATCGATCGTGCTGCGTGAGACGCGCGAGCGGCCGATCGCCCTGTCTTCTTCTGTTGCGCTGCCGATCGGCGTCGACGATGATCTCGTCCGCCGTAACGCGCGACACGACACCGGCGCGGCGCGCGATGACGACGGCGCCGGAATCGCGCGCCACCTTTTCCTCGAGCCCCGTGCCGACGAGCGGCGTACGCGGATTGAGGAGCGGCACCGCCTGCCGCTGCATGTTCGAGCCCATCAACGCGCGGTTGGCGTCGTCGTGCTCGAGGAACGGAATGAGCGCCGCGGCGATCGAGACGAGCTGCTCCGGCGCGACGTCCATGTAATCGATGCGATCCGGCGGCGTGAGCGGCACGTCGCCCTGCTGACGGCAGAGCACGAGCTCGTCCATGAACGTGCCGTCGGCATTGAGCGCCGCGTTTGCCTGCGCGATGACCGCGCCTTCCTCACGGTTGGCATCGAGCCACGCGATCTCGCTCGTCACCTTGCCGTTCTTCACGACGAGGTACGGCGTCTCGACGAAGCCGAGATCGTTGACGCGCGCGAACCTGGCGAGCGACGTGATCAGTCCGATGTTCGGACCTTCAGGCGTCTCGATCGGGCACATGCGCCCGTACTGCGAGTAGTGCACGTCGCGCACTTCGAAGCCGGCGCGCTCGCGCGTGAGACCGCCCGGTCCGAGCGCCGAAAGACGACGCTTGTGCGTCAGCTCGGCGAGCGGATTCGTCTGATCCATGAACTGCGACAGCTGGCTGACGATCCGAAGAATGCCTGGATCACCGCGCGAACCGTACGCGCGTTCACGAGATCGTCGAGCGAGATCTTTTCCGGATCGGTGTTGATCGACATGCGCTCCTTCACGAGGCGCGCCATGCGTGAGAGACCGACGCGAGAACTGGTTCGCGATCAGCTCGCCAACCGAGCGAATGCGGCGGTTGCCGAGGTGATCGATGTCGTCCACGTCGCCCCGGCCCTCGTGCAGCTCGATGAGGTAGCGGATGATCGCGACGAAATCTTCCTTCGTGAGCACCGTCTCGCCCGCCGGCGCGATTGATGCTCGAGGCGCTGATTGATCTTGTAGCGGCCGACGCGGCCGAGGTCGTAGCGCTTCGGGCGAGAAGAACAGACGGTTCGAGCGCGTCACGCGCCGTCTCGCGGTTGGGCGCGTCGCCCGGACGGAGCAGCGAGTAGATCTGCTTCAGCGCCTCGTCCTCGGACTTGCGTCGGATCCTTGAGCAGCGTGTTCTTGATCAGCGTCGACTCGGCGCGTCCCGATGCGACGAACACGTACACCTTGTGATCTCGGCCTTCGCGGAGCCTCTTGATGACAGCGTCGGTGAGCAGCTGTCGCCGGCTTCGGCGATGACTTCACCGGTCCGTTGTCGACCGACGTCGATCGCGAGCTGCGGCGCGACCGGACGCTCGCCGCGCTCGATCGCGTCCTCTCGTCGCGCAAATCGATCGTCATGTAGCTGACGCGAACACCTTCACCGTCTCGATGTTCGAGCGGCGCAGGCGGTTGTACACTTCCTCGGTCAGCTCGTCGCCTTCCTTGACGAGCAGCTCGGTCTCGTCGCGCTCGCGCTGCGCGCGGGCCTTCTTGGTCTTGAGCTTGGGCGCTTCGGGATCGGTGGCTTCACCGGCGAGCGTGATGTCCTCGGCGATGATCGCGCCGACCACCTCGCGCAGATCGATGCGGCTCTCGCGCTTCTTGGTGAGATCGAGCTCGCGAATGGCGAAGAAGAGGCGGAGGATGTCGGAGTTGGTTCCGTAGCCGAGCGCGCGCAGCAGCGCGGTGGCGGGGAACTTCTTCTTCTTGTCGATGTGGACGTAGATCGACGTCGTGGATGTCGACGGTGAACTCGACCCACGACCCGCGGAACGGGATGATGCGCGCGGAGATGAGGCGCTGCCCGTTCGGGTGCGTCGCCTCCTCGAACACCACACCGGGCGAGCGGTGCAGCTGGCTGACGATGACGCGCTCCGCGCCATTGATGACGAACGTTCCGAGCGACGTCAGCAGCGGCAGCTCGCCGAGGTAGACTTCCTTCTCGATGATGTTGCTGCGGACGCTTTGCCGTCACGTCTCCTCGTTCACTGACGAGCTGCAGCGTCGCCTTGAGCGGAGCGGTGTAGGTCATGTCGCGCTCGATGCACTCCTGCTACGGAGTACTTCGGCTCGCCGAGCGAGTAGCGGACTTGAATTCCAGCGAGAAGTTCTCGTGGACGTCGGTGATGGGAAAGAGGTCCTTGAAGACGCGTTCGAGACCTAGTCCTCGCGCTCGTGCTCGGCCGCGTCCCGCTGCAGCAGCGCCTCGAAGGCGCTGCACTTGGATGTCGAGGAGATGGGGCATTTCCATGCCCGTCTCCAGCTTCGCGAACGATATTTGCTTCAACGTTTGTGGCATACATTCACCTGGGCACAGGCGCAAACGAGCTCCGCCCCGGAGCGCCGAACGATTTTGTTTCGGTTGACGTCGCGGGTTGGAGCGCTAGGGGAACTCACAGGACCTTCAGTTGTGATGGTTACTTCACCTCGACAACCGCACCCTGCTCTTCCAGCTTCGCCTTCATCGTGGCGGCTTCGTCCTTCGTCACGCCGGCCTTCACCGTCTGCGGCGCGCCATCGACGAGATCCTTCGCTTCCTTGAGGCCGAGACCGGTGAGCTCGCGCACGACCTTGATGACCTGAATCTTCTTCGCGCCGGCTTCCTTGAGCTTGACCGTGAACTCGGTCTGCTCTTCGGCGGCCGGAGCAGCGGCACCACCGGCGCCACCTGCTGCCGGAGCCGCGCCAACCGGGGCGGCTGCGATCGTGACGTTGAACTTGCTCTTGAATGTATCGATCGAGCTCGGACAGCTCGAAGCACGGACATGTTGCCGATCGCATCGAGGATTTCGTCCTTGCTCGAGTAGAGGTAGCCGTTAGCCATTGTAAGTAAATCTCCGTGGTGCTGACCGTTAGGCGCCTTCGCGCTGCGTCCTTCGCGCAGCGCTTCGAGCGCCCCTGCGAACATGTACAGCAGTCCGTTCATGGCACCGACGAACGACGCCATCGGGGACATAAGGCCGGCCCCGAGTTCAGCCAGCAATTGCTCCCGCGAGGGGAGTCGACGCGAGTTGCTGCACCTGCGCCGCCTCGATCGCCCTGCCATCGAGCATGCCGCCCTTCACCTCGGGCTTCTGCTCGTTCTCCTTCGCGAAGTCGCTGAGGACCTTGGCCGCCGCAACGGCATCCTTCGCCCACCACGATCCCGGTCGGTCCACGCAGGCGCGAGCCGGCGAGACCGCTCTCGTTCACCGCGCGCAGCGCAAGCGTGTTCTTGATGACCACGTACTCGACGCCAGCCTTGCGCAGGCGCCGGCGCAGCTCGGTCATCCGCTTCACGTTCAACCCTGTGAAGTCAGTGTAGTACACCGCCGAGGCGCCCTTGATCTTGTCGGTAAGCTCGGTGACGAGCTGTTCCTTTTCGGTTCTCTTCATGTTGTCTCCTAGCGGTACGGCGTGGTGTCTACGGTGACGCCCGGGCCCATGGTGCTGGACACCGCAACGTTCCGCACATACACGCCCTTCGCCGCCGCCGGCTTGGAGCGAACGATCTGATCCATGAATGCTGCGAAGTTGGTCTGCAGCGCGTCGAGCGCGAACGAGACCTTTCCGATCGCCGCATGAACGTTCCCGCCCTTGTCGACGCGGAACTCGATCTTGCCGGCCTTCACTTCCTTCACAGCGCGGCCGACGTCGAACGTCACCGTGCCCGCCTTGGGGTTCGGCATCAGTCCGCGCGGTCCGAGAATGCGTCCGAGCGCGCCGAGCTGTCCCATCTGATCCGGGGTGGCGATGAGCACGTCGAAATCGAGCCAGTTGTCCTTGATCTTTGCGAGGTACTCGGTGCCGACGAAATCGGCGCCGGCAGCCTCTGCTTCGCGAGCCTTGTCGCCGACGGCGATGACCAGCACGCGCACCGACTTACCCGTACCGGCTGGCAGCACGACCGTGCCGCGCACGATCTGGTCGGCGTGGCGCGGATCGACACCCAGGCGCACGGCGACTTCGACCGTCTCGTCGAACTTTGCGAACGCGCCCGTCTTCACGAGCTCGAGCGCCTTGCCAGACTCGTACGCCAGGCCTTCCTGCACGCGCTTGGCGGAGTTTACGAACTTCTTTCCATGCTCGACGCATCAGTCGCGCACCTCGAGACCCATCGAGCGGGCCGCGCCGGCGATCATCGCCATCGCGGACTCGATGGACTCGGTGTTCAGATCGGGCATCTTGAGCTCCGCGATCTTGCGTACCTGTGCCTTTGTGACCGATCCCACCTTGTTGCGATTCGGCGCACCTGAGCCCTTCTCCACACCAGCTTCCCTCTTCAGCAGGAACGCCGCGGGCGGCGTCTTGAGGATGAAGGTGAAGGACTTGTCCGCGTAGATCGTGATCTCAGCCGGAAGAATCGCATCCTGACCCTGCGTCCGAGCGTTGAACTCTTTGCAGAATGCCATGATGTTGATTCCCTGCGGTCCGAGAGCCGTACCAACGGGGGGCGCCGGGTTCGCCTTTCCTGCAGGGATCTGCAGCTTGACGAATCCGATGACCTTTTTTGCCATGATACTCCTTAAACGTTTTCACTCGCGTTACGCTGCGAGCTTCGAACCCCCACGGTGTGTTTAGAGTCGTTGTGGTATCCGACCGGCGGTGACCGACACCCTGATCTCGCCGCGTACGTAGGGCGCGGATTTATCCGCGCCATCCTACCGTGCTATCGAACTTGGATTTCCCGTTAAGACGGCGCGGATAAATCCGCGCCCTACGACGGTTTTAATACCCCTTCAGATCCAGGTAATCCAACTCCACCGTCGTCGGTCGTCCAAACAACGACACCGACACCCGAACCTTTCCCTTCTCCGAAAGAACTTCCTCGACCGTTCCGTTGAAATCCGTGAACGGTCCGGTCGTAATAGCTACAGCCTGTCCGATCAGGAACGGAATCTCTTCCTTCGCCGCGACCGTCTCCTCTTCCTCGGCGAGGCCGAGCAGGCGGTTCACTTCTTCGGGGCGAAGCGCGTGCGGCTCACGATCCTTGTGGCCTACGAACTTGATGACGCCCTGAATCCCGTTGATCGTGTGGAGAGTGTCCTGATTGAGGACCATCTCGACCAGCACGTATCCCGGGAAGATCTTGCGGGCGACGTTCACCTTCTTGCCGTTCTTGATCTCGACAACTTCCTGCGTCGGAACCAGCGCCTGACGAATTGCACGCTGCTCCGGTGGCACCGGATCGCTCTCGATCTTGCGATCGATCAGCGTCCGAACCTTGTTCTCGTGCCCAGACGTGGTCTGAACTGCATACCATCTATAGTCCACGACTCAGTGCCCCGCGAATAGGGACGGAATGCCACGGACCAGAATGAGCTGGAAGAACGTGTCGATGATTGCGATCACTGCGCCGATGAACAGAACGAAGATGATGATCTTGATCGTCATGTCCTTGAGCTGCGCGCGATCCGGCCAGACGACCTTGCGCATCTCGGCGATCACTTCGTTGTAGAACGTGATGAGCTCGCGGGTCCATCGCACAACGAAATTGCCCTGCGGCTCGACCGCCACAGGAGTCGCTTCCCGGGCCATCTACTTCGTTTCCTTATGAACCTTATGGCAATCGCAACGCGGGCAGTACTTCTTCCACTCTACGCGCTCTGGGTGCAGACGACGGTTCTTGGTGGTGAAGTAGTTTCTGTTCTTACAATCGTTGCACGCTAGGATGATCTTATCGCGTGGCATGTTTTAACTCGAGTATTTGAGATCGTTGGCAGGCATCGCTGCCTGCTGGAAATACAGGGACCGGCACACGGCCGGCCCCAAACGTCGAACCTATTGCAGAATTTTTGCGACTACGCCGGCGCCGACCGTGCGTCCGCCCTCGCGGATGGCGAACCTCAGGCCCTCGTCCATGGCGATCGGCGTGATGAGCTCGATCGTCATCTGGACGTTGTCGCCCGGCATCACCATCTCCATCCCCTCGGGCAGCTCCACTGATCCGGTCACGTCCGTTGTCCTGAAGTAGAACTGCGGCCGATAGCCCTTGAAGAACGGCGTGTGACGGCCGCCCTCTTCCTTGGTCAGCACGTACACCTCGGCCTGGAACTTGGTATGTGGCGTAATCGAGCCCGGCTTCGAGAGCACCATGCCGCGCTCGATGTCTTCCTTGCCCACACCTCGGAGCAACAGACCGACGTTGTCGCCCGCCTGACCGTCGTCCAGGAGCTTCCGGAACATCTCAACTCCGGTCACCACCGTCTTCTTGTCCGAGTTGAAGCCCACAAGGGCCACTTCCTCGCCCACCTTGATCTTGCCGCGCTCGATACGGCCCGTCGCTACCGTGCCACGGCCCGTGATGCTGAACACATCTTCAACGGGCATCAGGAACGGCTTGTCGACGTCACGCTTGGGCTGCGGGATATAGCTATCCAGCACGTCCATCAGCTCGCCGATCTTCTGTCCGTACTCGCTATTTGGGTCACCCGACTCCAGCGCCTTTAATGCAGAGCCCTTGATGATCGGCGTCTCGTCGCCCGGGAAGTTGTACTGGCTTAGTAGCTCGCGTACTTCGAGCTCGACCAGCTCCAGCAACTCGGCGTCGTCGACCATGTCGACCTTGTTCATGAACACAACTACATAGGGCACGTTAACCTGACGGGCGAGCAAGATGTGCTCACGCGTCTGCGGCATCGGGCCGTCGGCCGCACTGACCACGAGGATGGCGCCATCCATCTGGGCCGCTCCGGTGATCATGTTCTTGACGTAGTCGGCGTGTCCCGGGCAGTCGACGTGAGCGTAGTGACGCTTGTCGGACTCGTACTCCACGTGTGCGGTGGCGATCGTGATCCCGCGCTCACGCTCCTCGGGCGCCTTGTCGATCTGGTCGAAGGCGACCTTCGAGGCCAGTCCCTTGGCCGCCTGGATCGTCGTGATCGCTGCTGTAAGGGTCGTCTTGCCGTGATCCACGTGGCCGATCGTGCCCACGTTTACGTGCGGCTTGGTACGCTCAAATTTAGCCTTCGCCATGATCTATCCCTTTA
The DNA here is from genome assembly GCA_963731305.1 of uncultured Gemmatimonadales bacterium. GTDB lineage: Bacteria > Gemmatimonadota > Gemmatimonadetes > Gemmatimonadales > Gemmatimonadaceae > Fen-1247. Next base: position 60,560 of record CAVSUQ010000012.1, on the reverse strand, counting down.
TTCCCTTATCCGGTTCGTTGTTGGGACGAGGCATGCCGCCCGTCCCTGCATCATCATCGAAATCATCCACCGTACGGGCGACGCATGCGTCGTCCCTGCCTTCACTTGCTCGATACCACCGAAAGCTCGCGACCGGGATTGAACCGGTGACCTCACCCTTACCAAGGGTGTGCTCTACCAACTGAGCTACACGAGCGATTCGTCGTACATGGGGCGGCTCCTCGCCAACCCTTCCTGCACCAACAAGCGGGAGACGGGACTCGAACCCGCGACATCAAGCTTGGAAGGCTAGCGCTCTACCAACTGAGCTACTCCCGCAACAAATGGTGGGGGAAGGATTCGAACCTTCGAAGGCGTTAGCCGGCAGATTTACAGTCTGCTCCCGTTGGCCGCTTGGGTACCCCACCTGAGTCCTGCGCGACCACCGTCTGCCGCATGTAACCCCCTCTTACCCGCAGAGCTGACGACCGGAATCGAACCGGTAACCTGTCGATTACAAATCGACTGCTCCGCCAATTGAGCTACGTCAGCAACGCGTTTCCACGCAAGCCTGGAAAAATACCCTATTTCAACAGCAAGAGTCAACGCCTAGCGTAGCTTTTTCCAGCGCGTTCCGTGCGGCCCATCTTCGATCGAGATCCCGCGACCAGTCAACTCGGCGCGAATGGCATCAGCAGCGGCGAAATCCCGTCGGGCCCGGGCAGCGCGGCGATCCGCCAGCCGACCCTCGATATAGGTGCGCAGCTCGGCGTCATCGCCGGGCGCCTCAGGCACGATGTCGAGCACTCCATTCACCAGCGCAAATGCTTCCCTCGCCCGTTCGAGTGCAGCGACGTCGGTCCCCTCGCGATCCAGCTCCGCATTGGCGCGTCGGATAAAGCTGAAAAGCGCAGCCATGGCCTCCGGCGCATTGAGATCGTCGAAGAGCGCCTCGGTGGCTTCCTCCACCAGTCCAGTCGCGGCGAGAGCGAGCTCCGGCGTCCCGCCGCCCGCCTGGGACAATCGTTCGGCGAAGTCTCCCACGCGCCGCACCCCCTCGAGCGATGCCTCGAGAGCATCCGGCGAAAGATTGAGCTGTTTCCGATAGTGTGTCGAGAAGACGAAATGCCGGAACGCCGCCCCAGAAACCCCTTGCTGGCGCAGGTCCTCCACGGTCGCGACGTTGCCGACGCGCTTCGCCATCTTGGCGCCTTCGGTAAGCAGAAACTGGCCGTGGCACCAGAAGCGCGAGAATTCGTGGCCAGTCGCGGCTTCGGACTGCGCTATCTCGTCTTCGTGGTGCGGAAAAACGAGGTCGATGCCGCCGCAGTGAATGTCGAGCGTCTCGCCCAGAAAGCGCATCGCCATCGCCGAGCACTCGAGATGCCAGCCCGGGCGGCCGCGCCCCCACGGTGAATCCCATGCAGCGCCCGATGCTTCGTCTTCCGGCTTGGCTGCTTTCCAGAGCGCGAAGTCCTGCGCATTCTCCTTGGTGTAATCGTCCTGTGCTACCCGCGCGCCACTCCGTATCTCACGCTTGTCCAGCCGCGACAGCTTGCCGTAGTCAGGAAACTTGTCGATCGCGAAATACACGGAACCGTCCTCAGCCTGGTACGCGACGCCGCGCGCCACGAGGCGCTCGACGAGCGCGATCATCTCCGGAATGCTCTCCGTCGCGCGCGGATATCGCTCCGCGTCCTCGATCCTCAGGTAATGTCGGTCGGCGTGAAAGCGCTCGGTCACCGGAAGCGTGATCTCGCGAATGGATACGCCAGCTTCGGATGCGCGCCGGATGATCTTGTCGTCCACATCGGTGAGATTCATCACCTGCTCGACACGCCAGCCGGCAAGGCGTAGCACGCGCCGCATGAGGTCCTCGAACAGGAAGGTTCGAAAATTTCCGACGTGCGCTGGATTGTACACAGTTGGTCCGCAGGTATACATACGCACGACATCGCTGTCGGCCGGAGCAAACGGCTCGACCGACTGTGTCATCGTGTTGTAGAGACGGACCTGTGGCACCTGTCGGACTTGCGGCACCTGGTGCACTTGGGGCATCGTACAAAAATAGTAAGGGCAGACCGCGGCGTCCGCCCTCTAGTAGATGTGAAACGTCAGCCACGCTGACGACTGTCGATCCAAGCAACAGCTCACGGCAGCGCTGTCAGGGCGCCTAAGTGCCGACTCGCGTCTTGAACGCCTGCAGATCGACCGGACCACCCTCAGCCAGTAAGACTCCGCCGTCAGGAGCCGGCACACGCAACACGAGCTTCCGGTCGCGTCCGCCCCTCCGAAAGCCCTTTCCTTCGTAGATGCGGTTTATGAGGATGCGCCGGACCACTACCATCACCATTGCGAGCGTCGGCAGCGCGACCACCAGCCCGAGCGGCCCGAGCAGGCTCCCGACCACGAGCACTGCCATTATCGTCAGTACCGGTGGCAGCTCGACCTGCTTCGACATCACAAGCGGCGACACGAGGTTACCCTCGATGAGATGCACCACCACGCCAACTCCGAGCACGAGCAACGCACGCGTGCCCCCGTTAGGCCCGGTGAGCACGAACGCGGCTGGAAGCGTGGTGCTCAGCAGCGAGCCGAAGAACGGCACGATCGCCACCATGCCTGTGAATACGCCGAACGTCAGCCAGTACGGCACGTGGAGCAGCCAGAGGAAGCACGCGGTGAGGATCGCCAACACCGTCATCGTCGTGAGCTGACCGACGATGTAGGCACGCAGCGAGTCGGCGATATCGCGTAGAATGTCGCGTATCAGGTCGCGATGCCGAGGCGGAAACAGCGCGATGAGCCACTCTCGGTACACTCCCGGCTGCAGCGCCAGATAGATGCTCATCACGAAAACGGAGAACACGTCTATCAGTATTCCGACAATCGAGAACACGCGCGAAAACATTCCCTGCGCGTAGCTCGACAGCTGATCATAGAGCGCGCGGAGCACCTGATGCTGTCCCGTCGGCCAGTAGCCGCGCATTCCGGGAAGGTTGACGACGAACCGGTCAAAGGAAGCTTCCCAATTGGTTACGTAGCTGGGAAGAACGTCGAAGAGCTCACGCGTCTGGCCGACCACTGCAGGCACAAGCAGCCAGAACAGACCGACGACTGCGAGTATTGTGAGCAGCACGCTCGCAAGAAAGGCGAGTCGCGGAGTGACGCCGACACGCGCCACGAGCAGGTCGCGAACCGCGCCCAGGTACAACGAAAGAATTACGGCAATGAAGAGGAGAAGGAATACACCAACTGTCCTCTGGAACATCCAGAGGAGCAGTATCAGCAGGGTGACCGCCGCTACGGTACCCGCTGTTCTGTTTCCACTCGCGGGTGCTACGCTCAAGTCCCGGGCTTGTCCCTGCTGCTGTCAGGCGCCGGAATAGCGCGCTGCTCCTCCTGGGAACCCTCTCCGGCAGCAAGCTGACGTGACTGATCGGCAGCGACCTCGCCCGGTGCAAGCTGACGCGACTGCGGCGTCTGCCCCGAGCCGATTCCCATTTTCTGCTTGAGCTGGGAGAGTTGGAGGTCCGCGGTAGCGTCGCCGGCGGACGACTCGAGCTGCTTGAATTGATGGCTCAAAGCATCGCCCGAGAATTCCTGGTCGATCTCGACGCTCGCCCTGATCTGGCGCTCATTCTGTTCGATCTTCTCTTCCATGCGTGCGAACGCGTCGAACGCGGACTTGTCCGACATCGACGACATGGTTTCGGAGATTCTCTTCTGAGCTTCTGCGCGACGCTGGCGGGCGAGGAGAAGCGTCTTCTTCCGGTTCGCTTCCTCGATGTTGTCGTTGAGGTCGCGCAGGGAGTTCTTTAGGCGGTCGGTCTCCTGCTTGTGCGCCTCCCAGGTCATCTGCATCTGCTGGCCGCGGGACACGTGCTCGTTGCGACGCATGAGAGCCTGCTTGGCGAGCTCGTCGCGGCCCTCCTTGACGGCAAGCATCGCACGCCGCTCCCACTCCTCGGCTTCGCGGAGCTCGCCCATGGTCTGATCTTCGAGACGCTTCTCGTCGGCGATTGCGGCAGCGACCTGCTGCTTGGCGCGGACGAGCTGGGTGCGCATGTCGGCGATGATCTGCGTCAACATCTTTTCCGGCTGCTCAACAGCCGAGATTGCGGCGTTCACGTTGGCGCGAAAGAGGCGCGCTATGCTGTCAAAGATGCCCATGCGGACAGGTGTTGGTCGAAGGTCGGGGAATGGTCGAACGCATTCACGGGCTGAAATGTCGCGGCCTGAGCGCTGTGCGCTGTCTGTATAGTAGCTCCCCCCGTTGAATAAATGAATAAGGATGGCTGCACAGCCATCGGTGGACTCCGACGACGAGCATAATCGACAAGTTCCGCCGGACGCATGACATTGTTTGGAAATACGTCTCCGCGAGCGATGGAAGGCTCTTTACGGCATTCATACGGCACATTATGACTAACCGCTAACTCGTTGTCCCGTAACGAGTTGACATCTGCGTGATAACGAGTTGACAATCTGCGTCATCGGTCCCGAATATGCGGAGCGTGCCGCTATTGTCACGGACGTCTGAGTGCGACGACAACCGCATCGGATCGCTGAGAGGAGGCAGCGACGAGTGGTGACGCCACACCGCCGTGATGACACAACTGCATTCACTTTTCTTCGTGCGAGGTTTTGCGATGGTGTGTTTCAAGCTGTCCGCGCTGGCCGGCGCTTTCGCCGTCAGCGCATTCGCGGTGCCACTGGCAGCACAGGCTGTCCGGACCAATTCCGGATTTACTGTCAACAACCTCCCGGCAAACGACGACGGATCGACCGACTTGGTGAACCTTGGTTTTTCGGCCAACCTATTTGGTACGACGTACACACAGGCGTACGTGAACAACAACGGGAACATTACCTTCGATTCGCCGCTTGGCACATACACGCCATTCGGGCTGACCGGAGGCGGCGTACCACCGATTCTCGCACCGTTCTTCGCGGACGTCGACACGCGCGCGGGACCGGTAGTCACCTACGGAACCGACATGGTTGACGGTCACAACGCGTTCGGCGTGGACTGGCCCGGTGTCGGCTACTATGACGAGAATATCGATAAAACGAATGTGTTCCAGCTCGTGATGATCGACCGTAGCGATACGGGCGTTGGAAACTTCGACTTCGAGTTCAACTACAATCAGATCCAATGGGAAACGGGCGACGCCAGCAACGGCAGCGGCGGCCTGGGCGGTGACTGCGCTCACGTCGGTTTCTCGAACGGCCAATCAGGTGCGGCCAACGTCTCCGATGAGCTGACAGGCTCGGGAATTTGCGGGGCCTTTCTGGACGGGGGACCTGACGCTCTGATCACAAACGACCTCAACAGCACTCAGGACGGCCGCTATCTGTTCAGCGTGCGCAATGGCAATGTGGTCATTACGACGACGCCAGAGCCAACGTCGCTTGCACTGCTTGGCACCGGGCTGATCGGCCTCGTTCCAGCCATGCGCCGGCGCAGGAAGTAGTACAGACCCGCGCTCGACGGCTCGGATAGCATCAGAGGGTCACTGCGATGTCATCGCAGTGACCCTCTGATGCAGGTGGGTGACACATGGGTCGGCGCCGCGCTACAGACCGTCAGGGAATCCGCGTAGCATCCGAGCGCAACATCTCCGTGTGCGGGATTCCGTCTTCATCATATTCGCGTCCAGTTGAACGGAAGCCGAATTCCCCATAGAACCGCAAGAGATAGCGCTGTGCACCGATTCGGATGGGCAAGCGCCCGTACATCTCTTCGATTCGCCTGATGCCCTCACGCATCAGTAGCCGGCCGAGCCCGGTCCGTCGCGCTTTCGGCGACGTCACGATCCGCCCCAGCGACGCCTCTGGGTAAGCAACGCCCGGTGGGATCACGCGTAGATAAGCGGCGAGGTCGCCGCCCTCATCGCGCGTCCAGAGGTGGTGCGACACGGTATCGATTCCGTCGCAGTCCAGATATGGGCAACGTTGCTCGACTATGAAGACGGCATTGCGAATGCCGACTATATCGTACAGGTCGCGCGGACGCAGATCGTCGAAGTGTGCGAAGCTCCAGATTGGCTCCCTTGCCACGACTCGCTCCATCAGGCGCGCTTGATCTGGTAAAGTCTCTCCCGCGCCAGTCGGCGTCCGGTGGGAGTTGCGGCAAGGCCGCCGCCTGCCGTCTCGCGGTAGCGCACGTCCATCTCGCGACCGATCTCCCCCATCACATCGATTACTTCATCCACAGGAATCGCGAATTCGATTCCGGCGAGTGCCATCTCGATAGCCGCAAGCGCGATCGACGCCCCGGTCGCATTTCTGAACACGCACGGCAGCTCGACGAGGCCACCCAGAGGATCGCAGACGAGGCCGAGGGTGCTTTGCATGGCAAGCGCAGTCGCGTGAGCGGCGGCCGCGGGAGATCCGCCGAGCATCTCCGTGGCGGCGCCGGCGGCCATGCCCGCAGCCGCACCGGTTTCCGCCTGACACCCGCCTTCGGCTCCGGACAACGACGCGCGCTCCGCAATCACGGCTCCGATGAGACCCGCAGTGGCGAGCGCATCGATTACGCGCTCGTCCGAAATCCCGCGCGCGCTTGCCAGACCGGTCAGAACCGCTGGAAGAACTCCAGCGCCGCCTGCGGTGGGTGCGGCGACGATTACTCCCATCGCCGCGTTGACCTCCTGCACGGCAAGTGCGCGGATGAGTATGTCATGAAAGGGAGTCGCCGAGAGCGGGCCGGCGGTGCTGTTGACGAGCTTCGCCGCATCGCCGCCCACCAGTCCCGAATTCGATCGCAGCGCACCGGTCATTCCGGCGTCGACCGCGCCGCGCATCACGTGGAGTGCGCGAGCGAGCGACGCACGGATGTCATCGACGGAGCGACCCTGGTCCTGAGACTCGAGATCCAGCGCGACCACCGCAAGGGTCGTTCGTCGAGCGTCGGCGTCCCGCACTGCGTCCGCCAACGCTCTATACATTGCGAACTCTCAACCGCCGGAAACCCTGTCGAGCCGCATCGCCCAGCGAACCCAGGCCAGCGCGCGAATCTCATCGCGCACGTCCTCGCCAGCATTGTCATCGCACTCGATGACGATGAACGCGTCGCCACCGCGCTGCTTTCGCGTGAGCTTGAGCGTAGCAATGTTGATGTCGTGGTCCGACAGAATGCGCGTGACACGTGCGATCGACCCTTTCACGTCGGCGGCCAGAATCACGATGCTGAAAAAGCTTCCGGTAATGTCCACCGGAAATCCGTCGATCTCGGTCACCAGCACGCGTCCTGCGCCGAGCGACGAACCCACCATTACAACGCGGCGTGGACCACGCGTAGCGGTTATCCGGACCGTGTTCGGGTGCGACTCGTCGGTGATCGTCGTTTTCTCGAATCTGTACTCGAGCCCCTCTCCGTCAGCGATTTCCAGCGCAGTGCGGATCCGCTCGTCGTCGGGACGAAAACCCAGCAAGCCGGCGACCAGCGCCTTGTCGGTGCCATGTCCCTCGCCGGTTCGCGCGAACGATCCGTGAAGCTCGAGTAGCGCGGACTCGGGCGTGCCTCCCACAAGTCCGCGCGCAAGCAGTCCGAGCCTGCACGCGCCAGCGGTGTGCGACGACGACGGCCCGACCATCACCGGGCCAATGATGTCGAGCAAAGAAACCATCAGCCCACCTTTCGCTCGAGTGAGGCAGGAAGCATGTGGCGAAGGTAGTGCCCGGTGTGCGACGCTGTCACGCACGCCACCTCTTCCGGAGTCCCGCTCGCGACGATGTTTCCGCCCTTGAGTCCGCCTTCCGGACCGAGGTCGATGATGTAATCGGCGGTCTTGATGACGTCGAGATTGTGCTCGATAACAAGCACGGTGTTGCCGCGGTCTACGAGAGTATGCAACACTTTGAGAAGCATCCTGACATCCTCGAAATGAAGTCCAGTTGTAGGCTCATCGAGAATGTAGAATGTGCGCCCCGTGTCGCGCTTTGAAAGTTCGGACGCGAGCTTGACGCGCTGCGCTTCGCCGCCAGACAAGGTGGTCGCGCTCTGGCCGAGGTGGATGTAGCCAAGTCCGACCTCGTTGAGCGTGACAAGCTTGTTGTGAATTCGAGGCTGGTTGGAGAACACCTCTGTGGCGTCCTCCACCGTGAGCTCCAGGACATCGGCGATGCTCAACCCACGAAACCGAACCTCGAGCGTCTCGCGATTGTATCGCTTGCCCTTGCAAACATCACACGGCACGTAGACATCGGGCAGGAAATGCATTTCGATCTTTACGAGTCCATCACCCTCGCACGCTTCGCAGCGTCCGCCTTTCACGTTGAACGAAAAACGGCCCGGGCCGTAGCCGCGAATCTTCGACTCCGGCAACTCGGCGAATAGCTCACGCACTGGCGTGAACAATCCAACGTACGTAGCCGGATTGGAGCGTGGCGTGCGGCCGATCGGGCTCTGGTCGATGTCGATTACCTTGTCGATGTGCTCGAGTCCGGTAATGCGCTTGTGCTTTCCGGGAATTACGCGCGCACGGTAAAAGTGCCGTGCAAGCGAGCTGTGAAGGATGTCTTCAACGAGCGTCGATTTGCCAGATCCCGAAACACCAGTAACGGCCACGAAGTTACCGAGCGGAATTTCCGCAGTGACATCGCGAAGGTTGTGCTCGGTTGCACCTTCGATGCGAAGAACGCGATCGGGGTCCTTCGGCCTGCGCACTTCGGGCACGGCGATAACGGATTCTCCGCGCAGATATCGACCGGTTACTGACGCGCGATCGTTGGTAACCTGCTCGACGGTGCCCTCGGCGATGACGAAGCCGCCGTGCTTCCCCGCACCCGGTCCCAGATCGATGAGATGATCCGCTGCGCGCATCGTCTCCTCGTCGTGCTCGACGACGATCACGGTGTTGCCGAGATCGCGCAGCTGGCGCAATGTCGCGAGCAGCCTGGCGTTGTCGCGTTGGTGCAGTCCGATGGACGGTTCATCGAGGATGTACAGGACACCTACCAGGCGCGACCCGATCTGCGTCGCAAGCCGGATGCGCTGTGCTTCCCCGCCGGACAGCGACTCCGCTGCGCGCCCGAGGGTGAGGTAATCCAACCCGACGTCGACGAGGAATCGTAGCCGCTCACGCACTTCCTTGAGAATGGGTCCGGCAATGTCCGCGTCGAGTCCGGCTTGCTTTGCCGTTCGAACTTTCACACCGTCGAAGAATCGCACGCCTTCGCCTACCGACAGTTCGACCACGTCGCCGATGTTCATGCCCGCGATCGTCACCGCCAGCGACTCGGGCTTGAGCCGGCGCCCGCCACACGCGGTGCACGGTAGCGCGGTCATGAACTGCTCCAGATCGAGCCGCACCGAATCGGATTCGGTCTCATCGTAACGGCGTTGCACGTTCGAGATGATTCCTTCCCACTTGATGTCGCTCACGCGCGCAGCACCACGCTTGCCGGTCGACCCGTAGAGCAATGCATCGCGTGTTTTCTGCGGCAGCTCGCCCCACGCCGAGTCGAGGTTGAACTTGAGCTCGCGCGCGAGCCCCGGCAGGATGGTGCGGCGCAGGTAGCCATCGGGCTCGCCCCACGGCAGTACCACTCCCTCGGGTATCGTCAGACTCGAGTCGCCAAGTATCAAGTCCTCGCTGACTTCGCGCCGCGTTCCGAGGCCGCCGCACTTGGGGCATGCGCCGAACGGCGAATTGAACGAGAACTGACGCGGCTCCAGCTCGGCGAGCGATGTTCCGCAATCAGGACAGCCGTATCGCTCCGAGAAAAGATTCGATGTGTTGTCGTCGTGTCGCTTCACCTCGACGAGCCCGTCGGCTAGCTTGAGCGCCGTCTCTACCGAATCGGCGAGTCTGCCGCGATCGTCCTTGTTCACGACAACGCGATCCACGACGATTGCGACGCTGTGATTCAGCTTCTTGTTGAGTTTGGGCGGCGATGCGAGCTCGATGAGATCGCCATCCACGACGGCGCGCACGAAGCCCTGGCGCCGCGCATTTTCGAACAACTCGCGAAATTCTCCCTTTCGCTCGCGCACGAGAGGAGCGAGGATTTCGATACGCGTGTCGCGTGGCCACTGCAGAATGGTGTCGGCAATCTGCGCCGCGCTCTGCCGCTCCACCGCGCGCCCGCAAGTCGGACAATGTGGTGTTCCCGCACGCGCGTACAACAGGCGGAGATAGTCATAGATCTCCGTAACGGTTCCGACCGTCGACCGAGGATTGTGGCCGGCCGTCTTCTGCTGAATCGAGATCGCCGGAGATAGTCCCTCGATCGAGTCGACGTCGGGCTTTTCCATCAGACCCAGAAACTGGCGGGCGTACGCCGAGAGCGATTCGACGTAGCGTCGCTGTCCCTCGGCGTAGATGGTATCAAACGCGAGTGAAGACTTCCCCGAACCCGACAGGCCGGTGATTACCGTAAGCTTGTCGCGGGGGATGGTGACGTTGACGTCGCGGAGATTGTGCTCTCGGGCGCCTCTGACTATCAGTGCTTCTTCTGCCATAGCCCTCTGAATCTAACGGACTTACGGTGTAAATTCGGGTATGCCACACTCTGATGCAGTAGTAGTCCTGACCACCGTTGGCACCGAGGATGACGCCGCGGCGCTGGTTCGGGCACTCCTCGAGCGGCGCCTCGTCGCGTGCGGGACAATGATCCCCAAGGCGCGGTCGATCTATCGATGGGACAACAAGATAGCCGACGAGACCGAGGTGGTTCTGATGCTCAAGACGCGCTCGGCCTGCCTCGACGCGTTGCAGCAGTCCTTCGAGACGCTGCATCCGTACAAGCTTCCTGAGCTGCTCGTGCTTCCGGTGGCGGCGGGGCTCCCGAAGTACCTGAGCTGGATCGCGGACGAAACCGGTCTGGCCATAGCGTGATATGGCGACCGGACCGACGAGCCATCGCGGCCGCGGTTCTGCTCGCCTGGGCGGCTGGTCTCGCCCTGCTCGCGCACCGGCGCGCCAGCCGCTCCGACGCCCAGCTTCTGGCGCGCGGGGCGCTCCGGCTGGACCCGGCAACGTACTTCTACACCGTGTCGCAAGACAGCCAGCAAATCGGCTCGGCGAGCTCGTCTATCGACACAACGGCAAGTGGCTTCACGGCCCGCGAAGTGGCGCGTGTCCGAGCGCTGATAGCCGGTGACAGCCAGTCCGTGGTCGCGACCTCCGTCGCATACCTCTCGCGCGGCCTGGCATTGGACAGTTTCTCCATCGCCGTAAGCGGCGCACGCCCGATACGAGAGGTGAATTCGTCGGCTGCAAATTCCGGCATGCTGCTGCCGACACTTACACCGATGTCGCTCATGCTCACGCGGGAGCCGAAGATCGGGTCTGCGACCGACTTCCAGGTATTCAATCCGATTGCGCGAAGGGTCGAGCGCGTGACTCTCAGCATCGCGGCGGAGTCCCTGTTGAGCGTGGTCGACAGCGCCGTTTTCGACTCGGCAGAGCATCGGTGGACAGCGGCGCATCTGGACACCGTGCGGTCGTGGAAGCTCGTTACGCCATCTCGAGGCATTTCGGCATGGGTCGACGCGCGCGGACGCATCGTCGCCGCCTCGGAGCCCGGTGGCGCATCGATCATGCGGACCACTTACGAGATCGCCGTGCTGAACCCAAAACTCCGGACCCATTGATTCAGCTCGTTGGCCTCACGAAACGTTACGGCGGTTTCACTGCAGTGAAAGGCATCGACCTTTGCGTGAATCGCGGTGAACTGTTCGGCTTGCTGGGCCCCAATGGCGCCGGCAAGACGACGACACTTCGCATGATTGCCGGAATCCTGCAACCGACAGCAGGCACCGTCAGTATCGGCGGCGTGAGCCTCGCCGACGACCCTGTCGCTGCGAAGGCAAAGCTTGGTTTCATTCCGGACCGGCCTTTCATATATGAGAAGCTCACCGGCACCGAGTTTCTGCGTTTCGTTGCGGGTCTCTACGGGCAGGGCGGCGCACAGATCGACAAACGCGGTGAGGAATTACTCGCTCTGTTCGATCTGCTGGAGTGGAAGGACGAGCTGGTCGAGAGCTACAGCCACGGAATGCGCCAGAAGCTTATCATCGCGAGCGCGTTCGTTCACCGGCCCGAAGTAATCATCGTCGACGAGCCGATGGTAGGACTCGATCCCAAAGCCGCGCGATTGCTCAAGGACCTGTTCAGAGCGTACGTGGAGCGTGGCAACACGATCGTGATGTCCACGCACACGCTCGAAGTTGCTGAGACGCTCTGCGACCGGATCGCGATAGTTCAGAGCGGCAGGATCGCGGCCATGGGCACGATGGCCGATCTGCGCGCGAACAGCGAGGACGTTGGACTCGAAGCGATATTTCTGCGTCTCACTGGCGAAAAGGCAGCTCGTAGCGCGCTCGAAGTTCTCTCTGCATAGCGGGCGAATAGTGCTCCGCGAGCTGTTCCATGTCCTGACACCGAAGCTGCAATCGCTACGAGCGAGCGCACGGAACCGGGCGCGCGGGCGCGGTGCGCGAATCTTCCTCCTCGCAATTGTGGCGGCGCTGTTCTGGCTCTTCATCTTCGGAGTTACATACCGCCTGCTGATGTATTTCAAGAACGTTCCTGAGATTGGCGCGCTGCTGGCGGGAAAGCTCCTGAGCCTGGTGCTGGTGAGCTTCCTGGGGTTGTTGCTGCTGTCGAATATCATCACATCCCTTTCGACGTTCTTTCTCGCGCGCGATCTGGATCTGCTGGTCGGGACACCCGTCGATTGGCTGGCCGTTTACGGCGCGAAGCTCACCGAGACGCTCGTCAATTCGAGCTGGATGGTGATCCTGATGGCCTTCCCGATCTTCACGGCGTTCGGGATTGCGTACGATGGCGGATGGTGGTATCCACTCGTCGCGCTCGCAGCGATGATCCCGTTCTTCGTGATCCCTGCCGCCCTCGGCGCATCCATCACGCTTCTGTTAGTCAACGTGTTTCCGGCTCGCCGCACTCGTGACATTCTGAGTGTCATCACCGTGCTCGCGGCCGCGGGACTGATACTGGGCTTCAGACTGCTTCGCCCCGAGCGACTCGCGCGGCCCGAAGGCTTTCGCTCACTTGTCGACTTCCTTGCGATCCTCCGCACTCCGTCATCGCCGTGGATGCCGAGCGACTGGGTGCGGTCCGGTGTACTCGGGTGGCTGCGCTACGAGCCGGACCTCCTTCCCTTTTACTTGCTCTGGTCTACCGCCGCCGCACTGGTCGCGATTGGAGCGATGCTCCACCGCGCGCTGTACGCTGCTGGCTACAGCAAGTCGCAGGAAGGAATCGGACGGAGCATGCCGCACGCACGCGGGCATCTCGATGCGATCATGGACGCGCTTCCCGCAACGCGACGTGAGCTGGTGCTCAAGGAGCTGCGCGTTTTCTTTCGTGACACAACGCAGTGGTCGCAGCTGATTCTCCTCGTCGTGCTGGTGGTGGTCTACGTGTTCAACGTGCGATTTCTGCCGCTGCATGGCGATGGTATTTCGTTTCTGCTCGCGAACATCATTCCATTCCTCAACCTCGTGCTCGCCGGCTTCGTTCTGGCCTCGATCGCGGCGCGGTTCATATTTCCATCCGTCAGTCTGGAAGGACGCACGTGGTGGCTTCTCAAGGCCAGTCCCCTGTCGATGCGCGATCTCTTGTGGGCCAAGTTCTGGGTCGGCACGCTGCCGCTGCTGATTCTCGCGCTGGCAATCGTGTTCACGACTGACATACTGTTGCAGGTTGGCGAATTCATGACCGCGGTATCAGTGGGGACGATTACACTGCTCACCTTCGCGATATCGGGGCTCGCGATCGGCGCGGGAACGGTCTTCCCTCAGTTCGAAACCGAGAATGCAGCGCAGATCCCGACATCATTCGGGGGTCTCATCTTCATGATGGCCGCGGTGACGCTGATCGGCGTCGTAATTATGCTCGAAGCGCGGCCCGTGTATCTGTACCTCAGCGCGCAGGCGTTCGGAACGACCGTAGAGCCCGCGGACATGCTGGTGGGATTCGCGATCGCGGCGATCCTCTGCATCTGCGCCACGCTACTCCCGATTCACGCCGCGGTGCGGCGTCTCATCGCGCTTGAGCGCTAGTGCGCATGACCGCTCGATAAAGCGGCGGCAGCGACGCGAGCGCCCAGACTACTTCGAGTATTATGAATCCGGCTCGGCGATCGTGGATCGCTACCCACGCAAGCAGCCCCGAGCCGAGGAAGTTGAGCGCGTTGAACGTGGCGCTGTCGTTCCGCATGCGCCGTATCTGCATGCCCACGAAACCGACGAGCAGCAGTGCCGCTCCCACGAGGGAGAGAGTCTGATAGAACAACCGTCCGCTCTACGCTAAGCGGCCAGCGCGCGTCCGCATTCCGAGCAATAGCACGCATCGTACTCGGGGCGGGGCCCGCACGTTTCGCAAACGACATGAGGTGTCGGAGTCCCGCCGCTGTCACGCATCGCTGAAATCGCGCTCTGTGTGTACGACGACTTGAGCTCTGCGTAGTCGCTGTCGGACAACTTCCCCGTGACGTGGTCGAACTCGATCTCGCGAAGCGCGTCGACTGCCGTTGTGACGCCCGCGCTGCGGCCTGCCGCGCGCGGAGCGGGCTTCATCCCCAAGGGCTCCTGAAACAACGGATACAGCACGAAGCAGAGAGCGATGATCGCCAAAGCAGTGCCCACGATCATCGGCGTCATGCGTCGCTCCGCAACGCGTCGCGCAACCGTGCAAGCTCATCCGGAGTCGCGTGCATCGTGTCTTCGGTGAGATGAATTTTGGCCGCCGGCCTGCTCCAGTGCTTCAACAGGCCGAACACGACAACGCTGCCCGTGCCAAGCGCGACGAACGGAAGGAAGTAGCCGAGCCAGTTGAATCCTTCCTTCGCCGGCGCCATGAGCACACGCTCGCCATAGACTGAGCGAAATGCAGCCATGATCTCCTTCGCGTCATAACCGCCGCCTATCAGACCCATGACATCGACGTGCATCGACGGCGAAACCGGGCACGAGAAATCGGTCGTGCGACAGGTGTATACATCCAGGAGGCAACCGCACTGACAATGCAGATGATGCTCCAGGTCGTCACGCTGTGCGTCGTTGAGCAGCGTGACTGCACCCGGTTTGGGTGGCAAGCGCACCGGCCTGTACGTGTCCGGGCTCATCGACATGTCCATCGTGTTCGCGTTCGCAGATCCCTGCGCGGCTGCCGCTCGCGCAACAAGCGCACTTCCAGCCAGCGAAAGCAGGAACTGTCTTCGGTCCATCGCTATACCGTCTCTGCGAGCGCGGGATCGGGGCGGAGCGTCGTGACGTACCCGCCCTGCTTCCGCCTGCGCTCCGCCTGCGGCCACATCACGATCAGGCCGCCGATCGCCATGCACATACCGCCCAGCCACACCCAGCGCACGAGCGGGTTGAAGGTGATGCGTATCTCACCCGTGTCCTGGCCCGTCACACCGGCGAGCGTCACGTACACGTCCTGTCTGAACGAGCCCATGATCCCGACCGCTGTCGCGGGCTGGAAGGTCGGCACGCGATTGTTGGGATCGTTGCCGGAGAAATATTGCCGCTTCTCGGTGGTGATCACGCCCATCGGCTTGCCGTCGCGCTTGGTCTCGAGCGCGACTGCCGTCACCTCACGATTCAGCACGTCGTAGCGCGACACGCCTTGGCTCGTGAATGTCCAGGTATGGCCGAACGGGTCTACGAGCGTCTTGGTATCGCCAGCGCTCACCGTGAGGTCGTGCTCCGTCTTGAAAGCGAGTCCAGCGAACGCGCAGAAGATGATGACGACGCCTGCGTGCACGATGTAGCCGCCGTATCGCCGCCTGTTGCGCGCGATGAGCCGCACCAGCGCGACCGGGAGTGCCTCGTCGTACATCGAGTGCCGCGCGCCGACTCCCTTGTAGAACTCCTGCAGGATCGTGGCAGCCACGAACGCCGCGAACGCATATGCGATGATCGCCGACATGCTCCGCATTCCTGCCGCGAAAAGCAGGCAGGGCATGATTATCAGCGCGGCAAACGGTATCGTGAACTGGCGCCGCAAATTCGCGATCGACGCTCTGCGCCATGCGATCAGCGGTCCGATGCCGGTCAGCAACAGAAGAAGAAGTCCAAGCGGAACGTTGACGGCGTTGAAGAACGGCGGCCCGACAGTGATCTTGGTACCGCGCACGGCTTCTGTGAGGATGGGAAACAGCGTTCCCCACAACACCGAGAACGCGATCCCGACCAGCACGAGATTGTTGTACAGAAACGCGGCCTCGCGGCTAACCATGCTCTCGAGGACAGCGTTCGCCTTGAGATCGTTGAGGCGCGTCGACACCAGATACACGCTTGCGATGATCGCGATGCCGAGGAAGCCGGCGAACCAGTTGCCGACAGGAGACTGAGCGAACGAGTGAACGCTCGATATGACACCGCTGCGTGTGATGAACGTGCCGAAGATCGAAAGCAGGAACGAGCAGATCACGAGCGTGACATTCCACTTGCGGAGCATCCCGCGCTTCTCCTGCACCATCACGGAGTGCAGGAAAGCGGTAGTGGTGAGCCACGGTAGAAGACTCGCGTTCTCGACCGGATCCCACGCCCAGTAACCGCCCCAGCCGAGCTCGACATACGCCCACCACATGCCGAGGATGATGCCAGTGGTGTTGAAGAACCAGCTGATGAGCGCCCAGCGCCGCACAGCCACGAGCCACTCTGCGTCGAGTCGGCGAGTTATCAGGGCGGCGATCGCGAAGGCGAATGGAATGCTCGTGCCGACGTAGCCCAGGTAAAGATTGGGGGGGTGGATAGCCATCCCCGGGTTCTGCAACTGCGGGTTCATCCCGCGTCCATCGACCGGTAGCCAGTCCAGACGCTCGTACGGATTCGCGCCGAAGCAGAGCGTAGCGAGGAAGAAGATCGCGATTATCGCGAGCGTTCCTATCACGTACGGCATAAGCTCCGGGTTCCGCTTGCGGCTCGTAAACACTGCGAGCGTCGAGAAGAACGTGAGGATGAGCACCCAGAACAACATCGAGCCAGCCTGTCCACCCCAGAACGCCGTGAACAGGTAGGCCTTGGGAAGATTTGCGCTGGTGTACGACGCGACGTACTTGAACGAGAAGTCGTGCGTGAAGATCGCTGTCCACAAGCCGATCGCGGCAAGGACGACCATTGCGAAAGTCGCGTACGTGCCACGCTCGGCGCTGTCGACGAGGTCCTGGCGCTTGAGCGAGCCGCCGGCGAACGATACTGTCGCCGTCCAGACCGCCATCAACAAGGCGACCCACAGCGACAGCTCACCAACGAGAATCATTGTAAGGAGTGGTAACGCGCGGTCATCGCCGCGCCAACGTCACGTCTGGACGCGCGCTGGACGATCCGGCGCGTTCTCGTACCGCGAGGCGCATTTCGCCAGCAGCGTCGTAGCATGAAAGACCTGATCGTGGCCCAGACGTCCTTCGACCACGACATCGACGCTGTCGGTGAACGTATCGGGCGTTATGCCGCGATAGACGACGCCGTAAGTGCGCGTGCCGTCGGTCATCCTGAACATCGTCTCACGGCCACCCGGCTCGCGCACGATGGAACCTGTGACGACCCGCGCGCCTACCTTCACGCCCGTGTTATAGAATGTGGGATCGGTCGCGACCTTGCTTGAGAGCTCGGTCGGCGTGAGGTAATACGTAGCCGTCTTGCTGATGGAATTTGCCATCAGGTAGCCGGCAACGCCCAGAATCAGCGCTCCCCCAGTCAGGAATTTGGTGGTCGCTCTCACAGCCTACAAATATAAGGTCTCATGCAGCCGAACATGAAGGACGCGCAGTGCGCTATCCAGCAGATCCGCATGTCCCGGACCATGAATCCAGCTGCTCGCTCCCGACGGATGCGGCAGCGGGATGACAATGACCTTTCGCACGCCAAGAACTAACGAGTGCTCCTTTCCGATCACTCGTTCGAGCGGCAACTTTCCGAGAAACCGATCGATTGCGAGCCGCCCCACCGGGATGACCAGTCGCGGGCGGATCAGCGCGAGCTCCGCGTCCAGCCATCGACTGCAATTTCTCTGCTCTTCGAGCGACGGTACGCGATCACCCCGACCACTCGCGCTCGGGCCGGGATAACAGCGAGTGACAGCTGCGATGTAGATTCGGTCGCGCGCGTCGCTTTCCTCGATTCCCGCACGCGCCAGCCACTTGAACAGCGTCTTCCCTGCTCGCCCGGCGAACGGACGCTGGTCCACCGTCTCCACCTGGCCCGGCGCCTGCCCGACAAGCATTACGCGCGGTCTGCGGGCAAGCGAGATCACCGGTGTGCCGGCGGCGACGCCGCTACACTCGCGGCAGGTGCTCAGCGCCTCGCGATGCAGCGCGAGATCGCGCTCGAGAGTCGTGGCTGACATGACACAACGTACACCGCTAATCCGGGTCGGTGCGCCTTTCCTTTCTGCGATCCGGGAAAATGCTGGTCGAGAAACGCGACAAGAGCGCGCTCCTCGGGTGTGTGGGCGCTACGCGTCGCGTGCAGGGCCCGAGATTGCTTCTCGAGCACGATGGTATCGCCGGCCTCCACATAACGATCGACTACCACAGGATGCACGTACGACTTCCGGCATATCGTGGGAGTATTGCCCAGCTCCGCGGCAACGAGGCGTATCGCCGTTGCTACGTTCCGTTTGGCTTCCCGTTCGGACGCCGCGGGGCCGACGTCGGCCAGCACCGTCGCTGCACGCAGCGTCCCGCCCCACGTCCGAAAGTCTTTCGCGCTGTACGGGAATCCAGCCAGCTCCTGAAGATATTGGTTGACCTGAGCGGACTCCACGTCGTGCCAGTCACCATTTTCGTCCTGATACCGAAAGAGCCGTCGTCCCGGCGTTTCGAGCAGCGCGTCGACGAATCGAGCAAGGTCGCGACTCACGACGGTCTGGCGATGTCTTATCGAGCGCTTTCCGACATAATCGAAGATGATGAGATCGCCATCGACCTTGACGTGTGACTTCTTCAGCGTGGTGAGCCCGAACGTGCCGTTTTCCTTGGCGTAGCGATCGTTGCCGATCCGAAAGAACCCGTCGGCGAGAAAACGCACGATGGCCGCGCTGACCTTGCTACGCGAGAATTGTTTCTGGTTGAAGTCGGCGTGGACGCGCCGACGAATCGCGGGAAGGTCGCGCGCCATCTGGCGAACGCGATAGTACTTACGCGTCTGTCCCCGCTTCACCGCGGTCGGATGATACCGATACTGCTTGCGCCCCCGCGCGTCGAACCCCCAGGCCTGGATCGCGGCGCGCTCACTCGCGGCGACATGCACGTCGGTCCAACCCGGCGGAATCGCAAGCGCGTCAATCTGCGCGGCGCGCCTGGCGCTGGCCGGTGAGCCCGACGCCGTCAAGTAGCTGAAACGGCCGCGCTTCGTACCGGTTCTCAAAAGCCATGTCTGACGCATGTCCGGCGACCCAAGCAAGAAGGCTGCCCGGCGAAATGGGCCGCTCCGCGACGCTTATATTGAGCGCATGCCTTCCTACGATTTTCTGACCTTCGAAGTGGCTGACCGCATCGCCACGATCACTGTCAATCGGCCGGACAAGCTCAACGCGCTGAACAGCGGCACGATTGCCGAGCTCGGAATGGCGATAGACGACGCGCGCGTGCGGCAGGATGTTGGCGGCGTGATACTCACCGGCGCAGGGCGCGCGTTCATCGCCGGCGCGGACATAAGCGAGCTTCAGTCGCAGTCTCCATTCGTCGCCAAGGGTCGGTCGCGCGCGGGCCAGGAGATCTTTCGTCGCTTCGAGATGTGTCCCAAGCCCGTCATCGCAGCGGTGAACGGCTTCGCACTCGGCGGCGGCTGCGAGATCGCAATGGCCTGTCATGTCCGCATCGCGTCGGAGCACGCGAAGTTCGGCCAGCCTGAGGTGAAGCTGGGAATTCTCCCCGGTTACGGCGGTACCCAACGACTGCCTCGACTCATCGGAAAGGGCCGCGCGCTGCAGTTGCTCATGACAGGGGAGATGATCGACGCGGAGGAGGCACTGCGCATCGGCCTCGTGAACCGCGTTGTGCACGCTGCCGAGCTGCTTGGCGCTGCCCAGATAATGCTCAGGCAGATAATGCAGAACGCTCCACTTGCCGTCGCACTCTGCATTGAAGCGGTCGATCGTGGACTCGGTATGACGCTGGACGAGGGGCTGACTCTCGAATCGAACCATTTCGGCCTTCTCGCCGCTACCGAAGACATGCAGCACGGAATGACCGCGTTCCTCGAGAAGCGCGCGCCGACCTTCAGCGGACGCTGACGACACCGGTCGTCGCGCCGCCGTAAGAAAGAGCAGACACGCGTGGCGCTCCTCGAGCAGCTCGGCGTTCGCGACTTTCGCAACCTCGCACGCGCGGACCTGACATTCCCGCCCTCCGGTGTCGTTGTCATCGGCGACAATGGCCAGGGGAAGACAAACCTGCTCGAAGCGATTTACTACTTCCAGCTGCTTCGCTCGGTACGCAGCGCACGCGACGCCGATCTCATCCGGTTCGGCGCTAGCGCGTTTCACCTGCACGCAACCGTACGCACGAACGGCGAGCACGATCTTGCCGCGGGATTCGGCCGGGGAAAGAAGCGCGTAGTCGTCGACGGCTCCGAAGCGAAGCGACTGAGTGCTGCGCTAGGGTCGCTTCCGGCGATAGTGATCTCGCCGCGCGACGTCGCGCTGGTGAGCGGGTCGCCAAGCGAGCGGCGGCGCTTTCTCGATGTCGCGCTCGCGCTGACGTCGGCGCGCTACCTTGCCGCGCTGCAGACGTACCGCGGCGCTCTGGCACGCCGGAACGCCGCTCTTCGAGGAGTGGCGCGCGGCCAGCAGTCGGACGAGAGTGTCGCGGTGTGGGAGCCCGCACTGGCCGAGAGCGGAGCAGTCCTGCTGAGCGAGCGCGTTGTGCTGGATGGATCAGCACGAATCCGAGTTCACGCGCCTCACCGCCGCGATCGGCGAACCGGAACCGATGCGGATGCGCTACGTCACATCGATCGCTAACCCACGGGACGCGGCCGACGAATTGCGCGACACCCTCGCACGCAAGCGCACACTCGACATCCGGCGCGGGCTCACCCACACCGGCCCACATCGCGACGACATCGCGCTGGACATCGGTGGTCATGACCTGCGCGCATTCGGCTCCGGCGGCCAGCAGCGCACCGCGGCGATCACGCTGCGTCTCCTTGAAGCCGAAACGCTCAAGGCACATGCCGGTAGTGATCCATTGCTGTTGCTGGATGACCCTTTCGCCGAACTCGACGTGCGCCGCAGCGCGCACATACTCGCCCTGTTGCATACGACTGTGTCGGGTCAGACCATTCTCACCGTTCCGCGCGCTGGCGACATTCCGCCGGATCTGAGCAGCCTCGCGCGCTGGCAGATATCGGGCGGCGCGATAGTCGGGGCGCGGTAGGATGGCCGACAAGTACCATGGCCCTGAACGCATCTCCGACGCATTGAGTGCGTATCTCAAGGACGCCGGCCTGGACGCCCGGATGGTGCAGTCGGCGGTGGTACCGGAGTGGGCCGCACTGGTCGGCGCGGACATCGCCTCGGTAACCGAACCGCTGTTCGTGACCCCGGATGGGTCGTTGTTCGTGGCAGTCCGCACCAACGCCTGGATGACCGAACTGCAGCTTATGGAGCCGCAGTTGGTCGAGGCGCTCAATACGGATCCGGGGCGGCCCCGTGTCCGAAAGCTGAGGTTCCAGCTGGCGCGGCCAGACTGACGGTTGCAAGTCGTTGCGTTGCAATAGCTTAGGTCACACACCGGGGATTGCAAATGGCAGCCGAATCGGTTACATTACATAGTCTACGGGGCCGGTTTGTTCGGGTTTTATTCGGTATCCGTCTCACGCCAATTTTGGTCGCGTAAATGGCAGTCAAAGAAAAGGTCGATCGTACTGCGTCACACTACGACGCAGAGAATATTCAGGTTCTCAAGGGGCTCGAGGCAGTACGGAAGCGTCCCGGCATGTACATCGGTTCGACGTCGGGAACCGGACTTCACCACCTTGTTTACGAAGTTGTAGACAACTCCATCGACGAAGCGCTTGCGGGGCATGCTACCGAGATTTCGGTAACGATCCACAAGGACGACTCGATAACAGTTGTCGATGACGGACGTGGAATCCCTGTCGACGTACATCCCACCGAAGGATTGCCTGGTGTCGAGCTGGCGCTCACGGTCCTTCACGCGGGCGGCAAGTTCGACAAGAACAGCTACAAGGTGTCGGGCGGTCTGCACGGGGTCGGCGTTTCCGTCGTGAACGCGCTTTCTTCGCAGCTCAAGGTGTGGGTGCAGCGCGACGGCAAGATCTATTACATGGACTTCAACCGCGGCACCACTGTCACCAAGCTCAAGGTCGTGGGCACGGTTCCCAGGAACCAGACCGGCACCAAGACCTGGTTCAAGCCCGATGATCTCATATTTACCGAGCTTAGCTACAAGTACGACACGCTGGCCAATCGCATGCGTGAGCTCGCGTATCTCAACAAGGGCATCCGCATCACGCTCACCGACGAGCGCGAGGGCCAGGAGAAGTCGGAGACCTTCCTCGCGAGAGGCGGTCTGCAGGAGATGGTGCAGTTTCTCAACTCGCGCAGCAAGCCGATTCATCCCGAAGTCGTCTACATCGACACCATTCACGACGACATCGGCATCGAGATCGCGTTCCAGTACAACGACGGCTACAACGAGAACGTCTTCTCCTTCGTCAACAACATCAACACGCACGAGGGCGGAACGCACCTGACCGGCTTCAAGTCCGGCCTGACGCGCGTCATCAATCAGTACCTTGCCCGCAGCAGTGTCAACAAGAAGGACAAGGAAGCAGCGCTGTCTGGCGACGACGTGCGCGAAGGACTCACCGCGGTTCTTTCGGTCAAGGTCCACGAGCCACAGTTCGAGGGGCAGACGAAGACCAAGCTCGGCAACTCGGAAGTCGAAGGCGCTGTGAAGTCGGTTATGAACGAGTTGCTCAACCGCTACCTCGACGAGCATCCCAAGGTCGCGAATCTCATCATCGAGAAGTCGCTGTCCGCTTCACGCGCAAGAGAGGCAGCACGCAAGGCGCGCGATCTCACGCGCAAGAAGAGCGCACTCGACGTCGGAAATCTTCCGGGAAAGCTCGCCGATTGCTCACTCAGCGATCCGGTTCTCTGTGAGCTGTATCTGGTCGAGGGCGACTCGGCTGGCGGCTCGGCAAAGATGGGCCGCAACAGAAACTTCCAGGCGATCCTTCCCCTCCGCGGCAAGATCATCAACGTCGAGAAGGCACGCATCGACAAGGTGCTGTCCAACGAAGAAATCCGGACGATTATCACCGCGATCGGCGCGGGCATCCGCGACGACTTCTCGCTCGACACCACGCGATATCACAAGATCATCCTCATGGTGGACGCCGACGTCGACGGCGCACACATCCGCACTCTGTTGCTCACCTTCCTGTTCCGGCAGATGCCGGAGTTGATCGAAGCGGGCTACATCTACCTGGCCCAGCCGCCGCTCTATCGGGTCGCCAAGGGCAAGGAGGAGTACTATGCCTACGACGAGAAGGAGCGCGATGATCTCATCACCCGTCTTGGCGGCAACGACGGCAAGACGTCCGTCAACATCCAGCGCTACAAGGGACTGGGAGAAATGAACCCAGATCAGCTCTGGAAGACGACGATGGATCCGAACACGCGCACGCTGCTCAAGGTGAACATGGAAGACGCCGTGATGGCAGATCAGATCTTCCAGACTCTGATGGGAGACGATGTCGAGCCGCGCAGACAGTTCATCGAAGACAACGCGAAGTTCGTAAGCAACCTCGACGTGTAGTCGACACATGGTCGACATGCACTCCTGACTCGAATGGCGTTCGGATAACGGCAAAGGGCTCGGCAGATTATGCCGAGCCCTTCTTGCAGTATCCATCGAGCAGAATCCTGCAAACGATCGCGCCGTCCCTCGTTTGCAGCGTCGGTCCGACCAGATCGAGCGCGGATCGACGGGCGCACGCCAGCGACGTCGACGACCTTAATCGCATTCGCACCAAATCGATGGCGCCCCTCTCGCTACGGTAACACTGCCGCGACCTGCCCAACCTATACTCGGCGCGTACCACTCATCCAATACGCCGCTAGCGCGGCAGGAGTGTCATCATGCGCACCGAGTACCGTAGATCCAGGATCCTGCTCCAACTAGCCCTCGCCACAATGATGGCAGCTCCTGCGGGTGCACAGATGGTCACGTCGGCTTCATTCAGCACCAGCGCGCATGTCGTCGCGCCGCTCTCGATTGTCGTCACGCGCGCCCTCGACTTCGGGAAGATGCTCGTCTCGACCAGCAAGACTGTAGGACCAAGAGATGGCACGGGCGGCCAATTCGAGTTGTCTGGTCAGGGCGGGTCTTCCATCACCGTGAACCTTATGATGCCGTCGGAGCTGAAGCCCGCTACGGGTGCGAACATGCCTGTCACCGGCTGGAATTACATCATGAGCGACAGTCAGTTGCTGACGGGCACCGCCGTATCGTTCGCGGCTGCCACAAATGCTCCATTTGCCGGCACATTCCAGGCGGGCGCAGGAAGCACAAAAATGTATTTCGGCATCGGAGCCACGGTCCAGGCCTCTGCTTCGCAGGCGCTCGGTGTGTACACCGGTACGGGCCAGATCACCGTAGCCTACGCAGACCTGTGAGGCTGCGTCTTGTTGGCGCCCGTGCGGCCAAGACCAGCGTCGCCTGGTGCGCGATTGGCCGTCTTGCCGGCGCCCAGGTGGCTGGAATCGGCGTGGATCCACACATGGTGGTCCTCACCGCGGCGCGCCCTGCCGGAGAGATCACGGTGCTGAACCCGCACGCGACGCGTGCGGAGTTCAGCGTCGACCTCCGCTTCGGTTTCGCGACGACCGACTCAGCTGGACAGTTGCGCGTCGAGCTGGGCGGAGAGGCTGACGGCCAGAGCGCCGCCGACTGGATATCGGCCTATCCCAGTCACTTCAGTCTGCGTCCTGGCGCAACGCGAACGGTGCGACTGCTCGCCCACGCGCCCGAAGCGATACCGGACGGCGAATACTGGGCCCGTATCACGGTGCACTCACGAGACACCGCGTCGATTCCGCTCACGACGGACAGCATGGAAGGCCGCACCGCGGCGCGCATCAACATGGAAACCGCTACGGTATTGCCGGCATTCTACCGCAAGGGGTCGGTATCAACAGGTGTCACGATCGGTGCAGCCGAAGCCACCGCCCGTGGTGACTCGATCGACGTGCACGCCACACTTACGCGGAATGGTAACGCCGCCTTCGTCGGTGTCGCGCACGTCACCATCCGTAACGCGGCTGGTGGCGCGGTCGCTACGCTCGATCGGCAGATCGCAGTCTACAAAACCATGCGGCCACGATGGACCGTCATCGTGCCAGACGCATTGGCACTGGCAGGAGCTTGGGTGGATCTCACACTTTCCACCGACCGCCACGACGTCCCTCGCAATCTGTTGCTCCAAACGACAGCGGTGTCTGTGTCCGTCCCTGTCCGAATCGAGGAGGCGTCGACACAGCCTCTCCTATAGACGCTGGACGCCGGCAGCCGTGATCCGGTGCGATACGAGTGGCAGAACATCTACGGGATCGTCGCCGATCCCGATGGCTTCGTCGAGAACGCTGCTTCCAAGGGCGCTGCCTACGTGGTCGCGAGCGTGAATCACAGCGATCACATCGCCCGCGGTGACAGCTGCGTTCGGCTTGACGAAGATATCGAAGCCAACCGACGGATCCACAATGTCGTGCATCGCACGACGGCCGCCGCCAAGCGCAACGATACCGTGCCCGATCGTGCGCGGCTTGACGCACTGCACCACGCCGTCGCACGATGCACGATATTCGAGCTTCACGGGTGCCGATGGAAGCAGGGAGACATCGTCGATGACGCGTGGGTCGCCGCCCTGTGCGGCGATGATCGCCCTGAAACGCTCAGCTGCGCGGCCGCTTTCGATGGCGTCGCTCAGCTGAGCGTGCGCATCATCGCGGGTGTTCGCGACTCCTGCCAGCAGGAGCATCTCCGCGCCCAACGCGTACGTTACGACGGCAAGGTCGGCGGGCGGCTTACCCTGCAGAAACTCGATCGACTCTCGCACTTCGAGCGCGTTCCCGCAGGTGTTGCCGAGCGGACGGTCCATCGCGGTCACGAGCGCGACGACCGGACAGCCGCGATCGCTGCCAAGCTCGATCATGGTTTTCGCCAGCTCGATCTCGCGTTCCAGCTCAGGCAGAAAAGCGCCGCTCCCGCTCTTGATGTCGAGCACGAGTCCGGTCAATCCTTCCGCGAGCTTCTTGCTCATGATGCTTGCCGAGATGAGCGGAATCGACTCCACGGTGCCTGTCGCGTCGCGCAGCGCGTAGAGTTTCTTGTCGGCTGGCGCGATCTCTCCCGTCTGTCCGATCAGCGCACAACCGACGCGGTCGAGCTGCGCCCGTGCTGCGACGAGCGAAAGATCAGTGCGAAATCCTGGAATTGATTCGAGCTTGTCGAGCGTTCCTCCGGTATGGCCCAGCCCGCGGCCCGACATCATCGGAACCGCTACACCAAGCTCTGCGACGAGCGGCGCCAGAATGAGCGACACCTTGTCCCCGACACCGCCAGTGGAGTGCTTGTCGAGACGCGGCGCCGCCATGTCCGACAGATCCAGCCGCGCGCCGCTGCTCAACATGGCGTCGGTGAGCGCGTCCGTCTCGCTGCGCGTCATACCGCGAAAAAACACCGCCATGAGAAGCGCCGACAGCTGATAATCGGGCACGTCGCCGGCGGAATATGCATGTATGAGCGCGCGCCATTCGCTGGCGGTGAGGCTCTCACCATCGCGCTTGCGCTCGATAAGCCGGGGAACGATCATCGGGGTATTTTAAGCACCGTAGACAATCTTGGAGATAGCTATGGTGTTCCGTAAGTCGGCTGTCGCGGGTTTGCTCGTGCTTGCGGTCATGATACCGTTGCTCTCTGCGAGCGGACAAACCGCTGCAGAATGGATATCGAAAGGCGATGCAGCATATGCGGGGAGAAATGCCTCCGATGCAGTCGCAGCCTATGAGAAGGCACTCGCGATCGATCCCGGCAGCTACGACGCGCTGTGGCGGGCGTCGCGTTCGGAGGTCGATCTTGCGTCGGCCGAATCAAACGCCGATGAACGTAGCGCGATGTACAAGACAGCGCAGGATGAAGCCGCCCGCGCAGTTCAGGCGAATCCCAACGGCGCCGACGGCCACTTCGTTCTCGCCGAAGCACTCGGCAGAATGGCGCTCACTCTGGGGCCGCGGGATCGCGTAAAATACGCGGCGAAAGTGCGCGATCAAGCGCTGGAGTGCCTGAAAGTCGAGCCGAAGCACGCCGGATGCCTTCACGTGATGGGAGTATGGAATGCCGAAGTAATGCGGCTCAGCGGCTTCACGCGGATGATCGCACGCAACTTTCTCGGCGGCCAGATCTTTGGCGAAGCCAGCTGGGAAAATGCTCGGCGCTATCTCGAAGAGGCCGTTACCAACGATCCGCGGCGCATCGTTCACCGCCTCGACCTCGCGAAGGTGTATGCCGACATGGGGATGAAGTCGCAGGCAAAAACAGAGTACGAAGCGGTCGTCTCAGGTGAGACGATCGACTATAACGACCCCCGCTACAAGGCCGAAGCGGCGGATTCGCTCAAGAAGATGTAGGCCGTGATCGCTGCGGTCGGACCGCAGCCATCACGCGACGGTTGGCGCGCGCGACCGTCTGTTTCTCTCGTGCGTCGCCTTGCGGAGTTCCTCGCCCAGCTGACTCCACGGGCTGCTGCGCCACGGCCGGTGCCGGCGCACCCCTCGACTTAGCGCGAGCCGCGTGTGTGCCCCGGACTGGGGAGCCATGAGAAGGGCGACGCCTGCTCCCAGAACCACCCCAGCGGCTATCCCTGCCCCTACGAGGGCGACTGTGTGCCAGTCGGTCTGTCGCGAATACGGGCGCCCGTGTGCTCGCGTCACCGACCCGGCACGTCCATTGGAGGATCGTCCCGGACGCCAGAAGCGCTTTGAGATCGTACCAGATGTTTCTTCGGGGGTGTCTTGAATGGTATCCATTTGCCGTAGGTGAACTGATGGTGGTAAGAATCTTGCCTAGAGAGGCGTGCAATACCCGTGCGAGGAGTGGATGAGCGAGTCTGGCAAGTTAGTGTTACTCGTAGAAGACAACGAAGACAACCGTATCGTCTACTCGACGATTCTCAAGCATTTCGGCTATAGCGTCATTGAGGCTCTGAACGGAGAAGAAGGCATCGCGAAGGCGCGAGCCCAACAACCCGATCTGATTCTCATGGATATTTCCATACCCGTCATCGACGGTTGGGAAGCGACGCAGGTGCTGAAGCACGACCCTGCGACGAGGCACATCCCGATCATCGCACTTACGGCGCACGCTCTGGCGTCCGACCGTGAGAAGGCAATGGAAGTCGGATGTGACGGCTATCTCGCCAAGCCGTGTGAGCCGCGCGCCGTGGTTGCTGAGGTGCAGCGGTTCCTTGGTCGGCCCAATGCAGGATGAGACCACAAAGCGCATCCTCGTCGTAGACGACCACCCCGACAACATCCAACTGCTTCGCGCTCGACTGGAGGCGCGAGGCTACATAGTTGACGAGGCGGCCGACGGCGAAGCGGCACTCGAGCGGGTGTATTCCTCTCCGACGCCGGATCTTATCCTGCTCGACGTCATGATGCCCAAGATCGACGGCCTGGAGGTCGCTCGGCGCATCAAGAGCGACGAGAGTCTGCCATTCATTCCGGTCATCATGCAGACCGCGCTCGACACCACCGAAAGTATGGTGCAGGGCTTCGAAGCGGGTGCCGATGATTACATCACCAAGCCGATCAACTTTCGCGAGCTCGATGCGCGAGTTAGATCACTGCTCCGCATTCAGTCGCTGCAGTCCGCGTTGGAGCAGCGGGAGCGCGAATTATCGACCGCCAATGCGCAGCTGCTCGTCATGTCCAGCACGGACGTTCTTACCGGCGTCGCGAACCGCCGCTCGCTCGAAGAGCGGCTGCATGAGATGTGGGAGCACTCTCAACGGCTGCATGAACCGCTCTCGCTCGTGATGTGTGACATCGACCACTTCAAGCGTGTCAACGACCAGTACGGCCATCAGGCCGGCGATGCCGTGCTCCAGCAGTTCGCGAAACTTCTTGCCGATGAGGCGCGAGAGATCGATAAAGTTGGTCGCTACGGCGGAGAGGAATTCGTGCTCCTGCTCCCTGGCACCGTGCTCGACGCGGCAGTAACATTCGCCGAGCGCATTCGGAACTGCGTCGAGAAGCATGAGTTCACGTACGGCGATGGCCAGACGCTTCACCGCACGATGAGCTGCGGTGTCGCGGCATGGCCTCACCCTCTCGTCACCGATCCGGAAGCGCTCATTAAGGCGGCTGATGATGCCCTCTACGTCGCCAAGGAAACGGGCAGGAACCGCGTAGTCAGATTCGACAGCCGCGAATTCAATGAGCACACCGCGCAAACAGGGGAAGTCAACGGAGGCGGATAGCGGCGACACCGGCTCGCCGGCTGAACGCGCCGCCGAGCTCCGCGAGATACTTAACCGCGCATCGCACGAATACCACGTGCTCGATCGCCCGGTCCTGAGCGACGCGGCGTACGACCGCCTGTTCAGGGAACTCCAGAAGCTCGAAACGTCATACCCCGAGCTGCGCACGGCCGACTCGCCCACCCAGCGCGTAGGCGCCGAGGTGCAGAGCGCGCTCGCCAAACATACGCACGCTGTTCCCATGCTTTCGCTCGGCAATGCGTTCGACGATAGCGAGCTGCAGGACTGGGAAGATCGCCTTGTGAGAATCGCCGGCGACGAGGTGAAGCACGCTGGCTACTCCGCGGAGCTCAAGATCGACGGCGCTGCGATAAGTCTCACGTATGAAAACGGAATCCTGGTTGTCGGCGCCACGCGTGGCAATGGCACGATCGGCGAGGATGTGACCGCGAATCTCCGCACGGTGCGCGACGTTCCCCTGCGCTTGACGGGCGCGCCGCGCGGTCGGATCGAGATCCGTGGCGAGATCTATTTTCCGTTCGATCAGTTCGAGCGCATGAACGAGGCACGCGTCGCCGCAGGCGAACCCGTATTCGCCAACCCGCGCAATGCATCGGCCGGCAGCCTGCGGCAGCTGGATCCCGCGATCACCGCGTCGCGTCCGCTCCGATTCTTCGGTTATGCGGTTGCATTCGACGATCCCGCCAAGCTGCCCGTCAGAACGCAGTCGGAGCTGTTACACGCGTTGCGCGAGTGGGGGATCCCGGTTGCGCCGCACGCCGTGCGGTGCGCGACACTCCAGGAAGTAACAGCGTGGGCACACAACGTGGAACACGTTCTCCGCGCGCAGCTCAACTTTGCGATCGACGGCGGCGTGGTAAAGGTCGATTCACTGCGTCTGCAGGACGATCTCGGTGTAGTCGGCGGCCGCGAGCCACGCTGGGCTATTGCGCGGAAGTTTGCGCCGGACATTGCCGAAACGAGACTCACGTCCATTGAAGTGAACGTGGGGCGCACGGGAATGCTGAATCCATACGCGGTTCTGGAGCCGGTGGAGATCGGCGGCACTACCGTGCGCCTCGCCACGTTGCATAACGAGCAGCTCGTCCGCGACAAGGATCTCCGCATCGGTGACGTCGTGCAGGTCAAGCGCGCGGGCGACGTCATTCCGCAGGTGATCGGCCCTGTGCCGGAACGACGGACGGGCGTCGAGCGCGCCTGGCGCATGCCTTCGCGTTGCCCCGTGTGCAAGACTCCGGTCGAGCGCGACGCCGATCTCGCGGCGATCTACTGTCCCAACGTCGCGTGCCCTGGTCGCCAGCTCGAGGCGCTCGTGTACTTCGCATCGCGCGGAGCGATGGACATCAGGGGCCTCTCCTATGCGCGAATCGAGCAGCTGCTACAGGCCGGCCTCGTGCATGACTTCGCCGATCTCTACACGCTTTCCGCTGACGACATGCTCGCGCTCGACGGCTATCAGAAGAAGAGCGCGCTCGCACTCATCGCCGCAATCGACGCCTCTCGCTCACAGCCACTGTCGCGCCTTCTCACCGCGCTCGGGATTCCGCACGTCGGCGAGGCAGCGGCTCGGTTGCTCGCACGGCATTTCGGCACCCTGGACGCACTTGCCGCGGCGAACGTCGAGCAGATCGAAGCGATCCGGGGGCTCGGCGGCGTCATCGCTCAGTCGGTCGCGAGCTTTTTTCACGATCCGTCGGTACGCTCGCTGCTCAAGAAACTCGCCCGTGTCGGGGTGAATCTCGCGGAGCCTACCCACGTCGCGCCGTCAGGTGCCCTCAACGGTCAGACCATCGTGATTACCGGTACGCTGCCCACACTTTCCAGGTCGCAGGCAGCGGCGCTGATCGAGGAAAACGGAGGACGTGTCACCAGCTCAGTATCCAAGGCGACGACTTTCGTGCTTGCCGGCGCCGAGCCGGGAAGCAAATTTGACAAGGCAAACGCGCTCGGCGTCCCGATAATTGACGAGAGCGAGCTATTCAACCGGATCGGGCAATCGAGTGAACGAGGCCAATACTGACATGACTCCACTGTTGTTCGTACCACCCACCACGCTCCTCGCGCTCAGGAAGGCACTGCTCACGCGGCCCGACCTGGACACCGTCTTTGCACTTCGCGATGCTGCGTACGCCGGTGGGGACACGATGTACGACGCCTTCAAGAGCTTCGTCGAGAGTAGCGACGGGGTCGATCCGCAGGAGTTGGAGGTTGGCCAGTTCTTCGAGCGGGCCGGCGACTTCTGGACGGATTCCGGATGGGGGAAAACGACTTTCACAGCGGCCGACGACGCGTTCTGCGCTGTAGACATCACGGGCTGCTGGGAAGCGCATCCGGACGATCAGCCAGATCCTCGCGGTTGCCACCTCACGGTCGGAATCATCGGCGCCTTCCTTGGCAAATTCGCCGACTACCCTGTCGCGGTGCTCGAGGTACAGGGCCCGTCGACCGACAGCGACAAGTGCCGGTTTCTGGCAGGCAGCGTGGAGATGATCGGGGCGCACTACGCGGAGAACTCCTAGGGCGCCGTCATTCCCGTGTTATGGCGCAGATATTATTCGCGCCGCGGTGGCGACACCGGCTAGCAGATGGTGGGCAGCATCGGCAGGGGCGACGCATGCGTCGCCCTATCTCGACCCCAACTAGCCGAGTAGCTCGGCGTAGGCCGGGTTTGGAACGAGCGTTCCGTCGACGATAATTTCCCGGTCCCACGGCAGCACCACCGCGCTCTCCGTCGCCAGCGCGTGGAAATCAGGAGCATAGCTGCCCGTCCGAAAGCAAACGGCAGTTTGTACTTCCACCGCACCCGCATGCTGCAGTGCGGCAATGGCCAGTCGCATCGTATCGCCGCCATCGCAGGTTTCGTCCACCAGCAGCACACGGCGGTTGCGCACCTGGGGAGGGGCCTCGCCGAAAACCGCAGGAGTCTGCCGGACGGTTTCGGAATGGTACGTGCGGCTCACCAGAATGGAGTGGAAGTCGCAGCCGAGCATTGCGGCGACGACAGCGCCCGGGACTACGCCGGCGGTTGCCACCCCGACCACGACGTCGGGCCGATAGGAGCGTGCGACCTTGAGCGCGAGGCCACGCGAGAGCTCGCCGAAGAAGGGCCACTCGATGATGAGCACCCCGCGCGCCGGATCGATGGATGTGCGTCGAGGCATGCTGCAAGCTAGCCCGAAGGGCGCGTCCTCGATAGCTTCCGCTGATGTCGTTCTGGAGCCGCCTTACAGGGAAGCCAGCTTCACAAAAGCCGCAGAAACTGGACTACTTGAGCGAGGCTCTCGCGCTCGAGCGGCAAGGTGACTACGATGCGGCGCTCACGTCGTATCGCCTGGCGATGCGCGATCAGCCGAGCAACTTCAAGGTGCTCCAGAACATGGCGATAGCATATACGAAGATCGGCCAGCCGGAGCAGGCGATTCGATGCTACCGTGGCGCGCTGCAGATCGAGCCCAAGCTCGCGGGGGCGCACTACGGGCTGGCATTCCTACTCTTGAAGCGTGGAGATATTTCTGACGCCGCCTATCACCTCGATGCGTTCCTGATCGATGCGCCGAAAAGTCCCGAAGCAACGCGTTGGGTGACGCACGCACGCGAGACGCTCGAATCGCTGCGTACGACCGGCGCCGAGGACGGGCAGCCAGTTGATGGTGAGCTGGATGGTGCGGCGCTCGAGATGGATCAACCACCAGAGGAAAGCGACTAGGTGGGATCGGTTCTCGCAGTCGTCAGCCAGAAGGGAGGAGTCGGCAAGACGACAACCGCGGTGAACCTCGCTGCTGCGTTTGCGCGCCGCGGGCTCAAGACGCTCATCATCGACGTGGATCCGCAGGGCGCCGTCAGGTACGGAGTCGGGCTGCGTCGCGATCATTCGGTTCGCGGCTTCGCCGACTACCTGACGGGTGAATGCGCGCTCAGAGACGTGATTCTCCCCACCGCGCTGCCATGGTTGCGCGTGATACTAGCCGGAACGGTGAGCGACGAAGCCGATCACCTTGCGTATCAGAGCCTCGTCGCCGATTCTGAGCTGCTTCCGGAACTGCTTGAAACGGCCCGCCAGCGCTGTCACATTGTCGTCGTCGACACACCGCCCGGACTCGGCCCGATCACACACAAGGTACTGCTGGGCAGCCAGCACGTAGTTGTGCCGCTCCAGTGCGAACCTCTGGCGTTGCAGACAACACCGCAGATTCTGCGGGGTATTCAGAGCGTCGTCGAAGTAAACGATCAACTGATTCTCGACGGCCTCATTCTGACGATGTACGAGCCAGGAAACCCAGCGAGTGAGCGTGTCGTCGAATACGTCCGGCAACATCTGCCTGCGAATATTGTTTTTCGTCAGCTCGTTCCCCGCACGATCGGTGCGGCAGACGCGTTCGCGGCTGGTCAGCCAGTTGTCACACGTAGTCCTGCGGACGCGGCGTCGCAGGCGTACATCAACATTGCCACTGCACTCGTCGAGCGAATGGATGGGTGAGGCCGTGCGCGGCGCAGCTGCCGCGCGTCGTTGCGTCACAGCCGTGTGCGGTTTGCTCGTTGTTGCCGCCGCCGTTGGCGTGGCTGCATGCGCGACGATTGACACCGATCCCACGCACGTTGCTTCCATTGCGATCGACACGCTCCCCAACCAGGCAATCGTCGCAGGAGATTCGTTGCGGGATTCGTTGGGGGTCGCGCGACCGATGCACGCCACCGCGTACAACATCGAGGGCGCAGCGCTTCCGGCAACCAGAATACGCTTCGGCACACCGGACTCGGGCGCCAGGGTCGACAGCCTGACCGGCTACGTCGTGGGCGACACTGCACGCACGAATCCGGTGCGGCTTGTGGCGAGCACTGGTACGCTACAGGCCTCGCCCGATACTGTGTACATCGTGCCATCGCCGGACACCGTTGTCGCAATCAACGCTGCCGACTCGCTCCTGTATTCGCTTGTCGATACGACAGCGAACGTCTCCGTTCCGTTGCAGCTTCAGCTTTTCCATCGTGTGCCGGTATCGACGCCGCTTCCCGTTCGGTCCTGGTTCGTGAGCTACCAGATCACCTACCCCTCCGACACGACACTGGCGCAGCTTGTCGACCGTAACGGGATATTACGATCGTCCGTTGACACAACGGCCGTCGACGGGACTTCGTCGCGACGCGTCAAGCTCCGACCACTGAGCTTGAAAAACGTCAACGATTCTGTAGTCGTTATTGCCACCGTGCGTTACCGCGGAGGCCTGGTCGCAGGTGCACCCATTCGGTTCGTTCTGCAGGTGAAGCCCCAAACCTAGACTGGAGTCCCGCATGGTGGTGGCGAACGGGGGCCCGCGTCCGGGCGCCGGAACTCTCACGCAGCTGTTCTTCGAGGCCGTCGAGGGTCACGACAAGGCCGACGCCCTGCAGGTCAAGATAGGTGGACGCTACGAGGCTGTGTCGCACCGCGCGCTGCTTGAGCGCGTGCGCCACGTCTACTATGCGCTGGGAAGCATCGGTGCTAATCGGGGCGACCGCATCGCGATCATCTCCGAGAACAGACCCGAGTGGGCCATTGCAGATTTTGCGTGCCTCACCTCTCAGCTGACGGACGTCGCGGTGTATCCAACGCTGCCGGCGTCGCAGATGGAATACATACTTCGCGATTCCGGGGCGACGGCGGCATTCGTGTCGAGCGACGAGCAGGCCCGCAAGCTGGCTGCGATCCGGACGAATCTCCCGGCACTCAAGTGTGTCATAAGCTTCGACGCTGTCGAGGCTGGACTCGCCGACATCAGCCTGGCGGAGTTCGAGCGGCGCGGCGCGGAACTCGAGCCGGCTGACGCTGCTGCGCGACACCGTGAAAACGCGCTGCGCGCGAAGCCGAACGACATTGCGACATTTCTCTATACGTCCGGAACGACGGGTGAGCCCAAGGGCGTGATGTTGACGCACGACAACATCTATTCCAACGTCGGCGCGTTGCGCAATCTTGTTCCATTTTCGCTGACGGATGTCGCACTGAGCTTCCTTCCGCTGTCGCATATTTTCGAGCGCACGATCGGGCACTACCTCATGTTCGCCGTCGGAGCGACGATCGCCTACGCGGAATCCATTGCGACCGTTCCGGACAACATGCTCGAGGTACATCCGACCCTCATGGTTTCGGTGCCCCGCCTGTACGAAAAGATGTACGCACGCGTTCTCGAGAATGCGTCTGCGGGTGGCACACTCAAGAAGCGGATCTTCACCTGGGCGAGTAACGTCGGCGAGAAATGGGCGGATGCGAGGCTCGCAGGGGGCGCACCGCACGGTGCGCTCGCCGCGCGGTACCGCATCGCCGACCGATTGGTGTTCGCCAAGCTCAAGGCGCGAACTGGCGGCCGGATGCGCTACTTCGTGTCCGGAGGCGCCCCTCTCGCGCCCGACATCATCAAATTCTTCTACGCGGCCGGCCTCACGATTCTGGAAGGATACGGGCTTACCGAAACATCGCCGACGATTTCCGCCAACACGCCAAGTGCGTTCCGGATCGGAACCGTCGGCATGCCCATTTCCGGCGTTTCGGTCGCCGTCGCTGAGGATGGGGAAATCCTCACGCGCGGTCCGGGCGTCATGCGCGGATACTACAACAAGCCGGTAATGACGGAGGAAGCGATCGATGCAGACGGCTGGTTCCATACCGGAGATATCGGCGTGCTGAACGACGGATTCCTCACCATTACCGACCGCAAGAAGGATCTTCTCGTGACGGCCGGCGGCAAGAACATCGCCCCGCAACCGATAGAGGCTGCCATGAAGCGGAGCAAGTTCGTTGCGGAAGCGGTGCTGATTGGTGACAAGCGCAAGTTCCCGATGGCGCTTGTAGTACCCGACTACGCCCAACTGGAAAAATGGGCGCGGTATAAATCTCTGTCGTTCACGGATCACGCGACCCTCATTTCACTGCCTGAGGTGCAGGCGAAAATGGAGCGTGAGGCATTTGCGGGTCTCAAGGATCTCGCGAGCTTCGAGATGCCGAAGAGAATCGCGCTGCTTCCCGCCGAGCTCTCGGCGGAGCGTGGTGAGCTGACGCCAACGCTGAAGGTGAAGCGCCGCGTCATCGATGAGCATTACAAGCAGCTCATCGATGAGGTATACGCCAGCGCCGGTACGGCCGGCTCAGCGCCGGTGAAGAGTCACTAGCGCGCCGCGCTTCTCGCCAACCCAGAAGCGGTCGTCCCGGGCTATCTCCTCGACACCGTCGGGTACGTTCACGGATGCCGGCGCCGCGATTCTACCCGAAGGCGCGAGCGTGCGAGCAGCGGACTCGATGTCGCTGGCCGACCAGCCTGATTCATCGATCGCGACACCTCGGAGAGATGCATCCGCGAACGGAAGCGTCCGGTCGGAATACACGTTGCCAACGCGCTCCGACTCCTCCGTCGCGGCGCGCGGATTCACGGCGTAGACGCGCAGCGCGATCAGCGCTGCGAGCTCGGGTGCGTAGCGAGCCCACTCACCTACGAGCGCGACGGTGGCTCCCTCCGACGCCGCGAGAAATGCACCCGCGCGCATTGCGCCGTCCGGATCGTCACCCTCATCCGCGGCAGTGGTCTGCTCGACGTGTTCCGGTGCGCCGAACCAGACGGCCCCGTCCCGGATCGGATATTCTCTATAACAGATGGGGCAGCCCAGCACGCCTTCGGTCACCATACGCCCATCGCGCTGCGTGATTGCGGCGACGAGCGGGATCTGTGGATGGTCGGATGTACACCGCAGCACGTCCAGCAATTCTATGAACATCGTGGCAACAAGCGGATTCAGGCGTGCGACAGTCGCAGCTCGTCGATATTTACCGACGAAGGCTGCGTCAGCGCGAACAGCACGGACGCGGCTACGTCAACAGGCTTCAACATCATCTCGTGGCTGGGCGCTGTGCGCTCATTATCTCCAAACGTTATACCGTTCCACATCGACGTCTCGACCGATCCAGGCGACACGAGTGTCGCGCGGATTCCGGATCCCCTGAGCTCCGTGCGCAACACCTCGTGCATGGCGCGGAGCGCGTACTTCGCCGGCGCGTAGGCGCCGTTCTCAGGGAAGATCGCGCGGTCGGCAATGGATCCGATTGTCACGAAATGCCCGGTCCCGCGCTCGCGCATCCGCGCCACGAATGCGCGAAGCACCAGGAACGGCCCGACGAGGTTGGTGTTGATGACGTCAGTGAACATCGAGACCGGCATCGCGTCGAGACGCGCGACCTCGAAGATTCCGGCGTTGTTGACTATGATGTCTGGCGCCCCGGCGAATTTTGTCTCGATCGCTCGAGCCATCACGCGCACCGACGGCTCGTCAGTAAGGTCGCAGGGTGCGGCAAAGGATCCGTTGCCAATATCCGCGGCCAGCCTGTCCAGTGCGTCAACGTTTCGAGCGGCGAGCGCCACACGGACCCCTTCGCTTGCAAGCGCTCTCGAGATCGCGGCGCCGATCCCGCGTGACGCGCCGGTTACGAGCGCGGTCTGGCCCGCAAGGCTGCTGCTCAGAGCGACGATCCGTTCTGGATCAGCCTAAGAAACTCGTCGCGCGTCTTGGAGTCGTCGCGGAAGGAGCCAAGCACAGCGGACGTCACGGTCGTCGAGTTCTGCTTCTGCACGCCGCGCATCATCATGCAGAGGTGTGCCGCCTCTATCACCACACCGACGCCACGCGGCTTGAGAACGTCCGTCAATGCCTGCGCGATCTCGACGGTGAGGCGCTCCTGGACCTGCAGGCGGCGCGCGAATATGTCCACTACACGCGCCAGCTTGGAGAGGCCCACGATCTTTCCATCAGGTATGTACGCAATGTGCGCCTTGCCGAAGAAAGGCAGCATGTGATGCTCGCACATGGAATACAGCTCGATGTCGCGAACCAGGATCATGTTCGAATGCTGTTCGTCGAACATTGCGTCGCCGATAACCGTGCGCGCGTCCTGCTGATATCCCTGCGTGAGAAACGCCATCGAGCGAGCCACCCGACCAGGCGTCTTGAGGAGTCCCTCCCGATCGGGCTGCTCGCCCAGAAGCTCCAGCTGGCCGCGAACGGCATCCTCATACGCGGATAGCATCTCTGCGGACGCAGATACCGGTGGTGCATCGTCCGAATCCAGCTCCGCCGCGCCGCTAGCGGCCGTCATATTCCACATAGTTGTTCTCCGTCTCCCAGAGGACCAGACGCACCAGCCGTGCTGGCGGCGCGATCTTCGGCGCAAGAATGTGCCAGCAGCGAACGATGAGGTTCTCTGCGGTGGGTATCACGCCGCGCATGAACGGAACGTCAACGTTCAGATTGTGGTGGTCCACAATGTTCACCACCTCGAGCTTCACCAGTTCCTTGAGCCTGCTGAGGTCGAACACATAACCGGTGCTCGGATCGACCTCGCCGACTACCGAGACATCCAGCATGTAGTTGTGGCCGTGACCATGCGGATTGTTGCACTTCCCGAATATGCGGCTGTTCTCCTCCTCGGAGAGCTCGGGATTGTGCACGCGGTGCGCTGCATTGAACTTGAGCCGACGCGTGACTGTGACAGCTGGCATGCTACCTCCGGCCAAAAAAACTCCGTCGTGGCTCGAGCCACGACGGAGGTCGGAGCGGAGAGGATTTTTGAAGCCCTGTCGAAACAATGAGGCTCTCACCCATGCTTTCCGCCTTCCCCGCACTGGGGCATGACGTCGGCGCAGTTTATTGATCCCACGTGAAGGACTTATCGGCTCAAAAACTGAGCTCTCCGCCCCGATGAAAACCGCGTAACTTATACGGAGGAAAGCTACTGGTAGTTCCGCATCCGGTCAACGGACTCGAGGGGTATGGATCTTGGTATCGTAGTAGCACTAATCATGCTCGTTGTGTGGGGCGTGTGGACCTTCGCGTACAATGCGCCGGGATGGGCGCACCTGCTACTCACGATTGGCGTGTTCCTGCTCTTCTACCGCATAGTAGTGCGCGGCACGCCCGGCTTCCCCACAGGTCGCAAAGAGTAGCGAATGTTTGACCCGGCCGCGCCGATGAGCGGACGCGGCTCGATCGCGGAACAGCCGCTCGCGCTGCAGGCCGGCGCCGGGCGCGACCGCCGCATTGTAGTCACTGGTGCGGCGGGATTTGTAGGCTCGCACACATGCCGCGCGCTCGCCGCGGACGGATGGCGGGTCCGTGCGCTCGTTCGGAACGCCGCCAAGGCCACCGAACGACTGGCTCACCTCCCGGTGGAAATCCGTATTGGAGATATCCTCGATGCTGCATACCTGCGCTCATCGATGGACGGCGCGTTCGCAGTCGTTCACCTCGCCGCGATCGCCATCGAGCGCGATGGCGACACCTACCAATCGGCGAATGTGACCGCCACTCGCGCCGTGATCGACGCGGCGAACCTTGCGAATGTGCGACGCATCGTGCACATGTCGCAGAACGGTTCCGACAGCGCATCACCATATCCGTTTCTTCGCAGCAAGGGGATTGCACAGGACCTCGTCACCTCGAGCGATCTCGACTGGACGGTGCTTCGTCCGTCCGTCATTTTCGGCCGCGAGGATGAATTCACCA
This sequence comes from uncultured Gemmatimonadales bacterium, assembly GCA_963731305.1. GTDB lineage: Bacteria > Gemmatimonadota > Gemmatimonadetes > Gemmatimonadales > Gemmatimonadaceae > Fen-1247. The sequence continues at coordinate 20,539 of CAVSUQ010000012.1, read as the reverse complement.
ACGTACTGGCGCGGCTCGTACGTCTCACGCCGCTCGTCCTCCCGCTCCCGGCTTACGGAAAAGCGCGCTTTCAGCCAATCGCAGTAGAGGACGTCGCGGCCGTAATCACAATGTCGCTGGCCACCGATTCCACGCTCCGGCAAACGCTCGCGCTCGGCGGCTCGGCACAGCTCACGCTACGGCAGATAGCGGAACGCGTGCTCGTCGCGATGAATTCTCACCGCACGTTGATTGGACTCCCCACTGGTCTGGTCCGCCCATTCGTCTCGATGATCTGGCACCTTGTTCCAAGGCCGCCTGTCACGACCGAGCTTCTCGAGCTGCTCGCGCTCGACAATACCATTCGCGACAACGCGCTCATGGATGTGTTCGGCGTGACTCCAACCCCGTTCGCGCCGGAAGAGCTGATCTATCTCAGAGCGGTGACGGCAGGCGACGCGTTACGCACACTGTTCAGGCGCTGACGCGCTGCATCGTCTCTCATCGAGCGCAACGTCCACGGAGGCAATGCCTCTTCCCGTCTCCGTCAGATCTCCCAGTTTGACAGTACTACTCCAGCGTGCGACGGTTCAGGCCTGTCCATCAGCGTCATCCTGAGATCGGTCCAGCGCACTCGCGCGCCACGGCGCAGCAGCTGATTGTACAGCCGCGAATACACTCCCTGCATCCGTATCGCTACTCGCCGCGTGCCTGACCGCCTCGCGTAGTCCGCGAGCTGCGTCGCAAGAAGGTCGACGTCACTTTCGGCACGCGACACGAGCTTGAGCACGCGCAGCTCGTCGCGCCCGCGACCCTCCACCAGCGGCGCAGTGTGACACAACGCAAAACCGTCGACGGTCCCTGCGCGCTCGAGAATCAGCGTATCACCGAGCCCCAGAGAATGCGTGAGCTGTATCTCGCGACTGAAGTCGTACCCCGGAGCGACGTCGCGAGTGAGTTCTGCGCAACGCTGTACGAGATCCGTGCGCTCGCTCTCCGACAGCCGGCCAAGCTGCGTGATTCGGGATTCGGCGTAGTCTGCGTCGAGCGTAATCGTGATTGTCAAATGCCCGGGTATGTAACCCAGCGATGAGTAGAATCCGATGTTGTCCACGGTACGTGGCATCGTCTCCAGTCCGATCACCGATGCGCCGCGCGCCGCGAGCCACGACGTCCCTTCGGTGACGAGTGTCTTCCCGAGGCCATGACCTTGCAGCGCTGGAGCGACGGCGAGCGGACCCATCCATCCCTCGCTGCCCGACAGATGACACATGTTGAAGGCGACGACCTCGTCGCGCTCGCCACGCCACAGCATCGCGCCGCCATCCGCATCCTCGATTGCGAACCGCCAGATCGCCGAGCTCAGATTTGGGACGTGGACTCCAACAAGACCGTCCTTTCTGTATCGCTCGGTGAATGCACTGCTGAAGACCGCGTTCAGGCTCGGCACATCCCGAACCGTCGCCTGATGCGGCCCGGATGCTCCAGACGATCGCTTGAAGTTCTTCGCGAATCCGGCCGTCACTCAAGCTCCTTGCATGGGTGATACCTCGTCCAGCTCCAGGTCGTCGGATTCCATAAGAGCGATTGGCGAGAAATCCCCCTCTCCCCCCGTCGCCACCGAAGATCCGGTCTCTTCGTCGTACCGAACCATAATTACCCTGTCCACACCCTCGCGCACGCTCTCGATGTGCGTGATCAGGATCACCTGCTCGAACCTGTCTTCGAGGCGGTGCAGCAGCTCGAGCACGTTGTCGCGGCGAGACGCGTCGAGCGATCCGAAAACCTCGTCCAGCACGAGCAGTGAGAACGGCTGTCCCGACCGGTCGGCGATCATCTGTGAGATAGCCAGCCGCAGCACCAGATTCGCCAGATCTTCCTCGCCACCGGAAATTACGGGCTTCGCGATACCGTCCTCGAGTATCACGATGTCGTACCGATCGTCCAGCTCCAGACGGTTATACCGCTCGTCGGTGAGCGCGCCGAGAAATGAGCTCGCGATTTCGGACAGCTCGGGACGCAACGCGTCATTGAGATCGCCGCGTAGATCCCTGAACGCGTTGTCGAGCTCATCGTGCACGAGCCGCTGCGCGTTCAGGACCCGCATACGATCCGCAACTCTTTCATATTCCCGTTTGGCTGCTTCAGCCGTATCGACTTTCTGCTGTGCTGCGCGCACGTCACCCTGTGCGGCAACCACCACGAGCTCCGTCGTTCGCGCCGCTTCGGCCGCGCGTTCGAAGTCGGCGCGGGTTCCGTCATACGCGGTCTGCGAGAACTCGCGCGTCGCACCCGCATTTCGCAATACTTGGCGCTTCGCGATGGCAGTGGCGAGCTCGGCGTCGATGCGAGCGCGCTCCACCTGGGCCGCTGGTGCGCGCTCGACCGCAGCCTCGAGCCGCGCGACACGGATATCAAGTGGCGCCAGACGCTCGATCTCCGCGCGAACGTGTGCGTGGCGCGCAGCATCGTACTCGGCGCTGATGGAGTTGATCTCCGCGAGCATCTCCTCGCGGCGATCGTTCTTTGATCCTATCTCGCGCGTCAGGCCCGGCAGCTCGTGCACTGCGGCCTGGACCTTCGCCAGCCTTCGCTCGAGCGCGGTAAGCGATGCCGCGACGGTACGACGCCGTTCTTCGAGCGCTGCGATGCCGGCCGGCATCGCAGCAAGCTGGTCTTCACGATCGCGATAGTATTGGCCATCCACGCGCAGCGTTTCGAGCTGTTCATCGAGCTGTGCTACGACACCACGAAAATTTTCGCCCAGCACGCGGCTGCACGTCGGGCAGATGCCGCCCGCACCGAGCTCCACGATTCTGTCCCGCTGCTCCTTGACATCCGCGTACTGGCGGCGCAGCTCCTGAAGCTTCGTCTCGGCTTCCTGCTTGTCGCGCACCCATTCCGTTCGCTGCGCCTCGAGCACGTGGGAAATTTCATCGAACTGCGTGCGCGCCTGCTCGAGCTCGAGTGTGACTTCCTCCTCCAGAGCTGGCGCCGACTCGAGCCGCGTCAACCGCTCGCGGAGTCGCCCGAGCTCGTCTGCCAGCGCGCGCTCGTTCTCCATGAGCGCGATGCGACGTCCTTGCTGCCGGAACAGGTCGTCGATCCTCCGCAGCTCCTCGCGAAGCGTGGGCAGCGGCGCGACGGCGATCCGAAGTCCACCCAGCTCCTCGTGCACCGACGCGATCGCGATGAGCTCGGAGGCGAGCCGCTCTCCGTCGCGCGTGAGATCTGCAACCTCGCGCTCGACGATCGTTATCTCCGCGAGCAGCCGCTGCCACTGCTCACGCTCACGCTGTGCCTGTTCCCACAGTGGCGTCACACGTCGAAGCTCCGAAAGCGCGATCGCGTGCCGCGTTCCCGCTTCGTTGGACGCCGAGACGGCTCCCTGCAATCCCGCCACCGCTTCGGTAACCGCTGCTGCGATGACTTCCGGCTCCGCCATCGCCGAGCGAAGTCCCACAATCTCAGCGCCTATCTTGCGACGAGTCTCGCGCGCGATCTCCTGGGCAGCCCGCAATCGTTCATAGCCCAGAACGCGCGACAGAAATTGCGCGCGCTCCGTAGTCCCCATCGCAGCCATCACCGCCAGATCTTTCTGGCCGGTGAAGTACGTGTTGAAAAACTCCGCGCGCGACATTCCCATGCGCCGCGCAATCAGCTCGTTCACCGCGCTTATGGAGTTTGCGACCGCATGATCGGACCCGTCTAGATACACGGCGGCCGTAGTCAGCCCGCGCGTCACCCGGTACCGGTGGCCGCCCAACTCGAAATCGAGCTCCACTTCTACCGGCGCGCGCGCTCCCGCGCCCAGGAACCGTATACCGTCGCGCTGTCCACGGATGGCCGGCTGTCCGTACAGCGCCCACGCAATCGCCTCGAGAACCGTCGTCTTGCCGGATCCGTTAGCTCCGATGATCGCCGTGACGCCGCTCTCGAACGTCATCTCGGTTCGAGCATGCTGGCGAAAGTTCACCATCCGGAGACGGTTGATCTTCACAGGCTGTCGCTCACCGGCGCGGCGGCTGCAGACGCGTCTGCCTGCGCGAGATACTCGAGGCCCAGTGCGACGAAGGCGGCACGATCGACATCCGCCGAGAGCGGTCTGTTTTCGAGCTTCTCGCGAAGCACTTCCGACAGGGACGGTCGCCGCCACGGCGCCCCTCCGGCACTCTGGTGCACCAGTTCCGGCCTGCGGACATCGAGGTTGAAATGCAACGCCCGTCGCTTGACATCGCGTACCGCCTTCGGATCCATCTGACGCGCGACGTGCCGCGATACGTTCGTCACCACGAGGCGAGCGACGCTGTCGTCGATGGAAACGCGCGAGTTGTCGATCCGCTGCCGCACAGCCTCATCGAGCTCGGCCGCTGCCAAGCCAGAGCCGTCCAGCCTCGCCAGATCGATCAGCGGACGCGATACGGCGAGCGGATGAAACGTGTGCGTCGACGTCTCGAGATCCCACTCGATGATTCCCTTGCCGCCGCGCACAGGATCGTAGATGCCGGCCTCACGTTCCTCCCGTATCTCTCCCCACGGGTCGGCGCTCGTGTAGTCGATCGATCCGGAGTAGTACGCGTTCGGTGCCACCTCGCGGTGAACATGATAGTGGCCGAGCGCAACGTAATCCCATCGGGCCGGCGAAAGCTCGTCACGCGTGATCTCCACCGCTGCGCGCTCGATGTGCCGCGCGTAGTCTGGCAGAACACCTTCAATCTCGCCGTGCAGCAGCAGAATGTTCCGGTGCGCAGCCGGATCCGGCGTGAGCGCCGGAATTCCGAAAGGCAGATCCGGAACCGCCAGAATCGACAGACCATGTTCCGGAAATTCGACCCGCTGCGCGCCGCCTTCCACAACGGTGATGCCGAGCGGTGTGAAGAGGCGGAGAATGCAGCCCGTCTCTGCCGTGCGAGGCGTGTCGTGATTGCCCGCCACCATGACGACCTTCACGCCAGGCAACGATTCCATCAGACGCGCCAACTGCAGGAACGCATGAAGGATCGCAGGATTCGATGGCCGCACGGAGTGGAACACATCGCCCGCGATAAGTATGAGATCGGGACGCAGCTCGATCGTCTTGTCGATCGCTCGCTTGAACGTTCCAGCGACGTCGGCTTCTCTTTGATTGATGCCGGCAGGCGTCAGCCGCTGGTACTGCCTGTAACCGATATGCAGGTCGGCGAGGTGTACGAGCCGCATCGAGACTAGTTCGCTACCAGCGCTCGGAGTGACTGCGTCACGCGCATTTTCGCGTGGATCGGTGGCCTGCCAAGCGGCTGCACGTCGGACACCACGCTCACAACCATCTCCGAGTCGGTTATCCAGGCCAAGCGTCGGTCAACCTGCATGGTCCCCTCCAGCGTGCCCACGGTTTGGCCAACGGTGCCAGTGCCGTCCTGCGCGTGATTGTGCGAGACAGCCCCGTGGAAAGATATGTACGCAACGCCGCCGTGGTCGGTGAGCGAGTCGAGCCTGAACGTGGTCCGTACCCGTGCCGTGCTCGTGCCTGTCGTGCTGAGCGGCACGCGCATGTCGCGAGTCCACGACTCGCCCACCGAGACTGAGTGTGAAGGAAGCATCGACGGCATGTCGGTGCCCACGCCGAATACGGCATTCGGGCCGCTTCCGACACTCATTCCCCCGTTCTCCTGCACACGGAGCCGCACCGTCTGGCCTTCCAGCGCCCGCTGGGCCTCCCGTAGCGGACGCAGCGCGATCGTCGATGGGAAAACCCTGACCGAGTCAGTGACCGAGAGCAGGTCCGTATAGCCGCGCGACCTGTCCAGCACCACGGCATGCGTCCAGACGCGCATCGAGCCCGTCATGACTTCTACCGGGTCGCCGGACTCCATCTCGAACCGCTGCTCCAGCTGCATTCGCAACGTGTCGCCGGCCGGTGGCGCAATACGGAGGGTGATACGCTGCGCGGCAAGCGGTGCCACCCACGCACCTGACGCCACGACCAGCGCTAACACACCCGATAGCCGTCGCATCACGATCAGACTCCGTACGGATCGTCGTTCGGAGCACCACGCAGGACAGCAACCTGCGGCCGTTGCTTCACGGACTGAGTAATTCGCTTCGGCAGTTTCGCCATGAACGTTCCTAGCGGATCCCCATCCCTCTCCTTCACGGTCATCGCAAGCGCACGCAGCACGTCGCCCTCATCGTGCAACCCGATCGCGTCCTCGACGGCCTGGAGGGTGACCGACGAGTCGCGCGCCCTGAGGGTGCGATATACCGCGACGTCGAGCGATACCTCGCCCCCCTGCGGAAACTGTTCAGCACCCGAGCGGCCGGACATAACGGCCGGCCGCGGGAACCGTACGAAGATCGGCTGGGTGAAATGCGGATGCCGGATCATCAGCTGGCCCTTCTCGAGGGTCGCGAGCTTGGTGCGCGTCGCCGGCGACAGCACGGCGTAGCCCGGCGCCGCCAGCTCGTCGGCGTCCATCCTGCCAAAGACCGACGTCCCCGAATTTCCCACTACACGCCGGTGCACCTGGGACCGGAATTGTTGCGCGCTGAAAAGTACCAGTCCGAGATACCGCCCACGCTCGGCGATATCCAGCAGCATCTTGCGCACGTATGTATCCGGCCCGTCCCCTGGAGCATACTTGTTGAGCTCATCGACGAATACGACGACGTGCTTCACGCCCAGGTCGCGTCGCTCCAGATGCTCCCTCAATTTGGACACGACCCTCGCGAAGATGAGATCCTGCGCATCCTCTTCGAGATTCGCGACATCCACGACATACGTGGCGCGATCCTCGAATTCACCGAACGGCAGATCGCTCACCGGTCCGGAATCCGTCACCAGCCCCGCGCAACGAACCGAGATGTTGGACAACCGGTTGCGCACCTTGCGGATGGTCGCAACGTGATGTGTTCGCCAGCTTTCCTTGTTGCCGTTCTCGAGTCCACGAAGAACGTCTCGAAACCAGTCCTCCAGATCCGCGAACGACTGAACCACGTGCGGTCGCGAAAGCATCGGGTCTGTGAATGTCTGATCGATGACGCTGCGCGTTATGAAATCGATCAATGCGTCGGCCTTGGCGTCGATGTCGTCGCGATTGAGCAGCACTTCGGCATACTGCAATACCTCACGCAGCCCCCACGTGAGCGGCGTGACGTTGTGCGCCAGCGCCTCGTTCGAGCGCAACGTGTTGAGTGCAAACCCGCGCGCGGCGAATGGCGCGAAATACTGAACGTTCTCGAATGGCCGCGCCGGTACTCCCATTTTCTCGTAGAGCGCGCGATCACCATCGTCGAGCTTTCCCGGCAGATCCAGAAAGCAGAGATCGGGTCCCTTGACGTTGAAACACACAGCGGCGATCGAGCCGCGACTCTCGGGAAAGTGCGTGAACAGTGACGCCAGAAGCCACTCCACAGCGCTCGTCTTTGTCGCGAGCCCCGACACGCCCGTGATATTGAGATGCGCCGCTTCCGGACCTACCAGGAAATCCGCGTCGAGGTAGATCGTCGCGTCCGTTCCGCCCGCGCGATACACCCCGATCGGAATCCCCGTGCCTGTTCCGTCACGCAGATAGCCGTCCATCCGCAACGCGACGTTGACGTCTTCTTCCTGGGCCAGAAAGACGTCGCCCATCGGGACCGGTTGTAACGGCTCCTCTGGGATCTGTCGCAACACCGCAGCGCTGTACAATCTGATCTCAGCGCGATCCGCAGACTCGAACCCCGAGCTCCCGGGTGCTCCGTCGTGACTCATCACGTCGTGCAGCGGCGTCACGAGATCGGTGTAGCCGAAACCCTCGGTGACGATGCCGTAGATGTGCGGAATCTGCCCGTCGACCGGACGACGTCCGTCCACGCGCACGATCGTGCCGATGCCGACTGGAGAATCCAGTGCCGTCCAGAAATGAAACTCATGCGGAGTGTTTGGCTTCCGCTCGGTCGCAACTACACGCCCCAGTGCCTCAGTCATGCAATCGCCCGTAAGAATTGCTCGCAGTCGCGGATGCCATACGCCATCCGGTCCCACCTGCCATCCGGCAGCGAAAGCGGAGTCGCTTCGGCAAGTATCCAGCGCGATATCTCATTCGCGCGCGCCTGAATGTCGCCGTCGGCGGATGCCTCTACACGCACAAGACCAAACATTGCGTCCTGTCCCTTTGGATCGCGCAGTCTGAGATACCAGCTGATGATCGGACTCCGACGCTTCGACGAAGGCGAGAATACCGAGCTACGCTCGCCGCAGCGCAGGGCCATCACCACATCCAGCGCGTCGCCGTCCGCGTACAGCGTCCGATGACTCTTCACCACACCCACGGCGCAGCTCGACGCTGCGATTCGTCCGCTCCCGCTGATCCCACCGTCGATGAACAACGGCTCTGCACCGTCCCTGCACCAGAGCTCCGCCAGCTTCTGCTCCGCAATTTCCCGGTCTCGACCCACGTGTTGGAACGCGACAGCCCGCAGCGCAGCAGGATGACGCGACACGCGAGCGCCGCTCTCCAGCTCGTAAGTCGTGTCGACGATGTCGAACCCGAGCGCCGCTGTCTGGCCTTCACATCCAAGCAGCTCCAGTGGCATGTACAACCGTCGTGATACGATCGGTGTGCGATGGCCCCAGGTCGTGAACCGGCGATTGACACGCACTCGCACCACAGCCGCCACCGTTCCGTCGACGACCGGAACACCCTTTTGATGACACGCTATGCGCGCGCGCTGAATTCCGTCGAGAAATCCGGCGAACCGAACCACCGGCTCACCTATCACCCGATGCGCGCGCAGCACCGAGCCCTCGACGCACTCCGCGATCGCGATGTTCGGTTCCTTGCCATACGCGCCTCCGTAACTCTCATCGGCAGGCACGTCGGACTGTACTATCTCTACATCCGGAAGCAGAGATTGGATCGCACGCAGTACGTCAATTGACACCGATGTCCCACGCTTGCTCCAGATCACCCTTCGAGTACACTCGGAACGCCGTGAGGGTCTGCGTCTTCTGCAGACCCGGGGCCGCCGCTACCTCTTCCGTGACCACGCGCGCCACACTTTCAAAGTCCGGAACCTCTATGAGCGCGACGAGATCCCAATCGCCGCTCACAGAGTACACACGCGACACCCCTTCAATCCCGGCCAGCTTGGTGGCACATTGCGGGATCCGCTGCGGGTCGGCCCTCACCAGCACGATGGCGGAGATCATCCTATAACATTACCGAGCGAACACCGAATGGAACAGCCGGAGCGCACCGCGGCTTCACGCAGCCAGAACGTCGTCCACTTCCTCCCGCGGACGACCGATGCGCTTGCTCGCGTCATCACGCCCGCTCTCGAGCGGATTGACGCCTCCCAGCCGTCACTCCAGCTGCTGGTAATTACCTCCGACGCCGAGACTGCCGTCATCGTGGGCGACGTCGTAGTGCGCGCCACTGGTGCCCAGGGGGTCGAGGTTCTCCCAGTGACCTCTGCCAACCGCGCTGCCCGGATGCTCGCGGATCGCCCGGTCCACGCCGTCGCAGGCCCCGCTGTCGAGATCCAGAACCTCATCCAGCGCTCCGCAATTAAGCTTGACGATCTCCGAACGATCGTTCTGGCGTGGGTCGATGACGAGCTGGCGGAATCGCCAGCACCGATCGCCGCGATCGAATCGATTCTGGGTGAGCTTCCCAAAACCACTACCCGAATACTTGTTGCCCGTCGCGCTACGGCAGACGTGGAGAAGCTCATCGACAGCCACCTCCGCACCGCACGGCGGATGGGGCCGCCCGATACCGACGCCACCACGCCTCCTCAGATCGCGCCAGCTGCACCGTCCGTGCACTACGTGAGCGTCACCGCCGCGTCGCGCCCGGCAGCGCTGCGCAGATTGCTGGACGAGCTCGATCCGCCCTCAGCTACGGTGGTGGTCCGTGACGCAGCCGCCGAGGCCGACGCAACGCAGACCGTGCGCAGCCTCGGCTATCGTCGCGCCGATGACCCTATAAGAGTGGCACGGTACGATGCGATACCCGCAGGTCACACCGTAATTCTCTACGACGCGCCGGTCATGCCAAGTGAGATCGCGGCTGCCAGTGCCACGGGACCGGTGCAGATCGTCGCACTCGCCACTCCGCGAGACATGATCCCGCTGCACGAGCTCGCGCCATCGCTCGTGCCATTGACGCTCGAGGGGCCGGGCGCCGTCGCGCGGTCGCGCGACAGCGTATTGCGGGAGGAGCTGGCCGTCGTGCTTTCTCAGGGAGTCGCCACTCGCGAAATGATCGCTCTCGAGCCGCTGCTCGACCGCTACGACGGTATCGAGATCGCCGCGGCGGCGATCCGATTGCTCGACGCGGAGCGCACCAAGCGAAGCGCGGGTCCGAAGCAGACGCTGCGATTGCTTGCCACCGAGGCCTCTGCGCAGCAGCGCGATTCGCGCGCTGGTGAGCGCGGAGCGCGACCGCCTCGGGAGGCGCGCGAGGGCCGCGGCGCCCACGGCCGCGACGACCGGCCGCCACGCAATCGGGACTTCCGCGGACCGCCGCGCGGCGCGGCCGCGCCCGGACCGGGGAGAGCGGAAGGAGTGGACGCCGCGCCCCCCGCGCGACGGCGCGCCGTCGGGTGAGCGGCGCGAACGCGATCTCGGCCGCGGGCCGCGTTCCGGACCCAATGCGCGCGATGATCGCCCCGGCCGTCCGGGCGCTGCCCCGCGACGCCCGCGGCCGTTCGAGCGGTAGTTCCCGGTGAGTGTCGCATACCAGCACACCGGTGGATGGATCGAAGTCGTCGCCGGTGTCATGTTCAGCGGCAAGAGCGAGGAGTTGATCCGCCGCGTGCGACGATCTCTCATCGCGCACAAGCGCGTGCAGGTTTTCAAGTCGCGACTGGATGAGCGCTACGCCGGAATCAACGCAGTATCGAGTCATGACGGTCGCACTGTCGAAGCGATTCCCGTTGATACTTCCGCGCAGATCGCGCAGCGTCTCGACCCCACCGCCCAGGTAATTGCGATCGACGAGGCGCAATTTCTCGACGCCGGCATCATCGCGCTCGTCACCGCGCTCGCCGAAACCGGCCGCCGCGTCATCATCGCCGGCACCGATACCGACTTTCGCGGTGAGCCGTTCGGTGCCATGCCGCAGCTCATGGCAATTGCGGAGAGCGTCGACAAGCTTCACGCGATCTGCGTGTTGTGCGGCGGTCCGGCCACGCGGAACCAGCGTCTCATCGATGGCAAGCCGGCGCCCTACGAGAGCCCTCAAATAATGGTGGGGGCGGCCGACAAGTATGAGGCGCGCTGCAGGATGTGTCACAGCGTGCCACGCGTCGACGCCGCCCAGGTACGGCTGTTCTAGCACTGTAGCGATTCCTCGTCGCGATCAGACTGCGTAGGAACGCCGTTTGCCTCGTATGTCTCCCCAATCTTCAATGGGGAGACGCATGCCAGCCGCCACGACGAAAAAGAAAAAAGCGACACGATCCGCCTCGCGCCCCGCCGCGCAGTCGTCGCGCTCCAAGCAGTCAGCGACAGAGGTCGGTCACACCGAACGTTATCCCAAGCCTCCGTTCAAGCCGCAACACCAGCAATCGCCTGGCCTCGAGTCAAAACTCGATCCGCGGCCGCAGTTCATGGCACCGCTATACCGAGGCTCCGGCAAACTTCAGGACAAGACCGCAATCGTGACAGGTGGCGATTCAGGCATTGGACGCGCAGTGTCGGTTCTCCTTGCGCGCGAAGGAGCGGATGTCGCCATCATCTTCCTTCCCGAAGAACAGAGTGACGCACAGGAAACAGCGCGTGCGATCGAGGGCGAGGGACGAAAGGCGCTCCTCCTTCCAGGCGATGTGAGCGATCCGACCTTCTGCATGAATGCGGTAGAGCAGGTTGTGAAGACATTCGGAAAGCTCGATGTGCTCGTCAATAACGCGGGCTACCAGAAGAATCAAAAGAAGCTCGACGACGTTACCGAAGAGCAATGGGACCGGACGTTCCGCACGAACATCTACGGCTATTTTCACATGGTGAAGGCAGCGGTACCGCACATGCAGCCCGGTAGCTCCATCGTGAATACCGGCTCCGTCACCGGCCTCGAAGGTGAAAAGACGTTGCTCGACTATTCGGCGACAAAGGGGGCGATCCACGCTTTCACCAAGACGCTCGCACAGATGCTCACCGAAAAGAAGATCCGCGTGAATGCCGTGGCACCTGGCCCCGTATGGACACCACTCAATCCCGCGGCGAAGCCCGCGAGTGAGGTCAAGGACTTCGGCTCCGACGTGAACTTCGGTCGTCCCGCGCAACCGGAAGAGCTGGCACCCGCATACGTCTTCCTCGCGTCCAACATCACATCCAGCTTCGTGAGCGGCGTCATTCTTCCCGTACTCGGCGGCGATACGATCGCCGGCTAGACTTCCTCCGCAATACAACAAGGCCTCGGCATCGCCGAGGCCTTGTTGTTTCCGTCAAGTCCTAATACCACGTCACGGTGTCAGCGAGCTGTACAGACTTGCAACGTTGAACCCGTTGGGGTCGATCTCATAGTATCTGTTGTCCGTATAGCGCCCCGTGGTCGGGAAGTACGGCGGCGGATTGTAGAGCGCGCACTTGTCATAGCTGTACTGCTTCATGAAGCCATGACCATCAGTCAGGCCTACAGGCCCGCGATTCTTCTGTATGATTCCACCCGTGAGGTAGAGACAGCCACGGCCATTGATCGTTGTTCCGCAATTGTTAACGGCAGTCGGGCCATTTGTATAGTTCTCGGCTCCAAATGAGGTGTTGAGTGCCATGAACACTCCCTGGATGAATACGTCCTTCGTATCATCCATGTTCTTGTAGCCAAGGCCGGGAATGTTTGGTGGGTCCTGAAGTGCGTTATCGGCGATTTGAATATCGTTGCCGCCGATGACACCGAGCATATCGGCGGTGCAATTGTTGAGCGACGGATCAGTCACATACTTCGTGTCTCTCAGTATCGCGACGCTCCCGGTCGCGTAGATCGTAACACGACCACGCAATGTACCGCTTATACCGGTGGTGCCGGCCACGTAAATCACTCCCTTCGTGCCCGGATTCAGCCCGCGATACAAGGGGTATAAATACTGGGCCTCCGTAGGAAACAGCGCAGTCATCTGCGGCGCAACGGCCCCGGGATATGCCTTCCAGTATCCCATCGGATTGGTAACCGGATTCTGCCACATCACTTGCTCAATACCATCTCAAATCCCCGACACGGCATTACAAACCGGATATTGTCATCGCTATACTCTAAACCCTGAGCTAGGGTTTAATGGGCCGAAGATCCAAGCAGTGAATATTCGGTTGTATTCGGCGGTTGCTCGAGCTCTTCAAATCAAGAACACGCCGCTGAGTAATATTATTGTATTAATTGCAATGTCAAGATGCATGCCAGAAGGTCGAAGTGCATACAAGCGCCTTGTAGCATGACACTAAAGATACTGTATGGCCAATTAACGATATTAACGTAGGTTACCTGCTTTGTTCCTGGATTGGGTTTCCCCTTAAACATAGAGAATCATGGAGAGAGACGATAAACTCCGATAGCAGTTCCTTGATGGACAGCGGTTATCTCAAGATAGACGAACACGTGTAATGGGGTTAAACCAAGCTTTGAACGCTTCATTAAGGATGAATGCTGGTTCGTCCATACCGGCAAAGATTGCGGTTAGAATTTTTTAACCAAAGTAGTATATAACATTCATACGCGAGCGCACGTGAACACCGTCGTGGTGGCGCTCGCCGCCAAGCTGGCGCGGATCGCCTGGGCGGTGCTCCGGAGCGGGGAGAAGTTCGAGATGAAGGCTGCGACGGCAGCGTAGTCCACGAGATCGGTCCTAATGTGCTCACCCGGCGCGACGGGCTGACGAGGCTTGCGGGTGGTGGAAGTGAGATGGCCTGACAGTCGATCGGCGTTTTGGAAACCTGCCGTGTGAAATAGGGCATCGCGACCCTGCGAGTTTTATGAGGACCAGGACGTGCGGATCTCCATCTTGGCCAGGGCTGTGCCCTGAGACCGGATACGTTGGCGTAGACTGATCAGACCGGGTCGTGAAATCGCTTGCAGACGGGGCGGGCCATACGTTCACGCTCCGCTTAAGTTTTGCACGCTTGGTCACATGGTTGCTTCAATCGCAATGCTGTAGAATTTGTTTCCGATAAGCACTATCCATGCCAAGCTTGGGCTGGTAACCGTTGAGAAGTAAAGGCGATAGAATGAGCTGGATAACCATCGCAGGTAAGACCCTGGAATTCAGTGGCAAGATTATACAGTCGGCTAGCTTCGAGGCATGGGCCGAGAGCAAGGGACAGGAGATTATCGAAAAGACGGCCCAGCAGCGCACGATCGCATGGTTGGCAAAAAGCGGGCAGCCCGCAAGGTTCTCGGGATGATCTCAAGCTCGTCACCCAGAAGCCTGCACTTCATGCCGTTCTGAGCCGGCTAGCTTCTAATTATCTGACGACCATCGCTACCGTGGCAAACGCCTTCCAAGACAATGAGTTTATTGCGGACGGTAATACCTATGTAATCCCCCGATCTGGCAGCGGATCCACTCCACCGTGCGTTGCTTGAGCGGACACTGTCCACATCTGATGAGTTTCTGGGTCTCAAAGGTGGTCCACTACTACAGTCTTATTTCTACGACGAATTTGTGGAACAGCTAGACGCTGCCTTTGTCGAGATGAAACCAAGCCCCGATAGCGCAATTAGAATGGAACAAACATATTGGTATGTGGTTGGCATGACAGATAGGTATGACTGGCGCATCAAGGCGGAAAAGTGGCAAGGACATTTCTTTGTACATGGATCGATGTCCGATTTGACTGAACGGAGAACTCTGGAAAATGTGGGAGACGAAGGTCAAAGAGCAGATTTCTTTTCTCGATGAGAAAATGGGTCGCTTTTCACGGGAGCAGAAGCAGGAACTAGCTGAACCCTGGATTAAACTAGGGATAGCTTGATAGCGGGCCAGAAGGTTAACGACGTGCCAACACTGATCGCGGAAGACTAGGTTGCATGCCCGAAACACGGAGCGAGAAAGGAGGCTAATCGGGGTTGCGTTGGAATGCTCCCGGCCAGAGCGATCGTGGCACCAGCGGTGTTCGGGGCTGTCCAGGGGGGTGCGGTCCGTCCACCGTTCGGCTGCTTGCTACTCAGACCCCTGATCACGGCCAGAACCGTCGCTAACTTGGTGAAGTTGATAGGAAGCTAACCGTCAATCACGCGTCGAAGCTGCTTGCGCTTTGCATCGAGTTGGATTGCGCTCGGCCGATATCGTGGATCGATTTGCGCCGCCTCGTGCACTAAGCTTCCCAGCCAGTTTAGCACCTCCAGCTTATCGGCCGGTGTCGCTGCTTGGTGTAATGCATCGTAACCATTCTTGATCCGTCGATGCCGTCGGTTAGGTAAGCGCAACCCATCAGGGAACACCACCACCCCGGTCACTACCTTCGATTGCTTCGTCCTAAAGTGCCGAAGCTTGTGTGATCTCAGGCCATGTTTGGAAATGATCTGGCGAGCAATCCTTAGCACACCGGGGTGTGCTCCAGGTCCCGAGATTACGATGTCATCTACGTAAACATCATTGTTAGACTGCTATTTAATGCCATGTCAGCAATCTCGTTAAACATACCTTTGTGAACAAAGTATGAGAGAACTGGGCTAGACTTACTGCCTGTAGGTAAGTGTCCTTTATAAGTTAAAGGATTAGCTAATAAACCTGCCACATCTGGTGCACATTTCATCGTTTTTTCGAAAAAGAAAGCCACTGCACCTTGCCGAATATTCACATAGAAACTCTCTACTCAAGTTCATGATTTCACTGTTCGATTGATACTGACGTGCATTAGTTATATAGTTATGGCCCTCTTAAACGCTATGCAAATAGTATGGCAAATCGACACGGGAGAATAGTTGGTGCACTCTCCCGCGTATGGACTACAATTTCTTTTTAGGTTTCTTTATCCTTGTTTGCTGTCAGAGGGCTTTTCTCGATCATGAACAAGGCAAATATTCAGACCATTGGCAATCCCTTCAAGTTCAGTTAGGGAGCAACTTAGCCGCTTTGCGAAAATTGCTGGTGAAAGTGACTGCGTAGAGAGCGCATTGGTCCAGGGCATAGGATAGCCGCTTGCTGATATGCGCTCCTTCTTTCTTCTCCTTCCCACTTGGGTGATCTCCTTCAAGCCATTGGAGCATTCTGAGAGCCTTCCCAGCAATGGCAAGCGAATGCTCTTACTCGGCTCCGGATCATCCATTCCTCCGCAAACAGCATCAACTGAGAAGCTGGCATGTCAAGGACCTTAGCATATGTCTCTACCAGGTTGAGTGTGGGTTTCTTATGTCCATTCTGACCAAACTAAGATAACATTTCGATATTCCGAGCCTAGTGGCCATTTCCGTTGAGTCTCAGATTATGAAACTTATGGACGAGTTCAGAGCTTTGTTCCGCATTGGTTCTTCCTACCTCATCCTGAAGCTGCGTTGCTTTCCCATCTTGGGAACGCACAGGGACAATGCTCGGCGGCTACCAGAGCCAATCCCCAACGAGCTCCCACAGGCTCCAAGCGAGGGTCGCGAACCTGATGATCGCGCCCGTCACCTGCAGGATACTGAGCACAACCAGTCGGCACCGCAGGAACTGGATCCAGCGCTGCCGGCGCTGTGCTTCTCCCGACGGGCACAGGCCCGGTGATCTTCGCTCGGCGTTCGGGGATTGGGACAAGGCGCCCATCCTGATCCTCCTCGGTCCCCTCACGCATGATTGCGGGAGGGGGTCGGAAACCAAGGTGGTGTACGAGCGAGCGGGAGAGGTCACCGTCGAGCAGCCGATCCACGCGGAGGTCGTCCGTGTGGCCGGACCCCGGGCCGCCCCCGGGCCGCGCGTCGCGCGTTCCTACGCGGCTCCCGACCGGCTAGAACCTTGCGGTTCCCGCAGATGGGCTCATAGCCACCCCGCTAGCTGCGACATCTTCTCCAAACGCAGTAGAGTATGGGTGACTTATGTCACCCGTCAACCCATAAAGTTTGCCATCAGCCGGCCACCTCATGGGCTGTGAGCCCGGCACCCATTATGTCCGCGCAGGCGCAACCAGATATGTCGGCTCGCCTTGCTCCACTTACTTGCGACGAACCTGGCGCGTGGCCAAGCGGCTGGCGGCGAGCACAGTGCTATGTCGCCGAAACTGTAAGCCTCATTATGGAAAGTGGGGGGGAGTAATACAGAAATGCTCACCTAGTCACCGCGTAGGGAGTAGAGCCTGGTGACCCTGGGAACTTGGCCGAGGGCAGTAATCGAGGCCAGCTCCGGGTGGCCGATAGGCCGTGAGGACTTGCAGAAGTCGTTGCAGGACGCGTGTGGATCAGGCTTCTGGAAGCTGCGCCGGTGCACTAGCATCGCCCCGCGCTGGACGAGGCTGCCTACCGCATCGAGCATGATCCCCAGCCTCGTCGCCGTAGATGCCGCTCACGGCTGGCCGGGGATGCTGGCGGGCGAGGCTTGGCCCTCGGCGCCATGCTCTCCAGCCCCGGCGGGTTCGCTGCCGCCAGGCTTGCCGCCCTGGGGCTGACGGCGGGCTCGGGCAGCTTGCTTGGCTTCGACGGCCGCCGCGACGTAGCGGTCGGCCCGGGCGAGCCAAGTCAGGTCATCCTTGGAGGAGTTCAGCCATTGGTTTGGCCACTCGCGGTGGCAGAAGGTGACGGGCCAGGCACGGTGGTCGGCACGGGTGACGCCCAGCCCTGGAACGCCTCGCGACCTTGGTCGCGCTCGTCCTCGGCGTCGTCGTTCGATGGTGGACTGCCGAGGATGATCTTGCGGCGGCGGGCGTCGAGCCTGCGCCGGGCCTCACTCCGCCGGTTCCGGATGGCCCGCTGGACGGCGAGCCGGGCTCTAGCTCTCCCCCTCGTGCCCGGCTCCCTCCTGCCTGGGCTGAGCTGGTCCAGCTCCAGCGGTTGCTCCACGGCGGTATGCCAGTCCTGCGGCCTGCGTTCGAGCACCGCGAGTAGCAGCAACAGCGCCGCGATGATGGTCGAGAGCGTGAGCATGATGGCGAGGTAGACAGTGATATGCATGATGTGGGGAGTTCCTCGCCCGCTCTACTCCGATACGATATGCCTGGATCAGCATAGATCGCCAGCCTAACTCCATGCCTGACAGCTGGATTAGGCCCATGTAGCTTCCCACAGCACTGTCCTACGCTGGAGCGGTGTTCGCCACGGCAGGCGGGCCGGTTCCGGCGCACCTCCTGGCAAGTCCCGCGCGCTGTCCAGCACGGCAATCCCGGGTATCCCGTAACTATACTGTTCTGGCGCCCAACGTTGGTCATGCTCGCGGAAGCACGATGATTGATAGATATCTCACGTCTATACACCTTGCTCTGCGCTCCTGCGACTTGACGCCTACTAACGCTCCTGCGCAGCCTGACTGGGTGCGAGGCGACAGCGAGGCATGTGGACTGGGAATGCAGGGGTCGCACCGGACCGCGGAGTGGGGGGCGCTTCGGGCCGGGTCATTGCCCAGCCGCGCCGCCACGACGCTCATCGCCGTGCTGAGCGTGCTGCTCTGGGCGGCGGTCGTGCTCGTCGTCGCGCGGCTGGCAGCCGGCGCCTAGAGCCGGCAGCACCGCCGCGTTGCCTACCCGACCCGACCGCGCAAGAGACTTGTGGAACATGGGCGGAGTGGAAGCGCAGTTGTGGCGCAGTCGCTGACGCCGGCCGCATAGGAGCGAACACAGGGCAGGCGCGCGAGGCCTTGGCCTCAGGCCTCCCTCAGCGAGACATACAGCGAACCGGGGATAACACCTTGGGCGCCGTTGTGGACGGAGCGGAGGTCAAGGGCGGCGCAGCCGGGGCCGCATCCGCGCGCAAGCGCGTAGCGGCGAGCAGGGGCAGGTTCAGGATACGCGCGCAAATTACTCACAAGAGACTGGACGGCCTAAAGACCCATACTGCTCAACCACTTAGCACATCGTCGTGAGCCGGCCGACGCCTTCATGCTCGGAGCCCGCGTAAGCGAGCGGTCTCGGTGTCCAGAAAGGGGTCTGCCGTCGATGACAACCAAACAAAGTCATTTCAGCCGGTTAGCGAGACCGCTCGCGCGTCCAGCAAGGCTAACCTTTACGGACACCATCGAGCCGGGACGCTGCTTCGGCTTGTGGGTGATTCTCGTGCGTATCCTCAACCACCCCTAACTGTCCCAGCAAGAGATCGCGGTGTCGAGTTCGCGCTCGACCATGCCGGACCTTGACCAGGAGCACTCTTAGCTCTGGCCGTGGTGGCCGTGGAACCCTCCAGAGCGCCGCCGAATGCCGGCCGTGACGAGCCCGGTCAGCCCTACCAGCGTCAGGCTGAGCGTCCCTGGCTCAGGCACTGAGGTCGGCGCGGCGGTGAAGGCGACCGGCAACTCGCTATCCTTGGGACCGATCGTCGAGGTGAACGGCGGCGCCGAGTGGAATTCAAGGTAGCCTGGAGGCGACAGGAAGTTCGCATAGAATGGGTTGGAGTAGGTGCCGTCCGCCAAGGAAAAGCCGAAGCCACTACCCGTAAGCTGTGGCCCGCTGACACTGACGAGATCATCGACCGCGTATGGCTCATTGCCGGGGATAGCAGTGCCAGCGGGCTGCAACCCCGTGATTGCGACACCGTTGCGGGAACCAGAGATCCCGGCGATTAATAGTATCCGGACGCATCGGGCGTATGGGACGTTGTGAAGGTGCCGCTGGCGTTTATATCCGTTCCGCTGACTGCCCAGTCCCAGATGAGCGCTGCCTTCGCACGGTTGGGGCCGCGACCGCTAGGCCGACGGCTAGCGCAGTTCTGCGCGCCATGGAAGTCTGAACAACGAACATCCGTCTTCTCCTGTCAGCGGACGTCCTGTGCAGGCCAGCCCAGAAATCTACACGACCCTGATGCCGGCCCATCACTCGTGCACGCCCGCAACACTCGCAGTCCAGTGCACCTGGCCACAGCGCTGCGCTTGCTTCCAGCCCTGCTCGGCCTGGACGTCCTAACTGGCGCCGGTGGACCCTCTCCGCCCGCGCACGACCCGGCGGGACCTCGGTCGCACCCACTCCGCATCTCTTCTTCACCGAACCCCGGCTTTTGATCCCCGGCCGGGGTTCATGGGCGCGGGAGCGACGACGGTCCCTTGTGCCATCCTCTCCCTGATCGTAGGGGCGTTCTACCTATGGGCGTGAGGAATGGGGTTATGGGTCGGAGTGGGTGCGGGTGGCGAGACCGGCGCGGGGGCGCAGGAGCGACCCGCCGGGTCCCCTCACTGGTGGGATTGCACCGATGCAGATCAGGTCGCGAGTTGGCTCTTGTCAGGCTCTGGATCGCCAGCAGAGCCTGCGTTAGGCTGCTGAGCTGGCTCTGGAAGTGTGGATGTCCATCTTGCTCATACCGCCGTCCGCATACATCGCACAGAGATATTGCGGGACCGGGATGTAGCCGATCGTTGGTATCCCGATCGCGTGGAACCCGCCGCCTTCGCCGAAGAAGATGCCGCCGCTCAGGATAGCGCCGCGGTCGTCGAGACCCGGGAACTTCGCGCTGGTGATGCTCAGCAGTGCCTGATCGGCAGGGCCGGGCGCGTTCGC
>CAVSUQ010000011.1:0-434499 GCA_963731305.1 uncultured Gemmatimonadales bacterium | reverse complement strand
GTTGTGCCCTGTACTGGTTCGGTTCGGTCTTGCTTATCCAGAACGTCGTACCGACCGCCGAGGTCGAGGCGGAGGCGGCCGAGTGTCGTGGTCGACGCGACAAACAGGGCACCGGAGAGTTGGCGGCCCAAATACAGCGCGTTCACCGAATCGCGGCTCCGCGCTGTGGTGAAGTAGTTCTGATAGTGCGCGTTATCGAGTCTGCCTTCTGTACCGAAGGTGATGTCCGTGTTGCTTGCTGCGTATGTCACGGCGCTCGTGAGCCCAAAACCGCTTCGCGCGTCGTCCTCCTCGGTCTGACTTCCGCTCCCCTCGAACTGGCCGCCTGCCGGCGGAATCGTCAGGAACAACTGCCAGTCGCCCTGTGTTGCGTAGGCCGTCGTGCGCCAGAGCAGTGCACCGTTGATGACGCGCAGACTTACCCGCTCCTGGCCGTGCCGCTTGAAACCGCCATCAGTCGGATTTGACACGATGTCGTACTGGTGCGCTGCGAACTCCGGCTCACTCAGATACCCGGGTGAGTTCCAGCGCGCGCCATAGAGCTCCAGACCGCCATCAATGGTCACGTTCGGCGTGAGATCGCGCACAAGGCGACCATGAATCTGGGTAAGATCGTTGGTGCTGTTCGGTCGGAAGCCGTCGTCGTGACGCGCACGCACACCGAACACTCCGCCGCTGTTGCCATGATCGAATCCAGTCATCACCGTCGCGTCTCCGAGTCCGTATGAGCCACCGGTCGCAACTGCCTCGGTTCCCGTCATCCGCTCCACAGTGCGAACGTTTACAACGCCCGAAACTGCGAAGTTGCCGTAGAGAGGACTCACCGGCCCTTTGGTGACGTCGATGTCCTGGATTGCGAGCGGAAACAGCAGACTCCAATCGTTGTAGCCCTCAGCGTGACCGTTAACCGGCTCGTTGATCGGCACTCCATCCACCCAGAGCGCGAGATCGGTCGAGTGGTCAGAGCTGAAACCACGGAGCGATGCGTCGGACGCGAAGCCGGGTCCCTGCCCTTGCTGATGCACCTCGACGCCTGCGGTTTGTCGCAACAGCTCCCACGGTGTCGACGCGGGGGCCATCTGGATGACACGCTGGCTGACGTGCGTGACATTCGACGGCGATCGCTGATCCGCCGGCGCGGCGGTAATCGTTACCGCATGCAATTGGGCGGCTTGTGGAACGGAATCCTTCCGCGTGGAATCGACGACTTGTGCGCGCACAACGCTCGGAAATGCGAGGCATGCAGCCGCGACGAGTGCGACGAAGCCGGGAATCAAACTGTTCGAGATCGACGCCGGCCATCTCATGCTCGGCGCGCCCGTAGTACGTAAGTCCATTTTATTCACTTGGAGGTAGCTGATAGAAAGCGCGAGTCGTTACATCCGACGTCGGCCGCGATTACTCTGGTCCGGTGCGCGCGCTGAGCGCGGTCGCACGGACATCACCGGAGATTGGGAGGGGCGGGTCGAGACTAATCGCGGTCAACGCTGTTCATCAGCGCGACCGGCATCAATTACCCGCGCTCAGGCGCGGGGAGGGCCGTTCTCGAAAGGAAGGACGTGATGCGCCCAGGCCGGAACGTACCGATAGCTCGTAAGCCCGGCGTCCTGAGTTGCGACGATCTTGACGCCCAACTCGAAGGAGTTCGCTCCGCTGGGTAAGCCAACAGCCTGTGCGCCGGCGCAGTCGCCGAGGCATGTGCACGGACGATGGGCGGGATCGTGAGACGGCATCTGCGCGTGCTGCGCGGACTGCGCGCGAGTGCCGGCTGGGTTTGCCATGCTCGGCATCCCCATCCCCGGCATTGCCAACTCGGCGCCGTGCATCGGGCATTCCTGCATCGCAACAAACGGCTCGGCCACAAGAAAGGCGAACCAGAGAGCGAAGACTGCCGAGATCGAGCGCGACCACAATGACCGACGCATGAACGCATAATACCATCGCGCTTTCACGGAAGCCATCGACGCAGCGCGGACAATGCAAAGCGCCATCGATGCCGCGCTGCCGCAACCATGCCGAGGCGTCGAGCCAGTCCGCGGTATGATCCGTGGAGATATTCGAACAGTTGTTCGGGGCGACCGTATTCGTGCCAACTATTCGATCGCGCAGAACATCCAACGCATAACGGAAACGTCATCACGCCGAATCTCCGTAACTCTTCTCAAGCGGCCCTCGAAAACACCGTGGCTCAAGTCATCTCTCGATCCTTTGCTATGCTAATGTTTGGCCTGGCGCTCGCTCCAAGCGCTTGCCGCGACTCTTCTCCCCGCGCACCCCGCGCGAAGTCCGCACTCCCTCCGGACGCTGCCACCGTCGAGACGGTGGGCAACGCGCAGCTGCTCGTGCGGAGTGCGGAAGCGAAGGACGCGCTCGCAGTAATGGAAGCGACCGATGCAGCGGCGCGCAGTGAAGCATGGCGACAACTCAAAGCGACGCAGGAATACAAGCGACTCGCGGAGCGGGAGCAGTCATTCCACCGCGCAATGTCAGATACCACATTCTACGAGTGGTTGACCGCGGATTCGACGACAGCGCGGGCCCCCACACTATCGCGAACGCTGAACGCGTGGATGACTTCCGATATCGCCGGTGCGGTACGGCGGGCCGCAGCGTATTTACCGCCGGACACTCCCATTCGTGCTTCGCTTTATTTCATGATCAAGCCGCATCCGAACACTTTCGTATATGGCGCTCCACGCGAGCCCACGATCTTCGTTTCAGTCGATCCAACCGTCAATGCCGCGCAGTTCGAAAACGAGATCGCGCACGAGCTCCATCATATCGGGTACGCAGCCGCCTGCCCGAGTTTGGCTGATACCGTATCACAGACACCGATGGACACTGTCGTCAACTGGATGTCGGCGTTCGGCGAAGGATGGGCGATGCTCGCAGCCGCAGGTGGTCCCGATGTGAATCCGCACTGGGAGAGTGATTCGGTGGATCGTGCACGCTGGGACCACGACTACGCCAACGTGGGCGATGGAATGAGGCAGTTGAGCGGGTTCTTCGATTCGGTGCTCACGCGCCGGATCTCAAACCCCGATTCCGTTCAGGCGCATGCGATGTCGTTCTTCGGAATTCAGGGTCCATGGTACACAGTCGGCTATCTGATGACGCGCACCATCGAAGTGCAGAAGGGACGAGCGCAATTGATATCCGTTATCTGCAGTCCGCCAGCGCTCGTGCTGAGTTACCAACAGGCGGCGCGGGACGCGAATCGCGCCGGTGCACATCTACCGCTCTGGCCAGAGCAGTTCGTCGAACAGCTGCGGGCTTTCGTTAAGTCACACAGCTCCGCCCGGGCGGCCGCTGCAAAGACACCGCGATAAGGCGGGCGGCACGTAATGGCAGTTGCTCCCGCACCACCGACGGCGTAATGTTCAAGTCGCGCCAAGGGGCGCATCCAGTCCGCGGAAAGGGCGGTGCCCACCCTCGAAGTACAAGCGTATAGGCTGCGAACTTCTTTCAGCCTGATCGGGCGGACGCCAGGCGAGCACCGAAAGGAGTTTCGTATGTTCCCCAATCCGCAGGCAGTGCTTCCGCTGCCGCCGCGTCCCGATCTCGCACAGTACAGAAAACAGGCGAAGGATCTCGTCAGTGCCTGCAAATCGGGCCCGGACGCCGTTCGCGCGTGGGTTGCAAGCTGGATCGCGACCATCGCGCGACTGCAGACTCCGGTATTTGCCGCTCAACTCAGAACGGACTCATACCCAAGCGATGAGCTGGCGCTGTTCGCTCTCGACAAGCTTCTAGCGCGGAACCACAAACGACGAACGTGCTCCCTTGCGGATGCGCAATTCGTGATCGCGCGTGCACACGGTTTCGATAGCTGGTCGAAGTTCGCGGGTCACGTCTCAGCTGCTACAGAAGAAGAATCGGATGTGACGCTGTTCGAGGAAGGGGCAAACGCTGTCGTCGACGGCGATCTGACGAAACTTCAACGACTGCTTCGAGAACATCCGCGGCTCGCGCACATGCGCTCTTCACGGGAACATGCTGCGACGCTTCTGCACTATGTCTCGGCGAACGGTGTCGAGAATTTTCGGCAGCGAACTCCTGCGAATGCGGTCGACATCGCCAGGCGCTACTGGATGCAGGCGCGGACGTCGACGCGGAAGCGAATCTGTACGGTGGCAGATCGACAACGCTGGAGCTTGGTGGCGACCAGCATCCACCCGGAGCTCGCCGGAGTCCAGAACATGTTGATGCAGCTCTTGCTGGATCGCGGCGCCGACATTGAACATGGCTCGCAGGTGAAAGATCGCAACGCGATTCTGATGTCTGCGCTCGCGAACGGAAGAGGCGGCGCAGCCGCGTTCATCGCCGAGCGCGTGAAGCTCGACGCGTTATCCGCAGCCGCTGTCGGACGGCTCGATGTGTTGCAGCGCCAGATCGGCGATGGTCGCGCGCAAGGAGCACCGCCCTCGGCCGCCGACATCGAGACAGGATTCCTCTACGCCTGTCTTTACGGACACATGAACGTCGTCTCGCAGCTGCTCGATAACGGCGCCAACGTGAACGCGCGCGATCCGCAGGGACAGACCGCGCTGCACCTCGCCGCAATGGGCGGTCATGCCGACATCGTCAGGACTCTCCTCGATCGAGGCGCGTCGCTGGAGGCCGTCAACGTGTGGGGCGGGACCGTGCTGGGCCAGACGACGTGGTGTGTGGTGAACCAGCCGCGGACGCACTACGCCGGAGTAATCGAGATCCTGCTGGATGCCGGCGCGGATCCGCTGCAGGCGATCAGTCCGACCGGCGATCCGGAAATCGACGGCATGCTCGAGCGCGCGTCCGCTACGCCGCGCCCTACCGGCGACCACCGCCGAGTGTGAAGTTTCGGCAATGGCCGACACCGTGAATCTCACGATCGTGCAGTTTCAACCGCGAAAGGGTGACTACAAAGGCAATCTGAAGAGATTCGAACAGTTGTTCGAGTCTCTGATGCAAGCCGAGGTACGCCCTGACGTGATCGCCTTCTCCGAAACGGTTCTCACCGGATACTTCGTCGAAGGCGGTGTGCGCGATGTCGCGCTCCCGGCGACTACGTTCGCAGCCGATCTAAACACCGCGTTCCGCGCCAGGTGCAGTGGCCAGGTCGACGTCGTTGCCGGCTTCTACGAGTTGCACGAGAACACCTACTTCAACAGCGCGGTCTACGTCACGCTGGGCGGTGCGGAGCCGGTAATCGCGCACGTACATCGCAAGGTATTTCTTCCGACGTACGGGCTCTTTGACGAAGAGCGGTTCGTGGAGCATGGACTCGGCGTCCGCGCATTCGACACGCGCTGGGGTCGAGCGGCGATCCTGATATGCGAAGATGCGTGGCATGCGGTGACGGCGGTGGCGGCTGCTCTGGACGGAGCGCAGGTAATCTTCGTTCCATCGGCGTCGCCGGCGCGCGGCGCGTGGCCGCAGCCCGAGGAGGAATTGCGCGGACCGGCGAGCATGCATCGCTGGGAGCGGCTCGCGCGCGACCGCGCCGAAGAGCACGGCGTATTCGTTGCGCTGATCCAGCTCACAGGCAACGAAGGCGGCAAGGCGTTTCCCGGCGGATCCGTCATCGCTGGACCGCATGGCGACGTGCGCGCGCGTGCACCGCTCTGGGAAGAAGCGTCAATCGCGGTGACGCTGGATCTCGGCGACATCACTCGCGCACGGGCTTCGTCACCGTTGCTCGCCGATCTCAGAACGATGCTGCCGCACATGCTCCGCTCGATCGAGCGCGCCGGCGAGCGCGAATAACTTTTCATGCAGCGCGTCACGCCGCTCATCACCGGCACTACGCCTCCGCCGCTCGCGCTGGATTGCGAGCTTGCGACGGAATGGCTCGTCGCGTTTCTGCGCTCGGAGTTCAAGCGGCGCGGATTCGAGAAGGCGGTGGTTGGAATGTCCGGTGGAGTAGATTCCGCAGTAACAGGCTTTCTCTGCGCGCGCGCGCTCGGCGCTGATAATACAATTGCAGTGCGAATGCCGTATCGCACGAGCAGTCCGCAATCGATGGAACATGCGCAGCTCGTCGTGGACGCGCTCAGAGTTCCGGAGCGAACTGTCGACATATCGGCAGCGGTCGACGGTTATCTGACCAACGAGCCGGACGCCGATCCATCGCGCCGCGGCAATGTGATGGCGCGCATGCGCATGATCGTGCTGTTCGATCTTTCCGCGAAATATCGCGCGCTCCCCGTTGGGACTGGAAATAAAACCGAGCGGCTATTCGGGTACTTCACATGGCACGCAGATGATTCACCGCCGATCAATCCGATCGGCGATCTCTTCAAGACCCAGGTATGGGATCTTGCGCGCTTTCTGGGTGTTCCCGAAGCGATCATCAACAAGCCGGCATCGGCCGATCTGATTCAGGGACAGACTGACGAGGGAGATTTTGGAATCTCGTACGCCAAAGCAGACGACATTCTCAACTGGCTATTGACTGGTTACACGCCGGAAGAGATCGTCGCTCACGGGTTCACCGCGGCGGATGTCGAGATCGTTCGGAAGCGGCTCGGCTCGACGCACTGGAAGCGAAGGCTGCCGACGGTCGCGATGCTGAGTCCGACGGCGATAGGGGAATCGTATCTGAGACCGGTGGATTATTAGGCCTGGTATCTCGGAAATGCGGGCAGCGAATCGTCATCCCGCGAATTCCCAGCCGTGGTCATCCTCGCGTAAGCGGGGATCCACGGATGACGATCATTCAGCACCGTCTCGTTGCAGGAGTTGTGTGGATCGTGCGCGGATTTCCGGCCGTCGAATCGCGCATTTTGGATTCGGCGGGGATGTACCCCGCCCACGCACGTCTGGTCGGTGACCATGGCGTTTATCGTGGCGGATAAATCCGCGCTACGATTGCCACCCACACCTGCAACGAACGGTGTTGAATGAACATCGGGCCGTGGATCCCCGCCTGCGGCGGGATGCGACAATGGCGTACCTGCCGGCTGAAGTGGCGACGCCCGAAGCGCTCTACTACGCCAGTGCCTCCGACGCAACACGCGCCGACTCCGCGAGCACCGCCGCGCCAATAAACAGCGCATCTTCCGCAGCGTAATAACCCGGTGAATGTGCGGCGATCACGCGAGCGCCAGGCTCGCGCGCGCCGATGCGCATGAAGCAGCCGGGAATATTCTGCATGTACTCGGCGAAATCCTCGCCGCCCATGTTGGTGGTGCCGAGGGGGACGAGTGCATCCGCGCCGAGCACGCGCGTGACTGCCTCGGCGGCCCAGCTGGCTGGAAGCGCGGGATTGACGATAGGCGGCGTGCCGCTGTGCAAGGTTACCGCGGCGGTGAGTCCGTAGACAGACGCGATTCCTTCGGCGATGCGCTGCACTTCGCCTGTGAGCAGTGTGCGCGCGTCCGGGCTGGTCGCGCGGATGGTGCCGCTCAGCTGCACCGAATCCGGGATGATGTTGGACGCGGTGCCGCCGCTGATTGTACCGACGGTAACTACGCCGGGCCTCGCCGGATCGAGTCTGCGCGACACGATCGTCTGGAGCGCACCGATGAGTGCGCCGGCGCCCACGATCGGATCGCGCGACTCGTGCGGGCGCGCGCCGTGCGAGCCTGCACCTGTAAGCGTGATGCGGAAGGTGTCGGTGGACGCTGCGAGCGGGCCTTCATGCGCGACCACCTGCCCGACCTCGAATCTGCGATCCACGTGGCCACCGAAGATCGCACGCACCGAGTCGAGCGCACCGGTCGCGAGTATTCGCGCGCGCGCCTTCTCCAACCTCTTCGGCTGGCTGGAACACCACGAGAACATCGCCGCGCGCGGGGTTCGCGAGCAGCAGCCGCGTTGCGGCGAGCGCCCACGTCGCGTGAACGTCGTGACCGCAGGCGTGCATGACACCGGCGTTGACGCGAAGCGAACGGAAGTCCGGTGTCCTCGTTGATCGGAAGAGCGTCGATGTCGCCACGGAGCGCAACGAGCGGCGCTGAACGGTCGCGGCCCGGCACTCGCGCAACGAGCCCCGTGTTGGCAACGCGCCGTACGTCGTCGACGCCGGCTTCCTCCAGCTTGGATGCAAGCAGCGCCGAAGTACGCTCTTCCTTCCATGACAACTCGGGGTTGCGATGAAGATCCCGGCGTAACGCTGGCGAGCTGCAGCGCCAGATCGTCGGAGAAAAGACTGCGTACGGAAGCGGGGACGCGTGGAGCGGCGTCCTCGGTCGTTATGTCGGGCATGTGTATTGTCTCTTGGCTCAGTCTGCGCGCAGGACCTGCGAACGCACGGTGAGATCGTCGATACGATCGACGTCCACCGCAACACCAATTCCGGGTTTGTCGAGCGGCACCTTCATCATCCCGGCGGCGCTCATCGTCCATTCCGGCTTGATGACGTCGCGCTCCCAGTAGCGCGCGCTCGGACTCAGGTCTCCGGGAATCGTGAAGTTCGGCAGCGAAGCGAGCGCGACGTTGTACGAGCGGCCGATGCCGCTCTCCAGCATCCCGCCGCACCATACGGGAATTCCGTGCTTGGCGCAGAGATCGTGAATTGCGCGCGACTGCTGAAAGCCGCCCACGCGGCCCGGCTTGATGTTGATTATGCGGCCGCTCTTGAGCGTTATCATGTCCTCGGCACGATCCACGCTCGTTATCGACTCGTCGAGGCAGATCGGCGTGCTGAGCATGTGCTGCAGTTCAGCGTGGCGCACGATGTCGTCGTACGCGAGCGGCTGCTCGATCATGACGAGATGCAGCGGATCGAGCTGCTTGAGATGTGCGGCGTCCTTCAGTGTGTAGGCGTTGTTCGCGTCGGCCATGAACGGCGCGTCCGGATACGCGTTGCGCACCGCGCGCACGAACTCGATGTCGTGGCCCGGCTCGATCTTCAGCTTGACCTTGCGATATCCGTCCGCAAGCGCGCGGCCGACGCGCTCGACGAGCGCTTCCGGCGATGCCTGGATGCCGATCGATATTCCGGTCGGGATCTCGGTTCGCGTGCCGCCAAGAAGTCTTGCGAGCGGCATACCGTCACGCTCCGCGATCAGCGCCCACGACGCCATCTCGACCGCAGCCTTCGCCATGTTGTGGCCGCGGAAATTGAGCTCGAGCGCGCGTGGAGATGTGGCCGGCCTGCTCGAACTCCGCGCCGAAAACGCGTGGCGCGACGTATTCGCTGATGACGACCCATGCGGTGTCGATCGTTTCCGACGCGTAGTTCGGCCTCTCGCCCGCCACGCACTCGCTCCAGACCGTCACGCCGTCCGCGTCGCGAACTCTCAGCAGCATGATGCGCCGTTCGGTGCAGAGCCCTGACGAAATCCGGAATGGCTCCTTGAGCGGAAGCCGGATTTCGTGAAGGGTGATCTCCTGAATTCGAATCATCGATTGGATCCTTTGGTGCGTGTCAACGCTGAAGTAGGTAGGTCCCGGGATAGCCAGCCGAGCCGCGAACAAATCCCGCGACGATGGTATCCGCGATCCAGGTATGTCATGAATGCGCGGCGCGTCACCGCGCGCCATTGCGCGGCCAGTCCACGATCCGACTCGAGCACGGCGAAGATGTCATTCGGAATTGCGATGCGCACGCGGGGTCCGTCCGGAAGTATGCCGCGGCTTTTCTCGTCGATGACCGGCGTGCTCGACCATTGATCCTCGTCAGGCCGCGAATGCAGCGGCTCGTCGAGCTGCCACGCGACGATGAACCGATCGGTGCCTAAGCGCAGCGTGCATGACGCTTCCTGTATCGTCGCCGTAGAAATTAGGCTGATACTCGCTCACGCGCGCACCGAGTCGCTCGAGATTGAGGTATGCATTGCGCGCGACGAGTGGGTCGTAGGTCCAGTACATCTTGCGAACGCCGATCTCGAGAAGCAGCTCGCGCTGGTACGCTTTAGTCGCTTGCCGAGTCCCATGTCGCGCGCGCCGTCACCCTCACCGCGAGCAGGTCCGACCAGTGCGCCAGCTCCCCGTCGCGCAGGCCGGTGATGCCGAATACGAAGCCTAGCATGTGCTCGTCAGCGTCGAATGCGGCAGCGGTTACGCCGCCCACTTCCTGGGAGATTCGCAGGATCGTCGCCGGAACTGACTCGTGAACTGGCTCCCCCACGTCTCGCGCTGAATGGCGACGCATTCCTCGTATTCCGGAAGCGTAGCGACTCGGCGAATGGTCACATCGGACACTGCTTTCGGGGGCTCCGAAGAGAGGGAGCGCTGGCGGGGTATGTGGTCTGAACGCATCTTCCATTTCAAATGTACTGTCTTCCTGCGTCCTGCCGCCGCCGAGTGGAATGAGCGCCGTGACCGACCGCAACGCTGCGCGGGCCGATATCGACACTCTGGCCAGGCGGAGCTCCGCGCTCATCGACCGGATCGAGCGCGGCACGACCGAGGAGCAGCGAAGCTGGCGCCCGGCGCCGGGCACGTGGTCCACGGTGGAGGTCGTCCAGCACATCGCGCTGGCGACGGCGGGGATGCTAAGACCGCCCATCCAACTTCCCCAGGCCTGAGCTGGCGAGGAGCGGTGAAGACTGGCGCTCACATACCGCCGTCCTGCGGTCGCGGATCAGAAGCTCCGAGGCTCCCGTTTCGGCGATCGTACCGAGGCCCGGCGTGACGTGGGAGGAGGCACGCGCGAGAATGAGCGGACGCCGTGACAGATGGCACGAGTTTGTCGAGAGCGATGCGTTCGACATCACCGCCTTCCGGCATCCGATAACCCGTAGACTACGGCAGCGCAGACCGCCAGATTCGTGCTCGAGCATTTGACCATCACGTGCGCCAGATCGATCGCCTTTTTGCAGCCTATCGCTCTGACGGTCCTAGACTACGGAATAACCCATAGCGCGCGCGTTATCAGCAACGCGGCTGTCGCGCGTGATGAGGATCATCAATTGAGGAGGTTCACCCAGCAGCTCCATCGTTGCCAGATGAATTGCGTCGAGTGTGCGAATCGGCTCGACTGGAAACGGGCGGCCCGCGCGGGCCAGCACATCGTCCGATACCGCGATCACGTCGCAGTGGCGTGCAAAAGTCGCGAGAGCCTGGATCGCGCTGCGCTCCTCTCCTTCGCTGATGCGGCCACCAATGCGAGCCCGGAGCACCGCCCGATTCGTTTCGGCGAACGTCAACGCGGAAGTCAAGCGGCGGCCCGGCTCGCGGATAGCCCGCTGAACATCGCGGTCACTTTCGAGGAGCGCCGCGAGAAGCGCGCTGGACTCGATGTAACGCGTTTGCCGGATGGAGGGCGCGCCCAATCGCTTCCCGTGTGCTCCGCGCTTCGCAGCCACGGTCTTATTGGTGGCCACGATCCTCGTCAATCAGAATCGCGGCGGTTCCGCGCGGAAGTCGTAGCGACGGAAAATCCGCAAGCGGATCGCCCCGTTCGACTGCGGGGCGAATGACTCCTGAAGCGACCAGCTCCTCGTACCGCGAGGCGCGAGCGCTCTCAGAGCGTGGCGGTGCAAGCTCAGCGACGACGCGGCCGCGATCAGTTACAGTGACGTGCTGGCCAGCCGCCACCTGCCGGACATAGTAACTGAGATTGTTCTTCAACTCCCGTATACCGGCAGAGATCATGGAGCACAATGTAGCCTCATGTAGCTACATCGTGCAAGAGTGCAAAGTGATTCAACGCGGCACGCCAATCCTGACCGGCATTACCCTGGCCACTGCGCCACGCTTGCCACGTCGGGATCCGCTCATGTACGAGTCGAACATTTCCTGTTGCGTGAGAGTGAGCAGTTCCCGAACATCGGCCATCTCTCGATTGTAGATCACTCTCGCACTATCTGGCGTCTGCTGCTGGGCGAGCTTCAGCGCGGCCGCGTACCTGTCATGAATTGTCGCAACGTGTGCCTTCTGTGCGTCGGTGAGCTG
Source organism: uncultured Gemmatimonadales bacterium (assembly GCA_963731305.1). Lineage (GTDB taxonomy): Bacteria > Gemmatimonadota > Gemmatimonadetes > Gemmatimonadales > Gemmatimonadaceae > Fen-1247. The sequence goes on along the minus strand of CAVSUQ010000011.1, from coordinate 422,676 downwards.
AAGTGCTGCCCACATCGCCTTGTTCGCGCGCGGACGGGAGCGCGAACGAACGGGTTGTGCGGCGAGAGAGACGCTGGCGATGCAACATGCCGCAATAACCATGAGCAGCCGTTTGAGATACATGCTTTCTCCGTTGAAGTACGACACCGGCGTCGTATGACGGAATATCTGGCACGCGTGTGCGGTAAGAGTTATTGAAGCACGACGTGCGCAATCGAATCAAGACCGCGCCGGTGAGATCGAGGCTGGAACGCAGGTTGGCTCTGGTGCAGGCGAAAAAAAGAATGGGCCTCCGCAACTTGCGCGGAGGCCCATTCTTGCGTGCGTGACCGGAGCGATCAGCTTGCTGGCTGCGCCGGCTTCGCGTGAGCGGCGTTCGGCCCGCGGCCCATACGTCCCCTCATGTTGGCTCGGTCAGCGTCGAACTTTTTCTGTTGATCCGGCGTGAGCACGCCGCGTACCTCTGCCATCTCCTGTTTCATGACCGTCTGGTTGCCCATATCAGCCCGCATCTTCTCGCGAGCGGCGCGCATCGCGGCCGTATCACCTCGCGTGCGAGCGGCCCTCATTGCATCCATGTCCGGCTTGGCGGCTGCACGAGCCGCCTTCATCTGCGGCGCATACTTGGCGTGGATCGCCTTGATGCGAGCCTGCTGATCAGCCGTAAGGTTCAGATCCTTCATCATGCTGCCATGTCCACGATACCGGGCACCCGCGGTTGGCGCGGTCGTGGCTGGCGGAGTGGTAGTTGCCTGCGCGTGCATCATCGGGGCAGCCACCAACATGGCTGCCGCAACTGTCAGGAATTGCATCTTCATTTCGTACATCTCCTTGGTTGTCTCACGCGCACACTATCACGCGTGTCTAAACATATGACTGCGAAAGATCGCAGAACGTTAAGGCCTAAGGCCTGGCGAATCGATCCGAACATACGTTCGATTAAGCACTTACTTCAGCGGTGTAGCAATGCGACCAACAGCGCGACGCCAGCGATCGCGAGCGCCAGGCCTGCCACAATCAGTGTCACGCGCACGGCTGCGGCCCAACGCGTCTGCGCAGCTTCGAAAGCCTGCATCACGCGCTTCTCGGTGCTGTCCGGCATCTGATCCGGATCGAACAGCGACTGGCGCATTATGCTCTTCGCGACGAGCACGTCGCGCATCGCGGTCTCGAAATGCGCCTGATGGATGGCGCGCGGCGCTGGGCCCGCGGGCTCGCTCGCGGCCATCGCGGCGGCCTTCAGAACGGCGTTCTTGATCTCCCCGCCGCTTGCGTCGAACGTCTCGGCGAGTGCATGAAAGTCAACGTCGGATGCGAGCGGTGTCTTGTCGGGATGGATCTGGACGCGCCAGATCTGCTCGCGCTCCTGGGCACCGGGCCGCTCGAAGAGGACGTGCGTGCGAATACGCCGCTCGAATGCAGGATCGAAGTTCGCCGCGAGATTCGTCGCGAAGATCACGACGCCGTTGAAGCTCTCGAGCTCGCGCAGCAGCACGTTGACGATGGTATTCGACTCACGCTGCATCGGCTCCGACGCCGACGTGGAGCGTCGTGCCGCGATGGCGTCCGCCTCGTCGAAGAAGAGCACGGCGCCCTGCTCGTCCGCAACGCGAAACACCGCGGCGACGTTCTTGGGCGTCTCTCCAGCCCACATCGATTCCATCTCGGAGTAGCGCACGACGAGCAGCCTGCGGCCTAGCGCCTGCGCGATGGCTTCGGCGCAGATCGTCTTGCCGGTGCCGGGCGGACCCGCGAAGTTGAAGGCGAGGCCCAGCCCGGTCGCGTGACGGTCGCCGAGCCCCCACTGGCGGAAGATGAGATCGTGATTTCGGACCTGCGCGAGCGCCTGCTCGAGCGTTTGCCGAGTCTTTAGCGGAAGGATTACGTCGGCAAAGGTGCGCACCGGCGCGACGACGTCGACAGTGCCGCGCTTCGACGCGCCAGGAATGAGACCGAAGAACTCAAGCAGCGGTGTGGCCACCGTTACTCCATCGAAGAGTGAGAACTGTAATACACCGGCGGGGACGGGCGCGTTTCCTCGCGCAACAATGGCTGCTCACGACCGAAGCTTGTGAATCCAGTCAGTAATGGAAGCTGGAAGGAACATGTTGTCGGAAATGCCGGCAATCTCTTCGGCTTCCTTCCAGCGTTCTTCGAGCGCAGCGAGCTCGCCTTCGAGCGCTCGGCGTTCATCGTCTTCGTGCGTTGCCATCTCGAGCGCGAGGCGAAGTTCGGCCGGCAGCGAGGATAATCTGCCGGTGTTGGTACTCGCCGGCCAGGCATTGTCGGTAGTGATGTCTGTCGCCATTCGCAGCAGCCCGGGCGTGTTCTTGGCGTCGAGGAGCATCACCGCGCGTGAGACGACCCGCTCTGTACCGCCGCGCGCATTGATTGCTGGGAGCAGCGCGCTCAGCGCCGGCGCCGCGTCCGCGAGCGGAATCTCGACGCGCTTTCCTCTGATGTTCGTCCGGAATCTGCGACCTGGGAGAGGCGTCGTCAGACTCACGACGGGAAACGGTAGGCCCGGCCCCCAACGCCCTGCTCGCAGATCCGCTCTCGCCGGGACGCAGGCGACGGCTGAACGCGAGAACTGGCTCGCCGCTTGCCGCCTTCACGATACGCACAGTCTGCAGCTGGCCTTGCGCGACACGGGCGATGCCTTCGGGAGTCGAGACGTGCGCGACGGTGCGGCGAGTCCACAGCGTGTTGCGTCCCAGATTGAGCACGTTGATGAAGTTGAAGCCGACGCCTGCGAATACGCCGAGCTCCAACCCGCCGGCGATGAGCGCGCCTCCGACTACTGCGGCGCCGGCGGCATATGCGAAATATTTTCTGCGCCGTCTGCCGAACTGATCCCCATATCTCCATGCTGCCATTTCTGGCCGCAGCGGATCGCCGATCCGTACGAGCTCGAACCCTTCACTCACGCGTGCGAGGCCGATGTGATCGGTCGACATTCGCAGCTTCGTGCCGCGAAACAATCGCTCGCACTCCTCGATCGCTTCCCATCGTTCTTCGAGCGGTGTGAGGTTCCAGCGCGAGCACGACTTGCATACGACCCAGAGTCGTCCCTTCTCTCCATCGAATGCCAGGCGGCGTCCAACGGGAAAATGCTCGACTACTTCGTTCGTGCCAAGATCGCTATGACAGAAGAGGCAGGTTGAGTACACAGATTACAGGTATAAGACGAAGGCCGGATCGTTGGTTCAGGAATCGTGTGGTACACCGCAACGCCGTTCAAGGTAGCGCGCTCGCACATCATGTATCGCATTCTGCTCATCCAGTCAGTCACAGCGGCCGGGAGAAACATGTTGTCGGAGATGCCGGCGATTTCCTCTGCTTCCTTCCATCGCTCTTCCAGTACAGCGAGATCGCCCTCGAGCGCGCGGCGCTCGTCGTCTTCGTGTGTCATCATCTCGAGCGCGAGGCGGGCCTCGATGGGAATTGTCGAGAGGCGCCCCTGCATCGTTGGGTTCCAGTTCTTTTTCGCGGCGAGCGAAGCCGCGGTGTCGAGCATTTGTTTTGCGTCACCCGTCTGCTCGACAAGACCCACCGCAGTCTGTACATGACGCCGAGTACCGCCGCGTCCATTGACAGTGGGAAGCAGCAACGCCAGTGCCGGAAGCGCAGCTTCGGGTTCCAGCGTGAGAGTGATCCGCTTTTCGGTGAAGCGACCTGGCTGGAACTCCCACCACTTGTAGGCGCCGCGAGCCGGTTTGGACAGATACTGAAGCGACAATCTCCAATCTGATTCAGCGAATCGAACGATCTTCGCGCGGGGAAGTAGTGCACGGGTAACGTTGACAAGCCCTTCGGGGGTTGGCACCCGTGCGACGACGCGACGACTTCGGATTGCGCTGAACAGTGCTGTCGTACTGTTGGCCAGCGTGACGCCGCTACCAGCGAACAATCCAAGCGCAGCGTATCCCGACAGAAGCGCGCCGACGGCGATGGCACTTCCGCCTGCGATCATGTAGTAACGCCGACGGCGCTTACCGAACTGATCACCGTATCTCCATGCAGCCATCTCCGGCCGCTGCGGATTGCCGACGCGCACGAGCTCGAGCCCTTCGCTCACGCGCGCCATGCCAATATGCTCCGTGGACATCCGCAGCTTTGTGTGTCGCGAACAACCGCTCGCACTCCTCGATCGCTTCCCACCGTTCCTCTATGGGAGTGAGATTCCATCTCTCGCATGAACGGCAGACCACCCACAAGCGTCCCTTCTCTCCGTCGAACGCGAGACGGCGCCCGACAGGAAAATGTTCGACTACTTCGTTCTTCGCCAAGATCGCTGTGACAGAAAAGGCAGGTGGAGTACAAGTCTATTTCCGATCGTGGAGGCTCTGCCCGTCAATGTGACGTGCGATCGCCCCGCTCGGCCGGGTGTGATCCCGCACGGCGAACGGCTGCGCGCGGAACGACGCTGCACATAACAACAGCATTCCCGCGAGCGCTCCGCGCTTCGCCTCGGTCTTGAAAAGCTTCACGATGCGTTTTGCGAGCGGATGGTCTGAAGATATTCTGTACAACACGTTGCGGCCGTCTCCGACTCGCTCGACGACGCCTTCCTTTTCGAGGCGTATCAAGGCCTCGCGCACAGCGGGCCGGCTGACCTTGGTGTCGCGCGCGATGCGTGGCGGCGCGTGCTCACCGCCTGGCGCAAGTACGCGCAGCACGCGCACCGCGGCCTGCGTGCCCAGTATGCGATCCAGCGGATGACCTTTACCGGAAGCCATCTTTCAAGGTTGCAATGGTGCGAGTCATGGCCGGTCCTCGAGGACGCATATAGTAACGCGTCCGTCTGACGCGACGGTCATTGTGATGGGACTGCCCGACTATCCGATCCGGCGGGAAGATCGACCAGCTGACGACCGGCGTCGATTATTTGTGTATCGCGGCTGGCCATCTTGAGAATCTCCGCCGCGGATCCAACCACGGCAAGCTTCCCGTCGCGAATGCCCAGCGCCGTCGCCCACGGGCGAGCCGGCTCGCCCGTGGGTATGCGGGCGTTGGTGACGATGATTGTAAGGCCACCGCCCGTCACACTGCGCTCCTTCGGTCGACGTAGGTCGAGGCCAATGCTGCGCTTCCGAGAATGACAACGATCACGCCGAGGGATGCGACGGTGGGAACAGCGTACCAGTGCGCCGCGAGCATCTTGAGCCCTACGAAGACGAGTATGCAGGCGAGACCGATCGTGAGGTAACGAAGCTTGCCCACCGCTCCGGCCAGAAGAAAATAGAGCGACCGGAGGCCGAGTATCGCGGCGACGTTCGATGTGTACACAAGGAAAGGAACGCGAGTCACAGCGAACACCGCGGGGATGCTGTCCACCGCGAATACCAGATCCATCGTTTCGATCAGAACGCAGCACGACGAAAAGCGGCGTTGCCATGCTGCGCATGACGCCGTTCTCGTCGGCCTTTCGCAGAAAGAACTTCTGCCCGTCGTAATCATTGCACACGGGAATCACTCGGCGCACGACCTTGAGAACCGGATTCTTGCCGGGATCGACGTGCTTCTCTCCCCGGGCGGCCATCCTTATCCCGGTGACGACAAGAAATGCGCCGAAGACGTAGGTGATCCACGTCGAAGCGGCTGAAGAGCGCCGCGCCGGCGGCGATCATCAGTCCCCTCATGACGAGTGCGCCGAGTATTCCCCAGAAGAGGACGCGGTGCTGATAGCCTTCGCGGATGTCGAAGTAGGAGAAGATGAGCACCATCACGAAGATGTTGTCGATGGAGAGTGAATACTCCACCAGATATCCAGTGATGAACTCCACGCCTGCCTGTCGGCCCTCGACGTAGAAGATGCCGACGGCGAAGGCCAGAGCGAGTGACACCCACACCGCGCTGCGCAGAGCGGCTTCGCGGACCGATAGCTTCTTGTTGCTGGAGAAAAATCCCAGGTCGATCGCGAGCGCCAGAAGTACCGCGGCGTTGAACGCGATCCATGGGACCAGCGGAGAACGGATAAGCTCCGCGGTCACCGGTCAGACTTTATCGGCGCTCCATTGCGTCGCGCACATCGAGCAGTATCTCGAAATACAGCTGCTCTCTGCGGTACGCGAAATCGAGCGTCGCCATCTGGGATTGGTCGCCGGTCTCCTTGGCGCGCTCGAATGCCTCGCGGTACATCTCGTCGAGGTTGGCAAGAATCCTGTCGCGGGGACGTGACATAGGGGTATGGGAAGGTTGGGACGGTTCGTTTCCCATACTGGCAATACGGTCCAGGATCGTCTCGGGGTCGCGTCCGTCGAACAGTAGCTTCTGGGCTGCCCCAAGGGCAAGCCGGCGCGGGTCTATGGGGTTCGTCAAGCCTTTCTAATGTAATGTGTAGAGATATGCCGCGATGTCGCGCGCCTGACCGTCGGATACCCCGAGATTTGGCATGGCATTGCCGGGTGCCATGGACTGAGGCATCACGATCCAGCGGACCAGCTCATCCGGGAGTATTGGGGACAATCCCGGCGATCATCCTGCGGTCGGCGATTCCGGCGAGCGTCGGACCAACGTTGCCGATCGCGGATCGGATGCCCGGAATCGCGTGACACGCGCCGCATCCATAGTGCTGGATCGCCACCTTGCCGAGGTCCGCACTGCCGCCGGGCACCTGTTGATTCTTGGGATGGCTGCAGCCGGAGAGGGCGACCATCACCACGAGCGCCGAGATGATTCCGACAGCCGCGCGCATACCTCGGATTGTGCCGGCGTGTCGAACAGCCGTCGCATCACGGCCAGCAACGCGATCAGATAGATGAAGCCCGCAGGGATCCACATTATGAGTCCGGCGACCTGCTGATCTTCCAGCGCGGTGAGATGCCACGCAGCTGCGCCCAGGCTCTGCGAGTAGTACCAGGGGCTGCCGGAAAACGTGAGAATTGCGCCGAGCGCGCCACTCTGCGCGAACGTACCGGCGATAACGAACAACGAACCAGCAATTCCTCCGCGCCCGCGCAACGGTCTGAAGGCGACCCACCACATCAGCAGCGCGGTGACTGTAAAAGCAGACGTGCTCGAGCGCATGTATTGGCGCACTCGCGAGCGCGGCAGAATACGAGGCCCGGCAGATGCCATGTCCAGAGCGCGATCGTATGAAGCCCCCACGCAGGCAATGGTCGCGCGAGCACCGCGCCGCCGCGCCGCATTCCCACGGCGTTCCACGCTCGCTTCCGCTTGCGACGCGTGCGCGGCGCGGCAGCGACCACATGAACGGGAGCAGCGGAGCGATCCGAGTATCGCGAGCGGCGCCGCGACGGCGATGAGCAAGTACGTGCTGCAGCATGTGCGCCGAGAACAACGTATCCGCCACGGCATCGATCGGCGAGCAAAGCGCGATGAGCAGCACCAGAATGCCGGCGTAGAAGAAGCCGACTTCGCTACGCGTGATACGACGTGTCCGCGCCCAGCGTTGTTCCACAGCCGGCGCACGCCGATACCGTACATGATCGGCGATGACGACTGATCGAGATCAATGCTCCGGGATCGCCGCCCCAGTGATGCCACAGGTCCGCGGGCGTAACTGCGTCGGCGTCAGCGGCCTGCAGGAGCAACGCACCATCGTCGTCATCACTCAACCGCGGCAGCAGGTACAGTGTCGTGAACACGAAGAGCCACACGACGTCGACGAAATGCCAGTACAGGATCGCGTTGCTGACCGCCGAATGCCGAACAGCGTCGAAGTGGCCCGCAAACGCGCGGACGAGCACGTAAAGCAGCATGAGGAGACCGCCAGCTACGTGAGCCCCGTGCAGACCGGTGATGAGATAGAAAAAGGATCCATAAGCATCTGTCTGCGGATGGAAATGCAAGCGTCAGGAATTCGTGCATCTGAAGCGAGAGGAAAACCGCGCCGAGCACTATGGTGACGACGAGCCAGCCCTGCAACAGGCCAGTGCGACCGCGCTTCACGCAGCGATCCGCCATGATCGCCGATCCGCTGCTCAAAATGAGGAGGACCGTGTTGATCGCGGTTATCTGAATGTCCGGCACCAGCGGCGGCCACGTCGGATGCGGAGCTCCCGACGTAGAAATAGCTCGCTATGAGATATACGAAGAGTGTCGCTTCCGTCGCGATGAACAGCGCCATCCCCCACCACGAGAGATCGCGGCGGTCGAGTGCGCTGGAATCGCCGCGAACGAGCGCCGGATTCCGGAGCTGTCATACGGGCCTCTCGAGCGGCTCGGGCCAGAACCATCCGCCGATCGATACCAGCGCGGCGAATCGCGGCGACGATCGATACGATCGTGACATTCAGCAGCGAGCGAATAACTGAGAATCGTCAAGGACAATGCGAGAAGCAACGGCCAGATCGAATCCTCGGCCATGTGCAGTATCGCTTCCGGACGCGCATCCATCACGGTAGTGGCGAGCGTTTCGCGACCGTTGGTGAGAGTGCGCGATGGATCGTCGGTGCCGCCAGTCAGAGTTTCGATGGCTGATCCCACATCGGATCTCGACTCGTGATGAGCGGTATCACTTCGAAGTTGTAGCTCGGTGGCGGCGATGGTGTGGACCACTCGAGCGTCGCCCCATTCCATGGATTGCTGCCGCTCAGCGGGCCGCGCCGCGCGCTCAGGATCACGTTGATGAAGAACACCAGCACTCCAATGGCGAAAACGTAAGCGCCGATCGTCTCGACCATGTTGATCGTGTCCAGTCCCATCCCTTCGTAATATGTGTAAACGCGGCGCGGCATTCCGAGCAATCCTGCGATGTGCATTGGAAAGAAGCCGACGTTGAAGCCGATGAACATGAGCCAGAAGCTCCACTTGCCGATACGCTCGTCCATGAGCCTGCCGGTCATCTTCGGAAACCAGTAGTAAATCCCGGCGACAACCGGGAAAAGATTCGCGCCAATCAGTACGTAGTGAAGATGCCCGACGACGAAGTACGTGTCGTGAATCTGCCAGTCAAACGGAACGATTCCCGTTATCACTCCGCTGAGCCCACCGATCACGAAGATCACGATGAAGCCGAGCAGAAAGAGATAGCTCGTGGTGTACACGGGGCGCCCGGTCCACGCAGTAAGTAACCATGCGGTTACGGATATTCCGCTCGGCAGAACGATTATCATGCTCGCCGCGCTGAAGAATCCCATCCCGACAGTCGGAAGGCCGACGGCGAACATGTGGTGCGCCCATACGCCGAAGCCGATTATCGCGATTGCAACTGTGGACATTGCAACAAAGTCGAACGCGGCGAGACGCCGGCGCGTGAAGACCGGGAGCGCCATCGAGACTATGCCGAATCCGGGAAGCACGACCACGTAAACCCACGGATGGCCGAAGGCCCAGAACAGGTGCTGCCACAGCAGGGAGCTTCCGCCGCCGGCGGGATCGAAGAAGTGCGTTCCGAGTCGGCGGTCCAGCTCCAGCATCAGGCATGCAGCCCGTCAGCGCTGGAAGCGAGAACAGAATTACGATCGAAGTGCTAAGCGTGCTCCAGAGGTAGATCGGCATGCGACCGATCGTCATCCCGGGTGCGCGCATTCGTAGAATCGTGACGATGAAGTTGGTGGCGCCGACCGTTGTAGATATCGAAAGGAAGATCAGCGAGATGTTGTAGAAGTCGATGTTGAGCCCGGGATCGAATGCGCGACCGGTGAGCGGTACGTAGTTGAACCATCCTCCGTTGGGAGCAGCACCAATAAGGAAGCTCGAGTACAGGAATATTCCGGCGAACAGGAAGATCCAGTAGCTGAACGCATTGAGTCGCGGATACGCGAGGTCCCGCGATCCTACCAGCAACGGGACGAAATAATTGCTGAATCCGGAGAGGATCGGAGCAGCATACAGGAACATCATCGTCGTTCCGTGCATGCTGAAGAGCTGGTTGTACGCTTCTGCGGACAGCAGATGCTCGCCGGGCCGCGCGAGCTGCGCGCGCATCACCGCCGCCTCGAGGCCACCGAGACAGAGAAAGACGAATGCGGTTATGAGGTAGCGCTTGCCGAGTATCTTGTGATCCACAATCGTCAGCGCACCCATGACGGTGTGCGGAGTATCCCAGAGCGAAGCAAGTCTGTCGTCGAGAGCTGCGCTGAATCCCATGCGTTTCTCCTACTTCAGTCCTTCGAGGTACGCGAGCACAGCCTGCAGCTCTTCACCGGACATCGTCACGTCGGGCATCCGCACGCCGGGCTTGAGGTGTTGCGCGCCAACCACCCATCCCGCGAGATAGCCACGCGTGTTGGGCATCATGCCGCCACCGATCGTGAGTCTGGTGGCAAAATGAGTAAGATCCGGCCCGACGCGTCCGCCCGCTCCATTGCCGTTGACCGTGTGACAGTACGCGCAGCCGTTGAATCGGAATGCACGTTCTCCCTCCTGGGCCGCCGGATCCGCTGGCGGGTTGGCGGGCTGCTGCTGTTTCATCGCCCACTCGGAGAACTCACCGCGCGGAACCGCGATGACAGTAAAGTCCATGTGGGCGTGCTGGGTTCCGCAGTATTCTGCGCACTCTCCGCGATATATTCCGGCGCTGTCCGCTTCGATCCAGAAGCGATTGACTCGCCCTGGAATGAGATCGAGCTTGCCGTGAAGCTGGGGCACCCAGAACGAGTGTATGACGTCGGACGACATCAGTGCGATCCTGACTCGCGTGCCCGATGGAATGTAGATCTCGTTCGCCGTGTGGATGCCGAGTTTCGGATAGCGCACTTCCCACCACCACTGATGGCCCACCACTTCGATGTCGGCGGTGGAGTGCGCACCGAATTCCCAGAGACCGATGTCCTTCATGGAGAAGAGATAGACTCCGAGCAGGATGAGCGCCGGAATCACTGCGCCGATCAGGAAAACGAAGTTGTGCTCGTGCCGGTCATATGTGGTATCCCCTTCGGCGCTCTGATTTCGATGGCGTCCGAGCGGCACGAGGAGCGCGATCAGAACGAGCACGAGCACGATCAGCGAGATGACGATGAGCACCCACCCAAGCGTTGCGAGATGCTGCGCCGCGATCCCGCGCGGCGCAAGTACGTTCGGAATACCTCCCGGCAGCTCGTTCATGGACCCGTGGTTCTGGGCGTGGTGACGGTGCTCGACGTCGAGTGGCTGGTGTGCCCACCGGGCCAGGGCTCACCGCGTGTCTGCGAGATCGCCCACACATATGCCGCGACACTTCGGACCTGCGAAGTGCTCAGCGAAGAGTTGATTCCGCGCGGCGGCATCCCAATGGATGAGCGAGTGAGAGCTTCAGGGATTCCGTTCAGGATCAGCGAATCGACAGCGTCCCATCCGCCCGGATCCTCGACCGGAACCTTGAGTACCGCGTTGGTCAGCGATGAGCCGCGCTGCTGAACCCCTGTCGCTTCCTCGCCGTGGCACAGGAAGCAGCCCCCCTCGCCGTGAAAGATCGCGTCGCCGTCCACGATGTTCGAGACGGTCATCCCCGACGGAAGTGTTGGAAGCGTATCCGGTTGCACATCGTCGTCATGGTCCAGCACGCGCGCCGTCGTCAACTTGTTCTCACCCTGATCGGGAAGTCCTACAATGCGAACCTGATTGCCGTACGGATAGAACGCAGGGTCCTGCTTGGGGCCGCCTGTACGCGAGAGTGCGACCAGCAACACAAGCGCGACGACGATCACCGCCAGAACGACGCTCTGCGCTGCGTTCATTGCTGCACTCCTGTCGCGGCCCGCGAACCTGCAGCCGTGCCAAGCTTGAACACGAGCAGCTGGTCACCGCGTGGGCTGTCGACGATCCAGTTGCCTCCCGCGGCGACTGCGACGTACTGCGTGCCGTCGATCGAGTACGTGACTGGAGGTGCGTTGACTCCAGCGGCCGCGTTGTACTGCCACAGCATCTGGCCGCTGTGTGCGTCGAACGCGATGAAGCGCTTGTCCGATGTACCGACGAAGACGACGCCACCAGCGGTGGCGAGTGCGCCACCAATCATCGGCTTCGTGAACTTCGCCTGCCACACGACTCTTCCGGTATTGACGTCGATCGCGGTGAAAGTACCGCCCGGATGCGCCGACGCGCTGTAGTAAGCGCCGCCCACCCACCAGGATCCCGGATCACGAAGCTCGTGCCTCACCTTGTATTCAATTGCGAGATCGAGTCCAAGGACGTAAGCGTAGCCGGTCTGTGGTGAATACGCGGCGGGCGACCACTCCGAGCCGCCGAATGCGCCAGCCTTCTGCGTGATCCCCTCCGGCCCCGGCCGGGTGAACATGTTGGTGTGAGGTGTGAACTCCTCGGACTTGCGAATTGGATGCCCGTTCCGGCGATCCACGACGTACAGCCATCCGGTCTTCCCCGCCTCGGCAGCTGCGGGAACGACCTGACCGTTCGCGTCCTTCGCATCGAGCAGCATCACCGGACTGGTCGCGTCAAAATCCCATACATCGTGCGACACTTCCTGCATGTACCACTTTATGGTGCCTGAACGGACATCGAGACCGACGATGCTGTTTGCGTAGAGATTATCGCCGGGACGAACACTGCCGTCGACGTCAGGTGATGGATTGCCGATGGAGAAGATGAGCATGTGGGTTGCCGAGTCGTAGGCCGGCGTCTGCCACATCGGACCACCGCCGGTCTTCCATGCATCGGCGTGAGCGGCGGAGTCACGCTTTTCGCGCGCAATGTCGCGGTTGAACGAGGTACCGAACGGATCTGTCGTCGCCCACCTGCCCCACCATCCTCCTTCCTTGGGAGACGGAATCGTGTACCAGCGCCAGAGCATCCTTCCCGTCGCCGGATCGTACGCGCTGACGTAGCCGCGAATGCCGTATTCGCCCCCGCTGATTCCGATGATGATCTTTCCATCCACGGCCAGCGGCGCAGCGGTGAGGCTGTAGCCCTGGGTGTTGTCGCCGACGCGCACACTCCAGACCGCTTCGCCCGTGCGCGCATCCAGGGCGACAAGCCGCGCATCCAGAGTTCCGAAGTAGACGCGTCCACCATACAGCGCGATGCCACGGTTGATCACGCCACAGCATACGATCGTGCGGCCTGCGTTTTCTACGTGCTCCCAGAGGCGCCTGCCGGTGCGCGCATCGAGCGCCACGACGTGGCCAAGCGACGTAGAGATGTACATGACGCCGTCCGCTATGACTGGCGAAGTTTCGAACCCCTGAGTGATCCCGGTGCTGTAGGACCACGCCAGTCTCAGGCCGGACACATTCGCGGCATTCACCTGCGCAAGCGGTGAGTAGCGATCGTTGCTGTAGTTGCGACCGAACGAAGGCCACATGGTCGAATCGTGCATCTCGCTCGCAAGCTGCGCGCTTGCAGACGAAAGATCGATGTGGCTTGCGGGGTTGGCGCGCGCGTCGCCATGGCACGCCGCAGCAACTGCGACGGTGACGCACGGGAGCAGCCGCGCAACGATGCGCGCAGCGAGCCAGGTGCCACAAGCGCGGCTTGTCATGGCAGCCTCGACTTCCGCGGCGCCGTTTGTGGCACCGTGCCTGACGACGCTGCGGCGCTCGTGAGCGAGTCATGCGTGGCGTGGCCGCCGGGCCACGGCTCACCTTTCACTCCACTTATAGCCCAGACATATGCAGCGATGCGCCTGATTTCCGGATCCGTCAGATCGCTTCGTGCACCGCGCGGCGGCATCGCGATCGGACTCCGAGTGTACGCGTCTGGTAGACCAGCGGTAATGAGCGAATCAATCTGGCGCCAGTCGTGCTGCACGTACGACAGCGAGTTCGTTATGGCGTCGCCGGCCGCAGGCATCCCCTGCCCCTCGATGCCGTGGCACACGAAGCAGCCGGCCTTGCCGTGAAAGAGCTGATCGCCTTCACGGATCATGTCAAGCGTCATGCCTGCCGGCAGCGGCGGCAGGACGGTGGGCTGCAGATCTTCGTTGGTATCGATCTTCCCGCCGTTCTTTTGAAGAGGTTGCCGAGAAACCTGTGGGCGGCCCTCCTGTGCGGCGGCTGAGCGTGGTGTGAGCGCGAAGGGAGCAGCGGCTGCGACGAGCAACACGGCGCATAGGCGCGATTTCACTTCGTCACCGCGGTGTCGCTGCGCGCGACCGATGTATCCGGAAGCGCGAACACGAGCAACTCGTCGCCTCGAATGCTGTTCAGCGGGAGATTACCACCGGATGCGACGGCCACATACTGATGACCGTGCACCATGTAAGTGATTGGCGGCGCGTTGACGCCGGCCTTCGTTGCGTAGTGCCAGAGCTCTGCGCCACTCCGCGCGTCGTACGCGGCAACTTGCTTGTCGGTGAGCCCGGTAAATACCACTCCGCCCGCGGTGGCGACGGCGCCACTTATCAGCGGTTCTGCGGTCTTCACCTGCCACGCGATTTTGCCAGTGTTGAGATCGACAGCGGTGAACAGCCCGTAGTTACCGGTCGTGGGCATGAGCACCGCACCGCCCCAGTACTGTGCAGGTGGCTGCAGCTGCTCCGGCTGCAGCTTGTACAACATCGGGATGTAGTTTCCGTCGACGTACAGGTAGCCGGTCTGCGGCGAATACGCTGGCGGAGACCAGTCGGAGCCACCAAGCGTCGCAGGCTGGATCATGATGCCGCTCTCCGTCGGCGACTTCATGAAATTCTGGTGCGGCACGAATGCGTCGCTCTTGCGAATGGGCTTGCCCGTGCGGCGATCGACGACGTACACGAAACCGGTCTTCCCGGCCTCGGCGAGCGCCGGTACCGTCTGCCCGGTAGAGTCCTTCGCGTCGAACATCACGAGCGGTGACGCGAGGTCGTAATCCCAGCGGTCGTGCGAGACTTCCTGAAAGTACCAGCGCAGCTTCCCGGTCTTTAGATCGAGCGCGACCATGCAATCGGAGTACAGGTTGTCACCCGGACGCTCCGAGTCATCGAGATCAGGCGCTGCGTTTCCAACGTTGAGATAGACCAGACCAAGCGTCGTGTCGACGAGCGGAATGTGCCACATCGGCGCCCCGCCGCGCTTCCACGAGTCGGGATATTTTGCGCTGTCGGCCTTCTCCTTCGCGATGTTTCTGCCGAACGGCATTCCCCAGTCATCTGCCGCGCGCCACTTGCCCCACCAGCCGCCTTCAGCAGGCGACGGAATGGTGTAGAAGCGCCAGACCTGCTTGCCCGAGCCGGCGTCGTACGCTGTCACGTAACATCGGCCACCCTGCTCGCCACAGCTGATGCCCGTGATGACGAGACCATCGACCGCGAGCGGCGCGGACGTGATGTGATATCCCTTCTCGTTGTCACCGACCTGCACGTCCCACAACTTCCTGCCGTTCGACGCGTCCAGCGCTACAAGGCGCGCGTCCACGGTCCCCATGAAAACTCGGCCGCCATAAACGGTGACGCCGCGATTGATCGGACCGCAGCAATCAGCTGTCGTCTTGTAGCTGTGAACGTATTCCCATTTCTTTGCGCCAGTCGCTGCGTCGAGCGCGACGACATGGTTGAGCGGCGTCGAGATGTACATCACACCGCCGGTCACTATCGGGCTTGTCTCGAAACCCGAAACGATGCCGGTGTGGTACACCCACGCGGGCGCGAGCGTGGCTACATTGCTCGTATTTATCTGGGTGAGCGGAGAGAAACGCTCGTTGGTGTAGTCGCGTCCATATACGGGCCACTGCGTGCTGTCGCGCATCGATGCGCGGAGAGCGCTGTCAGCATGTGTTGCATCGAGCGCGGCAATGTTATCACCGGATGTACCACCGCCACTCGCGCTACTTGCTTCGTGCTTGCACGCAACTGTGATGATGGTGGCGCAGACAAGTAGTGGGGTAACGCTGAGCCGCATCGCTGCGGCCGCCACGCGACCTCTGCTCTTCATGTGATAGGTTGGTAAGCAGAGGACGTGCCACATACATCACATCATCGGGATCGCTACGACGCTATTCGCCCGCCTCGGCACCGAACCTGTGAAACACCGCCTCTTCGACGACGCGCCCGCCTTTGATGTGCTCTACAACGATGCGTTCGAGCAGCTCCGGAGTGACACCACCATACCAGATGCCTTCCGGATATACGACCACGATCGGACCGCCTTCGCAAACGCCAAGACACGGTGTTTCACCCCGCTTTACTCTGCCGGGCCCAAAGAGCAGTCCCTCGCGCTGAAGCAGCGACGCGAGCAGCGTGTAGAGTGAGCGCCCACGCCGCTCGGGCGAGCAGTATCCGCCAGTGCAGATGATGACATGATGCGCGTATGGTTCCATCGGCCGTGGCAATGGTGTCATATTCCACGTATAATAACCGCCCTACGGAAACTGATGTTTTATGAGCACCACTGATCCCGCCATCGCTGCGAAGCGCTATGCGCACCCGGAAGTCCTGGTGAGCACCGAGTGGCTCGCCGAGCATCTCGACGATGATTCCGTCCGCGTGCTGGAATGCGACGAGGACGTGCTGCTGTACGAAGTCGCACACATTCCAGGTGCACAGAAACTCGACTGGCACGAAGACCTCAACGACTCGGTCATTCGTGATTACGTGGGACAGGAAGAGTTCCAGGCGCTGCTGCGCTCGCGCGGAATCGACGAATCCAGAACCGTCATCCTGTATGGCGACAAGAACAACTGGTGGGCATCGTACGCGTTCTGGGTCTTCAGGCTCTTCGGATTCCAGAACATGAAACTGCTGGACGGTGGACGCGCGAAGTGGGAAGCCGAAGGACGGCCGATGAATTCAGAGCGTCCGTCGTATCCGCGCACGTCGTACCAGGCGCCTCCGCGCTCCGATGATGCGATACGCGCTTTCTATGAAGATGCTCTCGCACAATCCGTGAATGCCAAGCCACTCGTGGACGTTCGCAGTCCGCAGGAGTTCACTGGCGAGCGCACGCACATGCCCGACTACCCGCAGGAAGGGACTCTCCGCGGCGGCCACATTCCGGGCGCCCGGTCGGTTCCATGGGCTCGAGCCGCGAACGCCGACGCGACATTCAAATCCGCGCCCGAGCTCCGCGCCATCTACGAGCGCGAGCAGGGCCTGAGCTCTTCCGATGAGATAGTCACCTACTGTCGGATCGGGGAGCGATCGGCGCATACGTGGTTCGTTCTCACCTATCTGCTCGGCTTCCCCAACGTGCGCAACTACGACGGGTCGTGGACGGAGTGGGGCAATACCGTCCGCGCCCCGATAGAGACCGGCGCATGAGCGGGACGATTCCAGCAGCGGTGAGAATCGATTGGGCTGGCGAAGGCCGATTCGATGGCGGGCGCGTAGATGGTCCGAAGATACGCCTCGATTCTTCCGGCAAAACGGGTCCGGGCATGGTCGACGCTCTGCTATGTGCACTCGGCAGCTGCGTGTCAGTGGATGTAGTGGAGATCCTGGCCAAGCGCAGAACCCCTGTCGAGTCGCTGTATATCGACGTCGAGGCTGAACGCGTAGACGCCACTCCGCGCCGGCTCGCCCGGGCGACACTCAACTTTCACATAATGGGCGCAGGGATCGAGCGCATCCACGCCGAGCGCGCGATCGACCTCGCCGTGAACAAGTACTGCTCGGTCCGTGACTCCCTTCGCACCGATATCCCTGTTGGCTGGACGCTCGAGCTGAACGGCGTTTCTGCGCCGACGACCGAAACGACGCTGGTCTGAGCCGGCCTACTTTCTACCGGACCGAACAATTCCTGGCCCCGCGCTGACGCGCATAGGTGTCGTTGGAACGGACGTCGGCGTCGGCAAGACCGTCGTTGCGTCCGCGATCATAGCGGCGATGCGCGACGCGGGCGCCCGGGTCGCGCCCATGAAGCCGGTAGGCCGAGACGCTGGCGGTGATATCGAGCGCCTCCGCGCAGCCTGCAGGATCGCCTATCCCGCCCACCTCACACAGCCGTTCGCATTTGCGGACGCCGCCACGCCCCTGGTAGCCGCTCGCCGCGCACACACCCGGATCGATGTCGACATTCTCGATGCGGCATTTGACGAGCTCTGCGCGGCGAGCGACGCGGTGATTGTCGAGGAAGCCGGCGGCCTGTTGGCGCCCATCACGGAAACCGAGAGCTTCGCCACGCTGTTCCGGCGATGGCGATCTGGACGTCGTCATCGTCTCGCCCAATCGAATCGGCGCCGTCAACCAGATCCTCACGACGGTGCAGATCGCTCAGGCGCACGGGCTCCGGATCCGTGCCGTGATCCTCACCACCCTCACCCGTGACCGGGCCGGTACCGCCGAGCGGACCAATCAGGCACTGCTGAAGGAGCTGCTTCTCACCATTCCCGTCGTGAGCTTTCCATTTGTCGACGCGCCGGATGACCCGCGCCAGGTGATGGCGCTCGCCAGAGAGCTCTCGGCGCATTCCACGATTGCCCGCCCAGCCTGAACGACCGACGCGGCCGCACCGCCCGAGCGTATTTGCCGGTGACGGTTTGATACGCTTCGCAGTCTTAGAGAAATGATGTCTCGAACAGCTTCCAGAGGCCACCTGTACGGCACCGGCACGCGGCCGGTAATCCGCGTCACCACGGTCGTGATCCTGTTCGCGATCGCTTATGCGGTGCTGGTTCTGCTGTTTGGAGTCGTGCCGCTCAACATGATGCTGCGCCGATACATCAGCGCCGCTTCGATATTCAGGCTGTGGCGCGTATCGATGCTGCAGCTCGCGGAGCGAACTCTGGTTGCGGCGCTCGCGTGTTTGATCGGACTTGCGATCACTGGTCGCATGCGCGCACGTCTCACCGGTTCGGGGATGCTCGCTCTTGGCGCACTCATGTCTGGCGCACTCGCTGGCGCGCTGGACGTGGAACTACATCACTTCGGCGTGACGCAGCTGGTCCGGGCAGCGCGCGTCGCGCCGGTGTGGGGTGTAGTGTCGTCGCTCGCGATGACGGCCGTTGCGGCGCTCGCCGTCACGCTGTTACTGATCACGCGCAACACCAAGGTACTCACGACAGACAGCTGAGCCTGTGCGCGCAACCGCGTGACAATCGATTTGCTTCACAATTATGCAAAGGCATGCCTTATGCACGATTTGATGGAGCAATTCAACACGCCGACAGGAGGGCGCGATGCCGAGAGGCGACAAATCTGCATATACTGACAAGCAGAAGAGACAGGCCGAACACATCGAACAGGGATACGAGAACCGTGGCGTTCCAGCGAAGGAAGCGGAGCGTCGTGCTTGGGCGACGGAGAACGCCGTGACCGCACGGCGGCAAGAAGTCGGGCTCCGGACGCGGCAAGACGCGAGAATCACGCGCCCGAGCGCAAGGGCGGCCACAGCGAGAGCACGGCCGAGCGCAGCAGGGCGGCAAAGAAGGGCTGGGAAACGCGTCGCAGCGGCAGATAGTCGCCGCGCGTGACGGAATGCGCTGTCACTTGCTCCAGCGCTTCTCGGTTTCCTCCAGCTCCACTCGCAATCTCGAATAGCTGTCGTGCCTGGCTGCGCTCACCGCGCCAGATCTAACCGCGGCGATCACAGCGCAGCCGGGCTCCGACAGGTGAGAGCAGTTACCGAAGCGGCACTCGTGAATGAACGGTCGGAACTCCGGAAAGCAATCCGGAAGATCCACCGGATCGAGTCCCCAGACCCCCACCTCGCGCAGACCGGGAGTATCCGCGACGTAGCCACCTCCAGGTAGCGGGTGCATCACGGCGCCGACGGTGGTGTGTCGGCCTTTGTTCACCGACTCGCTTATCTCGCCGACACGGAGATTCAACCCAGGATAAAGCGAGTTCATCAGCGACGATTTGCCGACGCCGGATGGTCCGCTGAGCGCGCTCGTCTTTCCGTCGAGAGCCGCGTGGAGCTCGTCGAGTCCGATCTGCCGCTTGACGCTCGTGAAGTGCACGGGGTATCCGGCCGCCTCGTAGTCGGCGAAGCGCGCTGCACGTCTCTGTCTCCGGAACCAGCTCCGACTTGTTGATCACGATCGCGCGACGCGAGCGAGTTGGCTTCGGCGATTACCAGGAACCTGTCGAGCATCCGCGGATGCGGCTCCGGGTTCGCCGCGGCGAACACGACGACCACCTGATCCAGATTCGCGACGACAACGCGCTCGCCGGCACGCCCGCCAGGCTCGCGGCGCGCAAGCTGAGTCGTGCGCGGCAGGATCTCCGTGATCATCCATCCCTGCCCGCGCTCGCCTTCCAGCAGCCTCACGTTGTCGCCGACCGAAAGCTTGACGCCGGAATCGCTCACGAGCTTGAGCCGGCCGCGCAGCGAAGCCTCGTGCATCTCTCCGGTCTCGGTGCGCACCTGCCACACGCCGCCGGTTCCCGACAAAACGCGCCCCGCATGGAGCGGCCCCTCGATCGCCCGGTCTACCGCTCTCGCGACTCGCGTCACGAATCGCGCATGACGTCGTACCAGGGCCTGCGCCGGAGTCTCCGCAGCCGTGATCAGCTCGTCGAGCGATCGCTTCACGTCGCTCAGCAGCATCGCGCCCAGAGCTGAGCGTGCGGCGTCCTCGGATTCGCCGAAGGCGATGTAGTCCGTTTCGAGATGGCCTGCGGCGACCGGATCACCTCGTCGCCACTCGACGAACAGCAGATACGCACCGAATCGGCCGCCTGGCTCGCGGACTTCGTCGACGACGATCTCGACGCTGTAGGAAGCGCCGTTTCTCCCCTCGAACGCGGCGGGACGCGCGTGAACCGCCCGGTAGCCGCCAATTGTGTTGGCGTCGCCGGCGTCGTGATCGGCAGGAAGAAATCGCCCCATTGTCATGCGTGGTGGCGGCTCAGCGCCGGCCGCGCACCATCTCCTTGACGATGTTGCCTGTCATGAACGCGACATTGGCGGGACGCTCCGCAAGGCGGCGCATGAGATACGGGATACCACTGCGTCCCGAACGGAACGTAACAGCGCATGCGCCAGCCTTCGCGCACGATTTTTTCCTGCAGGTCGCGCCGCACCCCGTACAGCATCTGAAACTCGAACTGATCCGCGCCGATCTTGTTCTCACGCGCGAAGGCTCTTGCGTCGCTTCGATGATCGTCTCATCGTGAGTCGCAATGCCGGGATAGTTGCCGTTCAGAACCAGCTCCCGCATGCACTTCACGTAATTCGCATCGACGTCGCGCTTGTCGGGAAACGCGACGCTGGCCGGCTCCTTGTACGCGCCCTTGCAGATTCGCACGCGCGCGCCGAGCGCATTCATGTGCTCGACGTCTGCCTGCGTGCGGTAGAGATAGCTCTGAAGCACCACACCGACGGTGCCCCGAAACTCGGGATACAGCCGGTTTTCGAACAGCTCCAGCGTCTTCTGTGTGTAGTTGCTCGCCTCCATGTCCAGCCTTACGAAGCTGTTGTACTTCCGCGCGCGCTCGAGCACGTCGTACATGATCGACACGCACAGCTCTTCGGAGACGTCGAGCCCCATCGCCGTGAGCTTGACGCTCACGTTCGCGTCGAGCTTCTCGCGCGCGATGCGATCGAGGATCTTGAGGTACTCCGCGCCGGCAGCGCGCGCTTCCTGTTCGTTGTGCACGCTCTCGCCAAGCAGATCGAGCGAAGCGGTGATGCCTCGCTTGTTGAGCTCGCGCACCGCCGGAACCGCGGACTCGAGCGTTTCACCGGCGACGAAGCGAGAAGCGAATCCCTTGGCGAGGCGGTTCGTCTTGACGAACTTGAAAACTCGCGGCTGGTTGGACAGGTACAACAACGCGTTACGGATCATGTTACTTGTAGAGACGGATTACTGGAAACGGATCGGCCGGCCCTGATCGAGGCGATCGAAGAAATTCCAGTCGACGAGCCCGTCATCGGACTCCGGTTCCAAAAGATAAGTCGCGAGCGGCCCCAAGACGACCGGTCGCGCGCACAATCACATAGCCACCGAGGTTCCCGCTCGCAGCCATAGGAGCACGCGGCGCGCTCCAGTGCCCGGTAAGACGCGTTTCGTGATGCCCCTGAAACGCTCGCGGCGACGTGATGACCGAATCGACGGTGAAGGATGACTCTGCCGGAGCGCTGCTTCGGCAGCGGTGAAGCGCTCGACCGTAAGGCCGTGCAGGCGAAGCAGCCTCGTGATCGTCGTGTCGTTGGGCAGCACGTACGCATACAGGACGACGAACCTTCAGCGTCGGCTCGAATCGATCGTAAACCGGCATCACCTGCGTTATGTACCTCCCCGTACGCTTGATGCCCTTCGGCACTCCCGGCTGCGTTCGAGTAGTGTCTCCTGTACGCCTCAGAACCTCGAACGGGATCGGCGCATCGAACGGATGCGTGGTCATCCGCGAGCGGATCGGGACGTCCGGCTTCCTGCACGTTGTCCGCCGTTGTACGAATCGCTTCGATCTGCGCGGCGTGCCGGGCGGTGGAAGAGAGTATTGCCTGAACGAACGCATATGTCGATGCCACGCGCTGCCTGAAATTGTCGTGCGAGATATGCTTCGCTCAGGATCGATACGCGGCCGCGCATGCCGTAGTAATTGGTGCCGTAACGCGGAGTGTGCTCGTAGGTGTACCAGCCGTGCTTGACCGTATCGGTAAGGTCAGCGCGCGGCGTTCCCTCGAAGTTGCCGTAGTCGAACACCTCGAAGCCGCGCGCGTGCATCCGCGCGCGAATCTCCGGCAGCATCGTATCGCGCGTCAGAGCGCCCGCGAACCCAGGAGCATAGGACGCCGGGATTGAGCGACGGCGAATACGTCAGCGCGAACCCGTGGAAGCTGCCGTCGGTCGTGTGAAGGTCGACGTACACGTCGGGATCCCACTTGTTGAACATCGCGAGTGAAGCGCGCGTCTCCGGTGCCTCAGCCTTCACGTAATCGCGGTTGAGATCGAGCTTCTGGCCGTTGGCCGCGTGTTCCAACGAGCTGCGGCCCGTTCTGCTCCGTCGCGGTTGATCGACTCATCAGCGAACTTCTCGTTGCCGTCCGCGTTGTAGATCGGCACGGCGATGAGAACCAGCGAATCGAGCACGTTCGGGCCGCGCTGATAGGTGAGATCGCGCACGAGTGCGAGCAGCGCCTCCTTTCCTTCGACCTCGCCGGCATGAATGTTCGCGTTCACGTACACGATCGGCCTGCCGAGTGCGCGCGCCTCTTCTGGCGTGGTGACGATCGGGCGCGACGCGATCATATACGGGATGTCACGTCCTTCGCGTCGTCTTGCCGATCGCCCCGAACGCGAGCGGCGCGTTTCGCGACTTGAGACCGTTGATGAACGCAATTACATCGCCATAGCTGGACGTCTGATTGTAATCCGACTGCTCCGCTCGCGTCTCCGGCATCGGGTAGATGGGCTTGGATGGATCGATGCGCGCCGCGCAGCCCTGGCGACGGAAGCGAGAGTCACTGCCGTAACGCCGCACATCACGCGCATCTGGTCTGATTCATGTCGGGTTTTGCGTGGTTAGTTCTGCGAATAGAATCGCGCGTTGGACCGCGCCATCTGCAGAAGGATCGGCGCCGCCTCGAACCGCCCGGAGAAGCGCACGTTGAGATCATCCAGCTGCTGCAGCAGTTGCTCGATGCCTATGCTGTCCATGTAACGGAACGGGCCACCGCGAAATGGCGGAAAGCCGATTCCGAACACTGCGCCCACGTCACCATCGCGCGGTGAGCGAATTATTCCTTCCTCCAGACAGCGTGCCGCCTCGTTGAGCATCGCGTACACCGTACGATGCTGAATGTCCTCCGCGGAACCTTCCGCGCGCTCGCGGCCGGGCGCGAATATCTCGTACACCGAAGCGTCGACGCCGCCTTTTCTTCCCGCCGCGTCGTAAAGATAGAAGCCCCTGCTTCGACTTGCGTCCGAATCGTCCCGCATCCAGCACTGCGCGAAGCGCCTCCGGCTGAGCGAAGCGGGGACCGAATGCACCGAACATTATCTGGCTCACCTTGCCGCCGATGTCGAGCCCGACTTCGTCGATCAGAGTCACCGGCCCGACAGGAAACCCGAAATCGACGAGCGCCGTGTCGATCGCCTCGATCGATGCGCCCTCGTCCAGCAACCGGCCGGCTTCACCGATGTACGGCGTGAGGATACGATTCACGTAGAAACCCTGGCGAATCGTTCACCACTATGACCGTCTTGCCCGAGCTTCTTGCCGTACGCTACCGCAGTCGCCGTGACAGAATCCGCCGTGCGCTCGGTAACGATGACCTCCAGCAGCGGCATCTTGTTCACGGGAGAGAAGAAGTGCATCCCCAGCACTCGCTCGGGCCGGCGCGAAACCTCCGCGATGCTGCGCAACCGGAATCGTGCTCGTATTCGTCGCGAAGATCGCCTGCGGCTTCACGACAGCCTCCACCTCGCGAAGCACGGTGTGCTTCACCTCCAGATCCTCGAATACTGCCTCGATCACCAGGTCGACGTTCGCGAAACCGCTGTAGTCGATCGTGCCGCTTACCATCGACATGTGTCCGCGTACTGAACGCGCGTGATCTGTCGCCTGGTCAGCCGCTCCTTCACGACGCTGCTGATGGCCGCCAGTCCCTTGCCGATGTGATTCCAGTCGGCGTCCTTCATCCGCACGATGGTGCCGTGCTGAATCGCGACGCCGGCGATCCCCGCTCCCATGAATCCGGAGCCCAGCACGCCGATCTTGTCGATGCTGAGCGGCGTTGCGCTGTGTCCGTCCGGAAGGCCGCTGTCCTTCTTGAGCGCAGTGTCGCGAAGAAGAGGAAGATCAGCTGCTTCGACGCATCGGTCGCAGCCATCTCGCCGAATAGACGTGCCTCCTCACGAAGTCCGGCAGGCATTCCGTGATTAAGCCCGGATTCGATCGCATCGATAGCCGCGATCGGCGCCGGGAAATTGCCGTGCGTCTTTCTTCTCCGTTTCCTCGCGCGCCTTCTTGAACACGATGCCCGCGGCCGATCGGGTTGGAATCCAGCAGGAATCCCATCGCTCCGCCGCCACGCTGCGGCCGCTTGATACGTCCCTCGCCGAGTGCGCGCGCGCGGTCCGATCGGCAACACGCCGCAGAATCGCCGGATGAACCATCTCGTCCACCAGTCCGATCTGCAGCGCCTTCTTCGCCCGGATGTTCCTGCTCGTCAGAATCATGTCGAGCGCGGCGCGCAGCCCGATCAGTCGCGGCAGACGCTGCGTTCCACCAGCGCCCGGAATCAGGCCGAGCTGAACTTCGGGAAACGCCAGCATCGTCCTGGGATCATTCGTCGCGATTCGCCAGCGGCATGCCAGCACGGCTTCAACGCCGGCACCAAGACATGCGCCGTGTATTGCGGCAACGACGGGAACGCGCAACTTCTCGAAATGCTCGACGAGCGCCTGGCCATCGCGACTCAGCCGCTCGGCCTCCGCCGCATCCTTGAGTCTCGTGAACTCCTCGATGTCCGCGCCGGCAAGAAAGGAGTCCGGCTTGCCGCTGATGAACACCGCAGCCTTGATCGAGTCGTCCCGATCGATCCGATCGAACACGTCGATCATCGCGTCGCGCACCGCGCGCGTGACCTTGTTGACCGGCTCGCCAACGAGATCCATCGTCAGAATCGCGACGCCGTCCTCCACTCTCCATGCTGACTGGCGATCGCCCGCTCGGACTGGTCGAGCGCGGTCTCGTATCGTGGATCGGTCATGCGTCGCGCTCCAGCACCATCGCGAATCCGAGTCCGCCGGCTGCGCACACTGTCATCAAGCCGTACTGCGCGTCCCGCCGCATCATCTCGTTCAGCAGCGTCGTCGTGATGCGTGCGCCCGTCGCGCCGAACGGATGACCCAGCGCTATCGAGCCGCCCATCACGTTCAGTCGTGCGCGATCCACTTCGCCGACCGGGCTGCTCGAATCCTGCGCGATGCGCCCACTCCGTCGACTCGAACCCCTTGAGGTTGCAGAGCACCTGGGCGGCGAACGCCTCGTGCATCTCGACGAGATCGATGTCCGCAAGTGTAAGCCCCGCACGCTCCAGCGCGACCGGCGCAGCGAGCACCGGCCCCATCAGCAGCTGCTCGCCGGGATCGAGCGCAGCGTACGCATACGATTTGATGTAACCCATCGGCGTGTAGCCGAGCGAGCGAGCCTTTCCTTCGCTCATCAGCAAGCACGCAGGCGCCGCCATCGGTAAGTGGGGATGAATTGCCTGCGGTAACAGTGCCGTATCGTCGGTCGAACACGGGCTTGAGCGCGGCGAGCTTCTCGTACGACGTATCCTCGCGCACACCGTTGTCGGTCGTGACGACAGTATCGTAGCGAGGAGGAACGACAACCGGAACGATCTCCGCCGTGAGACGTCCATCCGCCGTTCCAGCCGCAGCGAGCCTGTGCGAGCGTAGCGCGAACTGATCCTGATCCTCGCGCGAGATGTCGTTGATCTTCGCCATCTTCTCGGCGCTCTCGCCCATCGTCTCACCCGTCGTCGGCTCGGCGATCGCCGGCGTGACAGGAACGAGATCTTTCGGGCGGATGCGCGCGAGAGCCGCGATTCGGCCGCCAAGCGACTTGGCGCGCGAAGCCGCGACGAGAGCATCGGCGAAGCCGCGGGAGTGCAGAATCGGAACGTTCGAAAGCGATTCCGCGCCGCCGGCGATGATTACATCGTTGTGGCCCAGCGCGATCTGGTCTGCGGCGTCCGTTATCGCCTGGTTCGCCGACGCGCACGCGCGGCTGACGCTGAAAGCCTGCACGCCCTTTGGCAGCATCGGCATGAGCGACACTTCGCGCGCGATATTCGGCGCCAGGACATTCGGAACCACTGTCCCGAAAACGAGCGCCTCCACTTCCTTGCCATTCAGATTCGAGCGCTGGAGCAACTCGCCGACGCAAAGCTTGCCGAGCTCGATTGCAGAAAGAGCCTTGAACGACGTGCCGGCGCGCGTAAATGGCGTTCTGACACCAGCCACTATCGCGACGCGGCGCCCGTTTCCGAATGTCGGCATTGGTTGAACTTAGACAGGGGCGGAGCGTTGTGCTACCGAAAATGCCGCCTGTTGGCCCGGCTGCTCAGTTAAGGAGCGAATCCGGATCCGAAGAATCATCGAAAGCGAACACGCGCCTCGCGCCCTTCCACCAACTGCTCTTGGTATTCGCCAGCGTCTCGACCTTGACCCGGGAGCCTGGTGTTGGCGCGTGGACGTACCTGCCGTCGCCGATGTAGATCCCGATGTGGGTGATCCGCTTGCCGTGGCCGAAAGTGAGAAGGTCACCCGGTTTGAGCGACGCAATGTCGCGCTCGATCTTCTTTCCAACCAGTGCCTGCTGCCGCGACGTCCTCGGCATCTCCGCGCCGAAATGCTCCATCACGTACTTCACCAAGCCACTGCAATCGAAGCCCGATGTCGGCGTGTCCGCCCCGCGCTTGTACTTGATGCCGAGCTGGGCGCGAGAGAGTGCTACTACGGAATCGCGCAGCTCGTGAATCGACGAGCTGAGTCTGCGCGAACGGCCTTGGCGTGAGCGACCGGCTGCGGCCGGTTGAGCGTGACGGTCTGCGCGCTTAGCGGCGTCACAAAAAAGGCGCCGGCGAAAATCGCAACGCCCATCATATTTGTGATACGGCCACCGCCGCCCAGTGTCTTCATGCTCGCTCAAGGTAAAGTTCGGCACCGGCGGCGGCAATCACGAAAAGAAACCGACAGTTGGTTCGTTCCTGACGATAGGACCCCTCTCTATAGATGCGCCGGGCCGTCATATGGATGGATTAATCATTTCCAGGGCGGTCGAATCTTGCGATGCTTCGGGAACGGACGTTTCCGGACAACACCCTGACGCGCTGCGGTCATGGTGCGGCCAGCTGGAGCACGCGCCGGCTGAAGTCGATGTTCACACGAAACGACTTGAGAAAATTGAGGCCGAGGAGCCCGCGCGCGCCGGGACTCACCCGCTGCAGCGAACGAAGATCCAGCGAACAAACGGTCATGTTGGTCGCCGAAGCCATCCCGACCCGGAGCGAGTCGACCTTGAGCAGACGCAAGGGCCCTGATATCCCGACGCCGGTGCCAGTACTCATCACGCCGGTACGGGCGGGCAGCTTGAGATCGTGCGCAAGCGAGTCGTCGAGACACGTCAGCGTCGAGCCGGTGTCGAGGATGAGATCTAAAGGTCCGCTTCCGTTGATGTAGGCTGAAACGAGGATCGAAGAAGCCCGCGGCGACATACGAAAGCTTACTTCGTTTGCTGCGCTGTCTGCGGGAACCTTTACCTGCGAAGGCTGGACGAGCTTGTTGCATCCAGCGATCAGAACGACGACGATCGCCAACCGCGCGCAGCCGGTGATCGCTCGAGTTAAAGTCTCTACGGTTCGAAATGGTGCACTCTCCTTTTCACAGAGTGTCCCGGCAAGTCACGCGCCGCCAATGACCTCACGCGCCGATAGCGCTACTGCTCGTGAATGGTCTTTATCTGCACGATCTTGAGATGCCGGACCGACGTGGGGAGCCGCAGAATCGTGACTTCACCGAGCTTTCTACCCACGAGTGCCTTGCCGATAGGGGACGACATCGAGACGTGCCCTTCCTCGAAGTCTCCGTCTCCGAAGACGAGACTGTAAACCTCGCTCTTCCCGGACTTCTCATCCTCGACAGTCACCTCGGAGCCAAGCCCCACGGCGTCGCGCGCGATCTGCGTGACGTCGATCTGCGAGAGCTTGGAGAGACGCTGCCTGAGCTGCCCGAGCCGCGCCTGCACGAATTGCTGACGCTCGAGTGCGGCCTTGTACTCCGAGTTCTCGCGCAGGTCGCCCAGCTCGACGGCTTTGCGAATCTCGTTCGGGAGCACGACATTGAGCTCGTGCTGGAGCTTTTCGACCTCTTCGCCGAGCTTGATCTTGAGCTCTTCGATCATCGGGGCCATGGAGGCAGTCGCCGTGTGGTGTAGACAAAAAAAATGATCGCCCGGCCGGTGGGTCGGGCGAACGGTGATGTTTTGAACTTATCCGTGCGTTGCGGCCCGGCGCAATCGGAGTCGGTTCCCGTCACGCAGGATAGCAGGCGGCCCTGCGCGGCAGATTCGCAGTTGGTATCTTCCTCGGAGTCTCGATGACAGGACCCAATTCTCTCGCCGCCAGGCGGCACCGCACTCGCCCAAACAGCCGCTGGCCCAACGCTTGGCGCGCGTGAACGTGTGGTCGATCTGCTGCAGACCGGATTCGCAGAAGATCAGCTCTCGATCGAGGAATTCGAGCGGCGTGTAGCTGTCGCGTATCAGGCGAAGACCGTCGCCGAGCTCGACGCACTGGTGGCCGATCTCGGCATCCGGTCACGGCCCCGAGCGGCTGCCAGCGGCGCACGCGGATCATGGCGCTCTTCAGCAATAACGAGCGCAACGGATTCATGGCCGTGCCGCGATATCTCGAGGTCGTTTCGATACTTGGCAACGTCGAGCTCGACCTGAGCGACGCGACGTTTGCGCCAGGGCTTACCGAGATCGCGGTATCCTCGGTATTCGGCAACGTCGAGATCACGGTGCCGTTCGGTGTTCGTGTGGAATCGGTTGGCGAGGCGTTCTTCGGCAACTTCGATTACAAGGCCGCGAACATCGTGGGATATCCGACCAACGCGGAACGCCTCGTGCGCATCACTGGACACTCGGTCTTCGCATCGGTCGAGATCGGCGCCGAGCCGTCGAGGCACTCCGCAATCTCGAACGGCGCGCCACGTCGACTGACATGACGCTCGATTCGGCTGTCGGCGGATACCCGCACCCAAACTTCCTCCCGAAATTGCTGTAACATGGATTCGATAACCATCACGCCGGCAAAGACCGCGCTCGTTCTCATCGACCTTCAACGCGGGATCGCCGGCGGCTCGACGGCACCTCATGCGGCGTCGACTGGTAATCGAGAATGGCGCGAAGCTCGCCAAGGCGTGCCGCGACGTCGGGGTTCTCGTAGTCCTCGTCCACGTCGATCCTGGGTCCGGACGGAGTGCTCTTCCCGAGAGTGACGGCGGACATCCCGCGCCCCGATTCAAGATGCCGCAGAACTGGGCGGAGCTCGTTCCGCGAGCTTGGCGCGACCTCTGGCGACGTCATCGTCACAAAGCATCAGCCAAACGCGTTCTTCGGAACCGATCTTCAGATCCAGCTTTCACGCCGCGGAATAAACACGATAATCCTCGGCGGCATCTCCACCAATATCGGCGTGGAAGCGACCGCGCGCGCTGCGCAGGAGCGGGGCTATGATCAGATATTCGTGGAGGACGCAATGGCGGCGCGGGAAGCAGATCTTCACGAGTTTCCGGTGCGCGCTTCTTCCCGACCATCGGACGTGTGCGCTCGACCAGTGACGTGCTTGCTGCACTGAAGTCAGCACAGAAAGCCACAAACAGATAAGCAGCGTGCTTCTGACGCGGCGCGTGGGCGCTGCTTCTCTGCCTGACAGCATCGGTCGGGCATGCCCAGCAGTTTCATGCGACGATCACCGTCGATCGCCCGCGACTCGATCGGCTGCATTCGATCCGAGTCAACGCGCTCGGCTCGACGATCGATGGGCACGTGAAGGTTCAACGCAGCGAATATTCACCCAGCGCCAACATCGCGGCGATGAAGTCCGCGAACTTCCATCAGATCTCGTATCGTCTCCGCACCGAGCTTGGCATGGAAGTGTGGCACTGGAATCCGCGCGGAGCATGGAGCGACGCCGCTCGCAAGCAGGGCTACTGGACTTCCGACGACGCGCCCGGCGCGCCGATCCTCGTATCCTATGGCTACAGATTGCCACGCCGAGGCAATACCATCGACCAGGCGAACGACGACGGTTACTCACGTCTCACCGACGGCGACACGACGTCGTTCTGGAAGAGCAACCCGTATCTCGATTCAGCATACACGGGTGAGCCTGTCCGCGAATCATCCCGCAGTGGGTGATCATCGATCTCGACAGCGCTGTTGATGTGAACGCGATCCGGATAATGTGGGGAACCCCGTTCGCGACGAGCTACGATGTTCAGTACTGGGAAGGGGAGCAACCGCGCGGTCCGGACGACAATGCGGACGACGCGGGCTGGCGCACGTTCGACCGCGGCGCAATACGCAGCGGACACGCAGAGTCCGGCGGTGATGTGCGGATTCGTCTCGCGCAGAACACTGTCAGCACGCGATGGATTCGCATCCTGATGCACAAGGGTTCGCGAACCGCGCCGCGTGGCTCGAACGATGTGCGAGATTCGCTGGGTTTTGCGATCCGTGAATTATTTCTCGGCCGTGACGTGAACGGCTCGTTCAGAGAGCTGCACGCGTCACGGCACGGATGCAGCTACGCAGACGCGCACGTACGCATCCAGCACCGACCCATGGCATCGCTCGTCAGATCGCAACGAGGATACAGAGCAGCCGGGAATCGATCTGATGTTCTCCAGCGGAATCACGCGCGGGTTGCCGATGTTGACACCTGTCGGCGTTCTGTACGACACGCCCGGCAACGCCGCGTCACTGCTTCGTTACGTACGCAAGCGCGGCTATGCGATTCCGCGAGTCGAGCTTGGCGAGGAGCCGGACGGACAGTTCGTTTCGCCTCTCGATTTCGCAGCACTGTATGCTCAGGTCAGCCGACTCGCTGCGCGCAGTCGATCCGCACATAACGCTTGGCGGTCCCTCACTTCAGGATCCGCGAACCAAGAACATGATGGCGTGGAAGGAAGGAACGACGGACGAGCGTTCCTGGCTCGCGCGCTTCGTGACCGCGCTGAAGACGCGAGGCCATAAGCGCGACCTCGCCTTTGTGTCGTTTGAATTCTATCCGTTCGATGATATCTGCAACGGCACCGCGCGCCAGCTTGCGCAGGTTACGCACAAGATAAGCGCCGCCGTCGCGCAGTTCCGAAGAGACGGGGTACCAGCGGATGTACCGCTGCTCATGACGGAGTACGGCTATTCACCGTTCTCCGCCGCAGCGGAGATGGATCGTGCAGGGGCAATACTCAACGCCGAAGCGGTCGCGCAATTCCTGAGTCTTGGCGGCGCCGAAACATATTTCTACGGAACGGAGCCAAGTCCCATGGATCGCGGGATAAACTGCCAGAGTTGGGGTGATAACACTTTGTTCCTCGCAGACGCCGACCGTCACATCATCGCGAAGAACGCTACGTATCACGCCGCGCGCATGGTGACGACGATGTGGGCCGATTCAGCTGGCGGAGAGCACACGGTTCTCGCTACGCACGTGACTTCGGCGGCGAGCGTGCGCGCCGATCAACGCCTACTCGCTACGTCGTCCTGATGGACGGATCGCGGTTCTTCTTCTCAACCGCGATCCACTGAACGAATGGATCTGTAGTTGTGAAAGGGCTGGATCCAACGCGTGTAACGCTCGATGTGTGGCGATTGTCGGCGGCGGAATACACGTGGCACGCACGCGGCGCCCGGGGATACGCCAAACCAAATACCGGACCGCGCGAGATGTCGATCGCGAACGGTTCCGTGGTAGTGTTGCCGCCGTACTCGGTGACGGTCGTCAGGGAGCGGGAATGAGAGTCGGCGTTCGCATGTGTAAAGACTGGTATCCACACGTTGTCATCCCCGCGTAAGCGGGGAACCACGGACCGTTATTCATTCAACACCGTCACGTTGCAGCCGGATTGTGGGTCGCAAATCGTAGGGCGCGGATTTATCCGCGCCGCCCAACGCAAAGGAATACCGACGACCGTTGGAAACGCCGTGTGCCTCGGATGCGCCTACATCGGGCCGTCGAACGCCGTTCACCGATCAATAGGAAACGCCGTTACGATGCGCCCTGCGTGGGGCGGGGATTAATCCCCGCCGCCAATCCCAAATGTGCGATGACGGCAATTGGTAATACCGTGCACCTCGTGCTCTGCACCTCGTGCCCTGCACATTGTTCCGTTCACGTTGTTCCGTTCACATTGTTCCGTTCACGTTGTTCCGTGCACATTGTTCCGTGCACATCCAAACCTGTTTCCGATACCCGTTTCCAATAACCCTCGGTCGCGCATTTGAGATAGCGGCGCGGATAAATCCGCGCCCTACGCAGGGCGCTGCCCGCCGGCGTTTCCTATCAATAGATGATTGGCGTCCGGTGGTACGGCGTGTTCGGCGTGTTCGGTGGTTCGGCGGTTCGGTGGTTCGGCGGTTCGGCCACCGTTCGGCGTATGGGCGTTTGCAGGGGTCGCGTTCGACGTTATCGGCGTTTCCAATGATCGTCGGTCGCCCATTTGGGTTGGGCGGCGCGGATAAATCCGCGCCCTACGACACGCCACCCACAATCCGGCTGCAACGTGACGGTGTTGAATGAATAACGGTCCGTGTTCCCAGCCTTCGGCGGGATGACGACTTCCCGAGTGCACGGCGTTTCGTTACGAGATTCCCGCTTGCGCTGGAACGACGAGGGCTTCGCCTGAACGGTGAAGTACCAGTTACTCCATCTCGAATTCGCGTGCAAACGCGACTGCGAATGCGAAGGTCTTGGCGCGGCTGCGTGTTTCCATCGCGTCGGCGACGCGTTCGAGGCGCGCCGGGACTGACATGATTTTCTCCTGCGCCTTCTTGCCCATTTCGTTCAGACCTTCGATCGCGTCGATCGCCCAGTACTTTATCTGCTCCTCGACGATCTTCAGGTAGTCGCGTGGGCCATAGATGCCGGCTCGGCGGATCACGTCCGCCATCTCGCGGAAGTGAGGCATGTTGACGCCCGGCATGTCGATCGACGGCATGATCGCCGCAGCGGATTCGAGTGCGCGATTGGGATCCCGCTTGAGCACTTCCTGAAACACGTTGCGATAGAAGACGTAGTGCCGAGCTTCTTCCTTCGCGACGTTGGCGAGCACAGTGCCGATCATCGGCTCGTACTCACTCGCGAGCTTGCCGGTGTTGGAATGACTGATCTGCGTTGCGCGCTCCTGCAGCGTCGTGTAGACGAAGACGCGGTACGGATCCTTGTCCCAGGTAGGCTCGAATCCGGCCTTGAGATACTCGAACTGCATCTTCTCCAGCACCGGATTATTGAGCACCTGACTGTCGCGCGAATAATCGTGAAGCACCGCGCCATGGCGGTCCTCCTCCGCGGTCCAGAGATTGGTCCACTTGGACCAGAAGGTGTCGCCGCCAAGGTATGCGGCGAGGAGACGGTGGAAGTGCGGGAGTCCTTCCTCGGTAAGAAGGTTGAGCGCCAGAGCCACTCTTGCCGGCGTACTGATTCCCTCGGCGCGGCGCCGCAGATCGCGAACATGCTTGTCCGGGTCGGTGTCCGGCGCCGCGGAGAGCAGCTCGCTCGGAAACCACAGTATCCGCTTGGCCTCATGGGCGACCATGAGATCGCGGACCTCAGCCTCGAGATCGGCCAGAACCTCGACCTTGGCGAGCGTCTCAGCCTCAGACATGTTCATGCGATAGAGGTGCTCATGCTCTCAAGTTACGCAAAAGGCCGTCCGATGCCAATTCGGCAGATTCCGGCGGCACGAGTAGCCGGCATCCCCGTCGCCGCATTCTCGGCAAAGCGCGTGTTTGACTGCCTGTGGAGCATGATTCCGCTAACTTTCAGGATTGGCCTCAAAAAAACGGACTCCCTGTGTCATTTAGCAGTTTCAAGCTCGACCCCAATCTTCTGAAAGGACTCAAGGAATTGGGCTTCGTTCGCCCGACTCCAATCCAGCTCGACGCCATACCGCCCGCCATGGAAGGGCGCGACGTGCTTGCGTGCGCGGCGACTGGCAGCGGCAAAACGGCGGCCTTTCTTCTTCCGATCCTTCACAAGCTGATCCAGCGGCCACGCGGGACGACGCGTGCGCTGGTTGTCACGCCGACCCGGGAGCTCGCTGCGCAGATCGCGGAGCATCTCAACGAGATCGCAGTCCACACACCGATAACGAGCGCGGCGGTCTTCGGCGGTGTCGGAATGTCGCCTCAGGAGCATGCGTTCCGGAGTGGCGTGGACGTGATCGTAGCGACGCCCGGGCGTCTGCTGGATCATCTGCGTCACCCATACGCGCGGCTCGATCAGCTCGAGTATCTGGTGCTCGATGAAGCGGATCGCATGCTCGACATGGGCTTTCTTCCGGAGATACGCAAGCTGCTCAGGTTGCTCCCCGCGAAACGGCAGACGCTGTTCTTCAGCGCAACGATGCCGGCGCCGATCGTCACGCTCACGCGCGAGATGCTGACCAATCCCGCGACCATTCGCATCGAGCGCAACTCCGCGCCGCCCACCGGTATCACGCAGGCCGTCTATCCGGTATCGCAGGAACTGAAGGCGCCGCTGTTTCTCGCGTTGCTGAATACGCGGCGAGATGAATCAGGCGCTCGTGTTCACGCGCACCAAGCACCGCGCCAATCGGCTGGCGGATTTTCTCGTGAAGAACGGCGTGAACGCGGACCGCATTCATGGCAACCGCTCGCAGACTCAGCGCACCGCTGCGCTCGCCGGTTTCAAGAACGGGAACTACAAGGTTCTTGTTGCGACGGACATCGCCGCGCGCGGGATCGACGTCGAGGAGCTGGGACACGTCGTGAACTTCGACGTACCGCTGGTTCCGGAGGATTACATCCACCGCGTCGGCCGCACCGGACGTGCGGACGCGACGGGTGAAGCGTTCACCTTCGTCGCGCCGGACGAGGAAGGCGATCTGCGCAACATAGAGAAGGCGGTGGGAAAGCGGTTGCCCCGTATCACCGTTCCCGACTTCGATTACAATGCGCGTCCTGCGCAGAAGCTGGAAGTGCCGCGTGGCGAACGCATTGCTGCCATCCGTGCGAAGAAGGCCGAGGACCGCGCACGCTCTGCCGCCAAAGCAGAGCGTCGCGGCGGTCAGGGCGCGAGTCACGGCTCAGGTCGCGCTGCAACTCACGGCGCAATTCAGAGTGGCGGCCGCTCGGGCCAGCCGTCGCGGCCGGCGTCGCGGCCCGGGGTGCCGGGCACCAACCGGCCGAAGGCTGGCGGAGCGCCGGCGCGGCCGTCGGGCAACAGAGGTCGGCCGAGATAACACAACTTCAATCCCCCTGACATGACTCCCACGACTCTCTCCCGTCCAGACGCTTCGGAATACAAGCCTTACTACCACACGTACGTCCAGCCGATCGCCGATCAGAACGTGCTGGAGCTACTCGTCGCCCAGAAAGATGCGCTGGAGCCGCTTCGCAAGCTGGATGAGACAGGCGCACTCCATCGCTACGCGCCGGGCAAGTGGAGCGTGAAAGAAGTCATCGGCCACGTAACCGACACCGAGCGGATCTTTTCCTATCGATTGCTCCGCATTGCGCGTGGCGATACAACGCCGCTCGCGAGCTTCGATCAGGACCCGTACATCGAAGCGGCGAAGTTCGATCGATTTCCGGTAACGACTCTGATCGATGCATTTCGTACGACGCGCAGCGCAACGCTATCCATTGCCAGCGAGATCGACGAGGAGGGTTGGCTACGCATGGGCACGGCGAGCGACAGCCCGATCAGTGCTCGCGCGCTCGCGTATCTCGTCGCTGGCCACGCCTCGCATCATTTCAGCATTCTGCGCGATAAGTACCGCGTCAGTATCTGATCATGGAATCCCGGTCTGGAATCTCAGCTGAGATCCCAGACCGAGCAGCTCGTTCCTGTACGCCGCGGATCCGCGACCTCGGCGGCGGAACTCTCAAATCGGCGCTAAGTCTAGCGGCGATCCTCTGGGAGTTGCAGCTTCCAGTGTTCCAGCTCGACACTTCGGCGGGAAGCACTAGGAAATTCGCCGCCGCACCGTTGCAACGAGGCTGAGATGTCGATAGCCGCAAGCGTGCTTCCCGAATTCGATCAGGAGATGGCGAACACACGCACGATGCTCGAGCGAGTGCCCGAAGCGCGCGCGGAGTGGACGCCCACACGCCAAATCCTGGACCCTGGGCGAGCTGGCGTCGCACATCGGCAACCTTCCCAGGCTGGGCCTCATTGCGATGGAAGCCGACGAGCTGGACGTTCCGCGACCGGAACGGCAACACGCCGCGATTCGATTCCACGGCGACTCTTCTTCGCACGTTCGACGACAACATCGCGCCGCGCACGAATCGCCATAGAGTCTGCGTACGGACTCGGACATGATGGAGCCCTGGACCCTTCGCAAATCCGGCAAGACGTCTGGACTCTTCCCCGTGCCGCCGTACTCAGGTCCTTCATTCTCAGTCACATGATCCATCACCGTGGCCAGTTGAGCGTTTACTTGAGACTGAACGATGTCCCCGTACCACCTGTTTACGGACCATCGGCCGATAGCAAGGCTAGCTTCAGGCGCCTGGAGTGACCTCGGCGGCCGGCGTCCGTCTTTATTTGGGCCGTCTCTGACGCCTCGGTGACGGGAAGAACCTTAGCATGGAGCGAGCGATGCACGTTGACCCACACGACAGTCGCGGCCGCTGGATCGTCATCGGTGGAGTGATGGGCGCCACTTTCGGGCGTCGAGCGCACACCACCTTCCGATTGCTCTCGCACTCGGGATCGCCGCCGGAATGACGGTAGGCACCTGATGAACCGTTTCTGCGCATCACCAACTAGCCACTCTAGCACGCACCGGCAACGCCGACGCGAGCGGGGTGGACACTCCGTTCCCCGCTCGCGAACTTACGGGATAATGCTCGGCGACCTGATCGAACGCTGGCGCGTGCAGGCGATGCAGGCCCTGCAGGGTGGGCGACCGAAAAGCGCACCGTTCGCGGAATCCCGGTGACGCTCATCAACACGCGACCCGACATCAAGTCGGAAACGGTGTTTCAGCGGCTCGATACTGCGCTCGGTCTCATCCA
The DNA here is from genome assembly GCA_963731305.1 of uncultured Gemmatimonadales bacterium. Lineage (GTDB taxonomy): Bacteria > Gemmatimonadota > Gemmatimonadetes > Gemmatimonadales > Gemmatimonadaceae > Fen-1247. The sequence continues at coordinate 385,187 of CAVSUQ010000011.1, read as the reverse complement.
GCAGTTTCAGCCTGACACCTTCGCGCAGATCTCACGTGATTTCTCGCGCATCCACGTAGTGCGTTATCCGTGCCGCGCAGCGTTCTATCACGATTCGCGGATCTGTCTGATCGAGCTCACCTTCTCGGTCAATCCAGAGTTTACGGAAGCACAGATAGCCTCTTCGATCGTGCACGAGGGAATGCACGCGCACGTCTACGCCATGGGCGAATCCACCCCGATCGACAGAGCAAACGAAGAGCGTCTCTGCCGGCAGGCGGAGCTCGAGTTCGGTATGGCGATCCCGAACGGCGAGGCAATAGTGCAGCGCGCGATCGAGTCGCTTCAGCTTGGCGATGAAGACGTCGCGCCAGTCATCGACTGGCAGCAGGCGCAACGGGCGATCGCAGACGCCGATGCGCGCGCGACAGCGGCAAATGAGCGCGTAGGTGATTCCACCGCTCCACTCGCTGCTGCTTGTTCATGGCGAGCCGGCCTCGCACTCAATCTGACGCCGGGACCGGACATGTTGTACGTCGCCGCGCGCAGCACGAGCGAAGGACGCGCGGCCGGGTATCGTTTCCTCGTCTCGGAATCTCGACGGGCACACTGTTCCACATTACCGCCGTCGCGCTCGGGCTTTCGGCGCTCCTTACCGCTGTCCCGGTCGCGTACACTACGGTCCGGCTGGCCGGCGCGATCTACCTGCTGTACCTTGGCGTGCGGGCACTCGCCACTCAATCTTCGGTCGGCAAGGCGCGAGATCACGCATGCTCCGCTGGCGACGATCTTCCGCCAGGGCGTGATCACCAACGTATTGAATCCGAAAGTCGCGCTCTTCTTCCTCGCCTTTCTGCCGCAGTTCGTGGATCCCGCGCGCGGAAGCGCCGCGGCGCAGATCGTTGTCCTCGGGTTGATCTTCGATACGTACGGGAACGATCGTCAATGCGGCGGTTGCGCTCGGAGCGAGCCGCGCGGCGCAGCGGCTGCGCATGGACAGTCGTGCGGGACATGTGCTGCGCAAGCTCACCGGCGCAATTTTCATCGGGCTTGGGCTTGAGACTCGCATTCGCGAGCGGCAGATGACGCTCGTCTCGCACAGCGCAATCGCGACCCAGCTGCGATGCGCCGAACTGCACAATAAGACAGCATCTGCGGAGACGACATCGCGCAGCTGGCGGAGCTGCGTTACGAATTTCGATCGAGCCTCGCCGCGCCCATCGAGGACCGCGCAGAATTTCTCGAGCGCTGCGAGGCGTGGATGAGGCTGCGACTCGGCAATGGCCATTGGCACTGCTGGGTCGCTGAGGACGACGGCCGACTGATCGGGAATGTGTGGATCCAGATTGTGGACAAGATCCCGACTCCCACCGACGAGCCCGAGGAGCACGCATATCTCACCAACTTCTTCGTGCTGGAATCGGCGCGCGGCTGCGGGATCGGATCGGAGATGATGGCGCGCGTTCTGGATTGGAGTGCTGAAGAGACAAGTCCACGCAGTGTTTCTGTGGCCCACCACCAGGACGAGGGCGTTCTATGAGCGGCACGGCTTTCGCGCGGATGGCGACGTGATGCAGCTGCTGTTCGCTCCGCGCGCGAAATAGGCCGACCCGGTTTCGCATCCCGCGCGACCTTGCGCGGACCAAAGCCCGGTCCTCACGGCGTACATGTAGACAGGGGCGAATTGGAGCTTAGCTTCGCAGTAGTGCTCGTGATCCGTTTTCCGCGCCTTTCACCACCGTCCACCACCATGAGCCAGCCGCCTCGGCGCCCAAACATCAGCGCGGGACTACTTCTGTTTCGACGGGGCGCCGGGCCGGCCGCGCTCGAATTCTTTCTGGCGCACCCGGGTGGTCCGTTCTGGGCGAATCGGGAGGATGGCGCGTGGACCATACCCGAAGGGGGCGTGGAGGCAGGCGAGGAAATCCTGGACGCGGCGCGGCGCGAATTTCAGGAAGAGACCGGAATTTCGGCGACAGGTCCTTTCATCAACCTCGGGAGTATCCGCCAGCGAGCCGGAAAGGTGGTGCATGCGTGGGCGTGGGAAGGTGATGCGGACCCGGGCGCCATCGTCAGCAATACCATGACCACTGAATGGCCGCGCGGCTCGGGCCGGACGATAACCTTCCCCGAATCGATCGCTGCGGCTGGTTCGACTCCGCCAACAGCGCGGGGCAAGATCAACGCTGCGCAGAGCGAGTTGCTCGCGCGGCTGGAAAGAAGCTTGCGTCCGACGCTGGAAACGGCGACTGATCCGATACGGTCGGATCAGCTCAGCCAGTCGCGCAGTGCGGCCATGGCCAGTACGATCCACGCCGCGATGAAACAAAGTCCGCCCATGGGCGTGATGGCACCGAGCCATGTAACACCAGTCATCGCAAGCACGTAGAGACTTCCCGAGAACAAGATGATGCCGGCGAGCATCAGGTAACCCGAGAAACGCATCGCGCCACTACTCTGCGGCATATGCACGGCGAGCGCCGCGACAAGCAGCATACCGAGTGCGTGATAGAAGTGGTACTGCACCGCGGTGTGATACACTTCGAGCATCTGCGGGGACAGGCGCGCCTTGAGCGCATGCGCACCGAACGCGCCGAGTATTACAGCGAGCGCAGCGTTGATGCTGCCGATTGCCATGAAGAGTCGCGCGACCGGTTGCATCGATTACTGGCCCGAGGATCATCGCGAACATGAGCGGAGCGACGATGGACGCATCGCTCTCGATGATGTATCTGGGCGTGTCGATGCCCAGCTTGCCCCAGGTGATCTTCTCATTCGGCACGGCGCCGGAGTATGATCCGTAGCTCGTGGTCGAATCGCTGATCTGGCAGAAGTAGCCCCAGAGTGGGCACTTCGGGCCGCTGCAGATCCTGATGCAGCATCGGGCACGACGCAGATCGGGAAATCGCCGGCGATACCGCCGCCGATCTGGAAGAAGCCGAGCGACGTGGACTTCGTGAGCTTCGTGTAGTAATCGGCGAGCTCGATCATGTATTCGATGCCGGTGCGCACCGTGTGGACGTTCTTCACGTCGCCGGTGATCACGTGTCCGGAGTACATGTTGCCGAGGGTGGAGTCTTCCCATCCCGGCACGAACATCGGGAGATTCTTTTCCATCGCCGCGAGCATCCAGGAATTTTTCGGATCGATCTGGTATTCACTCTTTGAGCTTGCCGCTGCGGAGGATCTTGTACATGAACTCGTGCGGAAAGTAGCGCTCCTTTTTCTTGTCGGCAGCGACCCATTCCTCGAGCACCGCGGTCTCGATGCGGCGCATGGCTTCCATTTCGGGAATGCAGGTGTCGGTCACGCGATTCATGTGGCGGTCGAGCAGCGCCTGCTCGTCGCTGGGCGTGAGATCGCGGTAGTGCGGAACGCGCTCGTAGTAATCGTGCGCGACGAGGTTGAAGATGTCTTCTTCCAGATTCGCGCCGGTGCAGCTGATGGCGTGGACCTTGTCCTGACGAATCATCTCGGCGAGAGAGCGACCGATCTCGGCGGTGCTCATCGCACCGGCGATCGTGACGAGCATCTTGCCGCCATTTTCGAGGTGCGTCGCTGTACGCGTCGGCGGCGTCGATAAGTGCGGCGGCGTTGAAGTGGCGGAAGTGCTCGCGCACGAACGCTGTTATCGCCGCGCTGGAAGGATTTGTCGGTCATCGTTGTGCACGGTGGAATTGATTTCGGAGTGCATCTCGGCGCTCGCTACTTGCCTTTGGCGTGCGTGCGGCGCGATTCCCCGGCGCTCCGCCGTGAGCGTTTCGGCCGAGTAAGCCTGTGCGATCGTGTGAACGACTTCGCGCGGATCATCGGTCATGATGAGAAGATCCAGATCGCCTGGAGAGATCTTGCGCTCCAGCAGTACTCGTGATTGCAGCCACCGCACGAGGCCTGCCCAGTATGCGCGACCGAACAGAATGACGGGGAACTGGTAGATCTTGCCAGTCTGAATCAGTGTTATCGCCTCGAACATCTCGTCGAGCGTGCCGAAGCCACCTGGGAAAATGACGAAAGCGTTGGAGTACTTGACGAACATCGTCTTGCGTACGAAGAAATACCGGAAATTCACCAGCGTATCGACGTAGGGGTTCGCTCCTTGCTCGAACGGAAGCTCTATGTTGCAGCCGACCGAGATGACCGCCGCCGGCCTTTGCTCCCTTGTTGGCGGCTTCCATGACGCCAGGCCCAGCGCCCGTGATCACGGTGAAGCCTGCTTCGGCCAGGAGGCGACCGGTTTGCACGGCGGCATCGTACATCGGATCGTCGGGCGAGGTGCGCGCGGAGCCGAAGATGGAGACGCCGCGACGGACCGATGCGAGTGCATCCATACCCTCGACGAATTCCGCGGTGATGCGCATCACGCGCCACGGATCCGTCTTGGTGTAATCCTCCTCGGCCGATCGCGGCGCTTGCAGGAGCTTCTCGTCTTCGGTGACGTTGCTGTTGGTAAGATCGGTCGGAGTATCGCGGATGGACTCGTCGACCTTGCGCGTCGCGCCGGACTGACGCTGCGGCGTGGTCTGAGATGGCGGCGTTCTGCCAGCCATCATGTGGCCGGCTTCGGTGCGCTCCCTGGTCCCGGCGACCGCATCCTCGCTGGCCTGCTTGAGAAGCTCCGGATTTACGCGCTTTCCCGATGCGGTTCTGGGAGACCTGGTCGGCGTTTCGCTGCCCTTCCTGGTCGTCGATGCGGCTGGCCGTTGCGAGGCCGGAGCCTTCTTTTTCGTAGATTGTTTGGCTGCGGTTTTTGCCATATCCGAATCTAGTGCCACCTTCCCCCTCCGTAATAATTCTGCTGGCTGATGGCGCGCGACCGGACGTGCTGGGCGCAGCGTTGCAGTCGGGCGAGCTCCGGCGCTCGCGCGCCTGCGTGACGAGGGTGGCCTTCACACGATCACCACCGTATTCCCGTCGGTGACGGGGCCGGCCTACGCGCCCTTCCTTGACAGGCAAGCACCCCGGATCCGTGGGACTGCCGGGACTTCGCTGGTACGATCGCGCGCGGTCAGCGTGCAGCTGGCCCAGCTATGCACGGAGCTATATCGGGCCGCAGTGCCGCTTCCTGGATCGCGATCTGGCGAGCGATGCGGAAACGATCTTCGAGCTGGCGGACTCGAGCATCGGCGCGCTGAGCGTGATTCGTCGAGGGCTGCATCCGAGCAAGCGCATCGGTAGTGGCGCGTTGTTCGTTGCGCGCACCGCTGATCACGCACTTTCGCGGGAAGGTTTCAGGCTGGCTCGACATCGACCGGGAGATCGGCGACGCGTTCGTGCGCCGGGTCCGCGATGAGCGTCCCGAGTTTGCGTTTGCCGCATTCACGGGGATCGACAAGGCGTCACACGCGTTCGGTCACGACTGCACCGCTCGTGCACGAGGCGATGCGAGTAGTGGACGACGTATGCGCGCGCATCCGCGCGGACGCGGAGCGTGCAGGAACGTGGGATTCGACGCATCTGTGGGTCGTGAGCGATCATGGACATTCGCGCGTGACGACGCACGAGGATCTCTCCGGATTTGTCGGCTCGCTCGGACTGAAAGTCGTCGCGCATCCATGGACAGTGCGGCCAGGCGCGCAGGTCGCGGTGGCCGTCAGCGGCAACGCGATGGCGCACATCTATACGGGACTCGCGAGCAGCAGTCGCGGCAAGTTCTGGCCCGCGCTCGACGACACGAGTGGGGGGAGGTGGCGGCGTCACTTCTCGCAGCGGGAGTCGGTCGACATCATGCTACTTCCGACATCGCCGGACTCGTGCGAAGTGATCGGGCGCGGACGTGGAGCAGCGACGGTGTCGTGGAACGATCGGAGCATACTCATATCGCCCCGATGAGCGGAGATCCGCTCGGCATCGGCGAACAGCATTGCATGAACGAGACCGAAGCATTCGACGCGACGTTCGACACCGTCTATCCCGATGCCATAGTGCAGATCGCGCGAATCGTCCGCGTGCTCGAGAAGTGGCGACATTATTCTGTCAGCGGCGCCCGATTGGGATTTTCGCGCGCGGTACGAGCCGATCCGTCACGTGTCGTCGCATGGCGCGCTGCATCGCGAACACATGCTGGTACCACTCATCACCAACCGCCAAGATCAGCCGGAACGCCACGGCGAACGGTGGATGTGATGGCATCGGCGTGCGCCGCGCTGGGGCTGTCGCCGTTCGGAGTCGAAGGAACGCCGTTCCTCTAGCTGGCGTTCCGCATGCTGCCGTACGAGATCAGCTATCTCACCGTCGCACGCGCGGAGTCGGCGCCCAGATTGCAGTGTCCGCCGCACTTGCCGGCCCGATCCTGCCCTCGACCGATTTCATCAACGCCTGCGGATCGTACACCACGCCGTTCTTGATGACGACTCGCGGAAGACGCACAGCACGAATGTCTGCAAGCGGATTGCCGCGCACGACGACGAGATCGGCCCACTTGCCCGGCTCGATCGAGCCCAGTCTGTCGCCCACGCCAATCGCACGCGCGCTGTTGATCGTCGCGATGCGAAGGACGGCTGCGTTCGGAATACCCGATAGTGAAAACGACAGCAGCTCGCGGTTCACCGCGAACGGAGTGAAGAACTCGCCCCAGCTCGGATGATCGGTGCCAAGCGTGATGAGATCGCCACCACCAGCATCGTAGAACGCCTTGATCTCCTTGCGCTTGGTCCAGTAGATGTTCTCGAACTGCTGATTTACCGGACGCGGCGGACGCGCATCGACGACTGAGCGCATGTAGGGCGTAAGGAAGCGCTTCTCGTCCGTGTAATAGGTGAATACCTCCGGATCCCTCTTCCCGTAGTAGCCGTACGCGCTCAATGTCGCGTCGAAGTAGACGTGTTGCGTCTTGAAGAGCGCAGCGATGCGTCGGAACTCGGGCGTGTCGAACTTCATGTGCTCGTACGACGCATAGGCGGATCTGTCGGGCGTGAAAGCGTCGCCGCCCATGAAGTGCTCGATGCGATCTATCCCCATGAGGATTGCGTCGCGCGGATTGACCGATTCGCCGATCCCGGAATCGAGGTGACCGGTGACCGTGAGGCCGTGCTGGTGCGCTCGTTCGATGAGCGCGCGCAGCTGATACGGCTTGATTCCCTTGGCCTTGAATCCGCGCACGCCCAGCTCCGCCCAGTGATCCACCTCGGCGTAGATCGAATCGACGGAGATGTTGCGATCCCATCCGGGTCGAGCGGTGCCGAAGTACGGACCGGAATTGAGAAGCCGCGGCCCGGGCTCGAGCCCGCGATCGATTCGTATGCGAAGCGCGCGCATCGAATCGGCGTTCATCTCGCCCGCCGGCCACGTGGACGTCACACCGTTGGCGAGAAAGAGCGACGGATATGCGGTCGTCTCATCCTTGCGGCCCGCATCGAACAGCTCGACTGCATAGTGCGCGTGCAGATCGAAGAGCCCCGGTATCACGGTCTCCGTATCGGCCAGCTGAACGTGCTCGGCGTCCGCTGCAGCGATGGAGAGATCACCGCCGACGCGCAGCAGCTTTCCCGCACGGATGAGAATTCCGGGATTGCGAACCCGTTGATTGCCTGTCGACGGAAACATCCATCCGCCGGTGACGAGCACGTCGTGCGGCTCTGCCGCGGTGGGAGCGTCGCGTCTGGCGTCTGCGCCTGGCCGGCGTCGGCGCGAGCGCGAGCGAGCGCGATGAGTGCGAGCGCTGCGACGAGTTTCTTCATGAATGACCAATCCGTGAGCGAGAATGCTGCGCGGCTAGTGTAGCAGTCGCGCGATTGGCATGTCAACGAATCGTGCACGGAACTACGTCGCCACTATATCCGCGGCAGAGATTTCGTGCTGATGAATGGTCCACGCTGGGGCGGCAACAGCCACCGCAGCAGCGAAGCCGTCGGGCGCAACGATCTGTCTGACGGTAGAACGGAGGTCGGGAGTCGCGGCTTCCCACACGCTCGCACCGCGCACTTTCACGCGGGCTTCCGCGCGCGTCCACGCTTCGATGAATCGAAGGTCGCGATTATCGTCGCTCAGGATCGTGTCGATCTCTTCGTGCGTGAAGAAGCGGCGCAGAATCGTTTCGGCATTCGGCACCGCTCTCTGCTGCTCGATATCGACACCGATCGCAGCGACACGTGTCACGGCGATCATCGAAACGTCGTGCGAGTGGGAGATGGAGAAGTGCAATCCCGGATCGTTGCGCAGGAGCGGCTTGCCCTTTGGCGTGTTGTACAGATCCACCGCGTCTGGCGCGATCTGCAAGCAACGCAGCGAGGATCCGCCGCGTGACCTCACGCACTGTAGCGCTGTCTCCGTTGTCCAGCGTGTACACGCGCACTTCGTCCGGCAACAGCGGCTCGATCCCACGCGACGCGTCACTCAAGGTCGATCAGCGCCACGGCCACTCGTCCGTCATCGATCGTCATTACCGCAACGCTTGGTGCCAGATCGAATCTTCGCGCACCCGCGGCGCCCGGGATTGACCACCATTCGGCCGGCCTCGTCGAAGATCAGCTGCCTGTGAGTGTGGCCGTAGATGATGACATCGGCGTTGGGGTAGGCCTTGAGCAGCTGGCCCGGCTTCGGCCGACCGAGCTCATGGCCGTGGCTCATATGAACCCGGACGTTTTCGAACGTATGTTCGAACGCGCTTGGCAGCTCCGGATCGCCCGGCGTGTCGCAGTTCCCTGCGACGGCGTGGACGGGGGCTATGAGACGCAGTTCTGGAAGTATGTCCGCGCCGCAGACATCGCCGGCGTGGAGAATCAGGTCGACACCCTTGAACGCGGAGTGGACCGCGGGGCGCAGAAGTCCGTGCGTGTCTGAAATGAGTCCCAGCTTGATCAATATCGCACCTGACGCGGAAATATCGTCGAAAGCTAGACAGAAGTGAGGCGCTGGCGAGAAGAGCGCGGTGCGTAATGACCGGTCGACGCGCGGGTCGGCCTAAATTGCACGCATGTCCATGCTGAGACTGGCGCTCGCACTCGGCGCCCGATCGGTGCGCCATCCCGTCGCTCGCGCTGGATCTCGTGCGAGTGAGCTGGCGCTTTCGCAACCGGCACTGGTACAGGCGTGCCGCCCTTCCTTCCAGTGCCCGATCGCGCGTACGTGCGCTGGCGGATGGACACCGCATACGGATCACCCGACGCGATTCCGTCGGTGAGCGACGCCGAGCGGTACGTGAGATGGGCGGCGAAAAAATGATGGACGCCCGCACGCTCGAGGACCGAGTCAAGGAGCATGCGCGCGAGCTTGGGTTCGATCTGGTTGGAATCGCGACGCTGGGCGCTGTGGAGACCGCCGAGCAGTTCGACGCGTGGCTCGCAGCCGGCTACGCTGGCGACATGCAATATCTCGAGCGCGGCGCGGAGAAGCGGCGCGACACTCGATTGCCGTTCGAAGGAGTGCGCAGCGCGCTCGTCGTTGCGATGAACTACGGCGGAACTCAACCACCAGGTCCCGTGGCCCGCTACGCCCGCGGCGATGATTATCACGACGTGATGATCGACAGATTGAACGTGTTGCATCGATGGATCGAGAGCGAGGTTGGTCATGCGGTGCGCGCGAAGCCGTACGTCGACACGGGTCCGATACTGGAGCGCGACCTCGCGCGCCGCGCCGGGCTCGGATGGATCGGGAAGAACACGAATCTCATCAATCCCGAGCTTGGTTCGTTCTTCTTTCTCGGCGAGCTGCTGCTCGATCTCGAATTGCGCGCGGATGATCCGTTCGAGACGGATCGGTGCGGGAGCTGCACGCGATGCCTTGATGCGTGTCCGACGAACGCATTCGTCGCGCCGCACGTGCTGGATGCGACGGCGTGCATATCGTACCAGACAATCGAATTGAAAGGGCCGATCGATGAAACATTACGCGAGGCGATCGGCGAGCATCTGTATGGGTGCGATGTGTGTCAGGATGTGTGTCCGTGGAACGTGAAGTTCTCGAGGGATGCGACGGAGGCGGCGTTCGCGGCGCGTGAGGTCATTGCGGGGAAGGATGCGCGGACGCTGGCCGACGAGGTTCTCGCGATGGACGACGAGACGTTTCGCGCGGCGTTCAAGAAGTCACCGATCAAGCGAGCGAAGCGAAGCGGCCTGGTGCGCAACGCGGAGGTGGTGCGTGCGAATCTACCGCGCCGATAGTCGCTCCTGTGTGCGCTGCGCAGCGGTGAAGCCAGCCCCGCACCTTTGCCCGCGTGTATGCCCGATCTGACCAGCGGCATATTCGTCGGAACTGCTGGATGGTCGCTACCGCGCGCGGAGCAGGAGCGGTTCGCGACCGAAGGAACGCATCTCGCGCGGTACGCGCAGACGTTGACCGGAGTGGAAATCAATTCGAGTTTCTATCGGCCACACGCCGAGCGGCTGTATTCGAAATGGGCGGCGGCCGTGCCTCGGGGATTCGCTTCTCCGTGAAAATGCCAAAAGCAATCACGCACGAGAAGCGTCTTCTTGATTGCGACGAGCTCGTCTGTGCATTTCTGGATCAAGTGCAGGGGCTCGGAGAGAGGCTTGGTTGCATTCTCATTCAGTTGCCGCCGAGTTTTGAGTATGACGCCTCGCTTGCGGGAGCATTCTTCGAGATGTTCCGTGCTCTTTACTACGGACCGTTGGCACTCGAGCCGCGGCATCCGAGTTGGTTCACGTGCGATGCCGCAGGTTTGCTTATCAACTATGATGTTGCCCGTGTCGCGGCGGATCCCGCTCGTGTTCCGGAAACGGCTGCTCCTGGCGGGACGCCTGACCTGGCGTATTTCCGGCTGCACGGCTCGCCGCGCATCTACTGGTCGCGGTATGAGGATGGCTTCCTTGATGATCTGGCATCGCGGATTATTGATACGTTGCAGCACGCGAAGGCGGTCTGGTGCATCTTCGACAACACTGCGTCAGGATCAGCGACACCCAATGCGCTGGGGCTGGTGGAGCGGCTTCGCGAAATCGCGACTGGCTAGCCCTTGCTGCGGTGGCACGACAGACATCATTAGATAAAAGCGGCGGATAGCTGGCCGATTGCTCGCGCTCATGTCATCGCCGGCGGTGGGCAGCAGAAGCGTCTTGATGGCGCGTTGCTCATCCATCGCCCGATAGCGCGCAGCTACCTGATCGAGGGACAGCTTAAGGTCGAACGCCTTGCCAGGGCTGATCCTGCCGTGCCACAGGAGATCGATCAGCTCCGCCAGATCTCAAGCGGCGTGGCGAGCCCAGCGGGGAACGTCGTGCCGCGCTATGTTGGATGCGCCGGTGCACAGGGCAACTCCTATCCCTCACCCCATGTCACAATCCAGGGCACAGCTAGAGTCCGCGTTGGGCGGCTCGTACGCCATCGAGCGTGAGCTCGGTGCTGGAGGGATGGCAACAGTATATCTGGCCCAGGATCTCAAGCACCATCGCAAGGTCGCGATCAAGGTGCTGCATGCGGAGCTCTCCGCGATCCTCGGGCCGGAGCGCTTTCTCAAGGAGATAGAGCTCACCGCGAACCTGCAGCATCCGCACATCCTCCCGCTGTTCGACTCGGGAAGCGCGAACGGCCTGCTCTACTACGTGATGCCGTTCGTGGACGGCGAGACGCTGCGCACGAGGCTGGAGCGTGAGCATCAGCTTCCCGTGCCGACCGCCGTGCGAATCGCAACCGAGGTCGCCGACGCGCTGCAGTACGCGCACGCGCGCGGCGTCGTCCACCGCGACATCAAGCCGGAGAACATTCTTCTGCACGACGACCGCGCGCTCGTCGCGGATTTCGGCATCGCGCTGGCAGTCGAGCAGGCAGGCGGCGTTCGGATGACGCAAACGGGGCTGTCGCTTGGCACCCCACAGTACATGGCGCCTGAGCAGGCGATGGGCGAGCGCAGCATCGATGCGCGCTCCGACATCTACTCGCTGGGTGCGGTCACATACGAGATGTTGAGTGGCGATGCGCCGTTCACCGGTTCTACCGCACAGGCGATCGTCGCGCAGGTGATCACGAGCGCGCCGCGTCCCCTCACCGCGCAGCGCAAGAGCGTGCCGGCGCACGTCGAATATGCCGTGATGACGGCGCTCGAGAAGCTGCCAGCCGACCGCTTCACCAGCGCGAAGGAGTTCGCTGGCGCGCTCGCGGGCGAGCACGTTACAGCGAACGTGGGCGCGAGGTCGAGTCTTGCGAGCGCGCGACGCTCAATACGCATCGCGACCGCGCTGCCGCTCGCGGTGGCCGTCGCGGCGCTCGCCGTCGCCGCGTGGGCGTTGGCGCATCGCGCGCCGGCTGCGCACCCGTTGCGTGCGAGCCTGCTTGCGCCGTCCGGATGTGACTACGATCCGGTCGGCACAACGGACCTCGTGCAACTGTCGCCCGCCGGTGACGCGCTCGCGTTCGTCGCAACGTGCGGAGACACGCAGTCCATCTGGATTCGATCGCTCGTTACAGGCGAGACGCACGCGCTGCAAGGTACGCTGCACGCGGCCTATCCCTTCTGGTCGCCGGATGGTGCCAGCCTCGGCTTCTTCGCCGACGGGCGGCTCAAGCGAATTGATCTGGACAACGATGCGGTGCGCGATCTCGCGCCGGCGCTCAATGGCCGTGGTGGAAGCTGGAACGGCGCTGGTGTCATTCTGTACGCGCCAGACATCGCCGGCCCATTGCTACAGATCGACGCCGGCGGAGGCGTGCCACATCCCGCGACGGCGGTCCGGGACAGCAACGACGCATCGCATCGTCTTCCGTACTTTCTCCCCGACGGTCAGCACTTTCTCTTCTCGACGACCGCGCTCTCAACACTGGGCGGAGTGCTCCGCGTCGGGCAGCTCGGCTCGCTGGAATCGCGCGCGCTGCTGGACATCGCCACGAACGTCGCGTACGCCGACGGGCGACTGCTGTACGAACGGGATGGGCTTCTCGTCGCGCAGCCGTTCGATGCGCGACACGCAACATTCTCCGGACCGGCCGTGAGCGTCGCCCCGCAGCTGGAAAACTGGGCCTTTCGTGAGATCGCGAATTTCTCAGTGTCGGCCAGTGCCGATCTGCTCGTGTACCGCCCAGCCCCCGTCGGATGGAACCGGGTCGAGTGGTTCGATCCGGTGAAAGGCGAAGCGACTACTCTGTTCGGACCTGGCGCGTACCGGCAGGTTCGATTCTCGCCCGACGGCCGTCAGATACTCATCGAGCGTGACCAGACCGACAACTCACTCAGCGATCTCTGGTTGTACGACATCGCCGCGAAGAGCTGGAGCCGGATCAGTGCGCGACCGGACGTGCACTACTCGTTTGCATGGTCGCCCGACGGAGCGCGGATCGCGTACGAGGGGATCACGCAACCGTTCGCAACGATCGCATCGCTGGATCGCACGCAGAGTCAGACTTTGCGGGAGCCACGTGTCAACCTGATTCTCGACTGGCTCTCGAACGGGACATTCCTTGGATCGCGTCAGGTAGGGCGCACAGGCTGGGATCTCACGGTCTCCGCCCTATCCGGCGGAACGCTGGAGCCGCACGCGTTGCTCGCGACACCCGCGGACGAGAGCAGCCCCGCGCATCGCTCCGGACGGACGATTGCTCGCGTACGTATCGACCCAGACCGGACGCGCCGAGGTGTACGTGGCGCGCATGGAAAACGTCTCGGCACCCTGGCAGGTCTCTCAATCCGGAGTGTGGGTGGACTTGCAGGCGCACGTCGGACCGATGGCGTGGGATCGCAAGAGCGGAGCGCTCTACTTCGCCGACGCCGCGCGCCATCTCAACTCCGTCAGCGTGACCGACGGATCGAGCGTGAAGATCGGCCGTCCGACACTAGTTGTGGGCGCGCCGGACAACATCATTGCCCTGGATGTCGCACCCGATGGCCGCCTGTTGCTTCTCTGCGACGAGTCGCCAGCGCAGGCACCCCTCGAGGTGATCGAGCACTGGACGACGCGCGCGGCGACATCGCGCTGATCCGGCTCGGAAGTTTTGAGAACGCACTGATCACTGTCTGCTCACCGCGGCGACGTCTGCATTACCCAGACGTCGCTCTGAAGGTCGGCGATCGTGAAGTACATGCGACCATGGCCGATGCTCCATTCGGGGCGGTACGACGGACGGTCGGGGTCATCGAAATGCGCGAGCTGCGTCGGCGCGCCGCCGTTGATCGGCATGGACCAGAACTCCGCGTTTCCTTTCGCGTCGTGCGACTTGAAATACAGCGTGCGGCTGTCGGCACTCCAAACGGGATACTCTGCGTCCATCCGGCTCTTCGCTGAGTCGAGCATGGTGTGTTGCCCACCGGAGTCGGGGTCGATCATGAACAACGACCTCGCCCTGGCAGAGCATAGCTGTACGCGATCCAGTGACCGTCGGGAGACCGGGTTGGCCACGATGTGAGGTAGGACGTAGCGGCGAGCTTCGTGCGATTGGTCGGTGTTCCCCACGTGCCGTTCGGATTCTGGTGCACGATGTAGACGGGCGACGAGCTCGTTCGGATCAAAGCAGCCGGCTCGACCGTGGTCGACGGCGACGTCCTGCTGGCGGCAGAGACTGGGGAATAAAACAGCTAACCCCTTTTCCTTGAAAGAGTTTGGCGGCCGGTCGACAGCTCGATCTTGAAATGGTTTTGCCGATACATCTCCCAGGATCGTGTGTCCGTGGAACGTGAAGTTCTCAAAGGATGCGACGGACCTGGCGTTCGACCGCGTGAGGTGCTCGCGGGCAAGGATGCGCAGACACTCGCTGCAGAGCTCCTCGCGATGGAGCAGGAAGACTTCAGCGCCGCGTTCCGCAGGTCACCGATGAAGCGCGCGAAGCTCGCGGGCTTGCAGCGGAATGCGCGCGTGGTACTCAGCCTCACCGACGCGCCGGGCGGCACCGACGCGGCGTAGCAGCGACGGAGCGATTGCGCGCCATTGAGACCCGAGGGGCGCGGTGACTCCGCAGACCGAGCGACAGTCGGTTCGACTCGGCCTGCAGGCGCCCCGGCAGGCGGCCGCCGGTCACAAGCGCCAGATGTCGGGCAGCAGAGCCACCTTCAACTCCCGGTCGCCGCTAAAGTCCCACTGTACCTTGACAGTGGGACTCTTGATAATATCTTCAGCGCATGCAGCTCCGCGTCAACCCATCGGGCGGTCAACCGATCTACCTCCAGCTCATGCAGCAGGTCCGCCACGCGATTGAGACCGGGGTGCTCGTCGACGGCGACGTGCTTCCGGGAATCCGGACGCTGGCGGAAGAGCTGCTCGTCAGCCACAACACGATCGCCAAGGCCTACGCGGAGCTCGCACGCGAGGGACTCATCGACCTGAGACACGGCTCCGGCGCGTACGTCACGGCCGATCACGGGACGCGGTCCCGGGCGCACGCCGCGCGGAAGATGCAGGAGCGGGTCCACGACTTCATTCAGGAACTCCGGCGCGACGGATTCGCCGAAGAGGAGATCCTCCGCATGGTGGAGGCCGAGCTGTTCTACAAGCGACGCAGGACGAGCGGCCGATGACGCAGCAATGGGTCATCGAGACCGACGCCCTGACGAAGGCGTACGGGAGTCTCCGCGCCGTCGACGGGATCTCGCTCCGGGTGGCGCCGGGTCGCATCACGGGATTTCTCGGACGCAACGGCGCGGGAAAGAGCTCGACGGTCAAGATGCTGCTCGGGATGATCGCACCCAGCAGCGGCACGGGACGCGTCCTCGGCCACACGATCGACGACCCGCGCGAGAGCGTCACGATGCGGCGGAGCGTCGCATATGTGGGCGAGGACAAGGGGCTGTACGCGTACATGACCGTCGAGGAGATGATTCGCTTCACGCGCGCCTTCTATCCCGACTGGTGCCGCGACACCGAAGCGAAGCTGTTGCGCGACTACGAATTGCCGGTCACGCGGAACGTCAAAGCGCTTTCGAAGGGGATGCGAACGAAGCTGGCCCTGCTGCTGGCCTTCTCGCGGCGGCCGCAGCTGCTCATTCTCGACGAGCCCACCGAAGGGCTCGACCCGGTGTCGATCGAGGAGCTGCTGCAGTCGCTCATCCGCGTCAGCGCGGACGGCACGAGCGTGTTCTTCTCGTCGCATCAGTTGAACGACGTCGAGCGCGTCGCGGAAGACGTCGTGATGATCGACCGGGGCCGCCTGGCGCTGCAAACGTCCATGGACGAGGTGCGATCCGATTTTCGTATTGTGACGTTGGGCTTCACGGTCCCGCCGGCCGACACGATGCTGCAGTTGCCAGGCGTTGATCGCGTTCGGGCAAGCGGGCGGCAGGTCACGCTGCTGGTGAGTCGGAACGCCGACGAGATCATCCGGAGCGCTCAGAGCTTGGGCGCCATATCGGTCGAGTCGTCGACGGTCTCGTTGCGCGAGATCTTCCTCGACAGAGTCGGCGTGGGATGATGCTCTGGTACAAGTACTGGTGCGAGTCACGAGCACGGTTTCTCCTGAGCGCGGCTGCGTTCCTCGCCATCTGTGCGGCCATCGTCCTCCTGCACGGGGAAGTGCGCGGCGAGGGCGCGACGCCGATGAGCTTCGTGTCGTACGTCTGGAACGCCGTCTACAAGGATTATCTGCGAAACCTCTTCGCGCTGATGGTGATCGTACTGGCCGGCGGCACGCTGCTGCAGGAGCGATCGACGGGTACGATCGGGCTCACGCTGTCGCTCCCCGTGAGCAGACGGCGGCTCGTGATGACTCGGACTGTCGTCGGTCTCGCCGAGGTCGTGCTCCTGGCGCTCGTGCCAGCCATCTCGATTCCGCTTCTCGCACGAATCGCCGGCCAGCACTATCCGCTCGACCAGAGCCTACGATTCGCGTTGTTGTGGTCGCTGGGTGGCACGGTGATCTTCAGCGGTGCCGTGCTCTGCGCATCGCTCGTGGCGAACGAGTACGCTTCGTGGGCGTCGTCTTTCGTGGTCCTCATGCTGTACGAGGGCATTCTCAACCTGGCACCTGTCCCGCGCACCCGCTGGCTCGACGTGCTCCGCATCGAGAGCGGGGCGGGCATGCCCTACTTCGACGGCACGCAGCACGTGCTGATCGGCTCGGTCCCCATGGCAGCGACGTTCGGGATGATGACGGTCGCCCTCTCGCTGCTTGCAGCTGCGATCCGTGTTGCGAGTCGACGCGATTACTAGAGGCGTGAGCGCATGAGGACTCCTCCACTCTGGCACAAAGCCTGGCGGGAGAGTCGGGGACGGTTCGCCCTCGGACTCGCCGTGATTGCCGTGCTGTGCACGGTCTTCATCGTCTTTCAGTCGCCCATTCGCGGCCACTTCGCTCCGGCGGCCAGATCGAGCGACAACACATTCGTGGCCTACGTGTATCGACGGGTCTATGCCGGCTTCGTTCGGGGGATGTTCTTGATCCTCACACTCGTACTCGGATTCGGCGGGCTGCAACGCGAGCGCAGGCATGGGACCATCGAGTTCACACTTGCATTGCCCTGCTCGCGACGACCGCATTTTCTCGCCAGAGCAGGCGTGGGAATGCTGCAAGTGGCGACGCTCGCCCTCGTGCCCCTGCTCCTCGTTCCTACACTGAGCACGCTGATCGGCGAACGCTATCCGCTGGGACAGAGCCTCGCGTTCGCGGCGCTCTGGATCGTCATCGGCTGGACGGTATTTGCGTTCTCGTTCCTGCTCTCCACTTGTCTGCGGGATGAGTTCGCGGCGCTTTGCCTCGCACTCGTGGCGTTCTATGTCTATCCGCTCATCGTGGTCTATGCGCCGTTTCTGCGCGGAAAGCCGCTGCACATCCACTACATCATGAACGGCACGAACATGCCGTATTTCGACGCAGCGAGCCATCGCTACGTCGGGCCTTTCCCCTGGATGATCGCCGCGGGCGCCACCTGCGTCACTGTGGCCTTTCTGTGGATCTCGGAACTGGTGGTCACCCGCCGGGACCTAGCGTGAGTTGGTGGTCGCTGCGAAGCGCGGCTGGGCCCGAGTCCGCGTGCGCTGTCGGGTCCTCGCGACTGGTAACCGGCAGCAATGAACCGATTGCGGTGAAAACGGTTCGGCGCCCGGTGGAAAGGTCAATTGCAAAATGGGTGTGTCGGCACTCCGCCCAGGAAGTTTGTCCGTGGAACGTAAAGTTTTCGCGGGACGCGACGGAAAGTGCGCGTGGTGCTAGCGAACCACGACGAGTGATAATCGTGTGAATCCGTCGCGAGCTGGCGCGCGAAACCTGTGGTTCAGTGGGAGAGATTGCCGGATGTCGAGCCGGCGTCCCACTTTTCCAGCATCACCACCTGTCGTGAATCGTGTTGACTGGCGTGTCGGCGAATCATCACGAAAGCGCCGCCTGGAAGCACGTCGAACGGCGCCTCCGCATTGGAAAACCCGCTCGACGCGAACAGGCCGTGCTGCTTGCCGAGCGTGAACTGATCCCCAGGCGCTATCTCCGCGACCATCATGCTATCGGCGGTGAGATAGAAGAGCTCCCTACCGTCGTGTGACCACCGTGGGAACCCAGGCCTGTGCTGCGAAACTTGCCACCGCCCGCCGCGGCTGCTGTCCATGGGCCTTACGTATAGCTGATAGGTGTCCGATTCCTTGGAGACATATGCCAACCATCTGCCGTCCGGTGACACCGCGGGTTCGGCTTCCGCGGCGGCGGTGGCCTGTGTGGAGACGTCAGGCGTGGACGGCGCTGCAAGCGTGTGAGCGAAAATGTGGGCTGTCTCCGATCTCCAGTACCGCGTATACAACATCCTGCCGGCGCCGGGAGTGAGCGCGAGGTCCTGCAGGAAATGACCACTCAGTTGAAACGTCAACTGTGGCGCGGCTGTGCTGCCAGGGTCGACTTGATATACGGCGCCCCCAGTGAACGACAGGACGGTGAAATAGAGTGTGCTGCCGTCGGAGTTGAAGATGGGGCCTCTGCACCCCGATCCTGCTACTGCATAGTGACTCAGCGCGCCGCTTCGGAGGTCGCGGATCTCGATCTCCTCGCCCGTCGGTGATAAGATGCCAGCCGCCACGCGCGCACCGTCGCGCGATGCCGCCACGCTCTCGAAATCGCGGACCCAGGTCGTGTCGATAGGTGTCACCGCCCCTTCGCTGCTTACCCGGACAAGATCGCGTAGCTCCCCGCCCGCCGCACCGGTCACGTAGATCATCCGGCCGTTTGCCGCGACGTCGAAGGGCACGATGCCGTACCCCCCGATCGAAAGTCCGGTCGCAACTGTCTGTCCCGCGCCGGTTACGCGGCCAGCCGCGACATCGAAAGGCAGCGCGATCAACGAGCCATCGGCGCGGACTACCAGCAAGTGACCGGGGACGTATCGGGCCAGAATCCCCTCCATCAACACTCTCGATCCAATCGTGCGACCGTCGGCGATGGCAATCCTGTAGTGCGACAGATTCGCGTAGTCTCGCGGTATTACAGTGAACAGGATCCCGTGCCCGTCCGGCAGCACTGATGGATTCGTGTCGGTTTCTCCAGAGTCGGTCCTCGTGAGAAGTTCCAACGCACCGCCCGCTACTGCCATACGGCTCAGGCCGTGCTGCGATGAAACCACGAGATGATCTTCGTCGCTCCACGCAGACGGCAGCGACACCCCGGTCGTGTCACCGACCGCAACCAATCCCGTTCCGTCGACATTGACGACTTCCGCGCCACTGGGCGAGTCGAATTCGACGCGGCGCCCGTCGGGCGAGAACACAGGAGTTTGGCCACCATCCGTCCCTTTGAGCGGCGTGGGCTCCAGCGCGGCTCCGCGGCGGATCCAGATCCGCGTTCCGTGGGCGCCAGCCGCTGCGTACGCCAGTTCGGAGCCATCGGGCGACAGCGCGAGACTTCCGACGGGCATCGCGGTATCTGGAAGCGCCAACGTGACGCGCCACGGTGGCGAGGACAGCATGGATGGTTCGCCGTGGTGCGGGCGCAACCATCCCCAGGCCGCAGCAGCCGAGGCAACGATTGCGATCGCGGCGAGCAGCACCATCGAACGATGCTGAGCATTCGCCGACCGTCCTGCGCGCGAGTGTGCTGCCGTGCGAGAGCTGGTGGACGTCGTATCTGACAGCGCGCGCGCGAACTCGGCGGCGCTCGGAAACCGATCAGCCGGCAGTTTTTCCAACGCTGTGAGCACTGCGTCTTCAACTGCGGGTGGAATCGTCTTCCGTAGTTCGCGCGGCGGCACGGGCACCGACGTCATGATCTTGGCGACGATGGCCTGCGCAGTGGGTCCTGTGAAAGGGGGATCACCAACCAGCATCTCATACGTCACTGCGCCGAGCGAGTAGATGTCCGAGCGCGGGCCGATCTCGCGCTCGCCCATGGCCTGCTCAGGGGACATGTACTGCGGCGTGCCGAGTGACAATCCCGTCTGCGTCATGCGCTGACCGCCCGCCTGCTTGTACTGCTAACGCAATGCCGAAGTCAGCGACAAGGGCATGGCCGTTCTGGAGCAGAATGTTCTCAGGCTTTATGTCGCGATGCACTACGCCGCGACTGTGCGCGTACTCGAGTGCGTCGGCTGCCTCGCACGCAATGCGGACGGCATCGCCCACAGAGAGCTGCTTCTCACGATCCAGGCGCGTGCGCAGTGTCTCGCCATCGACGTACGGCATCACGTAATACAGCAGTCCGTCAGCGCTTCCCGAATCGAACAGCGGAAGAATATGTGGATGCTGCAGATTCGCGGTGAGCTCGATCTCCTTGAGAAAGCGGTCTGGGCCGAGGATCGCGGACAGCTCGGCGTGCAACACCTTGATGGCGACCTTGCGATGATGCTTGAGATCTTCGCGCGAGATACACCGTCGCCATGCCACCAGCGCCAAGCTCGCGCTCGATCGTGTACCTGTCAGCCAGCGCTCTACGCAGCGTGTCGAGCGGATCGGCGGAACGTGTCATGGCCGGAGCAACGTACGATTCCGCGGCCGGGGCGGCAACCGGACGATTGTTACCAGCAGCGGACCCACAGGACAGAAAGCCACGGCAGAGTTGTCGTCATTCGGCGGCGCGCAAATCAACTCCGTGTGCGCAAAGCGACCGCGGTTCGAGACATAGCCACCCCCCACATCACGCAATGTGCATACGGCTACGGGCCAGATGCGTGCATGAGATCGTCGAACCAGTGCTCGACGAGCACAAGACCCTGACCCTGGTCGCGCGAGCGAATGACGAGGAATTGCTGATCGTTCGCGCCCACCGCGAACTCGTTGGCGTTGAAGCCGACCGCCTGGGATGCCGCCGGCGTAAGCGAGTCGCGACGGATGACGCCAAACTCGGGCGACGTTCGGACTGCGGCGGACATGAGACGGGAGCCCTTGGTCCGATAGAAGAGCTCATGTCCTGAGTGTGACCAGCGCGGCGAGCCACCTCCACCGATCGAGACCTGCCACTTCCCCGCGTTCACATCGGGGAACGGTCGGACGTACACTTCCCACTGTCCTGATTCGGTCGAAGTGTACGCGAGCCAACGCGAATCGGGCGAAAAGGTTGGCTCATCCTCCGCGAACCGTGCGCCTTGAGAGAGTACGCGAGCAGTCGAGTCGCTGCGCCGCACGAGCGCGATGTTATGCGGTGCTTCAACAGTTGCGATCCACTGCCCGTCCGGACTCCAGGACGCATTCATGATCGCTGTTGGGCGACGCAAGACCAAACTGTCATTTCCGGTTCCGTCCGCCGCCCGTTCGTAAAGCGCTCCGTGCCGAATAAACGCGATGTAGCGGCCATCGGACGTCCAAGCGCCCCAAATGTGCGGCGATCCGGAGGTCGTGAGGCGTGTGAGTGCCCCGTCGGGAAGAGACTTCACCCAGATGTCCTGCTCCCCACCAGACATGCGGCTCACCGCGAGTGAGCGGCCGTCAGGGGAGATCCCCATGCCGCCCCCCAGCCCCACCTGCACCCCGTCGACGCCGACCGGCGTGACTGCCCCCGCACGCGAGACCCAGACGAGATCACCACCGCTCGCGTCGCCGAGCTGATATAAGAGCCGACCACGATCCGAAAAACCGAAGTCCGCAGATCCGAATGCGCTCTCGACCCGGACGTGCTCGAGCACCCGCGTCGGCGCACCAATCGCGAACGTACGCGTGTTGAATCGCGCCGAGTAGACAGCTCCGTCGGCCGTGGCCCACACCAGCTGCCCCGTAGGTGCGTATCGAGCGTATACGCCAGCGACGATGTCGACGGACTTACGGCTTCCCGGCGGGATCGCAACAATGCGCGACGCTTCATTGTCGCCGCTCGACGGGCGAAACGACGCGATGAGCGCGTCGCCGCCGGGGAGCGCCTGTGGCCAGAAGTACCCCCTGCCGGTTCCACCCGCGTCATCGGTTGGCGACGGTTGAATCAGCGTCTCCGAGAGTCCGCCCGCGGCGGGAACGCGGCGCAGGCCGTTGCTCGTCGCCCGATAGTACAGGTTTCCGTCCGCCGCCCAATCAAGTCCGCCGCGACGGGCCGAGTCCACTACGACCCGCGGCACGCCTCCTTCGATCGGGACGATTCGTATCTTGCGGTCGGTCAACGTCTCGAACGCCACCTGCCGAGCGTCGGGCGAGAGAACAGGTAGCACCCCGCCTTCGGTGCCGCGAATCGGGATTGCGTTAAGCTGGTCGAGCCGACGCGACCAGAGCTGATGGCTATCGCCGGTGGACGGTCCCCAGTAGACGAGGACGGTTCCATCGCGTGAGAGGACAAAGCTGTTCCCCTGGGGCGCGGCCTGGATGTCCTGTCCCGATGGAAACGCAATCATCGTCCGGAGCGCGCCAGCGTCAGCGCGCGGACGCCGGAGCCATGATCCCCAGAATCCGGCCGCGGCCCCGACGAGGAGCGCGGCTGCGATGGCTACCCACTGCATCCGCGAGCGCGCTGCGCTTGTCGATCGCGCGCGTGACACGCCGGTCGAGCCCCGCGCCTCGGCGACGACGAGCGCGTCCGCGAACTGTGCCGCGCTGGCAAAGCGATCGGCCGGCAACTTTGCGAGTGCGGTGAGTACAGCATCCTCAACATTTGCCGGCACTGTGTCGCGCAGCGTACTCGGTGGTGTGGGGCGCTCAGTCATCATTTTCGCGACTATCGCCTGCACGCTCGAACCAGTGAACGGCGGGTCGCCACACAGCATTTCGTACGTCACGGCGCCCAAAGCATAGATGTCGGTGCGCGCATCGATGTTCTTCTCACCCATAGCCTGCTCAGGCGACATGTACTGCGGAGTGCCGAGCGATAGGCCGGTCTGCGTCATGCGAGTGCCACCAGCCTGCTGCACTGCGAGCGCGATGCCGAAATCAGCCACCAGTGCGCTGCCGTCGTGGAGCAGCACGTTCTCAGGCTTCACGTCGCGGTGGATCACGCCATGACGGTGCGCGTAATCGAGCGCGCTTGCCACCTCGCGTGCGATCCTCACCGCATCGGTGATCGGGAGCTGACGTTCGCGGGTGAGCCGGTTGCGAAGCGTTTCCCCATCGACGTACGGCATTACGTAGAAGAGATATCCATCCGCATCACCGGAATCGTGAAGCGCAAGGATGTGTGGATGCTGCAGATTTGCCGTCGTCCGAATCTCGGTGAGGAAGCGGGCGGCACCCACGACAGCAGCTAAATCCGGGTGAAGCACCTTCACCGCGACATGCCGGTCGTGCTTCAGGTCGTGTGCAAGGTAGACAGTGGCCATTCCACCGTGCCCAAGCTCGCGCTCGATCGCGTAACGGTCAGCGAGGGCGCGCGTCAGACGCTCGATGTTAACGGCGTCCGCGTTCATGCGGGGTGCGCGCGAATCAATCGACCGGCGTACTCAACGAGCGCCAACCTTCTCGAAGAGTTCGTGGAGCGTCATGCAGATCCTGGTTCAGCGAACGTGGCTACGTGTGCGCTCGGACCACTAGGACGAGCGGCACTCCGGGCAGAATATCCGCGGCAGCCGCGGGCGACGCAAGGCGTTGCACTGTCACTCCGTTTCAGGGCTCGCCCCAGGGAGTCCCTAGTCGACGAACTGCATTCGCTCGCGTTGTGTTGAGCGGAAGGCAGATCGAAGTCGTCAGATTGGCAGCTTTCGGCAGCTCGATCCCCAGCGACTTGCCCGTCCCGAGCGCGAACGTGGCATCCAGCTTCAGGTCCCATGCTTCGTATCTGGCCTCCTGAAGGGCTTCGGCGAATGCGAGGCGTGCGGCCGGGCCGAGTGGGCCAGTCCACGTTTCGAGCGCGCGCAGTCGCGTCCACGCCATCTGCTCGTGCGTTTCGTGCTCAAAGACCTGGGCCAAGAGGCTGTACATAACGTCGAATTTGCCCTGCTCCGCGGGATCGAAGAGGCTGGACCGGCCACTTGCGGTGGCGGACTGCCATCGCTCGCTGAGGACGGGGTCGATACTAGGACGTCCAATCCAGGTCGGCGCGGGATCGAGTGCTCCCTCGCGCGCGCGGCCAAGGAGAGCGGCCAGCTCGTCGATCCTCCGGTCAATGCATGGCTCGTCGCGCACTCGATCGCGGATGAACCCGAGATTGAACTGCACCTCTGCGAGAACGTTTCGGCGCGCTTCGTCAGCTACACGGCGCTCGCGCAGCGCTGCGACGCTCTGCTCCGCGCCGAGCGCGATCAAGACGCCGAGCACGATGATCCCCACCTCTTTTAGTAACTCGCGCCAACCGTGGATGGGATGTGGTTTGTGGATCTCCATCGCGCCATGTACTCCTATCAGTTACCGGGCGACACCTGACGGCTACAAGAGTCCTCCACAGTACGAGCTGGAAAACGTACCGGAGGACTCGTCGGGCGTCAAAGTAGTCTAAATCCGGCGTCCGTTAAGTCGGAGCAAGTCCAGGTTGCGATCAAGCGAACGAAGCGAGGTGGATTGGGTGCAGCCCGGATCCGAGCTATTTATACTTGAATTAGGGTAAAACACGCTTTATGATATTCGATTTAGCAACAATTTATTTTTACGATATATCGAAATTGGTTTGCAGGAGGCGACGATCTAGTGTAAATTCCATTTTACGCCACTGCCATTAAGATCAACCTATTCTGTCGCCATGCCAAAAAGAGCAACTTCCGACATTCTCCCTCCCCCGGTGCGAACGGGGCTCGTCAAGATGGGGCGAGACATTGCCACGGCACGCCGCCGCAGGCGTCTCACCACTGCGATGATGGCGGAGCGGCTCGGCATCAGCCGACCGACCTACCTCAGCATCGAGAAGGGGCTCCCAGGCGTGTCGATAGGCGCGTACGCGATGGCTCTCTACACCCTCGGACTTGGCACTCCATTCACCAATTTCGCGGACCCTGCACACGATGATCTAGGCATGATCCTCGAGTCGGAACGTCTCCCCCTCCGCGTGCACGCGAAGAAGGAACCACGGCCCATATGAAGCGCACGATCGGAGTCTTTGTGGGCGGGAATCCGAAACCGGTCGGCACACTGCATTACAACCACGAAGGCGCGCGGGAAAGCTCGAACTTCACGTACGACCCCACGTGGCTCACCGATCAGGATCGCTTCGCGATCGACCCACTGCTGCCGCTCCAACCTGGATCGCAGTTCCGCAAGAAGCCAGAGGGCGGTTCCGTGTTCCACTCCGCGATCGCTGACACTGAGCCGGACGGCTGGGGCCAGATAGTCATTCGGCGCGATCACGCTAGACGGCGCGCCGCAGCGCGCGCGGCGGGGGACGAGCTGCCACCGGTGTCGACCAGCTTGGACTTCCTCCTTGAGGTGGATGACGCGAGTCGCGTCGGCGCGCTACGATTCCGCGACGAGCAGGGCGTGTTCAGGCGCACAATCAAAGCGGGCGGCGGGACCACGCCACCGCTGATGGATCTAAAGCATTTGACCGCGGCGAGCCGCGCCGTGGAGCTCAATGAGGAGACGGCCGCCGATCTCGCCTATCTGCTCGGCCGGGGAACCTCACTTGGCGGGCTCCGACCGAAGTGCTCAATTGTCGACGACGACGGTCACCTCGCTATCGGCAAGTTCCCGAGCGTGCGGGACGAACGCGCCGTGACCAAGGCGGAGGTGCTGGCGCTTCGGCTGGCGGAGCGCGCCGGAATCCATGCCGCCAAGGCACGAATTGTCATGAGTGAGGAGGATGTCCCGGTCGCCGTGATACGTCGGTTCGATCGAGTCGCCGGCCAACGGATTCCCTATGTCTCGGCTGCCACTCTCATGGCAGTCGACTCGTCGGGAGAGCACACGTACGCCGAGGTCGTGGACGCGATTCGGTCGCACGGTGCGGCAGTGCAAGAGGATATCGACGAGCTCTGGCGGCGGATCGCTTTCTCGATCCTGATCAACAACGTTGACGACCACCTTCACAATCACGGCTTCCTGCACGTGGCGAACGGCACGTGGCGACTCTCACCGGCCTTCGACATCAACCCGTTTCCGGATCGAGCGCGCGAGTTGAAGACTTGGATCACGGAAGAGACCGGGCCCGTCGCATCGACTGACGCTCTGCTATCGGCGCGGAAGTACTTCGCGATCGCCGATGCCAAAGCACGCAGCATAATTCACGATGTGGAACATGCCGTAAGTGCATGGCGAACAGTAGGGGAGGACATCGGCATGACCTCGCGCGAGCTCGACGAATTTGTCGATGCGTTTGAGCACTGACGTCAGTCGGCTCGGTAATCATGACATGGTCATTGCCGAGGATGAGGCACCTCGGGGCAGAATATCCGCGGCAGCTGAGGACGACGCAAGAGGACTTTGACGGCGGCCTGGAAGCGAATGCAGACGCGAGCGCCGTGGACACGGAAACTCATCTCACGCATCAATGGCCGGCCGAAAAGTGTTCACCCGTCGAGAGCGCGACCTTGAAGGCAGCAATCATCTGGTCCTTCACGCCCGCGACAGCAGGGCGCCGCCCGAAGTCGTACGTTTCTCTGCATGGAGATCCATGCTCCGAAGCCGGTCCACAGTTGGCGCGATTTTCTCAAGGAAGTCGGCATCATCGTCCTCGGCGTGCTCATCGCACTGTCAGCCGAGCAGGCGGTCGAGGCGCTGCACTGGCACAACAAGATCGCGAGCGCCGAGCAGGCGATGCGCCTCGAGTTGCGCGACGACGACGGTCGTGAGGGAATCGTGCGGCTCGCCGCAGGCCGCTGTCTCGACAGCGCCCTCGTCGGAATGCAGCAGGCGGCTGCGCGCCACGCAACTACGGCCGAGCTTCGTGCACTCGCGGCCGCGTATCATCCGCCGCTTCGCGTGTGGGACTCGGAAGCGTGGAAGACCGTGATCTCGTCTGATGTCGGCACGCACATGAGCGCCGAGCGGCTCGTACAATGGTCCGCGCCGTATCGTCTTCTGCCATATCTCTCCGAGCTCAACGCGCGTGAAGGCGAATATGTTGCCGATCTCAGCGCCGCATTGCCTGCGACCGGGAATGCATCAACGGCCGAGCTCGCGGCGTTCCGTCGCGTCGTCGCGCAACTGCGTCGCGTCAACGACGTGATGGCCGGGTCGGCGCACATGGTGCTCGTGCGCACTGACGCTCTCGGCGCGGGGCTGGCGCCGGCAGCGCGTGATTCGCTGACCGCACTGGTGCGCGGCGAATACGGCGCCTGCGCGTACACGCCGCAACTGAGGAGCATGCCGCTGACGGCAGTGTCGGGAACAGCCGATTTGCGGCGGTGGGGGTTGGAGCAGTAGACGGCACCATCTTCGTCGGCACTGCCGGATGGTCATTGCCGCGCGCCGAGCAGGGTCGGTTTGCGTCTGATGGAACGCATCTCGCGCGGTACGCGCAGGCGTTCAGCGGAGTGGAGATCAATTCGAGCTTCTACCGGCCACATGCGTTGCAGGTTTATTCCAAATGGGCCGCCGCCACACCAGAAGGATTCCGTTTCTCCGTGAAAATGCCGAAGACCATCACTCACGAGAAGCGGCTCCTGGATTGCGACGAGCTCCTCTGCGCCTTCCTCGATCAGCTACAAGGGCTCGGCGACCGACTCGGCTGTATTCTCGTTCAGCTCCCACCGAGTCTCGAGTACGATGCGTCGTTAGCGGGAGCATTCTTCGAGCTGTTCCGTGCGCTTTACGACGGACCATTGGCGCTGGAACCGCGTCATCCGAGTTGGTTCACGAGCGATGCCGCCCGTCTGCTGGCCGACTGCAATGTGGCACGAGTTGCGGCAGATCCAGCGCGCGTACCCGCGGCCGCTGCTCCGGGCGGGACGCAGGATCTGGTGTACTTCCGACTGCACGGTTCGCCACGCATTTACTGGTCGCGGTACGAGGACGAATTCCTGGATGAGCTGTCGGAGCGGATTACCATCGCTGCACGACGAGCGAAGGCCGTATGGTGCATCTTCGATAACACTGCATCGGGATCAGCAATTCCGAATGCGCTGGACCTGCTCGCGCGCCTTTCTCGATGGACGAAGAGCGGTTTAGAACAGGGCTGAAGAAGTCACCGATGAAGCGCGCAGGGCCGCACTGACTACAGCGGAATGCGCGAGTCGTGTTCGATCTCGTCGAAGGGAGATCGAACGACAGCCGATCGTGAATGCGTGACGATCTGTCAGTCGAACGCTATTCGCACCTCCCGAGCGCGGAAACAATCGGCTCGGGAGGCGCCGTCACTGAGCGGCCTTTTCCGTGCCCGGCCGGCGCATCATCCAGATGTTAGCCTCTTCCTGATGCGCACCGTAATACAGAGTTCGGCCGTCGGGCGATGCGACGATGGCCGCGGAGATCTCCGGCGGATACGGCAGCGTTCCGGTGATCTCGCGGCGCTCGAGCGTTGTGATATCCTGCATGACGAGCTTACCGCGCTGATTGAAGTAAACGATGTGCTCGTGGTCCGGGAGCCACGCAATGATTTCGCTCTCGGAATCCTCGTTCAAGACGTGCGGGCGCAGCGTCGTCGCATCCCACAGCACCGTGCCGCGGACGTCGCCACTCATCGTAGCTCCGGCACCGGAAAGCCAGCGTCCATCGCGCGTCCAGTAGTTCGGCTCACCCCCAACCAGCCCTGCGTAAGTGAGCGGTGGTATGGCAGTAGCGGTTCGCTTGGGCGCGGGCCACGGCGCAGTTGCAATCCACGCCTTCGTCGTCGGGTCAGTCTGGCTGATCGTGACGAGGTGTCTGGCATCCGGCGCAAGCATCGCGTACGTGATACCGTCCGGAAACGCAGTGAGGAGTGTGCGTTGGCTCCCGTCGAGCTGGATCATCCAGGCCTCGTACACTCCACTCCTGTTCGAGTAGAACGTCACGCCGGAGCCATCAGGCGTGAAGCGTGGCATCCAGTCTCGCGCTGCATCGTCGGTGAGGCGCGCGAGACCACTCCCGTCCGTTCGCATGACGAAGATGTTCTGGTGCCGCTCGAGCCGATTGTATAGCGCGAGCCACTTGCCGTCCGGGGAGACGTCGGTTGGAACGAGATTTCCCGTGCGGTGCTGCAGCAGTGACGCGGATGTGATGCGCGCCGCCGCTGCGTCGAACGCGATGGCCACGGGGTTCACCGAGTGCAGCTCGGAGCGGAAGACGATTGTGCTGCCGTCGCGAGAGAGTCCAGGAAGATCGATCGAGCCGTCGGCGCCCGCTGCAATCAACTCGGGAGCACCGGCAGCTGCTCCGGACGATTCGTTTACCGGGATGCGCCAGATCCCCATCGATCCGCCCCGATCACTCGCGAAGTAGAGGTAGCGCCCATCAGGCGACCATGCAGGTGCCCAGTCCAGCGCTGCGTCGTTCGTCACCTTCGTGGCCGCGCCGCCTCCGGCGGGCATCGTCGCGATATCGCGCTGGCCGCCGGCCATCGACCAGAACGCGATGCGCTTGCCGGATGGTGACCATGCCGGCTGATAGAAGGTCCCGGCGAGGCGCGGGTCGAGCCGCCGCGGCGTTCCGCCGTTCGATTCGACGATCCACAACGAGCCCGTGCTGTTCACCGCGTACGGTGACACCACCTCCTCCGAGCCGAACACGATGGAGCGGCCGTCAGGTGACCACGACGGGTTCGACCCGAACGTCGTGAGCCGCCGCGGCGATTCGCCAGTTGCGCCCACGACGAAGATGCCGTCGCCGCGCTTGGCGTACGCAATGTCCTTCCCATCCGGCGAGTACGCTGGCCACACGTAGTCGGCCATAGAATCACCGACCACGACAACGGGGTTCCGGCCACCGACACGTTGTGCATAGATCGCCAAGCGCCCGCTGGCATTGCTCGCATATGCGAACGACTCGCCATCCGGCGAGAGACTCGGACTCGTCTCGACTCCCGACGCATCGGTGAGCTGTGTGAACTGGGACCACGGCGCTTCCGGAGCCGCGGACCTGCGCCCGAGCCACCACGCGGCTGCCGCGAGGGCGATAGTCGCGCACACGACTCCGCCAGCCATCGCGCGTCGCGCCGTGCTGGATGCACGCCGCGGTGCTGCAGTCGCTCGCGCACCAGCGGCGGGCACGCCCGCGTCGGGCGTCATCAACGCCTCGGCGAACTTGCTCGTCGTCTGCCACCGATCGGCAGGAAGCTTCTCGAGTGCGCGCGCTACTGCGGCATCGACGTTCGCGGATACAGAGCGCCGGTGCGCCGCGAGCGACGGTGGTGCCTCGGTAATCACCTTGGCGACGATCGCCTGACTGTTCGGTCCCGTGAACGGCGGCTCGCCCGCGAGCATCTCGTACGTCACCGCGCCGAGTGCGTAGATGTCCGCGCGCGGGCCGATGTGCTTGTCGCCCATTGCCTGTTCGGGCGCCATGTAGTGCGGCGTCCCGAGCGACAGCCCCGTTTGCGTCATGCGTACGCCGCCGGCCTGCTCGACGGCGAGCGCTATCCCGAAATCAGCCACGAGCGCGTGCCCGTTCTGCAGCAGGATATTCTCTGGCTTGATGTCGCGGTGCACCACCCCACGGTCGTGCGCGTACTGCAGCGCGTCGGCCGCTTCAGTAGCAATGCGAAGTGCGTCGGTGATTGGGAGCTGCCCCTCGCGCTCCAGTCGCGCTCGCAATGTCTCGCCATCGATGTACGGCATGACGTAGTACAGCAAGCCGCCCGCATTGCCGGAGTCGAATAACGGAAGGATGTGCGGATGCTGGAGGTTCGCCGTGAGCTCGATCTCCTTCAGGAACCGCTCGGGCCCCAGCACCGCCGAGAGCTCCGGATGCAGCACCTTGATCGCCACCTTGCGATGATGCCTGACATCCTCCGCCAGATACACGGTCGCCATGCCGCCGGCGCCAAGTTCGCGGTCGATCGCGTAGCGGTCAGCAAGCGCGCTCCGCAAGGTATCGAGCGGATCGACGCTCTGAGTCATCGGCTCAGGCGCTTCACGCCAAAGCGCTCAAGTGGACCTCTGGGATGGGCACGATGAGAGGCGAGTGCTGACTGCACTCGGCTAGAAGCTACGGCTCCGCAACTGGCGCGGCAACCGGCCGACTCGATCACCGGCGGAAACGGACGATTTCGATCTGCTGAAGAGGAGGAGCGCCAACTATCATTCAATGAACACGCATTTCACGACGCCAACCGAGACCCGAGCTTTCGGCGAGACAATCCATATGCACAGCACCCCGACTAGCAACCAAGCCCACACCGCCCCTTCTACCGTCGACAATGCGAAACGCACCGAAGTTGCGGTGTTGGCAGGTGGCTGCTTCTGGGGCGTCGAGGACATCCTGCGCAAGGTGCCTGGCGTGATCGACACGGAGGTCGGCTATACGGGCGGCTGGCTGGAAAACCCGACCTACGACGACACGCATGACAGCAAGTCGGGCCACGCTGAATCGATCCGCGTGACGTTCGATCCGACCGTGTTGAGCTACGAGGACCTGCTCGAGAACTGGTTCTTCAAACTGCACGATCCGACCACGCTCAACCGGCAGGGCAACGACATCGGGACTCAGTACCGCTCGGCCATCTTCCCGCAGACACCCGAACAACAGGCGACTGCGGAGAGAGTACGAGCGCGCGTCGAAGCGTCCGGCAAGTGGAAGCGTCCGATCACGACCTCAATCGAGCCACCCTCCGCGTGGTACAGCGCCGAGTCGTACCATCAGGACTACCTGCGCAAGAATCCTGGCGGATACAGCTGCCACTACATGCGCGACTGAGTCGGCGCCGGAAGCCCGGGCTGTCCGGGACCGCGGGCCGTCAACTGGCGCATTGTCCCCGATGGGTCCGCTCATCTCATGTGGCAAGTGCAGTGCTTGGATGGTTCGCTCAACCACCGCCTTGTCCTCGTGGGTCCCAGGCGCGTGTTCGCGGACATCGATAGATCGCATCGTGTCGCGACAGTCGCCGTCCGCCTGCTACCCGGTGTCACGACTACGCTCTTCGGCACACCAGCGTCGGAATCTCCACGATCGTTCGTGGCCGCTGGCCGACTTGATCCGGGCACCTGGGAAATCGCTGGAACGACGCCTCGCCGACATGCCGATCGAACGCGTAGCTGGCGAGCTCGCCGCATTCATCACGGACCGGGCGCGCAACTCGCGGAAGGTCGATTACAGGATTGCTGCGATCGCCCTTCTTGCGTGTGACGCGCGGGTGAGTATCGACGGCGTTTCCGCGCAGCTTGGCTCGAGCACCCGATCACTGCGATCGATCGCGGCGCGTGAGCTTCGGATGGGCGCGAAGCGCTTTCTCCGAATCAAGAGAGTGCACCGTGCGGTCGGCTTGCACTCGCGTTGCCGAGCAGATCATGGTCGCGTATCGCGGCGGAGTGCTCGTACAACGATCATGCGCATCTCGCAAGGGACTTTCAGCAATTGCTCGGCGAGAGCCCAACCGCTTTTCTCGCGCGCCGGACTGGATGAACGGGTCTGATCTACGTTGCCGTTTTGTACAAGCGCAGCGTTGACGCGGCGAGCTAAGCTTAGCTTCGTCGCGTACAGTTCAAGACAATTCGGAGAAGTCAGTATGAGGAAATCGCTGAGTTCACTGCTCGTTCTGGTCACGCACGCAGTCGGTCGCTTGCCCGCCGAATCCTGTGCCAGGTAGCGGCCCCGACTGCGGAGCCGGCTCAGGGACGCCTCTTCTCCTTTCACAGCGCGTTCTGGCTGAACCTTCACGAATTCTTTACGCGTAATCCCGCTCGCGTCTGGGATTGGATCATCGTGAGACGATCACTTCCTCACTCACCGATACGGCCGGCATAGGAGCGTTGAGCGATGCGGATCGGCGCCGATGGAACGATGCGATAGCGTATTACTCGATCACGATAGCGAAACAGGACTTCATCTTTGATAGCGCGGCCGTTCGTACCAACAACCGCATCGCCGAATTGGAGGACGCGCCATCACTCCGCGCCTCTGGCCTGGACACCTCACTTGTGCGGGTGCTCGACGAGGCGGCGCCCATATATCGTGCGACTTGGTGGCCGCGACATCGCGCAGAGGACCGCGCGTGGATTGCTGCGATCACGCCGCTCCTGGCCCGCTACGATGACTCCCTCTCGGCGTCGATGTCCTGGGCATTCCGAGAGCCGTGGCCACGCGAACCGATTCGCGTCGACGTGAGTGCCTACGCCAACTGGGCGGGCGCGTACACTACGGAGCGACCGTCGCGAATCACCGTCTCGAGTACTGCCGCGGACTATCGCGGCACAAATGCTCTGGAGATGCTGTTTCATGAAGCCATGCACACGATGGATTTCGTGGTCGACAGCGCACTGACTGCAGCCGCCGCGCGCAGCGGGAAAAAGGTCACGTATGATGCCACGCATGCGGTGATATTTTATACGGCAGGATACGAAGTGCAACGATTGATTCCCGTGCACCAACCGTACGGTTACGCGCAGGGAATATGGAGCGGACCCCTCGGCAGATACGAGCCGGCGCTCGTGCGCTGGTGGAGACCGTACCTCGACCACAAGATCGACTTCAGCGAAGCGGTACGGGGCATCGTCGACAGCTTGTAGCGTCGACACGCTGACAGGCATGGCTTCCTGATTCCGACGCGCCGCAGAGCGAGCCGTGCACGTCATGAGGCGCTCTGCGTCGCTCAGTCTGTTGCAAGATTCGTCGGGCGACCGGCTTGGGCGCTAATCGCGCACCGTAATGTGGATACGCACGGTAAACGGCTGCCCGGACCGCGATTCACAAGCCATGACTTCCCCACCCGCGCGCGCAACGCGCGGAGAAGCTACTTTTTCCGGATAGCCTCGCCGATCATTCCGCGTCTGGAGCCCCACATGATCCGTCTATCCGCCCTGTTCGTCTCCGCCGTTCTCGCCGCACTCGCCCCGATTGGGTCGGTCGCTGCGCAACGCGTCATCCCCGGACTCGATGGCGCGGGGATGGATACGACAGTTCTCCCCGGCAATAACTTCTACGAATACGCGAACGGCAACTGGGACCGCCGCACGCAGATTCCGCCGGACAAGAGCAGCTACGGCGCGTTCAACATCGCGGGGGATCGAGCGGAGCAGCAGCTGATCGCTGTAGTCCACGGCGCGGCGGCGTCCCACGCGCCCGCGGGCTCGGACCTGCGAAAGATCGGCGACTACTACGCGGCCTTCGTCGACACCTCGGCTATCGCCGCGCGCGGAACCGCGCCGCTCAGGCCAGCTGCTCGACAGCATCGCTGCAATCAGCGACCGCGTTGCTCTCGCGCGCTACATCGGCGCGCATCTCCGCGCCGACGTCGACCCGATCAACCTCGGCACGGTGCACACCGACAACCTGTTCGGGCTCTGGGTGGCGCAGGACTTCAATCATCCCACGCGTAACGTCGCCGCGCTCCTGCAGGGTGGGATCGAGTTGCCCGATCGCAGCTACTATGTTGACCCGTCGCCGAAGATGGCGGAGCTGCGCACGGCATATCGCACGCACGTGGCGCGCATGTTGACGCTTGCCGGAGTCGCGAATGCAGATGCCAAGGCCAATGCGATCGTCGCTCTCGAGACGCGCATCGCGCAGGCGCACTGGAAGGTCGAGGACAGTCAGGATCCAGCCAAGGGCAACAACCACTGGGCGCGCACGGATTTCGCGCGCAAGGCGCCGGGCCTCGACTGGAATGCGTTCTTCGCGGCGGCGCGCGTCGCTGGTGAGGACTCACTCGTGGCGTGGCAGCCTAGCGCGATCGCGGGAATCTCCGCGCTTGTCGCGAGTGCAGCCGCTGGATTCGTGGAAGGCGCTTCTCGCCTATCACACCATCGAGGATCACGCGGCAGTGCTCGCGCCGGCGATGGACCGCGAGGCTTTCGACTTTTTCGGCAAGACGCTGTCGGGTACACCGGCCGAGGCCACGCGCGATCATCGCGCGGTGGACGCGACTAGCGACGCACTCGGCTTCGCTGTCGGGCGCGAGTACGTCGCGAAGTATTTCCCACCCAGCGCGAAAGCGCGCGCGGAGACGATGGTCGCGGGACTCATCCGCGCTTTCGAGCACCGTATCGACGCATTGTCGTGGATGGCGCCATCCACCAAGGCCGAGGCGAAGGCGAAGCTGCAGACCCTGCGCGTGAGCGTGGGATATCCCGACAAGTGGCCGAGCTACGCGGCTCTGCGCGTGTCACCGACTGACGCGTATGCAAATGCGGATCGCGTGGACCGCTTCACCTACGACCGCAGCATTGCGAAGCTGCACAAGCCGGTGGACCGCAGCGAGTGGGTGATGACACCGCAGATCGTGAACGCGGTAAACCTGCCCGCGATGAACGCGCTCAACTTTCCCGCCGCGATTCTACAGCCACCGTTCTTCGACGCCAAGCGTGCGGACGCGATGAACTACGGCGGAATCGGCGCTGTGATCGGGCACGAGATCAGTCATAGCTTCGACAACAACGGCGCGAACGTTCGACGCGCACGGTCGGATGCGAAACTGGTGGACGCCCACGGATCTCGCGCACTTCCAGGCGTCGACGCACGCTCTCGCGCTTCAGTACGACGCGTATCACCCGCTTCCGGATCTTGCAATCAACGGACAGCAGACGCTGAGCGAGAACATCGCTGATCTCGCTGGCGTGACCGCTTCGTACGACGCATTTCACGCGTCGCTCGGGGGCAAGCCGGCGCCGATGGTGGGTGGGCTCACGGGCGACCAGCAATTTTTTCTGAGCTTCGGACAGATCTGGAGGACCAAGTTCCGTGAGCCGGCGCTGCGACGGCAGCTGCTCACTAACGGCCACTCGCCCGGGCCCTATCGCGCACTGACAGTGCGCAATCTCGATGCGTGGTACGGGCCGTTTGATGTGAAGTCGGGCGAGATGCTCTACCTCGCGCCTGCGAGCCGGGTGCGGATCTGGTGAGGTAAATCTTCCCCCCTGGTCAACGCACGGACTTCGACCGACAGGTCGTCTGAATGCGCTTCGACCGCGCCTGCCGGTCCTATCTGCGAACGTACGTCGTACTCTGCGGAAGCACCGACACCGTGTCGGCCTCGAACGCCAGTGTGTCCCCATGCACGCGCGCATACATGTCGAACATCCCGCTTGCGATGTGCGGAAAGTAAAGAGAATCCGCGCCCACGCGCGTGAAAGCGCTGCGCGGCGTCGCGGTGCTAGGATCGGGCCAACTTCCGGTGGCCTGATACGTCAAGTCTGAGAAGATGGTGAGCGTATCCGCGTGAACGATTCCGATCATCCTGTCGTTCGAATCGTAGGGGAACGTCTTTCCCGGCGGTGGTAACTGGATGTATGTACCAGGAAGAGGATCCTGCGCGGAGGAGCGCGGCGGCAGTGGCGGAGTAAACGCTAGCTGTGCGGCGGCAAATCCCTGTCCGGAGCCGTCTACTGCTGCGCGGAAGAGAGTTACCTGATATGTCCGTCCGCCGACTAGAGGCATTGCGGCACTCGCGGCAGGAAGCGTATCACCGCGGACGCCGGCGAACGGATCTACGCCGAAGTGCAACGGTGGTTGAACGATGTTCTTGCCGTATGTGGCCACGTCCCACACGACCCGGTCGTTGGACGGATCACCGAAGGCCGTCGGTCGAATCACCAGCACTGAAAGCGCGCATGCGGGCTCCCATGAGACCGTTGGTGAGAGCGATGACGTGATGCTCATGGAGACATCGCCCGTACACGGACCGCTCGCACGCGGACCCAGATCGCTGCTGCAAGCAAGGGCGAACACAAGAGTGGCGCCGGCAGTGGCAATGGAGCAAAAAGATAGATACGGTCGGGTCACGATAAATTATTCCTGCACTAAGACGTTCGGAGCACTACAAACAAAATAGCAAACGAACGGCGCGAGCGCTTCAACCGAACACTTGCTACACCGGCAACTGTGGCTGTGGCAACACGCCGCCTAGGCGCGCCTACCCGCCAGGCTACTCTTCGCGACTCGCACAAGCACGGTGTACTCCGGATCCACGATCTGAATGATCGTTGCCCGGGAGTTCTGCGAGACGAATTGATATGCATCGAGCTGGCTCATCGCGGACTCGCGCTGCACCCAGCCGACCATCTCCTTGAAGGCGACTCGCGCTGCGTCTTCCAGTGGACGACCTGACCCGACGAACATTATCTCGTCTGCATTCTCAATCCGCGGCACGGGTGTCGCCTGTTGCTTGATCAGCTCGACGTACACGTCGACGTTCAGAGCGCCCTCGATCGCGGCGCCCATGATCTCGCCCTCGCCCATCGCGTAGTGTCCGTCGCCGAACGACAGCAGCGCGCCCGGCATGTTGACGCCGAGGAATACGGTATTCCCAGCGCGTACCTGCGGGCAATCCATGTTGCCGCCGAAATTACCCGGCACGATCGACGTACGCACCTCGCCACCTGCAGGCGCGACACCGATGCAGCCGAGGAACGGTGCGAGTGCGACATCCCACGAGTGGCGACCGTCGCTCGAAGTCGTGCGTGCGACCTGGCGCGCTGAATCCACGTCGTAGCGCCAGGTCATCTCCGGAAAATCAGGGGCGAGCATCGCGGTCTGATCGGTGCCGACGAGCGCGCCGAAGTTGGGACTGAACGATGACACTGCGTAATCACGCGCGGGATCGAGCTTGAGAATGTGGATGGCGATCGTGTCGCCGGGCTCTGCGCCCTCGACGAAGAACGGTCCAGTCTGTGGATTGTCGTGCCCAACCGGCATCACCTTCGACGGCAGATCTGCGGCGGTGTGCACCGTTCCGTCAAAACAATCTTCCGTCCACGTGACGATGCGCGTGCCTGATGTTATGCGCTGGCGCGGCGCCGCTCCGCCGAAGCTGTACACAAGCTCGTCGTGCTTCGGAATCCAGCGCAACACCGGCGCGCCGGGCGGAACTTGCGATAGCAGCGGTCGCAGTGTCGCTTGCGGCGAATGCGCGGAAGCTGCAGACGGCAGAATCTCTGCGGCCGACGCCGTGCGCAATGCAGCCAGTGTGCCAGCAACACCGACGGGAGCGCTAAGAAGGAAGTTACGACGTGTTGTCATTAGTCACTCGATGATGATGGATGAAGCGTGAGTCATCGCGGCAACGGCGCGGTGCATCACACGTCGCTGGGCTGCATCACGGGATCGTCTTCCTCGTGAGGTGCGGCATCGCGAAGCGTCGCACGTGCTGCGCGCATCGCCTCGGCATTGGCGGCGGGATGCACGGCTGTCCAGCGAAGCGTGTCTTCGACTGCTCCGGAAGTGTAGCGGCGAGTCGCAGTTCCGTCGTCGCCGGAAGTCGCAATGCCGCCGAGGTCGAGAAGCGCGGTAACCGCGGTACGTTGCACGGCCGCAGCAGTCGCAGTTGCGCCGTCGACCACTTCGAGAAGATTGCGCTCGGCTTCAGCACGATGCTCGGTTTCGGGCTGCCGGCGGTAACGTCGGAACAGCGCGTGGCAATCCTTCGACACACGCCGGTGGGCGCGAACCATTTCGCGCACGCTGAGAAGCGTGATCACCGTTGGAGCATCGAACGCGTCCGCGATCGCGAGCATGCGGTCGAGTACGGGCGTATCGGGGAGCGGGCGAAACCGACGCCTCGTTATCGCGGCGGGAAATGAGCCCAACGCGACCTCGATGTTGGTGAGCTCGTCGATCAGGAGGCTGGCGAGCACTCGCCGCCTCTCGTCACGCGCCTGCGCTTCCCGTCGCCGAGCCTGACGCGCCGTGAAGTGCGCCGACGCCCAGCCGCCCAGGATCGCCGCGCCGGCGCCGGTGAGCGTGGCGAGGGTGGATGGCAATGCGGATGTGACGATGCTTGGATCGCTGGACATGGTTCGCAGAACGCTGGTGTCGCGTAATCGGTGCTGTAACGGGGCTCGACGCTAATTGATCGGGCGTGGCACCATGGCGCAAGAGGGCCAACGGGAGCAAAGCGCCACCCGTTGTTCGGCTCCAATCTTCATCGCGAAGCTGCTGCCCTGCGGAAGCCACTGAGCTGATCCATGGGACGCACGTCCTTCAGCGTCGGTTCCCGAACACAATCGCCATAGAGTGCGCGCAATCCCTGCATGATGTGCGTGCGCTCAGCTGGCCGAAGCTCAACGCCGTTCATCGCCATACCCAGGAGAAGAATGCTGGAGCGTCCCGCCATCTGCTGGTTGGTAATCCGGAGCCGCTCAACCGCGGCCAGCATCCGGTCGGATTCAACAGTCGAGAGCGGACCGCCGGCACGACGCGTAGGCTGCAACTCGACCAGGTCACCATTCTCGAGCATGTTGAGTTCCTGCAGGACAGGTATGTTCCGGTACGGCTTGGACCAGGTCACCATCCGATCTGCTGACGTGTGGGACGCAGCGTCCGACGCGAGAGCGGCCTTCCACGCTTCCGAATCCCACGTGTGCACTGGCGGCGTATAGGCCTGGGCGAGTGCGATGACCGCGCGCCGGTCGCGCCCACCTTCGATTGCACCTTGGAGTGTGTCGAGCTGCAGCGCAAAGCACTGGACCATCGCCGCACGCGTGAACGCCTGCGGGCCATCGTCATCCCGCAGCTCGAGGCGCATGGAGCCTTCGGCCTCCTCCACCTTGTGGCGCCAGTGAATGGTTTCGACACTCTGCTCCGCGCCGAGCGCGATCAGGACACCTAGCACGATGATACCGACTTCCTTGAGGAACTCTCGCCAACCGTGAATCGGGTGTTTTGGTGCGTGGATGTCCATCTGGCTCTCGCTCACGTTGATGTTGACGCCGCACTGCTGATCGGCTGCGGCGCGCATACCTCATGGAGACGGCCGATATCCGTCGCGCGAAGATGGCCGCTACCTGCTCTCGGCCCCGGCACGCCGAGGCTTGCGGACCTTCGCAGCTCTTCCCTGGCGATCAGGACGATGTATTTGTTGGACGTCCGCGCGCTCGACAGTGCGTCGCGAAGCCTGGCGAAATCCTCTGCGCCGAGACGTGCAGGATCACCACGCAACCGGTCCAGAACGTCCCACGCTCCATGTTCCTCGGCGACCCAGTCGCGTACGTGCTCGACCTGACCGTAATATGCACCGTAATTCTCTAGCTCGGGATGCTTGAAATGAGTCAGTACTTGCGATGCGCGATACGCTTGCCAGTCGCCGTCGACGAATGCGTTCGAGATATCCGGTTGAACGGGACCCAGATGCGGCACTCGCTGATGCGACGCTGCACGCTCGGTAATCAGTTCGAGTGTGTCGAGTCGCAGGTTTATGCACGACTCGGCGGCGACACGGAAGGCAAAGCTCTCGTTCGCCTGATCCATTTCGGTTCGGAGCCCATCGTGCGCGTCGCGTACCTCGTGCGCCCAGTGAACCGCTTCGGTGCCCTGCTCCGCCGCCAACGCGATGAGCACGCCGACGACGATGATACCGACTTCCTTCA
Organism: uncultured Gemmatimonadales bacterium; assembly: GCA_963731305.1. Lineage (GTDB taxonomy): Bacteria > Gemmatimonadota > Gemmatimonadetes > Gemmatimonadales > Gemmatimonadaceae > Fen-1247. The sequence goes on along the minus strand of CAVSUQ010000011.1, from coordinate 344,725 downwards.
GAAACTCGCGCCAGCCGCGTATTGGGTGTGACTTGTGATGGACTTCCATGTTCACTTCAAGACAGGGTAGTAGATGATAGGGTAGGCAATCTGGATTGCGAGCATGACGAGGGGGGCGAGCACCTGCACTATTCTATTCCTGCTCAGGAGTGGAACGACTGCGGATGGAAGCATCGCAAGCACTATCCAGTTCTGATTTCCCCAGTTCTGGATACCGAGGCCGGCCCCTGCTGCCGCGTTGATGACGAAACTGAATAGCACGATGACGAGAAATGCGCTGATGTAAGTACGGCCCTCGCGCTCGTGAAACGCCCGCAGATCGAAATCGTCGTTCGTCTCCAGCTCTGGAGCCACCAGTGCACACACCACGTACTCGATGACCACGAGCCCGAACCCACCGGCGATAGTCGTCAGTGAAATCGTCTCGAGCGTGTGGAAGTCCCACAAGCTGAGCCAGTTGCCAGCCATGAGAAATAGTGCGGCCGCCATCCACAGCGCGTGCGGCCACGAGAACACAACAATGCGACGATGGCGGATCATCCTCGTTGCCGCGAACAGCAAATGCGTCAGCCCGAGTGTGTAGATGAAAGAGAAGAGCACGATGATGAATTCGAACGGGCGCATGAGCAGATCTCTCCGGGAAACGTGCGACACATTCGCACAGTGTCATCTCACAGCGACAACAAATGTAGTCTTTCAGGGGAGTGCGCGGCCACGGCGTCAACCCAGCGGAACAGATGGCGCAGAGTTTGTACGAATACATTCGAACACACCGCTCACCACCGACTTCGCGGCGATGACCACCACCACGCCGGAGCCAGTGGCGCCGCGCTGCTTGCGACCGGTCTCATAGGGCTTGTGCCGGCACTTCGCCGACGGCGGCGCTGAACCAGGTTCGGATGCAATACGTCGGTGCGATGTGATTCGATCACATCGCACCGACTTTTTTTCGTACTGCGTTCTTCTCGCGGAAGCCACGCTGATACCAGCGCGACATCGTCCTGCGAGCGTCCCCGCGATCTAGCTCTTTCGCTTCGCGCTCCCACCTGCACTTCGCTCCGACCAGTCATCGCCTGCAATATGACCGTGACGCTCGGCGTCCTTCACCTGGCGTGTCTTCTCGCTGTTGAGATCCGCCTCGTCGTGCTGTGTCCGGCCGCTGAACAGGTGACTCCCCGACGGCGGCGAGTGTGCACGCTTTGACGCCTCCTGATCCTGTGGACCACGCGTGTCTTTTGACTCGCCTTCACTGACGTTCGCTCCACCAGCAGTCTGATCACCACCTGGATGGTTCCAGGCGCTCGCGATGTGCTCCCGGGTCTGGTCACCATGCTGTCCTTCCGCATGGTTCTGCGCACCCTTTTGCTGACCACCAGATTTCTTCGTCTCACCCATAATTCTCTCTCCGCTACGGCCTGTATACTGCGTAAGCGGCAATGGTCGTGCCCGCGGATGCCATCGGCATCAACCAGCAGTACAGTCCGTGGGTCGCCCGCCGGACTACGTTTACCGTGAAGGACTACTAATAAATGAGCACGCCTGCATTCTCAGTTCTAGATCTCGCGCCGATCCCACGCGGCGCTTCAGCGGCCGACGCTCTGCGTAATACACTCGATCTTGCACAGCATGTGGAGCGACTGGGGTATCGGCGCTTCTGGCTCGCCGAGCACCACAACATGACTGGGATCGCGAGCGCTGCGACGGCGGTCGTGATTGGTTACGTGGCAGCTGGCACACGCACAATTCGGGTCGGCGCCGGTGGCATCATGCTTCCGAATCATTCACCTATTATGGTAGCGGAAGCTTTCGGAACTCTGGAGACGCTCTATCCCGGCCGCATCGATCTGGGGCTGGGACGCGCGCCGGGCGCGGATCAGCGCACGATGCTCGCGTTGCGCCGAGACCCCGCGAGCGCGGATCGCTTCCCGCAGGATGTTATGGAGCTCCAGGCTTATTTCGCCCCGGTGCAACCGGGCCAGCGTATTCAGGCCGTACCGGGCGCGGGGCTGCAGGTGCCACTCTGGATACTTGGCTCCAGTCTGTTCGGTGCACAGCTTGCCGCAGAGCTTGGCCTGCCGTTCGCATTTGCATCGCACTTCATGCCGGATGCACTACTGCAGGCGCTGGACATCTATCACGCCAACTTCAAGCCATCGGCTCAGCTCGATCGACCGTACGCGATGGCTGGAGTCAACGTCTTCGCCGCCGACACGGAAGACGAGGCTCGCCGGCTCTTCACTTCGACTCAACAACAGTTCGTGAATCTCGTGCGCGGAACGCCGGGTCAGCTACCACCACCCGTCGACAACATCGACGATTACTGGTCGCCGCTCGAGAAGGCGCAGGCATCGGCGAGACTCGCCATGTCGTTCGTCGGTTCGCGCGAAACGGTGGAGCGCAAGCTTCGTGAGTTCATTCAATATACCGTGGTCGACGAAGTGATCGTCTCATCGATGATCTTCGACCACAGCGCGAGGTTGCATTCATTTGAGATTCTCGCGGAGATCATCACTCGAGGTCTCGCGGTGCGCTGAACCGTGGTTAGATCACGTGTCGCCGTGCAACACGCGATGGGTGAACGCGATGGACATCCCTCCCTCGCCTACCGCCGACGCGACGCGCTTGACCGATGCGTGTCGTACGTCACCAACGGCGAAAATGCCCGGTACGCTCGTTTCGAGAATGTAAGGATCGCGCGCGAGTGGCCACTTGGGCGTCGAAGGATCGGTCTGGAGATCCAGCATGTCGCGACCGGTGCACACGTAGCCCTGGTCATCGCGGATGATTGACTGCGGCAGCCACGTCGTATCCGCTGTTGCGCCGATGAAAACGAAAAGCGCATCCACCGGATACGTTTGCCGTTCTCCGCTGGAAAGCTGCTGCACCACGACGTTCTCGAGATGTTGCTCGCCCGTCAGGGCGACGATGGCCGAGTCGTTCCTGACCGTGATGTTGCTCTTTGTGCGGATCTGATCGATGAGATACTGAGACATCGTTTCTTCTATCGTCTGGTCACGAATGACGATGAATATCTGTGTCGCGAAGTCCGAGAACAGCATCGCAGCCTGTCCAGCGGAGTTTCCCCCACCTACAAGTACGATCTTCTTGCCACGGACGGACATCGCCTCGGTGCGTGCCGCACCATAGTACACGCCGCGTCCAACGAGCTCGTGCGCACCCGGAATGTCGAGCCGGCGCCAGCTGAGTCCCATGGCCAGGATGACCGCAGAAGCGCGTACGGTTTCGTCGCCGTCGAGCACGAGCGTGTGCCGGGGCTGCGAGTCGGAGGCCTTCGCGATCTCGATGGCAGTCACGCTCCGCGAAACGACGATGTCTGCACCGAAGCCTCTTGCCTGGCGCAGTGCGCGTGCGCTCAGATCGTTGCCGGAAATTCCAGCCGGAAACCCCAGGTAATTCTCGATGCGCGAGGAAGTGCCAGCCTGTCCGCCAGGTGCAACGCGCTCGATGAGCAGTGTGCGCAATCCCTCGGATGCGCCGTATACAGCGGCACCAAGGCCAGCCGGTCCGCCGCCGACTATCGCGACATCGTATTCAGGACGCGAGGGTGCAATGCACAATCCAACCTTCGCCGCGAGCTCACGAAACGACGGGTTTTCGAGCGGCGTTTTCCGTCTTTCAGCACGACGATCGGAAAACTGCGTGGATCGCCGCGTTCATCGCGACGCTCACCGTCGGCCGGGATCCTGCCAGCGATATGGCACATGGTTGCGCGCCAGAAAATCGCGCACATCGTGACAGGCGAGATCCCAGCGATCGCCGATGATCGTCACCGCCTGGTCGGGCGCGTGCACCACGACGTCCTGCAACTGGCCAACGTGTTGCCCCATCGTGCGCATCACCTGCGCGTTGAGCGCAGAACACGAGACGACGAGGTCGTGGAATTCCATTGCTTCGAGCCGGATCAACCGCGAAGGCTCGGTGGCTCGGATGCTTGCCACCGATGAAGAGCCGAGGAGCAGCGACACTTCGCCGAAGTAGGCCCCGGGCTCGAAGGTAGTTATGGTCTCCTCATCGCTACCCACGATCTTGAGAGCCGCGAGCCTTCCTTCCAGCAGCGCGAAGAACGAAGGGGTCTCACCTTCCTGAACGACCCAGTCGCCAACCTGCAAGTGCACGTCTGCGGCCCGCGAGGCGATCGTCGCGAGCTCCGACTCGGGAATGCCAGCGAACAGCGGTATCTTGCGCAGGTCGTCGACTGTGATCATACGCGCAATCTCTCCGGTGATGCACTGATGTCAAGACAAGCCTGTATGATGTTCCGAAACAGCCGGCTCTGAGGCAGCGAACGGCGCCTGAACGAGCGGTGCCAGTTGCCGCAGCCGGCTTACCGCCTATGTTTACGGCTGCTACCTGCGAATCGGGAGACGCGACATGGAGACAGATGACCACTCGAGAGATGGCGTCCACCGCGGATGGCGTCGTGCGGCTCCGTTACTACTGATTATCCCGTACATCGGCACTCTGTGGGTCGCAACGTACAACTCCGTGACCCCGCCTGTCTGGGGGATTCCCTTTTTTTACTGGTATCAGTTCCTCTGGATCGCGATTGCGGCGCTGATCACGACAGTCGTGTATGTTGCCGAGAGTTCGGAGGGTTCACGGCATAGCAGTTACGAGCGATGATCGGGATTGCGCGCGCTGAGCGAAGAAGTGAGGCTCGCGAGTGAACGTTACCGCGCTGGTGGTGATGATCGTGCTGTTCGCACTCGTCACAGGCATCGGATTCGTCTCCGCGCGCTGGCGGCGCGGCGACATGGATCTGCTGCACGAGTGGGGGCTTGCGGGCGGGCGCTTCGGGACGGTAGTGACCTGGTTCCTGCTGGGCGGCGATCTATACACGGCATACACGTTCATCGCTGTCCCCGCGCTTGTCTTCAGCGCAGGTGCGATCGGATTCTTCGCGGTGCCGTACACGATACTGGTCTATCCATTCGTCTACCTCACGATGCCGCGTCTCTGGTCCGTGTCGCGCATGCATGGATACGTAACGCCGGCGGACTTCGTGCGCGGACGCTACGACAGCAGTACTCTGGCGCTCGCGATCGCAGTGTCCGGAATCCTCGCGACGATGCCGTACATCGCGCTTCAGCTCGTAGGCATCCAGGTGGTACTGGGCGCTGTCGGGATCGGAGGATCTGGCTTCGGCGGAGATATTCCGCTCATCATCGCCTTTGTCATTCTCGCGGCGTATACGTACTCAGGCGGTCTTCGCGCACCCGCACTCATCGCACTGGTGAAGGACGCTCTCATCTTCATCGTCGTAATCGCTGCGGTTGTCGTCGTTCCTGCCAAGCTTGGCGGATACGGACACATCTTTGCCGCAGTACCAAAGCAGAAGCTCATACTCGCGCCGGCGCAGTACGGATCATACGCCACACTCGCGCTTGGCTCTGCGCTCGCACTGTTCCTGTATCCCCACTCGATCACAGGCGTGCTGAGCAGCAACAGCCGCGCGGTGATCAAGCGCAATGCGGCATTTCTTCCTTTCTACAGCGTCCTGCTCGGACTCATCGCCCTGCTCGGCTTCATGGCTCTGGCGGCTGGCGTCAAACCCGACGCAACGTACGGCGCGCAGTACGCCGTGCCCGCACTGTTCAACATGATGTTCCCCGCGTGGTTCGCTGGCGTTGCGTTCTCCGCGATCGCGATCGGCGCGCTGGTTCCGGCAGCGATCATGTCGATCGCCACGGCGAACCTGTTCACACGCAACATCTATCGCGAGTACTTCCGTCCTGACGCAACGCTGCGCCAGGAGGCGCGCATGGCGAAAGCGGCGTCACTCGTCGTCAAGTTTGGCGCGCTCGCGTTCATTCTTCTTCTGCAGAACGCGAGAGAGGAGGCGATCAACTTCCAGCTGCTTGGCGGAGTCTGGATCCTTCAGACCTTCCCGGCCATCATTTTTGGCCTGTACACGCGCTGGTTTCATCGCTGGGCGCTGCTCGCCGGCTGGGCAGTGGGGATGGCGACCGGGACGGCGATGGCTGCGTCGCAACATTTCACAGCCATCTTTCCGCTTCACGTCGCAGGAATGAACCTGTCCGCATACTCGGCGTTCTACGCCTTCCTGGCGAATATCGTCGTCTCCGTGCTGCTCAGTGCCGCGTTCAATGCACTTGGCATCGCACGCGGCACTGACGAGACCGACTCGCGGGATTACATCAGCACTGGCAACGACACTCGCAACAGCACCGCAGACGCGATTGTAGTAACCGCATGACGTGTCATGATCTCAGGCCGCGAGCACGACCTTCTCGCAGTTGTCTTCCTTGTTGTTGAAGATCCTGTACCCTTCCGCAGCCTGTGACAGCGGCATCCGGTGTGTAATGATGAACGTGGGGTCGATCTCACCGTTCTGGATCCGCTGCAGCAGAGGCTTCATGTAACGCTGTACGTGACACTGGCCGCTCTTGATCGTGAGCGAGCGATTCATCACCGCATTCATCGGGAATTTGTCGATGAAGCCCGTGTACACACCGATCACTGATACAGTCCCGCCGTTCTTGCAGGATAGGATCGCCTCGCGAAGAGCGATCGGACGATCAGTCTGCGTCCGCATCATCTGCTTTGCGCGGTCGTGCACGTACTGCACGCCGTGGGTGTGGCCTTCGACACCGACCGCGTCGATGCACTGATCTGGACCGCGTCCGGCTGTCAGGTCCTTCAGCACCTCGGGGACACTGTCGACGTCCTCGTAGTTGATGGTGATAGCGCCTGCCTGCTCGCGTGCCTTTTTCAGCCGGTACTCGAAGCGGTCGATCGCGATCACGCGCTCGGCGCCAAGCATGTACGCACTTGCGATGGCGAACAGTCCTACCGGTCCGCAACCCCAGACGGCGACCGTGTCGCCCGGCTGGATGCCACACATTTCGGCGCCCATGTAACCTGTTGGCAGTATGTCCGAGAGAAAGAGGGCCTGCTCATCGGTCATTCCCTCGGGGACCTTGAGCGGGCCGACGTCGGCGAACGGTACGCGTGCGTATTCCGCCTGACCGCCGGCAAACCCGCCGGTGAGATGCGAGTAGCCATAGATGCCCGAAGGGGAATGGCCGAGCATTTTTTCTGCGAGGTACGCGTTGGGATTTGAGTTCTCGCACAGTGAGTATGCCCCCGCCTTGCATGTGGCGCAGTTGCCGCATGCGATCGGGAACGGAACGACGACGCGATCGCCCACCTTCACATTCTTCACTTCCTTACCCACGTCCACTACCTCACCCATGAACTCGTGGCCCATGATATCGCCGGGCTCCATCATCGGCAGAAAGCCGTTGTACAGATGGAGATCGGACCCACAGATCGCCGTGGATGTGACTTTGACTATGCAATCCCGCTGATTCAGGATCGTCGGATCTGGAACATCGCGGACCTGCATCACTTTCGGTGCCATCCAGCACGTCGCTTTCATTGAAATTGTCTCCTTGACGGGAATCGCGTGTTCAGAGTTGAACCGGTTGGTTGTCTGGTTGTGCGGCGTGCATTCCGCGCTGCTTGGTCGCGTCGGACAGGAGTATCTCGCCCGTCTCCATGACCTGCTTGAAGTGGCGCATGTCGTCCGCTGTCTGCTGACCCGGCTCCTCGCGCCATAGCTTCGCGACCTTCGACCCCAGCTTGCCGAAGGGCGGATCGTACTCGAACTGTACACGTATCTCCGTGCCACGATTGCCTGGTGCCGTACGGAAGGTCACGGTTCCAGCATTGTAAACGTCGGAGCCGTTCAGAGAGCGCCAGGAAATCAACTCGTTCGGTCTGTCCTCGACGATTTCGGCGTTCCATTCCACCGTCTTGCCGGCCGGCGCGAGTGCAACCCAGTGCGAGCGACCGTTACCTGTGGGTGTGACTGACTCGAGATGTCGCATGAAGCGGGGCAGGTTCTGGAAGTTGTGCCAGAACGCGTACACCTCCGCGACTGGACGCTGAACTGTTATGCTGTGTCTTGTCACGATCAGGCCCTTTTTTGCGCTTTCCGTCCCTGCGGTACGCGGCTGCTCGGACAGTTGGCGCGCAGTGGCAACGTCGAGCGCCGTGACGGCGAGCACGTTTGCAGTCGCAAACAGCGTACGGCCGCGGTGGTTGTCCGAGTTCGCCAGCGTCTTGCCCAGCAGCGCGATGTCGATCGCATCACCGGCAACGCGCGCCCAGACGGCTTTGGCGGGCTGCTCACTACTGAGAATGCCTATTCCTGCGGCGATCTCGCGCAGGCCCATCGCGCGCATTGTCTTGTGATTTGTGGCGTCGGGGTTCCTCACCCCGATGAGCCTGGACATCGCATCTGGCGCGAGCAGCTCCGCGAGCCCGAGACCCAGGCTGAAATAGCCGAGCAGGTCTGCGTTGGTCTTGCCGCCGGTCCCGCGATCCTCATCCGCGAGTCGCTGATATGGCTGCGTGCTCGCAGCCCGCGGCCTCTTGTCGTCGCGCAGCGCCGTACCCAGCCGCGCACCGTTACCGTTCGACTTCTGTGCTTCCGGATTGATGGCCGTGGCCATGGTGTGTCCTCCTCGTTCCTTCAGTGATTCGCCGCAGTCAGCCACTAGTGACGAGCCGCGGCTCGGCGGTGGGGAGGGCTCCAACGCACTTCGCGTACCGCGCAGTGCAGGGGCTGCCGAGCACTTGCTATCGCAGACGAAGGAAGGCTCCGGGCGCCGTTCAGGGAGCGCGGACGCAGTGTCGGGTCCGGTGACCGCCCCCCTACCACGGCGCAGTCATTGCAGCGCCATGGCACTCATGTTCTTCCATTCATGGAGCGACATCGGTCGAGTCGTCATCGTCTCGTGCGTCATATTCTTCGTGATAGTCGCGATACTGCGGGTGGTCGGGCAGATCGCACTGGCAAAGATGTCCGGGTACGATATCGTCTTCACCGTCACACTGGGCTCCCTCGTAGCGACCGTGGTGCTCACACGGACCTTGACGGTGAGCGAAGCGATCGCGGCCTTCGTGACGCTGCTTGCTCTGCAGATGGGCGCACGCTGGCTGCAGGCTCGCTGGCTTCCGGCCCACCACGCTGTCCGCGAGTCGCCGCGCGTTGTGTTATGGGATGGACAACTGCTCGAGGATCGGCTCAGGCAGAGCAGCATCAGCGGCGATGAAGTCCGTGCAGCCGTTCGAAAGAACGGTATGGCATCGCTCAGTGAAGCTCGTGCAGTCGTACTCGAGAACGACGGCGACTGGTCCGTCATCCGAAAGTCGGAGACGCCGAGTGACGACTCGGCGTTGTTCGGCCTGCCCATTCCAGGCCGGCCTGGTAGAAATGACGGCGGTCGAGGCGGTAAGCCCGCGACCATCGCGCCACCCGACCGCCTCCCCTGACGGTCATCGGATCTCGTTCACGCAGCGAATGAGATCGCCGAGCGCTCGATGCACTACTCGATGTGATCGTGTCGCGCGCAATCCGCCGGCCCGCGTCGTGCTGCGCATGCTCGCCTCACTATCAACCCCATCATCAGGGAAGCTCCAATGCAGATCAACTCACTTCAGGATCTCTACAATCAAAAGCTCGAGCTCATCGTCGATGCCGAGCAACAAGCGCTGCGTGCCTACCCGCAATTGTTGAAAGAGGTACAGGACGACCAGTTGCGCGAGGCGCTGCAGACACACATGCATGAGAGCCAGCAACAGCTGCAGCAGGTTCAATCTCTCGAGCAGGGCGGTCGCGGCGGACAACAACAGACCTGTGCATCGATGCAGGCACTGATTCAGGAAGCGCAGAAGATGCTTGGTCAGATACAGGATCCGGACACGAAGGATGCGTTCGTGGTCGGCGCTGCGCAGGCCATGGAGCATCATGAAATCAGTGCGTACGGCACCGCGTGTGCGTGGGCCAAGCAGCTGGGCCGCCAGCAGGATGCAGAGACTCTCGACAACATCCTCGAGCAGGAAAAGCAGACGGATGAAAAACTTACTCGGCTCGCCGAGCGACAGGTCAACCAGCAGGCGGCGCAGAGCGATCGCGAAGTACCCATGAACGCGCAGAACGAGTCCGGTCGCTCGCAGCAGCGAGCTCAGACGTCGCGCAGCAGCAGCAACAGCAGCAGCGGCGGATCCGACAAACGTACGAAGCGCTCCAACGATGATTCGCTATCTGCCTAGAAGGCAGTCGCCCGGACGTTGAAGGCTGATCGTTGTCCGGCGGCGCTATTCGTCTAGCGACGAGTACGCCGCCGGACGCAGCACATCGGGGACCAGCTCGCGCACCACGTTGCGCAGATACGTCGCAGCATCGGGATCATGCTCGGGATCCCAGTCCGCAGATAACTCCTCGAACTGCGCGCGGCGCTGGTCATGAACTATGGTGACTCGCGTCGAGCTCGGCGCGGCGGCGGTTGATCCGCGGGCGCGCCGGGTCGGTAAGGTCCATCCAGTCCCACGGAATCCGGAAGCGCCGATAGCTGACCACCGGATGCAATCGCTGCACGAGCTTCTGCGCAAGACGACTTCCGGTGAACGCTTCGAGAAGTCCGTACGCGCCTACATGATATTCCGTCACCACGTAGTCGTTGCCATGCTCCTTCAGCCGGATTTCCGCGAGCATCTCCTCGATCCGCCCCACCTTGTGGCCGTCGGCATCGTACACCATTCGTCCAACTATGTCGTTGAGACGCAGCTCTCGCGGTATCACTTCCTGTCTCCGTGTGATCCGGGAATGTGACCGATGACGTGCTTGCCCAGCCATCGCTCGAAGTGCTGGGACGGGAGCGTGCGCGCTTCCACGTCGAGCTTGATTGTGTCCGCGATCTCGCGCACGGCACTGAATGGGACCCTGCTCACACCGTCCTTCCTGTCGAGCCGCAGGAGCGCGCACATCACGTGGTGAAGCCACACCATCCACCGCCCGATCCGCTCATCGCGCACAGGTCCGCCGATCAGTATGTGCGACACGCGCGGCGGCTCCCCTTCGTTCAGGGAGAGCACCAGCACATCCACTCGACCGACCTTGTTTCCATTGCGGTCGGTGAGACATGAGTCCTGCACACTGTGCACCAACTGGACGCCGTCCATGTCAGCCGGATCCTCTCATCTGGAACGGTAGCGCAGCGAAGAAGAGCACGATCGAGAGCAGCGAGAAGCACACGAGCATCGTGTTGGTGAACCAGCCGTTGCAGTGGACGCCCATTATCTCCTGGTCATTCATCAGGGCGACCAGCGGAATCACCGTGAATGGGAGGCTCGCCGCTGTAAGCACCATCGAAACGTTGGTGAGCATCAACGCGTCGACACCCAGCGCCGCAGGAATTGCAGCGAGAATTATCGCGAGGCTGTAGACAGTCGTGAATCTCGAGTCGCGTGCGGGCCGCAGATCCTCGCTCCACTCCCAGCCAAAACCCTGCGCGATGAGATATGCGATGGAAAGCGCGATCTCGAGTGTCGCACCAAAGCATGTGACACACAGCGTCGCTATGAACAGCGCGAATCCGGTGCGGCCGAGCGGCGAGGCGAGGAGCAATCCGATCTGCTCGTACTTGTCGACGTGGAGGCCGATAGGGGCAAAGATCAGCGCCGCCGCGACCAGCACGGCGATCGAGAGCGTTCCTCCAAACAGATTCCCGACGCCCGCGGTGATCCTGTTCACACCGAGGTAGCTCTGGTCCCACTTGTCTTCAACGGCGCCTGCCGAATAGAAGAGATAGAGATACGGACTGATGGAAGCGCCGAGGATGCTCACTGCGAGGAACCAGTAGCGCGCCTGATTCTGCGGTGGATGCGAGGGAATTATGCCCGCGCCGATCGCCCCCCAGTCCGGATGCGACTTGAGAACTGCGGCGGCGAAAACAATGGAGACCAGCCCGAGTATCGCCATGCCCTGCTCCACGATGCTGAACGTGCCGCGCCAGAGCAGAAGCCAGCCGGCGATCGCGATCGGTATCGCCCACCACTGGAACGAGATCCCCGTTGCCATCTGCAGAGCTACACCAACGCCGCCGATCTCCGCGGCAAGCTGCAGAATGCTCACCACGAACACCGCGATGAGCGGGATCACGAAGAACCTTACGCCGAAGTGCTCGCGCAGCAGATCGACGTAAGCGCGCTTGCTGACCGCGGCGAGACGGCCCGTCATCTCCATTAGAAATGCAAGACCGAGAATACCGATCACGAGCACCCAGATGAGCTGGAAGCGGAATTCGCTGCCGGCCTGCGCCGACGTCGCGATGGAGCCGATTTCGAGAAAGCCGCCAATGGCGGTGATGACACCGAGCGCGATTTCCGCGTATTTCTTCATCGAGAGCCTGTCTCGCCATTCAGCGCGCGGATCGCCTGACCGAGCGAGTCGATTGCAGCGCGGGCACTGTCACGTTGCTCATTCGACATCGCATCTTGTGAAAGCGCGGCGCGCGATTGGCCGAGCGCGCTCGTCGCTTCGTCGGCCAGACGGCCGGTAAACTTCGTCGCTGTGGCGCCGTCCCGATGCTCGCGGGTTGCGAGGCGAGCGGTTGCGGTCCATGACTGCAGCGTGGCGATCTGCCTGGATGCGTCTGGCGGCGAGTCGCAGCCGGACGCAGCGATCGTCAGGAGCCAGAGCGCACGCAATAGTACGGTTCGGTAGTCAGACCTCAGCTTCATCAGCGCACTCGCTCGCTCTGGACCATCGCTGGCGGAATAAGCATGTGGAAAAGTCTGGAGAGGCTCCATTGTTGGCGGGAGCCTCAGGGTGGAGCACAGAGCAAGTCCCCGGCCGGATTTTGGCGGTCGTGTTTCGGGGTTCCGCGCGTAGCCCCCGTGTCGCGCTGGCGGCAAGACAGGTGGCACCTGCAGCTGGTGCACACCAATTCTGATCGCCACACCACAATCCCGATGCATAAGGGCGATCTGAAGATTGGGACGCCTGAGGATGACGCGCTCATCGTCGAGTTTCCGGGACTGGAGGGTGCGCGTACGGAGGTGCGCTCCGACGAGAATCTGGTGGTCAGAGTCCCAACCGTGCTCTCGGCGAGAATCCAGATCCGTCAGGCGCGAGCAGTTGCCGGCCTGAGCCAGTCGGAGCTCGCGAGGAGAATCGGCGTTACCCAGCAGCAGGTCGCGAATATCGAGTCGCCCGATGGCGACATAAGGCTTGGCACCCTCGAGCGAGCTGCGGATGCGCTGGAGCTGACAATTGATCTCCGCTTGCGGCCCAAAACTGCCTGATCAGAATCAATCAGCGCTGGTCACCCTCGGGCGCTCCTACCGCTCCAGCTTGAACCCCGAATCCAGAGCCGGCCTCACACGCGCATTCGCGACCTCCCATCCGGTCGCATACATCCACTGCGCCATGCGCGCGAGCTTGACGTAGTCGATCTTCGAAGCTTCGTCAGCCGGCGTGTGGTAATCCGGATGCAGTAGCGTCGTGAAGAACAGCGCCGGCACACCGGCGCGCGCGTACGGCAGATGATCGCTTCTGAAGTACCAGCCTTCCGGATGTGAGGGCCGATCCCATGTGCTATCAATGGTGAATTTCGTCACCCGGTTGTTAGCATCGAGTGCCATATCGACGAGCGCTGTAGAATTGCGGTGCGGTGGCTGGCTTCCCAGCAACGCCGCGCTATCAGGATTGTTGCGGCCGATCATGTCGCCGTTGAGCACTGCGACGATCGATGACAGCGGGACAGTCGGATGCGACGCGAACCAGCGCGAGCCGAGGAGCCCGCGCTCTTCCGCGCCATGCCAGACGAAGAGCGCCGAGCGCCGACCCGGATGCGCGACGAATGCTCGGCCGATCGCGAGCATGCCGACAGCCACGGACGCGTTGTCGTCGGCGCCATTCCAGATCGAATCGCCTGCTACGGGAAAGCGAACGCCGTCATGATCGTCGTGTCCGCTGAAGAGAACGTACTCGCCGCGCAGCTGCGGGTCCGTACCCGGCACCTTCGCTACGACATTCACCGACGGATAGTCGAAAGCCTGAGCGCGCAGATCGAGCGTTAGACGCGTCGCTGCCGACACACGCGACTTGAGCGAAGCAGTCACCCAGAGTACCGGAGTCTGCCTGCGGATCCGTGCGATGCTGCTCGTATCGGCGGGATAGCTGCCGCGACGCATCGGAACAGAAACAGGAATGAACTGATCTTTTGTGGAATCGTCCGCGACAAGAACTATCGCCGCGGCGCCCGTTTTCGCGAGCGCCGATGTACGCTCCGCGATGTCCTGGCGCGTGTAACGCCACATGCGGAGGCTGATCCAGGAAACCGGCGGCCTGGAGGGCGGAAGCGTCATCGCCGCGACGGCTTTGCCGCGGAGATCCAGATGCGCCAGCGAATCCGCGCTCGCAGTGCCGACCCATACGAGTGGTAGATCCAGCGTCGCGTCTACCGGTGACACGACCGCCGCATCTTTCCAGAGCTCGAGCGGCGCACCATTCGAGCTCCGCGTGACTGTTGCCGGTGGTCATAACGCGATGCATGGGCCAGAACTGAAAGTAGCTGCCGTCGTCTCCGGCAGGCTGCAGGCCAGCTTCGCGGGCACGATCCGCGACCCATGCGCTCGCGCGAAGCTCGTCGAGAGTTCCCGCTTCTCTGCCGCGCATGGCGTCGCTCGCCATCGTGTACAGATCGCGACGCAGCTGCGCGGTGTCGATCGCCGCAAGAGCGGGTGGCAGATCACCTGCCGTGCTCTGCGGAGCGGCAGGATTGCCACGGGACGCGCTCACAGGTGGCATGCACGACGACGCAAGAGCGGCGAGAACGACGAGTGCGAGGCGTGAGGCAAATCTGCGATCGGTCATCGGAAAGTTCGATCCTGGTTGAATAGTGTGTCTTTGTGGCCAAGCATGCTACTGCGCCAACGTCCGCACCAACCGCGCAAGTGATTTCAGATCGTTCAGGTCGAGTACTTCAGCCGGAGAATGGCTGTAGCGACCCGGCCAGCCAAGCTGCGCACCAATCGCGCCGTGCGCAACGAATGGATCGACGTCGGTTGCGCCCTTCGTAGTGCCAACCTGGAGTGGAATGCCGCTGCGGCGTGCGACGTCAATGATCCGCGCACGCTCACTCTGCACCATGATCATCCCATCGTCGGACGCGCGCAGAACCGGGCCATCACCAAGTGGCGCGAGTGCGAAGGTGGGTTGCTCGAGCGGCGTGTCGGACGAAACGAAGGTGTCGATCGCGTATGCATGGTGCACGGATGTGCCGATGTGCTGTGCGACGGCGGCGGCTCCGAAAAGGCCGATCTCCTCCTCGACCGACCAGACGAAGATCACCTTGTGGTTCAACGTGGCGGGATCGATCGAGGCAAGTGCGAGCAGCAGGGCCGTGTCACCAGCGCGATCGTCCAGCGCGCGCGCCGTGAAACGGGTAGCGGCGAGACGCTCGCCACGCTTGTACGCAGTGACCATCGCTCCGGTGTGAACACCGCGCGCCGCAAGCTCCGCGGAATCCAACCCGAACCACGCATGCATCGTCTCGGGGCGACGCAGTGTCGCCTGCTCGCGTGGGACGAACACTCCCGCAATTGACTCCGTCGGCGTCGATGCCGACGCGTTGCTGCGACGTGACGTATCGACGAACAGCAATGCTGGCTGACCCTCCCACGCCGCACCGTTCAGCCCACCCTGCGGTGTCAAAGTTACCATGCCGCTGGCGTCGATCGAGCGAACCGTGTACCCCACCTCGTCCATGTGCGCGAGGAAGACGGTCGTGTCGCGGTCCGGTCCCATCGCGAGGATTAGATCGCCGGCCGAATCCTGGACTACCTGCTTGCGTGCCCATTCTGGCATCGCGCTTCGGATCGCGTCACGCACCGGCGTTTCGTGCTCGCCGACGGCGGGCAGATCGACGAGGCGCGTCAGGATGCCGGCAGCGGTCGACAGGCTGTCGGGCGCGCGGGAAGGTAAAGCGGAAGGAGCGCGCAGTCTGATCCACTGTATTGCGGACGTCCGCACGCCCGAAGCCAGACGCACGGCGGCGAGCAGTGAATCCAGATCGCTCGCTCGAACGCTCTCTACGAGCGATCTCGAGAATCGCGTGCGAACCGAGATGCGTGCAATGGAGTCGGTGCCGACATCGGGCGTACCGCGCACGCGTGGAGCGAACCGGGAGCGCGAAACTGCTGCGCTGTCGTCACGAGCAGATCCAGTGACGATGACAGCTTCATCGAACTTTCCGAGCCGCGCGACAGCGCCCTCGAGTCCGCTCCACCGGAAGCTGCTCTGTGTCGACAGTATGAATACGGTCTGCCCTGTACCGTGCGTGCCATTCTCGGCTGCATGCGCAACCGATGCAACCGCGGCGCAACCGGCGCGCCCACTGACGTCGGCACCGGCCACGTAGTCGCTGTATGTCCAGGGGGGCAGATCTCGGACTACGGGATCGATGAGCGACACACCGAGCTGCTCAGCTTCCCGTTTCGAATGCGCACCGATGTCCACCCAGAGCTGGTCGACGTTGACGACTGCCGTGTCGCCGCGATGCTCCTGCGCGAAGTGAACGTTGTCGACCGCTACGACACCTGGAATGGAGCCGCTGCGCGTGAGCACTCTGATCTGCTGCGCCTGATGGAACTGGTCCCAGAGTGGATGTGTCGCGACGTTTCCGGCGCGGTGCAGTCGCAGGTAACCCTGATCTGTTATCTCGCTCACGATGAACCCGACGTGATCGAGCCCGCAGGCTACCAATCGACGTGGATGACCCGTACCGATTGTCATCACAAGATTGCCAAGATCGTCGCGGTGCCAGCGGCTGTCGGCGGCCATGACGGCGTCGGTAAGACGCGATTCCTCACCGGGTGGCGCATCGAAGGCCAGCCACGACTGCATCGCCGTTGTGGGAGCGGGCGTTGCCCGCGGATTGGCAGACGTCTGCGCCAGTGCCGCGCCTGCGGCGAGGAGCATCGGACAACAGGCAATCAGAACGGACGACAGACGCACAGTGAATCCTTTGAGTGAATGCAGGAAAATTACGATTCCGGAGGATCGGCTGCTCGTCGCCCTCCCAAACGCGGATTGGCGCGGACGCCGTCAGCCACCGGCGACAAGCTCGCCGATCGGCGCGTATTTTCCTGAGACCTGCAACTCACCGCGGCGTACGGCATCGACGCCCCCAATCGGTTGGACTCCCATGTCTCGCTTGACACGACGCGATCTGCTCAAGACAGGCGCAGCCGCTGCTGCTGGCTCCGCCCTAGCGCCTTCACTCCTCGGCGCCCTTGGATCCCGCGATCGACCGGCGCCGGGCGGTGGGGGAACAAGCTCACTTGATACGGATTCACCCCGAGAGCGGCTACTGCTCGATCAGAAATGGAAGTTTCACCTGGGCCACGCCTCCGATCCCGCGCGCGATTTCGGATTCGGCTCCAACGAAGCATTCGCCAAGGATGGCGAGATCTTTCCGGATGTCGGCGAAGAGAAGTACGACGACTCGGCGTGGCGCACGGTGAACCTGCCGCACGACTGGGCGGTCGAGCTGCCGTTCGTCGACGAGAAGCATCTTCGTGGACACGGCTACAAACCGATCGGTCGCGAACATCCGGAGACGAGCGTCGGTTGGTACCGCCGCACATTCGATCTTCCGGCGGCAGATGCGGAACGGCGAATCTCACTCGAGTTCGACGGCGTGTTTCGCGACGCGATGGTCGCGCTCAACGGCCATTATCTGGGACGCAACGCCAGCGGCTATGCGCCGTTCCGGTATGACATCTCCGATGTCGCCAACTTTGGTGGAAAGAACGTACTGGTACTGCGAGTCGACGCCAGCGAGTACGAAGGCTGGTTCTACGAGGGAGCCGGCATTTATCGGCACGTCTGGCTCGTCAAGACGAATCCCGTGCACATACCGCAGTGGGGCGCGTACGTGCGCTCGGAGCTCACTGCAGACAACGGCGCGTCGCGAAGCGCTCGCCTTTTCATCAGCACGGAGGTCGCCAATGAGTCGGACGACCCCGTCACGTATCGAGTGATGTCGGAGATTCACGATCCGTCCGGCAAGGTGCTCGCTACTGTACGTGGCGACACCGCACATGCAACTCCGTGGACCACCGCAACAGTCGATCAGACGGCTGTGATAGCCGATCCCGCGCTGTGGTCTGTAGGTTCGCCGCGACTCCACACTCTTGTGACTACAATCACGGACGAACACGGCCGCACCGTGGATCGCAATGAAACGATTTTCGGTATACGCAGCATACACTTCGACGCAGATCGTGGATTCTTCCTGAACGGTCTGCGCGTCCCGATCAAGGGTACCTGTAATCACCAGGATCACGCCGGCGTCGGCTCCGCGTTGCCGGATGGTATTCAGGACTTTCGCATCCGGACGCTCAAGGAGATGGGATCGAACGCATACCGCACATCGCACAACCCGCCGACTCCAGAGCTGCTCGACGCGTGCGACCGGATGGGAATGCTCGTGCTTGACGAGACGCGCATGTTCTCCTCTCAACCGGAAGGAATGAGCCAGCTCGAGCGCATGATTCGGCGTGATCGCAATCATCCGTGCGTCTTCGCGTGGTCGATCGCGAACGAGGAATGGGATTCGCAGGGCACGAGCGTCGGAACCCGTGTCGCACACGACATGCGTCTGCTCGCCCGGCGTCTCGATCCATCACGCCCGGTAACGGCAGCGAAGGATAGCAGGTACACCACGGGAATTACGCTATCGGTAGACGTCGAGGGAATCAACTACACGCGAGAGAGCATAGACGCGCTGCATCACAACATGCCATCGCTTCCGTTGTTCGAGTCGGAAACAGCGAGCGCGTTCGCGACACGCGGCATCTACGCAAACGATGCGGAGCGCGGCTACGTCAGCGCGTACGACGTGAACAAGCCGGGCTACGGCGCGACGGCCGAGGAATGGTGGACGTACAATGTGGCACGACCGTGGCTCGCTGGCGGCTTTGCGTGGACGGGCTTCGATTACCGCGGCGAGCCGTCACCGTATGACTGGCCGTGCATCAGCTCGCATTTCGGAATCGTGGATACCTGTGGATTCCCGAAGGACACCTACTATTACTACCAGGCATGGTGGGGCGACAAGCCGGTTCTGCATCTCTTTCCGCACTGGAACTGGGCCGGAAATGAAGGGAAGGCGATCGACGTCTGGGTGCACAGCAACCTCGAGAGTGTCGAGCTGTTGCTCAACGGCAAAAGCCTGGGCACCAAACAGTTCCGACCAACAGCCACGTTTCGTGGAAGGTGGAGTACGCGCCCGGCGCGATCGAAGCGCGCGGTTACCGGAACGGCAAGCTTATCACGTCGATGAAGCGCGAGACGACCGGTCCTGCAGCGCGCATCGTGTTGCACTCGGACCGTGACTGGATTGCAGCAAACGGCGAGGACGTGGTGATGCTCGACGCTCAGGTGGTGGATGCGCAGAACCGCGTCGTTCCGACGGCCGACGCGGAGATCTCGTTCGCCGTGAGCGGGAACGGCGCGATAATCGGAGTTGGCAACGGTGATCCGTCCAGTCATGAGGCCGACAAGAGCGCCACGCGACGGTTGTTCAGCGGCCGTTGCGCAGCAATCATCCAGGCCACAATGAGCCCTGGCGCATTGCACATCGAGGCGACATCACCAGGCCTTCAGCCGGGTACAATGATGATCAGCAATCGTCCGTCCATCCCGCGCCCGAGCGCCTGATCCAAGTCGATCAGTTGTTCGAACAGACGCTTTTGCATCGTTGTGGGTGCCTGGTGCGCGGGACGGCGCCCAACAACAATGGAATCTGTATTCTGAATAGAGTTATCGCGAAACTGGGAGCGAAATCTGCCAAAAGAGCGCTTCTCGCGGCCAGCTGCATCGCGCTTGCGTTGAGCTTCATGCCGCACTGGACACACGCGCAGAGTGCTGCGCCCGGGGTTGAGGATTTCTTGCACGCCACCATCGGTAACGGCACCAGTCAGCTTGCCGATGCGCGTAACGGCAGCGCGGCGGTGGCTCTGCTCCATACTGCGATCAATCGGGATGTCGCGGTGTTCGGCATCATCGGGATTCATACCACGCGCGATGCCTACCTGGCTCGCATTCGGGATATGCAGCCTCTGATCGCGAGTCGCGGCGAGCCGTTCGGAATGGTCGGGGATCCGATCAAGCCAGACGAGATGCAGCATGTGTTCTTCGAGGGATCGGAGTGGCACGATCTTCAATCATGCGACGTCAACGACTGCGCCTTCAAGATGCCAGTGTCGCTGATGCACGAGTTTGATCAGCAAGTCGACTGGGACGGCCAGAATGCACGAGAGCAAGTCGATTCGATAATGCGGGCTGCGATGGTAGATCTCGTCGCGGCGTATCGTGCCCGCGGCAACTCGGCGATGCTGCGCTACGACGACACCAACGGCACACTCGCGGGTGATGCGTTCGACGCGCTGCTCGGGCAATCGCAGTTCCTGCGCAACTACGCGCCCGCCTTTCACGACTTTCTTGCAAGCTATCCAGCCAGTCGTCCCGACGGTGTGCAGGATGCGATGTACTGGTCGATGTACAAGGCCTCGCATCTGCGCTCGACATTCACCGTCAATCAGCTGCTGGTGTACACTCCACCGTCCGGGACTCCCCTCATCGCGCGGAAACAGATCTACGCGGACCATTATTTCGAATCGGAGCTCGAGCTGTCGGCGGTATTCGATGCGCCGGATCTTGCGGGCGGCCCCGGCATCTATCTCGTCACCGTCCAGCGATACCGATTCGACAACCTGCCGGGCGGCATCTTCAACATCCGCGGTCGCGTGCGCAGCCAGCTGCAGACCACCATGAAGTCGGACCTCGAGCGGGAGCGGGCGGCGGCGGAGGCGAAACCAGCGGGTTGAGCGTAACGTTCGGATCGCTCACCACAACCGCGCCCCCGGAGCCTCGCGATCAATCACCACTAGAGGATGCGAACTCCACCGCACCAGTTCGCAGGACTCGAATGACCAGCTCCGCCTCGGTTGCCGAGTCGTAGATTCAGCGCTGTGTCAGGAGAGCCAGGGACTCGGGAAGCGCGGTCGGCACGGACCCGACGGTGGTGGCGGGTGTCGCCGGCCGCCATGATACTCCTGGCGTTCGCTGTTGGCGTAATCGGAGGAGCCTGGCTCCCGCAATTCGCGGGTATCGTCAGCCCGCTAGGCACGGTCTGGGTAAAGGCGATAAGTGCGGTGGTCGTCCCCCTCGTGGCCGCGCTTCTCATCACGAGCGTTTCGGCCTTGTCCGACGCACGGGCTGTGGGAAGATTGGGCTTCGTGCGGTTGCGGTATTCCTGGCGCTTCTAGTTGCTGGTGCCATCCTCGTAGCGCTCGTCACTCCATGGATGCTCGACGTGCTCCGGGTGACACGCGTGTCGGGCGGTACGTTCGGAAGTGCCAACCGTGGTCGCCCCACCAACGGCCGGGTTTCTGGAGCTGGGTGGTGATCTCATACCGGCCAATCCGATCGCTGCAGCATCGAATGGCGCGTTGCTCCCCCTCGTCGTGTTCACTCTGGCGTTCGCCGTCGCACTCACTCGATTGCCGGCAGAGACACGCGGCAGTGTCGTCGCATTCTTTCGCGGCGTCGCCGATGCGATGCTCGAGATAGTGCGATGGATTCTCTGGATCGCGCCGCTCGGCGTGTTCGGTCTCGCCTACGCACTCGGCGCACGCACAGGATTGGGCAGTACGCACGCAGTTGCGGCGCTGTTGATTCTCGTCGCCGCAGTGTGTCTGGTGTACATGTGCGCTGTACGCTCTCGCCGCTCTGGTCGGCCGAGTGCCGCTCGTCGCATTTGCGCGCGCAATCGCATCCGCGCAGGTCGTCGGATTCAGCTCCAGGTCGTCACTCGCATCGCTGCCTGCGATGATCGAAGCGGGCCATGATCAGCTTGCGCTTCCCGAATCGGTGACGGGTTTCCTGCTTCCGCTCGCTGTCTCCACATTCAAGCTCGGTGCGACGATCGCGATAACCACGAGCAGTCTCTTTCTGGCTCGCGTTTACGGGATTCCGATCACGTCCGGTCAGATCATATCGATCGCAGTATCGGCCGTGCTGCTGAGCTTCAGCATACCGGGCATACCCGCCGGAGTCCTGCTAGTGATGATACCGGTGCTCGCGAGTGTCGGAATTCCAGCCGAAGGAATCGGTATCCTGCTCGCGGTGGACATCATACCGGACATGTTCCGCACGGTAACGAACGTTACGGCGGACATGACGGCTGCGGTGATCGTCGCGCGGTGGATGCATGCAGATACAAGCCACCGCGCGACAGCAATCATGACTGCACCGCGCTAGCGATTTGCGGAGCCGGGCTCGGACTGCTTGGCGTGCTGCTCGGCCTTGACGGTCTCAGGCATTACCTGACCCATTGCAACGCGGAGCTTCTCCTTCCCCATCGCCGAGACGACGTGATCCTTCCCCTCCATCAACGCTTCGAAACCTTCCCGTGCCACGTCGGCCGGATCGGACTTCTTGCTGGTCGCCACCTTCGTGTCCTGCATGCCGGCGCGGTTGAAGAAATTCGTTTCCGTCGCGCCAGGCTGGAGTGCGGTGACAGTGACGTTGGTATCCTTCAGCTCGTTGCGAATCGCCTCGGCGAATGAGAGGACGAACGCTTTCGATGCGGCATAGACCGCTTCATATGGGCCAGGGCCCTCCGCAGCTATCGATGCAGTGTAGAGCACGCGGCCCTGGTTGCGGGCTGCCATGTCCTTCAGGATCAGCTTCGAGAGGTGTACAACTGATGTAACATTGAGATCGATGAGGTTGATCTCCCGTTTCAGGTCATTCTGCAGGAAGGGTCCGCCTACACCGACACCGGCATTTATCGCGATTGCGTCGACGGGCCGGCCGGCGGCCCTGATGCGCTGATAGAGCTGTTCCACACCGTCGTACGTTGCGAGATCCGCCTGCACGCTGTTCACCTGCGCCCCGATCCCGCGAAGAGTGCTCGCCGCATCCGCGATTCCCGAATCTTCGGCGGTGATCAGGAGATCGTAGCCGTGCTGCGCGAACTGTTTCGCCAGCTCCAGGCCGATGCCGCTCGAAGCACCCGTCACCACGGCGAACGGATGCTCTCCGGTGGTATCATTCATTGTCGAGGTCGAGCGCGTGTCGTCATTCGTCATGTTGCACCTGTCTGTATTTGATGGAAAGGGTTTTGGGCGCGGGAGCTACGCTGGTGGCGAACCGGCCTCCGCATTCAAGACGTACGCCAAAGTGATTCGGCGAGCGAGGTCGCCGGTGCCCCTTCACACGAACAATCGACCATGAACCAGTTCCACGGCGTAGAAGCATCAATAAAGATCGCTCCTCTCATTGGCTACGCGGCCGGCCTCCTGAGCATGACATCGTACGTCCCCCAGGTGATCCGCGTGTACCGCACAAGACAGACACGGGACCTTTCGTACGGAATGTTCGGCTTGTTGGTCACCGCCAGCGCGTTCTGGGTCCTTTATGGCGTGCTCAGCGGACAGTGGCCCGTGATCGTACCGAACGCCGGTTGCCTTATCCTGAGTCTGGCGATTCTGGGTGGGAAGATTCTCTACGGATGAGCGCTGCCCGCGGCGGCCCACACCGGCCTGCGCGACGTAATGCCGTCGCCGGCAATTGGCTGGCGCAGTCCGTGCGTAGCCTGTTGCTGCGACACACGGCACTCAGGCATCGGTGATGAATCAGATCTACGAAAGCACGTACTTCATCTTCGCGACCGGCATCGAGAACAGCTATCCCACGATCCAGAATGGGAAGCTCCGGGTCGATGAGATGGAAAAATGCGGCCACTACAAGAACTGGAAGCGCGATTTTGACCTCGCGCAGCACACCGGTGTCACCCACCTTCGCTACGGGCCGCCGCTTTTCAGCTGCTGGACAGCACCCGACAAATACGACTGGACGTTCGCCGACGAGACGTTCGCCGATCTCCGTCAGAGGGGACTCCAGCCGATCGCGGACCTGTGTCACTTTGGCGTGCCGGACTGGCTGGGCAACTTCCAGAATCCTGACTTCCCCGCTCAGTTCGCGAAATACGCCGAAGCCTTCGCGCGAAGGTTTCCGTGGGTGCAGCTCTACACGCCCGTGAACGAGATGTATGTCTGCGCCCTGTTCTCGGGAAAGTACGGCTGGTGGAACGAGCAGCTGAGCAGCGATCGAGGCTTCGTCACGGCGCTCAAGCATCTCGCACGCGCCAACGTCCTCGCGATGCAGGCGATTCTGAAGGTTCGCTCCGACGCGATCTTCATCCAGAGCGAATCGACCGAATACTTCCATGCAAAGAACCCGAAGGCGATCGGGCCCGCCGAGCTCATGAACGAGGTGCGTTTCCTCTCGCTCGATCTCAATTATGGAAGACGCGTCAACTCGGACATGTTCGAGTATCTGATGGACAACGGCATGACGAGCGAGGAGTACCACCTCTTTCTCGGTCACGGCCTGAAGCGCCACTGCATAATGGGCAACGACTACTACGTCACCAACGAGCACCTCGTAGACGATGACGGAACGACGCATCCATCGGGCGAGATCTTTGGCTACTATGTCATAACAAGACAGTATTACGAACGTTACCGCGTTCCGGTAATGCACACGGAGACGAATTTTCGTCAGGGACCGACCGGCCAGGAAGCTGTTGGGTGGCTGCACAAGGAATGGGCGAACGTCATGCGCGTTCGCAACGACGGAGTGCCCATCGTCGGTTTCACGTGGTATTCGCTCACGGATCAGGTGGATTGGGACACCGCGCTGCGAGAGCCGAACGGGCGCGTCGACCCACTCGGCCTGTACGATCTCGACCGCAATGTGCGGCCCGTTGGCGACGCGTACCGACGCCTCATCGCAGAATGGGCGTCGGTGCTTCCGACCCAGAGCGTCGTGCTCGCGCTTCCAATCGACCCCACGCCGGGTGCTGGCGCGCGACGCGACGCTGCGAACGCAACAGCTCGGAATATGGACGTGTCGGTGGAGACCCCGGCTATTCACAATATCGTGCCGGCGGACAAGAAGACGGACGCGAACAATCCCAAGCCACTAAACCGATTGGAGCCAACGAGATGAGCCGCTTCGATGGAAAGGTCGTAATCGTCACAGGTGGTGCGAGCGGTATCGGACTGGCCACCGCGAAGCGCTTCGGGAGCGAGGGTGCGCGCATCGTCGTTGCAGATCTCAACGTCGCGCAGGAGAGCACGGCGATATCGGAGGTAAGGCAGGCGGGCGCGCCGGATGCATGGGCGTGTGCCTGCGACGTATCAAAGGAGGAGGAGGTCACAGCCTGTGTGACCGGCGCGGTCAGCCACTTCGGGCACGTCGATGTGATCGTCAACAATGCGGGACTCATGACGTTCAAGCCACTAATTCAACTCACCGGCGACGACTGGCGCCGCGTGCTTGGCGTCGATCTCCTGGGCGCGTTCTACTTCATCAAGCAGGGTTTCACACACATGCCGAAGGGTAGCGCAATCGTGAACGTGGCCAGCATCCATGCAGTCGAGACCGAACCGGCGGTCGCTCCATACGCCGCAGGAAAGGCGGCCGTGCTGTCACTTACCCGATCGGCTGCAATCGAAGGGAAGGCGCGTGGGATTCGCGTGAATGCAGTGCTGCCGGGCGCGGTCGACACACCGATGCTCTGGGACAATCCGAACGTGAAATCCGGCGTCGAGAAGATCGACAAGTCGATGGTCGGAACGCCCGACGATCTGGCGTCCGTAATCGCCTTTCTCGCCTCTGACGATGCGGCGTTCGTGCAGGGCGCGAGCGTCGTCGTAGACGGAGGACGGCTGGATCAGCTGTAAGGTACGGTGACGCGCCACGCTTGGTGATTGTCGTTCAACCCGTCGGGCGCGATGGATTAGACGCACGCCAGAGGTGCAGCGTTGCGTAGCTGCGCCATGGACGCCACGCCTGCGACAACTCGTCCGCGCGCGATGCCGTGACTCGCCCGAGGTTGTTGCGTAGCACGGCGTCCTCCTTCGGAAACGCATCCGGCCAGCGCAGTGCACGCATCGCGATGTAGTGCGCAGTCCACTTCCCGATGCCCGGTATGTCTGTGAGCTGCTTCATCGTGGATTCCGGATCCGCTCCCGCATCGAGCTCGAGGCGTCCGGACGCGACCTCGTTGGCCAGCGCTACGATGCTTCGTGCACGCGACTGGATGACGCCGAGCGAGGCGATGTCGTCCACTCGGAGCTCGGCGACGCGCTGTGCGGTCGGGGCGAGATGCGTGAGCGAGTGATGGGGCGTAGCTATCGTTTCGCCGAACGCATCGATGATTCGACCGGCAATGGTCGTGGCTGCCTTCACACTTATCTGCTGGCCAAGGACTGCACGCATGGCGAGCTCGAATCCGTCGAAGGCGCCGGGCACGCGCATGCCCGGATTGCTCGCAACGATCCCGGTCAGGAGCGGATCGCGCATCAACCACTCGGAGATAAGGTCCGGACGCGCACCGAGATCGAAGAGATTGCGCAGTCGTCCGAGCAATGCGGGCAGCACAGGGGTGAGCGAATGTGGAAGCTCGACCTTGAGCGCGCGCGTGGCCACGACGTTGCGCACGGAGATCCAGCCGGTGTGCGATCCAAGGCGAACGGTGCGCACGTATGCATCATCCTGGACGCACTCCACTCCTTTCAATGCGCGAGCGCGCAGGAACTGGAGAATTCCCTCCCAATCGAATGGCGGGCGGTAGGTCAGCTGAAGCGTGAACGAGCTGCCGCCCAGCAGCGGCTTTGGCGCCATTCCATCGGCGACTCTCCGCAGTCGCGTGGGAGGAATTCCGTATCTGTTACTGAAGGCGTCGTTGAAACGGCGGAGGCTGGCGAATCCACTCGCGAAGGCGACTTCCGAAACTGGAAGGTTCGTTTCAGTGAGCAGCTGCTTGGCGAGAAGCAGGCGGCGCGTGAGTACGAGTTCGATGGGCGATACGCCAAGCTCCCTGTGGACGATTCTGCGAATCTGTCGAGAGCTCCAGCCGAATTTCTCGGCGACCTGTTCGAGGCCGGTTGCATGATCGAGTGTTCCCTCCTCGACCCGTTGCACGAACAGCGCGGCGATGCGCTGAGCGTCATCCACTGGAGCATTTCCCGGTGCGAGCTCGGGCCTGCAGCGCAGACACGGACGGAAAGACGCGCCTTCCGCCGCTGCAGCGCTATCGAAGAATCTGCAATTCGCAGCCTTGGGAGTCCTCGCAGTGCAGACCGGCCGACAGTAAATACCGGTGGAGGTGACTCCGACGTAGAAGACTCCATCGAAGCGGGGATCGCGCGACGCGAGGGCAGCGTAGAGAGACTCGGTATCAGGTGTCATGCCTCATGATAACCCGTACACTCGTCGCGCACTAGCCATTTTCGGACAGGGATAATCGTTTCGCATTCTGCATCGTGGCGGCGGCATTCCGACTGGCTGCGCACATGTCCGAAAACGGCCAGTATTCGCTTGACCATACGGCTAGATTATCAGTCCATGTCATGCGCAACCATCACTCGCTTACTGTAAGATTTCGATAGATGAAGAGACAGCAGGTACTCGACAGGCTCGCAGCTGCGTGGCAGGAATTCGAGGAGTCCTATGCAGGCCTCAGAAATGCGCAGCTGCTGCAGCCCGGCGTGACGGGCGAGTGGTCGGTTCGAGATATCATCGCGCATGTCACATGGTGGGAAGAGGAAGCGCTGAAACACCTGCCGGTGATCCGTGAAGGGGGCAGGTCGCCGCGCTATTCCACGACCTACGGTGGGATCGACGCGTTCAATGCACTGATGACAGAGCAGCGGCGCAGCCTCAGTCTTGCAACCGTGATGCAGCAGCACAACTACGTACACGCTGCGCTCGTGGACTACGTAGCGCAATCACCGCAAGCGTTGTTCACCACGGAGACTCGGTTCCGACGACGCCTCCGGTTCGACACCTACGGACATTACGCGATCCACGCCAGCGCCATCAGGAACTGGCGCGTACGCGGCATGTAGCTCAGTCCTTGAGAATGGCGTCCACTGCGGCGCAATCGTCTTCACTCATTCGCCAGTCGGCGGCAGCAACGTTC
Source organism: uncultured Gemmatimonadales bacterium (assembly GCA_963731305.1). Classification (GTDB taxonomy): domain Bacteria; phylum Gemmatimonadota; class Gemmatimonadetes; order Gemmatimonadales; family Gemmatimonadaceae; genus Fen-1247. The sequence continues at coordinate 316,823 of CAVSUQ010000011.1, read as the reverse complement.
GCTTTCACCTGCTCTGGCTTCGTCGCACCTGCTATCACGCTTGCTATAACGGAATGCGACAACAGCCACGAGAAGGCGAGGTCGAGCAGCGTGTGATTCCTGGATTGCGCGAACGCGCGAAGAGCCTCGACGCGCTCGAGCGCCGCGTCGTTCACTTGGGCTGCGCGCGGGCCGCTCGACAGCCGGCTTCCTTCCGGTGCCGGCTGACCGCGGTGATACTTGCCCGTCAACAAACCGCTAGCCAGTGGAAAGTACGGCAGAAACGCGGCTCCGACCTTCTCACATTCCTCGAGCACTCCGCCTCCGGGTCGCGATGCAGCAGGCTGTACTCGTTCTGCACACTCACGAACCGTGCGGTATGGTGCAGCGCGGCGGCTGACTCGGCCTCACGGATCTGTTGCACGGAGAAATTCGAGCATCCGATCTCGCGCACCTTTCCCTCGCGCACAAGCTCGTTGAGGGCGCCGAGCGTGTCGGCGATCGGCACTGCCGGATCGGGGGTGTGCAATTGATAGAGATCGATGTGGCCAGTGCCGAGGCGCCGCAGGCTATCCTCAGCGGCCTGACGCACATATTCGGGCCGCGCGCCGTGGCGCTGGTCGTCCATCTTCATGCCGAATTTCGTGGCGACGAAAACGTCGCGGCGGCGCTGACCCAGGGCGCGTCCAAGGTATTCCTCGCTACGTCCGTGCTCTCCGTAGATGTCGGCGGTGTCAAAGAAGTCGATTCCGGCGTCGAGTGCGGCGTTGACGACTTTCGCGGTCGCGCTCTCGTCCAGCCGGCCGCCAAAATTGTTGCATCCCAACCCGACCGAGGTGACAACCAACGATCCGATCTTCCGTTTTTCCATTCTTGCTCCCTCGGTGTTATGCAGAGACGGCCGCAGACGGTGTCGCGCAGCGCACTGGTGGCAGCTCGCGCCGGCACGGGACGTTGCAAGAAGTGTGATAGCCGCCGCTTTTCGGTCTACTGGTACGTCCAGACCTCGTTCCTTCAACGGCCAGCCGCTTCCGGCGATGTATAATACGTGAACGGGGTACCGCCCGTATACGGCGTCGAGGTTCACGATAGCGAGGAGTCGCGTATGCTGAAACATATTTGCGGCCGTGCGACGGCCATCACGTTGAGTGTGGTCGCTCTTGGCGCTTGCAGTAGGGAACGTACAGCGGCCCCGATCGACACGACACGTCCGACGGTCAACCCCGCCTCGGCCCTGGCCGCACAGACCAAGCCGGAGAACTGGCCGAGCTATAATCGCACCACCGCCGGCGACCGATTCTCTCCCCTCTCGGAGATAAGCCGCGAAAACATCTCGCAGATAAAAAGCATCTGCACCTACAAGTTGCCCGAAGTCACGTCGCTGCAGACCGGACCGATCGTGGTCAATGGAACGATGTATTTCACGACCGACACCATCTCGTACGCAATCGACGCGAGTAGCTGCGCTCAGAGGTGGATTCAGCCGCGCCACAGCGCCAAGCCGAGCGCACTTCTCGTGAATCGCGGATTCGCATACATGGACGGTCGACTCTTCCGCGGCACCTCCGACTCCCACGTGCTCGCCATGGACACGACCGATGGACACGTGCTCTGGGATCACACGATAAGCACGGCGGCACCGGGCATGTCGATACCGATGGCGCCGATCGCAGCGAACGGCATCGTTTACGTGGGTAACGCGGGCGGCGATCAGGTGGGCGTGACGGGCCACGTGTACGCGCTCGATGCGCGCGACGGGCATGTCGTGTGGCAGTTCGATGTGGTGCCCGACTCTGGCGCTGCACGCGAAACGTGGACCAACAAGAGGCTTCCGATTACCGGCGGCGGATTCTGGACGTCATTCACCTTCGATGCGCCCAACAACGTCCTGTACGTACCTGCCGGCAACCCGGCACCGGATTTCGAGATCGATGTGCGCGGTGGCGACGACCTCTACACCGACGCCGTTATCGCTATCGATGGGGCGACAGGCAAGATGCGCGGCTACGATCAGCTGGTGAAGCGTGACATGCACGACTGGGATGTCGATAGCCCGCCAACTCTCATTACGACGCACGCGGGCCGCGCAATCGTTGCATCGGCGAACAAGGACGGTCAACTCGCGGTGCTCGATCGCACGGGTATGACAGGTGGGGCGACAACGGCCACTGACCTCGGTGCGGCGCTGCCCGTTATCTATAGAATGCCGACGACAACGCGCCAGAACACTGATGCTCCTCTCTCGCGCGACAGCATCGTTCGCTTCTGCCCCGGTATCACGGGAGGCTCGGAATGGAACGGTGCAGCGTACAGCCCAAACACGAACGCGATCTACGTCGGCGCTGTGGATTGGTGCGCCAGCGTTCAACTCAAGCGTGATACGACCACCATTCCGCCAGCCGGCACGACCTGGCTTGGAAACGAAAACAAGAGCCCTTTTGGTTCGGCGCAGCAGGCGAGCGGTTGGCTTACGGCGTTCGATGCGGACAGCGGAGCTGTGCGCTGGAAGTTCCACGCCCCACATCCGATGCTGGCCGGCGTGACGCCAACAGCTGGCGGCCTCGTGTTCGCGGCCGATATGTCAGGCGAGCTCTACGCTTTCGATGCAGATAACGGTCACGTATTGTGGAAGACCAACACGGGCCAGTCGACGGGTGGCGGAATCATCAGCTATTCAGCGGGAGGGCGACAACTGGTTGCTGTCGCATCAGGAATGAAGTCGCCGGTGTGGCCCGGCGCTGCGCAGCAGAGTCGAATCCTCGTTTACGGATTGCGCTAGTCGCCCGACATGCCGGCTCAGTGCAACGATGTCCTGTCTTTCGAAACGTCCGCACGCAGCGAACGCTGTCCAGCGCTGGCCTTCTTCTTATCGAGACGCAAGCGATAGCTCTGAACGAGCATCGCTGCGCCGAACCACAGCGCGAGAAGAGCAAGTGGAATTGCGAACACGCGTGGCCACCAGACACCGATCGCCGCAAGGACTACGAGTGTCGCACCGGCGGCGGCGACGATACGTGCATCGGCGGCCGCAAGTACGCGACGGTCAGTGACGGCGGCGGATACAGTGTTGCCGAGTCGGATCGCACCCGCGACGCCGCGACCAGCGCTACCGGTACCTTTCGTGCGACCGCGCCGACGGCGCTCGAGCGGTTCGCCCGACTGAGTGCTGGATTGCGCGTCCGAACCCGACACGCGAAACTGCCGTCGAGCGTGCAACACGACCTCCGTCGCGTGCGTCAGATCGTCGAGGTACGAGGCAACCATCGCCCTGGCGAACGCCTCGTCTTCGACAAGCGCGTCCAGCTCGTAGTTGCCCAGCCAGCTCGCGATGTTGAGGTTGCTTGAGCCAACCCGTGCGAGCTGGCCATCGGCGACCGCTGTTTTGGCGTGCATCATCGGACCGTTCCATTCAAACACGCGAACTCCGGCCTCGAGAAGCGGCCGATATCCGGCCTGCGAGAGCGGTCGCAGCACAGGTATGTCAGTGCCGCCGGGGACGAGCAGGCGCACATCGACTCCATCCTGTGCGGCCGCACGCAGCGCCTGTACGTGGGTCGGCATGCCGGCGTAGTAGGCGTCCGTGAGCCAGAGTGTCCTTCGTGCCGCGCCTGCCACGAGCTCGTCGATGCGCAGTAACCTCGCGCGCCACGGCTCACTGGCGACGACGCGTACCGATGTATCTCCTGCAATCGGAATGTCTTCCCTGGCCACCAGCTCTGTCTCAGGGATCGGCGGACCGGCGACCGACCATACGCGGCTGAATGCGCGCGCGATCTCCGCGACCGCCGGACCACGCACCTCCACTCCGGTGTCGCGCCACGGTGCGACGTGACGCTCGGGATCGCCGACCCACGCGTCACCGACACACAGGCCCGTGATGAACCCCACTCGCCCGTCCACCACCACGCTCTTTCGGTGATCGCGATTCACCCAGCCTAGCGGGCTGGAGAAGCTGAATGGATTGAAGCAGCGCACCTCGATTCCGGCGGCGCTCATCGATTTCCAGAAACGCGACGGCGTCTTGGCGAGCGCGCCGAGCCAGTCGTACAGCAGGCGAACCGTGACTCCGGCCCGGGCTTTTTCGATCAGTGCATCGGCGAACCTGCGACCCGAAACGTCATCGCACATGATGTACGCTTCGAAGTACACGTATCGCTCAGCTTTCGCTATCGCGTCGAGCCACGCTGGGTAATTCTCGGCGGCATCACGCAGCAAGCGCACCTTGTTCCCCTCGATCTTCCGCGCTCCCGCAGCGCGCGACACGGCCTGGTCCATGAGCGACTGGCCCACGTGCGCGCGACGCAGAATCGGCTCAGAGATCGTAGTGCCTGCCATTCGCCGCGCGTACAGACACTACTCTACCTACGGACGTGGAAGTGATTCAGCGGATGTGCTCCGAGACTCGCGGCCTATGATGTCGTCAACATGCACACGCAGCAGCTGTGCGCGCCGCGGCAGAGGATCATCTGCGGTGAGTACCTGCGGTACGACGGTCTGCAGCAATCGCACCGCCGTCTCGAACTCGAACCACTCGCGCCCTTCCGCGTTGGACGACAGGAACTCGATCGTCCCCCAGGCCTCGACCGATCGCCAATCGTATATACCATCGATCTCGCTGACCTGGAATGCTGCCCACGGATGATGCCTCGCCATCACCACATCTTCACTCAACTCAGTACGAGCGTAGATCCATCCTTCCGAATAGATGTAGTTGCAGATCTTGAGTCGCAGCAGGTCGTGAAAGCTGATTGCAACGTGCCCGACGTGGTGCTTGGCGAGGAGTGCGATCGCCTCGTCGCGCGACATCTCTCGAACATCTACGCGTAGCTTGCTCGTCATGGTCTATTCATTGATGGACGGTTCGCTCGAGCGACTTCCGGTCCCACGAGGCGCAGTCCGCCGCCGCCTCGTATGTGCTCTGAAGAAATGCGAGCAACGCGTCATCCGGCGACGCCGAACTGCGCACCGCATCGTACGGCAGAATGAACTCCCGCATGTTGCCGTCGTAATATGCATTTGCCGGCTGAACAGGATGACGGCTGTAGCCAGCAGGCTCCGGATATGCGTACGAATAGAACGCTGCTTCCTGCGTCCCACCTCCCGGCCAGAACCCGGCGCTGCTGCATTCGCGGGAATAGGCCTCGACCATCACGTAATTGGGACAGTTGGGCGCCCCGCCAGGATGCACGGGCGCTTCACGTCCTGAGAATCGCGTCGCCGCGAGATCGAAGCTGCCCCAGAAGAAGTGCACGGGACTCGCCTTTCCCTCGAATCGGCCGCGGAATTGCTTCAGCACGCGATCCGCCTGAGCTGTCGCCCGCCACCATCGATTCGCAGATTCGGCATCATATGCCGCGTGTTGCGTATCCTCGGCGAACGGTATCGCCGTTTCCACTTCTACAGGGACGCCCACTATTCGCGCGTTGATGTCGAGCGAGCGGAGCGCCTCGCGATATTCCCCATAGAAGTCACTCACCGGGCGAGGCACGAGCGCGATGCTTCGCGTCGCCCCGGTATCGGTACGTATCACGACGCGGTGACCTATGAAATCGAAATCCACCGCCGCGATTCGGGTCCCATACGGCATCGCCGAAGTGGTGAGGCCGCGCTCGGTAATGTACAACGTCACTTGCCACCAGTGGTTGACCATCGGTGCAAGCGCCAGTCGCGTCTTGCCGACGATCTGCGTCAGCATGTGCAGCGTTGCGTATGTGTCCGCCCACGACGCGAGCGACAGCGCCGGCCAGACGTCGGCGACTGACGTTGGCGATGACTGCGTGCTCACGCGTTTCAGCGCGCTCGAGGCGCCGGCTCGAAAGTCATCTCGTCTACGTAGCACCAGCCCCAGTCTTCACCGGGCTCGAACGAGCGCATGATCGGATGACTGGTCTCGTGGAAATGCTTGGTCGCATGCTTGTTCGGCGAGCTGTCGCAGCAGCCAACGTGGCCACACTCGAGGCACAGTCGCAGATGTACCCATCTGCTGTGCATCTTGAGACATTCCTCACACCCGTTGGGTGTGCGCGGCGCCACGTCGTGTACATGGCCAAGATGTGTGCAAGTTGCGGAAGCCATGGGAAAACTCCTTCGCTAATGGGGCGTTTCTAAATATACCCGCTCTCCAAACTGAACCCTGATGCCTGTCCCGAGCTCCATAGCCCGCGAGTAAGCGTAGTTCGCCGCCGCGAGATCTTCGATACCGAGTCCGAGAGACTTGAAGAGCGTGATCTCGTCGCGCGACGTGCGACCGGGCGCGGCGCCGATGAGTACTTCTCCCAGCTCTCCGACAATGTGCGCCTCGTCAACCGCACCTTCGGCCATCGCCATGAGAAAATCGCCGGACTCTGCGAGCATCGACTGACGCGCATCGCAATAAAGGCGCGATCTTGCAACGGCTGACGCATCGAGCTCACGCGTATCCTTCAAGCTCGAGCCTACAGCGTTCACATGAGTTCCCGGTGCGAGCCATTCTCCCATGACAATCGGTGTGCGAGAGTTGCTCACCGTACACACGATGTCCGCCTCATTCACTGCGTCGCACACCGACGCGGCCACAACGAACTCGCAGTCGTATCTGCCGGAAAGGTCAGCGACGAGCGCTTCACCGCGTCTGGCGTCGCGACTCGATATGCGCGTTTGCGTTATGCGCCGCACCGCGAAAATGGATTCCACGTGCGCTTTCGCCTGAACGCCGGTTCCAATCACGGCCAGGACTTCCGCATCATCGCGCGAGAGAGCTTTCGTTGCAACTGCGGACACCGCTGCGGTTCGGATCGCGGTAATTGCGCTGGCGTCGAGCATCGCCATCGGCACTCCGCTCGTCCCGTCGAAGAGCAGGACGACGCCGAGGTGCGAGGGCAGTCCGTGCATCGGATTGTCCGGAAATGCCGTAACGATCTTGGCACCGGCTGTCCCACTCGCGCCATCGTACGCAGGCATCGCCGCGATCGCGCCCTTCGGCATCCTGATCACGGTGCGCAACGGACTTACCGATGCCTGTTGCGCGAGCGCGACGAGCGCTTGCTCCATCACGTCGATGCACGCACGCATCGGAAGCAGCGTTTCCACGGCAGCGGCATCCAGGACGAGCACGGCCGGCAAGCTCCAGGGTTGAGAACTTACAAATTTACCGTGTGCATGGAACTCTCGGGATATCTCTGGCCCGCAGCGACTCCCTGCGGCGCGATCTCGTCGATGCGCTTCATGTCGTCGGAGGTGAGGTCAACTGCGAGAGCGCCGATGTTCTCCTCCAGATACTTCACTCGCTTGGTCCCTGGAATGGGAACCACGTCGTCGCCGCGGTGCAGCAGCCATGCGAGCGCGATCTGGGACGGCGTGCAGCCCTTCGAGTTCGCGAGATCCTCGACGTGCTTCACGACGTCGAGGTTCTTCTGAAAATTCTCGCCCTGGAAGCGCGGCTGGTTTCTCCGGTAGTCGTCAGCCGGCAGATCCTCGAACTTCCTGAAGCGGCCTGTGAGAAAGCCGCGGCCGAGCGGGCTGTAGGCGACAAATCCGATGCCGAGCTCCCGGCAGGTCGGAAGAATCTCGTCCTCGACGTCGCGGTACCATAACGAGTATTCGGTCTGCAATGCAGTGATGGGGTGAACCGCGTGCGCACGTCTGAGAGTCGTTGGTGCGGCTTCGCTCATGCCGAGGTGGCGAACTTTCCCCGCTGTCACGAGCTCGGCCATTGCACCAATGGTTTCCTCGATTGGCACCTTGGGGTCCACACGATGTTGGTAGTACAGGTCGATGTGATCGACGCCAAGGCGCTCGAGTGAGGCGTCGCACGCCTTGCGGACGTACTCCGGCGACCCACTGATTCCAAGAAATGCGCCGGTATCGGAGCGTACGTTCCCGAACTTCGTGGCGAGAATCACCTGGTCGCGCCGATCGCGAATCGCGCGTCCTACCAGCACCTCGTTCTTGAACGGTCCATACATGTCGGCGGTATCAAGAAACGTTACACCGAGGTCGAGCGCTCTGTGGATCGTGTCGATCGACTCCGCGTCGTCGCGGCCCGCATAGAATTCACTCATTCCCATACAGCCGAGGCCGAGTGCGGATACTTCGAGGCGATCGGCGCCGAGGTAGCGCTTCTGCATTGTGGTTTTGCTGGTCATTGTAGGTGTTTCCGTTGAATTTCGTCGATGCTACTGTTGCGGTAATTCGGGTGTCCGTCCTGACAGAATCGTGGCCAGTGTCGCTGTGTCGATATTTCCGCCGGACGCGATGCACACTACAGGGCCCTCATCCGCGGCGAACTTCGCAGCTGCCGCGACTGGCGCGGCGCCCGCGCCCTCGGCGACGACGCGATGGCGTTCGACGAGTATTCGCAACGCATCTGCGATCTCGTCCAGCGAGACGGTGACAGTGCCGGCAATCAGCTCGCGGGCGATCGGCCACATCTCGGCGAACACGCTCTTTCCACCCATACCGTCGACGAAGCTCCGCGTATGCGATATCGTCATCGGCATTCCAGCAGCGAGCGACTGCGTCAATGGTGTCGACGTTTCCGCCTCGCACGCGATCACCCTTGCGCGATGACCAAGCGCTCGAATACCCGCAGCGATTCCGCATGCGAGACCGCCGCCGCCGTACGGCACGATTATAGTGCGCACATCTGGCACCCGCTCCGTTACTTCGAGCGCGATCGTCGCGTTGCCGGCCATCACGTTGGTATCTGCGAATGGATGAACGAACAATGCGTTGCGTCCGTCACCACGGTCGCCGAGTATTCGCCACCATGTATCGAACGGGACGCGTTCGATGCTGCCGCCGAGGCGCTCGATCGCGGCGAGCTTGGTCGCTGGCGCGCCATCCGGAACTATCACGGTGCATGGCAGTCCCAGTGTACGCGCGCTGTACGCGACCCCCTGTGCCATGTTTCCAGCACTTGCCGTGTAAACGCCGTCGCTGAGCAATTCCGGCGCGACCGAAGTCACGGCGTTCCAGGCGCCGCGCAGTTTGAACGAGCCGATCGGCTGCAACATCTCGAGCTTGACGAAAACGGCGGCGTCCGCTGCTCCGGCCCACCGGACAACGGGCGTATCGAGCGTTATTCCATTCAGGCGCTCGCGTGCGGCCTGGATCTCGGTGAGGGTCGGCGCTCGCAGTTCGCTCATGGACAGACAATAGGCTGACGAAATCCCTGCGTGACCACCTTCATCGATCCACCGTTGCCATCCGCTCCTCGTTGTACCTCTGTCCGGCGACCTTTTCCGGAGCTAGCGCGTCATCGAGCTGCTGCATGTCGGTGGCATTGAGCCTTATCGCAGCTGCACCGGCGTTCTCTTCGAGGCGCGTGCGGTGCTTGGTCCCCGGAATCGGGACGATGTCGTCGCCCTTGTTCAACAGCCACGCGAGCGCAATCTGCGCTGCGGTTGCGTTGCGACGTGCAGCAACTTCCTTGACTACGGAAACGGCCCGCATGTTCGCCTCGAAGTTGGCGCCCTGAAAACGCGGATCTCCGCGCCGAAAGTCCCCTTCGGCGTAATCCTCCGCCCGCTTCACCGTACCTGTGAGGAAGCCGCGGCCGAGTGGGCTGAATGGCACGAGACCGATTCCAAGCTCGCGCAGCAACGGGATGATGTGTGGCTCGAGATTGCGCTCCCACAGCGAGTACTCACTCTGCAGCGCGGTGATGGGATGCACGGCGTGCGCCCGCCTGATGGTTCGCTCACCAGCTTCCGACAATCCGATGAAGCGCACCTTCCCTTCCTGCACGAGACCAGCCATTGCACCGACCACGTCTTCGATCGCGACCGCTGGATCGACGCGATGCTGATAGAGCAGATCGATGTGATCGGTCTGAAGCCGACGGAGTGATCCTTCGACCGCCTCGCGAATGTGCGACGGCCGACTGTCGAGACCGCGCTCCTCGTTCGGCTTTCCTATCCTCCAGCCGAACTTGGTAGCGATCGTCGCCTTGTCCCGTTTGCCCTTGAGCGCTCGTCCGACGAGCTCTTCATTAGTGAACGGGCCGTAGACTTCCGCGGTATCCAGGAACGTCACGCCGATGTCCAGCGCACGATCGATCGTAGCGATGGCTTCACGCTCATCCCGCTCGTCGGGTGTACCGTAGGACGCGGTCATACCCATGCAGCCGAGGCCGATGGCGGATACGGTGAGTCCGCTACTGCCAAGATTTCGTTGAGCGATCATAAAATCCACTTCGTGATGGTTTCGTTCCGGCGCAGCTGTTCCTTATCTGGAAGGTAACTGCTTCCGGCAGAAGCCCGCTTGGGAGCGAACGACTAGATCGTCCCCGCGTCAAAGAGAGCGATATAATTCCAGAAGCGAGGGTTCAGGAGCTGCTTGACGCTGTCCGGCAGCAGGTCGATCTGGTCGGGCGAGAGTACGGCTCGCACCTGCGCCGTTATAGCCTCGGCCTCGACCATGAACTGTGCTCGCGACCTGACGAGTCGCGCGTGAGCCAGGTGCGGATCGTCAGCGCGACCGCTGTCAGCGTATGCGTCCATTACTATCCGCGCCGCGCTGGATTGCCAGCGGCTGCCCAGAGCGGCCAGCGACGCGCGCTGCGCGGCGGTGAGCTGAATTCCCTCGCCGGATCGAGCGATGACGTACGGTATCGGCGGAATATCGCCGACGACATCCGTCGCCGTTTCCGCCGATGGCGCCCCGGATTTATTGGCGCGCATGGCGCGGAGCGTCTCGTCGGCCCGCTGCGATGTGACGCTTGGTCCAAGTGGTAACCTGATACTTACCGCGAGCCTCACGGGATCAACCGCTTCTGCCGAAAGTCCTACGGGCGCGCCGAATGCTCGGAGCGGCTGTCCGCTGAACCGGTGAGTCACCGAGTCAAAGCCTGTGATGTGAAGCAGGAACGGATCTACAGGAGCCACGCTACCGAAAACAACGCCGTTGACGCGTCCCAGCAGTTCGAGCGGATTGGATAGCTGCACGGAGAGCTCGGAACCGCGCGGAAGACCGAACTTCGCGCCCGGAACCGACGCCTGAAAGAGCGAAGAGATACTCCATGGACCCGTGCAGCTGTTCACGCCCGCGATGCGGCCAGCAGCGTCACGAATGCATTGCCGAACGCCTGGAGATTCCATGCTTGCCCAAGCCGCGCTCTGAGCCGCTGGGATATACGCGGCGTCATTCGCTATTCCATCGCCGTTCAGATCACGATCCGCGAGCGGTGTGAACCGAACGCCACTCCTGGCGATTCCAGAGAATCGTAGAGTGGCGGCGCCTATCCACTGGGAGACCGAGAACGCGAAGGTGTGTCGTCCACCGGCGGCGAGCGGCCCTGTAACGAAAGTCGGCGCAGCATTCGGCGAAGCAATTGCAAGCGATCGTTCGTAACCGGTTGTGAGAACGTACGTCGCGCGCCAGATCACCCGGGCGAATGGATCTTTCGTCCCAATGGCGACACGCCATTGTTCCGCGACGCTGCGTCCATCCGACGCCAGTCGTGTAACGTCGGGTATGCCGCCCGGAACAGCGGCCACCGGAACGACACCGTCTTCGCTGATTCCGCGTTCGGGAACGAGCAGCGCGCGGCCGTCTTCGCCGCTCAAGCGATCCGCTACTGACGCATTCATCAGCGGCGACAGCTGCGTAGTGATCCGGTCCGTCTGCGCCAGCGCCGCCCCAATTTCGCCCCGCATGTTCGGCGCTACTTCAGCAAATGACAGCGACACGTCAGCGCGGTTGGACGCAGTCGGGCGCAGGTCGTTCAGGGCTGACGTTCTTTCGATCGTCTGAACCGTCCCTCCGCTGAGGCATCTTGGCGCTTCGACTCCGAGCTCGATCGCCGGAACTTGTAAACCTGTGCACGACTGGATCGACTGAGGAGCGCCGCGCCACGCATCGGTCCATTGCCGCACGCTTGGCCAATCGGTGAATCGCCCGGCACCCATACGCAGCGTCGCAATGGCTCCGCGATTTCCGGACCGCTTCCCAAGCCGCTCGAGAAACGAAACGCGCGGCGACACGTCCACGTATCTCAGCGGGCCGGGCGCTGCGATCCCGCTCATGGTCCATGCGTCGGCACGCACGCCTAACAACACTGAGGCATTCTTGCCAACGTCGTGTCGTGCTCCGATAGCGGGCGCAACAACGAATGATCTTGCCATCGCCGCCGGGGCACCGCCATCCCGAACGAGTGATATTGCCTCGCCGTTCTGCAACGCATTACTGGATGCAGCGACGAACGTTGAATGAGGACCGCGCGCGCCCACTCTCGCACTCTCGAGTCGCGCCTGCAGCTGCATTACGTATCGTGTTGCGTTGTCGCGGCTGTACCATGTGCCTGTAGAGCGCCCTTCCAAGTCGAACACGTTACTGGTCGGCTGCGGCGGCGAGCCACCAGTCACGAACGTGTTGCCATCGACAACATCCGTCGCGACCACTGTCGGCGCTACGGCCGCACGCTTGACGTCTGATGATGTCAATGATGTGCTCAACAATGACTTGAGAAGAACACGCTCCTTGAGGATCTGCGTCGACTCCAATTGGAGAAGACCGATATCCTCGACAACTGACGTGCCGAGGCTGCCGGTCAGGTATCCGCTTCCGGAGCCCGACGTCGCCGACGTGTGCGTTAGAGCGGAGGTGAGCGTGAGGGCTCGCTTGTCGCTATTTGGCACAAGATCCAGACGACCGATGATTCCGCCTTTCACGTCGCTCTGGGTTCCCGCTACGATCGACGATCCGAGTACGCGCGATACGCTGTCGAGAATACCACGCTGTTGACTATCGATAGCGTTGTCCCAGCGCGGGAGGTTGGTCTCGTCGCGAGAGAGGAAGGCCTGCAAGCTGTACGTGAATTTTCCGGCTGGTCCGGAGATCGCGCCGTTAAGCGTCGTTGGAATATTGAGGCCAGCTGCGCCACCGCGCGAATCATTCCATGGCGGCACGCCGCCAATTCCCGATCGCACCGCTAAATAGCTGTTATGATATCTGCCTTGTGCGGGCGCCGAAAACAGATCCAGTGTCGCGCCAGCGGCGCCACCGATTGTTACATCCCATGGTGATGTCGTGACGCTGCCACCCATCATGCCAGTGACGAGGTCGGCCGGAACACGCACACCGCCAATCGACACCTGATTGGATGAACCCGGAACTCCCAGCGCACTGACGCTTCCATCGCCACTGACGAGCATGTCCGGTGTGGCACGCAATAACGCCGCGCCGTTCCCCACCGCAAAGGGATCGAGCCACTCTGTACCGGCCGGACCTACTGACTCCGTACGTGAGCTGGGCTCTCCTTCGAAGTAACTGAAGACCGAAGGTCGCTTCTGATATCTTGCGCGAACACGAACAGCTTCCAGCTTCTGCGGTTCACGAGCATGGCCAGCAGAATCCGTAGCACTTCCACGTGACGGGACAGTATCCGAACCTGTGTGCTGAGCCACGGCGACTCCGACCACACTTCCCTGCGCGACGACGATGGCAACAGCCAACACCAGCCACCGCATCGGCGATGCGGTGGCGCGATTCGGTAGGTGCAACACAAACCCTCACAGCGTGAGCGGTGTGCACATCATGCACGTGTGTTGTGCTCCCAGAATTCAGCCTCACTCGCGCACGCCGTTAAGGTACGGTTGCCAGGTTAGGCCGGCGTGAATCGTGGATTACATATTCATTACGACTGATAAGTTTCAGTCGACGTTGTGCGCGCTGTCGCCGGCAGTCACGTCGAGCGTCGCACCGGTCACCATTCGTGCGTCGTCCGACGCCAGGAATACGTAGGCAGCCGCCACATCCTGCGGCTCGACCCACGGTACGTCGAGCGGCGTCTTGCGCTTCTGCGCGTCGATTACCTTCGGCTCGAGATCGCCGGACGGAATTTCGCCCTTCGATTCCAGCATCGCCTGCTCGTATCGTGATTGGTTGCGTGTGAGCGGCGTGTCCACGAGACCGGGCACGACGACATTGACGGTTATCCCGGACTTGCCCAGTTCGAGTGCGGCGGACTTCGCGAGGCCGAACAAACCCCACTTGGACGCGGAATACGCGCTGCCATTGCGCATGCCATGGCGTCCCTGCGTCGATGCCGTGATGATGATTCGACCGCCGCTGCCCTGCGCCACCATCTGCCTCGCGACAACTCGCACGATGTTAGCGGTACCGGTGAGATTGATGTCGATTTGATCGTCCCAGTCGGCGTCTCGCATGGTCGCAAGCGGTGCGAAAGACTGGATCCCCGCGATCGCCGCGAGAATGTCGAGCTTACCGTATTCCCGCATGATCCGGGACACAGAATCACTCAGCGATGCGCGGTCGCGAATGTCGGCGACGATTCCCTGCCATTCAGCGCCCGCGCTCCGCACTAGTCGACCCGTTTCCTCGAGGTCGCCCCGTGACGGAATCTCGTAGCGCTGGATCTCGCTCACCCGCTGCGCTGCGTCCAGACCAATGACCGTTGTCGCGCCCTCTCGAGCAAATGCGACCGACACCGCGCGGCCGATGCCACGCGCCGCCCCGGTTACAAGCGCCACCTTGCCGCGCAATCGTTCGCCCTGAGCCATGCCGCGCCTACGGCAAGAACGGTGCACAACGCGCCGCGACCATTCGTATATTACGCGCGCAGCCGCTTTCAGCCCCCGTCTTTTGCCAGCTATCAGGTTCAGGATGCGCATTCCAGCTCTTCCGCTCATCATCTCGCTTTGCGCGATCGCTGCCGTTCCGGCGACTCCGATCACCGCCCCGCCCTCCGCCGACATGCTCGGCTTCACACCGGCATCGGCGCGCGCCGAACAGGAATGGGAGGCGAAGTTCCGCGCGCTTCCTAACCCCGCGCGCATGCGCGCCGACCTCAAGCTGATGACCGCGCATCCGCACCACGTCGGCTCACCATACGACAAGCAGAATGCGGAATGGATACTTCAACAGTTCAAGGATGCAGGTTGGGATGCACACATCGAGCAATTCGACGTCCTGTTCCCGACCCCCAGGCAGCGCGCACTCGAGCTGGTCGCTCCCACACGCTTCGTCGCGAAACTCACTGAGCCGCCAGTTCCCGGAGACACAACCTCCTACGAGACATCCGAGGCACTTCCACCTTACAACGCCTACTCCATCGACGGAGACGTCACCGGGCCGCTCGTCTACGTCAACTATGGTATACCGTCGGACTACGACGAGCTTGCGCGACGCGGCATCTCCGTCAAGGGAGCGATTGTAATCGCGCGCTACGGGAGATCGTGGCGCGGCGTGAAGCCCAAAGTCGCCGCAGAACACGGCGCCATCGGCTGCATCATCTACTCCGACCCCGGCGACGATGGCTACGCCGACGACGACACGTTTCCCGTAGGTCCGGCGCGATCGTCCAATGGAGTGCAGCGCGGAAGCGTCATGGAGATGACACTCTATCAGGGCGATCCGCTCACACCGAACGTCGGTGCAACAAAGGACGCCAAGCGTCTCGCTCTCAAGGACGTGAAGGTGTTCACCAAGATCCCGACGCTCCCGATCTCGTACGGTGACGCGCTCCCGCTGCTTCGCGCCATCACCGGCGAGGTTGCGCCGTCAAGCTGGCGTGGTGCTCTGCCGATCACCTACAAGATCGGACCGGGCGCCGCCCGCGTTCACCTGCTCGTCAAATCCAACTGGGACATCAAGCCGGTGTATGATGTCATCGGCATGCTGCACGGCAGCACCATGCCGGATGAATGGGTGATTCGCGGCAACCACCATGACGCATGGGTCAACGGCGCCGACGATCCGGGATCCGGCCAGGTTGCATTGCTCGAAGAAATGCGCGCGCTAGGCACACTAAAGAAGCAGGGCTGGAGCCCGAAGCGCACGATCATCTACGCTGCATGGGACGGCGAGGAACCCGCGGTGCTCGGATCTGCCGAGTGGGCCGAGACGCACGCTGCCGATCTCACGGCGCATGCCGTTGCATATCTCAATAGCGACAACAGCGGACGCGGCTACCTCAGTGTGGACGGCTCGCACATTCTCGAGAAGTTCATCAACGGCGTCGCACGCGACATCACCGATCCGGAAACCGGCGCCAGCGTCGAGCGCCGGATGCTCGCAGCCCGCGTATTGCGCGCACCACCTGCGCGGCGCGACGATCTCCGCAAGCAGGACGATCTACCGATCGGCGCGCTGGGATCCGGCTCCGATTACACGACTTTCATCCAGCACCTCGGCATTCCATCGCTCGACCTCGGCTTCTACGGCGAAGGCGGACGCGGCTCCTATCACTCGGCGTACGACGACTTCTACTGGTACACGCATTTCTCCGACACCAGCTTCGTGTATGGACGCGCACTCGCTCAGACTACCGGAACTGCAATGATGCGACTCGCCGACGCCGATGTGATTCCATACGACTTCACCGATCTTGCGCAAACGGTCGGCGAATACGTGGGCGAGCTGAAGCGGCTCGCGAGTGGAATGGCGAGCGATGCCGTCGAGCACAACAGGGAGGTCGAGGACAGTACCTTCGCACTCACCAGCGATCCGCGTACCCCGATGGTCGCGCCGACGCTCGAAGCGACAGTACCCAAGCTCGATTTCTCCGCGTTCGACACTGCAACCGCGAACCTTGCGCGTGCTGCACGCGCGTATAATTCCGCCTTCAATTCCGCGATGAGCGCCGCCACGACATCTGCGCGCTTCGCCGCGCTCAACGAACAGTTGATCAAGAGCGAGCACATGCTCACGTCGGATGCCGGCCTGCCAGGACGTCCATGGTTCAAGCATCTGCTCTACGCGCCGGGCGTGAATACCGGTTACGGCGTCAAGACAGTTCCCGGCGTCCGGGAAGCGATCGAGGCCAGTAACTGGACCCTCGCCACGAGCGAGATGGCACGCGTGGTAAGTGCGCTCGACGCGGAGACGGCGCTAGTGGAGCGCGCGACTGCCGATCTGGGAGCGCAGTAGACAGGAACGGCGTGAACGTTGAATCGTCGCCGTGCACGCGCAACGCCGTGCATATCGAGGGTCGCCCTTCGCCCGAACGCAGGATTCAGGCAACGCCGGGTTCGCTGAATGTCGTCATCCTCGCCGAAGGCGGGGATCCACGGACCGATGATCCCTTCGACACCGTCTCGTTGCAGGTGGATCGTGGGTGGCAAATCGTAGGGCGCGGATTTATCCGCGCCGCCCAACCCAAATGCACATCGACGATCATTGGAAACGCCGATACCTTCGGATGCGATCCTTGAGGAACGCCGATAACGTTGGACACGATCCTTGGGAACGCCGGCCACGTTGGACACTGCGCTTGGAACTCGGGCGTTGAACATCGTCGTCGCCCCCGCCGATAACGTCGAACCGTCGGACGCCGTTCACCTATCCATAGGAAACGCCGGCACTATGCGCCCTGCGTGGGGCGGAGATTTATCCCCGCCGCCAATCCCAAATATGCGATGAGGGCCGTTGGTAATACCGTGCACATCGTGTCTTGCACGTCATTCCGTGCAGATCGTGTCTTGCACGTCGTTCCGTGCACATCGTTGCCGTAACGTCGTCGCCGGTTCCAAACCGGTTTCCAAACCCGTTTCCAATAACCGTCGTCGCCCATTTGAGATAGCGGCGCGGATAAATCCGCGCCCTACGCAGGGCGCTACCCACCGGCGTTTCCTATCAATCGACGATTGGCGTCCGACGGTTCCACGGCGTCCGGCGGTTCGGCGTCCGCGGCGTTTCCAATAACCGTCGTCGCCCATTTGGGTTGGGCGGCGCGGATAAATCCGCGCCCTACGATTCGCCACCCACGATCCACCTGCACCGTGACGGTGTTGAAGGAATCCTCGTCCGTGGATCCCCGCTTACGCGAGGATGACAACATTCAGCGAACCGGGCGTTGCCTCAATGCAGGCCTTCGGCGAGAATTTCCGTCCTACGCCGCTGCCGGCCGCCTCGCCATCAGGTTAAGCACGCCGCCCACGACACCGACGACCAGTGCGGCCGAAACCACGGCTGGGGTGGCCAGAATTCCAAGACCGAAGACCGCGTCGAGCGAGTAGTTGCCCGGGCCGATGAGCAGGAGGCCGAGCGCGCCCACGGCGTAGAGCAGCGGCACTTCGATGCCGTTGTTGGCTGCGAATATCCCGTTCTTGAGGTGCATGCTCACCCCGGCGACGATCATCACCGAGATCATCAGCGCCGGCCCAACCGGCCCGAGGAAGCCGAGCGCGACCAGAAGGCCGCTCGTGACTTCGGTGGCAGATGCAAGCATCGCGAAGAAACGACCGGGCCGGAACCCGATCGAGTCGAAGAAGCCCGAGGTCGCGGCGATGCCATGGCCGCCGAACCAGCCGAACAGCTTCTGGCTGCCGTGCGCCGCCATCAGCAGGCCCAGCACAAGGCGCGCTACGAGCAGTCCGGCGCTCGCGGTCGTGAGGTCAATCATGATGTTTGTCATCGTTAATGAAATTAGATGGTGTAACGATCATTGTTATAACATGTATTACTGCAAAAAAATTACGACTGGTTCCGTACTTTCTCCAGCGCACTCACCAGCGCCGCCACCGTGCGGTGACCGATTCCCTCGAACCGCTTGTGCTCCACAGCTTCGAGGTCCGGTGTCGCCTGGATCAGAAGGCGCCGCCCTTTTGGCGATATCCGCGCCGTGACGTGACGCCGGTCACCAGCGTCGCGCTCCCTGCTCAGAAGATCGAGCTCTTCCATCCTGTCCAGCAGCCGCGAGACGTCGGGCACCTTGGAGATCAGGCGATCCGAGATGTCGCGCCCGCACAGGCCGCTCTTTCCGGCGCCCTGCAGCATGCGCAGAACATTGTACTGCGTGTTCGTGATGCCGTGCGGCCGCAGCGCCTCGTTCTGCTCGTGTTCCAGCACCGTCGCGGTGCGGAGGATCGACAGCAGCGCCTCGGAGCTCTTCCGCGCAAATGGCTTCGTCTGGTGGATCTCGTCCTGCAATTTACCGGTCACACCGGAATAATACATGTTATAACATGCATTGTCAACGCGTATAGCCGCCTCCCACTGCCCGATGCACCGCGCAGCCTGCGCCGGCATGATCGCACCTTCGGACAGGCGTCCGAAAAAGGGCGCTGGCTCCCCCGCCCCTGGCAGCGCCATCCGGATCGTCGTATATCCCGCACATCGCAACCCGAAGCGGTACCGGGACGTAGTCATTCATCGGACACGCTTGCAAGGTCCCGTTATTCCATTCAACCGTACGCTCATGCACACGAGAAGAGCACACTTAAGTCTTGCCCTGCTGGGCACCCTCGTCGCCGCCGCGCCCGCGATCCACGCGCAGCAGGTCCTCACCAACGCCGACTACGATCGTGCAGTCAAGATGCTGGCCTTCAACGTCAATCCGCTCGTGGTCGGCGGATCGGTGACGGCGACATGGTTGCCGGACGGACGCTTCTACTACAGAAATACGACGCCGAGCGGCTCCGAATGGCTGCTCGTCAATCCGGCGAAGAAGACGAGCACACCGCTCTTCAAGGCACCTGAGGTCGCGCAGGCACTCACACGTGCCGGCGCCGGAACCATCGACCCGCGCAACATTCCAGCGCAGCGCGCCGAGTTGTCGAGCGATGGCGTTCATGTCCTTCTCGAGATTGGAAGTCACACCTGGCAGTGCGAGGTGGGTGGCGGAAGCTGCAACGCAGTGACTCAGGCAATTCCGCGAACGGGCCGCTTCGGACCTCCGCCCGGCCTGTCGCCAGACGGCAAGAAGATGGCCTTCATCCGTAACTGGAACCTCTGGGTGCGCGACGTCGCCACCGGCCAGGAGAAGCAGCTCACCACGGACGGCACCGAGAACTTCGGTTATGCCACCGATAACGCAGGCTGGGTACACACCGACAATCCGATCGTCCTCTGGTCGCCGGATTCAAAGAAGATCGCCACACAACAGCAGGACGATCGGCACGTCGGCGACATGTATCTCATCGACACGCGCGTCGGTCACTCGCACCTGCAACAGTGGAAGGGCGCGTATCCCGGCGACAGTGTGATCTCGATGATATCGCGCGTCGTCATCGACGTCGACAACCCCAAGGTCATCCGTCTCCAGGATGCGCCCGCATACCATCGCGGAATGCTCGGCGACAACATCAGCATGTCGGACCTGATCTGGAGCCCTGACGGTTCCCAGCTTGCCTACGTCAACACATCGCGCGATCACAAGCACGAGACTGTAAAGCTCGCGGACGCCAACACGGGCGCAGTGAGAACGCTGTTCGAGGAGTCGTCGCCGACACAGTTCGAGTCGGTGGCCGGATGGCGCATACTCTGGCCGGAGCACGAGATCATCTGGTCGTCGGAGCGCGACAACTGGGCCCAGCTCTATGCGTATGATCTGAACACCGGAAAGCTGCTGAACAAGATCACGACTGGCGAAGGCCCCGTCACCACGATCGCGCAGGTGGATGAGAAGAACCACTCGCTGCTGGTCGGTGCACTCGGCCGCACACCGACCGAGGATCCGTACTTCCGCCACTATTACAGGGTGGGAATCGACGGAAAGGGATGGACTCCACTCACGCCCGAGAGCGGCGATCACACGATTCAGGTCTCGCCCGACGGTCGGTATTTCGTCGACACCTATTCGACACCGGATATCCCGCCGACAGTGGTGCTGCGCAACGCGGCCGGCCACATCGTCATGCCGCTCGCGAAGGCCGATATCTCACGTCTCGTCGCGTCCGGATGGAAGCCGCCGATTCCATTCACCGTGATGGCCCGCGACGGCAAGACCAGGTTGTACGGCTTGATGTTCCGACCCACCAACTTCGACTCGACAAAGAAGTATCCGATCATCAACAACCCGTATCCGGGCCCGCAAACGGGCAGTGTCGGGTCGCGTAACTTCAGCGCAGCACGCGGCGATCATCAGGCGCTCGCCGAGCTTGGCTTCGTCGTGATAACGCTGGATGGAATGGGAACTCCGGACAGGTCCAAGAGCTTCCACGACGAGTATTACGGCGCCATGGGACGCGACAACACGCTTCCCGATCAGGTCGCCGGAATGAAGGAGCTCGCTGCCCGTTATCCATGGATAGACATCAACCGTGCCGGTATCTACGGTCACTCCGGCGGCGGCTTCATTACCGCCGACGGGATGTTCCGCTATCCGGATTTCTTCAAGGTGGGTTGGTCGGAGTCGGGCAACCACGATCAGCGCAACTACGAGGATGACTGGGGTGAACGGTATCAGGGACTTCTGGTTCGCAGCGACGGAACGGACAACTATGCTCCCGAAGCGAACGAGACCGTGGCCAAGAACCTGAAGGGCCACCTCATGCTCACGCATGGCTCGGTGGACGACAACGTCCCGCCGTCCAACACTTTTCTCGTCGTCGACGCGCTCATCAAGGCGAACAAGGACTTCGACGAGATCATCATTCCGAACTCGAGGCACGGCTACGCCTCGGCGTCCAACTACATCATGCGCCGTCGCTGGGACTACTTCGTGCGCTACCTGCTCGGCGCTGAGCCGCCCAACGAATACGAGATCGTCGAGCCGCAGACAGCGGGTGCGCGACCGCGCGGCTAACTGGAGGGCATTTCCACGAAAGCGGGGATGGATGCTGGCAACGCCGGGAGGACAGAAACCTGTCCTCCCGGCGTTTTCGTCGACTGGGCGTCATCTGCACCATCCGTCGCCCACGTCTCCCGCCGCGCCCGCGTGACCGGAGCGTCCGGTAGCCCGAATGGGCGGCATCTGCTAGGTTACGCGCCGTAGTGCGTTCGAAGGGCTATCTTTGAGCAGGGGCTCAGCCCCTCAGCCCCACGAAACAGGGCGCACCAGATTCGTGTAGTACCGCTTGGCCTCCCTCTACTTGCGCCACCACGCCCTCAGCGTCACGAGCGGCGAAGCTCCTGCGAACCGGGCCCCCACAGCGTCGACGATGAGTATTCTCGCAATTGTACTAGTCCTGCTCCTTCTCGTGATCGGACCGGTGGTCGTGGTAAACCGCGACCTGTTGTTCAACCGGTCTGCCGCGAAGCGTAGGCATGTGGAAGAGCCGCTCCCGTTTCTGATCATTCCCACCTCGTCCGGCGCCTCCAGCATCCGGCCCGTATTGATTCCAAGAGACAACGCCAGTATAGCGACACTTATAGAACCGTCTAGCGCCACTTCCCCAAAACTCCACGCGTTTAGAGATCCGGCTCCAAGGACAGACTGGGTCGCGCCGAGTGAGATCGAGGTGGAGGAAGTCGAGGAGGAGAGCGAGGTAGCGCCGGACGCGACGATCGTGTTTGCCAGGCCGGTGGACGAGCCGGTGCAGATCCTGCCTGGCCGGCTGCGCATACTGTCCGGCGAGGATGCCGGCGAGGACCTTCGGCTCTTCAGTCGGCTGGGGGAGCCGGCACACATCGTCCTCGGTCGCGAGACCGGGCCGCCGCACGAGCACATTACTCTTCGGTCGCCGACAGTCAGCCGCCGCCATGCACGCATGGACTTCGAGGACGGTCACTGGACCATCACCAATCTTTCGGAGACCAACCCGGCGCTGGTGAATGATCGCGTCCTCAACAAATCCCACTCCGCGCGTCGGCTTGCCGATGGCGACCGGATAGAGCTCGGCGACGTGGCGCTCCGGTTCCAGGCGATATGACGGGGATGTACAGTCCGCACATGAGCAACTCGCCGTTTCCACAGCCGCCGGACGACTTCGCCGCAGGTACTGCGTTCGGCGAATCGTACACGATGATACGCGAGCTGGGTCGCGGCGGCATGGCGATCGTGTATCTCATGCGCGAGCGCGCCACGGGCCTCGAGCGCGCCGTGAAGGTGATCCATACCAAATATCTCGACGACGAAGAAGCGCTCGCACGCTTCAGCCGCGAAGCGAGCGTCGTCGCGGTACTCGATCATCCGAATATCGTAGCGACGCACTCGGTTCGCTGGATCGACGGAGTTGGCTTCGGACTGGTCATGGATCACGTGCCGGGGCGAACGCTCAAGCAGATTCTGCGCGACGATCCGCCGATTCCATTCGAGCGCGCGCAGCGGATTCTCGACGACATCGCAGCCGGCCTTGGCTACGCACACGAGCGCGGCATCGTGCATCGCGACGTAAAGCCCGAGAACATCTTCATCGAGCAGACATCGGGAAAGGCGCTTCTCGCCGATTTCGGCATCGCACGCTCGACGCAACACGATAATGAAGTGACCGTTGCCGGGGTTGCGATCGGCACTCCGACGTACATGGCACCAGAACAGATCGACGGAAGTGCGGTCGACGCTCGCAGTGATCTATACAGCCTGGGTCTTGTTGGCTGGGAGATGCTCACCGGTCGCAGACCGTGGGACGGCGAGACACTGTACAATGTCATCTACCATCAGAAGCACGACCAGCTCGCCGCGATCGATGCGTTGCGGCCCGGCACGCCGGCCCGACTCGCGTACGCGATCGAGGGGTTGCTCGAGAAGTCGCCCACTGAGCGGTGGCAGAGCGCGGCGGAATTTCGTGCGCAACTGGCGTCGACCGATCCGGTCACGCGCAAGCAGCCGCAGCACAGCGTTCCTGCGCCAGACGAAACCGTAGCGATCCCGATCTCGCCAGCGCTGAAAGTTCGCGGTCGGATCCGCCGAGTGGCGCCGACGGGCGCGATCGCCGCATTGCTGGTTGGAGCGACAGTGCTATTCGCGTGGCCGTCGACGACGGGTCTCATTCGTCATGGAAAGCCGGTCGCAACTGAAGTCGCAAACCCTTCGCCATCCGCAGTGCCATCCGCAGTGCCGCACGCGCCAATTCCGAATTACGGTGCGACGGATAGCGCGGTAAACAACGTCGTATCGCCGACGGACTCCGCGGCCGCACTGTCTGCGGCTCAGGCGGCGGTGCTCGCTGCTCCGGCTTCGCCACGCGCGGCAGTCGATTCGAGTGCGCTCGCATCGGCAAAAAATCCGCAGCGTGGGCTACCGCCGATTGTCGCGACGACCAACGCGACGGCGCCGGACGCGCATGCAGCTCCGGCTCCGACGCCGGTGTCTTCGGCGAGTGGTAGCGGAAGACTCTCCATCGCGGTCGGCGGTGCGCACACGTGCCTGATCGAGTCGTCCGGCTCGACGTACTGCTGGGGAGCAAACAGCGCAGGCCAGCTCGGCACCGGCGCCACGCAGGCTACTTCCACACCGATAGCGGTTTCGGGAGCGATGCATTTCTCACGCATCGCTCCCGGTCTGTCGCACACCTGTGCGCTGACGAGTCGCGGTGCTGCATATTGCTGGGGCGACAACGAGCACGGCGAGCTTGGCGACGGAACGCACTCAGCGCACGACGTTCCCGCGCGCGTGACATCCTCGCAGTCGTTCACATCGATCGTGAGCGGCGCTGGTTACAGCTGCGCAATTGGCACCGATGCGCAGACGTATTGCTGGGGAAGCGGCGCGCGCGGCCAGATTGGCAACAGTGCGACCGACGATAGAACGCAGCCGACGCGAATCGCGGCGACAGTGTCATTCACATCGCTTGCAGCAGGCTGGAATCACGTCTGCGGCGTGAGCGATGGTGTTGCCTACTGTTGGGGAGCGAACGATGCGGGTCAGCTTGGGGACGGCACGGTCACCGACCGATCGGTGCCGACGCCAGTCAAGACCTCCTTGCGCTTTACCTCCATCAGTGCGGGCAGCGCTCATACCTGCGGCACGACCAATGCTAATGTGGTCTACTGCTGGGGAGATAATAAATACGGCCAGCTGGGAGACGGCACCCAGACCGCACAGTCCACCCCAGTTGCTGTTTCAGTTGCTGTTGATGGAGGATCGGGAGGATCGGGCGGGATCGATGGTGAGCGGTTCGTCTCGGTCTCGGCGGGAAGTGTTCACACCTGTGCCGTCACCGCATCGCACGAGGCGTGGTGCTGGGGACGGAACACGTACGGCCAGTTGGGAGATGGCACCGAGGTGAGTCGCTCCAGACCCGTAGAGGTCTCAGGCGCTCACGAGTTCACAAGTGTGAAGGCGTTTGGCTCGCACACCTGTGGCACTACGACCTCGGAGGAGCTCTTCTGCTGGGGCTACAATCTCGACGGACAGCTCGGCGACGGCACTCGTGACCACCGCCTCCGGCCTACCTACATACAGAAGCCGACCGGCTAGGTAGATGTCGATCCGGCGCGGGTTCCTTGTGTGGCGAGCGCATCGATCCGCGCTCGGATTTCGCGCGCTTGCCATCAGCGCGGCTCTGCTCGCGTGCGGTGGATCAGGCACCGATTCGACGGCGCCGGTCGGAGTGGCGGTGGTTCCACTGCGAGCATAACGATAACGCCGACCGCGCCGACGGTGAATGTCGGCGCACAGCTCGCGCTGCAGGCGCAGGTGCTGGATGGCAGCGGCAATCCGATCGCGGGTGCAACGATATTCTGGTCGAGCGCCGATACCAGCATCGCTAGGTGTCGTCGACCGGCGTGGTTACGGGAAAAGCTGTCGGCTCGACGCAGATCGCAGCGAGCTCCGGAGGCCAGTCGTCGAAAGTCGTGCTGACAGTGTCGCAGGTACCGGTTTCGTCCATTGTGGTACTGCCGTCTGTCGGTGACGCTCGTGATCGGGATACACATCACCCTGCATACTGTGGCATCGGACGCGATGGAAACACGCTTGACCGGACGCACAGTGACGTGGGCGAGCAGTGCACCATCGATTGCGATTGTCGATGGATCCGGCAAGGTGACTGGCCTTACGGCAGGAAGTGCGACCATTTCCGCAACCTGCGAAGGGAAGACCGCATCATCCGCGATCACAGTTACGGTGACACCATTCGCAGCTGTCTCCGTAGTCCATCGTTCCGCAGCACGGCTGCCTTGGATGTTGGGAAGTCGACCTCGCTCTCCGCGATCGCGACCGATCGCAAGCGGAAAGTACGCTGGTAGGCCGCCCATGACGTGGAGCACCGGAAATGCGACGATCGCAACGGTGAGTACTTCTGGTCTTGTCTCCGCGATCGGCGCAGGAACTGACGACGATCACTGCAACCATCGAAGGAAAGGCCGGAACTATTCAGGTTGTCGTGACTTCTGTCGCCCCTCCGCCGCCCATCCCCGTTGCGTCGGTTACCGTTTCACCGCCGCCTCGAGCCTCAACACCAGGCGGCACCGTAACGCTTTCCGCAACTGTGCGAGACTCTACCGGCGCACTTTTGACCGGATCGCTTCGTTACGTGGTCGACTAGCGCGCAGTGTGTCGCGAAAGTTTCAGCGAGTGGCGTGGTTACCGCAGTCGCACCCGGCGCTGCGACTATCACCGCCACGATCCGAAACGAAGAGTGGCATCGTCATCGTTAACGTTGTTCTGCCGACCGACCCAGTGGCTTCGGTGACGATCACGCCATCGAGCGCGACGATGGTGCAGGACAGCATGCTGATCTTCACAGCAACCCTAAAGGATGCTGCGGGCACTGTACTTACGGGACGCACAGTAACATGGGGTTCGAATCTTACTACGGTCGCGACAGTCGATTCGTCTACTGGGCTGGTGACAGCTTCGCACACAGCAACCGGTAACGCTGTCATTTCGGCGAAAAGCGAGGGGGTAACCGGCTTCTCCGTCGTCACTGTCATACAGAAGCCGGTCGCCGCCGTCAGCAGTAACTCCGGCAGCCGTCACAGTCATTGTGGGCAATCACGACAACGCTCGTCGACACCGCGCGTGACGGCCACGGCGGGTTGCTCACAGGGCGCGCTGTCAACTGGACGTTGAGCAATACGACAGTTGCGAGCCTCGGCTCCGGAAGTGGTACTTCTCCAGGAAACATGGTTGTAACTGCGCTGGCCGTGGGAACGGATACTGTCACTGCGACGAGTGAAGGGAAAGCCGGGATCTCGGTGATCACGGTGGTGCCAGTGCCAGTTGCCAGCGTCACGGTTAGTCCGAGCTCCGCGAGTATTGTGGTTGGTGATTCAGTGCAACTCAACGCAACACCGAAGGATTCTCAAGGGCATACACTTCCAAACCCCGTCACATGGGCATCAGCCAGTCCCACCAAGGCAACCGTGTCTACAACAGGCTGGGTAAAAGGAGTTGCGCCGGGCCCAAATGTTACAATCACCGCAACCAGCGGCGGCCAACACGGCACCGCATCTGTGTCCGTGATAGCTGATCTCGCGGTATCTGTTACGGTGACCCCGCCAAATCCGACGATCACGCAGGGGTCCACCACGCAGATGACGGCCACCGCCAAGGATGCGAGCAATGCAACACTGACAGGTCACGGAGTGACGTGGTCGTCAAGCAAACCGTCGGTAGCCAGCGTGGACCAGAACAGCGGGGTGGTCACAGCTCTGGACAGCGGTAGTACGATCATATCCGCAAAAGTCGATACTGCTACCGGCTCGACTACGCTCACCGTGAATCTCGTGCCGGTCGACAGTGTGCATTTGACAGCCAGTCCCGATAGCGCAATCACAGTACCGGGTGGAACGGTCACGGTGACCGCGCAGGCATTCGATGCGGGGAGCCATCAGCTGAGCGGCCGTGCCTACAGCTGGACGTCGAGCGATCCGACAATCGCGACCGTCACCGCAACTGGATCGACCGTGACCGTAACTCCGAGCGGTACGCCGGGCAATAACGGCACAGTCACAATTACCGTAACTTGTGACGGCACACAGAATACAGTGATCATCACCGTCTCCGGCCAATAACCAACGTGCAAAGCATCTTCATACGTCGTGTCTCACTCGCCGGTGCGTTCGCGGCGGCACTCACGCTCCCGGCTCAGGGAAGCGCGCAGACCGTGACCGGCGGCGGCGCGGGAGCGGTAGCCATTGCCGAGTCGCTGTGCGAGCTATGCGGTGCCGGCGGCGAGAGTATCTGATAATGATCGGGCGGCGGCACGCGACATCGCGTCCCGCGCACAGGCCGCCTCGATCGTCGGTGACAACGCGCAGGCGACCGCTCTGTACCAGCAGGCGGCGAAGCTCAATCCTTCCGACGCGAGCGTTGCGTACGCACTGGGACGAGAGTACGAGGCCGCTCACGACGCACGCAGCATGGGTGAATACTGCCGCTTTCTCGCGCTCACTCCACGGGCGTCGGAGGCGGCCGACGTGCGGCAGCGCATCGCGGAGATAGTTGCCGCGCTTCCGCCGGACACCACGATCGTGAGGGTCCCGGTCGCGGTTCCTGTACCGATTCGGCCCTACGCGCCATCCTCCGGAGCGGCGTTTGGCTCGGGATTGCTCTTTCCAGGTCTGGGGCAATTCATCACCCGTCAGCCAGGCGGCGGATTCCTGGTGCTGGTCGCAACCGCAGCGGCGGGCGTTTATGCGATGCAGTCGACAACCGTGACCAAGCAGGTCACCAACACAGCCACCGATCCGTTCGGAAATCCCTATACCTACCAGACCACCCAAACGACCAGTGAGCATCAGCACGCTGCCGTCGGACTCGGTATCGCTGGCGGCATCTGGCTGATCGGCGCCATCCAGGCAGCGGTACATGCATCGAGCGCACACGAATCGACCGCGACGGCCGACTCGCACTCGGGCTCGGACTCGGCGTTCCCGACCCTGGCCCTCGCCCCTGGTTCGGTGGCTGTCCGCTTCACGTTCCGGTAGCTCCCGGAACCATCGGCCCGGGTTGTGCGGTATAGGCAGGCTGGTACCGCACGATAAAGCCAAGTACATCGCTGCACGGTTCGTGCATCTCCGGGTTCCCAGATGGACGTCTTCGCAGTAGTCGCAATCCTGGTTCTTCTCATAGCCGCACCGGCAATCGTGGTAAACCGCGATCTGCTCTTCCTCAGACGAAGCGCGCGCCGCGCGCCGGAAGAGATGCCGCTGCCATTCCTCATAATCCCGTCATATTCTGACGGCACCCGAATCGTACCAGCCGGCCTTTCCCGCCACGCCGCCCCCGCACCGGCTGCGGCCGCGGCTGCAACGGGGACGATGCCGGAACCGATGTCCGAACCGACGGTGACCCGGGAATGGAGCGACGACGAGTCCAAGGCTGCCTATACGCCCAATGAGGCGGTGGCCGACGAAGAGACGGCTCCAGACGCGACGATCATTTTCACCCGCCCGGTCGACGAGCCGATCCAGATCCTGCCCGGTCGTCTCCATGTCATCTCCGGCGAGGACTCCGGTGAGGACCTTCACCTCTTCAGCAAGCTCGGCGAGCCGCCGCAGATCGTCGTTGGACGAGAGAAGGGACCGCCGCACCGCCACATAACGCTACGCTCGCCAACGGTCAGCCGACGGCACGCGCGCATGGAGTTCATCAACGGCTGCTGGACGATTACGAATCTTTCGTCGACGAACCCGGTTCTCGTGAATGACCGCGTCCTGAAGAACGGCACATCCGCCAGAAAACTTTCCGATGGCGATCGGATCGAGCTAGGCGAGGTGGCGCTCCGCTTCCTCGCGAGCTGATGGCCATGCTGCGTCCGGAAGATTTCGCGCCGCCAGTGTCACCGACAACCGCCGACATCGTGCGCGGTGATGCGTTCGAGGAGTACGACATAGTTCGCGAGCTCGGCCGCGGTGGCATGGCGATCGTGTATCTCGTGCGCGAGCGCGCTACGGGCCTCGAGCGCGCCGTGAAGGTGATCCACACCAAATACCTCGACGACGAAGAAGCGCTCGCACGCTTCGAGCGCGAAGGTCAGCTCGTTTCCCAGCTGAAGCATCGCAACATCGTCGCAACGCACTCCGTCCGCTGGATCGACGGCGTTGGCTATGGGCTCATGATGGATCACGTGCCCGGCAAGACGCTCAAGGAATTGCTGCGGGATGATAGCGAGCCGATTCCATTCGAGCGCGCGCAGCGGATTCTCGACGACATCGCAGCCGGCCTTGGCTACGCACACGAGCGCGGCATCGTGCATCGCGACGTAAAGCCCGAGAACATCTTCATCGACGACGCTACCGGAAGTGCACAGCTCGCAGACTTCGGAATCGCGCGCTCCGTTCTGAGCGCCAATCAGGTAACGATGGCCGGAGTTGCGATTGGCACTCCGACGTACATGGCACCGGAGCAGATCGACGGAAGTGCAGTGGACGCTCGCAGTGATCTCTACAGCCTGGGTCTTGTTGGCTGGGAGATGCTCACCGGTCGGAGACCGTGGGACGGCGAGACGCTGTACAACGTGATATTTCGCCAGAAACACGATCAACTTCCTGCAATCGATGCACTGCGCCCGGGCGCACCCGAGCGTCTCGTTTACGCGATAGAGGGGTTGCTCGAGAAGTCACCCGCTGAGCGGTGGCAGAGCGCGGCGGATTTTCGTGCGCAACTGGCGTCGACCGATCCGGTCACGCGCAAGCAGCCGCAGCACAGCGTTCCTGCGCCAGACGAAACCGTGGCGCTCGTCATTCCGCCAGCCATCCGTGTTCGCAGCAGACTGCGCCGCGTTGCACCCGTTGGCGCGACCGCGGCACTCCTTGTAGGGGCGACGCTGCTCTTCGCGCGGCCAGCGCCGCCGTGGCGATCACTCGGCGGTAACAGCGCGACGCACTCGAACGTCGTCGCGAACAACAAAAAGCCGACACCGCCGGCGCATTCGCCAGCGAAAAGCTACGGAGTGGCTGATCTACTCGCAGCTGGCACCGCTTCAGAAGGCGGAATAGCCGCAGACGACTCTGTGCCGCCGAGCAACGTTGCGGGCGACAACAGCACGCGGGAATCAGCCGAGGTGATGGTGGCTCCGCTCCCGAAGATACCAGCGCGCGCAACTACTGCGACCGATGACGTTCAGGACGCAGCAGAGACCGCAGCGCCAGCGACGCCACCACCGCACGTTGCCGCCACAGCAGTACACGACGCAGCGAGCGGCGTATCGCAATTTGCGCTCGCTGCGGGGGGTGCGCACACGTGCCTGGTCGAGTCGTCCGGCTCGGCGTACTGCTGGGGAGCAAACAACGCAGGCCAGCTTGGCACCGGCGCCACACTCACCACTGCGACTCCAGCTGCGGTCGCTGGTAGCGCACACTTCTCGAGTATCTCCGCTGGTTTGTCACACACCTGCGCGCTCACTTCGCGTGGCGCCGCATACTGCTGGGGCAACAACGAGCATGGTCAGTTGGGCGACGGTACCAACGCGCCACACGACGTTCCAACCAAAGTCTCCAGCACGAAGTCATTCGTATCCGTTGCCAGCGGCGCCGGATTCAGTTGCGCGCTCGTGCGCGACGGCGCCGCATACTGCTGGGGCAGCGGTTCGCACGGTCAGCTGGGCAACAGCTCGAAAGAAGACAGCGCGACTCCCGGCATGGTTGCGCCAACTGTGGCCTTCACCAAACTCGCTGCCGGCTGGAGTCACATATGTGCTCTAAGTAGGGCTGGACGAGCCTACTGTTGGGGAGCGAACGATGCGGGTCAGCTTGGAGACGGCACGGTCACCGACCGATCGGTGCCGACGCCAGTCAAGACCTCCTTGCGCTTTACCTCCATCAGTGCGGGCAGCGCTCATACCTGCGGCACGACCAATGCTAATGTGGTCTACTGCTGGGGAGATAATAAATACGGCCAGCTGGGAGACGGCACCCAGACCGCACAGTCCACCCCAGTTGCTGTTTCAGTTGCTGTTGATGGAGGATCGGGATCGGGAGGATCGGGCGGGATCGATGGTGAGCGGTTCGTCTCGGTCTCGGCGGGAAGTGTTCACACCTGTGCCGTCACCGCATCGCACGAGGCGTGGTGCTGGGGACGGAACACGTACGGCCAGTTGGGAGATGGCACCGAGGTGAGTCGCTCCAGACCCGTAGAGGTCTCAGGCGCTCACGAGTTCACAAGTGTGAAGGCGTTCGGCTCGCACACCTGTGGCACTACGACCTCGGAGGAGCTCTTCTGCTGGGGCTACAATCTCGACGGACAGCTCGGCGACGGCACTCGTGACCACCGCCTCCGGCCTACCTACATACAGAAGCCAAGCACATAAACCGACGCCGTTTGAGGAGTAAGCTTCTTATGTCGTGCCCATCTCGCGCAGTGTTTGCTGTCCGCGCACTTATCATCGCCACGGTAGTTGCCGGTTGCGGTGGCGCGGCGGCGGATTCGGTAGCGCCGTCGTCTGGAAACAGTCCGGCAGCCGCGATCGCGATAACGCCCAGCCCGGCGACAGTGAATGTCGGCGCGCAGGTAGCGCTGCAGGCGCAGGTCCAGAATGCGAGCGGGCAGGTGGTCTCGGGTGCGACGGTGTTCTGGTCGAGCTCGGACACCACTATTGTTTCAGTAACATCTGCTGGCGTGGTAACTGGCAAGAGTCTGGGGACCGCTCAGGTCGCCGCGAGTGCAGCTGGTCAGTCCGCGGTCGTGCCGGTGACGGTGTCACCGGTGCCCGTTGCATCGCTGGCCGTCGCTCCGTCTACAGCTACTCTCGCGATCGGTGGCAAGGTTACGCTGCAAGCCGTCGCGTACGACGCAACCGGCGCGCAGCTGAGCGGACGATCCACCACCTGGGCGAGCAGTGCGCCATCGGTCGCGACGGTCGATGGATCCGGTAACGTCACAGCCGTGACCGCTGGCACCGCAACGATAACTGCGACCTGCGAAGGAAAAACAGCGTCTGCGACCGTTTCGGTAACGGTGATTCCGGTCGCGGCCGTAACAGTGACGCCAGGCTCCGCGACACTCACGGTGGGTCAGACGGCTTCACTTTCCGCGACGACGACCGACGCGAGCGGCAACGTGCTGAGCGGGCGCTCGATAACATGGTCGTCCGCTAACAGCAATGTCGCGAAGGTAAGCACACTCGGTCTCGTAACGGCGGTTGGAGCAGGCACCACCACGATCACCGCTACGTCCGAAGGCAAATCAGGCACGGCGCAGGTGATCGTCAACCCTGCCGCGATTCCGGTCGCATCGGTTGCTGTGAGCCCTGACAGCTCAAAGCTCAGCATTGGTGATGCCGTTACACTTTCCGCCACGGTGCGCGACGCGAGCGGCGGCGTGCTCACGGGCCGTACGGTTACCTGGTCGAGCAGCGCGTCGTCGATCGCGACCGTTTCGAGTAGCGGAGTGGTCAACGCGATCGCGAACGGCACTGCGACTATCACGGCAACAAGTGAAGGCCAGACCGGAACAGCGAAAATTGTGGTAGCGGCGCCCACGCCGCCGAGCGGAGTTGCGCGTGTGCAGATAACTCCCAGCAGCGTCACCCTTCACAACAATCACGTCCAGACTCTTACTGCTCAGGCGCTCGACGCGAATGGCCACCCGCTAGCGCCTGCTGGCGTCACCTTCACCTGGGTCTCGAGCAATCCATCCCTTGTCTCGGTGATCTCCAGCGGCGCGACGACCGCAGTGGTGGGAAATCTTGGATCCGCTACAGGATCAGCCACTGTCACCGCTACGTACCAGGGAGTTTCCGGTACGGCCACGGTAACGGTCCAGCACTAGGGCGACGCATGCGTCGCCCCGACATGCGTCGCCCTTACGACCCGATTACGACCGGATGCCGTCCACCTTAGCGCAGTGAGTACAGGTAGGTCGCGATATCGCGAGCGTCGCTTTCTGATACCGCTAAGTCCGGCATCGCTGTGCCAGGTTTTGTCTCCTGCGGAAACTGTATCCACCTGACCAGGTTCGCCGGTGTATTGGCGAGTGTTCCGGCGATGTACGCCTGATTGGCGATTCCCGTGATCGGCGCGACGGCCGCGACTGTCGGGTCTGGCAGGCCCCCGATCGCGTGACAGGCATTGCATCCGTAGCGTTCGCTTTCTGCCTTCCCGCGAGCAGCGTTCCCGCCGCGTAGGTCGGCGCCGGCGGTGCGGTTTGACGGCGACCCGCAAGCCAACATGGTTGCTGCAGCGCACAATGCGACAAAGCGCTCACGGCTCCGCATATTGCACCGCCTGAGCGAGATACGGATCGTTGATCGGAAGTGATGCATGCGCGCGCCCGCGCCACGCAGCGGCAGCCGTCGCGAGCCCTCCCACCATGAGAAGCGCTGCGATGTCGAGCCAGCTCACGCGGATTCCGGTTGGATGAAACGCCGGCGCAACCAGCCAGAACACATCCAGTATGTGCATCAGTATGATCAGCGCGCCGATCATCGCCAGTGCAGATGGACGCCGTTTGAGCCTGCGAGGCAGGAGGAGCACGAACGGAATCGCAAACTCTCCAACCAGTACGCACAACGCCAGCACTCGCCAGCTTCCGGCGGCTCGGACGACATACCATGACGAGTCCGCAGGAATGTCGCCGATCCAGATGACGAGAAACTGCGAGAACGCGATGTACACCCAGAATATCACGAATGTCAGCATGAGCTTGCCGAGTGCACCGAAATGTTCCGGCGTGACGGAGCCGTCGAGCGCGCGGCCGCGTGACGAGCTGACGTACGCCAGCAGCGCGACGAGCCCCAGCGCCGCGACGAAACCGCCAGCGAATACGTAAACGCCGAACACTGTGGAATACCATCGCGAATCCAGTGGCATCAACCAGTCGAACGCAACGAAGGTGAGCGCGAGACCCACGATGATAAGTCCGGCCGCGCTCAGTCGTCGCTGGCGTCGAACGACTTCCAGCTGAGAGACGCCTGTCGGAGTCTTATCTTCGCGCAACGCCCAGCGACGCAACACTTCACCACAGACAGCGAATACGAGTACGTAGATCACCGCGCGCACGATGAAAAAGGGCACATTGAGCCACGCCGCTCGGTGTGCGCCAAGGGTCGTTACCTCAGGTGGCAGTCGAGATGATCCGGCCCACGGATAGATCCTGTGGACGCCAGCAAGCACGGGCAACACCAGCACCGCCAGCGCGGGGAGCGATGCGGTGATGAGCAATGTGAGCCGGCGCAGCACGGTGAACCAGCGCGCTGCCGTGACGTGGCTGATCATGACGAGAATCAACGCGCCCACCACCGTTGTGACAACTGTCACGTACGCGAAGAGATACGAGGCGAATGCCTGTCGCGGGTTCATCACCACGCCAATCGCGCACAGCACCAATCCAACGAGACCGACGACGAGCGCCCGCGTCGCCACGACATCCGAACGCCATCGACTCACCGGTTGCGCTGCGGCGACGGTCATCATCGGCTCCGCACGGTCGCAGATGCGTGTGAAGCCGAATCCGTCGGCGCGCCAGCAGATGCGGGCTGCAACGTCTTCACGTATGCAGCGACGGCCTCCCTGTCAGCCGGCGAGAGCTCTGACGAGAACGATGGCATGGGACCGAGGCCGTCCGATACGATTGCGGCAATGACACTGGCAGGCATCAGACTGACGGGCGGCGTGATCAACGAAGAAGGCTTTGGCGGGTCCATGTTTCTCGCCACGATACTCTCGCCGTCACCACGCTCGCCGTGACACACTGCACAGTAGATATGATACTGCAACGCGCCACGCTTGAGCGCTGCAGTCGTCACTATCAGCGGCGCCACAGCGAGCGCGCCAACGGCGCTCTCCCGCGAAATGGTTCCGACCGGCGGAAGCTGCATTGCCATTCCATCATGGAAGAATGCACTGCCACGATATGGCTCGTAACGCGGCTGGACTCGCATGCGATTCCAGTCCCAACCCTTCCCCATTCGCTCGGAGCATCCCGCCACAGCGAGCGTCGCGAGTGCGTACATGAACCAGAGCGAGGCGCGTACAGTGGATCTCATGCGTCCGCCGGTCCCACGGTGTTGAGCGCGCCCGCGGTACGCAGGATCGCGCTCGCGCGATCTCCGTCCTCATTCGTCGAGATCGCGCCCACGGCGATCCAGAATCGATCGATCGAAGCTCTCTCGAATCCGCTGACCTCGTCGATCGGCGCCCAGAGCCGGGGCAGTCGCAGCCATGCAAACAATCCGAAGAACGCCGCAAAGCCCGCGAACAGTATTGTCGCTTCAAAAGTCGGGAACACGAACGCGGGCACAGCATGCACGGGCCTCCCGCCGCTGTTGAGCGGATAGTTGTGGACGTTCGCCCACCACTGGATTCCATATCCCAGTATCAGCCCCACGATACCGCCCGCAACCACCACCCAACCGATCTTCGACCGCCGGAGTCCGAGATGCTCATCCAGCCCCGGCACATCGAACGGGGTGTAGGTCTCCAGTCTCTCGTATCCTGCGCGTCGTAGCGCATCGACACCCGCGAGCATCGAGTCGGCGCTCGGAAATTCGCCCAGCACACGTCGTGGCGTGGGATATCGCGTGGCGGGAACGGTGCTGGTCATGCGCCTCGCTCCGCGCTGATGCGCTCTGGAGGATCATGCGCGAGCTCGAACCGCAGCTTCTTGACTTCGCTCAACGGCACCGATGGCACCCAGCGCAGAAATGCGAGGAACAGCAGACAGAACAGTCCGATACTTCCGGCGAGCAGACTCATGTCCACCCACGTCGGTGCATAAAAGTGCCAGCTGCTCGGCAAAAAGTCGCGATTGAGCGAGCCGACGATGATGATGAACCGCTCGCACCACATACCGGCGAAGATCAGGAACGACGCGATGAACAGCGGCACCGGACTCGTCCGCATTCGCTTCCACCAGAATATCTGCGGTGTAACGACGTTCGCGATCAACATGAGCCAGTATATGACAGCGTACGGACCGAACGGCCTCGCAATCAGCGCTGTGTAGTGCTCGAACGGATCACCACTGTACAACGCGATGAATATCTCGCAGAAATAGCTGTAGGCCAGCATCGTGCCGGTTGCGAGCATCAGCTTGGCGAGGTTGCTAAGATGCGCCGGCGTTATGATGTTCTCGAGGCGAAAGATCCGCCGCACCGGAAGCAGCAGCATCATCACCGTCGCCAAACCCGAATAGATTGCGCCGGCCACGAAGTACGGCGGGAAGATCGTGGAATGCCATCCCGGCAGTTGCGTGATGGCAAAATCGAGACTCACCACACTGTGCACCGAGATCACGAGAGGTGTCGCGAGTCCAGCGAGAAGCGTGTATGCTACTCGATAGTGCCGCCACTCCTCCGAGCTGCCGCGCCATCCGAGTGCGAATACGCCGTAGATGCGCCGCCGAGTGATTCCCGGTGCACGATCGCGCGCCGCTGCAAGATCGGGGACAAGGCCCAGATACCAGAAGAGAAGCGAGATCGTGAAATACGTCGATACCGCCGCGACATCCCAGGGCAGCGAGCTCTTGAAGTTTGGCCAGACACCGGTAGTCGCCGGATACGGCACGAGCCAGTAGAAGAACCACGGCCGCCCCAGATGCAGCAGTGGAAACATCGACGCGTTGACGAGCGCGAACAGCGTCATGCTCTCTGCGAAGCGGTTTATGGATGCGCGCCACCGTTGATTCAGAAGAATCAGGAACGCAGATATGAAGGTGCCGGCGTGGCCGATTCCAATCCACCAGACGAAATCGGTGATCCCCCAGGCCCACGCAACGGGAATGTTGTTTCCCCAGGAGCCGATACCGCGCACCACCGTGACACCCATCGCATACACGAACAGCAACGTGAGCAGCGCAGAGACGATGAACAGCGGCCACCACACACTCGAGCTGGTCCAGATCGGCGAAAGGAGATGATCGGTCAGCGCCGCGTCGTCCGGCACTTCGTACATCACCGGATACTCATCGAGCGCCGCACGCTCCGCAGCGCCATCGGAAGCGCGATCCGACGCGACTGTCACGCGACCGCGCGCGCGAAGCGCACCAGCATCACCCGTCGCTTCGGTCACCGGCAACCTCGGCATCGGCCAGCTCCGGCCGCGCCTCCCTCGCAAGGTAGCGGACGCGCGGAACAGTCCCCAGATCGTCGAGCGCCGAGAAGCAGCGCGGATCCTGGCGCTGGCGCACCACCTCACTCTCAGGATCGGTGAGCGAGCCGAACACGATCGCGCCGGTCGGACACGTCTGCTGGCACGCCGTCATCACAGCGCCGGTGCGCGGTGCGTTCGCGAGCTCCGACTCGACCTGCGCATGGCGGATGCGCTGGACGCAGAACGTGCACTTCTCCATGACGCCGCGCGCACGCACTGTCACCTCGGGATTCTTCACCATCCGTTCGGTTTCCGCGATCTCGCCGTTGTAGTCGAACCAGTTGAAGCGCCGTACCTTGTACGGACAGTTGTTTGAACAGAAGCGCGTACCGACGCAGCGGTTGTAAACCATCTCGTTAAGTCCGTCATCGCTGTGAACCGTGGCGTCGACCGGACATACATACTCGCACGGAGCCTTCTCGCACTGCTGGCACAACATGGGCTGCACGGAAACCGTCGGAGTGTCGAGCGGGCCCTGAACGTATCGATCGATCCGTATCCACTGCATCTCGCGACTCTTGAGCACGCTGTCACGTCCCACGACGGGTATGTTGTTCTCCGCCTGACACGCGACGACACACGCTCCGCATCCGGTGCACGTATTGAGATCGATCACCATCGCCCATTGATCCGCGCCAAATCCGTCGCGCGCAGGCTCGGCGGGCTCGTACAGCGTCAGCGGTCGTCTTCTTTTTGGTGGCGTGGTGGGCGGCGCCGGTTCCGTGGGAGCTGCGGCGCCGGGACCGAGTATGTCGGCGCCGCGCCCTTCGAGCGACCAGTGCTCCTGCGTGATTGCCAGTTCGCGATGCGCACCCGTGCGTCTGAGCGTGACTCCGACATCGCTGAACGGCGCGTTCCAGGTGCGAAGTGCGCTGGCATTGACGCCGACTCCGCGGGCTACCGCCTCTGCGCCACTCCGTCCATATCCCATGGGGAGCGTCACGGCGTCGTTCGCGTGACCGGGAACTACTACCACCGGCACCTTCAACGCCCGCCCGCGAAGACTCAGCTCGACCTCATCACCGGTCGCAAGCTCTGCTCGCGTCGCATACGCCGGTCCAACGAGCAGCGCATTGTCCCACGTCAGCTTGGTAACGGTGTCAGGCAGCTCCTGCAGCCACCCGTTGTCCGCGAACCGTCCGTCGTGAACAGAATGGCTATGGACGAACTGAATCGACAGCTCATCACGAGCGGTTGCAGCGGCGATACCAGCGTGCGCTGCACTCACCGCATCCCAGCGCAATGCGGGACTGCTCGTCGCGGTAGCCGAGTTGGCGACAGTGCCGCGCGCGACGGACTCATTCCACCACGCATCGAACGCCGACGCTGATTGCTTCACATTCCATGATTGCTGCAACAGATCATGGGCACGCGCACCGCTCTCCCCCGCGATCACTGCAAGCATTTCCGCTACGGTCCGACCGTCGTACATGGGTGCAATCAGCGGCTGGATGAGTGACGCCGTTCCATCGTAAGCGCGCCCGTCGCCCCACGATTCCAGATAGTGCGCAGCGGGGGCGAGCCACGTAGTCTGGCGCGCGGTCTCATCGTCGTACAAGCCGAGATACAACGAATTGCGAACACCGTGAATCGCGCGCGCGAGCCCGAGATCGGCAGGAGCGCTGTACGCGGGGTTGCCCTCCAGAATAACGAGCGTATCCACTTCTCCGCTCTTGAGGTCGCTCGCGAGCGTCGCCAGGTCCTGCCCGCTCTCCCCAGCACCGATTATCGGTGATGCGGTATACGTCACCGTCGCCCCCGCATTGCCGAGCGCGGCGTTCAGCGCGTGTGCGATCGCGTGCACCGGGCCCGACTGCTGCTCACCGGCGATGACGATCCCACGACCGTTGCTCGCCCGCAGATCGGTCGCGGCTGCGCTCACCCACGCTCGCTGCGCTGGTGTGAGAGGTATCGACGCAGCAGTTGCACCAAACGAGTTGACTGGCGTGTGGGCCGCATTCGGTCCGGCGCTGCTGGCGAGCGTCGCCAGCAGCGCGGCCGCTACGCGCTCCAATGCCACCGGCGACGCCGCGATGCGATGGTCCGCGAGCGTTCCCGTTGGCGACGGCGCGCACTCGGCGACATACAACCTGCTCGCGGGAGATAGCACTCGCCGGCGCGCGCCAAAGTGGCGCGCATAGCGGAGACTGAATGGGCCCGACGCACAGAAGTCGGAGCCGAGCGACACGACAACGTCCGCTTTTCGGAAATCGTGCTGTGGGGTAACGGCGCTGCCGAACACATCCTGTGAAGCCTTCGCTGCATTGCCGGCCGAAAGCGGCGAGTAAAAGCAGGTCCTCGAGTCCGGATACGCCGTCTTCACGCGAGCGAGCATCGCGGCGATCAACGGCGAGGTCGTCGGCTCGAGCAGAAGCCGCAAGCCGGCCCCGCGCGCACCGACCCGCGCCCGGAGCGCCGCAGGGGAGAACGCGCTCTCGAGCGCCCCCCAAGATGTGCGTCGGCTTCCAGCCCGAACGTATCGCGCACGGTGCGGATCATACAATTGCAGCACCGAAGCCT
Organism: uncultured Gemmatimonadales bacterium; assembly: GCA_963731305.1. GTDB lineage: Bacteria > Gemmatimonadota > Gemmatimonadetes > Gemmatimonadales > Gemmatimonadaceae > Fen-1247. The sequence continues at coordinate 276,746 of CAVSUQ010000011.1, read as the reverse complement.
GTTCGAAAATGCCCGCGGCGCCGAGACTTGCAGGGTGGTCCGGGTTTCCCTCGATTTTCGTTGGGCGCCCCTCGTGACTCGTGACCAGAAGCCCGGTAGCATATCCGTCGAGGACCATCGACGTCGCAAAATGCAGCGCGATTCCAGGCACCGCGTCCGGTGATCCGTGCACGTAGGGCAGAATCTTTTCGGCGGGCTCCCGCACGCACGCTCCAAGTCCAGCGAGCGCGACGCTGGCGCCGAGCAGCGTCACGAATTCGCGACGAGTGAGCTCGTTGGGGCCTAGCGCCGCAGACAGTGGAAACTCGAGCGAGCGCTCGCGCATTTTTTCTGCAAGCTCGCCAAGATCGCGGCGTGGATCGACGTCGTTCCGCTCGTCTCTCATTCTGTCAGCGATGGCACGTCGTGCAGTTCGTCAACCGGCGAACACGATAGTCGGCGACGAGCATGCGCAGCTGCGCCGATTCCGACGCGGATGGCGTCCAGCCCATCGTCGTCACCGCTTCGACCGGCCGCAGATTGGGAGCCGGATTGACGTGGCACCCCAGACACCATCCCATCGTCAGCGGCGCGACCTGTCTCACCTGCGCCATCTGATCCACGCGACCGTGACACGTCTCGCAGCCGACTCCCTTGTTGACGTGGATGGCATGATTGAAGTACACGAAATCCGGCAGCTCCGTGACGCGTCGCCACGGGATGGGACGACCCGTGGCCATACTCTGCCGCACCGGCGCGAATACGCTGCTCGAGATCCACGCCTGAGTGTGACACGAGACACATTGCGTCGTCGCTGGCAGCCCCGCCCACTCCCCACGCTCGGCACCCGCGTGACAGTAACGGCAGTCGATCTGCAACCCGGTCACGTGCACGCGATGATCGAACGGCACCGGCTGCCTGACGTGCACATCCTCGCCGCGCGCCACCGGTGTCCGTACCCATACCATCGCAAACAGCGGAGTCACGACGAGAAGTGTGATCCCGGCAGCCACTGCTATGCGTGCCGCTCGCGTAGCCCACGACGGAAAAAGGGCGGTCATCCCCTGTACGAAGTATTGAGTACGACGATCTGCGTGGGGTGCATCAACTATGCCGCTTGGCCTCCTCATCAAGCGCCAGCTTGAGCACCTGAGCGATGTGCAGTGCCTCGCGTTCCGTCGTCTGTGCAATCTGCTCGCGGCAGCTGAAGCCGTTGGTGACGATCATGGTGTCGGCGCTCGCCTTGCGCACTTCCGGCAGGAGTACCCGCTCGCCACACTTTATCGACACGTCGTAGTGATCGCCCTTCTCGAACCCGAACGCTCCGGCCATTCCACAGCACCCGGAATCCAGCACGGTGTAGTCGACTCCGAGCTTCTTGAGAATTGCGATCTCGTCGTCGAATCGGAGCACCGATTTCTGGTGGCAATGGCCGCTCACCAGAATCTTTCGCTGGAGAGTCGGAATCTTGAAGTCCGGCACCTTCTGCGCGAGGAATTCCGTCAGAGAAATGTCTGCGCGCTCAGCCGTTTCGCGTCTTCGTCATCGGCTATGAGGTTGACCAGCTCGTCGCGAAACACCGAAACGCAACTCGGCTCCAACCCTACCACGTACATGCCCGACTGGATCTGCGGACGCAATGTGTCGAGTATCTCGCGCAGCAGCCGCTCGGCGAGATCCAGCATCCCGTAGTCGTACAGCGGCCGGCCACAGCACAACGAAGCTTCGGGCACCGTCACCTGAAAGCCGGCTGCTTCCAGCACCTCCACGGCGGCCATTGCGGTAGTTGGATGAAAGTGATTGTTCCATGTATCCGCCCACAACAGAACTTTCGGCTTGCCTGCATTCCGTAGGGGCCGTTCCCTGAACCATGCCTTGAATGTCTGCGTCGCAAAGCGCGGAACGTTCCGCTCGGGCGCCATGGTGACGAGCGCCTTCGCGATGCTTCGGAGACCACGCGTCTGCGTGAAGAAGTTTGCGACGCGTGGCATGTGCGAAGCCGCCCTCGCCCACCAGTACATGAGACCGAACGCGTAATGCGCGACGGGACGCAGCCGCCCCTTGAAGTAGTGAGCGAGGAACTCCGACTTGTACGTGGCCATGTCCACGTTGACGGGACACTCGCTCCGACATCCCTTGCATGAAAGGCACAGATCGAGCGCTTCTCTCACCGGCTCGTCCCGCCAGCCCTTGCTGAGCGGATTGCCCTCGAGCATCTCGAAGAGAAGACGCGATCTTCCACGGGTCGAGTATCGTTCCTCGCGCGTCACCATGTAGCTGGGACACATCGTTCCGCTATCGTGCTTGCGGCACTTGCCCGTGCCTACGCATCGGTTGGCTGCGTAGGAGAAATTCCCATCGTCGTCGGCGAACGCGAAGTGCGTCTTGGGCTCCCACGGGTGATAGTGCGTTCCCCAGCGGAGGTTCTCGTCGACCGGATACGCATCGATGACCTTGCCAGGATTCATCATCCCCTGCGGATCCCAGATGGATTTGAATTCGCGAAACGCCTGCATTATCACGTCGCCGAACATGATAGGCAGCAGTGTTCCGCGCGCCTGCCCATCGCCGTGCTCACCGGATAGGGATCCGCCGTACGATGTGCACATGTGCGCAGCGTCGTTCAGGAACGCCTTCCAGTGCGCGATCCCTTCGGCGCTGTAGAGATCGAAGTCGATGCTGCAGTGAATGCAACCCTGCCCGAAGTGACCGTACAGCGATGCGGTGTAGCCGTACTTGTTGAACAGCTTCTGCAGATCGCGCAGATAATTACCAACGTCCTTTGGGGCTACAGCGGAGTCTTCCCAGCCTGGATAGAAGTCAGGCTCGTGCGGAATCTTGGACGTGGATCCGAGTCCCGATTCCCGAATCTCCCAGAGTCGCTTTTCCTCATCCTTGTTGTCGAACAGCTTCATGGTCGGCGGCTTTGCGGTCGCCGCGAACGCAGCCATCAAGCCGCGCGCCTGTTTGTCGGCATCTTCGCTCGTGTTCCCGCCAAACTCGACGACCAGCCACGCGTTCCCTGCGGGAAGCATCGCGCGCCCCGCCGTGGACATGTGCTTGTCTTCCATGTACGTGAACATGCTGGCGTCGATTCCTTCCAGCGCGATCGGCTTGTGAGCGTTGCAGAATGTGACCTGATCGCCCGCAGCAAAGATGTCGTCGAATCCGAACACGACGAGCGTTCGCGATGGCGGGCTGTGCACGAGCCGAAGTTTCGCCTGGAGGACCGTCACGCACGTGTTCTCGGTCCCGACAAGCGCGCGCGCCACATTGAAGCCGCACTCCGGAAGCAGCTGCTGGAGTGGATATCCCGAGACGAGCCGCGGTATGTGGGGGAATTTCGCCCTTATCTCGTCGGCGTACGTGTCGCGAATGCCCTTGAGTCGAGCGTATATCTCGCCACGCCGGCCGCCCTCCGCGATGATCGCATCCAGCTCCGCGTCGTTCACCGCGCCGACCCACATCCTCAGGCCATCGTAGGTGAGAATCTCGAGCTCGATGGTGTTTTCCTCGACCTTGCCCGCCATCTGCGCGTGCATTCCGCAGGAATTATTGCCTATCATCCCGCCAAGCGTGTTGCGATTGTGCGTTGCCGGATCGGGGCCGAAGGTGAGATTGCGCTGCTCGGCCTGATCGCGCAGATCGTCGAGCACGGTGCCGGGCTCGACGCGCGCCCATTTCTCATCCCAGTTGATCTCGAGCACATGATTCATGTACTTGCTCATGTCGAGCACCACTGCCGCATTGCAGGTCGAGCCGGCGAGATCGGTACCCCCGCCACGCGCGACGATAGGCACTCCGTATTTCCTGCATACAGCTACGGCGGCGACGACGTCGTCTGCATCACGTGGCAGCACGACTCCTACCGGGATCTGGCGATAGTTCGAGGCGTCGGTCGAGTACAGTGCCCGATCGCCGTCGTCAAACCGAACCTCGCCGCGCACCGCTGCGCTGAGCGCCTTGCCTATCGCCGCAATCTCCGCAGCCGATTTTGTCGTGTGTACCGCATCCGGACGCGGCGGGGGCGAAGGCAGATTCGGTCCGGCAGTCGGAAGCGGCTGGCGGCGACGGACCGCCGGAGCTGCGTTGCTGAGCTGTGTCATAGAGAGTAAGCGGCCGCGTCGGCTCGCTTGAATTCGAGACCGAGCCCGGGTCGCGAGAGATCGGGCCGCAGTTCGCCATCGATTGGCGAAAGTACTCCGTCAAAGAACATCTTCTCGATCCGCACATGATCGTGGAAATATTCGATATGCCGCACCCGCTTCGACGCGCAGGCCGGATGCACGTGAAGCGACGGCGCGCAGTGCGTCGACAGCGGCAGGTTGTGCGCTTCGCACATTGCATCCACCACCATCAAGCCGGTTATTCCCTCGCACCGTGATGCGTCGGCCTGCAACACGTCCGTGGCCTCAGCATCGATGATGTGCGCGAAATCCACCGGATCGTACCCGTACTCACCGACGGATATTTCCATCGTCACGGGGGCACGATCGCGACAGAGATGCAAGCCTTCGAGATCGAGGTGGTAAACGGGCTCTTCGAACCAGCACACCATCGAATCGGTGAAGCGCTCCGCCTGAGCCAGAGCCAGTTTCCGCGGATAGGCTCCGTTCGCGTCGACGAACAGCTCGGCAGCACTTCCAATCGCAGAGCGTGCGGCAGCCACACGCTCGACATCCGCCACTGCATCACGTCCTATCTTCATCTTGACGCGGCTGATCCCGTCCCCAACCCAGCCTGCGAGCTGGTGCTGGAGCTGCGTTACGGTATACGATGTGAATCCTCCGCTGCCGTACACAGGAACGGCGTCGCGGACCGCGCCCAGCAGCGTGACGAGTGGTATGTCGAGCAGGCGCGCCTTGAGATCCCACAGCGCGACATCCACCGCCGATATCGCCATGGCGGCGATGCCCGGACGGCCGAGGTTGCGGATCGACGCAACCATGGCGGCCCAGATCCTTCCATTCGCCATCGCGTTCTGCCCGCACACAACCCTGGCAAGCGTATCGCGGATCAGTGCGGCGGTCGCGCCGTCGGCGTAGGTGTAACCGATTCCAGTTACGCCGGCGGCCGTGACCTCGACGAGCACCATCGTCGTCGAGTTCCACTCCAGAGTGCCATCGGACTCCATCGGCACGTCGGTCGGGACACGGTACACTGATACCGTCACGCGCTCCACCACGGCGCTACTGGATGCGGCGGTTGTGCCAGCCACGCTACTGCTTGCCGGCGCTACCGGAAAAAGCCCCGGCGAACAGCTCCTTAGTAGCCTCGACTATGATTCCCTTCTCGTCTGGATCGCCCTTGATGAGCGCCGTGGTCAGGTTCTTGGCCTGTTCGAAGCTTATGTGCGGCGGAAGGATCGACACGTCAGGATCGGTTATCGCTTCGAACACTACGGGCCGATCCGCCGACAGCGCTTCGTCCCACGCGGAGCCGATCTGATCCGGACTGTCGACGCGAATTCCCTTGAAGCCCAGCAGCTCCGCGTAACGCGCATAGGGAAAATCGGGGAGATCCTGAGATGCGTTGAATTTGGGATCGCCGTTTTCGATCCGCATTTCCCACGAGACCTGATTCAGGTCGCGATTGTTCAGCACGAGAAAGACGATGCGTGGATCGCTCCATCGCTTCCAGTATTTCGCGACGGTTATGAGCTCGTTGATGCCGTTCATCTGCATCGCGCCGTCGCCCGTCATCGCTATCGCGATCCTGTCCGGATAGGCGAATTTCGCTGCGATAGCATACGGTACCGCGGGCCCCATGGTCGCGAGGCTGCCCGACAGCGCGAACTTCATTCCGCGCCGCATCTCCAGATGCCGCGCCAGCCAGTTGGTTGCGGTTCCGGCATCGCCGCTGAGAATGCAGTTGTCGGGGAGGCGCGGCGAGAGCTCGGTGAACACCATCTCGGGATTGATGGGATTCGCGGAGACGTGCGCGCGGCTCACCTCGAGCTGCTTCCACTCCTTGCGATTGGATGCGATGTGATCCCGCCACGATGTATCGGTCTTCTGGGTGAGCAGTGGCAGCAGAGCGCGGAGAGTGTCACCGGCGTCACCCGTGAGATTGACTTCCATCGGGTACCGCAGACTCAAATTCTTTCCATTCACATCGATCTGAACACCGCGCGCGTCTCCTTCCTTGGGAAGGAACTCGCCGTACGGAAATGTCGACCCTATCATGAGCAGCGTGTCGCATTCCCGCATCATATCGTTGCTCGGTCGCGTTCCCAGCAATCCGATGGTGCCGGTCACCCACGGAAGATCGTCGGGTAGTACTGCCTTTCCGAGCAGCGCCTTCGCGCAACCCGCACCGAGTCTGTCTGCGACTGCGATCACCTCATCGGTCGCGTACAGCGCCCCCGCGCCTACGAGCATCGCGACCTTGCTTCCCGCATTGAGCACGTCCGCTGCGCGCTTCAGATCCGTCTCCGACGGAATGACGCGCGGATACGAAAACCCGACTCCGGTGTGCACGGTGTTGTGCACGTGTGCGGGATGCGGCTTCGCATCCATCTCCGCGACATCCTTCGGAACGATCACGCACGTTACGGATCGCGTCGCCATCGCGATCCGAATCGCGCGATCGATGACGTGGCTCGCCGCGACAGGATTCACTATGCTGTAGCAGTATTCGCTCGCCACGTCCTTGAACAACGAGCTGAGATCCACTTCCTGTTGGTAGCTTCCACCGAGCGCCATCGTCGACGCCTGGCCGACAATCGCAAGTACAGGCTGGTGATCCATCTTGGCGTCGTAGAGACCGTTGAGGAGATGTATCGCTCCCGGACCGGACGTCGCGAGGCATACTCCGAGCTCGCGTGTGAACTTGGCGTGCGCGCTCGCCATGAATGCAGCCTGCTCTTCATGACGCACCTGGATGAAGTCCAGCTTTCCATCGGCGCGATCGATCGCTGAAATGAGGCCGTTGATGCCGTCACCAGGATAGCCATAAATTCGCCGTACGCCCCAGGCGATAAGCCGATGCATGATGAAATCGGCCGTGCTTGCGGTCATGTGAATCTTTCCGTTGACTTGAAGTTGCGCGTTGGTATAAACAATTGACCACATTGAAGCTGGCATAGCTCGTACCGCAACCACTCGTTGCGGCCGAATGCATATTCGGACCGGTGTGAATGCGCCGGTCCGACAAATGCGCGGCTCGTGCAGACGATCCTGCCTCACACGCCTCAATCCTTCGCGGCTTACCGACGCACACTCCTTCATCACGACGCTACACGGGTTCGCTGATCATTCTCGCGGCAGCGGGATGTGTCGTCGCGTCATACCTGACGCTGTATCAGCTGGGGATTGTCACCACGATCTGGGAGCCTTTTTTCGGCGATGGGAGTCGGCTGCTGCTGCACTCATCCCTTGCCCGCTCCCTGCCCGTTCCCGACGCCTCTCTTGGCGCCGTCGGATATCTCGCCGAGCTTTTGTGCGTTACCGTGCGATCGCGCAATGGGCCATGGGTGCGCCGGACGTATTACACGCTCGTCACGCTCTTCGCCGCAGCGAGCGCGCTGTTGCTCGCCCTCCAGTGGGGATATTTCCACCTGTGGTGCACATTATGCCTCTCTTCGGCTCTGCTCTCGTTCATCATAGCGGGAGTTGTGCTGAGTGAAGTCAGAGAGAGGGGAGGATGAACGACAAGCCGGAAGTGGTAGTCATAACGGGCGCCTCGGCGGGCGTTGGGCGCGCAACGGTGCGTGCCTTCGCACAGCACGGCGCACACATTGGTCTCATCGCGCGCGGTCGGGACGGCCTCGAAGGGCTCGAAGGAGCGAAACGCGACGTCGAATCCCGCGGAGGCAAGGCGCTGGTGCTTCCCGCGGACGTTGCAGACGCTGACGCCGTTGAAGCGGCTGCAGCAAAGGTGGAAGCGGAGTTCGGGCCTATCGATGTCTGGATCAACGATGCAATGACATCGGTATTTTCGCCGTTCAAAGAGATGACGCCGGCGGAATTCAAGCGCGTCACCGAAGTCACTTATCTCGGATTCGTCTACGGAACGATGGCCGCGCTCAAACGGATGCTGCCGCGCGATCGCGGTACCGTCGTGCAGGTCGGGTCTGCGCTGGCGTACCGCAGCATCCCGCTGCAGTCCGCGTACTGCGGAGCGAAGCACGCCATTGCTGGCTTCACCGACTCGATCCGCTGCGAGCTGATCCATGATGAGAGCAACGTTCACATAACGATGGTGCAGATGCCAGCGCTCAACACTCCGCAGTTCGGCTGGGTGAAGTCGCGACTGCCGCACAAGCCGCAGCCGGTCCCGCCGATCTTCGAGCCGGAGGTCGCGGCGGATGCGATCTACTGGGCAGCGCATCATCGCGAGCGGGAAGTGTGGGTCGGCATGCCGACCGTCGCCGCGATCGTCGGCAACAAGTTCATCCCAGGACTGCTCGACCGCTACCTCGGCCGCACCGGCTACGCGTCGCAGCAGACATCACAGCCCGCTGACCCTGACGCTCCGAACGACCTGTGGGAGCCGGTCGCCGGCGACCACGGAGCACACGGCACGTTCGACAGCCGCGCCCACGCTTTCTGCCCCGAGTTGTGGACCGACGAACACCGCGGCCTCCTCGCACTGGGTGCCGCAGGTCTGCTCGGCCTCGTCGTCGGCCGCAGGAGCCGCAAGAAAGTCGAGGCTGTTTCGGAAGCAGCTTGATGCCGAGCTATTCATGCGATCTCGCAGCGCCCACCACACCGCTGCCGCACGTGTGGGAGCACACCGTGGGGAGTGGCCACGCGGCGCTCGCGTTGCGCGCAGACTGGCAGGCGCAGCTCGAGCGCTGCCACCGCGAGCTCGGCGTGAAGCATGTGCGCTTTCATGGCCTGTTATCCGATCCTATGGACACGCTCATCTGCCAGGACGAGAAGTGGCTCTACTCGTTCTTCAATACCGATCGCATCATGGATTATCTGCTGTCGATCGGCATGCGACCGTTCGTAGAATTGAGCTTCATGCCCGACGCGCTGGCTTCTGGTAACAAGACAGCGTTTCATTACCGCGCCAACGTCACTCCGCCCAAGGATTATTCCGAATGGGCGACGCTCATCGGCAAGCTGGCCCGTCACTGGATCGACCGCTACGGCGCGAGCGAAGTTGCCCAATGGTTCTTTGGCGTCTGGAACGAGCCGAATCTCACCGTGTTCGGCTCGGGCAAGCAGGAGGATTACTTCAAGCTGTATCAGGCAACAGTCACCGCGATCAAGAACGTCGACGCCTCGCTCAGGGTCGGCGGTCCGGTAACCGCGGACAGCGAGTGGGTCGACGCCTTCGTGAAGTTCTGCGACCAGAACCAACTCGCCGCCGATTTCATAAGCACCCATCAGTACCCCACCGACTCGTTCGGCAAGCCGGGTGACGATACCGAAACTCAGCTCTCCGAGTCCACGCCTGGCTTCATGCGTGCGCAGGCGCAGAAGGTGCATGATCAGGCCGCCGGCAGGCCCGTGTACTACACGGAGTGGAGCACATCGTCCAACCCGCGCGACCATCTGCATGACGAGCCGTTCGCCGCTGCCTTCTCGGTCAACATCCTCATGAGCGTGTGCAGACTCGTGGATGCATACAGCTATTGGACCTTCTCCGACATCTTCGATGAGAACTACATGCCCTCCAGGCCGTTCCAGGGCGGTTTCGGCTTGCTCAGCATCGAGGGCGTCCCCAAGCCCGCATACCGCGCGTTCGAGTTGCTTCACAGACTTGGTACCGACGAGCTGCCGGTCGCCGGAAAGCACGACACTGTGAGCGCATGGGCCGTGCGCCGAGCCAACACTGTGACGCTGCTGTTCACGAACCATGCGTTGCCGAAGCACCCTATCAACACGGAGCTCGTTCACGTATTGATCACGAGCGCCTCCGCTCCGCGCATCGCGTACGTCGAGCGCGTCGACGACGATCATGCGAACGCGAAACGGGCATGGCAGGAGATGGGAACACCGGAGTACCCGAGCAGGTTGCACATTGAGCAGATGCAGCGCGCGTCTTCAATGGTCAAGGAACCCGTGGAGTTCAATCAAAACGAGAGCACAGTTGGATTCGATATCGATTTACCGCCGCATGCGGTCGCGGCGGTGACTCTAGAATTCTGATGTAATAACTGCACCCACTTCATTGCGAGCTTCGGCGTTCGCTGACCAGCAACCCACGTACCACTATGACCGCGACGGGCCACGAAAAGCTGCTCGATAAGCTCCAACAAAAGACCTTCACCTACTTCGTCAATGAGGTAAATCTCGCAAACGGCCTCGTGCGCGACAGGACAGACACCAACGGGCCGTCGAGCATAGCAGGAACAGGGCTCGCGCTTGCCGCCTATCCAGTCGGTGTCGAGCGCGGCTACATCGGACGCGACGACGCTATCCGGCGCACACTCGCGTGCTTGCGTTTTTTTGCGAGCAGCCCCCAGAGTACGGAAAAAAACGCAACGGGCTATAAGGGGTTCTACTATCACTTCCTCGACATGCAAACCGGTCGTCGCGTCTGGAACTGCGAATTGTCATCCGTCGATTCGACTTTCCTTCTCGCCGGCATGTTGACGGCGGCGGAATACTTCACCCTCGATACTCCGGAGGAGGGCGAAATCCGCGCTCTTGCGAAAGAGCTGAACGAGCGCGCGGACTGGCAGTGGATGCTCAACGGTGGCCCGACGGTCTCACATGGATGGACACCCGAGCGCGGCTTCATAAAATACCGCTGGCAGGGATACAGTGAAGCTCTCCTGCTCTACATCCTCGGCCTCGGCTCCCCAACCCACCCGTTGCCCGAACAGAGCTACACGGCATGGACATCGACATACAAATGGAAAAAAATCTACGGAATCGAATATCTGTATTCCGGCCCACTGTTCACGCATCAGCTCTCGCACGTCTGGGTCGACTTTCGTGGTATACGCGATCCATACATGCAGGGCAGGCAATCGGATTACTTCGAGAACAGTGGTCGGGCGACGCGTGTGCAACGCGAATACGCCACCCGCAACCCGATGAAGTTTGCTGGCTATGACGAATGTTGCTGGGGGCTCACCGCAAGTGATGGGCCCGGCTGGATCACTTGCGAAGTCGACGGCATCGAGCGACGCTTCTACGACTACATCTCGCGCGGTGCACCGTACGGCCCTGATGATGGAACGATTGCTCCCTGGGCTGCCGTCGCGTCACTTCCGTTCGCTCCAGACATAGTAATGTCAGCCATTGAGCGGTTCGATCAACTGAAGTTGGTGGACCCCAACCCGTACGGCTTCAAGACATCCTTCAACCGTACCTTCCCCACAAAGAATGCAGAGTCGGTCGGATGGATCTCAGCGGGTCACTGCGGCATCAACCAGGGGCCGATAGTCTTGATGATCGAGAACTACCGCACCGAGCTGATCTGGAATCTCATGCGCAAGTGCTCCTACATCGTAACGGGATTGCGCCGCGCGAAGTTCACGGGTGGCTGGCTCTGAGCTGTCTCATCCGAAATCCGAAATGTTGTTCGTAGTTCTTCTGCTGTTGGTGCCGGCGTCGCTGGCGCTCACCTACCTGTTTCACGCGTCGCCACTCTGGGTCTTTGCGACGGCCATTCTCGCAATCGTGCCGCTTGCCGAATGGATCCGCCGCGCCACCGACGAGCTCGCCCACGTCGCCGGACCGGCGATCGGCGGTCTGCTGAACGTCACGTTCGGCAATGTCGCGGAGTTCGTGCTCGCGTTGTTCGTCCTTCGAACCGGCCAGGCCGATGTGGTCAAGGCTCAGATCACCGGCTCCATCATCGGAAACAGCCTGCTCGGGCTGGGACTCGCGATCGTGATCGGTACATGGGGACGCGATACGCAGAAATTCAGGCGAGAGCGCGCTGGTCTCCTGTCCAGTCTGCTCGTGCTATCGCTCGTCGCGCTGCTGGTGCCCGCGCTCTTTGATTACGCCGAGCGCGGGATCTACGCGCGGCCCGACTTCGCACTGCGGGACGAACGCCTCAGCCTGCTCGTCGCCGTCGTGCTCATCCTTGTTTATGCGGCGAACGTCTTCTACACGCTCGTGACTCGCCGCGACGTGTTCGCCGCGGAGGCCGAAGAACAAACGGAGGACAGGAACGCGACGAAACCATGGTCGGTCTTGCGATCCATCACCGTGCTCGGCCTCGCCACGGCTGTCACTGCGTGGGAAGCAGAGCTCGTTTCCGGCGCTCTCGATGCCACAGCGCACAGCATGGGCCTCACCACATTCTTCCTCGGCATCATAGTGCTCGCGATTGTCGGAAACGTCGCCGAATACATTTCCGCGGTATACTTTGCCCGTCAGGATCGAATGGGACTCGTGATGACCATCACTGTCGGCTCGTCCATCCAGGTTGCGCTGTTCACTGCACCCGTACTTGTGCTTGTATCGTACGCGATGGGCCATCCCATGAATCTGGTGTTCGGGAACCCGCTGGAGCTCGTCGCGATCGCGACGGCGGCATTCACGGTGACGGCCGTGACACGGGACGGCGAGACGACGTGGTTCGAAGGCCTGCTGCTGCTCGCCGCATACGCAGTACTCGGCATCGCGTTCTACTTCGTGACGCCGTAAGCGACCTGGCATTGCAGGCGGATCATGCGTGGCAAATCGTAGGGCGCGGATTTATCCGCGCCGCCAATCCCAAATGCACATCGACGATCATTGGCAGCGCCGATAACGTTGACACGATCCTTGGAACCCCCCAACCGCCGTTCACCTATCCATAGGAAACGCCGTTACGTAGCGCCCTGCGTGGGGCGGGGATTTATCCCCGCCGCCAATCCCCAACATGCGATGAGGGCCGTTGGTAATACCGTGCACATCGCGTCTTGCACAACGTGCCGTGCACATCAGCCGTACATATCGTGCCGTACATATCGTGCCGTGCATATCGTCCCATACACATCATTACCCGTTTCCAAACCCGTTTCCAATACCCCTCGTCGCGCATTGGAGATAGCGGCGCGGATAAATCCGCGCCCTACGCAGGGCGCTACCCTCCGGCGCACCCGTAATGTGACGGTGCAATGCGTATCAACGGTCCGTGGATCCCCGCGTACGCGAGGATGACAACGTGTGGATCCCCGCCTTCGGCTGGGATGACGATATGTCGTTCCCGCCTGCCCCGTAGGTAGCTTTAGAGATTGTAGTCCCAGGTACCGCATACCAGCGCTCCTATCCACGATCCACAACACCGCATTCGCTCCGACAGCATTCCCGTGACCGATAAAATCAACAAAATCACCCTTGCAGAACGCCTTCGCGCCGCGTCCGAGCTGCTCGAATCCATAGCTGAAGACCGCGCGCTGCTCGCCGGCGTGTCCGAGGATGACCGCACGCGGCTCCTCCATGCCGCGGGTCGCGTCTCACGCCCCGATGCCGCCGACCGACGCCGCCTCGTTCAGGCCACCAAGCGCGAGCGCAAGGCCGCGCGCACCAATCGCGCCGAAAGCGTCCTGTCCAACACCGGCATCCGCAAGCTGCGTCGCGAAACCGTCTTCATGACGCCCAACGTCTTTCCGCCGGCCGCGTTTGAACAGATCGAAATCAAAACGGACCCGGATTTTCGCGAAGCAGTCGAGCCGCAGAACTGCTACATCTGCAAGAAGGATTACATGCAGATTCACCACTTCTACGATCAGCTCTGTCCCACCTGCGCAGAATTCAACTTCACCAAGCGCACCGAATCCGCCGATCTGCGCGGCCGCGTCGCGCTGCTCACCGGTGGCCGCGTCAAGATCGGATACCAGGCCGGCATCAAGCTGCTGCGTGCGGGTGCGGAGCTGATCGTCACCACACGCTTTCCACGCGATTCGGCTTCTCGTTACGCGCAGGAGCCGGATTTTGACGACTGGCGTGACCGGCTCACCATCTACGGACTCGACCTCCGCCACACGCCGAGCGTCGAGGCCTTCTGCCACGAACTGCTCAACACACGCACGCGACTGGATTTCATCGTCAACAACGCATGTCAGACAGTGCGGCGGCCGCCCGCGTTCTACGAGCACATGATGGCCCGCGAAACCGGATCGCTCCGCGACATGCCTCAACACTACCGCCAGCTGCTCGGCGAATACCAGGGCCTGCGCGGCTATCACATGCTGCCGGAAGGCGATTCTGGATCCACGATAACACCTGCAACGCTCGGCGCGCACACGGACGCGCCGATGTCGGAGATCGCCGGTCTCGCGCACGCCGCGCAATTGTCGCAGGTCAAGCTTCTTCCGGACGAGGAAGCCGCGCAGCGCGCGCTGTTCCCCGCAGGGAAACTCGATCAGGACATGCAGCAGATCGATCTGCGCGAGCGCAACTCGTGGCGCATGCTCATGGCCGAAGTGCCGTCAGTCGAGCTGCTCGAAGTGCATCTTGTAAATGCGGTTGCACCGTTCATCATCAACGCGCGCCTCAAGCCGCTGATGCTGCGCACCCCCGAGCGCGACAAGCACATCGTCAACGTGTCGGCAGTCGAAGGACAGTTCTACAGAACCTTCAAGACCACCCGCCATCCACACACCAACATGGCGAAGGCCGCGCTCAACATGATGACACGGACCGCTGCAGCCGATTATCACGCTGATGGCATTCACATGAATGCTGTCGACACCGGCTGGGTAACTGACGAAGATCCCGCGGACATCGCCGCACGGAAAACGGCGGAGCATCGCTTTCATCCGCCACTCGACATAGTCGACGGTGCAGCGCGGATCGTCGATCCCATAATCGCCGGCGCAAACACTGGCGATCATGTGTGGGGAAAATTTCTTAAGGATTACTCGCCGACTGACTGGTAGTCCTCGCCGCTCACCGCGTCACTCTGGCGGCGGGCGCTCACCCCCCCCCCGGCTCCATTGGCAGATACACGGTAAAGATGCTCCCCTCGTTTGGTACACTCTGCGCCACGAGGTGGCCGCCAAGTAGCCGCGCCAGGCGCCGCGAGACGTTGAGACCGAGCCCGGTTCCACCAACGCGGCGAGTCAGATCCTGATCGACCTGCCAGAACATGTCGAACACGTGCGCGAGATGCATCGGCGAGATTCCAATACCGGTGTCCTGTACGCAGAATTCCGCCTCGCCATCCTTTACAGACGCACCAATTGTAATCTCTCCCTCGTTTGTGAACTTGATCGCGTTGCTTACGAGGTTCACGAGAATCTGCAGCAGCTTTCCGCGGTCGGTGCGAATGCTGAACGGCTCGCCTGGAAGGATCGAATATTTCAGCTGTTTTGCCACAGCCAGCGGCATCGTCAGCGCAAGGAGCTCGTCGAGCAACGACGCCGAATCGACGTTATCCGTGTAAACAATTTCCTTGTCGGCGTCGATACGTGCGAGCGTTAGTACGTCGTTGATGAGCGTCAGGAGATGCCGAGCACTTGTCTTGAGTCGCTCCAGGTGCGCGTGCTGCTCCGCCTGGAGCGGGCCCCACACCTCGTCGTTGAGCAGGCTGGCATACCCGATTATCGCGTTGAGCGGAGTGCGAAGCTCGTGCGACATCGTCGCGAGGAACGCCGACTTGGCCTTGTTCGCCTCTTCTGCGCGCTCCTTGAGGTCCTGTTCTCGCAGCGCAGCCACTACCAATCGCTGGTTCACTTCCAGCAGCTCGCCATCGAGCGCTACGCGCTGATCGTTTCGACGCTCGCCATGCTTTTTCGCGACTTCCGTCTCCCGCAGTTGAAACGCACTGTCGGTCGTCGCTTCCTGGAGCTGCATGAGAAGCGCGCCGTCCCGCGGTTCCGATCCGCTTGCCGGTGGCCCATCGATAGAGCTGATCGAGAGCAGCAGCAGCCGCGGGTCGGCCCCCGCATCCGACGATGACGCGGTCACGGGAATCTCGATCGCCGCCACACAGCCTTTCTGAAGTGCGCTTGTAACTACGGCTCGGACATGCTCGTTGCTCAGGAGCGGAAACGCGTCGAAGAATGTGCGTCCGAGAACTGGCCGATCCTCGGCCTCGGCGAGCCGGCGAAAAGACGCGTTCGCGTAGCTCACAGTACCGTCCTGACCCGCAGTCACGACTACACCCATGGGACACAGCGCCGCATGCTGGCGAACCGCTGCGAGGGTTGTCGAATCAGCCACCCTCGACGCCCAGTCGCCCGCAGACTGGGCGGCCGGCAAACTATCGGCCAGGCCCCTCCGCCTGATGCTGACCTCGGTCTCGGACTCCGCCGTTGATCCCGGGTGATTCTGGTTCGTGTTTACCTCTCTGCAAGCCCTGGTCTGCGCTTTCTACATTCTGAGCTTCCGTTGCCTTCTATCGAAAGAAACCCAAATCGCGTCGCTATTCAATCGCCTGTTTACATACACCGCCGCAGCCTGCTTTGCCACGCCGAACTTCCTAGAGCTGCGCTCCGCGAGCTGCTCTGTACGCCATGGCGCCGTTCCTGTCCGAAGCGACTACATACTCGTTGAGCACGAGCTCCCGGAGCACAGAGGTCACTTCGTCAAGAGTCAGGCCACTCGACTCGGCGATCTCTTCCGGTGAGGAATCGCCGAGTCTCAACAGTGTCCCGAGAGTCAGCTCCTGCTGGGTCGTAAGCTGGACGACGGAACGCCCCGATGGGCCGTCAGAGCGAGGTTCCGGAACTCCGGTGATGATGCCGCGGTATCCCTTCAGTGCCTCACCGATGCGCATCCCCCGCGATGTGACCTCGGCGATCCGAAGCTCGCGACTGTGCTCGCTGCCACGCATCTTGATGACCCCCAGCACGGTTTGCAGCCGTCCCTCCAGCTCGATGTAGCGCATCGCCAGAATGTCGTCCGACAGGAACGATATGTTGTACGGCGAGAAATGCAGGTAATCCGTACCGCCTGACGTCTCCATCGTCGACAGCACGGTGATGTTCATCTCGGTGAGCGACTGCAGCAACCGATAGAACGATTCCCGGAAATCCTGCCGGAATCCTGGCGTGAGTGCTATCTCGAAGCCGGACAGCGAGTCGATTACTACACGTTTCGCCCCCAGCCGTAGCACACGATCCTCGATCTCGTGCAAGGTCTCGTCGACCGAGAGATCGAGTGGGCGAATGTACATCACGTCGAGCATCCCTCGATCGATCATGCCCCGAAGATCGAAACCGAGTTCCTTTGCGCGGCTGATGTAGGTGTCGGGGTGCTCCTCGAACACTGCGATTACAGCGCGCTCCCCTGCATCGACCCCCGCAGCGACAAACTGCGTCCCGATGATCGTCTTGCCAGCACCCGTCGGGCCGGCCACGAGCACCGAATCTCCCGCGGGAATCCCGCCGCCGAGCATCGCATCCAGCTCCTTCACCCCTGTAGACAGACGGTCCTGAAGC
The DNA here is from genome assembly GCA_963731305.1 of uncultured Gemmatimonadales bacterium. Taxonomy (GTDB): domain Bacteria; phylum Gemmatimonadota; class Gemmatimonadetes; order Gemmatimonadales; family Gemmatimonadaceae; genus Fen-1247. Next base: position 259,480 of record CAVSUQ010000011.1, on the reverse strand, counting down.
TCACGACGCCCAGCCGCCGAAGGCCTGAGGGCCGGCAGACGCGGGAATACCTCAACCCCGGCACGCGTAATCCGCAGTGTGTGCAAGCCAGGAAGTGCTGCCTGTCCGCGGATCTTCGTGACTCGCATCTTGCGCACTGTCGCGTTTCGCTCCACTTCGTTCATGAGCCAGTACACGCCGTCCGCGACCGTGAATACCGGGCTCCGCGCTTCAGCTTCGCTGTATTCGCCCAGGAGGAACGTCGTCGCCTCCCAGCTGGTGAGCCGCAGCGCGAGCCGCTGCACGAAGTGTTGTAGATCCAATTCACTCGCGGCAACTTCGCTGCTGCGAATCACTGTGCGGAAAGAATCGACGACGACTATCCCCGGATTGGACCGCTCCACCTCGCTGACGACGCGATCGAACACCGAATTGAGGTCGCGGTCCAACACCTCCTCGCTCAGATTCAGAAAGCGAACGTCGGTCCCGACACGCGAAAGATCGAAGAAGTCAAACTGCTGTTGATACCGCAACATCTTGAGCGGAGGCTCGCCAAGCACCGTGAAGTGCAATGCAGGCCGCTCGGGCGTCGCATTGGCGAACATGATCTGCTCGGCCATCGTCGTCTTGCCGGTGCCGGGGGCGCCCGCGATCATGTTGAACGAATATTCCGGAATCCCGCCTCCCAGAACCTCATCGAATCCTGGCACGCCCGTCGACAGCAGCTTTATCTTGACGCGCTGCGGGGCACCGTTCTGGGTGCGCCCTTGCATCCCGTCCTGCTCACTCACTTGCCGGACCTCTCATTATTGGAGCCCTCACTGGAGAGCGAATCGTTGCCCGGTAGATCCGGCCATGCCTGACGAAGTAGGTGTCGCACCATGTCGTCGCCGACGAGCCTCCCAATCAATGCAAGAATGGTCGCGATGAGAGCTACGATCCCCTCGCGCACGTCAGCGCCTGTCAATTGTGTATCCGGCTGAGTGTTGGCGTTGACGCTGTCAGCGATACCGCCGAGCCGAAGTGTGCCCTTCGCATGACGTGTCACGCCAGCCAGCGCCGGATAAAAGGGACGCGTACGCTCGAGCGAGCGCATCAGCAAGGCGTCCACACCGTCCGGCCCGAACCACCGCATCAGATGCTCCTGCATCCGCTGAAGAACGCGCTCGCCGTTCGCCAGCTCTTCAGCGACGCCAGGCACGGACGGCGTCGCAAAATCGGAGCGACCTTCGCAGTCGCGCGTCGCTTCGCTCGCCAGTAGCCCCCGCGCGAGCTCACGATCGATTGCAATAGGTTCCGTCAACGCGATTCCAGTCGCGTCGTTATCAACGCTTGATCCATCATTCCTTGTGGGGCCAGGACTCGTTACTGACGATGCTTCCTGCCGACATTCCTGTCCTCTGTTACGAATGTCACCATTGTGAGACCGAAGCATGGTCCTCGGTCGATGGGTTACAGGAACGTATGTACGTAGCAGAACCTAGTACCACCACGCAATTACCGTAAGATTGCCCAGACGACCAGTCGAACACCGACGCTCCGAGCATGTACATTTGCGTCGGTCAGACCGACTCCCTCATACCGCGATCATGAATACGCTTCCCAGCCGTCTCAGCTTCGTGTTGCTCTCCTGTGGACTTCTCGCGTTGGCGACACATGCATCGCCAGCAGCCGCGCAGACGTCGACGCTTCCCAGCGAGACGCCGACAAAATTCTCCCCCGCAACGTCGTCCTTCGATTACGTGCGGCGAGAAGTCATGATCCCCATGCGGGATGGCGTCAGGCTTCACACGGTAATCCTCGTGCCCAGAGGCGCGCACCGCGCTCCGATTCTCCTGACCCGCACCCCTTACGACGCCAACGCCACCACGACATACGCAGCGAGCGCACACCTCGCCTCCAACCTCGCAGGCTACGACAACGCCCTGGACGTAATAATTCCGGGCGGATACATACGCGTCGTCCAGGACATTCGTGGCAAGTACGGCTCCGAAGGCGATTACGTCATGAACCGCCCACTCATCGGCCCGCTCAATCCCACCAAGGTCGATGAATCCACCGACACGTACGACTCCATCGACTGGCTCATCAAGAACATTCCTGAGACCAACGGCAACGTCGGCATACTCGGCATTTCCTACGACGGCTTCGAGCCGCTGATGGCGCTCGTGAACCCGCATCCGGCCCTCAAGGTCTCCGTCCCCATGAACCCGATGGTCGATGGATGGATGGGCGATGACTGGTTCCACAACGGCGCGTTCCGCGAGCAGAACATGCCCTACATCCTCGAACAGGAAGCCACCCGCGACAACTCAGCCAAATGGTGGACCGACCACTTCGACGACTACGACCTCTACCTCGATGGCGGCTCCGCCGGTGACCTCGGCAAGGCCCACGGCCTCGAGCAGGTCGGCTTCTGGAACAAGATCCTCGCGCACCCCAGCTACGACTCGTGGTGGTCCCAGCAGGCGATGGACAAAGTCCTCGCCGCGCAGCCAATCAAGATCCCGGTCATGCTCGTCGCCGGTCTCTGGGATCAGGAAGACATCTACGGCGCGATCGCGGTCTACAAGGCGATCAAGCCAAAGGACACGAGCAACAACCAGATCTTCCTCACACTCGGCCCGTGGTACCACGGCCAGGAAATCGAGGACGGCCGCTCACTCGGCGCCATCGATTTCAACAGCAACACATCACTGTATTTCCAGCAGCACATCCTCGGGCCGTTCCTCGCGCACTATCTCAAGGACGGCGCGCCGCCCGACAGCGTGGCACCCGTAAATGCATTCGAGACCGGCACCAACCGATGGGAGCAGCTGAGCGCGTGGCCATCCGGTTGCGCCAGCGGTTGCACGATTCATCCAACACCGCTCTATCTCGAATCGCACTTCAAGACCGGCTTCGCCGAGCCCGCATCCGGCGGCACCGCCTATGACGAATACGTCTCGGATCCCGCCAAGCCCGTCCCATTCCGCGCGCGCCCAAGCCAGCCGATCGGCTACGTAGCGCCGCTCACCTGGGTGCAGTGGCTGGTGGATGACCAGCGCGAGGCGTCGGGCCGCACCGACGTCCTCGCATACGAATCCGACGTGCTCACCGCACCGCTCAAGATCAGCGGCCAGCCAATCGCCAACATCGTCGCGTCAACGAGCGGCACCGACGCCGATTGGGTCGTGAAGGTGATCGACGTCTATCCCGACGAAGTCGGCGGCAATGCGAAGATGGGCGGTTACCAGCTACCAATATCGATGGACATCTTCCGCGGCCGCTATCGCGAGAGCTTCGCCAAGCCGAAGGCGATTACACCCAACGAACCACTTCTCTACAAGTTCGCGCTGCCGACAGCGAACCACGTATTCCTGCCCGGCCACCGCATAATGATCCAGATCCAGTCCAGCTGGTTCCCGCTGTACGATCGAAATCCGCAGACATTCGTCCCGAACATATTCTGGGCAAAAGCAGGCGATTACCAGAAGGCAACGCAGCGGATCTATCACGAATCCGGCAACGCAAGTTTTGTGGAATTGCCGGTGGTGCAATGACGCGCGGGGCGTGACGGCCTGCGCCCCTATTCATCGTTCGCCCCAACGCGCGATCGTCGGATGCATCGTAGGGCGCGGATTTATCCGCGCCGTCTCCAATCCGCCCGATTGGTCGTATCGGATACCAATGAATCCACGTGGATCAATCGAACATGGATCAATCGAACATGGATCAGATCGAACATGGATGGATCAACGTGGATCATAAACATGGGTTATCAACGTCGATCATCGACCTGGATCATCGACCTGGATCATCGACGTAAGTCAATCGAACGTCGCCGTGATACGTACACATCACTACGAATCACCGACCCACCAACCGAACGTCGATGGCGATTGAAGGGAGCGGCGCGGATAATCCGCGCCCTACGATGGGATCTGCCCACCGGCGCATTGCGCCGATCGACCCGCCGCGTCCCACGCGCGCGCCGGATTTGTGTTCACGTAATTGCGCGCCCGGGCCAATGCTTCCTGATCGCGAATGATCCGGTCATGGAATCTGCGTTGCCAGACGGGCATTTGACAGGGAGATGCGAGACGCGCAATCATCCGCGTCGCGCGCTGTTTCGTCCAGCCGACCACCTGACCGAGGTTGGATTGATCGACAATTGACCGGCAGCAGAAAAACGATCGCGTGCACGTGGTCAGGCATCACGACAAACGCATCTACATCGACACCGACGAATCGCTCGGGCACGCTACGACCATGATTCGTGAACAATGCGACCCGCGTCCGTGAGCAAAATTCCGGAGCGTGCTGCGGTCTCCGAAGATCGGGTTACGGTCACGCGTGACGCACCGTGACCAAATACGCACCCGGTCGCGAGTAATCATTACGCCGCCAGCGCAGCTGTTTCCGCACGAATTGCACACGATGATGTATGATCGCGCGAACACGGTCGATCGATTGCCCGCCAATGAAATCGTATCGCACGCATCGTAGGGCGCGGATTTATCCGCGCCGCCTTCATTCACGCGACTTCGGACATCGATTCACACGTCGGTAATTCGCGTTGATATCGCATCTGTCCCGACAATGCGTCGATTCGTTCGGATCTCACACAATTGTATCCAGCCTGAATTGGGCCGGCGCGGATGAATCCAGCCCTACACATGCTCTCGACGATCGCGCCACCGTTCACACGCCTCGTCGACTGTCGCTGCTGATATCACCTGCCCGCAAGGCACGCAAACGATCGTCGATTCCATCACCATCCTCTCCCTGCCTCCATTCAATTTCGATTGATAGACGCCCAGGCCGAACCGGCAGCTGGATTTACTCGTGGTACTCCAAGTACCATAAAGGTATGAAAGTTCCTACATCAAGACGAAAAACCCCAGCAGACGCGACCTGGCCGACTCGCCCAGAAGGATCGCACCCGCCGAGATCTGCTCGCCAGCGCCCGTGAGCTGGTGGGATCCGGTCGAGCGCCGACCATCGAAGAAGCTGCTGACGCCGCCCGGATTTCGCGCACCACCGCGTATCGCTACTTCCCCACCCGCGAAGCACTGCTCTCCGAGGCCGCCGCGGAGCCGCTCATCGACGCGATTGGCGCGATAGTGCGCGAGTGTGGATGCGTTGAGCGATCCAGTCCAGCGCGTGGATGAGGTGTTCCGGCAGGTCGTGCCGCTCATACTTGCGCGCGAATCCGAGCTTCGGACCATCCTCAGCATCACACTCGGCCGGTCGCTCCGGGATAACCTGAGCAGCGACGCGCCGCTCCAGAGCGTGCGCTGGATCCAGGCGTGGGATCCTCTGCTCGAGCCGCTGCGCGACCGCGTGACGCCGCCCATCTATGTGCTGATGACACGAAGCGTCAGCTCGCTCCTCGGCATCGAGCCGCTCATGGCGCTCAAGGACGCCGCCGACGGAGACCCTGCCGGCACCGCCGCCGCCGCGCGATTCGCTGCGCGCGCGATGGTCCGCGGCTTTCTTTCGGCACCCGCACTAAGCGGCGGCGCGTAGACCCGCGCCCGACGACACACGCGGATGCACGAAGAGCTGCTCGCTGAATTCAGCGAGCAGCTCTTTCTTACTGCATATAGCTCGTCAGGCCAGCGGAGCGCCGGCCTCCCGCAGGTCCAGCTTACTTGCCCTTATGGATGAAGACTTCTCCGCCATAAGCTTCCGGCGCGTTCACGCGCACGCCCGTCATGTTCTCACGCACCCAGGATGCGGAGCGGCGCGAGCTCTCGTCCGCACCCTCGCGAGTATCGCACACGGTGACCGTTGCCAGAGCCTCGCCATCCCGGATCGCGTAGTACGCAATGAAGCCAGGGACTTCGCTGAGCACCTTCGTGACCTCAGCCTGCTTGCTATCCAGCTCCTTGATCAACTTTGCAACGCCGCTATACCGCCGGATTACTGCGTACATGCCGCGACTCCGTGAGCTTGAGGGGATTGTCCTGATGGCGCCGAGCGCGTGGCGCTCAATATTCGACGCGGAGAACTGATTGGCGTAGTCTGCACGCGCGGGACGCAAAGTCAAGGCATGGAGGCCAAGGTAAATCGTCAGTTAATCTGGCGCTTGAGCTGCGCGCGGACTCCATTGCCCCAATAGGCCCAGGTAGCCGCTATCTTGTCAGCACTGCGCCAGCCTCCACGCAGAATGCAGTCACCGGGTCGAGCCTACCGTCCGCTCTGCCTGTCCCGCGCATTGTCCAGCGCTTCCCGCAGTCGGTCGGTTATCACGTTCGACGAGAAATCAGCGAGCTGTTCCAGGGCGCGCTGAAAGTCAGCGACCGAGACCCTGCTGAGAACCGCCGCCGTCATTGCGCCCGTCGGCACCTGGTCGTTCTCGCCGTAGAGAAAGGGCGTGAGTCGATTGCGTCCATCCACGTCGAGCTCCATATCTCGCGCCCGGTGCGCGCATCCAACAGCACCGCAGTCGCGCTCATGAAGAGATACGCCGCATTCTGTCCGCGAACATCGATACCGGAATTGTGCACGTTCAGCTCGAGCACGAAGTCCGCATCGCGCGAATTGGCCGTGGGACGCGTTGCGAGATATCGACTCGTGCGATCGAGCGTGCGACCCGACAGCAACCCGGCGACATCGACGAGCGCAGTCGCGCTATCCAGCCGCGCACGAGCTCGCCGGCCGGAGATTTCCTTCGCGACCCCCGAACCTGCCGCGACGACAGCCGTCACCGGATCATTGGCGGCCACGTCGTACCATCCAGTAAGAAGCACCGGCCGCGGCGGTGCGATGTAGACCAGCCCGAGCGAGCGACTCTGAAAGTCGTACTCCGAGAGATGGTTGTGGCCACTGCAGCCCGCGGCCGCGACGAGGATAGCGAGAGTCGCGGCCAGCCCCGATCGAGATGCGGGAACGCGATACTACAATGTCCGCCTCTAGGATGGACTGTGCCTGCCTCCGCAGATCCAGACGACGACCGGATGCGGGTCAATCTCCGGCCACCCGGGCCCGGTGGCACGCCGGAGCGGCGGGCGATATGCTTTGAGGCATGGCCGATGAAATCACCGAGCCGCGAGCGGAAGGCTGCCGAAGCACCAAGCGAGCCCTCATCGAGGTCGCGATGAGGGCTTATGAGGAGGCTGGACTGTCGGGACTCTGCGAGGAAGGACGGTGGGAGGCGGCGATCGGGGCGATGAAGGAGTTCGAGGTGGGGAAAGCCGTCGACGCCAACGCTCGTCGAAGGCTTGGAATCACGGCCGAGCGAGCCGATACTATGGCGTTCGGACGCCCCTTTATGTGTAAATAGCGGTTACTTTTCGCGTAAACAGACGTCTATTACTGATCACCGGAGCTAGCTCCGGAACCACTTTTGAGCGCCCTCGGGGTCGCGATAAAGGCAAACCTATCGAAAGGTAGGGACGCAAAGCCACGAGGCTAAAGCACGGATGACTGTGCCAGGCTAGTCGGGTTACCGAACGAAGAACCTTAGGAGATGGGCGTATGTTTCCTCGCATGATATTGCTGGGCTCGGTGATTCTCTCGCTAGCTGTGAGCGTCTCGTGTAGCGAATCGAGTAAATTGAGTGACCTGACGCAGCCTGCGATGTCGGCGCCCAGCGCAATCGTCTTGAAGCCTGACTCGACTACACTTGCGGCGGGCGATTCGCTAGAGCTCAAGGCGGTAGCGCTTGATTCAAACGGGGCAACGCTTATCGGTGCAGGGCTGACCTGGACAGTCTCAGACACAACTATCGCGAGGGTTTCGTCTTCGGGTGTTGTCACAGGTCTATCCCCGGGGACCGTAGTTGTGTCTGCTGAGATAAACCGGACGCGCGACTCAGCGACTATCCGCGTTCAAGCCATTCACGCTGACATCGTCGCAGGAGACCCTGCAGATCCGTCAAAAGACGATACCTCCGCAGTACTGAACTTACAACAGTCGCAGGCGGCGGCCGGGCATCCAGTAACCGCCGCCTTTGCCATATACCCGAAGACCGCGAATGCTAGCCTCGGAGCGACGCTGCATTTTTCTTCGGTCGCAACGTGGAGCGATAATCAGAGCCGTGTTGCGGTCGTGTCCTACTCCACGACAAGCGGGAGCATCACACAAGCCGGCTTGTACACTGCTGGCACCGCCCCTATTGCAAAGGTAATTGCAACGTGTTCATGCGGCTTAGCTGATACAGCCACAGTCAGCGTACGTGCGACCATGCCCACGCTCAAGACTCTCACGCTGACGCCGGTAAATGCAGTCTTGCGGGTCGGTGCTACCCAACAATTCACCGTCAGCGGGCTTTGGACCGACGGCTCGAACGCCATCCCAAGCGTTTCTTATTCTGCGACTGGCGGTATAATCAGTCCGGGTGGAGAATACACCGCCGGACAAACGGCAGGATCATTTCGCGTCATCGCCACGTATCAAAACGCGCTAATGAGTGACACCTCGCTCGTCACCGTCGTCGACACAAGCCCGTTGCCAACCGGCCCAAGCGGGCAGTGGCGCCTTGTGTTCGCGGACGAGTTTAACGGAACGACGCTTGACACCGGAAGTTGGAGTACTTCGTACCCGTGGGGTAATCTGAAAGGGACCGAGCTCGAAGCATATTCGCCCAATGAAGTAACTGTCGCCGGCGGAGCTCTTCATCTCACGGCTCACAAGCAAGCGCTAGACGGCAAGGCCTACACTTCTCCGGAATGATAGCGTCCTGGCAAGTTTACCGTCTCTAGAGGCAGCGTAGTTGAAGCCCGCGTTCACGTCCCAGGAGGTCAAGGGTTTTTCGGCCAGCATTCTGCTTAATCTGAGCAAGCGGCGGGTGGCCACCTGAACTAGATGTGCTTGAGGTGCTGGGCAATGATCCGCTTACAGGGCACATGGCCGTCCACTGGGGCACAAGTGAGGCTACGCACCAATCACTAGGGCTAACGTCCCAAGGCGTAAATTTCGCTGCAGGGTGGCACACCGTAACTATGGAATGGACTCCACCGCTATAACCTGGTTCGTCGACGGAAAAACAGTCGGTACAACCGCAGATCCGTCCATCGTCCCCAATGAACCCATGTACTTAATCGCGAATTTTGCTATCGGTGGGGGTTGGCCTGGCAATCCGGACAGCACCACTCCATTCCCTGCGAGCTTTGACATCGACTACATACGAGTCTGGCGAAGGTAGTTATCCCTCCATGGTTACGGGCAAAATATGCTGAGTCGCTCGGCGAAGTAATCCAGACCGCCGTAAAGCCTCCCAATAGCTTACACAGTAGCGTCGCGGAATTATCACTCTGGTAGACGACAAGCCTTGAAAAGAGTTTTCCGGTTGCCGGAAGAGGAGTCCTAGTCATATGCGTTGTGAATACGGCCTTCAATCGGCTCCCCTGAGGAGTGCAACCGACTCCGGAGAAAAACTGCCGAAACCGCCCTTAGGAAACGCGAAGCAGTCCGGTCGATATCCTAAGTGTTCGCGAATCGCGCACAGTCCCGTCCTGATGTCATCCAACATTTGCTGGCGCGTCAGTCTCGCTGCCTTACGGTGTAGATGACTATGGAATCCAATGCCAACATTCCGGCTTCGCATTTCAGCGAGCTGCGTCCAAGTGAGTGGTTCCCAGAGGTCCGGACGATCCGTTTTGTGACGCCGCATGTCCGCAGAGTAATCGTCATATATTTCAACGCCTGCATGGTCGATCAGGCCTGTGCAGACAAACAGATTGATTGTAATTCCACAGCGCTCTGCTATGGGAAGCGCGATCAAATAATTGTCCGCGAATCCATCGTCAAACGTAACGAGAACCGCACGTTTTGGAGGTGATGTTTCCCCACGTGCAATTGCCAGATAGCTAGCTAAGGTCAGCGACTCAAACCCTTCAGTTCTCAATAACGACATGTGTGCCGCGAACTGCTCCGGCGTCACCGTGTAGACAGGCGTCTCTCCGTCTAGAAGATCGGGAAGTACTCGATGATAGCACAGCACCGGTATTCTCGCATTCGTCTCTGAAGAGGTGCCGCCCAGCCTCCAAAGGGTGCGCGCCAATTGAGACGCGACTCGAATCTTAGTAGAGCGTAACACGGCCTAGGCGCCCCCCAGTTAGCAATCGAAGTAGCTTGCCGAGTTGGCGGCGCTGCATAAACCGACGAGCTCGCGATTCGCGATTCGCTCGTCGCCTTGGAACGCAGCACGGAATACCCAAACAACATGCATACAGCGCCAACGATGACAGGCTTATCGATGACATGATAAACGGCGCTCCCAATAACCCACAGCGGATGTGCTCCGGAGGCGTACATCGACCGACCACGACGGAAACGGCCATAGTAAACGCTCCGCTGCGACGAACCCACTGGACGTAAATGAACTATATGGAGACAATCCTCGGGAAAAGTGCGCGTCTCCCAGCCAGCCATCATTGCCGCGTAACAGTCGATACCGTCCCAACTGGCGTTGGCTTTGATACCTCCGATTGCATCAAAGCAGGTCAATCGCCAGCACTTTACCGCGCCTGTGGTCATTTCGGGCTCTTCGCGCATGCGGACGAGGTCGCCGTTCGGCAACTTGTCAAACAGCTGGCCAGCGCCTATGCCGAGCCGAGGGTGTGCTGCAAATTTGGCTAACAATACCTCGAAGATCGCGGCGGCAAAACAATATCTGCATCGACCACGCATAGAAAGTCATAACTGACGGCACTAATATACTTCATTCCTTCGTAGACAGCCCGGACGGTACCTCGACCCACGTCCCTGCTCGATGCGGCTTGCTTCGAAACAACAGTGATCCAGGGGAATGGCCGCGCAGCGGTGGTAGCGATGCTAAGGGTTTCATCTCCCATCTGTCATCGACAATTACCCACTGCACGGGTAATTTCGTCTGCGACACCATAGCCTGGATCGTCAGGCCAATGTATTCTGCCTCGTCTTTTGCGGCCGTAATAACAACGTAATCGTCTGCCGTCATAACCTAGCGCGCCCCGGCAGATCCGCTATGCACCCCGCGCTCACCACCGTGGGCTCGAAAATTGAGTCGATTCATAAAAGACGTGTGAGACATATGGTTGGGTAACAGCAGCGCGGGGATTGATCTGATAAAGCCTGTAGCGTACCAAAGGCCACACCGGGCGTCCATACGCCGTCCGTCGTCGTGAGTCGCGGCAGCAAGCAGCATCTTTGGTACGTCTCGGCTTCCGGCGACTATGAGCCGCCCGAGACCCATCGAAAGCATCGCAAACGCCCCGCGTTTTTTCATGGTTATTCGCGCGTACCTGAACCGGTCTTCCAGCATACCCATTTGACGCACTCGCTACTTAGCCGACGCTCTGGTATCACATGATGTACGCACGCATTTGGCGAGTACCATATTTCGCCGTTCCCGGCCGCCGCGCGCTCAAAGAAATCGGTATCCGAGCCGCCTGAAATGACGTATTAAATCCGCCCAGATTCGTAAATAGCGAGCGCTTAACGAGTGCGTTTCCGGTCGCGGGTAAGCCAAACGCAGTATGAAGACGTTCCATCGGCCCATGATCTTGTTCACCGAGGATCATCCGGACCTTTCTGGACGGAACCGCGACGCCTGTCGGGAGCTGAAGCAGCGTTGATCCCCCGACGCAAATCGCGTTTCGCTCCTTGCCAACTCTGATGAGTTCCGCTAGCCACTGCGGCTCCGCGATTTGGTCATCGTCAAAGAAGGCGATCCATGCGCCCGAAGAGGCCGCGACGCCCATATTGCGGGCAGCCGGCACTCCTACACCTATCGTAAGTTGCGGCAGCAAATGCGGTAGCCACCATCCTCCTCCATACATTCACGTATCACGTCTAACGTTTGATCCGACGACCCGTCGTTTACGACGACCACTTCATACGCAAATTGATCGTTGGAAAGCTGCGCCGTGAGACTCATTAGTGCGATTGCGCAACATCATCGCGCGATTGCATGTGATTAATACGATACTGATGTCGACGGCATTATTGGAGTCGGACTGGGATATCATGCTCTCCTCATCTGGATGTGCAGCTCGTGCTCCGTAGGTACGCTGCGTCAGACCACGTCGTATTGGTGCGAGGCGACACTAGACCCAACTTCGCGAGTATAACAAACGGAATGAGCGTGGGTACAAACGGGCTGATAAATACCTTTTCTAAGAGCATATTTAGGCACAGCCAGATCAGCACTACGTAAAAGAAGGCGAATGTCGCATCGCCAGTCGCCACGTAGGATTTAAACGCGCGACTGATGCCAGCAAACAGCATCGTTACATAGAACACGAGACCAATCAGACCATCGCCGAGCGCTGTCTCGAGGTAACCGTTATGGCTGTGCTGGCACCGCCCATCCTTGATGAGCGGAGACAGTAATGATACGTTCAGGAGCTCCAGAAGCCGTCATAGCCGTATCCGAGCCACGGACGCTGCGAGAGGTACGCCAGGCACTCCTGCCATAAGGGTAACAAACGGTTTGTTAATCTCGAAGCAGCCGCTTCGTCGCCCCGGCCGAGTAAAATAGCGTCGCGAAGCGTCGCGCTTAAGTCGGAACCGAAGACGAGGAGAAGTCCGCATCCACTCGCGATAACGACGAGTGTGAATACGCCGATATTTCGACGCGGGCTCGTGGCGAAGTAATAAGCCGCGCTCGCGATCGTCACGCTCGCGAAAGCCGTCCTTGATCGCGTCAAGAAAGTAGAAACGTTATTGCTTATAACTAGTGTTGCGATTGGCCAGGCCCGCTCTCTATCGAAGGATATGGAACGCAATCCTATAATCCCCATATCAACACCGCTAGATTGATACCCTGTTGATTTGGGTGCCCGACACCCGCGAATAGGTACCCGGCTTGAAAAGGCGTAAACGTGCCCAAGGAAACCTCAGCCCCGAAGGACAATATTAAAATCGCAGCGCATACTAAGACCGTCAGCGCGATAATATGCCGACGTGAAAATCGCTTCGCTATTGCTACGCTTGCGAGCCATAAAATAGTAAGCGCAGCTAACTTTCGGACCACTAGCGGTTTATCGTCAGCCCAAAGCAGACTCAATGCAGACCATGTAAGAAATACCGTAATTGCAACGCCAAGAACTTTTGATACCCGTACCGGATTAGTTCGCTCCCACAGAGTACTCCATTGCGTATGCTCACAAGGACAATCAAAGATACTTGCCGCCCGATGTCACCCGATGCCGCCTCACTGGCGCGTGAGACTCATCGGGCAGCGGGTTGACGGTATAAAAGAGATCTAACGGAGTTGCAAAGAACGTCACCGCAAACAACAAGAGTGCATCAAACCACGGGAATGCATCTTTGGCACCCGGGTTCGCGATGGAAGCGGTATCCGTCACGCTGCTTCGGCGATTAAGGTTGAAACATCCCTAGGAACACTACGTGTCGCGCAATCGCCGCCAGACCACCTCCAATCGCAAGCCCTAGCGCCACACCTAGCGGGCCATACGCACGCACAAGCCAGACGCCAAGAACTGCTGCCGATGCGAGCGCGACGATGTTGATCTTGAAGTTAATGTCGGGGCGATCTATTGCGGAGAGTCCATAACTAAATGGCAATGTGACTGCAGATGCAAGAATATTTAGCGATAGGATCGATACCGTGAGACTCAGCCCCGGTAACTTCGCGCCATAGACAAGTTGGATTAACCGACCCCCGGTCACGAAGATCACCGCGCAAAACAGGCATGTGGCGAAGCCTGAGGATGAAAGCGAAGCGCATTACAACACGCCGCAGCTCGCGAGGGCCTTCCAAAAATGCGTGTGCCGTGGCAGGACCCAAGAGGTTTTGCGCTCGTCAATAACATGCGTGGCGCATTGACGATCTCTTCACACACGGCAAGATAGGCTTAGGCTTCCGGTCCGTGAAACGCTGTCAGCAGCCAGGAATATACTTGAGTGCTCGCCAGTAGCGATAGGTTTCCACCGAGTTGCCAGCGGCCGAAACTAAAGTTGCGTCTGGAGTCGAGTCTCACCGCCTTGGAGCTAATCTGAATGTCTTTCCGAGACCACAGAAGCCACCCGGCCATGGCTGCCGCCCCACCAACCCCGATTGCGCAATAGGCCGTTACCGACGTTGAATCCGCCGAGCCGCCGAAATAGTTCGAGCTCCGGCCAGCTGGATACTCGCGCCTAATACATCAAGCATCAGCGCACGCCCCATACGAAACTCTGCGAACAGCACCCGTCGCGCAAATTCCTTAATCAGAATCACAGTCGAGACGGCTGCGAGAGCACCGTAAACGCGCGCATTCCTTCCGGGGATATTGCGTCGCGTTTTACTGCTACGCTGACCGCAGCAAGGAGTGCTGCACTTATGTGGCGCAGAGCGACTTGCTGAACCAGAGCGCTGCCGAGATACTCGGACGTTTGTCACCCGTCATTCGGACTCAGGTATAACGTAAACGGCGACCAAATGAATACGTTCGGCAACTCAAAAAGCAAATCAATAACTCGAAGTCCCAAGACGTAAAGACCGAACTCTGTCGGAGTGCAGGCGCGCGCTCAACAGATAATACCCGTGACAAAGCTGGCGACGCTGACTACGCTTTGATCGGCAACGGTTACCAAGCTCTGGCGCGTCAGTTTACCGCTCAGACGCCGGTGACACGCGCTCAAACTTCAAGACTGACCGCAATTTCAATGCAATGTGTCGGGTATGTGATGCGCTGACCGCGCCGCTCGGCGATCGCCCGAGAATAGACCCCAGCCATTTGCTCTCCGTCTGTCGCCACAGGAACGCGCGCGCACGCTCCAACGCACCGATCGACAGCGTCTCCAACAGTTCGCGATCTGCGTAGAGCATCTGCAGCGCGCTCGAGTGAGAGCCGCTATAGTAGCGCGCGGGGTTTCAGACAGGCACCTTTATCCCACTCAGCTATCGACTATGTCGGCTGCCCCTTGATGATCCAGACATATCACGGGCACCCCGCGACTTAATGCTTCCAGATATCACATTCCCGGAAGTGTCGCGTAGGCTCGTAAATGCAAGAATGTCCGCCCATGTATATTGTTCCATCGCCTGTGCGTGCGGTAACTGGCCTAGCCATTCGCACCGATGAAGAAGATTGAGTTCCGCGGCAAGACGCTTGCAGGGACGTTCGAGCGGACCTTTCCCAAGAATCTTGATAGCGAATTCCACACCCGATGGGAGGGCGGCAGCGGCGCGGAGAAGGAGGTGTAACCCCTTATGAGCTTTCAGTTCGCCACTCCACAAAATGTGCAAAACATCTCGTGGGCAACTTCGTGGGATTGTCGAAAGCGCAACCGCAAGGAGGTCGGTTTCAAGCAATAATACAGGGACACGCCCGTCAAACCTCGTGAGTTACGCTGCCCTGTTGAGTTCGCGGTAAGAATGGTTGTCGCCTTGCGCACGCTTTGCCGTACTCGTGGGCTATACCGATTTGAAGCCTATTTATGATGCCACGACCACCTTCTCGCACGGCGCCGGCTATTCCTGCATGGGCGAGGACCGCCGGGGACAGGATTGGTACCCGCCCAGACCGGACCCCATATGAACGGTGGGTCGAATTTCCACAGATAGCCCGGTTCACGGAATCCCGCAAGTATTGGCCTGGTGTGTTACATCAAAGCGAAGACGCTCATGAAGCGTGCGTGCAGAATCTATACGCGCGGCGATGCCATAGATGATATGCGATGTAATTGTGCTGGAAGTGCCCGGGCCAAAACCGGGTAAGGCCCGTTTCCAACGTAGACTCACCTAAGAAGCAGAATTCAACCCCAGGGACAGGCCCATACGTCCTCAAGTAATGCTGAATATCTTCTCGCGACTCGTTACCACAAATGACCCATGTGTCCAAGGTTCGGCCAGCCTCTGTTGCCCTTCCCCAGCCCACGTTGAACTCGGACCCGCGATACGGGCTGCACGCGTACGCAATGATCAGCAAGCGCGGCCTGCAATGAGCTCCCCAGCTGATCCGCTACTAGGTTCCTCTGAAGGTCTTTGAGTGGGTCAGTATCGCATGCACTCATGACTACGGCAGGGAGGGTGATGGTGAGATGACGATCTGCAGCAAAATACACGTTATCACCACGCTCCACATCGACGTCATTCAGCACGATGCCGATCAAAATTGGTCCTGATACTTCTTCAATTGATCGATCGCATAAGCTAGCCCGACTCCGGTACGGTGACGCCGGCGCGGGCGATCACTACGACTCCTCCTACTAAACGAGCCAAAATGGCGGCGTCGGCAATTGCGTTTAGGGCGGCGTATCAATCAGCACAACTTCGTACCTTGCAGCCACTTCGTTCAGCAGATCTTGCATCCTCGTGCTGCTCAGTAACTCTGTTGAGTTGGGTGTTAACTGTCCGCGCCAATAAAATCCAACACCGAACTACCAACCGTGATATGCTGGATGCACTGGGAGAGCAAGCTTGAGGCACTCAACAACTCGGCAGCCCCGGGCTATTGTAGCAGCCAAGCGCCCTATGGACCATTCCGTGGCGCATGTCACCATCAAGCAGCAAGACTCGAGTACCTTGGCCTGCAAGGCTAACAGCCAAGTTGGCGACAGTAAGTGTCTTTCCCCTCGCCAGGTACAGCGCTTGTTACCGCGATAACTCGGAGCTCTCCCCTCGCCTTGCCCAGTGCCAAGTTAGTCCGTAGAGTTCTGTAAGCTTCGATGGCGGATCCAAGCGCGGTTGGTCGTTACCATGCGATCGACAAGCGCATTTGCTGGTGAAGCAATACTCGCGCTAGTAGCTTTGCTGTTGGCTCTCGCGAGTCGTTCGATCCCTCCAAGAGAAGGACCTGCGGCGAGCGAAGCACCTCTGCTCCCGGTCGATACGCGGAATGGCACCTAACAGTCGCACTCCTGTGGCACCTGTCATTTGTGACAAACGGCGGTGTGAAAATTTCTATCGCCCGTTTCTCGCAGCAACACCAACGCGATTCCCACACACAATCCTAACAGTACAGACGCTGGCCACACAATAATCGGGTTGGGAAACACCGGGTGCCAGCGGAAGCACTGCAGAATCTAGAATTCGCACGCTCGGAATCTCGAACTGCTTCAGCGATTTCCGCATCGTGAAGTTTGACATCCAGCCCGTTGTATAATGATGTAAGCAACTGCGAACGGCTTTCGAGGTGCGCGAGAGCAATCTCTCTACCAGGAATCGGCTTGAGGCCGTTGCTGAAACTAGAAATCGTGGTGTCCAAGGAGCTTACCTGGTCAGCCAAGCCTTGGAGATAAGTCACAATCGAGCGTATCTGGCTATCGAGTTCGTGGATCCGCGTCGTCAGCAGCTGAACATCCGGATCTCTCAAATCCTACCAATCAAGAGTGCCGAACGTTCACTTGCGCTGCAATGAGCGAGCGAAGTAGGTCTCCGGCTGTCTTATTTCGGAAAAGCGTTGGAAATGCCACAAGACGGCTATATGGCGCAGGATCGGTGGAACGCTGATCCGCAGCGCTGAGATCTATTCACTGGACTAATTCCGCGAGTGCTTTGTGTTCGGATTCGATGGTTATCTCCTTTTTCAGCTTTGAGCTCAGTTAGATGAGCCACTCCGCCGGACGCTTCCGCAGGCAAGTCGATTACATGAGAGGCATCGCGAACGCATTTAAACTATCTTCTGCTCGCCCGAGCTGGATAGACACGGTATCCAGCTGACTTCGTAGAAATGATGCTGTGCTAGCTGCCGCTGATTGCTGTATCAACCGACGTTCAGCTATGAAGCGACCAGCGATTACGTTTGGACATCGCAGCCGACATGGGATCAGCATCTCTGAATGTGATGTCGACTATATTCCGTGTTGTCGGACGATCAACTTTTGTCGCGCGCTAGTCGACTCGACAGTCTCCGCGAAGGGCCGGACAGTAAGATCGAGATGCTTATAGTTTTGTACCGCTGACGTTAGTTGAAACTGAATCCCATTTGTGTGTATTAGGTCGCCTGGGCTGTAGATGCCCAAGCGCGCCCTAATTAGGGCCAGTCAACACGAATCGCCCCTTACCCCGGTCTGGTCTAACTGGTATTTTCCAGGACGAGCCCCGCGAGAAACGTGAGGCGTGAGCAAGATAGATTGTCGGGGGGCTCGCCTCCATCCAGCGAGTTGGAGCTGAAACCCAAAGAGAGTCGAACTACCGTATCCGATGAGTGACCGGCTTGAAAGAGATGCTTGCTCAGTGAATACATCGGTTGCACTCAGTTCCCGATAGAACGCGTCGACCGTCAAGTCACTGGGCCGTCGCTGGTCTATACGTAAAGAGCAGCCGGGCCTCGTATTTTCGGGGTCCGAATGTGACCAGTACTGCTGCAAGCCCGACTCCTAATGCGAGAGGACAGCAAAGGAGCCAAGCGTGTCGCTTTAACGACGATACGACAGTTGGGATAGTTGGCGCTTCAGGTGTCACAGGCCTAGAGTTGGTGTACGTACGAGGAAGCAGAGATGCGGATGAACTGAGACACTATACCGGTGCGGTTCAGAGGTAAGCACGGCAGCGCCCGCGACGTCGCGGATGATACTATCCAGAGGTACCGGTTAGCGGGAGGGTTCCCGCCCGAGTCGAGACATTGCCAGCGCTCAGCTACCAAGCGGTGTTACGTACAATGTCCCGCGTTCCTGCAATCGTTGCCTCAACACGCCTGAATTCCCCTGCCGGAGATTCACGTCGGTGTGGCTCGCCGCGCCCGGCAGATCGAAGGCCGCCACAAGCGCCCGGGCCGTCACACTGCTTAGTCGTACGCATCGATCGACGGCACGGTCAACGGGGTCGCAAGTAATCACATCGTGCCCTTTATTGCCTAATTATCGTGGCGGCAACAATTGCTGCGCTGCTTACGACAGTCGCCACCAATCCCGCATTGCGACTAAACCAATTTCGCTGCGGCACGTAAAGCTTATCTCCGGAGCGTAGGATGGAATCTCCCATACGTGTATCTGCCGATAGTTGCCCACTTACCACTTTGCCATTTCGAATTAAAGCAACTCGGTCAGTGACGCCATCAGGTGCCGCACCTCCGGCGAGTGCGATAACGTCGGGACTGTCATCGTACCATCAACCTTATAAAGGCCCGGGGTTTGGACGAAACCTTCCCTACCATAATTCGTCGCAGGAGTGTCACTTCAATGGAGGGATTGCGCAAGAAGGAGTACTAGGTGCCGTCACGAGTCGCCTGAGCGAATCCGACGAAATGACGGTTGCATGAATTGCCCTGATCTTGGCAAGACGACGTCGCCATTCCTTCCACTGCGAACTCGCCCGACAATCCGGTTCCTCCAAATGCTTAGCTTCACGACGTCGCCGGGCCGAAGATGGTCCATGCTAACGGCGGTTGTATCGTGCCCGGTGGAATTCTGCGCGAGCAAGCACCTGTCAGAGTAAAGCTGGCGAGCACCGCCATGGAACAGAGCCTAAGCGATAACTCTGCACTGCATCTCAGAGCGAATAGAAACGGCGCGAAGCGCTTTACGAGGCTCCAGTTCCCCTAAAGAGAGCGGGGAGTGTTAACAATAGAATTCTGAAGTCCAGCGCCAATGACCAGCGATCAATGTATGCAAGGTCTAGCGCAACCCAATGATCGAAGCTCACGTTACTCCGTCCCCCGATCTGCCACAAACACGTAAAGCCTGGAAGTACGATGAAACGGCGCATGAGCCATGCATTTCAACTTATGCACATCTCGCACAGCTTGCCGGCCTTGCGACAAGCGACATATCTCCGATAAATACGTTTAGTAGCTGAGGGAATTCATCGAGCGATGTTTTGCGAAGGATCCTCCCGATGGATGTCACGCGCGGATCTTCCTTAATCTTGAAACGGGACCGCTGGCTTCGTTTAGCGTTTCGAGGCGCGAGTGTTGCTGCTCCGCGTCTGACACCATCGTTCGGAACTTGTACATCCTGAAGCGCCGCTTGCCATAACCATACCGCTCATGGCTGAAGAACACAGGACCCTGGCTTGTGAGCTTGATCACAGCGGCAATGCACATTCCCAGCGGAAGAACGATGCGGCAGCGAACAATCACTGCGACAATATCCAGTAGGCGCTTGATTACCAGTCGTAGTCGTCGTGCACCACGCGCATAGCCATCAGCGGGAAGTTGCCGCGACTTCCAGCCTCGGTCCGCCAGTGAGGGATCAAGGTCCGCGAGATACTTCGACTGCACGCCTGCATGCTCGCAGGCCCGTATTGCGTATTCAATCTCACTGTAGCATGACTTGATCGGCAATGCGATCAGAACCTCGTCAACAACTGTGTGCATAAGTGTCTGCTCCAGCTCATCTAGAAAACCAAGCTTCCAGTCCTGTCGGATCCAAATTCCGCCGCATCGCGCGTATCGACAAACCCGAGAATCTCATTGTTCGTATATGATCCTCGCCCGTAGTCGACGCGCCAACTCGATCGCACGAGGTCCAGTTCCAATGATGATGATCCGCTTCGCAACGCGGCTGTGAAGAGCACGGTCAACGGTCTGAACCCCGATTCGCGCAGTTACTGTCGCCACAATTGCACAGCCCCAAAATAAAGGCGACGTCGTCGTATTTCAGATATCCCGTTCCATGGGTCATCAACGGGAAGAGGAGTACCCCGATGCTGCCACGCTGCAGGCCGCCACAACTCGAGCCTTCACTCCGCGACCGCTGCTGATCAGCGTCGCGTTCGTAAAGGCCAACCGCGGCGAAACTGCCGACCCACGAAAAACAGAACGTCGCAAGCAAAAGAACGATTCTTAATCGTGACACGCAGTGCAGGAAGCCGACTTACCCCCCTCGGGAGATCATGCGCATTGGCAGCGATCAGAACGCCAAGGAGGACAAGTAGTCCAACGGCTATATCGACGTACCGGTGCATCCTGCGCGAGGTGCCTCGATCGGCAGGTACTCCGCGGCGCTCGGCAAATGGCGTTCTCGTAGGTCGCTCACCAATATGCAGCGCAACTGGGCGGCTCGGCGTATACGCGAGACCGTCGGTACGCTCATTGCGCCGCTCCTTGGGCCTGAGGTGAAGACGCAGTTCTTGCTAACTCAAGCACAATCCGGCCGCTCACAGCTCGGTGGTATCCACTTGCCGCGGCGGCACCCTACGGCACCGCTGCTCCCAGATGGTGGGCTCAATAGCCCATAGCAGATGTAGTTGATTGGACAGCTTAAACGAAGCAGTAAGATCCGCTTCGATATCTTAATAACGTGCAACGATGGCGCCATATAGTACGATTCCGACGCTACGCGCGTCGCTCTGTTAAGGCATTGTGGCGCCTAGACTTACGGGTCCCCTGGGTTGCCATTCCGAGGTCTCTTGTCAGCACCGGTGTTGCCTTCGTACCACATGTTAGCAGCAAAGTGTAGCACAACGCCTACAAATGTTTCTTCGTCGTCGACACGTCGT
Organism: uncultured Gemmatimonadales bacterium; assembly: GCA_963731305.1. GTDB lineage: Bacteria > Gemmatimonadota > Gemmatimonadetes > Gemmatimonadales > Gemmatimonadaceae > Fen-1247. The sequence goes on along the minus strand of CAVSUQ010000011.1, from coordinate 238,200 downwards.
TTTGATGGCCCATCTCCCGCCCCTGAATCGTTCCCCGCCGTCCTTCCTGCATGCTTTATCAGTGGCTTCCCGGGCTCTGTCGCCCAGCCTCCATCACAGAGCCTGGCGACCAAAACCGCCGTTTTCCCCAGGCCACGCGGTCGCGATCTCACCCTGCCCTGCCGATTTCGGGCTTATTCCCGATCCGCCACCCGCGCCCGAGCTTCGTCCCGCCCGCGTCTCTCAGCCTTGCTCTCCGGTCCCCGATCGACCGCGTTTACCTCGTCGCCCACTCGTGCCGCCCAGGTGTCGAGCCAACACATTTCCCGCGGCTTCCCCACGCGCATTCACGCCGCTGACTCGTCCCTGCTTCCAGCACATCTCCGAATCGTTTCTCGGCGCGTTCACGTATTGCGTCACCGGATAAGCGTAGAAGTCCGTCACGCCGCGATCGAGGATCGCGGCGGCATCAGGTCGCCGACCCGGCGACCCACGCGTCGACGTCGCACTCGGCGATGATGAGCGGCATTCGGTGATCCAACGGGTACCATAATCCCGCTCTTGCTGTCGTCACGATCGCGCATGTCTCCACTTCACCCGATCGCTCCCATATCGCAGCGAGCAGCATGGGCTCCCCACTCGCAAGCCGAATCCGGAATGGAGTCTTCGGGCCGCGCTCGTTCGTTCTCCACTCGTAGAAACTGTCCGCGATCACTACTCCGCGGCGATACCTGAACGCATCCCAGAAACATCGGCGACGTAGCGACCGTCTCGCCGCGTGCGTTGATCATCGGACGCATGGGCGGCCTTGGCCCACACCGGCAGAAATCCCCACGTCGTGTACCGGGCCTCGCGCTGACCGGAATGCTCGGCGACCATGAGCTGCTTCTGCGACGGCGCGACATTCCAGCAGCGCTCGTAGCGCGGCCACCCACTCTTCACGCGGAGATATTCGTAGAATCGCTCGATCTCCGCCTGGATGGCCGCGCTGGAAACTCTACCGCACATGCTTCGACGCTAATCAGCGCGCCGGCTGTCCGTTTGGTGATGTGCACGGAATCTGTCGCACGCCTACTTCACCGCCTCGCCCCCACCAGCGTCGCCACCGCACCGAACGTCGTCTGCGCCGCATTCAACCCCAGCCGGAAATCATCGTCGCTGTAAGTCTGGAACACATCCGTCGGCTGGTGCCACTGCGGATCCCACCCTGCCCCGATCTGCGCCCCGCGCTCGTTCTCTCGCACGCTTATCGACGGCGCCAGGTCCTGGAACGGCTGCGAATCCGTGTTCGTCATGTGCTGCCCGACCTGCGCGGGATAATTCGTCGCGTACTTCTCGTTCGCGTTCGCGAGCTCCCATGCGAGCTTCTCCGACTCCGCGGCGAACTTCGACTTCGACTGGAACTCCACGTTCACGTCGGCCTCGGGGCGCTGCACCTTGCTCACCGTTCCATCAGCCCTCGGCATTCCGTGATCGAACATCTCCATGTCGTGCTGGATGACGCCGAGCCACTTGGGCTCGGGGTACTTGCCCGATCCAGCTGGGTCTTCCTTGCCCTGCAACGCTGCACGCTGTTCGACGTACGCACGCGATCCGTTGAGCCCGGTCTCTTCGTTGTTCCATAGTATGAAGCGAATCGATCTGTCGGTCTGGATGTCCGGCGAGCTGAACACGCGCGCGAGCTGCATCACGAGCGCCGTGCCCGAGCCATCGTCGTTCGCGGCTTCGCCCCAGCCAATGCCATCCATGTGGCCGCTCACGATGTACATCTCGTCCGGGTGGGTGGTGCCGACCTTGGTGCAGTACACTTCCTGGCGCTCACCCGGAACGCTCGGTGGGGTATCGAGTGCGCGCAGCGCGAGGTCGGGCTGCTTGAGCGAGTCCGTGTTGACACCCGTAGGGTCGATGATCCCGCGCATAAGCGATCCGCCCGGGCCGGGCCGGTTGGTCGTCCCGGCGGCGGCACGCATTGCCTGGAACCGCGCGATCTGCTCCGGCGTCAACGGCGGCCGCGGTGGCGGCGGCTGGTAGTCATATGTGATGCGCGCCGTCGGCGTGCAGCCGTAGCTCTTGAGCTGCGCCTCGATCCAGTCCACGGCGTTCCGGTTGCGGTCGGTTCCCTGCCTCCGGTCGCCGAACTTCGTGAGCCCCCGCACCGTCTCCTTGTACGCTTCGAGGTTGAGCCTCGATACCATAGTCTTTATCTGCTGCTCCGCGGTCGAATCGGCCGGTGACTCACGGCTGGCGGTGGCCTGGGCGGCAAGCGGCGCGACGGTCATGGCTGAGATCGCGCCGATTGCGCCGATCGCCATGAGACGGGTCATGGAGGTGGTCATACTGGTGTTGGTCGAGGTAAGCAGTGCGCGGGCGCAGTGATGAAGTAACGAAATAATATGGTTACGATCACCAGCCCGCATGTGCTGGCAGGCCACTGGACGTATTGTAGCGACGTCGCAACATCCTGCGCTGCGCATGCCACAAAATCGGCTGTAAACATCTTTCCTTGTATCCAATATATGTGCGGTCAAGTGAGCGAACTCGTTGCGGGACAACATCTTGGCATTTGAGCTCTGGATCACGAAATACCGGCCCGCGTCATGCCAGAGACGGCTTCAGATTCAGCGGCAAAGTTTGTCAGCGCGGATTGCGGCCGAGAGGGCCACGCGTGCTGTTCTGCCATCCACGGCAGCAAACGTCCTTTTCGAGGGCCTTGCATGAAGAGACATCGCATCTTGGGATTCGCGGCTGCAGCCGCAGCGGGCGCGCTCACTCCGGTGCTCGCACACGCGCAGTCGACCATGTCGTACCAGTACTTCACCGTAGCGAACACCAGCGCCAATCCCGACTTTTTCAACAAGGGAATCGACGGCCACACCGTAACCGGACTGGTGAACACCACGCTAGTCGGTGGCCTTCCGACGGTCTCGGCCTTCGGTAGCACCTACTCCGGAGCGTCGGGCCCGATCACGCAGACCAATGGCAGCGGCCAGCTGCTGTGGTGGACCGCCAACGGAACCTCCATCACCACCGACGGCTCAGGGACAATTCCGGTTCCGTTCACGGGGATCAACCAGAATTTCTTCCCGAGCACGGGCGGAGGCACCGACAACAGCGCGTTCCGCACGGCAGTGTTCACCGGTACGATCGACGTAACCGGCGCCCCGACCGCGTACAACTTCACGCTTGGATCGGACGACGATTCGTGGTTGTTCATCGACGGCAAGCTTGTGGGCGACGACGGCGGCATCAAGGCGCTCAGCGGTTCGATCTTCAACACGACCATGCTCTCTACTGGAGATCACACGGTCCAGATCTTCTTCGCGGATCGTCACACCGTACAGTCCGGTATCGAGTTCGACCCGCAGTTCGCAATCACTGCGACCCCCGAACCGGCAAGCCTCTCGCTTGTCGCAACGGGACTTGTAGGTGTATTCGGAGTAGTACGCAGGAAGCGGAAGCTGTTCGTCTAGCTTCACGCCCAACGGGATGAAAAACTCGGCGAGAAATCGCCGAGTTTTTTATTGCGCGGTACATCCATGCCACGTGCATGCCAGGTACATGCGTGCTACGCGGTCTCCCATGTGCCGATAGTTTCAGCTCTCTCGATTCCGGCCCCGAGCTTGCGGGTCAGTAGCCTGACTGAAACGAGGAGTCGAGAATCCATGACCGGGCAAAAATTCAAGCGCGGGGATCATGTGAGCTGGAACTCGGAAGCCGGCCGCGTCACCGGCAGAATCACCAGGGTGGTGTCGTCCGAGATCCAGTTCAAGGGATACACCGTTCACGCAAGCGCCGACGAGCCCCAGTATGAGATCCAGAGCGACAAGACGGACCACATCGCGATGCACAAGGGATCGGCGCTGACGAGGCTCTCGAGCTGATCAGTGCCAGTTCTGGATTTCCCTCTCTGGCTGAGGGCGACACACTTTCTGAACCTGCTGTTCATCTCGCTGCTCGTGCGAAGCGGTCTCGAGATACTGAGCGCCCACCCAAAGCTCTACTGGAACGACCACTGCACGCCTGGCTCCGAATGGCTGCGCTTCACGCACAAGCGACTGCCGGAGAAGGAGCTCTGGACGTCGCGCGACGAGGAGGAATCGTTCTCGTCATGGATCGCGCTCCCAGGACACAAGAACCTGGGCCTCGGCCGCCACTGGCACTTTCTCTCCGACGCCGGCTGGCTGCTGACGGGATTGCTGTACATCGTCATGCTGTTCGTCACTCCGGAATGGCGCCGGCTCGTTCCAACTTCGCTTTCGATCTTCCCCGATGCATTGCATGCGCTGATCTCGTATCTGAGCCTGCATCTCGTCGTAACACCGGGCAGATACAACGGGCTCGAGCAGCTCGCGTACTTCTCCGTCGTCTTTCTCCTCTCGCCGCTCACGATCGCGACGGGCCTTGCGATGTCACCGTCCATCGCCGCGCGATTCCCATGGTACATCAAGATATTTCGCGGCCGCCAGTCGGCACGAAGCATCCACTTCCTGTGTCTGTGCGCGTTTCTCGCGTTCTCGACGGCCCACCTCGTCATGGTAATCCTGCATGGCGAGGTCACCCAGATGGCGCTCATCGTGCTGGGCGATATCCACGACGCGCGCGGACCGCTCGGACTGCTCGTGGGACTCGCCGGTCTTGGCGGAGTCATCATCATTCATGTAATTGCAACCTGGTATTCGCTGCGACATCCGCGACTCGTGCAACGCCGCACCGAGCTGTTTCTGGATCCCGTGCGCAGGACGCTTGTTCGGGCACCAGATCTCGACGCAACACTATTCGCGGAGCGACGTATCGCCGTACTTCCGCGTGAACGGCCGTCCGCCGAAGGAAGCGGAGTACACGCGGATGGCAGGCGGGCAATTCGGCGATTACGAGCTCGAGGTCGGCGGACTGGTGGAGAAGCCGCTGCATCTGACACTCAGCGAGCTGCGCGCCCAACCTCGTCAAACGCAGATCACCGAGCACTGCTGCATAGAGGGCTGGTCTGCGATTGCCGAATGGAGCGGCGTGTCGATGAAGCAGATCATCGAGATGTGCCGACCGCTTCCGACGGCGCGCTACGTGATCTTTTATGCGTTCGATAACAAATCGACATCGGAGCCCGATCCGGCGGGGCCGGGATACTTCTACGGCAGCATCAGCATGGAGCTGGCGAGACATCCGCAGACGATTCTCGCCTACGACATGAATGGCGCGCCACTACCGGTGCCGCACGGCGCACCGCTTCGCCTCCGCGCCGAGACGCAGCTTGGCTTCACGATGGTCAAGTACATCCGCGCGATCGAGTTCGTCGAAGACTACGCGCACATCGGCGAAGGCCAGGGCGGCTGGCGCGAGGACCGGCAGTACTACAGTCAGGAGGCGGGAATCTGAGCCAGCATATGATTGATGGTGTGCGCCGCTGGCTGCCACACCACTTTTCACAAATTCGATGCAGCTTGCTTCGATGTCCGTCCCTACTTGCCCACTCGGCGCCGAGGAGCCTATTGTATGGGTATGGCAGTCATCACTACTGACCCCGATCACAGGCACTGGACCGCTGCCGATCTGCGCGAAATTCCGGACGATCGGAACCGCTACGAGATCATCGACGGCGAGCTGTTCGTGACACCGGCACCATCACCCGGTCATCAGATCCTCTTGGCGCGCTTGTTCCGGACTATCGACGCATACCTCGAAGGACACAAGCTCGGAGATGTCATATTCGCTCCTGCTGATGTGGAGCTTAGCCGATGACACAGTGGTCGAGCCAGATCTGTTCGTAGTTCCGCCTCTTCAAGGGAAACCTTCCGCAATCGATGGAAGGATGCCGGCCGCTTGCTCCTTGCCAGTCGAGATCCTTTCACCGAGCACGGCTCGGGCGGACCGCACGGTCAAGCGGCAACGATACCAGCGGCGGACATTGCCGGAGTACTGGATCGTGGACGGCGATGCGCGCGTACTGAGCGGTGGCGACCCGGCAGACGAGCGACCTGACATCCTCAGCCAGGAGCTGAGCTGGCAAGCTGACGCGGCGTTCTGCCAGCGCTCGTCATCGATCTACCCGCGCTATTTGCCAGCATATCCTGAACGTGCGCTTCGTTTAGCTCGAGCTACAAGATCAGAGCAGTTTCCCGGTGCCACTGAGGCACGCTTCAACGGAAATCGCCCTAACTCTTCGCCACCGCGTCGCGCACCCCGTAGAACGCGCTCGCCAGTCGTCCTATCGAGCGATTGTAGTAGAGGATCAGCAACAGCCCGAACGCCGCGACGATCAGCACTTCCGCGTTCATGCCACCGCCAAGTCCAGCCCAGACGAGTCCCACTGCGAGCGCGAGCGCGCTCGCGAGATGGCCGACCACGGTGTATGCGTTGGCCGGCACCAGCTCCAGCGGATTGTCGAAGCTCTTGCGCGCCACGAGCGTCGCCTTGACGAACAACGGGAAGCCAGCGAGTCCGAGTAGCGCGAGCGCTGGAAGAATTCCCAGCCACGACGAATCCAATGAGTGCGAGTCCGGCGATTGCAGCGATCACCGGATATACGCGGCTCGCGCGAAGCAGCCCGAGTCTGACGACCATGGTGCGCTTGGATACTTCATCATCGCTGGCGGCATCCTGAAATCCGTTGATGAAAAGAATGAGCGCCACGAGTACCGAGACCGGAATCGACGCTGCGAGCGCGATCATGGGAACGGTTCCAGTCTGTACATATGCGGTGCCGCACACGATTCCGACGCCAAACGCGAGCGCGACGGCAAGCTCGCCGAGTCCGCGATTGGCGAGACGGAACGGCGGTCCGGTGTATACGAAGCCGATGATGAGGCCCGCGAGTCCGAACAGCAAGACGCCGGCGCGTCCGGCGAGTGCGAAATAGGCTCCGATCGCGGTGCTCAGTACACCGAAGCCAAGCATCGCAACGAGCAATTCTCCCCGCGTGGCGAGACCGCGCTGCAGCACGCGCGAGCCGCCGGTGAAGCCGAGTACGCCTGTACGATTTCTGTCGTCGGCGCCGCTCAGCTGATCATCGAGATCGTTCTTGATGTTGGTGCACGCCTGCAGCGCGACCGCGGCGACGAGCGTGAGAAACGCCCAGCCCCAGTTCACCGCGCCGGTAACCACGAATGATGCCGCTACACCAACGACGACCGACGCCGCGCTCGCTGTGAGCGACGGCCATCGAACGGTCTCCTTCCACACACCGAGTCTGCGCGAGAGGAGTGCAACGTCGCCGGGTCGATCCGCGGCGTCGTTTCCGAAATCCAGAATCGAAGGCGGACGGCCGGCTACGATCTCGCCGAACACGCGATGCTTCATGAAGCGCGGTGTCACTCTTACAAACGAAAGAAGATCTATCTGCCCAACCGAGTCGAGATACCGCACGATCGACGACGTGCGCATCGTCGCCTCCTTCGCGCGCTCACGCTCGGCGGGATCGCGCACGATCTCGGCGCGGCCCGTGACTTCCATCTCCCAGCTGGTGTGCTCCTCGCCGGTCGGCGACTCGTGCAGCAGCAACGCGACTTCCGGACGCGTGCTCATCTCGCGGATCTTGGGATCGGTTTTCATGGATGCGAGATAGATCAGCGGCCGCGCGGACATGTCGTCGGGCAGCCAGGGGCCGGGGTGCATCATGCGCACGCGGACTTCCTCGCCGGCATGCGTTCCGACGGCTACGCGGGTGGCGTCGACCAGTGCCGCGCGGATCCTCCGGCGGGATTCATCGATTGGAGTCGGGGCTGGCGCGGCTGGCGGGGCCGCCGCAGCTGAAGTCGGGTCGCTCATTTCGAGATTTACCTGGTCTTTGATGGCGCCCTCTCTCGGGCGCTCCCTGTAGTCTAGCACCGTACCGGGCCCAACCGGGACACGCGGTCGAATATTGCCCCTTGCACCTCACGCTACGTGATGATTTAGACTGATTCGCGTGGCCACATTGGACCCATCGTCGTGGAGCAGAATGGAATGAAGCAGCCGCCATGGAAGGTCGGTGAACTTGCCCGGAATACCGGTATGTCAGTCCGGGCTCTTCACCATTACGACGAGATCGGACTGTTGAAGCCGTCGCTGCGGACGGAGTCGGGGCACCGGCTCTATGACAGGACCGACATCGAGCGGCTGCAGCAGATCCACTCGCTCCGCCTGATGGGAATATCGCTGGACGAGACGCGGCGTTTGCTCGACGGGGCATCCGCTTCACCTCGGCAGGTAATCGATCTACACCTCACGAGGCTGCACGAGCAGATCGCCGTGCAGAAACGACTCGTGGGACGACTCAGGGCACTCGCCCATCACCTGGATACGGCCCAGCCGGTCTCGGTCGACGAGCTGTGCCGCACCATAGAGGACATGATGAAAACAGAACAATATTTCACACCGGAGCAGCTCGAAGTGCTCGAGCAACGCCGCATCGCCGTCGGCGAGGATCGGCAGCGCGAAGTGCAGAACGAGTGGGCGGAGATTATTCCGAAAGTACGAGCCGCGATGGAAAACGGCGTAGACCCAACCAGTCCCGAGATACTCGCGCTAGCGCGCAGGTGGAAATCGCTCGTCGAGGAATTCACCGGCGGCGATCCGGCAATAATGAACGCGGTGAAGACGATGTACGACAACGAGGGGCCCGTGCTCGAGCAGCAGCTTGGGAAGAGCACGCCGACACCTGAGATGTTCCCGTACATCGCAAAGAGTATCGCAGCGCTGAAATCGCGCTGAAAGATGCCGTCGGCGAGGATGGCGATCGTGAGGAAATACCGGGCACGTTGGAAGTCGTCGTCCCCGCCGAAGGCTGTTATTCAGGAAACGCCGGGTTTGTTGAAAGTCGTCATCCTCGCGTAAGCGGGGATCCACGGACCATTGATAGGCGTGCACCGTCGCATTGCAGGTGGATTTGCGCGTGGCAAATCGTAGGGCGCGGATTTATCCGCGCCGCCCAACCCAAATGCACGATCGACGACCTTTGGAAACGCCGTGGACGGCGACCACACGGAACACGTCGAACACGTCGAACACGTCGAACACGTCGAACCGTCGGACGCCAATCATCGATTGATAGGAAACGCCGGAGGGTAGCGCCCTGCGTAGGGCGCGGATTTATCCGCGCCGCTATCTCAAAATGCGACCGACGATCATTGGAAACGGGGTTTGGGAACCGGTTTGGAAACGGGTTTGGAAACCGGCAACGATGTGCACGGCACGATGTGCACGGACAATGTGCACGGAACGATGTGCACGGCACGATGTGCACGGTATTACCAATGGCCCTCATCGCATATTTGGGATTGGCGGCGGGGATAAATCCCCGCCCCACGCAGGGCGCTACCTGACGGCGTTTCCTATCGATAGGTGAACGGCGTTCGATGGTTCGATCGGTTCAGCGACCGTTCGCCGTATGGGGCTTTCCAGGGATCGCGTTCGACGTTACCGGCGTTTCCAATGATCGTCGGTCGCGTATTTGGGTTGGGCGGCGCGGATAAATCCGCGCCCTACGATTTGCCACCGACGGATACGCCTGCAACGAGACGGTGTTGAATGGATCGACGGTCCGTGGATCCCCGCCTTCGGCGAGGATGACGACTCTCTGCGAGCCCGGCCTTGCGCTGAATCACACCCTTAGCGGGACGACCGCTTAGCCTACAACGACTTCGCGTCCACCCCTCGCAGCGTCAGCCAGCCCGCGAATCCCGCGACGATCGACGCCGCGAAAGTGCCCAGCTTCGCTGCGGTGAGCATGCTCGATGACTCTCCGAATGCCAGTCCCGCGATGAACAGCGACATCGTGAAACCGATCCCGCCCAGGAGAGCCACGCCGAGCAACATGCGACGCGAGACGCCGCTCGGGGTCGATGCGATCCCCGCACGTAGCGCTATCCACGTCGCGACTCCTATACCAATCGGCTTGCCGAGCAGCAGCCCGACCAGCACGCCGAGCGCTACAGGCGTTGCCAGAAGGTGTGCGCTTCCCGTGAGCGACACACCTGCATTTGCGAGCGCAAAGAGCGGCAGGATGCAGAACGTCACTGGCGTGCGGAGCGCGTTCTCGAGCCGCACGAGCGGTGGGATATCTGCATCGTTACGGCTGCGTACGGGGATGACGAACGCCAGCAGCACGCCCGCCACGGTCGCGTGCACACCGGACATGAGCATCGCAATCCACAGTAGGATGCCGATGAGCACATATATCCACATCGCGCGCGCTCCTGCCGTGTTCGCGATGACGCCCACCGCGAATATCAAGGCCGCTGCAGCAAGAGCTGTCCACGAAATCATCGCAGTGTAGAACAGCGCGATGACGATGACCGCGCCGAGATCGTCGGCGATTGCAAGAGTCGAAAGGAACACGCGGAGCGAAGCAGGAATGCGGTCGCCAAGCAGTGCGAGCACACCGAGTGCGAAGGCGATGTCCGTGGCCATCGGAATGCCCCATCCGCGGGTGCTGTGATTCGCAACGTTGAGCACGGCGAAGAGAGCCGCAGGCACCACCATCCCGCCGAACGCCGCGACAATCGGCAGCGCAGCCTGTTTGACAGAAGCAAGCGCACCGATCACAAGCTCGCGTTTGATCTCGAGGCCGACAAAGAGAAAGAAGATCGCCATGAGGCCATCGTTGATCACTGCGTGCAACGAGACTTCCGCGTGCGCCGATCCGATCGAAACAGGCAGCGATATGTCCCATAACGCGAAGTAAACATGAGACAGCGGCGAGTTGGCCCAGATCAGCGCAATTGCGGCGCACAACATCAGAACCACGCCGCCGGCAGCGCTTGCGCGGAGTATGCCAGGGAGTGGCGACGTGAATTTCCGTGCAGTGGGCATGAGTCAAGTTTATCGCTATTCAGCGGCCCGAGCGAGACGAAACGGCAGCATCCACGCAGGGGCGGCATCCGATTTGCCATTTCCTAATCGCACTTTCAATCGATTCTCGATGCCTGATGCCACAAACCCCGATACATACGACGTCGCCATAATCGGCGGCGGCCCCGCCGGTCTCAGCGCAGCAATCTGGCTTGCGCGCTATCTTCGTCGCGTCGTCGTCATCGACTCTGGAGATCCGCGCAACTGGGAAACGCGCGGAATTCACGGCTACCTCGGCTTTGAGGGAATAACCCCCGCAGAGCTTCGCGGACGCGGACGGGAAGAGTGCAGAAAATTTGGCGCCACGTTGATCGACGCAACTGCGTCACGCATCGATCACGTTGACAATGATCTGTTTTCGGTCGCGCTCGAGTCGGGCGGGAGCGTGAGCGCAGCACGCATTCTTCTCGCAATCGGCATTCGTGACGTGTGGCCGGACGTGCCCGGTCTGGACCGGTGCTACGGTGCGACCGCGCACGTGTGTCCCGACTGCGACGGCTACGAAGCGCGCGGAAAGAAAACCGTCGTCATTGCGAAGCGGGCGAAAGGCGGCAGGACTTGCGTTCGCGCTCACCACGTGGACACGCGACGTGATCATCTGCACCAACGGTGAGCGGGCGAAGATGAGCGCCGACATTCTCGCGAAGCTCGACGCTCTGAACATTCCGATCATCGAAGCCAGGATCGAATGCGTGCGCTCGTCAGGCGAAGAGGCGCGCGCGATCGATCTCGAGGGCGGAATGTTGCTCGACTGCGATCAGATCTTCTTCGCCATAGGTCAGGAGCCGTCCGACGACCTCGGCACCCAGCTCGGCTGCAAACGTGACGAGATCGGCCGACTGGTGACCGATCTCCACTTTCATACATCAGTGACGAACGTCTACGCGGCGGGTGATATAATTCACGGTCCGCAGATGGCGATTGCGGCCGCCGGCATCGGAGCCGTTGCGGCAAACGCGATCCATCACTCGCTACTGCCCGAAGGGCGCCGCCTGTAGCTGACCGCCTTTCCCGCTACCAGCGGACGGTTACAGTCTCCGGTTTTCCATGACGCAGCACCGAGAGCTTGACGCTGCGATTGGATGCAAGGTGCAGTGCGGTCATTATCTCGAGCGGGCTCTTTACTGCAACCGAGTCGGCGCGCGTTATCACGTCGCCAGCCTGCAATCCAGCTCTGGTCGCTGCGGAGCCGCTGCCAGCGTCCACGACCAGCAGTCCGTTGTCCTGAACGCCGAGCGCACTGGCGAGCCCCGCGTTGAGTCGCGCGAAGTAGGCGCCGGCGAATGGAGCCTCGCGCCCCGGCGCGACCGGCGCCGCAATAGCGACAGGCCCTGTAGGCGTTCCATACAGCAGCGGAATCAATGACGTTTCGTCGCTCGTCACTGTCACGCCTTCACGATACACGTTGTGCGCGGTGCGCTTGGCGACGGTGAGATTGAGATTGCGAACGCCGTTGCGCCGGATCTTTACGGCGATCTGCTCACCCGGCTTCAGAAAGCGCTTCACGGCGAGTGGATCGGACTCCGCGTCGACGTTGTTGTACGAAACGATCGTGTCGCCGGCCACAAGGCCAGCCGTCTGTGCCGGTGATCCAGGCTCGACCGACGCGACGACCGGATATTCCGTCTTCACCGACGATCCGCCGTCGCCGTGGCCGCGCTGAATGACAGAGAGCCCTACCCAGCCCGACGGTGCAGAGCTTTTCCTTGCCGTCGTCTGCGCGGAAAGGCAGATGGGAGCAACCACGACGAGTGCGAAAACGCCGAGGCGTGAGAACGGATTGCGGTCGAGCATAGCAGTGTGACACATCACACGCGGAGATCGTTGTCGCGACGGACCGTCATGGACTGGATTCGTCGCCCGCACTCAGAAGCTCGTGAGAGTGGCGCCCGCGGGGAGCGCATTGCCAAGCTGCTGCAGAGTAGCTTCACGTGCGGCCGCGACGGAGAGGAAGTACTGATTGAGGAGCGGATCCTGCGGCGCGTCCTTCAGCGCGGTGAGCGATGCCGAAGTCATCTCATCGAGGCCCGTAAGCCGGTCGCGATACATGTCTGGCTCGCCGGCAATCAACGGCTCGTCGTCCTTTGCCGCGAGAAAGCCCGCGGCCTGCTCGTACTCGGTCTGGGCGCGAAGCAGGGTCTTCCGCGCATCGCTGGTGGAGGAGAGACGTGTGCCGCCGATGTGCACGGAAGCTCCGCCATGACTGCCAGTGCTGTCCGATATTGCGTACTGAATCTGGTTGATGAGGTCCTGACCGAACGTCATCCCGCGACCTGCGACCACGCCCACTCCCAGCACCGCCGCGTAGGTAGCGGCGCGCATCGTCCACCGTCCGGTAGCGCGCAGCCAGCCCGGGCTCCGTGGCGTCGGCTCCGCGGAAAATTCGCGTGGGGCCGACTGGCGCGGTCGGGCGGAGTCACGGATCAATCCCTCCTGGCGCATAGCCATGGAGAGCTCGCGCCAGTCCGTGAGCGGCGCGACGATGCGCGTCCGCTCACGCGTTATCAGCGCGTCGAGTGCCTTGTCCGGAAGTTCCTTAGATGGGAGTGCCATGCTCTTGCTCAAAACCAGCGGAGAACCCTTCAGCGAGATGCGCGAGTAGCCGGCGTAGCTTCGCGCGTGCCTTGAACAACTGCGACTTCGAACCACCCGTCGTTATACCCAACTCACTGGCGATTTCTTCATGCGTGTAACCTTCAACGTCATGCAGGAGGAATACCGTTCGCGCTCCGGGCGACAACTGACGCACGGCCTGGTCTATCGATTCGGCCATGAACCCTCGCTCGGTATCAGACTCCGGATTGTCCGGAGCAGTTGCTGTATCATCCTCGACATCTATCTCCACTTTTGCTATTCGGCGAACCTTGCGTAATGCATTGAGCGTTCGATTTACAGCAATTCTGTGCGCCCATGTTCCGAACTGCGAATCACCACGGTAGCTTGGAAGCGCACGAAAGATCTGGATCCACACTTCCTGTGCGACGTCCGCTGCAAGATCGCGGTCGCCGCAGAGGCGGAGCACCACCGCATCTATGTGCGGCGCGTTCTCCATCCAGAGCTGACGGAGCGCGCGCTCATCGCCCGCCACCGCCCGCTGCACTATCGCTTGCTGCGTGGTCATCAAGTGTGTGCTTTTGTTTGACTCAGATTGTATCTCAAGGGTTGCCGGAATCGTCAAATATGACAAATTGGCCTACCCTTCGGTCAGTTCCCAATTGCAGTTCTTCTCGTCGCAGGTCTTCTGATGCTGGTAGCCGCTCTAGTTCTTGCCATCGCCGGTGGATCCGGCCCTTTTGCCCTCCCAGCCCATCCCGGCCTCGGCTTTGACGGCAAGGCCAGCTCTGGGCTACCGGTCGCCTCGCCAGCTTCGGTCGGAATGTCCGCTGAGCGACTCGAGGCCGTCAACCGAGTCGTCGAGCGTGGCATAGCAGCTGGCGGCTATCCCGGTGCCGCTGTCATCGTCGGCCGAAAAGGAAAGGCGGTTCTCCAGCGTGGTTTTGGCAGGCTCGCCTGGGACGAATCTAGTCCGTCTGTCGACGCAAGCTCTACCATATACGATCTGGCGTCGCTTACCAAGGTCGTGGGCACTACTACGGCGATCATGGTCCTCTACGATCAGGGCCGAATCTCGCTGGACGCGCCGGTGTCTCGCTACCTCCCCGAATTTACCGGTGGCGAGAAGGATTTAGTAACAATAAGACAATTATTGACCCACCGCTCGGGCCTCCCGCCGGCAGGGACATCTACAAGCTGACGCACGATCCTGTCGAGGCGAGGCGCCTCGTGCTTTCGACACCGCTGGCCTTCCACCCCGGCGAGTACTACGAGTACTCCGACCTCGGCGCCGACGTCCTGGCCATGGTGGTCGAAGCCGTTTCGGCTCAGCCGCTGGATGAGTTCCTGGCGGATTATGTATTCCACCCGCTCGGGATGTATCAGACGGGCTTCCGGCCAGCCGATTCGCTGCGGGCGAGAATAGCTCCGACTGGGATGTCCGCCGATGGACGCTCCGAGGCCGGCCAGGTCAACGACGAGAACGCATACGCCCTGGGTGGCGTGGCCGGCCACGCCGGTCTCTTCTCGACCGCTTCAGACCTTTCCATTTTCTGCCAGATGATGCTGAACGGCGGCATTTACAATGGCGTCCGGATCATCGCTGACTCGACTGTGCAGCTGTTTACAACGCGCGCCGCAGGACATCGGGCACTGGGTTGGGACACCCCCACCGGCTCGTTCGGATCTGGGAATTACCTTTCCGAACACTCGTTCGGACATACTGGCTTCACCGGCACGTCGATGTGGATCGATCCGGATCGCGACATGTTCGTCATCCTGCTCACCAATCGTGTGTACGCGTCGCGGTCCCCACATCCGGTAAAGGTGATAGCCGACGTGCGATCCGACCTGAGCGATGCAGCTTCGCTTTCGGTCACCGACATGTCGGATGGCACGCTGTTGATGCCGGCATCGTTCCGCGCCGATCGTGAAGTCGGCTGGAACGCACGCGAGCGAAGCCGGCGCCATGGGCGGGCTCGCCACGCGAAGTCGTTATCTTCAAAGCATGGAATCCGCGCAGGAACAAGCCGAGAAGTCGAGCTCAAGCGGAGCAGCAGTGCAAAGCCAGGCAAGCACGCCAAGAGTCACGCCACCAAGCACTCCAGCGGATCAAAGCATTCCGCCGGCAGCTCAAAGTCAGCAAAATCCTCAAAGTCCAAGCACAAGCACAAGAGCTGACTCCGCCGACGCCGCTCCAGAGCCCGGCGTCGTAAGCGAGGATCAGGTGAAGCTTGGGCTTCGCCGAGTGAAGGACCCTGATCTGCAGCTGAACATTATGGACCTCGGGCTGGTGTACGGTGTGCGCGTCGACGGCACTGTCGTATCGGTCGACATGACTCTCACATCACCAGGCTGTCCGTCGGGCCCCGAGATAATGGGTGACGCCGACCGCGAGCTCCGGAAGCTTCCCGGCGTCGAGGATGTGAAGATCAACCTCGTGTGGGCCCCCTTCTGGACGCCGGACAGGATCGAGCCCCGAGTGAGGGCATACCTCGGGCTGTAGGAACGCGGGGAGCGGGGCTCGCGAGAGGACTCCCGGCTTATAGAGAGTCGTCGTCCCGCCTTTGGGACGGATATGTCGGGGCTTGGGAAATAGCCGGACTCCCCGGATGTCGTCGTCCCGCCGAAGGCGGGGATCCAGGCAACACCGGTTTGTCGTAAGTCGTCATCCTCGCCGAAGGCGGGGATCCACGGACCGTTATCCATTCAACACCGTGACGGTGCAGGTATGCCGGTCGGCGGCAAATCGTAGGGCGCGGATTTATCCGCGCCGTTATCTCAAATGCGCGACGACGGTTCTTGGAACCGGGTTTGGAACCGGTTTGCAACCGGGTTGTAACCGGCAACGATGTGCCCAGCACGATGTGCATGTGAGGCACGATGTGCGCGCGGTATTACCAATGGCTCTCATCGCACATCTGGGATTGGCGGCGGGGATAAATCCCCGCCCCACGCAGGGCGCTACGTAACGGCGTTTCCTATCGATCGATGAACGGCGTTCGACGGTTCAGCGACCGTTCGGCGTGTGTGGGGCGTTTCCAGGGATCGCGTTCGACGTTACCGGCGCGGTCAACGACGATGTTCAACGTGGCCGGCGTTCCCACGGATCGTGTCCAACGTTATCGGCGTTTCCAGTGATCGTCGGTCGCATTTTGGGTTGGGCGGCGCGGATAAATCCGCGCCCTACGAATTGCCACCCACAATCCTCCTGCAACGAGACGGTGTCGAAGGAATCGTCAGCCGTGGATCCCCGCCTTCGGCGAGGATGACAATATCGGAAGCCTGCGGTAATCCCCGTGGTTGGCCTTCGGCGGGGGAGGACGGCTCTCTACGGACCCGGCGACGCCCGGATCCAGGGCCCAGACCCTCGCCAGACTGTAAGAAGGCTGTCTGCGGTCGCAATTTAGATGGCGGGCCCTCCTGCCCCGATGCATACTGTAGCTCATGCGTCTGGACAGCTTCCGGTGGATGCTCCCGGGTTTGTTGCTCATCTCGTTCGGCGCCTGCCTTCATCGGAATACTGCAGATCCATTTGGCGAGGGCGGTCCTGACATAAGTGTGAAGCGGATGCGTCTGAGGCCGCACTCAGTGGCGCCCGCTCCCACTTTCTGGGGGTCGGTCAGCACGCTCGATGTGGCCGGAGCGCGCGTGGAAGCGGCGACCGTTTCGGAGCGATTTTTCACTGACGGGCTAAACGCGCTCGTGAATGGTGATTTGGGGGGCGCCGAGGTGCTGTTCCGCACGCTGCTTGGCGACAGCGACCCGCTCGTGCGCGGACGCGCGCGAATCGGACTGACGGTGGCGCTCGATGCGCAGGGCAAATGGCAGGAGCTCGCGGCGCTCAGAATCAACGACCCGCCGCGGTCAGACAGCGTAGCGGATCTCGTGGATCGCGCCGCCGTCGACTCCTGGGCCGGTGTTCTACGGAACGTTTCACAGGTCGAGGTCGACGCGCCAGCAGCACCAGACGTCGAAGGCGTACTCGGCAGCAGCGTGGGCACACCGATTGTTCGCGTACAGGTGAACGGGCACACGCACTACTTCTGGCTGGATACCGGAGCGACCATGTCGCTACTCGCGACCGATGTCGCGGCGGAGTCAGGCGTTGAACCGCTCACGGCGGACACGCTTGCGATTGCGGCCGCACAGGGGCGTATAGCAGCACGCCCCGCGATTGCGAAGGAGATCCGGATCGGGAAGGTGACGATCCGCAACCTGCCAGTCGCGCTGCTCGACCCCAGCGCCTTGCGGCTCGACAAGCGCGTCGCTGGTGGACGGATCATGCCGGTCAAGCTCGACGGAGTTATCGGCTCCGACGTGTTGCGCCGTCTCAGCGTTGTGCTGGACATGGGCGCTGGAACGATTTCGCTCGCACGACCAGCCGACCACGCGCTCAGGCAGCGCACTCTCCTGTGGATTGGCTATCCAGTGGTGCGACTGCTGACGCGCGACGGCAAATCCGTTCTGTTTGGGCTCGACACCGGTGCGGATTCGACAATCGTCACCGATGCCTGGATGGACGTGACGCCTGACCCGATGCTGTCGCTCGCCAAGGGAAGTGTCGATGCGCTTGGGGCAACGCATTCTACCGACCTTCCCGTGCTGCGGAGAGTCACCGTCGGCGACGGCGAATACGTCCTTCGCCTTACCAGCGTTCCGATAGTGCAGGAGCGCCGGCAGACATTCGTCGCGCTGGACGGCGTGCTTGGCGCGGACGTACTCGCGCACGCAACGCTCCACATGGACATCACCAACGGACTGTTCGAGATTCGTGCGCCCGGCGCAGCACCCTTCGCCCAGGACACGGGATTCGTGCGCGTGCGCCATCCGTGAGCAGTTGCGACTGCAGCTGAGCCGTGCGCACGTGAGCGTTTCGTATATTCAAGGTTGACCCGTACCGAACGAAACATGACCAGCACACTATTGGCGGTCTCGGCTCTCACAGTGTTGACAGCGATATCCGCAAACGCGCAGCAGACTGCGCGGACGACCGCGCCGAAAGCTGTGTGGCCGGAGCGCGCGGTCCGTCGCGACATACCGCTCGAGCCCGGGATCAGGCGCGCGTACGCGCAGGGAACTCGCGACTCGAGCGGCGCTCCTGGGAAGAACTACTGGCAGCAGAGCGTTGATTATCGCATCAACGCCACGCTCGATGCTCCAACCGGCGTGCTGCACGGATCAGAAACGATAACGCTGCACAACACCACACCCAACGCCCTCGGCAACATCGTTCTTCGGCTGTACCAGAACTACTTCAAGGCAACCGAGCAGCGGAACGACTACGTCACGGACGTCACCGATGGCGTGGTGATGGAACGTCTCGTGGTCAACGGTACATCCATTCCGTTGAGCAACAATCCCAGCTATCGTGTGAGCGGCACTGTTGCGTCTGTAATTCTGGCCGCGCCCATTGCAGCCGGTGCAAATGCTACGATCGAGGCCAGCTGGCACTTTTCGGTGCCGCGAGTGGATACGCTCGAGCGCGGCGAGCGGATGGGACGGTTCGGCGATTATCTGTACCAGGTAGCGCAGTGGTATCCGCAGGTCGCGATGTACGACGACATGCGTGGCTGGGATACCGACCAGTACATGGGTGTCGGCGAGTTCTACAATCAGTTCGGCAGCTTCGACGTGAACATCACCGTACCTGGCGGATGGCTGGTCGGCGCGACGGGCGATCTCGAGAATCCATCCGACGTGCTGTCGCAGCGGACGCGTGAAAGACTGGCGCTTGCAATGCGCGTCGATACGACGGTGCACGTGGTGACTGCCTCCGAGCGCGGTGCGACTGCAACGGCACCCGGAGCGACGCTCACGTGGCACTACACTGCGCCGCACGTGAACGACTTCGCGTTCGCGACGTCGCGCGATTACGTATACGACGCAACGCACGCGAACATTCCTGGTAAGCGCGCCATTCCCGTGAACGTTCTGTATCTCCCGCAACACACCGAGTACGCAACCGACAACACTGCGCAGATCGGACGCTTCTCGCTCGAACACCACTCGAGCTACGTCTTCCCGTACGAATTCTCGCAGGGTACCATAGCCGATGGGCCCGAGACAGGGATGGAATATCCCATGATCATCTTCGATGGACCGGGGCTCGGTGTCACGGTCCACGAGTTCGGACACGAATGGTTTCCAATGACGGTCGGCTCCGATGAGACGCGCTACGGCTGGATGGACGAGGGATTCAACGAATACATCGACGCCGCGGCGGTAGCCGACTTCAATCACAAACCGGAAGTGATGGCCGAGGGGGCCGAGTCGTATCGGCGTGTTGCTGGCTCGGAGCTGGAAGCGCCGATGATGTGGCCGACGGACTTCGCAGGCCCGAATGCAACGATGACGACGTACGTCAAGGCACCGGTCGTGTTCTACGCGCTTGGCGGCGTTGTGGGTGATTCCGCGGCGCATCGCGCCTTCGTGGATTACGCAAAGGAGTGGCGATTCAAGCATCCGTCGCCGTACGATTTCATCATGTCGATGAACAGATCGCTTGGGCGCGACCTCGATTGGTTCTGGTATCCGTGGTTGTTCACCACATATACCGTGGATCAGGCGATAAGCTCAGTTGTCTTGCGTGGTCCAGACGCGATAGTAACCATAACTGACAAGGGTGACATGGCGATGCCGATCCTCCTACGCGTGGACTACACCGATGGCAGCTTTGACAACGTTGTGCAGAACGCAGATGTCTGGTTCAGCGGTACGCGTCACGTCGCAATGACGATTCCGCTGCGTGGCAAGACGATAAGAACTATCACGCTCGATCCGGATAACCGCTTCCAGGATCTGGATCGCAGCGACAACGTGTGGCATGGGGCACGATAAGTAACCTGCCGCGCCTTTAGTGCCATTTGCCCCCTCACGGTGGGAATTATCGCGCGAACGGGGTAAATATCGTATGGATTGTGGTAGACACAGCGCAGTCTGTCGACTCGCCGTCATCACCACCTCATTACTTCCGACAAATGTCCGATTTGTATTCACAGCAACCCATGTCCACGCGCTGGGCGCACGTTCTCATGCGCATCTTCGCTGGCGCGATCCTGGCTGAGCATGGTGTCCAGAAGGTCTTTGGCCTGTTCGGGGGGATCGACGGCGCGGGCCGCGCGGCGCCGCACACTCTTTCGCTCATCGGGATCGCCGGCCCGCTCGAACTGATCGGCGGTACCCTGATCCTTGTGGGACTGTTCACGCGCGTAGTGGCCTTCATTCTTTCGGGAGAGATGGCCGTCATCTTCTTCCTGAAGCACATCGAGCGGAGCTTCTGGCCGATCGTCAATCATGGCGAGATTCCGGTCGTTCTGTGCTTCGTGTTTCTCTACCTGGCGGCGAGCGGCGCCGGCATTTTCTCGCTCGACTATCTGCGCAAGCGAAAAAAACCGGCCGCCGTCATGGGCTGATAAGCCCTCGAAGCGTCAGGAAGCTCCGCGGTTGCCCAGCCGCGCTGTGGCGGAATTGACGCGTTTGGTATATGTGGCGACCGATTCGTCGTCGCGTGGATGGGGCAACACGAATTCCGGGCGCTCCGGCTCCGAGGAGGTTGGCGAGTCGACCATGAGATCTCCGCCGGCATTCTCGACCGCGGTTTCGAAAGCATCGATAGCGGAGAGAAGGTCGGCGAGCTCCGCATCGGATGCTCCGGCCGCTGGCTCGACTCCTTTCTGATCCAGCCGCGCCAGCAATTCCGAGTGGAGCGCCGCCCGCTCGTCGCGCCGAATCGAGTCGTCGAAGTCTGATTGTTCTGGCATCTGTCTGGGATTGGTTGTTGGCGTGTCGCGTGCGAGTTGGGCGTCGGGGCGACGCATGCGTCGCCCACACCTCTGTTCAAGTCCAGTGCCGCGGTGGCGTCGTCATTCCCGCCGAGGGGGCACGGGGGTCTGGATGGCCATGCCGGCTGTAGTCATGCCGCCGTCGCATGGAATGATGGCTCCGGTCACGTAGCTGGCCGCGTCGCTACACAAAAAGAGCACGGTATCGGCGATATCGTCCTTGGTGGCTACGCGGCGCAGCGGCAGCTGGCCGGCCAGCGCGTCCCGAATGGGGCCTGGCGGCGCGAGGCGGTCCATTCCTTCGGTGTCAGCAACAGCGCCCGGGATCACACCGTTCACGCGAACCCCTAGCGGACCCCACTCGAGCGCGAGGGTACGCGTGATCATGTCTACGCCGGCCTTTGCGGCGCACACGTGGGACTGGAGCACCATCGCCTGAACCGCCTGGGGCGCAGAGATGGTCACTATTGACGCGCCGGGCCGCTCGAGATGATCGAACGCCGCCTTGCAGGTGTTGAACGTGCCGAGCAGATCGATGTCTATCACGGACTTGAAGGCGTTTGCCGACATGGCCGTCGCGAGCGCGGGAAAATTTCCGGCCGCTCCGCAGACGACGATCCCGATGTTGCCGAATCTTTCGTGCGCAGCGGAGGCAGATCGCGCGAGCGCGTCGTAATCCCGAACGTCAGCGGCAAAGCCGGCCGCCTTGCCACCGGCAGCGACGATTCCCTCAGCGACCGCATCGAGCTTGGACTGCGTGCGACCCACGAGCGCGACACTCGCTCCCTGCTCCGCCAGGCGTTCCGCAATGCGTTGATTGATCCCCGATCCGCCGCCCGTGATCAGCGCCACGCGTCCCTCGAACATACGTGGGATGAACGTCGCCATGTCAGCGCCCCTCGAACCTGGGCTCGCGCTTCTCCGCAAATGCGGCGATCGCTTCAGCGAAATCACGCGATTGCATGAACGCCGTATTCCACAGTGCCGAATATTGGAGACTCTCGCGCAGTCCGGCATGAGCTCGCTGGTTCATCACGTGTTTTACTCCCTGCACCGTAAGTGGCGGATTGGCGGCTATACGCGAAGCGATCTCGAACGCGTGCTGCAGTGCGGCGTCGGGAGTGGCGTCCACGTAATTGACCAACCCGAGCTGAGCAGCACGTGCGGCTCCGAAGTCCTCGCCGGTGAGACACAGCTCACGCGCTGCGCCCTCGCCGACAATGACGGGCAGCCGCTGCAAGCTTCCCATGTCCTCGACGATACCGATACGCACTGCGCGCGCCGAGAAGGTCGCGTCGATCGAGCAGACGCGCACGTCCGCCGCGCATACGATGTCCAATCCAGCGCCGACACACCAACCCGAGATGCTTGCGATGACCGGCTTTCTGCACGACATGAGCGACGTGACGGCGCGCTGCATCGCGGATATCTGATCCAGAAAACGCGTCCGCTCCGCCGCCATCGCGGTTGCAGAGAGCGCGTAACGCAGCTCGGAGGTCATGGCCGCGAGATCGAGCCCGTAACTGAAGTTGGCGCCAGAGCCGCTCAGCACGACCGTTCTTATCGTCGCATCGGCGTCGAGCTCGTCGAATACGTCCGGCGCTTCGCGCCAGAAATCGGGTCCGAGGGAGTTGCCCTTGCCCGGCCCTTTGAGAAGCACGTGCGCGATGTTGCCGGAACGTGTCACTTCCAGCGCGACGCGATTTGCTGACGCTGAGGTATCAGTCATGCTTGGGTCGGCCTGGTGTCGGTCGATGCGATCTTCGCGATCGTATCAACCCCGAAACGGTAGTGCTTCCAATCGTCGAGCGAGATACCATCATGCTTCTCGTAGAATCGAATGGCGTTCACATTCCAGTTGAGCACGGAGAGCTCCATTCGTCCGCAGCCGGATTCCTGCGCCACCGTGGCCAGCCGCGCGAACAACTTCCGGCCGATCCCCCGTCCGCGAGCCGAAGGCCGAACGTAAAAATCCTCGAGGTAGAGCCCGCGGCGTCCGGTCCAGGTGGAGAAGTTGAAGAAGTAAAGAGCGAAACCGTACGTCTCGTCATCATCCTCCGCCATTATCGCATACGCGACAGACCTGCGCCCAAACAGCGCGTCGTACAGCAGATCAGCTGTTGCGACTGCGGAATCCGGATCGCGCTCGAACTCGGCGAGCTCACGGATCAGGTCGAGAATGCTCGGTATGTCGGCGGCTACCGCTGGCCGCAACCGCACGTCACTCATCGCGCGGCCGGTTTCCGGCCGGCGTAGCTGCGGCCGGCTCCAAAGTACTGTATTTTTTTCGCATGGTTAAAGGTACGCGCGAAGAGCGACGAGCGCGTGCCACGTCCGCACCCTTTTTTCGCGAGCGATCATGATGCGCATGGATTGGACAGGGGCCTTATTGAAAACGGTGTTGGTAATCAGCGCCACCGCGTGTGCGTCAGCCGGCACGCCGCAGGAGACCGACAGGCGCATCAGGATGTCGGGTCACACCAATGAGACCACTCTTGATGTTAACGTCCACGACACTCAGGCCGCCACCAATCAGGACGTGCCGGTGACGGTGGTCAAGGCCTTCGACGCGCTGACGCCGGCCTACGTGAGTCTCGGAATCAAGGACGCGGCTGTGGTGGACAATACCGGCGGCGTCTACACGATTGGCGCGCGCAACGTTCGTGTGCACGGCAGCCTGGCCGGTACGAGGATGTCGGCGTACATCGATTGCGGAAGTGCACCAATGTACGATCCGGCCAACTCGTACGACATCAACTTCTCCGCGACCACGTTCATTACTGCGCGCGATGGTGGCGCCACGCTTCACACTCTCGTTGTTGCGCAGGCTACGGACCCGATGGCCAACAACCCGCCAGTCCACTGCAGCTCGACGGGCGGCTTCGAGAAGAAGCTCGCGGATCTCGTCACCGCCGCACAGTAAGTAAACGAAAGCGGCGGAGCGCATCGCGCTCCGCCGCTCGAATCCGCTTCAATCGTGACTCAGTGCAGAGTCACGGAGCCATTTACGCTGCTGGCCGAAAGCCGCCGGCCACCACTTCCCACAGTACCGTCCGCGTGCGTGTGACGTCTGTCGAAGTGGAGTGGATACTTGCTCTCGACAGTCCCGTTGGAAGTCCTGAGCTCGACATCGGCGTTGAGTGACGAAGGAGCGGTAATGTCGATGCTGCCATTCACCGTACGAAAGCGCATGTCGCCGGTCCCGCCCGATCCCATCGAGGCCGTAACCGAGCCGTTGACTGTTTCAGCCGACACCTGCCCGCCCCGAGTGTCCACGGTCACATCGCCATTCACCGTTCGCGCGCTGACCTGACCGGTGACCTGTTCGACGCGAACGGTCCCATTGACGGTACGCGCCATCACTTCGGATGAGATGCGCTCGACGCTGACATCGCCGTTGATCGTATTGGCGCCAGCGCTCACACCGGCTGGGACCTGCACCGATATCTCAACCGTCACATTGTGCCGGCGATCACCGTTGTTGTCCATGCCCTCATTGTTGTGCATGCCATTGGCATCACAAGTGGCGTTGTCGTTCCACAGGGCGCAGATCGTGAGGTCGTTTCCGTCGCGCACCACGGCATAGTGAACGGTGCGCGGATCGCCGCCGGAGTGGACATGCTTCTCGGCCTGCACGTGCGCGCTTCCGTCCGGGCTTGCGGTAAAATGCAGTGCGCCGTTGATGTTGTAGACCTTGAGCGATCCTCCGCTCGCGACTGGGCCGTCCCAATGCCACGACGTTCCTTCACGCCCGAGATCCTGTTGTGCATGCAGTGGCGCCGAGCCCGCGACAAAGGCGCAGGCCGCTGCAATCACATAACTGGAAGTCCTGATCATTGATTCCCCTGAGAAATATGTACGCTCCCACTGAACGTCTCGACATGGATACGGCCGGCCCCGTGGCCGATCACGTAATCATAATTCGTCCCATTGTCATCCGAATCCGAATTCCGGCGTCGCACCGCACCGGGGTAATCATTCGATACTGAACCGCTGAATGTTTCGACACTTATCGCCACATCCGCGTTGCTGGCAAGCCTCAGGTTGGTCTGCCCTGAATGCGTCTCGAATTCATAGCGACCCGTGCCCCGAACCGGGCCCGCGAAATCCAGAGAGCCGCTCACGGATGTGGCGTGGACGCGATCGCCCCGCACGCCGGACAGCTTGATCGACCCGCTCACGGTCTCTATGCTGGCCGATCCCCCGACACCGACGAGCGACACGCGGCCGCTGACATTTTCTATCCGCGCATCGCTCGCGACGTTGGCGACCGTTATGTCGCCTGAGACTCCCTCGACGTTGAGCGTCGATCCCAGGTCGCGCAGGTCGACCGCGCCACTTACTGTACTCACGTCCACCGATCCGCGCATTCCGGACGCATTGATACTTCCGCTCACCGCCGAGAGGGTAGCGCGCGACCCGTTCGGCACCGTCACGTCGTAGGTAGCCTCGCCGAGGTTGTCGCCGTTGCGACTGCTCCGGCCGTTCCTCGATTGCTCGAGACTGAGATGTGAGCTGCTTGCATCGAACTGGAGTGAAGGCTCTCCCGTAGTCCGTGCAACAACCCGTACCTCGTTCCGGTCCCAGGTAGAGACCTTCATGGTGCCGGACACCAGTGACAGCTCGACGGTGCCGTTCGCAGAAAATGGAACCACGGTATCGATCTTCGCGACTCCATCGTCGTCGCCGAAATAGCTGTGCGAGCGTACCCGCGGAGGTCGCGGCGCCCTGGGCGCACTTGGCGGAGCCGGGACCACCTGCGCTTCACACGGAGCCACCGCGACCACAGACGCCGCGAACAGTGCCGGTATAGCCATCGCTCGCATTCGCGCACTCAGTGATGTGTATCTCATGATCTCTCTTCCTATGCTGCCGGTAGGAGTGCCGCAGCGCGGAGCAATCCAGTCTTCTTTGCCAGCGTGCGGTCCAACTGATCGTTTAACAACCTGCTGTTGGGATCCCTGGCGAGCGCCGCCTCTGACTGACTTATCGCGTCGTCGATCACGCGCAGGTTCTGCTCAATCACCGCAACCGTGGCGGGATTGAGCTGCCCGCGACGAGCCTCGAGGGCGGCGTGCAACGTGGTGATCTCGGAGTCGTACGTCTTCCGGACCTGGTCGCCCTCGTCACGCGTATGATGCGACGCGAGTTGCGCGGCCGACGGTCTCCGCTGAGCCGAGGGCGACGAATTGCCCTTCGCTCGTTCCGCCGCACCATTGTCAGCAACCGTCGTTTCCGCCGCGTTACCGCTCGCTACCCGAATGGTGCTCGGCGTTGTCGTATCGATGACCGGCCGATGAACATTCACCGATCCGACAGTCGAGGTGCTCGCGACTGTGTTGGAGACTCCCGCTCGTGAAGATCCGCGCGTTGTGAGTACGTACGTTATTCCCGCGCTCGCGACGACGAGCGCCGACGCTGCGGCAAGCATCGGCAGCCATCCCCACGCCGCCCTACGCGCCGCATGCGCCGGCTTCGCCGACATTGGAATGATGCGTGCCGATATGCGGCTCTCGATCGCCGGCCACAGATCGTGCTCCGGCACGATTCCCTGCAGCAGCTCCGGATTGTCCTCGAGATACTTTGCCACGGCCTCTTCCACCTGATCGTCGTTCATGATCGGATCTTCATCTGTCATACGAGTGCCTCCCTGAGAAGCCGTCGAGCCCGGTGAAGCTGCGCCTTGCTGCCGCCGGCCGTAATGTCGAGCATCTCCGCGATCTCCTCGTGCTTGTAACCTTCAACGTCATGCAGCGCGAACACCGCTCGCGCACCTGGCGGAAGTGCGGCTATCGCGACCGCGAGGTCCATCTTCTCCGCGTGGTACTCGCGCGGAGCGATTGGCGGCGCAGACTCCAGAACATCGTCGCTCTCTGTTCGAGCCCGACTCCGCCGCTCATTGCGCTGCGCCTCCAGGACGACGTTCACAGTGAGCCGGTGAAGCCAGGTGGAGAAAGCCGATTCACCACGAAACTGCGGAAGCCGATCCCACGCTCGCACGAACGCATCCTGAGTCAACTCTTCGGCCCGTGATCTATCACCACACATCCGCACGCAGACCGCATACACCCGATTCAGATTGGCCCGATACAGTCGCTCAAAGGCACGCCTGTCACCGTTAGCAGCGAGCTTCACATCGGGCTCGGCGGCAGTGGGACTCATGGTCTCAGGCGAGGTGGCAATGGCTGTTTGCATCGGTCCTGCCAGTATGACGGGCCGGATGGGCGGAAGGTTTGAACCGGGCGTCAGAAGTCGTCATTCCCGCGAAAGCGGGAATGACGAAGCACCCGGTTGGCCACTACCCTTTGAGGGCAGCGACGAAATCAGGTCCAAGAACCTCCGCCTGCCAGCGGCGAAGCTCCGGGATCTCCCGAAGCTCCTCGACGCTCGTCGGTTTTCTCCTGGCGACAGCTTCCAGTCGGTCACGCGCACAGAGTACGCCGGGATCGAGCTTGAGGCGAGCCGCAGCTGCGTCGCGAACCGTCTTGAGTTTCGCGACGTTGGCGTCGAAGTCCGGGTCCCGATCCCACCGCGCGGCGCGCGGGAACCGCGGCAGGTCCGCCTCCGGCACCGCCAGACCGCGCGCCACTGCATCGATCAGGTCGGAGGCATGACGCTCGATCACGCCGCGCGGAACGCCCTTGATCGCCGCGAGCTCGTCGCGGGTGGTGGGGTGACTGCGCGCAATCTCGAACATCGCTTCATTGCCCATTACGCGGAACGTCGCGCGATCGAGCGCTGCGGCGCGCCCGTCACGCCATGCCACCAACTCACGAAGCACCGCCAGCTCGCGACGCTTCAGGTCGCGCGCACCTTTAGTGCGCATGAACGATGTCGCCGGATCGTCCGGCGCGAACTGCACCGCTTCGAGACGCTCGAACTCCTCTTCAGCCCAGGAGATCCGCCCCATCGCTTCGAGTCCCGTACGCAGCTCATCGCGCAGATCGAGCAGATACCGCGTGTCCTGGGCCGCATAATCGAGCATGCTCGGCGTCAGAGGACGCATCGACCAGTCCGCTCGCTGGTGCTGCTTGTCCAGCTTGACGTTGAAGAACTTCTCGAGCAGCGCCGCAAGACCGAAAGTGGGAATCCCGAGCAACTGCGCGGCGATCCGGGTGTCAAAGATGTGGGTCGCGTGCCAGCCGTAATCCTGGCGGAGCAGACGGAGATCGTAGTCGGCGTCGTGGAAGATGATTTCCACTTCCCGATTCTCCATCAGTACGCCAAGCTTCGGTAAGGGTCCGGCGTGCAGCGGATCGATGATGGCGCTATGATGCTGCGTGGAAAGCTGGAGCAGGTATATGCGGTCGACGTAACGATGGAAACTCGCGCCTTCGGTATCGATCGCGATTTCCCGAACGCCGGCTATTGAATCAAGGAACAGCGCCGCTCGCTCGGCGGTGTCCAGGTAAACGGGCTGGTACGGATCTGCCATACCTCAATCTATCATGACCCCAATTGTATCCCCGCGGCATGCAGCATGGCGGACTCGCGACGTAGCACGCGCAACTATCGTCGTTATGCTCGTCGCCACCGGCGGCTACGTAATCTTCAGAGCGCACAATCTGGTATTCGTGGCGTTCATCGGAATGCTGCTCGGGCTCGCCGTATCCGCCGGCGCCACGCAGCTCCGACGGTTCGGTATCGGTCAGGGACTCGGCGCAGCGCTGATAGTCGCGGCGTCGATCGCCGTCCTGGTAGGCTTCGGCGCCTGGACCGGGCCCACGGTCCGTACCCAGTACCGGGAGCTCAAGCAGCGCCTGCCGGACGCGTTCGTCAAGCTCGACCGGTGGCTAGGCCAGCGCCAGGAAGGGCTGGTCGGATCGCTCCTTTCGGATGAGAGCGATTCCACGAGCGTAGCGCCACCAACAGCGCACCAGCAAGACAGCATCGACATATCCGAGCCAACCATAGCGGATTCCCTGGTTCACCTCAGGGCGCTACGCGAGAGTCTCATGCGGCGTAGCTCCGGGGCCACTGGTTATATCTACCCCGTGATCCACTCGACCGTCGAGGCTGCCGCCGGCATAGTGATCATCTTCTTCATGTCCATTTACATCGGTGCCGACCCCAAGTTGTACCGACGCGGAATCATCTCCCTCATCCCGCACCGAGTCCGAGAGCGGGGAGAGGAGGTCCTGGAAGCGATCACCCTCGCGCTGAGGCGCTGGCTGGTCACACAGCTCATAGCCATGCTCGTGATGGGGATCGTGGCCACCGCGGTGCTCACGGCGCTTCATGTGCGGGCCGCTCTTCCACTCGGCATCCTGTCCGGCCTGCTGCAGTTCGTGCCGATGGCCGGTCCCCTAATCAGCGCGATACCCGCCATCGCGATGGGCTTCGTGGATTCGCCCGAAAAGGCGGCGGCGGTGATGGTTGCGTTCTACATCATCCACTTCCTCGAGACCCACGTCCTGATTCCACTCCTGATGAAGGAAGGTGTGAATCTGCCGCCTGTGTTGACGGTTCTCACGCAGGCTGGAATGGCACTCGCGTTCGGCGTCATGGGACTCTTCGTCGCCGTACCAATGCTCGTGCTGGTGATGATCCTCGTAAAGATGCTCTACGTGGAAGACATAGTCGGCGACCCGACGCCGCTTCCCTACGTCAATGAGCCTGTGCCCGACTGACGCAGCTGAGATCGCACTGCAAGCACCGCCAGATGCGTGGAATAAAATGAGCGCGGATTCTCGTCTCCGCGCACGCGGCGGCGCACAATCATGCGGCTCATGCATGCGCGCGTGATTGGTGCGCAAGTGCCACCGGGGGCGCAGCTCTTGCAAATCCAGTACATGTACGGCTCAACCTTTCCGGGGAGGTTCAGATGGCAGCACGCAAATCGTCGCGGTCGGGAAGCAAGTCCTCGACCCACAGGACGTCGGCACGCAAATCGGGCCGGAAATCGTCAGGCAGAAAGTACAGCAGGAAAGCAAGCTCGACTGTTGGCAGCGCCATGCGCCGCCGCAAGCACGGCACACTCAAGTCACGTGGCGGCCGCAAGGTGACGAGTCGCAAGCAGGCGATCGCCATCGGCATCAACGAAGCGCGTGAGAAGGGAGAGAAGACCCCGCGCAAGCGCACATCGAAGTCATCGTCCCGCAAGTCATCGTCCCGCAAGTCAGCATCACGAAAGTCGGCGGCGCGCACCAAGTCATCGCGTAAATCGACGGGGCGGAAGTCCTCAGGACGGAAGTCTTCAGGACGCAAGTCGACAGGACGGAAGTCATCGCACAAGAAGTCCAGCAGCTGAAGTGACCGGCTGTGAGTCCTCGCGGATTCCGGCAGCACAAGGTGGGGAGGCCGGTGGACTGGCCTCCCCTTTCTCGTTTTCGTTTTGATTTTCGCTGTTGAGCATCCGGCGGCGATGGTGCAAATTGAGCCAATGACTCAGTACCAGAAAGAGGCTGCGGCTCCCGCGGCGGCCACCGCGCCGCCGAACGCGTCGCTGTCTGCGGCGGAGCGCACTCCTGCCGCGCGGACCGGCGCAGTCCTTTTCCGCCATCGCGGCTGGTTGCCGATTCTCTTCCTTGGCATTCCGCTAGTCGCGCCGGGCTCGATGTCGCCGCAGCTGTGGGTGATAGGACTTTCTCTGGTGCTCGCAGGCGAGGCGTGGCGCTTGTGGGGGGTTGCCGCTGCAGGTACGTCGACGCGCAGACGCTCGCGCGATGTCAACCGGCTCGTCACCTATGGTCCGTTCGCGTGGAGTCGCAACCCACTGTACAATGGCAATTTTCTGATCTGGATGGGATTCGCGGTGATCTCGGGAGTGTTCTGGTTTCTTCCGGTCGCGATCGTGTTGTTCGCCATCGAATACTCGCTCATCGTGCGATTCGAAGAAGGCGTGCTCGAGAGCACTTTCGGCGCGGAGTACCTCGCTTACAAGGCGGAAACACCGCGCTGGATTCCGCGGTCGCCCCGTGCATTCGCAACGGGCGAGCTCGACTGGCCGCAGGCATGGCGCAGCGAAGTGAGCACGTTCCTGCAGTACGTGGTGCTCATCGTTGCCTTCATCATCAAGAGCCGCTACGGAATCGGCGGTCGGCCGATTCCGTAATCGATCGCTACCAGACTAGCGAAGCACCGCCGCAAAGGGCGCGAGTGAGCCATCATTCGTTGCGGGACGCAGATTGAGCAGCTTCGCAAGCAGGTCGTACACGTCGACGTTCGGGAATGATTCCATAGTGACGTTCTGCTTGAACGCTGGACCGTGCGCAATGAAGACGGCGTTCATCGAGGCATTCGCATTGTCGTAGCCGTGCGCCCCGCCCTCCGGACCGCGCCGCTCTCCGTGTATCGCGATCGTCCAGCCATCGTCCGCGACTGCAACCACCGGAGTGATGCGGCGACCCTCGTTGTAGTGCAGTCGCTCCGGCACATCTGCCCTGAGCCATGCGCTCACGTGCGGCAACTTCCTGATCCTGGCCAGCAGAGCAGACGCATCGCCATCACGCGGAGTGAGCATCAGATCCGGCGACAGTGACGTGATTCTGATCGATGCCGTGTCCACTACATCATCGAGATACACCACGCGCTGCGGCGACAGCTGCGACATGCCGTGATCAGACACCAGTATCAGGTTCACCTTGTCATATTTTCCGCGCGCTCGGAGTCCCTGCACCAGCCGCGCGATCGCGCTGTCGGTGCGCGCCGCGGCTTCGGCGGTCTTCGGTGAATCGGGACCGAAGGTGTGGCCGGTGTGGTCCGGCTCGTCGAAGTAGAGCGTGATGAGCGAGAGACGCTGCGGACCACGTAGATCGAGCCACGAAAGGACCGTATCAACCCGCGCGTCGAAGGTGATTTTCCCGTCGTATGGCTTCCACTTCGTCGGTCGCACGCTGTCGATCTCGACTTCGGATCCAACCCAGAACATCGACGCCGCGCGCTCGCCCTGCTTCTCCGCAGTGACCCAGATCGGTTGGCCGCCCCACCAGCGGCTCTGCTTCGACTCTGCGTTGCTCATCGTGAAGAGCGCCTTGTATACCGGATCGTAGATGCTGTTGCCGACGATACCGTGGTGCTCGGGATACAGCCCCGTGACGATGGTATAGTGGTTGGGAAATGTCAGCGTCGGGAACGATGGAATCATCGCCTGCGCGGTCACGCCGTCGCGCTCGAGCGCGTGCAGCGCTGGCACCGAGTCGGTATCCAGGTAGCTGCGCCTGAATCCGTCCATCGACACGAGTATCACCTGAGGCACGGTGCTGACGCCTGCGGCTTCCTCCCCTGGTCGAACGGATGATGTCGCGCATGCCGAGAGTGCGACCGCGATCGAGGTCATCGCGCAGGCGAGCATCGAGTGACGCATAGTTTTCATTTGGGCGCACAGGTGGGAGCGTGCATCACAGTCCCTGAAATGGAAAAGGCGCCCGACGGCGCCCCGCAGGTACGCGGTCGGAGGTTCAGCCGTCGAGATTCAGCGTTGCGGCTTGCCGGGCGGATTGGGCCCCTTGAAGACTTCGGCGTTGAGGGCGATGTACGGCCGCAGAGTCTGCGGCACGTCTTCCTCGGGAAATATGGCCGTCACGGGGCATTCCGGCTCGCATGCGCCACAGTCGATGCATTCATCCGGATGGATGAACAGCTGCTTGTCGCCCTCGTAGATGCAGTCCACGGGGCAGACGTCAACGCACGCGCGATCCTTTACGCCGATGCAAGCTTCAGTGATTACGTAGGGCATTTCTCACGGGTGGTTCGGCCAAACCGGGGCAATGCTAAGAAAGATAGGCCGAGGAGGTCAGATTTCAACATAGGGACAATTGGCTGGGACGTCTGTGCCGCATGTCACCGCCAGGGCGGCACACTCCCCTTCCACTCCAGATCGGGATTGTCCCGGTACAGGGTCGCTTTCCGGCCTATTACCTGGACGACTTCGGCGCCGGTGGCTTCGGCCAGCGCGTTGGCCAGCTCCTTGATCGGGGCGTCGAGATTTCGGCTTATGTCGACCTTCACGAGCTCGTGCGTCCGCAGGACGTCGTCCATCGTCTGAACGATTGCGTCGGTGACGCCGGAATGGCCGATGTGCACCAGCGGACTCAGGCGCGCGGCCTCGCCGCGCAGATGTGATCGCTCCTTACTGTTCATCGCTGTCGCGCACCTTGCCGGGGATTGTGAAGAACGTTCTTACATCCACCGCGGGACTGTTCCAGTAGTCGCGGCGGCCGGGGTCGCGCCTCATCGCCTGAAAGTGGAGATGAGGAACCGGTGCGTTTCCCGTCATCCCAACATAGCCCAGTAGCTGGCCCTGCAAAACATGCTCCTGCGCGGTGAGCCCGTCGGCGTAGCCTTCGAGGTGAGCGTAGTAGAAGATGTAGCGCCCCGTATCATCGGTCATGTAGATGGTGATTCCACCGAGCGCATTGCGACTCAGCCGCATGATGGTTCCATTCTCGGCGGCGACGATACGCGAGCCTTTCGGAACGATGATGTCGCTTGCGCGGTGCG
Source organism: uncultured Gemmatimonadales bacterium (assembly GCA_963731305.1). Classification (GTDB taxonomy): domain Bacteria; phylum Gemmatimonadota; class Gemmatimonadetes; order Gemmatimonadales; family Gemmatimonadaceae; genus Fen-1247. The sequence goes on along the minus strand of CAVSUQ010000011.1, from coordinate 204,619 downwards.
TGCGCCCGTCGTCGCGTGCCTCGTTGAAACTGTCGGGAATGCTGCCAGGCTGCACTCCCTCCACGGGTACCATGAGTGGATTCGTATCGAAATATGCTACGTCAGCTGCGTCGGCCGGAACGCTCGATGTACCTCCCGAGTTGTCGGCAGGTAACGGTGCTGGTGTCGGCCCTGGGAGCGGCGGCAGCGGGCGAATGCTTGCGCCGCACGCGACGGCTGTGACAAGTGCGGTGATGGCGGCAATTTTCGGCGAGCTGCGCATGCCAATCAGATATCGGCTCCCACGCCAGTGAGCGCAACACTCGCAGCCCATAATTTTTCCTGCAGTGTCTCGTCGTGGCTCAACGCGGCCGTCCTGGCGACTTCGCACTTGTTAAAATACTTCCCGGAAACACCGGCGACGTCCGGAGATGCGGCAAGATATACAGTAGTACGCGCCCCCTTTTCCGGCGAGAGCATGAACCAGCTGCTCAACGCATTTAGAATCGGAACCTGACGCCAGATCTCCGTGGCCACAACGCCTGGGATGCAGCGCGTTCACCGTCACGTGACTGCCTGCGAGCCTGCGCGCGAGCGCATACGTGAACATCACGTCTTCGAGCTTGCTCGCACCGTACATCGCGATGTTCCTGTAACGCCGCTCTCCCTGCAGGTTGTCGAACTCGAGCCTCGCAGCCGGCATGAGCTTCCGACGACACGTTGACGATCCGTGCGCTCGCCGCTGCACGGAGCGCCGGCAGCAGAAGATTCGCGAGCATGAAGTACGCGAGGTAGTTCACGGCGAACGTGCGCTCGATACCATCGACGGTGAGCTCCCTCTGCTTGAGGGCGAGTCCCGCATTGTTCACCAGAACGTCGATTACCGGATGCGACGCGACCACCTCGGCGGCGACCCGACGCACCTCTGCCTGCGACGACAGGTCGGCGATGCGGAGCTCTGCGCTGCCGCCTCGACCACTCCGCGCAGCAGCGGCGGTGACGTCGGCCAGGGCGCGCGCGCCCTTCTCCTTGTTGCGACAGACCAGTACGACATGTGCGCCGAGTGCAGCGATCGCTTCGGCGGCGGCCTTCCCGATGCCTGCGTTGGCGCCGGTGACGACGCAGACCTTCCCCTGCATCGACGCAGTGACTTCACTACAGGACACGCGGCGCTCGGTCTACGTGAGTTTGCTCGATGTAATGGTCGCGGATGAGGGCTTGCCGCGCGTTAGATGATGCTGTTCGACGCCGCAGAGCCTGACTGGATCGACATCGGTGAGTCGAGACGGATCACGACGCTGCCACCGATCGGCAGACACGCATCGTACTTCTCCGTCTGATGCGCGACCACCGCTCCCGCTGCTGCACCGCCGGCCGCGCCGATTATGGTGCCGCGGGTTCTGGATCTGCCGCCAAGGATGTTGCCGAGGATGGCACCCACGACCGCGCCGCCGGCGACCTTTCCTGCATCGTTGTTGTCCGGAGCTTTGACCTTCTCGACGCCTGCGCTGACGATCTCGCCGTTGACTGGGTACGTTTTCCCGCCATAGGCGATGGACCGCACCACCAGACCGATGTTCATGTTCTCTCCGGCCTGCCCGCTGCGACCGAGCGAAGTGACCTCGAGCACAGCGGTCGCGCCAGCCGGAATTACCACACCGTTCGACCCCGTCACCGCTTGAGCCGTGGTCGCCGTTATGCGATCGCCCACGCTGTTGGTGTTGGTGCAGACGCGTTGGCCGGAGCTGAGCCCGATGCTGGTACCGGCGGCGACGACACCCACCCTCCCTTCGGAGTTACCACCGGCGGAGGGAGCCTGTACGACCGTGTTGCCCGACGGAGTAGTGGTCGGCACGGGCGTGGATGCGACCGGTGCGGGCGGCGGAGCCGAGACGCGATGCCGTGGTGGTGGCGCGCTCGCCACACGACGGTGCTCGACGACGGCCGGCTTCGGCGGAGCTGGCGGCGGAGTGGTCGGCACATCCTTCAGCTGCGGCTGCGATGTCGTGTCATTGTTCGCGAGCTGAAGGTCGTGCGTGAGAGACGAGTCCTGGGCTAGTGCGTCCTGGCCGGACTTGTTGTCGCCCTTACTGCAAGCGGCGACGGCGAGTAGGGTCACGGCACAGATCGCCGCGGGACGTATTGAGCGCATGGTTTTTTGGTTTGCCTAGTAGGAACCGCGAAGGACGGGCCCCCGCTGGTTGATCATGATGCCGTGGCGGCCACGCGGATCGCAATGATCTCCGTCCACGACGCCGCCGCGCAAGATAGCACCGCCAATGGCACCGATAATTGCGCCGAAGCCGCCTCCGCCGCCGTTGCCTGCGCCGTTGTCGCGCTCCGTCGTTTCGGGACCAGCTGGTTTTGGCTGCGCGTTGATGACGGCCGGCGTCTGCACAACTACGGTTGGCGACGCGGCGACGACTTCAGTCGAAGTCGGTGGGGGTAGCGGCGCGGAGACCGCTGTAGCGACTGCGTTGGACTCTTCAGCCTGGACCGGTGCCTGTTCCGGCGCATGTCGTCGCGCTACGAGGTGCGTGGATTTTCTGGACGCTCTCAGCTGAGCTCGTCCCTGCGGCGAGAGCTCTTCAGCTGAAACGACGGTCTGCACTCCAGCGTGTGGCGCGAGCGCAAGCGGATCCGCTGACTTCGCGGCATTCAGGTCCTTCGCCAGATCGTCGTTCATCCCAGACTCATTTCCCTTGCATGCGGCAAGGCCCAAAAGCACCGCGGCGGAAACAATCAGCGACCCGTAACGCATGTGTCCTCCAGGGACGTCCCTCGACCATATTTCTACCCGCGTACAACACCCCTAGTGTACTTCAAAGTTCCCTTGCAAGATTCCCGATCGATGATCCGTTCGTTGGTGCTCGCCGCCATCGTCGCCGCCTCGGGCTGCTCGGGGCCGGCCGGCAAGGTCAGCGCTCTTCAGCGCCTGCAGGCCCAGCGAGCGATAAGAAGCGAAGTTGAGTCGGCTTACGACTTCAGCAAGCCCAATGTTCCTGACAATCTCATGGCGCTCTATGCCCCCACGGGACCGATCGTGTCGGCGAGCGGGGGTCGGATCACCACCTCCCGCGACAGTCTCCGAGCAGGCATCGAGGCTTTCTGGACCAACGTCGGACGAAATATGCGTGACGCCCACGTCGAGTGGACCGCGATGCACATAGACGTGCTTGCGCCCGGCGTCGCGGCGATGACTGCTACGTATCGAATCCCGCACAAGCAGCCCAACGGGCTGCCCCACGTTATTGGCGGCGCCTGGACAGCGGTCTTTGTCTTGCGGGCAGGGCGCTGGGTCATCGTTCAGGAACACCTCTCCGACAATCCGTTCGCCTCATGATTCGATCACTATCCGTGTGCCCTTTGCAGTCTCAGGATCGTCAGAAAGGACAATGGCGGACGAGAACCTTCATGGCACTCCCTATCTGATCCACGCTTTCGAGCACAAGGCGTACCCGATTCCCACCGATCGGCCGCTTTCGATAGGACGAGAAACTGCCTGCGACATCACTGTGAACGAGGTGGCTGTTTCAAGGCACCACGCCGAAGTGCGGCGCGAAGGCGAAACATTTGTTCTTCATCCTGTGGGCTCGACTACGACGGTGATGAACTCGCTTCCTGTCGTGGCTCCGCAACAGCTCCAGGAAGGGTCGACGTTCATGGTCGGGACGATGAAATTCATCTTCACTCAGGAACGGCTTCCGGTAGCGATGAAGATCGCAACGCCGACTGAGCGGCTAACCACGGTCGACGCGCGGCGTCCCACGCTCACATTCCCGGGCCAGCCGAACGCGCCGGAAGTGCACCAGCCGGCCTCGAATTTCGCGAAATTACCGATGATACTCTTCGCCGCGGTAGCCGCCGCCGGCGGGGCAGCCTACTGGGCTCTCAGCCTCCGATAGCGGAAGCGTCGAAGCAGGCCAGGTCGTCGGTCGGGAATCGACGATTGGTATCTGGACGCCTTACGCGCCCACCGCGAACCGCTCGAAGGCGAGCTTCTCCAGCTCATCGCGCACTGCAGGGACCGTCAACTCCTCGAGAACCTCCGCCGCAAACGCGTAAGTCATGAGACGCACCGCGATCTCCGGGCCGATGCCGCGGCTGTTGAGGTAGAACAGAGCCGTGGAATCCACCGGGCCTACCGTCGCCCCGTGCGTGCACTTGACGTCGTCGGCATAGATCTCGAGCTGCGGCTTGGTGTCCACGTGCGCGCGCTCCGAGAGGAGAAGATTGTTGTTGCTCTGCTTCCCGTCGGTCTTCTGCGCCTCCGGCCGCACGTAAACCTTGCCGTTGAACACGGCGTGCGATTCGCCATCGAGCACTCCCTTGTACAGCTCGTGGCTCGTGCAGCTCTCCTTCGCGTGAACCACGCTCGTCTGATGATCGACGGTCTGGTCGCCATTGACGAGATACAGGCCGTCGAGCGAGACGTGCGAGCCCTCGCCATCGAGCAGCGTCGCGATGTTGGTGCGCGAGAGGTCCGCGCCTATCGCGAACGAGAATGCCTCGTAGGTACAGCCGCGCGCCTGATTCGCGTACCATGACGCAACGTGGTACGCGCGCATGCTCTCGCGCTGGATCTTGTAGTGTCTGAGGTGCGCGCCGTCGGCGAGATACACTTCCGTCACGGCGTTGGTGAAGTAATTGGCACTTCCCAGCGACACATAGCTCTCCACCACCGTGGCTTCGGCGTGGTGCTCCAGCGCAATCACGTTGTGGGGAGAAACGAGAACGCCTTCAGCCGCGCTGTCGGAAACGAAGATGAGGTGGATGTTCCGGGGCGCAGCTACGTTCGCGGCGAGGCACACGAAGGCACCATCACCTGCGAAAGCGGTATTGAGCGCGGTGAATGCATGCTCCTTGGTGTCAGCGAGTCCGCCGAAATGCCGCTCGACGATCCGCGCGCGAGCATCGTTCGCCAGTGCGTCGGACAGTGGACCGACGTAGAGATTGCCTTCAGCGGCGACGGTCGACAACCGCGCGACGAAGTTCCCATTCAGAAATACGAGAGTCTGCCAGTCTCCCTCGAACTGGAATGCTGCGATGTCGCGCGCGCTCAGCGCCGGCTCCGGGTTGATGATCGGAGCGTAGCTACGCTCCAACACAGGAGCGACGCTCGTGAAGTGCCAGTCTTCGTTGCGCGTGGTCGGGAATCCGAGGGTTGCGAAGCTCTCGATCGCCGCGCGACGCTGCGCGCCGAGCCACATGGGGTCTGCCCGATGGTCGGTGTCGGCGAAGCGCGCTACGTACTCGTCCGCGCGGATATCGCGCACGGCGTGCGGCATGGGCGCGCCCATGCGTCCCACTTCCGGCGACTCGGGTGCCTGCGTCAGAACGGCGTCAGTCATAACTTGCGTCAGGCTGCGTTGTCGAGCAGCCAGTCGTAGCCGCGCTCTTCCAGCTCGAGCGCGAGCTCCTTGCCGCCTGAGCGTACGATACGACCGTTCGCCAGCACGTGCACGAAATCAGGAACGATGTAGTTGAGCAGACGCTGATAGTGCGTCACGACTATCGTCGCGTTATCCGGCCGGCGCAATGCATTCACGCCACCAGCGACAATGCGCAGCGCGTCGATGTCGAGTCCGGAGTCGGTCTCGTCGAGAATTGCGAGCCTTGGCTGCAGCACGGCCATCTGCAGGATCTCGTTGCGCTTCTTCTCGCCACCGGAGAAGCCGGCGTTCACGGAGCGGTTGAGCATCGACGCGTCCATCTCGACGAGCTTCATTCGATCTTCGACGATGTCGAGAAACTCGAGCGGGTCGACCTCTTCATCGCCGCGCGACTTACGGATCTCGTTGTACGCGGAGCGCAGAAAGTACGCGTTGGTAACGCCGGGAATCTCGACAGGGTACTGGAACGCGAGGAAGATTCCCTTCTGTGCGCGGATTTCGGGCTCGAGCTCGAGCAGCTCTTCGCCGTCGTACATCGCCGAACCGCCGAGCACTTCGTACGCGGGGTTTCCGGCGAGGACCTGCGCCAGCGTTGATTTTCCGGAACCGTTGGGTCCCATCACCGCGTGCACTTCGCCGGCCTTGATGTTGAGATCGATTCCCTTGAGAATCTCGCGTTCGGCGATTCCAGCGCGGAGCGACGTTATATCGAGCATTTACTTATCTGTTGTTTGAAGATGTTTTGCACAACGTGTCGTCATTCCCGCTTTCGCGGGAATGACGATCCCTGTAGCGGGAATGACGATGGGGTGCGGCTGGAATGACGATTTCCCGTCATCAGCCCACGCTTCCTTCGAGCGTGATGCCCAGCAGCTGCTGCGCTTCGAGCGCGAACTCCATTGGCAGCTCCTGAAAAACTTCGCGGCAGAAGCCGCTCACGATCATCGATACCGCCTGCTCCGCGCTGATCCCGCGCTGCTTGCAGTAGAAGATCTGGTCCTCGCCGATCTTGGACGTGCTCGCCTCGTGCTCCACCGTCGCTGTGGGATTACCCACTTCGATGTAGGGGAACGTGTGAGCGCCGCAGCGGTTGCCGATCAGCATCGAATCGCACTGCGTGTAGTTGCGCGCATTGTCCGCGCGCGGCATCACCTGCACGCGGCCGCGGTAGCTGTTGTTGCCGTGGCCCGCCGAAATCCCCTTGGAGACGATCGTCGACTTTGTATTCTTGCCGATGTGGATCATCTTGGTGCCTGTATCGGCCTGCTGATAATTGTTGACCACGGCGACGGAGTAGAACTCGCCGACCGAATTGTCGCCGACGAGCAGGACGCTCGGATACTTCCAGGTTATCGCGGATCCCGTCTCGACCTGCGTCCACGAGATCTTGGAATTGACGCCAGCGGCCTTGCCGCGCTTGGTAACAAAATTGTAGATGCCACCCTTTCCTTCGGCATCGCCAGCGTACCAGTTCTGCACCGTACTGTACTTGACTGTCGCGTTGTCAAGCGCGACGAGCTCCACAACCGCTGCGTGGAGCTGATTGGTGGAGCGCTTGGGCGCCGTGCATCCTTCGAGGTAGCTCACCGACGCACCCTCGTCGGCGATGATGAGCGTGCGCTCGAACTGGCCCGTGTCGGCCGCGTTGATGCGGAAGTAAGTGGACAACTCCATCGGGCACTTCACGCCTTTCGGCACATAGCAGAACGAGCCGTCGCTGAACACCGCGCTGTTTAGCGCGGCGAAGAAATTGTCGCTGTAGGGGACGACGGAGCCGAGGTATTTGCGAATCAGATCCGGGTGCTCCTGGACCGCCTCACCAAAGGAGCAGAAGATCACGCCGTGACGCGCGAGCTCGTCCTTCATCGTCGTTCCAACAGACACGGAGTCGAAAATCGCATCGACCGCGACGCCGGAGAGGAATTTCTGCTCGTTGAGCGAGATTCCAAGCTTCTCGTACGTGCGCACGAGCTCCGGATCGACTTCATCGAGCGACTGCAGCGGCTTGACGCTCGAGGGCGCCGACCAGTAGCGCGATGCCTGGTAGTCGATTGGCGGATAGGAAACGTTGGGCCAGTGCGGCTCCTTCATCGTCAGCCAGCGACGGTAGGCCTTGAGGCGCCAGTCCAGCAGCCACTCCGGCTCGTGCTTCTTCGCCGAAATGGTCCGAACCACATCCTCGCTAAGACCCGGGGCTACGGTATCGGATTCTATGTCGCTTACGAAGCCGTACTGATACTCACGGTTGACGAGGGACTCGATCGCGGTGCTCATTACTACGTCTAACTCCTTGGCGTTACTACACTTTCGCGTAGATTGATGTAAAGCTAAGTGATTTTGTCGGCTTTTTGTAGACAACCAATGACATACCGCTCCGACTTCCCCCTGCTCGCCGCCAATCCGGGGCTGCACTATCTCGACTCGGCAGCTTCGGCGCAGAAGCCACAGGTCGTGCTGGACGCGATCCGGGCTTACTACGAGACCAGCTACGCGAACCCCCACCGTGGCGCCTATTCACTGTCCGTCGCGGCCACCGAGCAGTACCACGCCGCGCGCTCGCAAATCGCGAAGTTCCTGGGCGCAGCCGACTCCGATACGCTTGTCTTTACAAGGGGAACCACCGAGGCGCTCAACCTCCTCGCTTCGTCGATCACGCGTTCGAACATACGTTCGAATAGCGAAATCATCGTTACGGCGATGGAGCACCACTCCAATTTCGTGACCTGGCAACAGGCGGCGATCCGCACCGGGGCAAGGTTCCGGATCTGCGAGCTCACTCCGGACGGCCGCATCGATCTCGATATGCTTTCCGGAATGCTCGGCCCGAACACCGGTGTCGTTGCGTTCGGTCACGTTTCCAATGCGCTCGGCACGGTCAATCCAGTAGCTGAGATCGTCGCGATGGTACGAGCGAGCTGCGACGCGGTCATCGTCTGCGACGGGGCCCAGGGGGCGCCGCACCTCAGGGTCGGGTTCGACGAGCTCGGCGTAGACGCCTACGCGTTCAGTGGTCACAAAATGGGCGGTCCCATGGGGATCGGCGGATTAGTCGCCACCCGATCGCTGCTGGAAGGCATTCCACCGTACCAGTTCGGCGGGGACATGATCGAATTCGTGCATGACGAGACGACGACGTGGGCGCCGCTGCCGCACAAATTCGAGGCTGGAACGCCAAACTCCGCCGGCGCGGTGGGACTCGCAGCGGCTGTGCGATATCTCGACGCGATCGGCATGGACCGGGTCCAGGCGCACGAGCGACATCTCGTCGCACTCGCGGAGGAGCGGCTGGAAGAGCTCGGCGGTGTCACGATCTACGGGCCGCCGGCGAGTGAGCGCAGCGGAGTGCTTTCCTTCAACGTCACTGATGTCCACGCGCACGACCTGGCGACGATTCTCGACAGCACCGGTGTCTGCATCAGGTCAGGCCATCACTGCGCCCAGCCGCTGATGCGGCGACTCGGTGTAAGTGCTACTGCGCGCGCTTCTTTCTACGTTTACAACGACGAGAGCGATGTCGATGCGCTCGTTGCGGGGGTTCAACAGGCTGCATCACTCTTTGCCGGAACGGTCGCATGAAGACAGTCTGCGGGATAATCGGAAGTCTGCGTAAGGGCTCGTACAATCGCGGACTCATGATGGCTGCGATGGAAGTTGCGAAGGATGCGGGACTCGACATTCGCATATTCGACAGGTTGTCGGAAATTCCGATCTACAACGCCGACGATGACACGGATGAGAAGCGTCCGGAGTCTGTAATCGCTCTGAAGCATGCGATTGGCGAGGCGGCCGGGCTCGTGATCGCGACGCCGGAATACAACTACAGCGTTCCGGGTGGACTCAAGAACGCGTTCGACTGGGCGTCGCGGCCAGCCGGCAAATCACCGCTCAACCGCAAGCCGGCCGCGATAATGGGTGCGAGCACCGGGATCAGCGGAACCATTCGCGCGCAGCTCGCGCTCCGGCAGTCGTTCCTGTTCACAGATACGTTCGCGCTGCTGCAGCCAGAAGTTCTGATTCCGAAGTGTGCGGATCGTTTTGACTCGAATGGAAATCTTACCGATCAGTCGACGCGCGACCTGATCGGTCGCCAGATGCAGAAGTTCGCGATCTGGATCAACGCAGTGGGCTCCGCAACGAACATCGGCGCGACCTGAGGTTTCAGGTCGCGCCGATGTTCGACAGCGTGAACGGCGGTCGGCTCAGCGCTTGGTCCAGACCAGTACTACGCCGCATCCGTTGCTTTGATACTGGACCGGAGCTTCGCCCAAGCCTGCGTAGGTCTCGATTCCAAGGATTTGCGTGGGCGAAATCATGTCGTCCAGGCTGGATGAGCCATCGTAGGTTTGTATCCCGTCGATGTACACAACGGGCTGACATCCGCCGCGCATCAGGATCACATTGCCGAATCCGGTGCCGCTTGGCTCGACCTGAACTCCCGGCGTCATGCGGAGCGCATCCGTGGTAGTCAGGGCATTCTTGAGAATCGCGTCGTTCGCGGTTAGATAGTGGCCCATTCCGGTACGCATGCGATTGAGGAAATCATTGATGTCGTTGGGTGTGCGACGCGGCTTGCCGAGGATGGTGACGCGGGACAGCTCCTGGACGCGCACATCGAACTTGAACGCGACTGAAACCGGTGTACTGTCATTGAGATCGACGGCGATTCGTTTGGGTTCGAAGCCGATCGCGCGAGCTTCGGCGGTGAACGTGCCAGCGGGCAGACCGGTAATAGAGAAGCGGCCCGTGCTGCCGCTCGTGGCCGTGAGTCCGGTGCCGGCGACGTCGATCTTCGCGCCTTGAAGCGGCTGGCCGGCCGGCCCATTGACCACGCCAGACAGCGCGGCGGATCCGCGGAGGACCGTCGTCTGGCGGCGAACTGCTTCGGTGGCATTGGGATCGGGGACGAACGCGACCGCCGTGGCGGAATCGCCGAGTGAGAAGTCGCGGCGCACGATGCCGTGAAATGGCACCGGGACTTCGACGAGGCCCGAGCGACGGTTTCCAATCTCAGCGCTGCCGACGACGGTATCCGCAGCTGGCAGCCCGCAGAGGCGATAGGTGCCATCGTCGCCGGTCTGCGCCGGTACGCGACGCTCATCCGAGACCAGCCCTCGCTTGTCGATGACGATCTCGCGCCATGTCACGACGACCTTCGCATTCGAGATCGGCATCCCGCTCGCCGCATCGCGCACGATTCCAGCTACACCGCCCGTCGAGTCGGCAGTAGGCCGGGAGTCGCATACAGCCGTCCATATCTGGCGCGGGCCCGGAATCACGAGGTCGAGGTAATTGTCGGCGCCCGCGTGAATCGTGGCTGGCCGAAGCGGCGCCTCGATACCGAGTGCGTCGACCGAAGGGTGGAAGAAGCCAGCGGCGTAGTTGCCCGGAATCATGTCGTCGATGTGATATCGGCCCAGGGAGTCGGCGCTGACCGTGTAGACCCTGGATTTGTCCTGCAGGTTGACCAGCTGGACCTCTGCGCCCCCCAAAGGTGCGCTCTCCACGCTGTCGTAGACCGTTCCGCTGAGACTGGCTGTGGCGCTGGTGTCGGCGTGCGCCGCTTTGGCGGGGCTGGAGGCTGAAGGCGACAATGCACTCCGGGTATGCCCCGATGCCGGCGCGGTAGCCTGCGCCGTCGACTGGGAAGCGGTCGCGGCCGCTGTGAGTACGGCGATTGCCAGTGAACGCATGAAACCGCTCGGTCGTGCGCTACGCATGATCGATTTCTGCAAGTGTTGAAGGGAGTATTGAAAGAAGTGTTGAAAAGCCGTCATGATGACGTCAGGAAAACGTTGCGTCGCACAGCTTCGGCGCGAGAGAAATAAGATACAGGGTGAGACGATCGCCGCACGTGATCGTGAGGTCGCCAGCGGCGGCGGGTGGACGGGTGGGGTATATATTGAGATCGTATGGCCGATGCATCGCTGACCGCTCTCTACCAGGACATCATCCTGGACCACTACCGGCGCCCGCGCAACAAGGGTACGCTGGAGCACGCGAGCGTCTCGGTGCCCATGCGCAACCCTCTCTGCGGCGACGAGATAACTCTCGAGCTCCAGATGAACGGCGATCAGGTTGCGGACGTGCGCTTCACCGGGCGCGGCTGCTCGATCTCGCAGGCATCCACGAGCATGATGACCGAGATGGTCAAGGGAAAGAGCGCTTCGGAGGTCGGACGGATCGGCGAGCGTTTCCGCGCGATGGTGATGGGAGACTCCACCGCGGCCGACGACGTGGCACTCGGCAAGGCGCGCGCGCTCGCTGGCGTCGCGCGCTTCCCCGCACGGGTCAAGTGTGCCCTGCTCGCGTGGAACGCGATGGAGCGCGGGCTGGCAGAAATGCAGATGCAGCAATCGCAGCATACTCCGTCGGATGGTGTCTGATGGACGTGAGTGCAATCCTCAGATACCACCCTGGGCGCGACAACGATCCTTACCTGAAGAATGGAATTGCGCGGTACGAACGGCTCCCGTGGGCGCCTACCACGGGATTGGAGAGACTCGACCGGATATAGGATGCGACGATGCCACGCGCGCGATGGGTTTTCAGCATTTGCTGTCTCATTGTTCCGGCAACCGTACAATCGCAGCTCGAGCGCTCGGACTCGCTGCGCATACTGAGCGCCGCGCACGAAGCGCAGAGCCACTTCGAGCGCTCGCGCCGCGAGCTGCTCCCGAGGATCGGGGATGACGACGGACACCCGTGCGAAACGGTGGTGGGCAGAATGTGCCACTGGCAGGAAGCCGACGACGATGAGGACCCTGTACCCGAGCCCCGCGCGATAACGAGAGAGCGCCGCGCTCTCATCGCGACACTGGCTCATCTCAATGCGGTTTCGCCGGGCGACAACTGGATAGCGGGTGAGCGTATCCATTACATGATCGATGACGGCGAGGATTCCGCCGCGGTGAGTGTCGCGCGATCGTGCGCACCACCCCGTTGGTACTGCAAGGTGTTGCGCGGATACGCGCTTCACGAATCGGAGCGATACGCCGACGCAGCCGCCGCGTTCGACAGCGCGCTTGCAGAGATGCCGAGCTCGGAACGATGCAGATGGAACGACATCTCGGTGCTGCTCGATGACGGCGAGCGAGAGACTTACGATCTCATACCATGCGGGCAGCGTGATTCCGTCGAGCGACGGTTCTGGGAGTTGGCACAGCCTTCGTTCGCCGTAGGCGGCAACGATCGCAGGACCGAGCACTTCTCACGCGTGCTGCTCGCCGATCTGGCGGTGGACGCCACCAACACGTACGGGCTCGAATGGGGCCCCGACATGCGCGAGTTGTTGATAAGATACGGCGAGCCGCTCTGGTACAGCGTTTCGTGGCCGGGTCCGTTCGTCACACACTCGACGCCGATCGGGCACGATCGCGTTCCCAGCTATCAGTTTGTTCCAGTCAGCGATGCCGCCGACAGCGTGAGCTGGGATGCACACGCGCAGATCGCGAGGGAGCGATACGCGCCGCCATATCTCGACACGCTCGCGGATCTCGACGCGCAGTTCGCGATGATGAAGCGCGGCGACTCCGCGGTTGTCTTCGCGGTGTACACCGACACGACGAGCAGTTTGGCAATGCTCGGCATCTCGGGAACGGCTGGTGATACGGCTCTCGACAGGACTTCCGGCAGGCACGTTCGTCGCGCTCGTGCAGCGTGGAAGGGAGTGCTGGTCGGGATGGAGGAGTTCGATCCGGCTCGACGTCGCGACGCGCGCGCACGGAGATGGCTCGCGCCCCCGTCGCATGCGCAGGGCGCACCGGATCTCTCGACGCTGCTTCTCTTCACCGCCGATACGAGCGTGCACGTGGAGACGCTCGACGAGGCGCTGAGCCATGCACTGGTCGCCAACGAGCTGCGTGGCGCGCGGAGACTCGGGTTGTACTGGGAGGTTTACGGTGCAGCGCGCGACTCGACGGCGCGGGACTCCGTTGCGCACGTCCCTGGTGATTCCGGTTCGCAAACGGTTACGAAGAACGACTCACTCACGGGAGTATCCAGCGATTCTTCAGGCGTCGAGGTGACCGTGACTCGCATCGAAGGCGGAGTGCTGCAGCGGATTGGCGAGGCGCTCCACATAACACGGCACGATTCTCCAATTGCGGTTCGCTGGCGGGATTCGCAGTCGGGAGGCATCGCGAGTCACTCGGTCGTGCTCGATCTATCCCAACTGCCGGCCGGGACTTACGAGGTTACGGTCGCGGCGGGGCCGGATGACGCGCACCGAACAGAAACATCGAGAGAGATAAAACTGGACTAGCGTATCGCCAGGTGTACCCAGCGGAACGAGGGAGGTAACACGAATCACATCGTGTTGCCGTCCAGGTCAATTCTGCTGCAGCACAACTGGTGTTCTGATCGGCCACGCTGGTCCGCACCAGCTTCCACCGACGTAACGTCGCGGATTGGCGGAGATCAGTACTGCGTATTGTGAACCTGCGGGCCGATTCGATGCCAGCGGCAGCACGAGCGTGTCGGGTCGCTGCTCGAGTACGGACTGAAGAAAGTTGTCGCTCTGTCTCACATTCATGCTGTCGACGACGGCATCGTGTCTGTAACGCACGATAACGCCTTGGAAGTGCATCTGGATGCCGGGCACTTCTGGAATCCCCGATTTCTGGCCGATGATGTAGTTCAACGCATCCTTCGGATAAACTCCGTTGACGATACCACTCACCACCGCGCTGTCGAGCGACGCGCCGAAATCTGTCACCGGACCTGACGCGTCGGCGATGCACTTATACGAAACTGCTGCTGCTGGTCGCAGACTTACGAAACGCGATATCGTGTCAGCGTAGCTATGCGCACCTGCGACCAATCCAATGGTGAGCTTGCCTTCATACTCGGAACTCGGCGGGATTACAGTGTCTGCGACAACCTGACCAGGCGTAACTGTCAGCACCCCTCCTGTTGGCAACGTTGTGGCATTTCCGTACGAATCGACAGGCTTGAGCACTGGAACCAAATCGATTGACTCACCAAACAGGAATGGCTGAACTGGATAGAGCGTGTCCAGATGATCGAATGGGCCAGGTGTAGCGTTTTCGACGATTTGTGTCCACGCAACGTGACCACCCATGTTATTCGGCGGTGCGTTCGAACCTGTAACCGTAATGGAGAGATCCTGTGACCCGGCGTCGCCACCGGCGCCCATCGTGAACGACGCGGTACCACGAGCATCAGTAACTACAGTGACGTTGACTCTGGAATTCGGCGCGGTTAACTGTCCGGCCAAAGCGGAGATTCCCACAGTTCCCACCGAGGGATGTCCGAGAGAGTCCGTTACACGGACGACAATTGGCGATGGAAACATTGCTCCGACAACCGCCGTCTGGCCGGCTCCGCTGATGACGACCAAACTCTGAATGTCCTTCGGTGGCGGTGGGGCGGTGCTGTCGCTACACGCGGCGAGCAGGAGCAGAGCAAAAAGGCCCAATGCCGCAGAGAGGCTCAGAGCTGATCGACGGGACGAATCAAGTTGTCTGCATTGCCCCACAGACGGATACAGTAGCCTCATCGAGCAAGAAAACATCGAACCTCGCGTCGATTTACAATCGATGGCGCGTCGTACACGATCGAGTGACCAGTGTAGCTTTGGAAAGGTCGGCTGTCAAGCGAAGGTGCGTCATCCGCCGTGTTCACGGCCGGCGTCAGAGTGCGGCCATTGTCATGGCGCCTTCGGTAATCTCGAAGCGCGCGGTCGCGAATCTGGCGTCACTCTCCTCGTGCGTCACGTGAAGCACAGTAAAAGCGCGCTCGACATGCAATTCCGCGAATTGCTGAAGGGCACTCGAGCGACGTTTCAGATCCAGCGCTGAGAACGGTTCATCGAGCAACAACACCGACGGCCGCGGCGCCAGTGCACGACACAGTGCTACGAGTTGGCGCTCGCCACCGCTCAAAGCCGCGACCGAACGATCTAGGAGATGAGAGATGCCGAAACGGCGCGCGAGCTCGGTCGCGGCGCCCGACTCGGGCGAGCCGTACTCGATATTTCGGCGCACGTCGAGGTGGGGAAAGAGATAGCCGTGCTGAGGCACCAGCCCGACGCGGCGCGATTCGGACGGGAGCGACGTCACATCGACGCCATCAATGAAGACTTCGCCGGACGCGGGCTCAATCGCGCCAGCGATAAGCTCCAGCAGCGTAGTTTTTCCAGATGCGGTTGGTCCGAGCAGGACCCCGTGGCCGCCAGCCGGAATCGTGAACGAGATGTCGCGAAGCGTGAAGCTTCCAACCCGGGCATTCACTCCGTCTGCACTCCAGCATCAGACCGCTTCGCTGTTGCGGTCGAAGCGGAGCGCGCGCAGAACGAGCAGCGGAACCAGCGAGACGATGACCAGCGTCGCCGCGATCGGAAGCGCGTCGCGCAGTCCGCCAGTCGTGAAGCGATCGTAGCTCAGCACGCTCACAACCTTTGGGTTGTACGCCAGAACCACCACTGCGCCAAACTCGCTCACCGCGCGCGCCCATGTGACTATCGCCGCGGAGGCGAGGCCGCGGCGCGCCAGTGGGAACGTCACTCGCCGGAATGCCTGCCACGACGTATCGCCCAGCGTGCGGGCCACGAACTCGTAGTGCCGATCGACTCGTGCAAAGGCCTCCCGCGCCGCGCTCACGTACAGCGGCGAGGAGACGAATAGCATCGCCGCAACGATGCCAGCCGGCGTGCCGACGACCCGGAGTCCCAAATCGAGCAGCGCACCGCCAAATGCCGTATCGCGACTTACGAGCAACAGAATCGCGATGCCGGCCACGGGGTGTGGAATGAGCAGCGGCAGATCGACGATAGCAGCAATGACGCTACGACCGGGGAAGTTCCTGCGCGACAGTGCGAATGCGATCGGTGAGCCACAAACCGCTGCGAGCAATGTCGCGATCGTCGCCGTGATGAACGTAGTCTCGAGTGCCGCGATCGTATCCGGATCGCTCAGTGCGCCACCTATTCCAGCGCCGCCGAGCACGACGACCAGGATTATCGGAACAGCGAGAAACAGGAGCAGCACGGCGCCCAGCAGCCACGCCGTCGCGTGCGCGAGATTCAACCTGTCCCGAACCGCGCGCACGGGAGCGCCCTACGGCGTGTGGGGCTGTGCCACCGGGGGTGCGGGCTTGGCCGGATTCGCGGGCGACGGCGACGGGGAAGTCGGCGGCGTCTGAGTCGACGGTGTCACCGACGGAGTTATCGATGGCGTCGCCGCTGGTGCAGTTATCGCGGGCGGCGTGGGGCTCGCGAGTATCGACGAATCCACGACGATCTGTCCGCCCAGATAGCTGGTGTACGATATGGAGGCGATTGAAAGGAGAGCGCCGAGGCCGACCAGCACCCTAAGCGCTCGCGCGGGCGAGATCGCGTCACGCGTCCGGGCCAGCGTGATGAGGGATATGAAGGCAATCAGTGCAGTGACGCCGACGATCCAGAGACTGAAGTCAGAAGCGGACGAATGCGCGTGCACCGCGCCGGGCGCGATGTACCAGGCATGTCGCACAGCTCCTGCCGCCCTGTGGCCGCTCATCCATGCCGGATAGATGGTGAGGCCGGCAAGCGTCAACGTGACGAGCGCGTACTCCCAGACCGCTCTCCGCTGGAACATCGCCGCGAAGCAGTACGGCAATCGCGCCGACCACCGTGAGGATGACCGGAAAGTGATTGATGAGAGTATGTAAATATGGCCAGCTCATTCTCAGCGGTCCGTGAGAAAAGTTTGTACGACCAGTAATTGGAGCCCAAAGGTGCAACTCCGCGCTCGCGGAGCGCAAACCCTTCCCTATATTTGGCGGCAATGACCCAAAACGCAATCGAAGCCCGCCACGTCAACAAAGCGTACGCCGGCCACGTTGCCGTGCGCGACCTTTCGCTGACGGTCCCAACCGGCGCTGTCTACGGTCTGCTTGGCCCCAACGGAGCCGGCAAGACCACGACCATCCGGATGGTCCTCAACATAATCGAGCCGGATACCGGGAGCATCAAAGTACTCGGCAAGCCGGCGACAGCGTCCGGCCTTAGCGACCGGATCGGCTACCTCCCGGAGGAGCGCGGCCTCTATCGAAAGATGAAGGTCCGAGACGTCCTCAAGTTCCTCGCGGCGCTCAAGGGCGTGGCCGCGTACGACGCCGACCAGCGGATCAACTGGTGGCTCGACCGTCTTTCACTACGTACAGATGAGCGCGATTGGGGCGACGCCAAGATCGAGGAGCTGTCGCGTGGAATGCAGCAGAAGGCGCAGTTCATCGGTGCGCTGGTGCACGATCCCGATCTCGTAATCCTGGACGAGCCGTTCAGCGGACTCGATCCGGTGAACGCGCAGGCGCTCAAGGACTCCGTCATGGATCTCCGCAAACGCGGCAAGACGGTGATCTTCAGCACGCACATCATCGAGAACGCCGAAGTGATGTGCGATTCCGTATGCATCATCGCACATGGAGAGAAAATTCTGGATGGCACGATCGCGGATGTGAAGACCGAGTACGGTGGGCCGCCGGTCGAGCGCACAGTGATGGTGCAGCCTTCGCTGTACGACATCTTCCTTCAACGTGTTGGTGCAACTGGCCTCGAGCCGGGAATACGTGGACATGGCTGATACCGGATCCAAGCTCTGGGCGATAGTGCGACGCGAGTACATCGAGCGCGTGCGCACCCGCTGGTTCAAGATCTCGACGATCTTCGCGCCGCTCCTGTTCGCCGCAATCGCGTTTCTGCCGCTGATCCTCATGACGCACGATCAGAAATCCGTCGCGCCACGCATCATTGTTCTCGACGCAACACAGCGGGGACTCGGCAAGTATGTCGCGCAGTCCATTGCGGCAACTCAGAGCACCGCAGACGATGCGTCCACCGCCGATGTGCGGCTGGTGAGCACGGACTCGCTCGCGCAGGCACGCAACGACGCTACTACTGAAGTCGCACACCGTGCTCGCGAACGGTTACATCGTGCTCGACTCGTCCACGCTCAGAGGTGACACCGTCGCGTACGCAGGGCGCCGAGCTGACGTGAAGAACGACCGCGCTCAGATCGCGATTGCCGTAAGGTCGGCCCTCGTCGCACTCCGGCTCCAGTCGAATGGGCTTTCTCCGGCCGCGGTCGACAGCATAGTCTCGGCCCCGGTGCCCTCGATCCACGCCGAAGCGATCAACGACGCGGGACGCGACGTCGCGACACCGGCGAAGGCTATCATTGCGACGATCGTTGCGTTCTTCCTGTACATGTCGATCCTGCTGTACGGCCAGAACATGCTGAGCGGCGTGATCGAGGAGAAGATGTCGCGCGTGTCCGAGATCGTGATCTCGAGTGTGAAACCGGAGACGCTTCTCGCCGGCAAGGTGATCGGCGTCACTGCTGTCGGACTTACACAGCAGCTCGTATGGGTCGGCGGCACGATAGCGCTCATCTCCGCGCGTACGATGCTGTTCGGCGCTCCCGCGGTCGCAAAGGCGCAGGCAGCGGCCGCAGGCGGTGGTGGTGGCTTCGGCTCGAGCGATTTGCTCGCAGCGGTGGTCGCAACTCCCTGGAGCTGGGTTGCGCTGGTGCTGGTTTTCTTCCTGCTCGGCGTCCTTTTCTACGGCGCACTCTACGCCGCTGTCGGCGCCACGGTCGGAAGCGAGCAGGACGCGCGTCAGGCGGCGTTTCCGGTGGTGATGTTGCTCGTCATCACGGCGGTGCTCATCTCACCCACGGTCCAGAACCCCACGAGCAATCTCGCGATAACGTATGTCGCTGCTACCGTTCTCGGCGCCGATCATAATGCCGATTCGAATGGCGATCGCGAACGTGCCACTGATTCAGGTGATCGCAAGCGTCGCGATTCTCCTCGTCAGTTGCCTGGGCGCAGTCTGGCTGGCAGGACGGATCTATCGCGTGGGACTGCTCATGTACGGCAAGCGGCCGACGCTGTCGGAGCTGCGGAGATGGATCTTCGCGTCGTGAGGGTCATGGGGACGCGGAGTCACGCGGAGACGCGGACGTCGCGGCCAATCGCTGTTCTCCGCGCCCTGCTCGCGTCTCCGCGTGATTCACTCCTGCTCCTCTCACTACGCGCAGTACTGATCGAATGCGTGCGTGAGGTCCTCTGCTATGTCATCCGCCGAACGCCCTTCGATCTGGTGCCGCTCGAGCATGTACACGACCTTGCCGTCCTTCAACAGACCGATCTGCGGTGACGAAGGCGGATAGCCCAGGAAGTAGCTGCGCGCGCGCTGCACGGCGTCGATGTCCTGGCCCGCAAATACCGTCGTGAGCGTGTCAGGCTTCTTCGCGTTCGTGATCGCCTTGGCGACCGCCGGACGTGCATTACGCGCGGCGCAGCCGCACACCGAATTCACGACCACGAGCGTCGTCCCTTTCGAGTCCTTCAACTTCGCGTCCACCTCTGCGGCGGTACGCATCTCTTCAACGCCAAGGCGCGTGAGCTCGGCGCGCATCGGAGTAACTAGTCGTTCATCGTACATGTATGGCCCTCTAATGTGGTTACTAAAGGTAAGTTAGTCACCAGACGCGGCGTTCCACAGCCCCGACGCCGGCGGGACCGCTCGCGCCACCGTGATGCCCCTTCTTTCGCTCGGCTCTGGATCTCACGGCGACGGACGAACTGCGCGACCCCGCCAAGTACCAGCGCGAAGAGACAGACCATCGCGAAGCGGGACAGAAAAGTGGTCGCGGCCATCGCCGGCCAGTCGCCGAACACGGCGCGACCAGTTCCCCAACGCTCTCGGCCGGCGAAGATCAGTACGAGACTGAACAGCGACTCGACGGCCGACTCCACAAGCGCAAAAACCGGCGCGCGCCAGATCCACTGGTGAAGTGGATAGCTGGCGAGATGGATCGTCGCGAGCGCAAGAAGGATTACAGGAATCAGCGATGAAGGTGCCGACGAACGAATGCCAGTCGAGCTGTTCACCGTGCGCATTGGAGACGACGTGCAGTACTCGCACGACAACTCCAGCGATGATCGCCATCTCGACCAGCGAGCAGCCGATGCGGTGCCATACGCTCGGGGGAGCGTGATGATGCGCTGTTCCTGTCCCTACCTGATCCAATGCCCTATTCGTGACCAGCGGATGTCGGTTATGAACGGCAATGGCCGGTCCGAGTCATCAGCGTTGTACGAGTAGTACACGAACATCGGCCGTCCGCGCACGTTGTCTCGTGGAACGAATCCCCAGTACCGGCTGTCCTTGGAATCGTACCGGTTGTCACCCATCATGAAAAAGTGATTGGCCGGCACCACGATTGGACCCCAGTTGTCGTGCCACGGTTCCGCGGGTGCCGCGCCGAAGCGCGATGCCGAGAGCGCGTACCTGTTCTGCCAGGCTGAACAAGCGGTCAGGGTGATCCGGTGTGGGCGGCACCTGTCGTGACGGGATCGATAGCCGAAGCGGGTCGGTCGGATCCGACACCGTTCACGTAAAGCACGGCGTTACGCATGTAAAGCGTGTCGCCGCCGGTTCCCACGAGACGCTTCACGAGGGTCGGCGTCGGATCATTGCCATTTGCTGCTTCTGATCCGCCTGATACGGCGACACGAACACCACGACGTCGCCCTTTTTCGGCTCGCTGTATCCTGGCAGGCGCTAATCGGTGAACGGCATGTGCGGACCGTACATCATCTTGTTAACGAACAGCCAGTCGCCCACCAGCAGCGTGGGTATCATGCTTCCCGAGGGAATTCGATATGCCTCTGCGATGAATGCACGAAAAGCGAGAAAGATCACGATGACAATCGCGAATCCCTTCACGTTTTCCCATATCACATGGCCTGGCGACTGTTGTGCGAAGGGGCGCGCTTTACCGGCGCGCCCCTTCTGTACTTCGTTTGCCACTTATTACCGCCTGATCAATCCTTGAGGTGCTTGTTGACAAGCTTCGTCATGTCGAACATCGACACCTGTTTCTTGCCGTTGAATACAGCCTCGGAGGTTGTCGTCGGCGTTGATCATGCGACGCTCCTTGGGATCCTGCAGATTGTTCTTCTTGATGTACACCCACAACTTCTTGGTGATCTCAGTGCGCGGCATCGGCTTGTTGCCGACTACTGCTGCGAGCTCGGGCGAAGGCGTCATCGCCTTCATGAACGCTGCGTTTGGCTTGCGGGCTGCTGCCTTCTTGGCTGGCGCCTTCTTGGCGGCCGCCTTCTTGGCCGGAGCCTTCTTCGCAGCAGCTTTCTTGGCGGGTGCCTTCTTCGCGGACGACTTCTTGGCCGTGCTCTTCTTCTTTGCGGGCATACAATCTCCTGTGAGTGCGGAAATTCCGGACGGGGAGCAAGCTATATCCTAGAGAGCAACGCGCAATAGGGAAACGATGATTTCCCCTATGAAAGTACCCTTTTTTCACTCTGGCGACGTATTTCGCACCTCAAAATGCCGCGGTGCGAACACGTTTCACCGGTGTAATCTTTCGCCGCGCTGAGCCACGCGATCACGCTCTCACCACGCGCCGAGCGCACAGCCACTCGACCACCGCTCTGCACCGAGTCGGGTCGCTCCGCCCACTGAACCATCACCGAATCACCCCTGAGGACCACCAGCGGGTCCCGCGCCGGAAGATCAGGCATCGAAACAACCAGACGCTGCTCGAATATGTGACCCATCGTACGTGACAGCGCGAGACCCACCATCGAGCGCTCACCGTTCGGATCCTCGTACGCGACAACGAGATCGTCGCCGCGCGCCGCAACCGCCACGTGAGCGGGCTTATCACCATATACCACCGGAACCGGCGAGTGAAAAATCCCGTCACCCGAGCCGATCTGTCGCGCGTCCATGCTGTGCGTGAAGAAAACACCCGGACCCTCCTTCGCCTGCATGAAATAGGCAATGTCGACGTAGTTCGTGGTGCTGTCAGCCGTTATCGCCGGCGCGGGACGAGCACAGCCGCGGAGGGAGCGGTCGAGCGTGTCCGCCGGCTGGACGATGCTCCAGCTCTTCCCGTCGTCCGTCGAGCGGCCCGACCATCAGAACTCGCGCTGCTGTCGTCGCGCACTTCCCACCACGCCCCGTATACGTCCGGGCCGGATCGCGCGGTGCGAGAGAAGCCGGACACGCGCCGTTCGGAACCGCGCCGCCGGCGGACTGGGCCGAATTGGCGCCGAGTCGCGGCGTAGCGCATGTCGCCGAGCGCTACCGTCGATGAACCGCACGCCAGTATCATCGCGACCGCGATCGCCGTACATGCGGCCAGCACGAAACGTGTGGCGACCTTCCGCCGGTACATCGACGATACACCTGCTGCAATGCATGACTTGCTAATTTACAAGCATGTCAGCATTCAACGGCAACAGACGTGTCCCGCCCCCGGTCAACGAGCCGGTCAAGATCATATGCACCCGGAACGCCGGAGCGCGCAGAGCTCAAGTCGCGTCTCGCCTCGATGGCGGCGGAGCGGATCGAGATTCCTGTAGTGATAGGCGGCAAGGAATTCCGTAGTGGAAAGACCGCGCAGGCGGTGATGCCGCATGATCACGCGCACGTCCTGGCCGACTGGCACATGGCCACGCCAGAGATGGTGCAGCAGGCCGTCGCTGCATCGGCGGCTGCGCGCAAGGAATGGAGCAGCATGGTCGTGGGGCGATCGCGCAGCCATATTTCTCAAGGCCGCCGAGCTGCTCACCACGACGCATCGACAGACGCTGAATGCGGCGACGATGCTGGGCCAGTCCAAGACAGCGTTCCAGGCCGAGATCGATGCAGCGTGCGAGCTGATCGATTTCTGGCGATTCAATCCGTACTACGCAGAGCAGCTGTACGATCAGCAGCCGCTCAGTGACCACACGATGTGGAATCAGCTGGACTATCGCGGCCTCGAAGGATTCGTGTACGCAGTCACGCCATTCAACTTCACGTCGATCGGCGGTAATCTGCCGACCGCGCCGGCGCTGATGGGCAACACGGTGATCTGGAAGCCCGCAGCGACCGCAATCCTGAGCGCGTGGTACATCTACAAGTTGCTCGAGGAAGCGGGCCTGCCACCCGGAGTTATCAACTTCGTTCCCGGTGATCCGGTGATGATCTCCGATGCTTTGTTGTCACATCAGGATCTCGCCGGCGTTCACTTCACCGGCAGCACCAGCGTGTTCAACAGCATGTGGAAGACGATCGGCGCGAACATGTCGTCGTTCCGCTCGTATCCGCGCATCGTCGGTGAGACGGGTGGCAAGGACTTCATCGTCGCGCATGCGTCTGCGGATGTGGATGCACTCGCAGTCGCCATCGCGCGCGGCGGATTCGAGTTCCAGGGCCAGAAGTGTTCGGCCGCAAGCCGGGTTTACATACCGGAGAGCATCTGGCCAAAGGTGAAGGAGCGCGTCGTAGGCATCATGCAGCAGCTCCGCATGGGCGACCCAACCGACTTCCGCAATTTCATGAGCGCGGTGATCGACAACCGAGCGTTCAAGAAGATCAGCGATTACGTGGAGCACGGCCGCGCCAACGCGACCATCGTCCAGGGCGGCGTGGCGAAGGGTGATCATGGCTACTTCATCGAGCCGACTCTGGTCGAGACGCGTGATCCGTCGTACAAGCTGTTGTGCGAGGAGATCTTCGGGCCGGTTGTCACCGCGCATGTGTATCGAGACAGTGACTTCGAGAGCATGCTGCAAACCGTGGATCGCACATCACCCTACGCGCTCACGGGCGCGATCTTCTCGCAGGACCGCTCTGCAGTGCGCACGGCGATGAGCACGCTGCGCGATAGCGCTGGCAACTTCTACATCAACGACAAGCCGACCGGCGCCGTCGTTGGCCAGCAGCCTTTTGGCGGTGCACGTGGGTCGGGTACCAACGACAAGGCAGGCTCGCAGCTCAATCTCGTGCGCTGGGTTTCGGCGCGATCCGTGAAGGAGACGTTCTCTCCACCGCGCGATTTCCGTTATCCGTTCATGGCTGCGGAGTAAAGGCCGGGACGCAACGACCAGATTGCTGATGCCTGCAGTATGGCGAACAACTACGGGCTGTTTCCAATTGGAAACAGCCCGTAGTTGTTTCAGTGAACGACGAGCTGATTCTCGAGCGCATCGAGCTCCGCCGCAGATAACGCGCCCGACAGGGTAAGCAGCGTCCCGTCGCTCGCGGTCCAGGACACGGAGCGCGAATCCTGAATCGATTTCTGAGCGTCGGCGACAGTTGCGCCGAGACGCGCGACACGCGGCGGCCCGGTACGGACTCGACGTTCCAGCAGGGTCACGCGGGTTCCGGACGCCAGCTCGTACACACTCCGGCGGACAAGCTCGTTTGGCGCGCTCGCTACGCCGCTGGAAATCATACGCGCACCGGGAAGCGTCGGCGGAGCGTTCGTGAACTCCTGCGCTGCGGGCGCAACTGCCTGTCCTGTGACTACCATATTCGACAACGCCAGGGGCGTCTGCGGTAACGCAAACGCCACGGTCGCGTAGCGGTTCGTCGGTACTGTCACCTGCGCACTGCTTGCCTCGAAGCCGATCCGACGCACCTGCAACATGTGCGTGCCAGCAGGAACATTGTTGATCGTGAATGCGCCCGTCGAATCGGTAACTGCGTTGGAGCCTGTCCCCACGACATTGATCGTCGCGGAACCAAGAGGTAAACCAGTAGCGGCGGCTGTCACACGGCCCGTGATCGCCAGAGAATCGTGTGCTTGCGTCGCTCGCGCTGCGCTGGATGAGACAGCGGGTGGAGCGCCAGCGGTCTGCGGCGCAGCTGCGACCTGAGACTTTGCCCCAGCCACATCCGCGCGTGTGGCGCCTGTCGCCTCTGCCGCGCCGGAATTCATCGCTACTGCAGCCGGCCGCGGTGTTTCCGCGACCTTTCCAGCCAGGGTCGATCGCACAGCAGCGTCGGGTGCGCGCAGCTCGACTTGTCTACCGCGTTGAGACTGTGAAGGTGGGATCGCAGGCTTTGCGGCGCTCGCACCCGCTGCGACTACCGTCGACCGGGAGAGCGGCTGAATCGCCGTGGGAATCACTTGGCGCATTGAGTGCGGCTGGCGACGGACGAGCAACGTGGCCACGATTGCAAGTGCCGCAACAGCGGCGATGGGCGCATACAATCGCGCTATCGTCGCGGAACGCGACCGGCGCTGCCCCATATTCACCGCCCGGTCCACTCGCGGAATCACCTCGCCCGGGACATCGTCCAGCGCGGAGAGTATACGCGTGGAGCCCGCGATGAAGCCGCGGGCTTCTGCGACGGCCGCAGAGCATGTGTCGCAAGTCGTCACATGCGATTGGACCGCTGCGCTTTCATGCGCAGACAACGCGCCATCCAGCCAGGCGTGAATGGTGCCCTCGGCAACATGCGACGATCCGATATCTGTTTTCTTAGTCATTGCCAATCCTCACGACTGCGCCGAGTCGTAGCTCTTCGTATGCTTCCACCAGACGACGCCGCGCGCGCGACAGGGTTGTGCCCACCGAGTTCACTGAGAGGCTCAACGCCTCGGCGATCTCCGTATAATCCAGTCCTTCCTCACGCAGAAGGAGCGCCATTCGGTCACGCTCCGCGAGTCCATCGACCGCCTTCCGTGCGAGGGCAGTCGCGCGGGCTCGCTCGCGGGTCAGCGCATCGTCCGAATCATCCACGTCCGCGGCCGTCGCGGCTTCTGCGACCTGCTCGTCGCGCAGAAGGGTAAGGTGGTGACGCTGTCGCACCGCGCGGCGCGCATCGTCACGAACCAGATTCGTTGCTACCGTGAAGAGCCACGCGCGCTCGTTCTCCAACTTGCCCTGGCGCAGCGCCCGGACGAACGTCTCCTGCGCGATCTCCTCAGCCCAGTCGCGGTCGCCGAGACGACGCGTCAGGTATCGGACGAGCGTTGCGTGATACTCCTGGAAGAGACGCTCGACGTCGGTCACTCAAAACGCTCCGGTTCCGCGAAGAAGCGCCCAGATTCCGCGCGCATCATTGCCACCCCGAGCGCAGTGCAGTGGCATCGTGTGGATCGAGCGTCGTCGCACCCGTGGGGCCGACCTCCAGCACCACGCCGCGACCGGCAACCATCACTCGGTCGCCAAGCGCGAGCATCGGTTTGATTGACGGAACGAGCTCCAGCACACTGAAATATGCCGGCGAGAACGCCTGGATGCGTACGATGACGTTCCCGCTGTCTCCGACACTCCTGGCCAGACGTGAGTCCTTCCATACACCGTTCGTGAGCACGAACGTCCTGTCACCGATGCGACTCGTCGTGCCGGTACTGCTACCGGAAGTCGTGGAGGAGACGGATGCGTCGACCGCTGTCAGATTGGTCGCAGCGCGCTGTGCGGTGGCCTGTCTTGCGGCTTCAAACGACTTGTTGGACGTCGCTGCGCTCGCGACCGCTGCTCCCGTCACTACCATGGCGCTCAGCTCTAACCGCCCCGATCCAATTACACGCGGCGCACGAGCAAGGCCAGCTCCGTTTGTTCCGGGCTCCTGAACCAGGAACGATGTGAACTCAGTCGGGATTCCATATTTCTCGCCCAGCGATCGAATCTCTTCGTCCAATTCAGCACTTCCGCCTGCGCGGCGACGTTCGGCGCTCAGATAACCGATGCGCTGCGTGGCCCAGAGTCTTCCGATGAAGGAGTTGTCCTGCTCGCGTTCCGGGAAATCGACTCGTTGCGTCCAGTGCACCGGCCCGTTCGCGGAATTGCCGTCGAAGTGCAACGTGGCTTTCCCCGATCCGGAATAGCGTGCGAGGACTACAACGTTCTGACCGGCGAAGATATCCATCGGCGAGCTGGGGAGAAGCCTGTCAAGTCGTACTCCGTCCGCCGTAACGCGCACGTCCGTCGCTACCGGATTGGTAAGCCTGGAGGCGACGATGGAGACCGCGCGCTCGACGTCTTCGGTAGGCCGCACGAACTGCGCAGTGCCGCGTCCCTGGAGAGCGAGCTGCTCGAGCAGCGAGGTATTGACGTCGGCGCCCAGTCCAAAGGTGAATACACGCGTGGCGCCACGCAGACGCGCAGCTTGCGCGGCAATGCTGTCCGCGTTTCTCTCCCCGACAGTTGGCTGTCCATCCGTGATGAAAAGAACGAGTCCCAAATTATTCGATTGCTCGGTGTCCCGCTTCACCGCAAGCGCTTCGGAGAGCGCGCCGGAGATATTTGTCCCACCACCGGCATTGAGAGCCGCGAGATACGCGAGACCCGCTCGAATGTTGTCCGGAGTCGCCTCGACGAAATCGTCGCGAAACGTTCGGACGTCGCTCGAGAAGTCGATGAGCCGGAAGCGATCTCGGCGATTGAGCGTAGCCAACAGCTGTTCGCCAGCCGCGCGCGCCTGCTCCAACTTCGCCCCGGTCATCGACCCGCTTACATCGAGCACGAATGTAACGTCGCGCGGCGCGCTGTTGCGTACTGCGGTTGGCGGCATGAGGTTTATCAACGCGAACCCGTCATCGCGACCGTCGCGGTTCGCCAGCAGCGTGATGGCCGGCGCACCACTAGCGCGAGCCAGAGGCAGCAGCAGTGTAATCTCGCTTGCGTTGCCCAGAGCGTCCACGCTGCGTACGCCGTCATGAGTGTCGAACACGAGATCGTGTGTTGGCGAGTAGGGCGTTCCGTATGCGCCACTCGCTGGATACGCGAGGGTGAAGCTGAAGTTGGAGCGAGCGGGGCCGTCGGTACTGCTCGTGTTCCGTGCGAGCTGGGCGAGGGCAGGCGCCGTCCCTCGCGCATAGTCGATTCGCAATGCGTCACCCTCGCGCTCCGCCACCTGGTCGAAGCGGACCACGACACGCTTTTCTTCGCCCGGCAGAATCGGGAAGATCCTCGTTCGTAGCATCCCGTAGCCCATCCATTCAACGAGCGCTGGATCGCGCAGGCGCCTGACAATTTCCTCGTAAGTGGAGCGCGCGCGCTGTGCGTCCATTGTCTCGCCGCCTACCATCTCACCATTTATCGATAGCTTGAGATCGGTGAAAGCAGCGTTTTTCGGAAGCGGAAAGATGTAATCCGCCTCGCCAATCCGGCCGCCGCGATTGATGAAGGTTTCATCCACTTCGTAGTGCAGCACTCCATTGTCGAGCGTTACACTCACGTGAGACGCGCTCCTGGAGATCGCGGCATTCCATGTCGGCGGACGCCGACATGGGCCGTCCACAAGACAAGGGACAACGGCACATGCACCATCGGTTCCGCAGTTGGGAAGGAGGAATCCCTGTGCCTGGACCGATGGCGTGAACATGGGAAAGACGAGGGCAACAGCCAGCGCGATGATCGGTGGAGCGCGCATTTTCAGGGTCTCCAGGCGGAAGTGGTGCTACATGGAGACGCCGGCCACTCGAAACCTTGCACACCGGTCCGGGAATTCCCTTTTTCTGGTCGGCCGGCGGTCAGGTGCAAAACGCGGGCGCCCAACGGCAGCGGCTCGCGACGTGCAGGGTTCGATTCCGATGGATTCTCCCAATTACCGCAACGAAATCGTAATGGACAAGACACTCGCTGGAACTGTCGCGCTGGTAACAGGCGCAAGCAGCGGCATTGGCGCCGCCACCGCTCACTCGCTCGCCGCAGCCGGTGCGGCGGTCACGCTCGCAGCCCGGCGCACTGACCGCCTCGAAGAGCTTGCTGCCGATATCAGAAAGTCTGGCGGACGAGCGCTGGTGCATCAGACTGATGTCACCGATCGCTCGCAGGCTCAGGGCGCCGTCGACACTACCGTCAGGGAATTCGGCCGGCTCGACATACTCATCAACAACGCTGGTGTCATGCTTCTCGGCCCTATCGAGAATGCGCCGGTGGAAGAGTGGGAGCGCATGGTGCATCTCAACGTACTCGGGCTTCTGTACACTGCGAATGCGGCGCTGCCGCATCTCATGAAAGCTGCTGACGACAACCCGCGCCACGTTGCCGACATGGTGAACATCAGCTCAGTTGCCGGGCGCATTGCACGCAAGGGCTCCGGAGTTTACAACCTCACAAAGTTCGGCGTGGGCGCATTCAGCGAATCGCTGCGACAGGAAGTTACCGGACGCCACGTCCGCATCGCGCTCGTCGAGCCTGGCGCCGTCGCGACCGAGCTCACGACTCATCTAAGGCCCGAGATTCGCGCGCAGGCCGCGCAGCGCTTCGCCAACATGGAGATTCTCAAGGCCGAGGACATCGCGGACGCGATAGTGTACATCGTGACACGCCCGCGCCACGTTGCCGTGAACGAGGTGCTGATCCGCCCGACCGAGCAGGAGCCGTGACCTCCCGTTACTGGTGGACCTCGGCGCAGATTGTCGTGACCATTGCCTGGTGATTGCAACTGATTAGGTTTGATTGATAATTATTATCGATGGAGACGTTAGGTAATGACAACGAAAGTCATCACAGCTCATGTGCCGAGTGCGCTTGCAAAAAAAGTGGACGAGTTGGCTGTGAGCATGGAGCGCTCCCGAGGTTGGATCGTTAAAGAGGCGCTGGCGGCTTGGGTAAGCCAGGAGGAGGAGCGTACCCGGTGGACACTTGATGCGTTGGCTGACGTGGATGCCGGCCGCACCGTGGACCACGAGGCGGTGCGAGCCTGGGCCGCCAGTTTGAGTACGGAGAATCCTCTGCCGGTACCGGCCCCCATTGTCGCGTCTTTACCAGCGAGTTACAAGCGATCAAGACGGCGCAAGCCGTGAGATTGTACTGGACCGCCCTTGCGCTCTCGGACCTTGATCGGCTTTACGCATTTCTCGCTATCAAGAATCAACTTGCAGCGGCACGGACGATTCAATCACTTACGGATGCTCCAATACGATTGCTGGACTATCCGCGAATTGGCGAGCGATTGGACCATTTCGAGCCGCGTGAGGTCCGCCGGATCCTGATCGGCAATTACGAGCTGAGATACGAGTCACAGCGTCACAGCTCAATGTGCTGCGTATCCTCCACTCCCGAGAGCGCCGTTAGCCTCCCGCGCGCAGCAACAGGCCATTCATCGACGACTCTGTCGCCGTCGAGCGCGAACAGCACATCGTTGAGATGCACCACGATGCAGACGTGGTTTGGTATCACTCGAACGAGCTCGCCCACGCGCGGCCGCCAGGCGCTGTTGGAGAGATCCAGGATGCCGTGCTCTTCCGACATCGCAGACACCAGAACTTCGCGGTGGTCCATCACCGCACCGAATCCTTCGCCGCCGACGCCGCGCATCGGCTCTCTCCCAAGCGCCTTGGAGCCGGCGTCGATCACCACCTGACCCGCTACCGAGGTGCTCACTACCGTAGCGAGGACCGTAAGTGCGCAATCATCCCAATCGCACGCACCGATCTCGGCCGTCGTGCGATCGTTGAACACGTAGGTTCCGGGACGAAACTCCGTTACGAGCGGCATTTCGTGCGTGCGCCACGACGTGGGAGTCGACCCGCCGCTCACGATTTGTGGCGATAAACCTGCGCTCTCGAGCGCCGAGACGAAATCAGCGAGATCGTCGTTGAGCTTCGAGATCTTCGCGTCCTGCTCGCTACCGACTGATTCGCGAATGTGGCCGGGATAGAAGCAGATCCCGGCATATTCGAGAGCGTCGCTGCTCGCAACGCGCGAGGCGAGTGCGACGGCTTCTTCTGGCGTGGCGACACCCACGCGGTGCATTCCAACATCGATCTCGACGAGCACTCGCACTGCGCGGCCTGCGGCGGACGCAGCAGACGCGACGTGGTCGATCGCTTCGGCCGAATCCAGCGCGGTCACGATATCCACCGAGCTCGGCAGCTCGAGCAGCCGGCGCACCTTGCCCCCAAGCGGCGGATGCGCGAGCAGCAGGTCGGATGCTACCTCGCTCATGACTTCCATCTCGCGCGGCGTGGCACAGGTGAGCCCCACGGCACCGCGCCGCATCTGCGCGGCGCCGATGACGGTCGTCTTGTGCGTCTTGACGTGCGGACGCAGACCCAGATCGTGGGACCGCGCATAGTCTGCCATGCGATCGAGATTGCGCTCGAGGCGCGATACGTCGACCACGGGGGCAGGCGTCTGAATCTCATCGATCGTCGCCGCGCCATTCCTCGCCTGATATGCACTCACCTGACCCGCTCCATAGCTTGGGGATCCCTGCCTCGTTGAAACTAGGCCGCTGGATTCACCGGTCAACCGCGGCGACCCTGGAAATGCCAAGCCGCCACTACACATGATGGCCATATCCTGACAGTCATCTCTTGACAATCATCCTATCGTAACCTATCGTGGATGCGATCCAGAACAGGAGACCCCGTGCAGGAGCCGAATACCGACGTGATCCAGGGTACGCTGGACATGCTGATCCTCAAGACTCTCAGCCTGCAGCCCATGCACGGCTACGGAATCGCGCGGCGGATCGAGCAGATCTCCCGCGGGACGTTCAAGGTCAATCCAGGCTCGCTGCTTACCGCGCTACAGCGGCTCGAGCGCAGCGGGTCGCTGGACGCGGAGTGGCGCCAGACGGAGAACGCGCGGCGCGCGAAGTTCTATTCGCTGACGCGAGTCGGTCACAAGCAGCTGGGTGTCGAGACGGAAGACTGGACGCGGCGCGCGTCGGCTGTCGCGCGCCTTCTCAAAGCCGAAGGTTGACGGCATGTCCGTGTGGCGCCAGCTCACTCGCGGCCTGCACGCGCTCACGAATCGCGCCGACACCGACCGGAACGTCTCCGACGAAGTAGACGACTACCTCGAGAACGCCCGCGCCGCTCACCTTGCCCGCGGGCTGTCACCGGATGAAGCGCTGCGCGCTGCACGGATCGAGATTGGCGGCGTGACCAACGCGAGGGAACAGGTTCGACGGTACGGCTGGGAGAATACTGTCGAGATGATACTCGCCGATGTGCGCTACGCCGGCCGGCGATTCCGCAGCAATCCTGGCTTCACCGCTGTCACCGTGGTCACGCTTGCGATCGGCATCGGCGCGAGCACGGCGATTTTCAGCGCTGTCGATCCGATCCTCTTCAAGTCGCTACCGTATCCGCATGCCGAGCGAATCGCGATGATCTCGGACTTCGGCTGCAGGCGGCGCGCCACTGGATGTCACGTTCGGCAGCTACCGCGAGCTCGTTCAACGAAGTCATTCGTTCGACGCCCTGGCGGTCCTGAATATCTGGCAACCGACACTGATGGGTGACGGCGAGCCGGAGCGCCTCGACGGCCAGAGTGTGGGAGGCGATTACTTTCGCGCACTCGGTGTTTCGCCGATGCTCGGGCGAGATTTTACTGCGTCGGACGACAGGGCGAACGGGCCCCGTGTAGTGATTCTCAGCAATTCGCTGTGGCATCGCCGCTTTTCCGGTAGCCGTGACATCATTGGACGCTCGGTAAGACTTAACGACAACGACTACGTCGTGATTGGCGTGATGCCCATGGGATTCGAGAACGTGATGGCACCGTCGGTACAGATATGGGCGCCGCTCCAGTACAACACGGTCTTCGGACCGGATAGCCGAGAATGGGGACATCATCTGCGTATGGTAGGCCGCTTGCGCGCTGGTGTCAGCCTAGCGCAGGCACGGAACGAACTGAACGCGATCGCACGCACGCCACGAAGCGATTTTCCGCGTGTTCCCTGGGCCTCCCTCCAAAACGGTTTACTGGTTCACTCGCTGCAGGATGATGTGACCAGCGGAGTCAAGCCGGTGCTGCTCGCCGTTCTCGGTGCTGTAGTGCTGGTGCTGCTGATCGCGTGCGCCAATGTGACCAACCTGCTGCTCGCAAGCGGCGCGCGTAGACGCGGCGAGTTCGCAATGCGTGCAGCGCTCGGCGCGCGACGAACGCGGTTGACCCAGCAGCTGCTGACCGAGAGCCTCCTGCTCGCAATAGTGGGCGGCGCGCTCGGCATGATCGTCGCGGAGCTTGGCGTACGCGCGCTGGTCGTGCTCAGTCCCGCAGCACTCCCGCGCGTGGGAGCGATCCGCCTCGATGCAGCTGTGTTTGTGTTCGGCTTGGTCGTTACGACAATCATAGGGCTGTCGGTTGGTGTGATACCGGCTTTGCGCGCCTCGCGAGCGGAGCTCAATCTCGGACTGCAGCAGGCATCGAACCGTACGACCGGCGACCATAAAGTCACGCGCGAAGCGCTGGTTGTTGCGGAAGTCGCGCTCGCGGTCGTGCTGCTGGTAGGTGCGGGGCTTCTGCTTCGGAGTATCAAGGACCTTCTGGCAGTAAATGTCGGCTTCGATCCGTCGCACGTGCTCACGATGCAGATCCAGGAGTCCGGGGACCGATTCCGGGTGGACAGTGCCCGCGTTGACAGCGCGAGATACGAATTCCTCGTGGAAGCGCTCGATGCGGTAAAGCAGCGTTCCCGGCGTAACCGCTGCGGCGTTCACGAATCAGCTTCCACTGAGCGGCGACTTCGCGGGCTATGGCGTGCATCTGGAGAGCGATCCTGATGCAAACGCTTCCGGCTCGGCGCTCGAATACGCGGTAACTCCTTCGTACTTCGCGACGATGCACATTCCGTTACGGAGTGGGCGATTGCTCGGCGCGCAGGATCGTAGTGGCGCCCCCCGCTCGGCGCTCGTCAACGAATCGTATGCGAAACGATTCCCTCATCAGGATCCGATCGGACAGCGACTCGATTTTGGCCCGGTAGACGGCCAGCGCTACACGATTGTCGGAGTGGTCGGCGACGTGAAACAGTCCTCGCTGTCCGATGGCGAGACCGACGCCATCTATATCACCCCGACGCAATGGCACTGGATGGACAATCCCATGTCGCTGGTAGTGCGCACTCACGGGAGTGCAGCGGCTCTCGCACCCGCGGTTCGGAGCGCAATTCGGTCCGTAGATAAGAATCAACCGATATTCCGTGTCACCACGATGGATGAGCTCGTGGGCAGATCGGTCGCAGATCGTCACTTCGCTCTCATTCTGTTCGAAGCGTTCGGAGTGGTTGCGCTGATTCTTGCGGCCGTGGGGATCTACGGCGTTCTCTCATCCAGCGTCACGGAAAAGGTGCGCGAAATTGGCATCCGGGCGGCGTTGGGTGCGTCGCCGGAGAGCATACTTGGCCTGATTCTGGGTCAGGGGATGAAGCTGACGGCGCTCGGAATCGCAATCGGGCTGATCGCCGCCGCGGCGGCGACTCGGGCCATCGTGTCGATGCTCTTCGGCGTATCGCGACTCGACGTGGTCACGTATCTGGCCGTGGTCGTTACGCTGGGCGCGGTAGCGGTGATTGCGTGCGGATTACCAGCGTGGCGTGCGGCGAGGCTGGATCCGAACCGCGCGTTAAGCGATCGTAGGGCGGGGATTTATCCGCGCCGCTCGCTGAAATGCGTGACGATGATTCTTGGCGGCGGCGTTAACGTTGCTGCACCTGCAGAATTGTCAACGATGATGTTCGACGCGACTGGCGTAGACAACAAGCGTGGTCGACGTGATCGGGTTGCCAACGACGTTCAACGGATCGAGTTCCAACGATCGTCGTTCGCGCATTTGGGATCGGCGGCGCGGATAAATCCGCGCCCTACGACACGCCACGTACCATGCACGCGGCGTCACGGCGCAGGTCGCGCCTGTCAGACCTTGTGTCTGTACGTTATCCGGCCGCGCGTGAGATCGTACGGCGATACCTCAACCGTCACGCGGTCGCCTTCGAGGATACGGATGCGGAAAGCGGCGGAGCTTGCCTGCGATGGTCGCGAGGACGGCGGCTCCGTTATCAAGGGTCACGCGGAACGAAGTGCTCGGAAGGACTTCGGTGACGGTCCCTTCGAGTTCAATCAGATCTTCTTTGGAGATACGGTCCTCTGAGTGTTGGCTGCGGCACTTCCGGTACAGCTATGGAGGTTAACCTATCTAGAAGCGGGCGTCCAGATACAGGCTTGCCTGAACCCCGCCGGACGGTCGATTCCCTTGGCCAGATCCAGCCGGATGAGGCCGTCCATGAAGGATCGCTCCGATTCCCGCGCCGCTCACCGGAACCACGCCTTCGTTCCAGTTCCGCCGGTCGCCGGCCCAGCCCAGATCGCCGAATATCACGGGCCGAGCGAAGACGCTCCCGATGCCCAGCTCGAGCCGCGAGAGCCAGTAGGCGTCGCCTACCTCGACCCCACGTCCTGTCCGCGAACGGTCGACGTGCCGCCAAGATACCAGAGCCGCTGGGTCGGGACAGCGCCGCCTGACGTGCCGCCGCTCAGTGTCAGTGCGGCGGTCACAGCTGGACACGAGTGGATGCATGACCGTTACGTCGGCCATCGCCCGGGTGTAGTCGAAGGTTCCAGCCGCGCCGTCGATGCGTACATCCGACAGAAGCCTGAGTCCGTCTGGATCCTCACCCAACGAGCCGCGCTTGACCAACGACAGACCGACGACGTTTCCCTTTGTCACGGCGATGTTGTCGGGGAAGTAGCCGCCACTCGAGCTTGCCGACGAGTGAGAAGTGCGTCTTCGCACTGGCGCCGAATTCCTGCTCGCCGAACAGCCGCCAGCTGTCGAACAGCCCACCCTGCTGCTCGTGCACGAGCTCACCGCCCCACGATCTGTAGTACACACCGTCATCTCTGCCGAACAACAGCGCAGAAAGTGACGCGCTGAGGCTGAACGGGTCGCGCTGCCAGATCGTTCGCGGAATTCAGACGGCGATAGACGTTGACCGTGTACGTTTCGCGGCCGTTGGTGCGGGCTACACCGAGCTCGCCATCGGCGAGAGATCGAATACCAAGTCGCGCAATCGCGTGACCTGCATAACCGCTTCCCATGTCCTCGTCGACGCGAATCCCGGTCGAGAATCCCTCGACGCGATTGTATCGCGTCAGCGGAAGTCCGAACTGCACCACCGGCGGCGCGAAGCCGACTCCTCCTGCCTGCCGCTGCAAGGAGAGAGTGCTCGCTACCAGTGCGTCGATATCCTTGTCGCCAAACAGCGAGTCAGGCGTATCGTAGATGGACTTTGGAAGTGTCGACGAGTTTGCGAGCGCTGCGGTGTCGCACGGAACACGAACGAGCATGTCGACTGCGTTCTCGTCTCGACACGCGCGTCGTCTCGCGATACTTTGCTCCGTTGGCGCATGCGCTGTCGCGCGCAGCGCGACGAGCTCGGCGTGCTTCGACTCCGCGAGCGGTATCGGCAGCGGTCGATCTCGATCTGCGGAAGCTTGAGCGTCCGCGTTGACAGTTTCGTAATCGAAGCGCTGGCGCAGCTCGAATGGAAATCTCATTACCCCGGCGCGCGCCTTTCCTTCCGACTGTCTGCATGCGCGGAAGCCAGAAGCGCCCCTCGTAAAGGCCGTAATCCACGGTCATCACGTCGATGCTCGCCGGTCATGGGAAGAATCATCGGCTTGATCAAGGCCGGGATGTCCTTCTGCGGATCCTCGCCGTCCTCCTCCTTCGCGACCGACATCACGTTCATCGGCTCGGCCATTCGAAACACGCCTCGCACGAGCTGGCCAGTCCCGACGTCGAACCAGAGCGATCCGACGACGAGATTCCATGCCGGCTTTGCGCGGCTGCACGCGCAGCTCGCGCACGAGATGGTCTTCGCCGCCCGGAAGCTGAAACGAAACCGAATCGCCGCTCGCGTACGTGTAATACGCCTCCGCACCATTGCCGAGCGGGTGAATCATCTCGCTCGCGTCTGCATCCGCCTTCGCGATCTCGGATCCGAGCCACAACGTCTCGCGGCCAGGGTAGTAGGGAACGGCAGTGCGCCGTTGCCCGTGATCGACCTCCTCGTTTCCGGCGCCCTTGAACATCGGCAGAGCGCGATCGCGCGCCGGTTACGTCGACGACCGCACCGTTGCCGCGCTCCCATCTGTACCTGTGTCGCGCGCTCGGTACGGAACAGCAGTCGGTCGCGGCCGAGGCTGCTGATCTTCATGCTTACGGAGATACGTTCGTATGTCGTCGCGTCGTACGCCTGGAGCGCGGAGTCCTGTGTGAATCGCGCAGCACGTGCGCGATCCAGAAGTGTGCGCGCCGCGGGGTCCCTGAACGCGGTCGCGAGCAACTCCGGGGTGAGCGCGATATGTCGAGCCTGGCGGCGCTGCGGTGCGAATCGAGTCGTGCGTGGCGCGCATGGAGTCCGCTCGGGAAAGCACCGTATCCATGTGTGCCGCCTCTTTCGCGCGCGCGGACGCTATCGGCGTGCGTAGGTTTGCCGCTGGTTATGGAGACGGTGACCTGTGCGAAGACCAGCAGTGCTGCGGCGGCGATCATGCTGGATTTGTCACTGCGCCGGCCGAAGGGGTTTGTGCGCCGTCTCCGACCGGAACCGCAGGGAATTACTTGTGGATCAGAGGCTGCAGATCGGCTGGATTCCATGGCGTCGTCTGCGACTTGGTCGCGGCCCTCACCGCGGCGACCTGCTCCGCCGTGACCTTGGAAGCGGCGTTCCCAAAGCTCGACCTCTCGTACGTGATGACGGCCGCAATCTGGGCATCCGAGAGCTGGTCGCCGAACGGGGTCATGGCGTTGTTGAACGTCGGTTCCTTCACCGTTATCGGCCCCATCGCGCCGTGGAGCACGATGCGGATCGGCACTTCGGGATTGTTGAGCAGCCATTCCGACCCTGAAAGCGGCGGATATGCGCCGGGGACGCCCAGTCCAGTGGCCTGATGGCAGACGGCGCACCGGGTGAACACCTCGGCGCCGTTCGGCGCCGCACCAGCGGCGCCGGCGACGGCCGCACCCAGGTATGACAGCCTGGGTGGAGTCGAAATACATGACACTCGTCGGCTCGTTGGCAGCGACCGACGTCCGGTCCGTATCGCGGCTGTCAGCGCCGCCGCAGGCGGCGAAGGTGGTACAGGCCGCCAGGGCCACGAAGAGGTACTGATGCGTCGGCTGTTCATCTGTTGAAAATATCCTGGCCGCTAGTGCCGGACCAAGTTGGTGAAGGTTATCTGAACGTTGTTCGCCTGATGCATCAGCCTACAATCGCGGCCGGCCGCGGAGCCGTTGAGCT
This sequence comes from uncultured Gemmatimonadales bacterium, assembly GCA_963731305.1. Classification (GTDB taxonomy): domain Bacteria; phylum Gemmatimonadota; class Gemmatimonadetes; order Gemmatimonadales; family Gemmatimonadaceae; genus Fen-1247. The sequence continues at coordinate 166,450 of CAVSUQ010000011.1, read as the reverse complement.
CTCCGTTGGAGACAGTCAATGAGCCGTACAGCGTTCCGGCGCAGGGGGGCGGCACGACCATTGTCAGATCGCCGCCGGTGTTGGTCACCTTGCCCTGTCAGGCTGCCTGCGTAGACCTGGTCGCCAGCCGGAGTCCGAGAGCACGAACGTGCCGCTGAAGTTCTGGCCGAGTTGAGACAGGACCATAGACATGCCGAGTGGCTGGTTGCCCGGCTGGAGCAGGACCGGCGCTCCGCGAGTGCTGAACCGTCGCCTGGCCTGTGTAAGTCGCGTTGTACACCATCTGGCTGAGGCCCGTGATCCCCTCGCCAGAACAGGCCGCGAGCGACAGCATGGTGGCTGCCGCGAACATGAACGCGCGTCTTCGCATAGCTGGACGCAATATAACGGGCAACTGCGAGACCCCAGCCGACAGAGTCGTTCCTGCCGTCTTGCATTGCGGGGAATTCAGTATAACGTGAAACTCTTAACTGGTGCTGAACGGGCCAAGCCAATGACGCGCCAGATGATTTCACTCACAGCCAATGACCGCAACCTGGCAAATCATTCCACCCGGCGCCGCGAATCCGATCGCGGCCTTTGGCAGCACGATTCAGTTTCACCTCGGTGGTCGCGAGACGAACGGTGCCTTTTGCCTCGGCCTTGCCACCACTCCGCCGGGAGTCTCTCCGCCTCTGCATGTGCACGCAAAGGACGACGAGGTATTCATCATAGCAAAGGGTGACATGGCCTTCTACACACCCGACGGCTGGCATGATGTGCCGCCAGGGACGGTTGTGTTCATGCCAAGAGGAGTCCCTCATACGTTCCGGAATTGCGGCTCGATTCCGAGTCAACACTGGGTGTTGACCGCCCCGAGCGGATTCGAGGAGTTCTACGCTCGAAGCGCGGAGGTATTCGCCAATGCAGGACCACCGGATGTCGCGGCGCTTGGTCAGGCGGCGACTGATTTCGGCTACACGATCCTAGGCCCTGCGCCTGCCGGATGATTGATACTGAACATACCTGACCAGCAGGAACGCGCGGCTGCCGTTTACGTTAGCCGGTAAGCGCGGTGCTGCGCTCATCGATCCGGTTATTACACTGCGGGCAGACTGAGTGCGTGGAGTAGTGAATATTCGAGTTGCCCTCCGAACAATCAGCGCGCTTTCGCAGTACCACTCATGGCTCGTACGGCTCCATGTGAATGAGCACCCCATCCACCGCTGGCATCGCCGCGCGAATCGCTCCCTTGACCTTGCCGCTTACGATGTGCGCATCATGCAGCGACATGTGTGAGTCGGCCTGCACGTGAAGATCCACCGCGTACTGCAGACCGACCTTCCGCACCTTGAGCTTCTCGATCGCGCGGACCTCCGACACACTCGTCGCGGCCGCTGCGATGCGCTGTACCACATCGGGTTCGGGCACCCGATCCATCAGATCGTCGATGGCAGGTCGCATCATCTTCACACCGTTGTATGCGATCACGATCGACGCCACTAGCGCGGCCCAATCATCGGCCTGCTCCCAGCCCGGCCCTCCGATTACTGCGATGCTTATTCCGATGAATGCAGCGGTCGACGTTATGACGTCGCTGCGATGATGCTTGGCATCCGCGATCACAGCGGTGCTCCCGATCTCGGATCCGATTCGCAGCACTCTGCTTGCTAGCAGCTGCTTGACGATGATGACGCCGACAAGTACTCCGAGCGTCCATGCCCGCGGAATGTGGTGCGGAGTTCTTATCTCGCGCACCGCTTCGATCGCAATTCCGATTGCGGCCGCTACGAGCATGAGCGCAACGAGCGCACCTGCGAGCGCCTCGGCGCGGCCGTGGCCGTACGGATGGTCCTCGTCTGCCGGCTGCGCCGCTATGCGCAGCCCGCCATACACCACTATCGACGAGAAAATGTCGGCTGTGGATTCGACGGCGTCCGCAACGAGTGCGTAGGCATGACCCACAATCCCCGCGATCAATTTGATGATCGCGAGGATCAGGTTCACCAGCATTCCAACCTGTGCCGCGCGCATCGCGCGGCTCGTGGGTGACCTCACCCGGCGAAATCTACGGCGTTGGCTCGCCCATGGCTGGCTGGGGCGGCGCACCGTGCCCGGGAGCGCCCTTAGTCACGTGCTCGCCTTCTTTCTTCGCGTGCCGTGAGAACAGATGACCCAGGTTCTCGCGCCACTCGTCGAGTATCTCGTAGAACGTCGGAATGACGATCAACGTGAGAAGTGTGGACGTTATGACGCCGCCAATCACGGCACGTCCGAGCGGCGCGCGGAAATCGGCGCCCTCACCGAGACCCAATGCAACCGGAATCATGCCAGCGATCAGTGCGAAGGTCGTCATCAGAATCGGACGCAGACGCACTCGGCCTGCCTCGATCAACGCTTCGCGGAGAGAGACCTTCTTAGACTCGCGCGTCCACTTGGCGAAATCCACCAGCAGAATCGCGTTCTTCGCGACGATTCCCATCAACAGGATCACGCCGATCATCGACATGATGTTGAGCGTACCCTGCGTCACGAGCAGCGCCAGCACGACACCGATCAGTGACAGTGGCAGCGACAACATGATCGCGAGCGGATCGAGGAACGATCCGAACTGCACTACGAGAATGAGGTACATCAACAGGATCGCCAGTCCGAGCGCGGAGATGATCGCGCCGTAAACGGCGTTCTGATCCTTCACCTGTCCGCCCTGTGACAGACTCACACCCGGCGGCAGGGGAATCTTCGCAATCGCCTTGTTGATATCGCCAGAAACTTCACTCAACGCACGTCCCTGCGGATTCACGCCGATCGTCACCACCTTATCCTCGTTGAGATGGTCGATCTCCGCGGGTCCGGTCGTCAGCCGCACGGTCGCGATCTGGCCCAGCGGAATAGTCTGCGGGCCGGTATTGTTCGGATTCACAGCAACAGCCGACGACTGGTCGGGAGCCGCTGTGGCCGCTTGCTGAGGAACGGCTATGGGAAGCTGCTCGAGATCGGTGACGTTCTGCCGGGATGCGGCCGGCAGACGCACGGTCACGTCTCGTGTCTTGCCCGTGGGATCCACCCAGCTACCGGCCTGCACGCCAGCGAACGCCGGCCGCAGAGCTTCCGCGAGCTGCGCAACCGTAATTCCGAGCGTGCCGGCGAGACCGCGATTCAACTGTACGTCGAGCTCAGGCTTGAGTCCCTTGGTCGAGAGCCCAACGTCCGCTGCGCCCGGCACCTTGCGCACAACCGCTTCCATCTGCTCCGCAACCTCGTTCAGCTGATCGGCGTTGTTGCCGCGAATCTGCACCTGAATCTGTTTCTGGTTTCCAGCGAAGCTGCTCGCGAACGTGTACGCCGTCACACCTGCAACGTGAGACATTTCCTTGCGTATGAGCGTGCTGATCTCGTCCTGCGAAAGCGATCGCTTGTTCTTGGGAACGAGCTTCACGTATATGCTGCCGACGTCGACCTCACCAGAGCCGGTCGCGGTGCCCACCACGGTGTACGTGTACGCAACTTCCTTGTGGGTTCGGATGATGCGCCCGATCTCTTCGGCCTTGATGTGCGTGTAATCCATATTCGATCCCGGCGGCGTTTCGATCGAAACATTCAGCTCCGAATTATCCGAGTCCGGCACGAAGCCACCGCCGACCTTTGCCCAGCCAGGCTCGGGAATCTTCATTCCGAGCCATAGTGATCCCGCGAAGACGACCACCGCGAACACGCCCTTGATGATTCCGCCGGCGCGCGTCGTCGTGTCCAGTGAGAAAAGCCACACAATCAGGAACACGGCGGCAAGAACCACGAGCGCGGCGTACAAGCCCGCGGCCGGAATCAGGATGCTGGCGACGAACACACCGACCGAGATCGCAACCATGTCGGCGCGGTGATCGAGCGCCCACGAGACCAGGCCCTTGTAGCGATCAGCCTGCCGGTCGAACCAGATATTGAAGCTGACCAGCTTTCGCGACACCCAGCTGCGATGCTCGTGCGCTTCAATCGCCGGATCGGGCCAGTAGGCCGACAACATCGGATCGAGCGAGAAGGAAACAAACAGCGATACGAGCACCGCACACGCGATGGTCAACGCGAACGGCTTGAACCACTGTCCGGATATCCCGCTCATGAACGCAATGGGAACGAACACCGCCATGATGGAGAACGTCGTGGCGGTTACTGCAAGACCGATCTCATCGGTGCCGGTATGCGCAGCCGTGAAATGGTCCTCGCCCATCTCTATGTGCCGCACGATGTTTTCCCGAACCACTATCGCATCGTCGATCAGGATTCCGATCGCGAGCGATAGCCCGAGCAGCGACATCGTGTTCAAGGTGAAACCGAATGCATGAACGGCGATGAATGACGATATCGCAGACACTGGCAGCGCCAGACCCGTGATCACTGTCGACCGCCACGAGTTGAGGAAGAGGAATACCACGAGCACCGTGAGTATCGCGCCTTCCACGAGCGCCTCTTCCACATTGCGCACGGAGTCGCGCACCCGCGGGCCGGCATCACGCACCACGTCCAGATTCACACCAGCCGGAAGCGTCGTGCGTATCTGCTTGACCAGGTCGTTGATCTCATCGCTTACCCGCGTCGTGCTGGTGCCCTTTGATTTCGTTATGTCTATACCGATCCCGGCCACGCCGTTGAACAGCGCGAGCGACCGTTGCTCGGCGGACCCGTCGCTCACGTTTGCGACGTCGGCGAGTCTGATCACCTGACCGCCGCGCTGGGCCACGACCAGCTGACCGAAGTCGCGCGCGTCTTCGATTCGTCCGCGCAGCCGGATGGAGCGCTCCTGCAGTGCGCCCGTGATCATCCCCACAGGCACTGCGAGATTCTGCGCATTCAGCGCGTTGACGACGTCGGCGACGCTCACCCTCGCAGCGTTGAGCCGCGATGGAACTACATCTACTTCGATCTCGCGGTCGACATTTCCGGACAGGGTCACCTGTGCCACGCCCTCGAGTCCCTGCAGCTTGCGTGTGATATCCGGGTCGGCGAGAATCGTCAGCTCGTTCGGTTTGAGAACGTTGGATGACAATGTCAGTGAAACAATCGGCAGATCGTCGGGATCGAACTTGTTGATTACCGGCTCCTTCATCTCCACCGGGAGCTTGTCGCGAATTCCGGAGATCGCATCCCGCACGTCCTGCGCTGCCTCGTCCGTCGGCTTGGAGAACACGAACTGCACGATGATCTGCGCGAATCCGTCCGTCGAGGTCGAGGTTATCTGGTCTATTCCGTTGAGACCCTGAAACGCCTCTTCCATCCGATCGACTACCTCGCGCTCCACCTGATCCGGCGACGCGCCGGGATACGGGACCGAGACGGCTACGATCGGCTGTTGTACGTCGGGCAACTCATCCACATCCGTATTGAATGCAGCGAACACGCCAAAGATCACAAGCGCGACCATTATCACTACGGTGACAATGGGACGCTTGATCGCGAAATCTGATATGAACATCGTCTGCCCCTAGTGACCGCGACTGTTCGTCGAGCTGGCTGCACCGGCACCGGCGCCGGTGCCCGTGCTTCCATTCGCGTTCGCACCGTTCGTGTTCCCTGTACCAGCGCCACTTTGCGGTCCGTCGGCAGCAGCATCGGGGGCTGTAGCATCGGTCGGGGGCGCCTGAACGCGCACCGGCGTACCGGGGGTTATCCCCTGTGCCGCAGCGATGAGCAGTGTGTCGCCTGCCGCAACGCCACTTGTGAGCTCCACAGTTTCCGCCGATGGGTCGCGCATTCCGATCGTCACATCGACGCGCGTCACCTTGCCGTTCTTGATCTCGACAACAGCGGGTCGCTGCATGCGCGTGTCCACTGCAGATGTGGGCACCACGATACCATGCTGCGTCCGGCTGGAGATGCGTCCGTTGGCGTAGAGGCCGGCGATGAGTGTGTGACTCTTGTTGGGGATCGACACGATGATCTGCACCTGACGCGTCGTCGGATCGACGGACGGGCTCACGCGCGTCACGGTTCCGTGAAACTCCTGGGTTCCGTATCCGGTCACTGAGAACGTCACGTCGGTGCCAACGCGAACCATCGAGAGCTGATCCGAAGGCACCGCCGCAACCAGTCGCATGGTAGTTGGATCGACCACGGTGAACAGCGCACCACCGGGCTGCACCACATCGCCTGGATTCACGCTCTTCTGACTGACGATGCCGTCGAACGGCGCCGCGATTCTGGTATTGTCGAAATTCTTTTGTGCAGTTGCGAGCTTCGCCTTCGCGTCTTCCAAGCCGGCAGCCGCCGCGGCGGCCTGGGTCTGCGAGGTCTCCAGATCGCGCGGCGCAATTGCGCCAGCCTGCAACAGGGTCTGATTGCGCTGAAGATCCCGGCGCGCCGCTGCATCCGCTGCCTGTGCGGATGCGACAGCTGACTTGGCGCTGATGTACGCATCCTGCAGCGCCGAGGGATCGATGCGGCCGAGCGTCTGACCCTTAGTCACGGACTGCCCGACATCAGCGTCGGTCGAGATGATCGACCCTGCGATCTGTGCACGCACAGTGGCATTGAGCGCGGCGTCGAGCGAGCCGGTGATCGCAGGCCCGTTCGTAACCGAACCATTCTGAGCGATGGTGACGTTCTCGGTTCCGACCACGAGCTGCTGCACAGTGTCGGCGGCCTGCGCGGTGTTACGCTTGCAGCCGGCTGCAAGCGTAACGATCGCCAGCGTGAGTGGAAGATATATGTAAGTGCGTCGCATTTATGGATTGATCCCCGGTGTTCCGGCTGGCGTAGTTGTTCCTGTCGACGGCGTGGTCTGGCCGGTTGCGCCGGCCGGCTGCGTCGATTGCGTGGTCGTCTGTGTCGTCTGCTGCTGCGTCTGTTGCTGCTGCTGTTGCTGGGCCGAGAGATTCGTCTGGCCGGCGCTCGCCGTCTGCACCGGAAGATCCGGTAAGAGCGCGAGGGTGACTCGCGCTACCTGCACATTACGCGAGGCCTGCGCTCGGTTGACGAGCGCCTGCGCGAGCTGATTGCGCGTGTCGTTCAGCTCGAGCTGCGTCGAGATTCCCTCGCGATATCGCACCTGAGCTATGTCGTACGCGCGCTGCGCCTGCGAAGCGGTTCCCGCACTCGCCGCGAGTGCGGCCTCTGCCTGCTGCAACGTGTTGAGCGCGACGCGTGAGTCGAGCGCCGCACCCTGCCGCGCCTGCTCGAGACGGGCCTGGGCATCGCGCAGATTCGACTCCGCGACCATCTCATCGCCACGGATGCGTCCGCCGAGAAAGATCGGGAACGACGTCGCGATCGTCACGGTCCAGTTGGGATTGAAATCCGCCCACGTCGGGAAGCCGGCGTTGGGATACGCCACTCTGCTGTATGCGGTTGAGAGCGACAGCGTCGGTATGCGCTCGGAGTGCGCGACCTTGAGCAGCCCCTTCTGCGCGGTCACTGCCTCGTCCGCCTCACGCACCGGCGCGCGGTGCTCCGTGACCGTGTCTGGCGACTGTGCGCGCGCGAGGTCCACACCTGGCGGAGCCGCCGTCGAATCCTCGACCGACGTAGTGAGCGCCAGGCGTTGGTCGAGCGGAAGGTTGAGAAGCTGCTTGAGCCTTAGATATGCAACCGCGCGTGCGCTCTGCGCCTGAATCACGACCGGAAGCTGATTGCTCACCGAGACCTGTGCGCGAAGCAAATCGAATTCGCTGGTGTTACCCACCTTCTGCTGCAGCTGCGTCTGCTTGAGCAGGTCCTGCGTCTGCACCAGCGACGACTGTGCGATGGCGAGCAGCCGATCCGACAGCGCCGCGTCGAAGTACGCCGATGTGACGTCGAGCTGAAGCTGCGCGCGCTGCGCGTTGAGTTCGATGCGCGCCGAGCGCTGTGTTGCGTTGGCGGATGCAACCTGGCCCGAGATGCGGCCGCCGGTGAAGAGATTCTGCGAGCCGGTGAAGCCGAACGTGTACCCGTTGACCGAGCCGAAGCCGACCTTGCTGAAGTTGATGCCTCCTAGTGATGATGCGCTCGCCGCGTTTCCGGCGACGGTGCACAGCGCATAATTCTCGATGCCGGCGAGCTGCGCCGTTTCACTCGAAGTGTTGTTGAGGATGTACTGATTGCAGGGCCCGGGCGGTCCGGAAGGACCGGAGGGAGTGGGCGATGAGAACGCCGCAGCGAATTGCGATGCGAGAGTGCGCGTGTAGTTCGCAGTAGCGGAAAGCTGTGGGAAGAGCGCGCTCCTCGCCTGGTACTGGCCGCCTCGTGCGCGAAGAATTGCATTGTTTGCGATGCGCACGACCGGGCTCGCGTTCTGCGCCAGCTGTACCGCATCATCGAGCGAGAGGGCGCGCGCGGGCGCCGCCGACGCGGAGTCGGCGGCAGTGATCGGCTGCTGCGCGCACAGCGCATGCGGCGCGGCGAAAGCGCCAAGCAGAAGCGCAACGCAAGCGAGCGCTCGGGGAAATCGAGTTGAGCGGCCCGCGAGGGCCGATTGATATTTCATTGAGTTATCTGGTGAAACTGATTGAAGCGCCAGTCAGTGCACCCGCACGTGAGCCTGCGTGTGAGCCTGTCTGTGGAGCGGCCTGCGTGCTCGATTCAGCCTCCGCATCGCGGGCGGACACACCGATCGCCTTCAGAATGAGATTCGTGTACTGCTCGACGGCGCCTGCCGGTGTACTGGGATAGATGTCCGGCATCATGTCCCTTCCCATCGCATCGGAGAAAATCGTCCCGATCAGCATTGCGGACGCAGCCTTGGCGTCGAAATCGTCGTGCTGAATGAAGCCGTGCTCGCGGAGCCTGCCGATGTAGCTCTGTAGCTCCGCCGCGGCACACATGGGGCCGCGATTGGCCGAAGCACTGAGCTGCGGATGCTCATCGCGCTCGCTCATGCAGCGTCGCATGAGGGAGCGGCTGGCGCAGATATGCGAGCGGAGCGTTGCTGCCCATTTCTGCAGTTCGTGATGAGGATCGAGTGGCACCTTGGGAAGCTCCAGGAGCGGACCGCTCATGCCGCATGAGGCGATGGCCTCGTGGATGAGCGTATCCTTGGTCCCGAACTGCCGAAAAATGGTTATCTCGTTGACACCAGCCTCGTCGGCGATGCGGCGAGTCGTGGACCCCCGGTAGCCGTGTTTGGCATAGACTCTGGCTGCAGCCCTGAGTAGTTCTTCGCGCCTTTCCATGGTGCATAAATAAATGGACGGGCGGTCAGTTTTGCAAGTGAGTGCTTGCTTGCGGCAGATGTTTATTCGTGCGATGTCGCGGGGCAGATTGGGACGCGGTTGCACTACATTCTGGCCGGCATTATCTCCGCTGATCAGATTCGCGCACGATCCGTAGCCGCAACGATGACGGGCTGGGCGAGATCTTCACCATTCTCGACGGAGAACTCATGCCTCCCTCCCTGGGTTCTCAGGCGCTCTCTCCAGATCATGGCGAGCGAGTGACCGTCCGCCAGTCTTCCGTCAGCCGCTGGCTGCGGCGTGGAGCAGCTTGCATCCTCGCCGCGTCGTCGATCAGCAGCACTCAGATCATGGCGCAGGTTCCTATGCACTCCCGCGTCTCCGACGCTTTACTGAACATCGCAATTGGCGGAGTCACCGGCGCAGTTACGGCTGTCATGCACCGCACATCGGTATTGACCGGTCTGCGGCGCGGCTCCGTTGGGGGTCTCGCGATGGCTGCTGGAAAGCAGTTCGTCGACCTGCGATTTCACGGCGCGGGATTCGTGGGGCGAGAGATCTCGGGTGCGGGAATCTCGCTCGTCGTGGCGGGAGGGGATTCGGTCATCGAGTATCTGCTTCCAGTGGGCCCTGCAACGATTGTAATCCTGCCCAATCACCGTTTGGACTGGCGGCTGAACGTCTCCGAGAGCATATCGACCATCGGGCTGATGATTTCTCCCAATACGCGCCTGGATCTTTCCAGGTCGCTATATACCGGCGCTCCAGTTTATCGCGACCGACGATGGCATTTCGGTGAGTCAGGTAAGCTCGAGGCCGCTGGCGCAGAGGGACTCGGGACGATCCGGCTCGCGCCTGAAGCGCTTGGGCCAAGCCGACGTGCGCGGGATGTCGTACTCGCCCACGAAACGATTCATGTCCTGCAGGAAGACTTCGTCAACGACGCTATTGGCCTGCCGATCGAGCGTGAGCTGCTGGGCCAGACGCAGCTTGGTCGTCGCTTCACACGCCATCTGGACGTTGGGCTGCTGATCCCTGTATCTGTGCAGGTCATCTTCCCTGCGATTTCGTACGAGCATCGACCTTGGGAACAGGAAGCGTTCTCGCTTACAGGAACGAAGATGCCATGATGAAGCGAGCATGCCGGTCGCCGTGATAGCGTAGCTCAACGCACTGCGGCCAGTGGTTTTGCGCATAGGGCGCGAATCTCGCGCACGAAAAGTTCGATGAGCGCCTCGTCGATCCCTTCGACTATCCGATCCGCCGCGGTGCCCAAACAACCACATCGAGTCTTCGCGCAAATGCGAGGCGCGCCGGTCGCTCCGGTAGCGCGACGCCGGCCGCGGCGGCCATCGTATTCTGGCGTATTTCAACTTCCGCTGGCTGCAACGGCCAGGGCTTGTGATGGATGTCCGCTCGGTACAGCCGCGCCGACGAATCGGCAGCGTACAGACAATATCGCTCTGATAACCAGTGATCGATCGACCCCGGAACGCTCCTGAATTCCTCGCCGATGGCGCGGTACTGGGCATGAAATTCGGCCGCCGCAGCGCGATTGTCGGTGCGGTGACTGCGATAGTCGAACCTGGCGTCAGGAACCAGAAGATGAATTGTCATGGACGCGTTGAAATACGGCAGGTGGTACAGTGTTCGTGCACCCAGCACCGCGGCGACATTACCCGCGTCGAGGCTGAAGAAGTAAACGCCTCCCTTACCACCGGCCGTGACATACGTGCGCACGTTGAGCTCGGGGAATCGCGATGTGAACGGAATGGGAGGCAGGCCGCGCGCGTGCAGATGACTCAGGTAAAAAGGCGTGATAGATATCCACGCATCGCCCTCATACATGTCGATCGTGAGCGATGGTGGGACGAGCGCGCGGATCGCATTCACGGCCACGGGCCAATGCATGAACAGCAGATTGTTCCAGCGCTGGCCCATGATCCATGGCTCGCTCGGAAGCGGCCACGGGCGATGTGCTACGTCACGAATAGGATCTTCGACCGAGTCGAACATAGTTAGGCTGATAGCATCATGAGTCTCCCAGCAGCGGCTGCACTGCGCGCAAGGGTCATACCGTCACGTGCTCGGCGACCGCCGATGGACGAACTAGCATCATGATGCGTGGCGACGGTGAGTGCGCCCGGACGCGCGTTGACCTATCAAACTCAGTGACCAGCTAGCGAGAGCCGACTGGAAAGATATGTTTGTCGAGCCCCACGATCCTCTTACCACCGCGCGCATGTCGCTCCGCACAGCTTCGAGAACTATCGCTCTTGTCACGGTCATCGCAACTCTTCTGTCGCATTGCGGCGGCGCTGACACTCACCCTGTAGCACCTGACCCGGGCGCCGCATCGGTGACACTTTCGGTCGATACTGTCACACTCGCGCTATCGGACACGCTTCAGCTCGTGGCGACGCCTCTTTCCATGACAGGAAGTCCACTCTCCGGACGCAGCGTCAGCTGGTCGTCGAGCCATCCGGAGGTCGCAACGGTGACTCCTAGTGGAATCGTGATCACGTTCAACACCGGTGTCACCGTCGTCACGGTGACCATCGACGGACAGACCGCGCAGTGCACCGTGACGGTCTTCGAACCGGCTCGCGAGCTCGTATTCTCGCCAAAGTTTTCCGAGCTGGATGGCGGCGACTCCACCCAGCTTACAGCTCAGTACAAGCTCCATGGAGTCGTCCAATCACCCACGCCGCAGCTGGCCTGGTCGTCATCGGCACCGCTCGACTTTCCGATTGATCAGGCCGGACATCTCAAGTCCGACATTTCCAGTGGAACGGTGACGATCATCGCGAGCCTTGACACCCTCAAGGCAGTGACGACAGTTACAGTGCGCCCCGTAGTGAAGCCTCTGGCGTCGTTCATATATCAGCGAGACGCCGACATCACTGTAGCACAGCCTTATGATCCTGTTCGCACGGTTTACATCGATGGAAGTGTGAATGTGCGCATCACGCCGTCGAGTCAACCAATCACAGCGTGGGATCCGTCGCCCGACGGGAAGTCGATCGCAGTGATGTACGGCTGGGAGAGCTTCAACGGCGGCGCAGAGTACGGAAAGATCGGCGGATACGTCGTCAACCTGGCGACCAGGGCAGAGACTCCACTGGCCCACATCATGGATATGTTCAAATGGTCGCCGGATGGAAAGCGAATCGCCTTCCGTGTGATGTCGGCCTGGAATCAGGGCGACCTATACGTAATCAACGCTGATGGGTCCGGCGTGCTTCAGCTGACTCATCAAACCGGAGTTGTGAGCCAGCCGGTATGGTCGCCGGACAGCCGCACGATCGCCTACGCGAATCTTACCTATGCCACAGGCACTTCGGACTTGTGGCTCATAAATGCGGACGGCACAGGCCAGCATCAGATTCCGGCTCAGACCACGACGGTCGGAGAGCCTGCGTGGTCGCCCGACGGATCGCGCATTGCCTTCGATGGCGGATCGGATATCTGGACGGTGGCGCCAGACGGTACTCAACTCACGCAGATAACAAATGCGTGCTCGGGAGGTTCATGTAACAATTCGTCCTACAGCGCGCCGGCGTGGTCTCCCGATAGTCGCCGACTCACTTACGGCACCGCGGGCGGCTTTTACATCGCCAATTCTGACGGCTCGTCGCCGATCAATGTGAATGTCACCGGTATGCACGCTGGACCGAAATTGTGGTCGCCCGACGGAACGCAGATACTGTTCACCGCGTCGCAACCAGGACCGGACCCATGGTCGAGCATATTTGTCGTCGACGGTACCGGCAATAACATACGACAGGTCACGCATGGCGAGAACGTGGAGTCGCCCCGCTGGTTGACGGTGCAATGATCCACGGTATCGAACACTTGGCGTATACCTGAGCTGCGTTTGGATGCATGGAATGCGGCGGCACCGAGCCAGAACGGGCAACGCATCATCAACCTAGGTGTGAAAACGTGACACGCAGCGCAGGATTTGGCTCTAATGCCGGTGCCGGCGGCGAGCAGCTCGAACCGTTACTGCAACTCGGGAACCACGCCAACCATCCAATATTCCCCTCATGTCAGCTGCCTTCAACCGCCGCGATTTCCTGCGCGTCTCGCTCGCCTCCACCGCCGGAATTGCATGCTCTCCGCGTGGCATGTCGCAGAGCGCCGCCGTACCCGCGCCCGCTCACGAACATGGCCCCGGCGGCGTGATCCTGTTCCAGGGCGATTCGATCACCGACTCGGGAAGAAATCGTAGCATCGCCGGCCCGAACATCGCCTCGGCGCTCGGGACAGGCTATCCGCTGCTTGTAGCGTCGAACGTGCTGCAAGTATCACCCGATTACGAGTGGCGGTTCTTCAACCGAGGTGTCAGCGGCGACAAGGTACCCGACCTCCAGGCGCGCTGGAGCACTGACACGCTCGCACTCAAGCCTGACATACTGAGTGTGCTCGTCGGCGTTAATGACTTCTGGCACAAGCGGCTCAACGGGTACACGGGAACGGTCGCCGACTATGAAGCTCAGTACGTCGCTCTGCTGACCGCTACGCGTCAGGCACTTCCTGCGGTACGGCTGGTGGTTCTAGAGCCGTTCGTATTACGACTTGGAGCGGTCGATTCTACGTGGTTCCCCGAGTTCGATGAGCGGCGCGCGGCGGCAGCACGCGTCGCGTCGCGTACTGCCGCCACATTCGTTCCGCTACAGGATGCGTTCAACGCGGCGAGCGCGCACGCAGGTCCGGCACACTGGACCGCGGATGGCGTACATCCAACGCCAGCCGGTCATGAGCTGATCGCCGAGCGCTGGCGCGCGGCTGTGAGCTTATAGCTCCCGGCCAACGGCGCCAGTGTTCGTTACCGCCGGATCACAGATTACCCAGGGCGCTACCGCGACCCACCAGCTACCGGTCTGCCGCCAGGATTCCAGGCTGGCTTGAAGTCGCTCGTTGCCAGCCACCGCACTGGCTCGATAAGACTCTGGATTGCCGATGTCATGAATTGCAGGTCGAGATGCGCCATGTCATCATCCGGCTGATGATACGTCGGCGGAGTTCCCCATCCGGCTGCAGTATGTGCCACCACGCCTTGCAGAGCGAGCGCGTAGTTGTCAGACCGCTCGAAGAAGTGCTCCTCGGGGTAAGGGTCTGGTCCCAAGAGCGCGCCATGCTGCTTTAGCGCCGGCCCAAGGTTCGACCGATCCCATCCGGTGAACAAGAGCACGCCCTTTGGCATCTTCGGGTCCTGATTCCCGATCATCTCGAATTCCAGATTTGCCACCAGGCTCGTGAGTGGTACGGGTGGGTGCTTGCCGAAGTACGTGGACCCGAGCTCGCCAGCCTCCTCGCTTCCGTAACAGACGAACAGCACACTTCGCCTGAGCCTTGGGCCTGCAGCGAGCGCATGCGCAAGCTCCAGCACTGCTGTCGTTCCTGCGGCGTCGTCATTTGCTCCGTTGTAGATCGAGTCGCCGTTGACGGGCCTTCCTATACCCAGGTGGTCGAGGTGCGCTGACAGAAGGATTGTCCCGCTCGAAGGATCCGTCCCCGGCAGATATCCAATTGCGTTGAACGTCTCGCGTGGCTTCCGCGGCGGCACCAGCTGCACAGCGAGCTCGGCCGCAGCTCCGTCCTGCTCACCCGAGAGCCGAGCTGCCGCGGCGGGAGTCAGCACGACAACCGTCGGACCCCGTGATTGCTCGTTGCTCTCCTTCAACCGCACGCCGGTCCGTGTTTTTCCGCCCAGTTGGGTCGCAAGGGCGTCAGTACCCTCGCTCTGCGTGAAAAGCACCGCGCCGGCACCCTTCCCCAGCAACTCCCTCGTGGTCTGCATGACGCTGCTCGGACTGCCTTCAACCAGTACGACGGCACCCGTAACATGCGCCTGTGCCGCGCTTGCCGGGGCAATTTTCATCAATGTTCCGGTCACCGGCGCGGCGGACGACATCAGCAGACGAAAGTCTTCGCCCTCCTTCAACGTCACGTTGCCGACGTTGAGCGTCGCGGTGCCAGTAAGCACGGGCGCAACCACTTCGGCGCTCTGAATGTATCCCGTCATGCCGGGAGCCGGCTTCAGACCGTAACCCATGAACTGCGACGCCACATACGTCGCGGCTATCTCCTCATCACGCGTTGCGCTGCCGCGGCCGGCCATCACGTCGCTGGAAAGAAATTCCTCGTGCGCTCGCACCCACGCGGGCCGCACCGTCCAGGTTGCATCCTTGTGCGAACTGACGGTCGCACCAACGCGTGAAGTCGCTGCCGGAGCGGATGCTTGCGCCGCCAGATATGAAAGCGGCACCAACGGAATCAACGAAAGGCCAGCTACTTGCGCAGCTCGCGTCACGCGACAATTCAAGATTTGAAGCAGCTTCATCAAGCGAGCCCCTGATCGAAGAGATGAATAATGACTGACGATGCGCCTGGCATAGCTCCAAGCCGCTATGGTTTACTGCACTGCCTGGACGGTTCCATGCGCGGTTGCCTGCGCGACTCCGACAGGACGCGCTCCAGCGCAAGAATATATCTCCATGAACGTAGCCGTTGTTTGACCCGCCGTCCGTCCTCCAGCTCAAGATGAAGTTCGTGCCGGATCGGACGCGCGGAATGCACGCGCCCGAGTGGCTCACGCGCGATATCGGTCTCCTGCTGAGCGGCCGAGCGCTCCGCAGCCTGTCGCTCGGCTATCTCACAGTCTTGGTGCCGGTATATCTCTCGCGCGCGGGTTACACCGCTACGCGAGTCGGCGTGGTCTTCACAGCCGGCGCTGTGGGAAGCATAGTGCTGACCGCATGCGTCGGCGTACTGGCCGACCGCATCGGCCGCAAACCGCTGCTGATCGCGCTTGGACTCCTGAGCGCGGCTGCATCTCTCACCTTTGCACTCACCGAGCGCTTTCCGATCCTTCTGATCGCCGCGGCTCTCGGCACCATCGGCCGCGGTGGGGGCGCCGGCTCGAGCGGCGCCTTTGGTCCGTATTATCCGGCGGAGCAGCCGCTCATTGCGGAAAAGGTGCGAGACGAAGCTCGAACGAAAGTATTCGGAATGGTGTCGGTAGTCGGCGTGCTCGCTGGCGCCCTCGGGGCGCTCATGGCTACCGTGCCGACGGTGCTCAATCGATTCTTCGGAATAGCTGAAATCACTGGCGACCGCGCGCTGTTTGTCTGTGCCGCCGTGCTCGGCGTCGGTATGGCGACGGTGATTCTGCCAGTGAAGGAATCGGCGCCCGCGCCGCGTCCGCCCGGCAAGCGACGGCTGAAGCCAGCGACGACGCAGGTGCTGTGGCGCTTCCTGATCACCAATGCTACGAACGGACTTGCTGTCGGCATGCTCGGGCCGGTGCTGGTTTACTGGTTTCATGTTCGCTTCGGCGCCAGTGCTGCCGAGCTCGGCTCGCTCTACTTTCTCGCGAACATTCTCGCCGCGCCTTCGAATCTCCTGGCCGCACCCGTTGCGCGCCGCTTCGGAACTGTGCGTGCTGTCGTGGGCCTGCGTTCCGTCGCCGTACTTCTGATGGCCGCGATGGCACTCGTGCCGACTTTTCTCATGGCGGCAGTGCTCTTTCTGCTTCGCACGCAGGTGAACACGATGTCCAATCCCATGCGGCAGTCGTTTCTCATGGGAATGGTGGATCCTTCGGATCGGAGTACCGCGGCCGGATTTTCGAACCTCCCGCTGCAGGTGCTTTCCAGTGCCGGACCGACGATCGCGGGTCAGCTTATGCAGTCTGTCTGGGTAAGTCTCCCGCTCGAGCTTGCGGCTGGCCTGCAGGCATTGAACGCCGCACTGTACCATGCTTTCTTCAAGGACATGCGTCTTCCGGAAGAGCGAACCGCCGAGAAGATCGATGCATGACCGATTCAACTCTGGGTAATGCACACATGACGAAAGGATCAGACTGGGTTACGCTCGCCGTGAGCGATGGAACGCAGATGAAGGCGTACGTGGCGCGTCCATCTGACTCCGGATCGCATCCTGGCATCATCGTATTTCAGGACGCGTTCGGCGTGAACGAGCCCAACCGTGGCATCGCGGATCAGTATGCCGCGAACGGTTTTGTCGCGATCGCGCCGGAGCTCTTTCATCGCACGGCGCCTGGCTTCGACGGCGACTACAACAACTTCGAGGCTGTGATGCCGCACATCAATGCGCTGACCAACGAAGGGCTGATAGCTGATTCCACGGCGGCGTTCGATTGGCTGAAGTCCGACGGCGGTGTGAAGTCGACCCAGATTTCGGCTGTGGGCTTCTGCATGGGGGGACGCACGGCATTCCTCGCCAACAGCGCGCTTCCGCTCGCAGCGGCGATCTCGTACTACGGCGGCGGCATCGCGCCCGGACTGCTCGATCGCGCACCAATGCTGCACGGCCGGCAGCTGTTCTTCTGGGGTGGCCTCGACGCGCACATCACCGCTGACAAACGCCGCGCCGCAGCGGACGCTGTGGAGAACGCCGGCAAGCGTCTCGTCGACGTGGTCTTCTCGAAGGCCAACCATGGTTTCGCAACCGCCCATCGTCACGAACCCGACTCGGCGCGTGAGGCGTGGGCACTGGGGATGGCGTTCCTGCAGGATGCGATTCGCGAGGTAAGCGCTAAGTAAAGCTCGGAATGCTTTTCCGCGCGAGCAAGTGTTTGACCAATACTACTAGATTTATAGTACTAATTGTTTAGTATTATGGTGCCGACGTTTTCGTAGCGAAGAAACGGCCACTAGTTCGTTCGCTCGGACAGGTCCCGCGAGCATACTTTCTACCTGCGCGGAATGCATGCGCCTTCTTCGAATTTCTGCTGCAGTTCTGACGCTAGCGGTCGCCGGCGAAGGCTGCCACCCGCCGGTCAGGGTTGAGTCGGAGCCAACGCCGCCGGAGCCGGCCTGGGATTATTGCTGGTGGACACTCCTGCGCTCACCCCTCCCGCCCGACTCTGTCGCGGCACGTTTTCAGCGAGGGTTCGTGACTGCTGGATTTACGAACCCCACCTGGACGAGCAAGGCTGACACTGCATGGGCTCATGCCGGTCCCACACTCCTCGCCGGAGAGCCATCAGGTACGATGTATGAGGCGCGCGCTATAGCGTATCGCCAAGGAGATAGTACGAGTTTCCGCTATTTCTTTAAGATGACGCCGCCTACGCGCGGCTCGAAGGAATCCGCGGATGCTCTCAGCAGCGAGAGACGAGGATTCTCTCTTTGCTCTCAAGTAGTGCGGGCTGCCGCTGTTCCTCAATCGCGGCCAGGCCAACAGCCAAATGGCCGACGGCCAAACGCGCAGGACAGTCTCCCGATTTGGACGCGCGTGCCATAATCCGGCGCTTCGCTCTGCTACAAACTCGGTGGTGGCGAGATTCAAACCATTTGATCGCCCCTGGAGTCCAACCCTCTGAAACTCTCTCAGGGGAAGGACTCCATGAACCGCAAGCTCGTCGCGCCAGTCGTTGTCTCGCTCGCAACCGCTGCAGCAATCGCCCTAGCAGCTGCGCCACTCGCGGCGCAACAGGACCTCGGCCGCAATGGCACATCGTGGAGCTGGGATGGCCCGATCTCCAGCGGACAATGGGCACGCATTTACAGCTTGAGCGGACCGGTCAGGGTCACGCCGAGTCCGGATGGCAAGCTGCACGTTCGCGCCGAGAAGCGCGCGAGCTCTGGCGGCGACTTATCGGCCGTGCACTACGCCGTCGTTCGGTCGGGCGATGGCGTCACGATCTGCGCGCTGTGGACCGATAGCGGAACCTGCGACGAGAGCGGCGCGCACGAGACCGATTTCAATTCGGGCTGGAACGACGGACGAAGAAATGTGGAGGTCTCGTTCAACGTCGAGGTTCCGAACGGCGTGCTGAGTGGTTTGAGGACGGTGAGCGGCGACATCGATGCGACTGATCTGAGTGGCGAAGTTCGCGCTGCCTCGGTCTCTGGCAGTGTTACCGCAACGCACATCGGATCTCGGGTTTCGGCGAAGAGCGTGAGTGGGGATGTAACAGTCAGTGCAGCCGAGGGTCCACTCGAAGCCACATCGGTGAGCGGCGACGTGAGCGCGTCGCTGGCATCTGGTCGCAACCCGGACATGAAGCTCAAGTCGGTGAGCGGATCGATTGACATCGGCACACCATCGAGCGTCAACGCCGATGTGGACCTGAGTACCGTAAGCGGATCGATAGACTCGAAGTACGCACTCAGCTTCGATAGCCGGCACCAGCACGCAGACGGCAGGATCGGCAGCGGCGGCGCGGACATTTCGGCGAGCACCGTGAGTGGATCGATAACACTGCGGTAGTTATCCTTTCCGCCGCCGGGCATGGCTGTGCCCACGGCACGTTGACGCGCGATAAGCCGAGGCTCAGATTTCTCCGTACTCGGGCGATGACCGGGCACGGTATAGCCCGAGCCGCTTGTGTCATTGCCACATTCGCCGGATCCCGCACAATGAGCCAGCTGCACCGCGTCGTTGCACCAGTCAGATATCTAGCCTTGACGCTTGCGATTGGATTGGCGCTCTCACACGTCGATGCGATCGTATCAGAACCCCTGCTGGCGCAATTCGTGGTGCCAAACGGCCAGCCTGTCAGTGGCATTTCGTGCGATGCGCAGGAAGGCCAGAGAATACACATACACCAGCACCTTCTGATCCTTGACCACGGTAAAGCTGTCGACATTCCTGCGAACGTCGGCCAGCCGGCGGGCAGACAGTGCATTTACTGGCTGCACACCCACACGCCAGACGGGATCATTCACATAGAGGCTCCGCTCAATCGTTCATTCACACTTGGAGATTTCTTCGCAGTGTGGGGACAACCGCTGAGCCGTACTGTCGCCGCAACAGCGTACTCGAAGAACGGTGCGCCGCTCCGAGTCTGGGTGAACGGCAAGGCGTTCAAGGGCGACCCTCGCTCGATACCACTTCAAGCTCACACAGACATCGTGATCGAGGCTGGCCCTCCATATCCCGTTCCACCAAGATTCACGAACTGGGCATCGCTGTAGCAATCAGCCGTAGGCAGATAGTATCGCACCGAAGTGAAGCCCATGTTCTCCGTGGCTTTCGGCTCGTAACCGGCTCCGATCCACGTGTTGCGAATAGTGTGCGAGTATTGAGCGCCCCACTGAAACGTCCCTGCGGGTCCACGGTAGAAGCGATACCAGAAACCCAGATTAGCCTGATAGATCGAGCGTGCGTATCGGCGTTGCACGGACTCGCGCTACCTGCCGCACCGGGCGAGTACGGACCTGTCGGCGCGTACTCCGCGTCGCAGCCAGCGTTCGAGAGCAACGGTGATCCATACCCAACTCCTATACCCGACGAGTTGACGCCGGCAGTCCGATCTGCGTACTCGACCCCGCTGTAACCGTACACGTCGAGCTGTGGCGTGGCATGCACCTCGAGCGTTACCAGCGCCTGCGCGGCTTCGATGGGCGCGATGGTCCCGTCCGGCTTCACCGTGACATCGGGCAACTGCGAGGTACCATATCGTCCAATGCCGCGTCCCCACATCGCATTGACACCGATATCAAACAGCGGAGTCGGCGTCAGCAGCATCGCTGCGCCGACTCCGCCGCCATACCTCGTGCTGGTGCGCGTGCCACCGCTCGTTCCACCTGGATCGACGATAAGATCCCGGAACGCGCTTCCCACAGCCTTTAGCTCGAAGTGACCGATGTCTTTGGGGTCGAACGCGATCTTGCCGATCACGTCCGGTGCGAAATCAGTAGAATAGTTCGCGGTCTGGTTGAGGAGGTTGCCACCGGGGTTGCCAATGACGACATCCGGCGGCGCGTTGCGCGCAGCGTAGGTCATCTGCGGCTCTTCGAAGGCGGCAGCCAGCGATACCACATCGCCGATTTTCTGTGAGATGCGAAGACCCGCCTGTCGAGCCCAGTTGTAGCCCACCGAGAACTGTGCATCGATCGTGGCCGGAACGTACTCCGAGCGCGGCAGGACGCCGCTCCTGTTCGGCGTCACAAGACTCCACATCTGACCCGCATCGATCGCGAATCCATTACTGAACTGCGCCTGCCCGAAGAACTGCCTGAGCCGGAGAGTGTAGCTGTCGCTCTCGTTCGAGTTGGACGTGATGCCGGCGGAAAGAAAATCGGATTCGACGTAGCCGCCGAGCGTGGTCTTATCGAGTTTGCCAGTTACAAGAAGGCCGAATCTGGATTGACGCGCTGACGCGCGAAACTCGCTGAGCTGTCCGTTGGTGGTATGATCGAATGGAATGGCATTGAACGACGACCCTATGTCGGCGGTCTCGTTGCGCTGCCGCCACAACGCGTCCATCGTGAAGAATCCCACCGGGGTAAGCGTGACGCCCTTGTACGCGATCGACATCGGGCCGCCGTTGAAGGTCGTGGTGTCCTGCGCCATTCCTGACGTCGCAGTCACACCGCCAATTGCGATTGCGAGAGCCAAATGGCGGACTACGCGCGAGTACATTCTCTTTTTCCTTGCAGTGATTAAGGTGCCGACAGACATTCCTCCTGGGGATGTGATTTCAACACCGCCCCGTCAGATCGTTGCAAAATAAGCGGTCCCGGGAAACGCGCTACGATGCCGCGCCACGAACTGCAGCAGATCGCAGCTCGGCGTCGACCCGAACAGTCGATTCGTAATCACCAATGTGGCGCGTGTCTGAACAGAGTCAGTACCGCCAGCTCCTGAGATCGGCACCAGCCGGCGCATCCTTTTCCATGTGCGCAGTCATTTTCGCGATCAGGTCAGACAGCGGCGGTCCCCAGCAGTGTGGCGCCATCGGCTGAAACACGACTTCGCCGGTTGGTGCGGGATTTTTCGCCTGCTTCAGGAAAGTGTCGAGATCATGCACGCCCATGTTAAGGAAGTACGTATCGGCATCACCGACGTACACGTTGATCTTGTCGGCAAGCTTGGGCCCGAGCGTGCTCCAGTTCGTCTCGAGAATGTTGCGAAGATCGTAATGCTGCTTCCAGTAGTCGGCGACTTGTCGATCGATGACACCAGTCTTCTTGTTCCAGATAGGCACCGGATAACCATCGGCGCCAACTGGACCATACGTCGCCTGCCAGATGTCCCACTGGCCTCCCGAGCGCGCATGGTCACCGATCGAAAGCTCGGACCAGTTCTCATCCTTCATCATCGCGGTGATGTTGCCGTCGGGCTTGCGTGAGTCCGGACGCTCGAGCTTCATCCAGCTTCCGCCGTTCAGCCAGTACGCATTGGTGTCAGCGTAGATGTTGACGATCTGGTAATAGCGGAAGTCGACGCCATCGGGACAGAGCGACCATGTTCCGCCGTAGAAATCCGGATACATGATCTGATGCGCAAGCGAGATCCAGCCGCCGGTCGACCCTCCGGTGAGCAATCGCGCCCAGGGCTCGCGCTCGACGCGGAACTTGGTCTCCACAGCAGGCAGCAGCTCCTTCATTATCGCGTCGCCGTACGGGCCGTTGTTCTCCGAGTTCACACCGTATGAATCGTCGTAGTAAGGCGACGGATGCTGCAGCGTCACGAGGATCACGCGCGGCGTTCCAGCAGCGAGCCAGTAACTGGTAAACTTCGCACCGGGTCCGGAAGTGCGCCCGAATCCGCCCGGCGCCGCGAGCGAGAAATGCCCCTCGTCGTACACGACCGGGTATTTCACATTCGGATGCTTGTCGTAATCCTTCGGCAGAAGGACGGTCGCGCCGAAGTAGATCGGGTGTCCCCACCACTTCGTCAGTATCGCGCTCTGCATCTTGATGTGTTTCACGTACTCATTGTCGGCGGGTTCCGGAACAGGCGGAATCACCTTGTCCGCTACGAGCTTGATCGGCGTGTCCGATTGGGGATTGTACGTGATCACAACCGGATCGCCGTACATGTTGCCCGGCGACTTCTTCCAGTTCTGTCCTTCCCACTGATCCATGTGCATCCAGACCGTGTGACCATCCGCGCGGACGAACTTCGTGTACACATTCACGAACGGCTCGACCCTGTACCTCCCGGCGGGAATATTTCGCAGACTCTGGATCGGGTGACCGAATGCGGATGCGTCTATGACCGCCGTCTGACCGGGAGCGAGATTCTCGACGTTGGCGCCGAACAACGGATCGCCGGTCTCACCGGTTCGCGTGATGGGCGTGCCCGCAGTGTCAGCGAGACGACTTATCGCGACGTACACTCGGCCCGTGACGGGACCGGCGTGCGCAGCCGTGGTGAATGAGACTTCGAACCGCGGTCCAGATGCTGCGCTCTGCCCCTGGGCGGGGAGAGCAGATGCTGCCGCGAATGTGGCTACGAATGTGGCTACGAAGCCGACTACACGCGTGGCACGGCAGTGGATTGACGGAAGTGTGAGTGCATGCGCCAATCCTACGCGCTATTCATCCAATTGCAATGAGGTGGCTGGGGCGCCGGCTACGGGCGCGTTACGACTCCCGCTTCGCGGAAGGATGGTCGCGCTCGAATCTCTCGATCTGCGGAGCCATTTCCTTCTCGTAGCAGTCTGGACAGATACTGTGGCTGAACTTGGTATCGGTTCGCTCGGAGATGTAGCGCTCGACTGTCTGCCAGGAGTCCTTATCATCGCGGATCTTCTTGCAATAGGAACAGATTGGCAGTATCCATCGCAGGGTCTTCACCTCTGCCAGCGCGGTCTTGAGCCGGTGCACGAGCTGCTCGCGCTCCTCTGCCGCCTGTTTCTGGGCTGTGATGTCGCGCGCCATGGAGTAGATGACATTGTCACCAATGTCCGGCGCAGCGTTCCACAGGAGCCATCTGAAACCGCCATTCTTGCAGAGGTAGCGGTTCTCGAAGCCAATGGCGTGGCCACCCGTTCTGACCTTTCGGTTCTGCTCGAGCGTGCGCTCACGATCGTCCGGATGCACGAATTCGATGAAAGGCCGAGCCATCAGCTCGGTGGTGGTGAATCCAAGCGTGCGTTCCCAGGCGGCATTGAGCCGCTTGAAGTAGCCGTTGAAGTCAAGACAGCACAGCATGTCGATCGAGACCGCAAAAAAACGGTCTTCCAACTCGGATGCCGATACGGTCGTGTCGCGAACCACACCTGGGCTCGGGGCGCGTCCGGTCGCAATAGTCATTTAGCGGCCACCAGTCTCTATTTTGTAGGGCTAACTCCTGGTAAGGGCTAAGCCAGATAGAATCTAGTATCGGTCGCGACCGGAGGGCCCGACGCGCGCGGAGGGCTAGCTTCCCGCGCGCGGCATCTTCCTGAGCACCTGATCCACGGCATTCTTGAGGTCGCGGGCGTAGTCGTCTGGATTGTCAGACACTTCACTCCGCCCCACACCGCGCCAGACGAGCCTGTTGGCATGACGGTCGACCACGTCGATGACGACGGTGCCCCTTGTCACTGGAACTACCTCCTGACGCGGCCCGAACCACCATGGTCGGAATGGATATCCGTAATCCACCGTCGTGACGTCCAGCGCCTGGCGGCTCGCGGCGTACACCGCAACTCCGATGTCGGCGTCCCCATCACCCGGCCGATAGCCAAGCGCATCGAGACGCTGACGGATCTCGCTCCGGAGCGCCTGATTGGTGATGGAATTGTCGAGCATCGGATCGTTCTGCGCGGCGGGGTTTCCGCGACCAGCTCCGATGTGTGGTGTCATCAACTGGTAAGTGCGGTAACTCCCGAAATTCGCCTGCGGCGCGAGTTGGGTGCGGACATTCACATTGCCGGACGCGCAGCCCGCGACGGCGGCAGCCACGAGGACAGTAACGGGCCATCGAAACGATATTTCGCGCATGGGAATCAATGCCTCGAGTGGGGGGTGAGCGAACGCGAGGCGAGCGAAGCATGGCGCGTGCCCCTCCCGTCACGGGTAGCAAACTGTTCACCATTCGCGGAAGAAATGCCCTGAAATACGAACAACCCGTGCCTACCACCATCGATGGCGCACTGCCTGCCTGCAAAGCGCCATCGATGTCAACGGTTTTAACTCTTCGAGGAGACTATCATGCGCCAACAGTCCGCAACACAGAGGTTGCAGTCGAAATGCCGGCTCCTGACCACCGCGACTGTGCTGGGGACATTCCTGGCAGTTTCTCCAGCAATGGCCCAGAGCACATCGGGGGCGCCTGGCTCGGGGACGCCTGGTTCGTCGACGCAGGGTTCCACGACACCGGGCTCGGCAACGGCGTCACCCAACGGGCAGACGAACACCGGAACGCAGCCCGGAGCGCAACCAGCCACGCCAGCCACGCAGGGCACGCCGGGTACGGCAACAACTCCCGGCACGCCGGCGACGGGAACAATGGGGACCGATTCAGCAGGCGCCGGTGGCGCAGCAATGCAGGATAGCACTGGCGCTACGACAGATACCGGACACCACTACCCATGGGGGCTTATCGGTCTTCTTGGCCTGATCGGCCTGTGGCGGAGGCCCACAGAAACGGTGGTCGACCGGGGCCCACGCACGACTGTGTAGTTCTGGAACGTAGTCACGAAGATTCCGGCAAGGTATCTTCGAGCGATTCGAGTGTGGCGCAGGAAGCTGAGCTTTCTGCGCCACACGACTTCGCGCCAGCGTCGGCGAAGGTATGCAACAGTTCTCGCCATCGCTACGACACCCGACAACATGACTCGTACCACACGCGGCGCGATGTTGCTAGCGCTCGCATTCCCGCTGTTCGCGAGCTCTCTGCACGCGCAATCCACAGACTCCGCGCGTGATACGTCGCATGATACGTCTACATTCAATCCACGCGCAGCGCAGCCGGAGCGGCCAACTGTCGCCACGCATGCGTACACGATAGCCCCGGGCTATCTCGAGATTGAAGCTGGTATTCAGGATGCACAGCCGGCGCGCGGCACACAGTTCGTCGCACCGATCGTCGTAAAGCTCGGCATCGCGCCGCGATTACAGCTCGAACTTCAGAGCGGGTATGTCCACAACTCGGTCGATCATGCGACAGCGAGCGGCTTCACGGATCTTGGCGTCGCTCTCAAGCAACGTCTGCTCGATCAGGCGCCGATCGTCAGCGACCTATCAGTGGAGGGGACGCTGAAGTTCGCGACCGGTGCGGACCACGTCGGCACCGGCACGACGGATCTCTCGCTGCTTCTCATCTCGAGCCGCAAGTTCGGAGTATCGGAGCTCGATCTGAATGCGGGCTACACGCGTCGTTCTGGAAACGGCGAGTTCGCTCCGACCAGCTCAACGCTCGTCACAGCCTCGTTCAGCACTCAGCTACGCGGCCCGTTCGGCGGCGTCGCCGAGCTGTTCAGCTATCCGGGAACCGGCGGTCCCGCCGGTGCGTCCACGCAGATGGGATTTCTGTTCGGTCCCACGTTCCAGGCGATGCCGTGGCTTGTATTCGACGCTGGCGCAATTTTGAATGTGCGCAACATGAGCGGTAACGCGGCGTACGCTGGTGTGACGTACAACGCAGGTCGCATTCCGGGCTTTCCCGGGCGTTGACGGATTACTGAAGCGCTGCGGAGCGGTGATGCGCAACGGTCTGCATTCGTCGGCGTGCAGCGACGCTACCTGCAGCGCTACTTACCGCGCGGGATCCGACACCGCGGGAAGGATGAGCGTGAACACGGATCCGCTTCCCACGACGCTCTCCACCACAATGTCGCCCGACATTCCGCGCGCGAGCTCGCGGCTTATTGCGAGGCCAAGACCTACACCATCATGCTTGCGAGCCAGTCTCGCGGACACCTGCACGAATGGATCGAAGATTACTTCCTGCTTTGCGACCGGGATACCGCAGCCTGTGTCGGCCACACGGATCAAGACCATGCGCGCATCGGCCTCGTTCTGCTCCAACGTTTCGATCCACACACTACCGCCTGCATCGGTGAACTTCGCGGCATTGGAAAGAAGATTCAGCAGGATCTGCTGCAGCTTCTCGCGATCTGCGCGTACCACACCGGTCGCCGAGCGCAGCTCGTACTCCACGCGCTTGGCCTTGAGCTGCGGCTCGAGCATGGAGCCGGCTTCCGCGATAACCGCAGCGAGCGCCACGTCTTCGAGTCGGTATTCGACTCTTCCCGCCTCAACCTTGGCGTAGTTCAACAGGTCGTTGATCAACGACAAGAGATGCTGCTGGCTTCGTTGAACGCGCGCCAGCGCCTTGTGCTGCTCCGCGGTGACAGGTCCATGGATACCGAGTTCCACGAGCTGCACGTAGCCTGCAATCGCGTTGAGCGGCGTGCGCAACTCGTGTGACATCGCAGCGAGGAACTCGCTCTTGGCGCAATTGGCCTCGTCGGCGCTCGCTCTCTCGCGTTCGGCGTCTGCGCGCGCAGCGCGCTCAAGCTCGAGCAGATTGTCGCGCTCCGCAAGCGCTGAGCGCAGCTCGAGCTCACGTTTCTCCAGTGCCACTTCTGCGAGCCGCTGCTTGCTCACGACCTGACGAAGACGCTGCTCCAGCTCTTCGCGACGCGCGATCTCGGCTTCCAGCGCACGCGCACGCTGCTGGAGTCGGCTGATCTCGACGAGCCGCGCTTCGCCTGGCACGTTCGTGTAGCCTTCCGCCGGAATAACGTGCGTGTGCTGCCGGCAGATCTCCTCGAAGCCACGGGCGTCGGACGACTTGTAGAAGTTGCCCATGCAGTATGCGCACAGCAGCGAGAACTCGAAACGACCGCCGAGATCATTCCACAGCTGTTCGAGCTGGATGGCGGCGTCGGCGCGGCCGTCCTTCCAGAGGAGATCGACCATTTCGCCATACATCCGTACTGTCGCTTGCCTGCTCCCGCGCAGGCTCCGCTTGATCGCAGCTTCGATCGTCGCGTTGAACCGCTCCTCGTCGGGAGCGCCGTCTACACTGCAGCAGTCAAGGGTCTCGCGAACATCGAGAAACGTGAGCCGACTCTCTCTCGTTGCAGCGGAAACGTCGAAGCCATCAGCGGAAAGCCGGTCCGAGAATGCGCGCCGATGTGCGTCCGTCGCGATTACGATCGCTGGCTGACCAGTGGTGAGACCCACCGCGAGAAACTCGGCGACTGTCGCCGCGAGTACGTCATCATCCTCGTAGAACTGCACAGTATGTGCAGGCCCAGGAAACGCGTTGATGATACTACCGGTCTCGTCGGCCGGACTGGAAATGCCGAGAGCAGCATGGCCGCTCATCCGAGTGGGCCGCCTGACTTCAGTCTCGCTCACGTAAAATCACCGGGTGCGGGCCACTTTCAATTCATCCCGTTCAGTTTACGCGACAGCGGTCCTCTCGGCAATGCGCAGGCGGCCGTGCGCTCGTGCATTCGATCAGCTACAGTACGCCAACGTACGGTCTGTGATCGATGGATGCGATCCGAATTCGTTCAATATCGCCCGAGATCGTGACCCACTTCGACGCGACCATCGAAGCCTCCTGCGCGAACACCCCGCAGCAGATCCTCGTCAGTCGCGCCCATCCTTATGATGTGGGTGAGCACCAGAAGCTTTGGCTTCGCCGCGGCGGCAAGTTTGCCGAGCTCCACGTCGGAAGTGTGAAATTCGTGCATGTACGTGGGCCAATCCGCGCCGCCGGGCCGCTTTTCGGGACTCAGCTTGGCTGCGGCGTACACCTCGTGAACAAGCACATCGACATTGCGGGCGGCGGCGAGCAGCGCTGCGGATGGTCGCGTGTCGCCCGAGATGACGACTGATCTAGTCGGCGTGTCGATTCTGTAGCCGTACGCCTCCTTGAGACTCCCGTGCAGTACTGGGAACGCGGTGATCCGAACACCACCGCTATCGTAAACAACACCTGGGCTTATCTCGTGCACATTCACCGCGTAACCATTCGCCGGCTCGTGCTCGAGCCCATTGGTGCGCACGTCCTCGTCGACTTTCCACGCCGCGAGAATGTGGTCGGTCATACTCTTCAATCCGTGCGGTCCATACGCCTGAAGTGGCAGCGTTCGTCCCATCACCCAGGTCGTGAAGATGAGATCGGGAAGTCCGAGTGTGTGATCGGTGTGCAGATGGGTGATGAAGAGCGCGGTGACGCCATTTATCGGCAGATGCGCTGCAGCAATGCGACGCATGACGCCGGCTCCTGCATCGAACAGGAATACGCGCGAGCCAACGAGCACGGCTGTCGCGGGGCCTGACGCTTCGGGGTCCGGTCGCGGCATGCCGGTGCCGAGGAGCACGACGATAGTGCTGTCAGCGGCGAGAGCGTGCGCGTCGCGTGCGTGCGCAGTTGGCTGCGTGTTGAATACTGACGCAGCGAAGAACACTGCCATGGCGAGTAGCATGGTTGGACGCGTGGGTCAGTGAACGAAATCTGAACGGATCAGATACACGTAACCGCCTGTGAAAACGTCACCCGATATGAACGCGAGTCCATCGGATCCCCACCGAACGAGATGTCTCGACATGTTCTGAATGCCCGGTGTAGCAACGCCACCGACTGGCAGGTTCGTGTCGAGGTCGAACGCTTCGAGCGATTCCTGATTGCCGGAGAGAACGTATAGCGTACGACCATCACTGCTTCCTGTGATCGAGTAGGAGAAGGACGGATACAATGAAGGGCCGCTGATTGCAGCTTTGGTAGCCGGATCATACACTGTGCCTTGATTCATGTACAGTTTCTTATCGAGGTACAGAAACTCGAACTCTGTGAACGGCCCCGCGCTCCCGGAAACCGACTGGCCGCCGACTCCGGAGCCGTCGACGGTCATCTGGTACACCGTCGAGCCGCTCAACCCATACATCACCGCTGCCGATTCCCCAAACGTGAGCGCCTCCCCGCTCGCACCTGTCCCCACAGACGCCGGACGCGCAATTGAGTCGTCATAGATCGCGAGACGATAGGAGCCGCTGAAAGTACCGCGAGTGCACACTCCCTGGACGGCTATCGAGTGCGCTGTACCCGGGACGACCGTTATGCTTCGCGGTACGGTCGGGCATGAAGATCCGTTCGTCGGAATGGTAAGATCAATCGTGTGGTTCGCGAGCGCGATGCGAGTTATCGTCGAATCGTTGAGTGTCGCGACGTAGAGAAACTGTCCGTCATCCGAGATCGAGAGCACATCCGGCCTCCCTGTGACTGGCATCGACCACACGACGTCGCCCGTGGCCCCGTCCAGCGCAGTGACGGAGTTAGGGTAAGTCGGATCGACGGAATCGAGGCCTGCGTACACCATTGAGCGTACAGGATCTCCCGCGAGCGACACGGCGGACCGTCGGTCGATTACCTGGGAGAGTACTTTCGGCGCGTTGCCTGTTACGGTAAATGGAAGTGACGCGGATGTTCCGCCGCCCGGTGGTGAGTTTGTTACCGCAATCTGGATGACGCCTCCAACCGCAATATCTGCAGGGCTAACCGAAACATTGAGATTCGTTCGAGTCACTCCGAACGCCTTGCGCGGGGCGCCATTCCACAGCACGACCGATGAAGTGTCGAAACCGTTACCCGTAATGTTGATGCCGAGCAGCACACTTCCCGCCGCGACTGTGCTCGGCGAGAGTGACGTGATCACCGGCGGTGAGCTCGTAACAACAAACGGGTAGTAGTATGATCCCCCACCCGGTGCAGGATTGGTAACGATGATAGTGAGTGTTCCTGCAGTTGTCAGTTGAACCGCAGGGACGACAATCTGAAGCTGCTGCACGCTCACGAAGGTCGTCTTGAGAAAATTGCCGGCCAGTGAGACTGTCGACGTGGGCATAAAACCGGTGCCGCTAATCAGTATCGTTGTGTCGGGCGAGTTCTCCGTCACGCCGCTCGGCGCCAGGCTCGTAATACGCGGCGCCAGGTTCAGTGATACGCCGTGGTATGCACTCGCAAAAATCCACTTTCCAAACGAGGTCCGCGTCCCGGTGTCGAGAATACCCGTGAACGCAACGCTGACACTCCCGTCGTGGTTGATCGTTCCGATATCGGGAATCGCTGAATCCGAATAGTCAACCTCGAATGTCGAGTCGCTGGTCAGATGACCTGATGCAAAGAAGAACTGGGAAGATTGCGTCGCGTGCGGTGCTCCGAGAGGAGTCGTCGCTGACTCGTAAAGCCGGATTGCGACCACCCGGTCGGCCTGGACGGTAAGCGTTCCGCTGTCAGCCCAGGAGCGGTAGTCCTCGCTCGTGTCGGCGAAATACACGGCCGGAATGCGAGCGCCCGATACCGATGTAAGTGCAAGCGTGTACGACTGGCCCGCGGTGTGACCTCCGGGTCCGGTTGGCGAGTCGTTCGAGCAGCTCAGCACCACCACGCTTGCAGCGAACGCGAACACCGCCTTCCGCGAGCAGCATCGCGTCAAGCGAAGCGCTCGCCGCCCCTTACTCCGCGTCTCGTTCTCGCCTGACGCGCGCGCGATCGCTGATCGCGTGGAACGATCCCGCGTAATCGCGACTTATCGACATGAGGTCGCGTGTGGCAACCTCCAGTGTGGCTTCGTCCGCGATGTGCGCGCGCAACGCTTCACGGACCCGCCGAGCGATGGACAACTCGAGCTCGCGGACTCTGGTGGAGACGTCGAATGTTACAAGTGAGTCAAGCATGGCTTACCGTATGCAGAACGGTTGAAGATGCGTGTCGGGCCGGAATGAAGACTGGTACGTGGCACCGCCCGCTCGTAAGGCGCTTGGCAGAGTTCAACACGAGCGACACCACGTACCATTGTCTTCGGCTCATCACCGACAAAACGCGTGACGACCAACATTTGCTGAATATTTACGATTCGACAAGTGTGAGTTTAAGACGAATACTGCGTTTTCAGGACACAATAAACCGGCCCTTCTGAAGCTTTGTGGTAGAAAAGCGCAGTAAAATGGTAAAAATGCGCATAACAAGTCGCGCGCCAGTGCTTTAATCTCCTATGCGAACCTCTCGCCGGAGTTTACACGTGCGCCTCAACACCAGGTATCTAGCCGTCCTGGGTGCCCTCGTCGCAGCTATGGCCATAGCCTGCGCCGACCCCACCTCCCCGAAACCGTCGTCCGATTGCAGCGGAGGGGGAACGCAGGGCTGGGATCACTGCAGCGGGACTGCAATAGTCATCGATACAATGCTGGCCAAGACGCCGTAGCAGGGCCAGTTTCGAGGCCCGGGAACCAGCCCGACCCGGGCCTCGTGCGGTACCGCTCGCACGCCAGAAACGCCCACGGTGCGATGTTGGCGCAAAAACGCAGTGTGTGTCCTAAAAATACAGTTTCGGATTGGCGCGCGAACGCTACCTTATTCAGTGCCGAGTTCACTTTGAACGCGGCGTATGCTGCTATCCGCAAACCACAGACGGGACTGGGTTGAAATACTCCATTCTTCTGGAGCCGCATGCTCTGGCGGCCGTCCACCGCGTCATTGCAAGGCACGGTACGATCGATGTCGTTCTGGATGCGCGCCAACTGATCGCTCAGCTGGCGTTTCCGCGCGACGAATGCGTGGTACTCGATCCGGCGCTGATCAGTCCCCAGGTAGCGGAAAGCATTGCGACGCGTGTGGCCGAGTTCCCCCGTGCAATGGTCGCTTACAGCTCTACAACAGCTGCCGCGCTCGAGAGCGGAATCATCCTCGCACGACGCACCTCAGCCCGCTTTGTATTTCGCGGTACGCCAAACGAGCAGTCGGCGCTGCAGCGCGCACTGCTGCTGACGCCGAACTCGGAGCTCGGATCGTCTCTTCTTGTAGCTCTCGCCGCCAATCTGGACAGACTGCCGCCAGCGGTGCACGAACGCGTCGGCTTCATGTTCCGGGTCGGCGACGGTCCCGGCTCCCCCGACGCGCTTGCGGCCGCAGTCAGCATCACGCGCCGCTCACTCGAGCGACGCGCGTCCGACGCCGGATTCGCCTCCGTGCGCGCGATTATCGAGGCCGCTCGCGTAGCATGGGCATACCGCGCAATCACATCATCCGCCGTTCCACTCGGCCGCATCGCGGCGATGCTCGGCTACACGTCATCGCGCACGATGGACCAGCAGATCAGACGCATGATCGACGTGACTGCTGGCAAGCTTCGCCAGCAGCCGCTTTCCGTCGCGGACGCGACCGAACGGCTGGTACAACACCTGATCGTGCGCGGCGACGTGAGTCGCGCAAATGCACAGACCGCTGAAGACATCAAGGCGTCGTTGAAGCTGATCGATGGAGGCGCCCGAAGCCGCCGCGGCTATCGGCATATTCCCAACCAGAGAGAGATAAACCCATGATCGGTAGAGCCTTCCTCGATCAGCTTGCGAGCGCACGCACCGAGACGCAATTCAAGCGCGCCGCCGCTGGCCTCGCCTCGCTACAGCTTTACGAGAGTGTGAAGGCTACCGGCTACGATCCTGCCGCACATTCGACGGTTCTCGATCGCATTCGTGACGACCTCTCGTACATCACATCCGAAAAGGCTGTCCATGCAGCGCTCGACTCCTTCACTCAGGTGCTTCCATTCTGGGAGAGGGAAGGCATGATAGGCGGAGGAGTCCGCATCGGGCGACGCGCCGTGTACACGGCGTTGATGATCTACGGCAAGGCGCTCGCCGATGACGGTGAATGGGGGCTCTCCAAGAAAGTCTACACTGTCCTCGGAACGGATACCGAGCTCGACGGTGAAACGTGGCTCTCCGCCGAGGCACGCCTGATGATCGGACGCGCGTCGCGCATGGCCGCTGACTGGGACGACTCGCGCGTGGCATATGCCCGCGCGTATGAGCTCGGCATGGACGCTGGCGATATCGCTCTCGCGCTTCGGGCGCGCATTGGCGAAGCCAACAATCTCTGGAGCCGTGGTAATTTTCCAGCAGCGAAGAAGCTGCTCAACGCGACTGCGCGCCGCGCAAGAGAATCGTGCCCCGAGCTGCTTCCGCGCGTCATTCTGGCGATGGCGGGCGTCGCGAACGCAAGCGGCGAGTATGAGCGCGCGATTCACCTCGCCTTCGGACTGCTCGACAAGCTGGCTGACACCGACGAGATGAAGTACAAGACTTTTATCGATCTCGCGGCCTTTCTCACCGACTACGGATTGCCCGACATCGCAGGTGTCACGCTTCGCATTGTCGAGCGTACGGCCCCCGAGGCTCAGGTTCGCGTGCATGCGCGGCTCAATCTCTTTTTCCTTGCGGCGCACCACGGCGACGAAGCGACGTTCGGGGCACTCCGGTCGGCGCTGACCGACGATCCGCTCACCCCACGTCAGAAAACACAGTACGCGCTGTTCACCGCTCAGGGACTTCGCAGATTCGGCCAACCCGATGCGGCCCGGACGTCCGCCGAGCAGGCGGTAACGCTCGCCAACCAGTTCGAGCTTTTTCAGCTGATGTTCGAGGCCGAGGCGGAGATGAGCGCCATCGACGCTGCAAGCGTCGACCAGTCGAGAGCTTCCTCTCCGCTCTCCGGCCGGTCAAGAAAGAGTCGTACGCGATCCGCTGCTGGTGCGGACGACGCGACCGACGTCGCCGAGGCGACGTTGAATAAGCCGGCGCGGGACAAGATTTCGCCGCGGATGCGCCGGGTTGCGGACTCGCTCAGGCGGATGGCTCTCCCTTTCGAGTAGCCGACTGCACGACAGTATCCGCGGCACGCTTACTCAGTAGCTCTCGCTCACGCGCGTTACGCGTGAGCCTCGCTGCGCGATCGAACTCGTCGCGAGCTTCCGAGAGACGGCCGAGCTTCACAAGCAAGTCACCGCGCACGGCGGGCAGCAAGTGGTAGCTCTCCAGTGAAGTGACCGACATCAGCTGATCGATAAGATCGAGACCCGCTGCCGGTCCATACGCCATCGATACGGCCACCGCGCGGTTCAGCTCGATGATCGGAGAGGGAAGCCGCTCGGCGAGCTTGTCGTACAACGACACAACACGCTTCCAATCAGTCTCGGCGGCTGTTCGCGCGCGCGCATGACATGCAGCGATCGCCGCCTGCAACGTGTACGGGCCTGGGCTGTCGACCGACAGTCGCTCCGCGCTCTCGAGCGCGGCGATGCCTCGCCGAATCAGCAGTTGATCCCAGCGCGCACGATTCTGTTCGAGCAGCAGAACGGGCTCGCCTGCTGCATTCGTACGTGCACGAATGCGCGACGCCTGAATTTCCATGAGCGCTACGAGTCCGTGCACTTCCGAATCGTTCGGCGCCAATCCGGCCAGAATCCGGCCAAGTCGCAGCGCCTCCTCGCAAAGCTCGGGACGCATCCAGTCGTCGCCAGCGGTAGCGGAATAACCTTCGTTGAAGACGAGATAGATGACTTCGAGGACAGACGAGAGTCGATCCGCGCGAGCCGCCGCGCGTGGGATCTCGAATGCAATTCTGGCGTCGCGCAGCGTGCGCTTCGCCCGGACTATCCGCTGCGCGATGGTTGGCTCCGGCACCACGAACGCACGCGCAATCTCGTCCGTCGTGAGGCCTCCGATCAGACGAAGGGTCAGCGCTACACGAGCCTCCGAGGCCAGAACGGGGTGGCACGACATGAAGATGAGACGAAGCACATCGTCGCCCACGTCGTCATCGATCGCGGCATCGAGATCGGTCGCTCCCGCGTCGCGCTGAGCGTCGATCTCGCGGCCGGCCTCGTCCTGCTTGCGATCGATGAGCTTATCGCGCCGCATGGCGTCGATCGCGCGGTGCTTCGCGGTCGCCATGAGCCACGCGCCGGGATTGTCCGGCACTCCAGTCTCCGGCCATCGCTCCAAGGCCGCGAGCAGCGCGTCCTGTGCGAGGTCTTCCGCGAGGCCCACGTCGCGCACGATTCGAGTAAGACCAGCGATCAGCTTCGCAGACTCGATTCTCCAGACAGCGTCGATCGCCCTGTGTGTAGCAGAGTCCGTCACCCATACAAATCAGGGCATGCGAGCTCGTTCGCGAAAGGGGCGGCAAGGACCGCGATCGCGTAAGGCCGCGCGTCACGCACTGAGACCTCTACGTCCGCGAAGTCATCTCTGCACGCAGCCTCTCCTCGTTCTCGCGGAGCTCGGGCGTCAGCTGATCACCGAAATCATCGGCGTCGAACAGCTGACGGATCTCGATTTCTGCTTCCTCTCCTGGCATCGGATCGGGGCAGCGCTTCACCCATTCGATAGCCTCCTCCTTCGACTTCACCTGCCACAGCCAGAAGCCAGCGATGAGCTCCTTGGTCTCCGCGAACGGTCCGTCGATGACTGTGCGCTTGCCCCCTGAAAACTTGACCCGTGCTCCTTTGGAGCTCGACTGGAGGCCTTCGGCGGCAAGCATCACACCGGCTTTCACAAGCTCCTCGTTGAACCTGCCCATCGCGGCCAGCAGTTCGGTGCTGGGCAGGACGCCCGCTTCCGAATTCCTGGTGGCCTTCACTATCACCATGAACCGCATCGTAGAATCTCCGTAGGTTTCTCGTTGAAAGCCCGACTGTCGACCCGTCTGAATCGAGCTCGACCCGGGCTCTACTTACACGTCGAACGACATCGGGCTCAATCGACACCGAATTTTACAGTGGAAGGCGCACACGGGCCTCGCAACCCTGTCCATCGACGAGGGTGACGCTCCCACCGTGGGCTTCAGCGATCTGGCGGCTCAGCACCAGACCGATTCCCGACCCACCCGGCTTGGTGGTAAAGAACGGAACAAAGAGATTCGCGGTCTCGGGCAAGCCGAAACCCTGGTCACGGATCCAGATCTCGACATATGAATCCGTGGCGCTCCAGCCGACCGTCACGTCGCCATGCGTTTCGAGCGATGCATCGGCCGCATTCCGGATGAGGTTGATTAGAAGCTGGTCGAGCTGATCGGCATCTGCCTGGATCGTGATCGGCGGTCCCGGCTCGACGATCATGTCGACTCGATTCTCCATCTGCACGATCCGGCCGATCCATGTGGCGACATCGACCGGTGCGCGCGTCGGCGCCGGCATCCGCGCGAGCAGCGTGTACGACGCCATGAACCGTGCAAGCGACGCCGATCGGCCACCGATCACTTCGAGACCGCGGTCGAGATCTTCTTCCCAATCCGGAGCGCGCGGAGCTCTGCGCACGTGCTCGCGAAGCGTAGCGGAGAGCGATTGAATTGGCGCGAGCGAGTTGTTGATCTCGTGACCGAGCACGCGGATGAGACGCTGCCACGCAACGCGCTCCTCGTCGCGCAGCGCGCGACTGAGATCCGCGAGCACTACGAGCTGGTGCGGACGCCCGCCCTGACGAAACGTCGTGCGTCGCAGCTGCCACCGATTCTCTCCCGGAACGAACTGCCCCTCGAATGCTCTGTCCGGGTCACCAGTGAGACACTCGGCGAGACCCAGCGCAGCGGCGGACCGACCGATTGCACGCTCGGATGGATGACCGATCAATCGTTCACCGGCGCGATTGACGAGGCGGAGTACATCTTCGTCGTCGAAGGCAAACACCGCGACGTCGATCTCGCGCATCACCGCGCGCGCGAGCGCGGATGCGTCGAGTGCGGACAGTCGTTGATCGTGCAGCACGTTGCCGAGCCTGTTGAGCTCGAGCAGGGACAGTCCGAGCGCGTCGCCCGCGCTCTCGCCCCGCGCGCGCACGGAGAAGTCGCCCTCGCGAAGTGCAGCCGCAAGATTGGAGATCGTGCGGAGTGGATGAATTACATATGCGCGGAGTGCGAAGGCAAGCGCGCTCCACAGCAGAACGATGAGGAGCGTGAGCGCAACACGCGTGACCGTCGCGAGAGTTCCGGTCCACAGGAGAATGAATGCCACAATCGCGGCCGGCAGCGCGACCGCGATCGATAGCAGGAGAACGCGCCGCTCGAAGTGAATCGACGCACGCTCCGAGCCGATCAACCTTCCCCTGTTAGAGACCATGCGCCGACATGCGCCGATAGAGAGCGCTCCGGCTCAATCCCAGCGCTTTTGCGGCGTGGCTGACGTTGCCGTTGTAGCGAGCGAGCGCTTTCTGGATGAGCGTGCGCTCGGCTTCGCTGAGGGTCAGCTCCTCGAGGCGCTGGCCAGGCGCCGAGCCGTGGGCACTGAGCGCCAGATCCGAAGCGCGAACGACGTCGCCGTTGGCGAGCAGTACTGCGCGCTCGATCGTGTGCTCCAGCTCGCGGATGTTGCCAGGCCACTGGTGATCCATCATCGCCTGCATCGCCGTTTGATCGAATCCGCCCAGCGGCTTGTTGTAGCGCGCGGCCTGTCGCTTGAGAAAGTGCGCGGCGAGCGCAGGGATGTCCTCGCGTCTGTCGCGCAGTGGCGGGAGGCGCAGCTCGATCGTGTTGAGGCGAAAGAGGAGATCTTCACGGAAGCGGCCAGCGGCCACTTCCTCACGTGGATCGACGTTGGTGGCGGACAGAACTCGCGCATTGATCTTCTTCGCGCGCGACGACCCGACGCGCTCCACGTCGCCCGTCTGTAGCACGCGCAGCAGCTTGGCCTGCAGGTTGAGCGGTACGTTCGCTATCTCGTCGAGAAAGAGCGTGCCGCCGTCAGCGAGCTCGAAGCGTCCGGCGCGATCGGACTTGGCATCGGTGAATGATCCCCTCACATGTCCAAAAAGCTCGCTCTCGAACACGCCATCGGAGAGACCGCCCATGTTGACAGCGACGAACGCCGCGCGAGCGCGAGGCGAGGCGGCGTGAATCCAGCGTGCGACGACTTCCTTTCCCGTACCGTGCTCACCACTGATGAGTACGTTGGCATCCGACGGTGCAACGCGCTCCATGAGATCCAGGATCGGGCGCATGCGCGGCGAGGACGCAATCAGCTCTGGTACACCGCTGCGCTTGAGTGCGCGGTTTTCCGTTTCCAGTCTTCGCCCTGCGCGAACCGCGCCGCCGAGCTCGACCTGAGTGTGGATCGTGGTGAGCAGGCGTGTGTTGTCCCATGGTTTCTCGACGTAGTCAGATGCGCCGTTGCGAATTGCGTCGACCGCTCCGTCCACGCTCCCCCACGCAGTCATCACGACAATGGGGAGCGAGTCGTCCAGTTCTCTGATGCGATGCAGGGCGCTCAGGCCCTCGCGTCCCGATGTGGTATCGCGTGTGTAGTTGAGGTCCATGAGGACGACGTCGAGCGGTCGAGCCTGGACGACGTCGATGATGCCCGCGACCGATCGCGCCGTCTCGATATCGTAGCCGGCGCCTTTGAGTAGAAGGCGCAGTGCCTCGATGATATCGGGCTGGTCGTCCGCGACGAGGATGGTTGGCATCGTGATGTTCGCTGTGTGTTCGCTGTGTCGCTATTTGCCGACGAATCGCGAGATCCAGGCGCCGAACAGGGGATCGTCGATCCGCAGGCGTGTTGTGCCACCCGCTGCATCATCGCGCACCACGTTCCGGGTCCGGAGAGCATCGAGCGCACTCTGTAGTGTGGAAACGCTGGTACGGAATTGCCGAGCGACGGCGCTCGACGTCAGGCGTTCGCCATTATTCCGCAGCAGCGCCACAAGTGCGGTTCTTTGCGCGGGAGTGAAGGATTCCCACGAGCTCGAAAAATACGGATCCTGTTCACTCACGACTCGCTTGTGAACACTATCCACGAGTGCACGTGTCAGTGACGCGGGTGCGCTGCCGATCGCAACGCTTGCACGGCAGGTATCCCAGCATGCACGGGCCAGAAGCTGTACGGTATAGGGTACGTCTTCGGCGAGATCCATGATCTGCTCCAGCGCGCCGTCCTCGATCCGTATGGCGCCGCGATCGAAGCCGGCGGTGAGTGTGCGCGCAAAGTCTGCTCTGGGCACGGGTCCCAGGAATTCCCGATCGCCCAGATTGTAGAAGGGACGACCGGCGGAAGTCATGTCGATCATGAGGCGCGTTTTCGATCCGGCGAAGACATAACCTACATGCTTGTGTCGCTGCACCGCGGCGCGGATCTGCGCTTCCGCCTCGATGCCACCATTCTCCACTACATCCTGGAATTCGTCCAACACGACCGCAACGGGGCGCCCCAATTTCCGTGCTCCCTTCTCGATACCGTCCAGGACGTCGGAGAGAAGAGGGACGGAACTGGCCGATGCGGGAGACGTGATGTCCAGTCCAAACGTGATACTGGTGGTGCCATCCGGTCGAATGGTCACGCTGGGCTGAAGCCGCCCGAAGATATCCGTGGCGGTTTTGAAGATGCGATCGACTGCGCCGGAAACCGCTCCCGCGAAGGCCGTTGCGGCGTCTGCGGCTAACCGGGCCGCGAGATCCGGAATCGTCGGAAATACGCTTGCATCATAGCGCAGCACGCACGCATCAGCCGAAGTTGCTCTGAGTTCTGCGCAGCGTATTACAGATGTCTTGCCAAACCTGCGGGGGCCGATCAGGAACAATTTCCTTCCATGCACCATGGCATCCGTGACCTTGGCGATTACGTCGACCCTGTCTGCGAGCTCCTCCGGCTCCAACTCCCTGCCGTACTCGAACGGATTGATCGCGTTCTGCGGCCGGCCGGTCGGACCGCGAGCGGCAGCAAGCTTGTTCCCGGGCTTGAGCATTTCTGGATCGGATTGACCGAGGTGAAATGTACGGCTTGCCGTACGCTGGTAATGCGTCCACTGCGGACAATGCCGTTGCGGGTTTTTACGTTATCCGGATACAGGTTACCTGATATAAGGTTATCTAATATTAGGTAACCTGTCAAGACCGGCTGCGCGAAATACCGGCACCATCACCGAAGCGGCCGCCCCACTGCGCTCTCCAACGACGCGAACGCCTTGTGGTAGTTGTACACTGCGTTGATCCGGTCCGCCTCGGCCTGCGCATAGGCCGACCGCGAGGTCGTGAGGTCGATGAAGGTCGATAACCCGACGGCGTACTCGTTCTGAACAAAGTCCAGCTCCTGACGCGCCTTTGCCGAGTTCGCCTGCTGGAGGGAGACCGTTTGCTGAGCGGTCTGAAGAGAGAGATAGGCTGCGGTGATGTCCGCGTTCAGCGCGAGCTCGCCGGAGCGGACGTTGTAGCGCGCGTTCTCGCGAGCGACTTCCGACTCCTGCAGACGCTGCTCGCGCGCAAACCCATCGAAGATCGGCAGCGATATCTGCGCCGTGACACTGGCCGGCGCGCGGGTGAAGTCGAACGGGAATTGCGCGTTCTGCGCCCGGATCTCGCCCGCCATCGCCGGTGTGAACACTATGCTGGAGCACTGAGACAACGTGTTGGGAAGTCCAACCGCCTGCCGCACTTCCTGAGTCGAGATGCACGAAGCCTGCGATGCTGCCGTGGACGCCTGCGCCTGGTTCACCAGATAGTTTGGATCGCGATACTGATACGTGTAGCCGCCGATTCCGGTGCTTATCGTGAGAGTCGGCGTGTACTCCGTCTTCTCGCGTGCAACGGTGAGGTCGGCGACGTGCTCGCGCGATCTCAAGGCAACGACGGCCGGATTCTGGCGATGGGCCATCGCGAGTATGCTGTCGAGCGGCGGCAACGGATCACCCACGTTGAGCGTGCTGACGAGACGCACGTCGCTTGGCTCGCTCACGCCCATCTGCTGATACAATCGCAGCTTGTCGATCTCGTTCTGGTTCCGGGCCTGCAGGAGCGCGACCTGTTGCTGGCTGAGTGCTACTTCGGCACGTCGTACGTCGAGCAGAGTTCCGGTGCCGACCTGGGATTTTGCCTGCGCCAGCTCCAGCTGCGCCTTCGCGTTGGCAACGAGCGAATCCTGCAGATCGGCCTGCGCGAGACTCTGCAGCGCAGTCAGATAATCCTGCTTGACGGTATTGGTGAGACTCTCCGATGCGCCGGCGATGTCGGCGTTGACCGCGGCGCTGTTCGCGCGCTGCACTTTCGGCGCGATGAACGATGCGGCGTTTATGCTGTAGTTGAGTCCGATGCTGTACTGCGACTGCAGCACGTCGCTATTGGAGCTGAGCGAGACGCCGTTGAAGAACTGCTGTCCGCCCTGCTCGTACTGGCCTGCAAGGTTTGCACTGAACTGGGGCAGCAGAGCACCATATGCGGTGCGCAGCTCGTACGACGCGTTGCGGCGGTTGTTCTTCGTCACCTGGAAATCGGGATTGTTGCGATGAGCTATGGCAACTGCCTGGTCCATTGTAAGGACGGTTGTCGGCGCATCGGATGGCAGGCGCTGGGCGGCCAACGGTCTGCCCCCTGAGCAATGGCACAGGGAATGATGGCAGCGCCAAGCAGAAGTAACCCTGGTACCGAAAGGTTATGGATCGATTTGATCATTCTAGTTCAAGCCTTGCTGGCTGTTCGAGACGTGGTACGGCGGATCATCGGTACCATCTCCTCTGCTATGCTCCTACTCCACATTGAGCACCGTCACGGGATCTACCGACGCGGCGCGTCGCGCCGGGATGTAACTCGCGAGCAGCGCTACGGCTACCAGTAAGAACGGGCGCGATTACGAACGTCGCAGGATCGAACGTCTTGACGCCGTACAGCAAGCTCGCAATGGTGCGTGTGGTTGCCAGCGAGAGAATCAGTCCGACAACGGCGCCTGTCACCGCGAGCACAGCGCCTCTGCGCAAGCACAAGGCGTCAACACTTCGGACTTGTCTGCGCGCCAAGCGCCATTCGGATGCCAATTTCTCTTGTTTCGCTGCGCAACGGAATAACTGATCACACCGTATATCCCGATCGCGCCGAGCAGCAGCGCGACGGCAGCGAACCCGGAGAGGAGCAGCATCGTGAATCGCGGCTTGGCCTCCGAGTCCGAAACGGTCTGCTCCATGCTCTGCAGATGGCTCACGGGGAACAGTACGATCCAGGCTTGCTACGGCGCGCCGGATGCCCGCGGCAACCCCAGCCATCGGTGCGACTGCTCCTTCACGACGACCTGCATGCTGGGTCGCTGGGCGCCTGCAGAAAGGGTCTGATAGATTGTCATCGCCGTGTCGGGAGTATGCCAGACTCCTGTTCGTGCACGTCCGCCACGACACCAACGATGGTTATCCACGGACTCGCCCATGGATAACCGATGCGCTGTCCAATCGCGCTCTCCATGCGGCCAGAAACGCCGTGCCAGTGCCTCGTTCACAATCGCGACATCCGGTGCGCCCTTCGTGTCCGCATCGGTGAATGCGCGGCCGCTGCGCAGACGGAATCCCCATCGTGCGCAGGTATGCCGGCGTCACCACATGATATCCGTCCGGCAGTCGGCAATCCGTTGTGAATAGTCCTCGAACTGTCCCTGGACGCGAAACGCCAGCGCGGAACTCTCGCCCAGCGGGATCTCTGGACGTTGCGGCCGCACTCGCCACACCCGGGATGGAAGAGATGCCCTGGATCGAGTTGCGGAGTAGAAGACACGCTCGCTGATCATCCTGATTCTGGCCATGGCGGTCTTCGGCAGATCGACGCGTGCTGCCGTTACGCCGTCGGGATTGAAGCCGGGATTTACATCGTGTAGCTCCCAGAAGCTTCGTATCAGCAGTCCGGCACCGATGACCAGCGTCACTGCAAGCGCTACTTCGAGAACGACCAGAGCGTCCGAGAGCCTGCGATTGCCGGAGCCGCTACTCGCGCCGCGGCTCGCGTTGTTCAGCAATGAATTGAAGTTGGGATCGGACGCGCGGAGTGCGGGCACTATGCCTGTAAGCACACCCGTGATAAGAGCGATGATCGCCGCGAAGAGAAGCACGCGTCCATCGACGCTGACATCGACCAGCTGGGGCGTATTCGCCAGCAATCCGTGGCTGAGCGGCGCGACGATCAGCCATGCGAGAATACAGCCAGCGACCGCACCGATTCCAGCCAGGAGCAGGCTCTCCGTGAGCAGTTGTTGAACGAGCCGGATCCTGCGCGCGCCAATCGCCGCACGAATCGCAAAAGCCCTGGTGCGGGCGGCACCGCGCGCCAGTAGCAGGTTGGCGACGTTGGCGCACGCGATCAGCAACACGACGGCTACAGCCGCGAGCAGTATCAGAAGTGTGGGGCGCACGTCGCCGGCAAGACTTGTCTGAAGAGACACGACTGCGGCATCGGTCCCGTAGCTCGCGCCGGGATCCCAGACCGGGTTGTCGTGGCGTATCTGACGGGCAACTGAACGAAGCTCGGCCTGCGCAGTCCCAGCGGTTACGCCCGGGCGCAACCGTCCAATCAGATCATATCCTCCTGATCCCCAGAAATCGCCGACTTTGCCCGGATCCATTCCAACCGGAATCCACGCCTGAGTCTCGCGCGCTGGAAAATGAAAATCCGGCGGCATCACGCCGATGACTGTGCGGCCAACTCCGTCCAGCGTTATGGTGCGGCCAAGAATTGCTGCGTTGCCGCCGAAGGTTCTGCCACAGTTCGTTACTCATTATCACGACGTTACCATTGCCGGCGCGCTCCTCGCTCGGCTGTGAAGTTTCTGCCGAGTGCGGGTGCGATTCCCAGCAATGGAAACAGATTCGACGTGCCGGCTGCGATGGCTATACGCTCGGGCTCATCACGAACAAGGAGTGTCGCTCCGTCCGGGGGCGCATGGAACGCCGCAACGCCCTGATACGATCGAGTCCTTGCGCGCACTTCTGCGTATTCCGCGCGACTGGGGTAGTGATTCGCCCAGATCCTCTACCAGTTGATCCGGTGCTCGGAACGGCAGCGGCCGGAAGAACACCGAATGCACGACGCTGAAAATTGCAGTGTTGGCACCGATGCCCAACGCGATCGTGAGCACGGCAGCGATGGTAAACGCCGTAGCCTTGCTGAACGACCGAAGCGCGTAGCGGACGTCCTGCAGCAGGGTGCTCATGACACGACCGTGCTTCTGCCGTATTGGCTCACCATTCGTACCTCAGGCTTATGGTGGGATCCACCGCTGCCGCTCGGCGCGCGGGGACATAGCTTGCCACGAGTGCGACACCGCCGAGCAGGAGCGCAACGCTGACGAAGGTGACAGGATCAGTACTGCTCACACCGTAGAGAAGACTGGAGAGCAGGCGCGTGAGAAGCAGCGACATGATCGCACCGCAGATGATTCCGGTGATTACCAGCAACATTCCTTCGCGCACTACAAGACGCCGAACGGAGCTCGCCTGCGCACCGAGCGCCATTCGGATACCGATCTCCCGCGTC
Organism: uncultured Gemmatimonadales bacterium; assembly: GCA_963731305.1. GTDB lineage: Bacteria > Gemmatimonadota > Gemmatimonadetes > Gemmatimonadales > Gemmatimonadaceae > Fen-1247. The sequence continues at coordinate 121,571 of CAVSUQ010000011.1, read as the reverse complement.
CGCTGCGTTACCGCGTACGACATCACGCCGTAAATGCCCGCAATCGCCAGCGCGAAGGCGATAACGGCGAAAATCCCGAGCAGTGTCAGGTATAACCGACGGTCGGAGATCGAATCCGACACCACCCGATCCATCGTCTCCACCTCGTAGATCGGCTGATTGGGGTCGACCGAATGAATCGCGGATCTTACCGCACCGACAATGCTCATCGGTGGAACCGACGTGCTGATAACGAGAGTCAGCTCGTTCTGCGGGTATTGCAGATACGACAGATACATGGTAGGTGCAGAAGGCGTGTCCAGCCCGCTCTCTCGAACGTCGCCCACCACGCCCACGATTGGCGCCGACACCGAGTCGCCGAGCTTGATTCGCTGCGCAAGCGGATCGCGATCCGCGAGATAGGTGCGAGCCAACGCCTGATTGATAAGAACGACCGCTGGTGCGGTGCCGGTAGCAGGCTTGACGCCATAGTTGTAAGCGGCATCCGCATCACTGCTCGTGAAGTTGCGGCCCTGCACGACGGGAATACCGAGCGCGCGGAAGTATCCAGGGCTGACTATGCGCTGCTCCGCTATGGGCTGGTCGCCTGGACTGGCCGCTGGCCGGCCTTCGATCCGCAAGAATCCGAAGTTATGAGATTCCTGCAATGGAAGTGCTGATGTCACGCCCGCAGCTCGCACACCCGGAATTGCCTCTATGCGCTGCAACACAGGCTGGAAGAAACGAATCGAAACGGCGGTATCGTACTGCTGGCGAGGAACCGGTATGTGCAACGTGAGAACATTGTGTGTCGTCATGCCGGAATCCGTGTTTGCGAGCCGGACGAAGGCCCGCATGAGCAGCCCAGCACCCACGAGTAACACAAGAGCAAGTGCGGTCTCGGCGATCACGAGCGCACTTCGGAAGCGTCGGTTCCCGGTGCTGGCGCTTCCTTGCACCGAGCCTTCCTTCAAATCACTCTGCAGATCGACACGGGTCGCATGGAACGCCGGCACGAGACCGAAGATGACTCCGGTGAGTACCGCGACGATCAGGAGGAACGCGAATACCTGCGGATTGAAATCGACATCGCCAGCAAACGGGACAGACGGTGACGCCAACCTCATCAGCGACGGTGTGCCTGCGTACGCCAGACCAAGCCCAACGAGTGCGCCGAGCAACGCCAGCAGAACGCTCTCCGTAAGGAACTGGCGCATCAACCTGCTCCGTCGTGCTCCAACCGCGAGCCGTATCGCCACCTCGCGATGCCGATCCGTGGCCCTCGCAAGCGACAGGTTCGCGACATTGGCGCATGCGATGAGCAGCACCAGCCCCGCCGCGCCAAGTAACACCAGCAACGCTGGCCGGATGTCGCCGGTGATATCCTGGCGAAGCGGCACCGCCGTCACGCTGTGTCCGTGCTGCTCTTTCGGATATTGTTGAGCGAGACGCTCGGCGATCTGATGCATCTGACCGACAGCCGTCGCCAGATTGACGTCCGGCGCAAGACGCCCTATCACATGCAGCCAGCGCGAGTCGCGTTGCGCAGCGAGTTGCGGATTGATCTGCATGGGGAGCCAGACGTCGGTCTTCGCATCAGCGGGGAAGCGAAAACGCGACGGCATGATCCCGATGACGGTATATGGGTCACCACCAAGCGTTATCGATTCGGCCCACCATCGCCGGCGATCCGATCCGAAATGCCGGCGCCACAGCCCTTCGCTCAGCACGACTACGCGCGATGCGTTGGGCCGGTCCTCGCCGGATGTGAACGTGCGGCCAAGCAGAGGCTTGCTCCCGAGCACGCTGAAGAGATTTGCGGTCGCTCTCACTGCCTCGAGACGTTCGGGATTGGCGACGCCTTGCAGATTCAGGTCGGTCAATCCAAAGGCAGCAAGTTGCGAGAATACATGATTCTGCTCCTGCCAGTCTCGGAAGTTGGCCGGAGCCACGGAGCTGAGCGGCATCTGCGGCGCGGTCTCGTACAGACGAACGAGCCTGTCAGGTTGGGCGTACGGCAGCGGCCGCAACAACACCGCATCGATGACGCTGAATATCGCGGTGTTGGCGCCAATTCCGAGCGCGAGCGACAGTACTGCGATTGCTGTGAATCCGGGTCGCCGCATCAACAGACGTGCGGCGAACCGGATGTCCTGCAGCAGCCTCGTCATTACGCGACGCCGAAGCCGCTCTCGCGTAGCTCGCGCTGATCGGTGGCAGCTCGCTCACCGCGCTCTTCCTCGACGATTCGTCCGTCGAACAGGTGCACGGAACGATCGGCATGCCGCGCGAAGCGCGGATCGTGAGTGACCATGCAGATCGTGGCGCCGTTGCTGTGCAGCTCTCCGAGCAATTCCATAATTGCTTCACCGTTCGCGGAATCGAGGTTTCCTGTCGGCTCGTCGGCGAGGAGAATCAGGGGATCACCAGAAACAGCGCGAGCGACCGCGACGCGCTGCTGCTGACCGCCGGAGAGTTGTGCGGGATAGTGATTCGTCCGGTGCGACATCCCGACGCGCTCGAGTGCGGCGTTGACCCGCTGTCTGCGCTCGTCCGATGGCATGCCGCGATATGTGAGCGGGAGCTCGACGTTCTCGTAAACCGTGAGATCACCGATCAGGTTGAAGGCCTGGAAGATGAATCCGATCCGCTGATTGCGCACGTCGGCGCGCTGCGATCGACTCAGTGACTCCACGGGTTGGCCGCCGAGCAGGTACACGCCCTTGGTGGGTGAATCGAGAAGACCGAGGATGGAGAGCAGCGTCGTCTTTCCACCGCCCGACGGTCCCGCGATCGCGACGTACTCGCCTTCCAGGATATCCAGCTGGATGCCGGAGAGCGCGTGAGTCTCGAGCTCGTCGGTGTAGTAGACCTTCGTCACGCCGTCGAGCTTGATCAGCGACGCAGGCATCGTGCTTGCGCTGCTGGATGGCTTGGAAGTAGATGCAATCTGATCGGTCATTTCTTTCTCGGAGGTCGTTGGTTTGTCGTACTATCTCATTCACTTCTAAGAGCGATCACTGGATCCACCGCTGCTGCGCGTCGCGCTGGCACATAGCTGGCCACCAGCGCAACGATTCCCAACAGGAGCGCAACACCGGCGAAAGTCGCCGGATCGGTGGCGCTCGCACCGTAGAGCATGCTCGCCAGCACTCGCGTGAGCGCCAGAGCGATCACTGTACCGATCGCGAGTCCGGCGATGGCCAGACTCATCCCGTGCTTCACGATGAGCTGCATCACCGCACTGTGCCTGGCGCCCAGCGCCATGCGGATGCCAATCTCGCGCGTGCGCTGCGTGACCATGTAGGACATCACTCCGTAGATCCCGACCGCGGCAAGCGCCAGCGCGATGGCCGCGAAAGTTCCAAGCAGCCAGAACGAGAATCGCGTGCTGGAGACCGATTCCGCCACGACGTCGTCCATCGTCTTCACTTCGTATACGGGCTGATTCGCATCGACTGAATGGATCGCGGCGCGGACGGCATTCATGATGCTTGTCGGAGCGACCGTCGTACTGATTACGAGCGTCATGTCGTTCCGTGGCTGTTGCAGGAACGAGTAGTACAGAGTCGGAGCTGACGGCCAGTCGATCCGGCTTTCGCGAACATCGCCAACTACTCCGACGATAGGCGCCGAAATCGAATCGGTGACTCGTATTCTCTGCCCGATCGCGTCGGCGTTCGGAAAATACTTACTCGCGAACGCATGGTTGACGATGAGCACTGGCTCCGTACCCGGTCGGTCCTGATGCGTGAAGTTGCGGCCGCGAAGGAGTGGAATACCGAGTGCGGCAAAAAATCCCGCGCTCACGTCGCGGTTTTCCGCGAACGGCTCATTACCGGGCTTGTCCGGAGGCCGGCCCACGATGGAGACTGTGCCGTTGCTGTACGAAGATTGCAGTGGCAGTCGTGAAATCAGCCCGACGGCGCGCACGCCGGGAATCGCCTCGATGCGCTGCATCGCGGGTTGATAGAAGCGCGTCGATACGGTCGAGTCATACGTCTGTGGCACTGACAGGTGCATCGTAAGCACGTTTCGCGTGACCATGCCGGTATCGGTGCTCTGCAGTCTGATGAATGCGCGCATGAGCAGGCCCGCACCAACGAGGAGTACCAGCGCAAGTGCCGTCTCGGTGATCACCAGCAGACTGCGAAAGCGCTGCCTGCCGCGCCCAGCGCTTCCCTTTCCGCCACCTTCTTTCAGATCGCTCTGTAGATCCACCTGTGTGGACTGCAGCGCCGGTACCAGACCGAATACGACGCCAGTGGCGACAGCAACGATCAGCAGAAAGACGAAGACAGTCGGATCAAAGCCGACGTCTGTGCCGAACGGAATTGCTGAGCCGGCCAGCTTGAGCAGCACTCCAGCGCCGGAGTAGGCGAGAGCGAGACCGATCGCGCCACCAACGATTGCGAGCAGCACACTCTCCGTGAGAAATTGCCGGATCAGCCGCGCGCGTCCGGCTCCCAATGCGAGACGGATTGCTACTTCCCGACGCCGATCAGACGCTCGCGCAAGCAGTAGATTCGCGACATTCGCACAGGCAATCAGCAGCACCAGGCCCGCGGCGCCGAGCAGCACGAAGAGCGCAGGACGTACTGTGCCGGTGAGATCCTTGCGGAGCGGCATGGCCTTGGTGCTACGTCCCTTCTGCTGTTGGGGATACTGCACTGCAAGCCGTCCAGCGATCTGGCGCATCTGCGCATCGGCCGTCGCGAGATCGACGCCGGGCTTCAGTCGTCCGATGACATTGAGCCAGTGCGAGCCGCGTTGTGCATACTGCTCCGGATGTAGCTGGAGTGGCATCCACAAGTCTCTGCTGACAGTGGCCGGGAAGCGGAAGCTCGCCGGCATCACGCCCACGATGGTGTATGGATCGCCGCTCAACGTGATCGTCCTGCCGATCACATTCGGATCCCCTCCGAAGCGGCGGCGCCAGAACTCCTCACTGATCACCGCTACATGCGGAGCGTTATCGCGATCCTCGCCGGGACGAAACGTACGACCGAGCATCGGCCTTGCGCCAAGCAGACTGAAAATATTGTCGCTCGCGTATTCGGCAGACAGTCGTTCGGGATTCGATACGCCCTGCAGGTTCACGTCGCCGGATATGTAACCAGCCAGGCTGGAAAATGCCGTATTCTGCACCTGCCAATCGCGAAAGTTGGCCGGTGACACCGATCCATAGTCCACGTTTTGCGACGACTCGTACAAATCCACGAGCCGGTCGGGTTGTGTATATGGCAACGGCCGCAGCAACACAGCATCGATGACGCTGAAAATCGCAGTGTTTGCGCCGATTCCAAGCGCGAGTGAGAGGATCGCGACAACTGTGAACGCCGGCCGCTTGGTGAGCGAGCGGAAGGCGAAGCGGAGATCCTGGGTGAGTGTGCTCATAATGTCCTTCCTCTTGCAGTTGATCGTTGCGTCATTATTCTCATTCACTCCGGAGTGCAATACTGGGATCCACGAGTATCGCTCTTTGCGCCGGCACGATGGCGGCCAGAATACTCACCGCGGCGACTGAGCAGACCACAACTGCCAATGTGGCCGGATCATGCGGAGACACGTTGAATAACAGTGATTCAGCTCGCGGGGCGACCGCGACGGCGACGATCAGCCCGATGACGATACCAACTGCGATCAATCGACCCATCTCACCGAGTATCATTGCCGCCAGTCGTCGCGGCGTCGCGCCAAGTGCGGTGCGCACCCCGATCTCGAAGGTGCGCTGGGCCACGCTGAACGCGAGTACGCTGTAGAGTCCGATACCAGCAACTATAAGAGCAAGAATGCCGAATGCCGAAAACGCCGTTGCGCCGAGTCTCCAGGAACTGGTCTCTCGCTCCACCGCTGCCTGCAGCGGATCGATGTGAAGGAACCGTACTGATGGATCGAGATCCGAGAGCGCTTTCCGAATGGCGGGAATCGACCGATCACCATCGTCACTCTCGCGCACCAGAATGTCCCGGAAGGGCGGCGTAACGATTCCCGCATCCACGGGGACGTAGAACTGCATCGGCGCGGGGGCAGTGAGGTTCTGAAGCGCCGCTGTAGCCGCGACACCTACAACAGTTGCGCATGGCGGTTGCGCTGACTTACTCGCGTCAGCGTCATACACGACGAGACACTGGCCCACGGCGGCTCGGCCCGGCCAGAGCGTGCGTGCCATTAGTGCATTCACAACCACCACACGTGCAGCACCGATGTGATTGTCCTCCGGTCGAAGACCGCGCCCCTGCAATATGCTGAGGTGCATGAGGTTGAAATAATCGGGGCTGACTGTGTGCACGATGGGTGGACCAGATGGCAGCACCGGTATGGAATCGAGTCCAGGCACCTGGAGATCCACACTGAATGCGCTCTCGAACGGAGTGGAAAGGTCGACCGATACGCGCTTTACATCAGGCATTCCCCTGAGTCGCTCGAGCGCATGTCGGGCAAACTCCGCGTCTCTGATCTGCGTCTGCGGTACCAGTGTCATGGTCGAACTCCGGCGATACAACAAGCACGCCGGTTGGATCAAAGCCGAGCTCGATGCTGTTCGCTTTATTAAGACTGTGAACGAAGAGACCGGCCCCGACCAGCAGCACTACGGACAACGCAACCTGCAGAACAACGAGCGCATCCCGCGTCCTCGATACTGACCCGGACATGTTCCGCGATGCACCCGTCTTTATTGTTTCCACGACATCGACGCGGCTGGCCTGCATGGCCGGGATGGCGCCAGCGACGAGTCCTGCCAGCAGAGCAAGTATGATGATGAAAGCAGCTACATGGAGCATGAGATGTGGCTCGGACCAAACGATGTCCGGCAGCACAAGGCTCCGGACCAGGTTGCCGCCCACACGCGTTAGCATGAGTGCTCCGACGCCACCGAGTCCGGCGAGGAGCAGGCTCTCTGCGAGCGCGTGGCCGACCACCTGCGCGCGCGAACTGCCGAGTGCGAGGCGGATTCCTGCTTCGCGTCGCCGCCTTACTGCACGCGCCAGTAGAAGGTTTGCGACATTGGCGCATGCGATCAGCAGCACGAGTAGTGAGATCCCGGCGAGCCATTGCGCCACCTTGGACTCCGGTGACGCCAGTGGCCCGCGCGCCGCGATCAACGGCGCAACGATCACGCGCGCTTTAGGATCGTATTTTCCATCCTCGATCTGGCTGCGGCGCCCCTGTCGGTGCAGCAGTGTCGCCTCCGCATCAGCAGACTGCTCAGGCACGCCCGGCGCCAACCGCGCGACGACTCGGAGCCAGTTCATGTGACGGTTATCGATCCACTGCGAGGGACGCCAGAGCTGCGAATTTGCGACACGAAGCGGCAGCCACATGTCGACCCGGGCGAGATCCATCCCAGTGAAGCCCTGCGGTGCAACTCCGGTAATGACGTACGGGCCGTACCCGAAGTCTATCGTTCTGCCGATCACCTGCGGGTCGCCACCAAAATCACTCTGCCAGACAGCGTGGCTGATCACGACGGTTCCCGGAGCGCCCGGTTTATCGTCATCAGCCCCGAACAGACGTCCCAGTTCGGGTGTCACTCCAAGTAGCGAGAAGAACTTGCCCGTGACGAGACTCGCGTGATACCGATGCGCGCTCAGCCCGTGCCCAACTGTGATCGTACGATTGCTCACAGCAGCGACTGCGGAAAAGGCGCGAGCACTCGTAAAATCGAGGTAATCCGGATAGCTCAGGACGTCACTTGTTTCGCGCGTACGTGTACGCGGCTCGATGTGGTCGATCATCACACGCTTCACGTTGCCCGCATCGCGCACATATGCCGGCGGACTCAGCAGCAGTCTGTCCACAACTTCGAACATCACGGCATTGGCCCCGATTCCGAGCGCGAATGACAACACAATCCCCAATACGAGAGTCGGGGATCGAAGTACCATCCGTACTCCGAAGCGGACATTGGCTATCACAGATAGCCTCGCTCGCCGCAGTGAGTAGCGCGTATCCTGTATCGGTGTGCTCATGGTGTTCGTGTCTACTCGCTCCGCAGAGCCAGCATCGGATCCACACGCGTCGCCCGATGAGCGGGAATGAGGCTCGCGACTATGGCCACGACCCCGAACAGCACGAGCACGATCAGGAGCGTTCCAGGATCGGTTGGACTTATACCGAAGAGAAGCGTCTGCAGAACTCGCGTCAGCAACGGAGTGGCCAGAATGCCCACGATCAGTCCAAGTCCAACCACACGCATCGAGTTGCGAACGATCAGGCTCCGTACCTGTGTGGGCTGTGCGCCGAGTGCCATGCGAATACCGATCTCACGCGTGCGCTGCACTACCTGATACGACACGACTCCGTAGATCCCGATCGCTGCGAGAATGAGCGCGATGCCGGCGAAGAAGCTGAGCACCGAAGTGCTGAAGCGGCGAGCGGCGACAGACCCCGAGAGAATCGAATCCATCGTCTGGAACTTGGCCGGCACGCCACGCCGCTTGAGGATCGATCCCACTGGACCGATCAGCGACTGGGGCGCTATGCTGCTCCGGAGCACCAGGGACGCGTACCGGGCGCGCATCGGGCGCTGATAGGGATTGACATAGATGGTGGGCGGAGTCGGGGAGGTGAGACTCTCATCGCGCACGTTGCCGACGACCCCCACTATTGTGATCCAGCGGTCCGCACCGTACCAGTTTCTGTCGTTGGCGAGATTCCGCACGCGTGTGCCGACCCCTGCAGTACCAGGCAGAAACTTGTCGACGAACGCCTGATTCACCAATGCCACGTCAGCCACTCCGGCCCGATCGCGGTCGTCGAACAGGCGCCCGCGCTTTACCGGAATGCTCAAAGCGCGGAAGTATCCGCTCGTTGCTATTCCGTAATTGGTATAGCTCGTCGGTGGCGGCGCGCCTTCTATCTCGAAGCCGCCGTCGTAGCCCTGATCGGTGAGCGGGACATTGTTCGTTATCCCTGCCTGCTGGACGCCCGGCAGCTTGCCGACTTCCGGCAAGAGCTGCTGATAGAACGCGGCGATGGAGTTGCTGTCAGGATATGTCGTCTCGGGCAGCGCCAGGCTCGCCGTGAGGACGCCATCAGTCCTGAAGCCGGGATCGATGCTTATGACCTTGGCGAAGCTTCGCACCAGCAGGCCGCAGCCAACAAGGAGCAGCAGCGCCATCGCCACTTCGGTCGCGACGAGTGCGCCCCACACGCGACTTCGGCCGCCAACATCGCCACGAGTCACGAGCTCGTGACTGATACCGGCCTGCGATGTACGCAGCGCTGGAAACACGCTCGACAACACGGCGGCCAGAATGCCGATGACGATCGCGAACGCAACGACCCTGCCGTCCAATCCGACGGACCCGACCTGCGGAAGCGCTCCATCGGGCGCTAACGACAGCATCAGTCTGAGCACGAACGCCGCGAGTGCGAGGCCGACAGCGGCGCCAAGCATCGCGAGCATCAGTCCTTCAGTCGTCAGCTGCCGCAGCACTCTCGCTCTCTTTGCGCCAAGTGCTGCGCGAATCGCAATCTCGCCCCGTCGTGCAGCGCCGGCCGCAAGCAGTGTGCTGGCGACGTTCGTGCACGCGACGAGCAGCACGAGGGCTGCGGCACCGAGCAACAGTAACAACGGCCTCTGGACAGAACCCACCAGCTTGTCGTGCAGCGACTGCATCGTGAAGCCGTACGCGTCCATTCCCTTGCCGATACTGGCTCTTGAGCCGCCTGTAGATGAGATCCAGATCGGTGCGAGCGTGGTCGATACTCACACCGGGCCGAAGCCGCGCTACCACTTGCAGGTTGTGCGCAGTGCGCGTGGGCCCCAGCTCCATCGGTGCAGCGACCCAGACATCCGTGGCATCCGGAAAATTGAAACCGTCCGGCATCACTCCCACGATCGGATATACCTGACCCTCGATAGTGAGACTACGGTCGCCGATATCCGGCGCACTACCGAGATGAGCGCGCCAGTAAGCTGAGCTGACAACAGCAGTCGGCGAGCCGCCGGGCTCGCGTCTCGTCGCGCGTGAACGTTCTGCCCATCAACGGCTTCACGCGGAACACCGAAAAGAACTGGGTCGACACGTGTGCGGCTTCCGCAAGCACGGGTTCCGTTCCACCCAGTATGGTCGTGGGCCACGCTCCAAAAAATGCGATCGCGCTGAAGCTGTGACTCTGATCCTGTATGTCGGTGAAATTCGGATTGGCTACGTTCATTGTGCCGCCCGACTTCGTCCGCTCGCCAATGGCCATTATCTGATCCGACTCAGGATACGGCAAGGGTCTCAACAGTACGCCGTTGACAACGCTGAACACCGCGGTCGTCGCGCCGATGCCTAACGCGAGCGTCAGTACAGCGAGCGCGGTGAATCCCCAGTTGTTGCGCAGGCGGCGTGCTGCGTAGCGCACATCCCGCAGGAACGATCCAAACAGCGCATCCGACCCACTCGGATGTTGCGACGTCATTGCAGCCTCACTCTGTTCTGGGTATCCGAGCCTGACATGTCCGACGTGATGATCTTGTCGCCTGCACTCAACCCCTGAAGAATCTCCACCATGTTCACCGACGCGCGGCCGAGTTTCACGCTCACGCGCTGAGCTTCCTTGCCGCCATCAGTGAGCTTGAACAACCCGACGGTACTCTCGGGCTCGCCGGAAGCGGGACGTCCCACGTATAGCACGTTCCGCAGTCGATCCAGTTCTATGGTTCCGTCGACACTGAGATCGGGCCGCGCACCTTTTGGTAGCGCGCCGTCCAGTCCCACATCCACATCCACCGTTCCATTCACCGCGCTTGGATCGATGCGAATTACGTGGCCAGCAATGAGTCCGTTACGCGTATCAATCGAAGCCACCTGGCCGATCTGAATGTCCTTCGCCTGGGTCTCGGGAATGTGCAGCACCGCCTTCAACCGGCCTGGTTGCGCGACCTTGGCGAGGTTGGTTCCGGGAAGCACGTACTGACCCGGCTCGAGCGACAGCTCGGTTACCTGGCCCGGTGCACCAGCGCGGACCTGCATCGACGCTATGCGACTTTGCTGGAACTGGGCGATGTCGCGCAACTTGTCCACCTGCGCCTTCTGCAGCTGCATCTGCTGAGCGATCGACTGCGACATCACGTCGAGCCGTTGCTGCTCGATCGCCATTCTCGCCTTGAGCTCCACAGCCTTGTCCTTCGCCTTGCTGACGTCCATTGGCGCGAGCAGCCCCTTGGCGAGAAACCCCTTCTTCTCGAGCTCGTCGAACGCAGTAGCGTTGCGCATCGCGTCGTTGTAATCCGAAGTCGTCGTTGCGACGACGCCTTCCTGTGCAAGCTTCTGTGTCGCGAGGCTGATCTTCAACGTCACAAGCGCAGCCTCGGCGGCACTCAACTGCTGCTGCGCGCTCAACGCTTCGAGCTGCACGTCAGGGTTGCTCAGCTCCAGCAGTGTCGTGGTGTCGGTCACCGTCGCACCCGGCCGCACGTCGATGCGATCGACGCGGCCCGCCGTTACGGCCGATACCCAGCGGATCTGCTCCGGCACGAGCGAGCCCGGACCGCGCACGTCGATCACCATGTCGCCGCGGCGCACGGAGTCGATGACGACTGAAGACCTGTCGACTCCGGGCGCAGCGGGCTTGAGGCTCGCAACACCGATGACGACCGCCACGACGGCGACCAGCCCCAAACCACCATATATGTAGCGCCGCTTGTTCGGCGCGCGTTCACGAGGTATGTCCACTTAGTTGCTTGATTGTGTTGAATGAGATAATGATTCAGTCCGCACGAAGTGCCTCGACCGGATCGACTGCCATTGCGCGCTGCGCAGGGACGTAGCTCGCGAGTCCGGCGATTATCAGCATGATCACCGATACGACGAGCAATGTCAGCGGATCGGTCGGACTCACGCCGAACAACATTGCGCTCAGCACGCGCGTGATCAGCACTGTACCGATTATCCCCACGATTATCCCGATCACGGCAAATTGCACCGACTGCCGCACTACGAATGTGCCCACGCGCGACGCGTGCGCACCCAACGCCATTCGGATACCAATCTCCCCGCGGCGGCGGCCGACGATGTAGGAGATCACGCCATAGATCCCGATCGCGCTGAGAATTAGCGCCATCGCCGCTGCGATTCCGAGCAACGTCATCGTGAACGAAAGCCGGATCATGGAACGCAGCGACAATGTCGTCCATTGTCAGTACGCTTCCCAACGGCACTCCTGGATCCATGCTGTTCAGAATGCGGCGAAGCGAGCGGGTGAGCGTCGCGGGAGGCACGCCATTCGACCGAAGCACGACAGTCATCGCGTCGGGGGGACTCCACAGCTCCGCGTGCGGTATGGGGAGCATGGGAAAGAAAACGGCCTCGGCCGGAGGATCGGTAAGCGCCGTGCCGCGAATGTCGTCGGTTACGCCGACGACACGATAGAATGGGGGCGTGCTGCCATTTCCCCTGATTCCTTTCCCCATCGCATCCTGCCCAGGCCACAGTCGCTCTGCGAGCGCTTTCGTCACAACGACTCCGCCCGCGCGTCCTTCAACGTCGCTCCAGCCAGGCTCAGCTCCGCGCATTTTGATGCCCAGTGCTCTGAAGTAGCCTGGCGTGACGAGGTAGGTCCCGACACATCCTGCACCCTTTCCTCGATCCATGCCCGGATTCTCGATCGCGACGCCTGAACAACCGGCGAATCCACCAATCGCGGTGCCGTCGTTCGACGGTTCAAGTGGAACGACTTCTCCCGCACCAGCGAACCGAACGCCTGGGATCGCGGTGGCACGCGTCAGCAGCTCATGATAGAACATCTCTACCTTCTCATAGCTGTCATACCGCGCACGGCGGCAGGTCCACCTCTGCGGTGAGCACGTTTGCAGCATCGAACCCGGGCGAGATCTTCCGAAGATTCCGGAAGCTCTGCAGCATCAGTCCGGCAGCTGCGAGCAACATGAGCGCGAGAGCGGTCTGCGCGGCTACGAGTATCCCGCGTGCCAGGTGCTGTCGCCGCGACGATGTCATTCCGCGTCCACCTTCACGCAACATCGTAGGATCTTCTGACGTTTGAGCACCCATTAGGACAAGTGCGCCGAACAATATCCCCGATGCTATCGAAATAACCGCAGTGAAAAGTACTCCCAACCAACCCAGGTGTACTTCGCTCATCCTCGGCAGGTCCGGCGGTGCGAGTGCGACCATCACATGCAGCCCGATCGCCGCGAGCGCCAGGGCAGCAATACCGCCGAGGAGCGCGAGCGAGAAGTGTCTCAGTGAAGTACTGCCACGCCAAGTCGGTGCGCTTGGCGCCAAGTGCAGTACGGATTGCCACCTCGCGCTGGCGCGCTTCCGCGCGCACAAGGAACAGATTGGCGACATTGCCACATGCAATCACCAGCACCAGCGCGACCGCGCCGAGCAGAACCCACAGGCGAGTTGAGATATCTCCAATGATGCGTGTTCGAAGCGGCACGACAGCCGTTCTGAAACCACTGCCTCTCATAAACTGCGCGGTGTAGGCAGTCGGAAAGAGATCGGGAAGCTGCTGGGTGAAGCGCGCAAGCTCGGCCTGTGCCGAGGAAACTGTAGCGCCCGGTGCGAGTCGTGCGACGACGCGCAGATAGTGTGAGTTCTCCGCCCGGGCATCTGGATCCAGCGCGGCCGGCGTCCACAAATCGACCTGTGGTGATGTGACATCAGGAATCGTCGCACCCTGTGGCATCACGCCAACGATCTGCATCGATGTCGCGTTTACATTGATAATCGTTCCGATGACGTTGGGATTACTGTTGAGGCGTGTTTTCCAGTAGTTGTAGCCGATCACGGCTACGGGTTGTGCATTGGGGAGATTGTCCGCCTGCGTGAGCACGCGTCCAAGCATTGGCCGGAGTCGGAGGACGTCGAAAATACTTCCACTTACCTGGACCGCGGGAACACGCTCAGCCGCCCTCTTTCCTGTTACCGTCATGCGTGCCCGGCAACACGACTGCGACATCCGCCAGCGTGTGGGCGTTCTTCTTGAAATAGAAGAACTCCGCCACCGAAAGCCCCCAGCGCGAGTCGGGCTTCACCCCGGGCGTCGGTGAGTCGAGCCACACCAACTGATCAGCGTCGGCGTACGGAAGCGCATGCAATACCACCCGATCCAGCATCGTGAAGATCGCCGTCGTCGCGCCTATGCCGAGCGAGAGCGTTACCAGCACGATCACCGTAAACCCTGGACTACGCACAAGCGAGCGAAATGCGCGGCCCAGCTCACGCTTCAGCGAGTCAGCGAAGTTCATCCTTGCTCCCATTGTAGTGTCAGTCCTAAGGGAACAAGCATGCCAGACGTCTCAAGAGCCTTAACTTATTGCGACATAACGACTTAACTCATCGCTTTACCGCGGGGCCAGCTGCGAGAATGTCCGGATTTGGGATTCGTCGTCCCATTTCCGAACAGTGAGCCTGGCAGGGTCATCACGGCCATGCGCAGGCCCTAGCCGACCCTGGCGCCTGCACCACAGGTATCATAGGTACGCTCGCTATGATAGCTAACATGCCGCATCGCCTTTCACTTGCTCCCAGCCTCCGCCATGCTGCCGGCATGGCGACGCTCCTGATCGCGGCATGCGCCGTCCTCGCCGCACCTCTTGCCGCGCAATCGCCCACCGATCAAAGCGTCCTCATCGTGCGCGTCATCAACGACGTGACTCATCAACCGCTCGTCAACGCGGAAGTCATGATTGCCGGCACGCAGCAGAGCAGCTTCACCAACGAGCTCGGTCAGGCGCGCCTGCTCCGCTCTCCTGACGCTGCGATCAACCTGCGCGTGCGACAGATCGGATTCCTCTTCGCGGACAGGAACGTCCCACGCTCTTCACGTCCTGCGCAGAGCGCCGACACTGTCGTCGTCGCGCTCGAGGCTGTGAGCTACAAACTGCCGAAGGTTGCGACGACTGTCAGCAACGGCTGCGGAGCCGCATCGGATTCCATATCCGCAACTCTTTCAGCGCTCGTCCTCTCACAGCTGCGACTCGGCGCCGAACGATACGATACCTTCCGCCAGGCATACCCATTCACCGCACTGATCGAGCGCAAGACGGTCACTCGAGACGAAAGCGGCGCAATGAAAGCGATGCCGATCGAAACGGGAAATGTCGAGTCCCAGAAGCTGGAACACGCATACACGCCCGGCAAGGTTCTGAACCAGAGTCCCGACGGGAAATTTATGGTGCCGATACTGTCGGTCTCCTCACTCGCCGATCCTGCGTTCTGGAAGCACCATTGTTTCGTCGCGCGCGACGTCGAGTCGCTGGGAGCCGATCGTGTAATCCGCCTCGACTTCGCGCCGACGCGCGCGACGAAATCCCCCGACTGGGCCGGCTCTGCGTACGTCGATTCGACGACCAGCATGCTGCATCGCGTAGACTTCAATCTCACCGGCCTGCGCGACCGCGACATCATTCAGGGCCTGGTAGGATACACGCTGTTCCACGCGCCAGCGGCTTCGATCTCGATGCCGGATTCGTCGATGGCTACGTGGTGGTTCAGCACCCCCATAAGGAACAAGGAGCTCCAACCGGCCGACGGACTCCAATCCATCACTGTGCGCAAGATCGTCTATCGCAAGTCCACACCAGCCGACGCGAAGCCGCTCAATCGCGAACAACCCGACGAGCGATAGCGCCCGTCATTGCAGCAGCTGTCGAACCGCGGGAATCACCACGAGATGCAGCAGTCCCTGCGGCTTGTCCGCCGCAGTCAGTGTAACAATCGCAGAGTCGGTCCACGCTTTCGACAACGGCATTCCGCTCTTGCGCGCTTCGAGAGCTGCAAGCCCGATCGTACCGACGTTGGAGAGTGCATCAGCGGCGGGAAGCGCAGCCTGTGCCAGCGGCGACCGATTCGCGACGTCATGCACACGCGGAGCAAGATCGCGCCATTCGGAGAACCAGTGCATCAACGTGTCATGCTGCGCGACGCTTGTAGCAGGCGATGAAACGTACTCGCGCACCAGCTGCAGAATCCGCCAGCGGTCCGGTGGATCGGGCCGCGCCGCATCGACGATCTGCACGAGCGGCGTGAGCTGAGTCACAGTAACCGTGTGAGTTCGCTGGCCGAGTGTAACGGGTTCGGCGAACTTCAACAGCTCGGCCAGTGGGGCGATATCCGGACCGTTCATTATCCGGCGCAGGTATCTGTCGGTGTGCGATTCCTGCCCAAGCCCGAACTGCTCGAGCCGCGCGTTCTCGATCGCCAACCTGCGATACATGTCGCCGACATCGGTCACGTTCCGCGGCGACCAGAACCGCTCGGCGATCGCTGCTAGCCGCGGCCAGATGCGCGAGTCGATGCTTCCCGGCGCGACGAGCTCCGCCCACATGCACGCCTCGCCGCCAAGCACGCGCGATATCTCGTCCGGCGTGAGCGTGCTGTCACCGGCAAGCGGATCGGCAAGGTAGTGCTGCTCCGCTGATTTCATCGCGTCCAGATAATAGGGAGCGGAAAGTATTCCGCTGAAACCCTGAGCAGCCGCCTGTCCGAGGTATTGCATACCACGCCACGACTGCACGACGGTGGTGCGCGGCAGATCAGGATGCAGAATCTCATCCCACCCGATCATCCGCTTGTGGTGGCTTATGAGAATGCGCGACAGTCGCTGATTGAAGTACGCCTGCAGCGCTGCGTTGTCGGCGAGGTGATGCGCCGCCATGAACTTCTGGATGCGCACGCTCTGCTTCCACTGCGTTCCGTTTACCTCGTCCCCGCCGATATGCCAGTACGCGTCCG
Organism: uncultured Gemmatimonadales bacterium; assembly: GCA_963731305.1. Lineage (GTDB taxonomy): Bacteria > Gemmatimonadota > Gemmatimonadetes > Gemmatimonadales > Gemmatimonadaceae > Fen-1247. The sequence goes on along the minus strand of CAVSUQ010000011.1, from coordinate 104,892 downwards.
GAAAGAGCGCGGACATCTCCCCGATGAAACCGTTTATGAAACGATAGACGCTCTCGCGCGTTGGATCGAAGACCGCCGGCGAGCCTGACCAGTTCCGTGCAATGCTGTACGGCCCCGGCGCGCTCGCGTATTGTGGATACGCGACGAACCACGCGGTGGAGTGTCCCGGCATGTCGAATTCGGGAACCACGCGAATCCCGCGATCGCGAGCGTACGCGACCACTTCCTTTATCTGCGCCTGGGTATAGTACAGACTGTCGGAGCTGAGCTTCTGCAGCTTCGGGTACCGCTTGCTCTCCACGCGTATCCCCTGATCGTCCGACAGGTGCCAGTGCAGCACGTTCAACTTCACCGCCGCCATTCCGTCCAGCGTACGCTCCACTTCCGGCACCGGCTCGAAATGGCGGCTCACGTCGATCAACAGCCCACGCCATCTGAAGCGCGGGACGTCGGTGATACTGACAGCGGGAATGTAGTAATGGTGCGAATCCGCATCGACCAGCTGCAGTAATGTTTCGAGGCCGCGAATCACACCGACCGTCGTCGCCGCATGAAGTGTGACCGAGCTCGAATTGCCCTCGATGGAGTAGGACTCGTCTTCGTCGATCCCTTGAACCTTCTCACCCGGCCCGTCGCAGTCGATGCGCAGCGTCGCGCCGATCGAGTCGCTCGTAACGATGTGGGATAGCGCGATTCCGGTGCGCTGCTCGAGCCGCGGAATCATGCGCGCGACGGCACGTTGGAGACGCGGATCGCTCTCGTGCGTAATCGCGACGCGGAACGTCGAGTCGATGGTAAGCGAGCCGTCGCGAACCGTGACACTCGAAGGAACCGGCATGAGCGCAAGCGTGTGCGTGTGCGGCTGCGTACCGGAAGCAGGGATTTGGGCCTGAATCATTCCGGACGTCGCCATCGAGGCAATCGCAGCGGCTGCGGCCAGCGTGAGTCGATGCATCATGATATTCTAACGTTCCGGAACGGATCCGGCGATGTACGGGAATGGAATCGCAGAAGGCGAGCCTCGTAGGTCCCGCGAAAGCGGGAATTACGCAAGGAAACGCCGGCGGGTGGCGCCCTGCGTAGGGCGCGGATTTATCCGCGCCGCCCAACCCAAAATGCACATCGATGATCCTTGGAAACGCCGTCGACGCCGACGCTTCCTACCGATCGATTAAGTGCGTCCGACGGTTCTGCATGATGGGCGTAATCGGCGTGATCGGGCGCGTTCGGCGTGATCGGCGGATATGGCGCATGCGTTACAAGGGATCGTCGATCGACAGCACCGCCAGCGACGCCCTACCTCAACGCCGTAACGATCAGATAAGCGTTGAGCCCCGCGATGATCGCGGCCACCGCCCAGCCTGTGCACTTGACCGTCGTACTGTTCACGAACTCGCCCATCTTCGTTCGGTCGCTCGTGAACTGAATCAGCGGAATGACCGCAAACGAGAGCTGTGCGGACAGCACCACCTGGCTCAGCAGCAACAGTGCACCGATGCCCTTGTCGCCGTACCATGCGACGACGAAGATCGACGGTACTATCGCGAGCATGCGCGATATCAGCCGCCGCAGCCACTGCGGAATGCGGAACTCGGTGAATCCCTCGAGAACGATCTGGCCGGCGAGCGTCCCGGTAAGCGTCGAGTTCTGGCCCGATGCAAGCAGCGCCACGGCGAACAGTGGCGTCGCCACAGCGACGCCGAGCAGCGGAGAGAGAAGCTTGTACGCGTCCTGGATCTCGCCCACTTCATGATGCCCGGTGCGATAGAACGTCGCCGCGGATACGATCAGTATCGCTGCGTTGACGAAGAGCGCAAGCGTCAGCGCAACGGTGGAATCGGTGTACGAATATTTTAGCGCTTCACGCAGATCGGATACGGTGCGGCCGTGCTTGCGGGTCTGTACGATCGACGAGTGAAGATAGAGATTGTGCGGCATCACAGTCGCACCCAGAATCCCCAGCGCTATGTACAGCATCTTTGGATCGGTCACGATTCTTCGCCGTCGGAATGAATCCGCGCAGCGTCGCACCCCACTCGGGACGCGAATAGATGATCTCGAGCCCGAAGATGATCATCATCGTCGCGATCAGCGTGATCACGAAGATCTCGATCAACCGGAAGCCCTTGTGCTGCAGCGCGAGTACGATCAGTACGTCGAGCGCGGTGAGCGCAACTCCCCACACCAGAGGCAGATGAAACAGCAGGTTCAACGCTATCGCTGACCCCAACACTTCTGCCACGTCGCACGCGATTATCCCGATCTCCGCCGACAACCACAATCCGATCGACACGGGTCTCGGATACGCGTCGCGACACGCCTGCGCCAGATCTCGCTCGGCGACTATCCCGAGCTTCGCGGAGAGTGCCTGGAGGAAGATCGCGACGAAATTCGCGATCAACACGACGGATAGCAGCGAGTAGTTGTAAACGCTGCCCGCAGCAATGTCCGTCGCCCAGTTGCCGGGATCCATGTAACCCACCGCGATCAGATACCCAGGACCCGCAAATGCAAGCGCGCGGCGCCAGATGTACTGCTTGCCCGGCACGTTTATCGATCGGTTCACTTCGGGCAAGCTCGGAATCACACTGAGCCGCTTCCATCCGTGCTTGCTTACCTGGCTTTCTTCAGGCTCCGTATCCGGCTCCGTAGACTGCACGGTCACTGCTGCGCTTCCTCGTCGAGAGCGGGATCGACGAAGACCTCACGCGCCGCCTGCGGCGTGAGCCGCACCAGCTTTCCGCCGATGCGCAGCACCAGCGGTCCCTCGAATGGCTCCTGCCGTACGAACTCGAACGCGGTTCCGGGAACGACGCCGAGCGACTTGAAGTGCCGTAGCAGCTCGGCGTCCTCGTCGCTCACACGCTGAACGACCAGTCGCTCAGGATGCTGCTGCAATGCGAGCGAGCGATTCGAAGTGTGGCCTATGGCACCATTGCGCGTAGGAATGGGATCGCCGTGCGGACACGCCTTTGGGTGACCGAGCAGTTCGTCGATCCGCTCCTCGAACTCCTCGCTTATATGATGCTCCAGTCGCTCGGCTTCCTCGTGCACGTTGTCCCATGTGAAGCCCATCGCCTGCACGAGATAAAGCTCGAGCAGCCTGTGATGCCGGATTATCTCGAGCGCCATCTTCTCACCCGTGCGCGTGAGCTTGACGCTCTGGTATGGGGCATGCGATATGAGACGCAGCTCCGCCAGCCGCCGCATCATCTTGCTTACCGCGGGCGCACTCACGCCGAGGCGATCGGCGAGATCCTGCGTGCTGACGCTCGCCGCATCGCTCTGAGCCTTGTAGATGGTCTTTATGTAATCTTCAACCGACGGCGACAGCATTCGACCTTGACCAGTGAATTTAACCTAGGTTAATTGCAGTTTACACCATCGGTTAACTATCGTCAAGCGGAGATCCCATGCTTCACCGGATGCGATGAGCCAACGCCCAGTTGCTGCACGGTCTCCGCATCGGTCTCCCACGATGATCCTGCTGGCGCTGATCGCCATCGCCCTGGTCGCGAGCGTGGGGACGCTGCGAGCGCAGGCGCCGGATAGTGCCCACGGCGTTGAACAGGGATCCGCAAGCTGGACGCCGTGGCTGCTCGGCACTCAGATCAACGTGATCGGACAGGATCTGCGCCCCCTGCACAGCCCTTACTCGGGTCCGCACAGTCTGCGGGCAACGGGTGATTCCAAGATCAGTCACGCATACGGAGTGTATGGCGGCGTCCAGGCAACCGATCGGTTGCAAGGTTATCTCGACATCGAGATGGTTCGCGGCAAGGGGATCAGCAACGTCACCGGTCTCGCCGGCCCAACCAATGGCGACGTTCTCCGGCAGGGAAGCGCCGATCTCGGGAGCGGTCCGTACGTCGCCCGCGCGTTCGTCCGGTACACCGTACCACTTGCCGGTTCGAGTCGCGACACGCTGCAACGCGGCATCGATCAGATACCCGCGATCGTATCCGCCCGGCGCGTCGAGATAACGGCTGGCAAGTTCGCGTTGAGCGACATGTTCGACCTCAATCGCTACGCGAACTCGACGCGGCTGCAGTTCATGAACTGGGGCCTGTTCAACAACACGGCCTGGGATTTCGCCGCGGACACGCGCGGCTACACGAACGGAGTGGCGGCAGCGTGGATTCACCAGGCATGGACGCTACGCTTCGGAAGCTTCCAGATGCCGCGCGAGGCGAATGGCAACGTGTTCGACAGCGACTTGCGACGCGCTCACGCGGAGAACGCGGAGCTGACTGTCACGCTCCCTCGCACGAACACGGTGATCCGTCTCCTCGGCTACATGAATCACGCGCGCATGGGAAGCTATGCGGAAGCGCTCGCCATCGCGCGGACGACCGATACACCTCCCAACATCGTTGCCACCGATAGTCCGGGACGAAGCAAGGAAGGATGGGGCATCAATCTGGAGCAACCGCTCGCAGACAGCGGCGAGACGGGAGTCTTTGCACGGATGGGATGGAACGACGGAAAGAACGAGAGCTTCGTCTTCACAGAGGTCGACCGTCACATCAGCGCAGGCGTTCAGGTTAGTGGCGCCCGATGGGGACGCGCTGACGATCGCTTCGGACTCGGCGCCGTGCAACATGGGATCGTACAGGTGCATCGAGACTATCTTGCGGCCGGTGGTCTCGGCTTTCTGCTCGGTGATGGCTATCTCGACTATGGCCCTGAGCAGATAGTCGAGACGTATTACCGATCTCAGCTCGGCCCCTACTTCCAGGTCGGGCCGGACGTGCAGTACATCCGCAATCCCGGCTACAATCGCGACCGCGGACCGGCGACGGTCCTGTCGCTGCGAGTAAACCTCCGGTATTAGCGCCGGCCGACGGGGACGGTTACTTTTTGGTCGCCGTAACTGACAACAAGCTCGGAGAGGTGGAAGTGCCCGACCCGGTCGGAGGCGCAATGTCACGAGTCGTGTTCGCAGCGCTGCTCATATCTGGGTTGGGCTGCAGGACGACGGTCGCTAGAAAGCCGGATCCGCGGCGCGGATTCGCGATTCTCGCCGCGACGCGCGATAGCATGCCGGGTTATGTCGGCAACGATCTGCGTTGTTTCAGCTGCCATCTCGACAATGGGCGCCGTGCGAATGCAATCCCGCTCGCCTCGACGTACACTCACTACCCGAGGCCCGATCCGCGCGGCGGCGGCACGATGTCGATTTACGACAGGGTCAACAACTGCTTCAGCCGCAGTCTCGCTGGCCGCAATATCCCGGTCGACAGTCGAGAAATGGCCGATATCGTGGCGTATCTTGCGCTCATCTCGCACGGACTTCCTCCGCATGCACACCTCAAGGGTGACGGTCTTGTGATGATGCCAAGGATGATCGGTGACACGACACGCGGCGCGACGATATTCCTTGCTCGTTGCTCGCGCTGCCATGGCGCGAACGGTCAGGGCATTCCGCCAGCGACGCCGCTCTGGGGACCGCGCTCGTATGGAATCGGGGCGTCGCTCGCCCGCGTCTCGCGCGCCGCATCCTTCATCAGGTACAACATGCCGTTCGATTCAGCAGGCGTGCTCGACGATCAACAGGCGTACGATGTTGCGGCGTACGTAGTAAGTCATGCGAGACCAGACACGCGTGGCAAGGAAAACGACTGGTCGAACGGCGGCGCGTCCTGGGATGTTCCGTACGACACGCGTGGTCACACCGCGTACAATCCACCGCCGGTGTTGACGCCAGCGTTCCGTTGAGGATTACATCGTCATTCCCGCACGCACGAAATAATATTCGGCGGCGCCAAACATCACGAGCGCCAGTACGCGCTTGATCCAGATCATCCACGTCCCGGATCGCGGCAGCCGCGCAACAGTCGCACCGAATATTCCAACCACCACCAGCAGCGCGCACATACCGATCGAGAAGACGAAAAGGTAGACGAAGCCGAGCACCGCGCTCTTGGTAACCGCGACCCAGGTAAGCACCGCCGCGAGCACCGGCGCCGAGCATGGCGCAGCGACGAGACCCGAGGCGCAGCCCATGATGAAGGCGCCACCGAGCGACGTCACCGATTCCGCGCGGCCGCCGCCCAACAGCGCGGAAGGAATCCGGATCGGAATTGCCTCGAGCATCCAGAGCCCGAAGAGCAGTAGCAGATTGCCGGTAATGATCGCCGCCCACGGGCTCGCGCTCACGGTTCCGAACAGAGTCCGTCGTGAGGCCCGCGAGCAACCCGAGCAGCGCGTACACCAACGACAGTCCCAATACGTACACGAGCGTGAGCGCAATGCCGCGCCGCGTGCTGCGCCCAACCGACTGACCGCCGACGATCGCGGCGGTGATTGGAATCATGGGGTAGATGCACGGCGTCAGGCTGGTGAGGACGCCGGTCAAAAACAAGATCGGAATGGCTGTCGCCGGACTCTGCGACAGCCTCGTTCCGATCTGTGAAAGATCCACGCCTGTACGGGCGGCGCGCGAAAGCTCTTTACTCGGCTTTCGCCTTCGCTACAGCTGCTGTCAGCGCATCGTACGCGTGCTGGTCGAGAGCTCCGAACTTCATCTCACGCCACACGACCTTTCCGTCCTTGCCAATCACGAATACCGTTCGGCTTGCGTACGGACGAGCTGTCATCATGGAGCCGTATTCGTTCGCGATCTGACCGTTGGTATCGCTCACGAGCATGAACGGGAAGTGCGCGTCATGCGCCCAGCCTACGTGCGACGCGACACTGTCTTCGGAGATTGGAAGCACGGTGACGCCAGTACCGAAGATCGTGGAAAACTCGTCACGGAACTTCGTCATTTCCGCCGTGCATCCGCTCGAGCGATCCAGTGGATAGAACGCGAGCACCACGACCTGCCCGCGCAGGTCGTGCAGTGTCACGGATTTCGCTCCGGACATGTCAGCGCCGTTCGCAGTGAAGTCCGGCGCCATTTCGCCGACTTCCGGTGCGGTAATTTCGGCGGCCGAATTCGCTAAGCGGCTCATAGCAGATATTGGCCGACTCATTTGCGTCTGCGCCTGCAGGCAGAATGGTGCGGCAACAAGTAGTGCGGCTGCGGGGAGCTTCATGATTCTCAACATTGTCATCTACTCGCTGATGAAGAGTGTGTTACGGGTTGCTTGCGCTGACCGCGGTATGCGCCCAGCTACATCACGCGGCGCAACGCCGCGTCGAGATCCTGCTTGTCGCCCACGCCCGTGTACGCAACCTTGCCTTTCCTGTCCATGATCACGACGAACGAAGTGGCGGCGACATCGTAAGCCTGTGTCGCCTTGCCACTCGCGTCGTAATACACCGGATAGAGCAACGACCGCTCCTTCACGTGCTTCTCGACTCTGCTCGGCGACTGATTCACATTGACGGCGATCGCGGCGAACTGAACCTTGCTGCCGTACTTGCTGTACACGGATTTCATCGTCGGTTCCAGCCGCTCGCAGAATTCGCACCACGTAGCCCAGAACTCGATCAGCATCGGACGGCCGATCGTCGGTGTGACTTGCACCGTTTTTCCAGCAACGGTAGTAACGATCACCGAAGGTGCGCTCGATCCAACCGGAATTCCGTCGTCGGCCTGCGCCATCGCAGGCCGCGCGATGCAAAGAGAGGCCGCGGCCAGAGCGACGGAGAAAGCCCTGCGCGTAACATAGGAAATCGGAAGCTGCGACATCATGTCAAAGATACGGGTTGGATATACCCCAGGTTGTAAATATGGTCGATGCGCCCGGCGAATTGGCCCGGCCAGCCGCCGACGCTGCCAAACCGCCGGCCAGCGGCGGCCCGGAACAGCCGAGCGTTCGTCAGCGTTCACCCTTCACTTCAACGCCGCTAGCACCGCGGCTCGCTCGTCCAATTGTCGGCTGCGCCAGACACCCGCCGCTGGCAACCGTTCACCCGGTTAACGGCGCCGTTCGGCGCGACGGTTCGCCCGAAGCGTCTCAGGCGAGTATTCTCCATACTTGTCAGCTGCGGAGCCGCGACCTTTGTCCGCTGACACACTCTCGTTCGGGCGTATATTGTGACGACAGCACAGCGAGCTCAGATGGCAACCAGCGGTCACCCTGCATCAGCCCACGAACAGAATGGCATGAGCGCCGAGCAAACGCGCGCCGCTAGGGAGCCAGCGGTTACACTCACCGCGCTCGTCGTGGACGATGAAGCCATCGCGCGCGATGGGCTCGGCCACATTCTCTCCGCGCTTGGCGGGGTCGAAGTTCTTCCCGGATGCCGCAATGGACGCGACGCGATCAAGACGATCCGATCGCGTAAGCCTGACGTCGTCTTTCTCGACGTCGAGATGCCCGACCTGAACGGAATCGACGTCGTTCGCGCGCTCCAGGATGACGCGCTCGGCGACAACCTTCCGATATTCGTGTTCGTCACCGCGTATTCAGCTTACGCAATCGAAGCGTTCAACCTCGCGGCGTCCGACTATCTGGTGAAGCCGTTTACCGATGAGCGAATCGAGCGATGCATGGCTCGCGTACGTCGACTGCACACTCGTATGCGCGCGGAGCGACTCAGTCAGGCGGTGATCTCACTCGCACGGAATGATCTCACCACCGTACCTGCTGCCCCCGTCAGTTCACCGAAGACGTACGTGCAGCGGATCCTCATCCCGAGCGGTATGCGTACCGTCGTGGTGCCCGTGCACACAGTCGACTGGATCGGTGCGGACAACGATTATCTCGTCGTTCATTCGCAGGGTAAGACGCACCTCCTGCGGGGTACACTTGGCGCTATCGAGCAGGACCTCGATCCGCAGTTGTTCATACGTGCGCACCGCTCGATGATCGTCAACGTCGATCAGATCGCCGAGCTGATACGCGACCGCGATGGATCAGCCGCGCTAGTGCTGAAGGATGGAACCCGCCTTCCCGTCGGTCGACGACGTTACGACGAGATCCGCGACCGTCTCGCCAGCCATACCGTACCGCGTGTAGGCGGGGATCGCTGACACCAGTGATGCTTCGGGCGACGGTGCGTCGACTGTCCGCCACGGCGCACATACTTTCACGCTGACCCCGCCGCGTGGATCGTTCGCGATCGTAAGGCGACCCGCGTCCCCGTAGAGCCTGTTAAGCCGCTCCTCGGTATTTCTGAGCCCCACGCCACGCCGGCCGACACGATCGCTCGGAAGCGAAGGTCCGTCGTTCCAGACGGTGACGCAGACACTGTCACCCGAGCGGATCGCCGACACGACGACCGTGCCGCCGTTTACGCTGCGCGCAATTCCGTGACGCAGCGCGTTCTCGACGAGCGGCTGGAGCAACAGCGTCGGTACCATCGCGTCCTGTGTCTCTGGTTCGATCTCCCATACTACGCGGAGCCGGTCCGCGAACCGAACGAGCTCGATGCGACAGATATTGCTCGATCAGTGATATCTCCTCACGCAACGGGCGCTCGTCCGTGCTTCCACTGTCGAGCACGCTTCGCAGAACGTTGCCGAGCAGGACTGTAACGCGAATTGCCTCATTGGAATCGCGGCGAGCAAGCAACGCAATCGTGTGGAGCGCGTTGAACAACACATGCGGGTGCAGCTGCGCACGAAGTGTGTGAAGCTCCGCGCGCGCGAGCTGCGCTTCGAGCGCGAGCGTGCGGAGCTCGCGCTCTCGATCGCGCCGCCCATAATCCAGCGCGAGACTCGTCGCTATAGTCGCTGCGTACAGCACTAGAGTCATCACTACCGAGCCCACGAATACGGAGCCGACGACAGCGCGCGTCACGGTGAGCGGCGACGGACGGAACTCGACGTTCGCCCACACATACACTGTCGTATAGAGGGCGAGAGATAGAATCAGCAGGCCCATATGTGCCGCGATCGTGCCGACCGACGGACGGCGCACGATCGGGAAGCGTCGGGCGAAGGCAAATACTATCGGCGTGAGCACCATCCACACGCACCATCCCGGGTACTGGGTGGCGAGCGCGCGCCAGAACGCTATCGGATGCCCCTGGGTTTCCGCGGATACGTAATTGGAATACGATGCCACCAGCGCCGGCAGCGACCAGACCGCAAAAACCGTCGCCCAGCGCACGACGCGACCGGAAGATCCAGACCTGCCCGCGGATGCGTCCTGCTGCAGCGCTGTGCTAGCTGGCATGGTGGAATAATACTACCGATGTTGGGAAGGCGCAGCCAAAAGCGCGACATGCAGTTGGATGCATGTCGCGCTTCGTGTTGTCGAGCCGGTTGCGTGAGCTGCGTTACTTCGAGTGTTTGACGATCCAGTCGGTCATCGTGCCCAGAACATCGCCTCCGACGCTCTTGGAAGGAAGCAACGGATAGTCGCCAGGGTTGCCGGCGGGATCCACGAGAAATAGATGATCGACTGCTGGGAACACGTGCACGGTGACGTCCTTGTCACCGCCTGCGCGAAACGCCGCCGCGAGCGTCGTTGCCTGGTCGGCGCTTATCTGATGATCGGTCCCGCCCTGAAGGATCAATACCGGGACGTGCACGCGCTTTGCAGTCGCAAGCGGATCGTAATCGAGATAGTACTTGACCCAGGGCTGGTGCGCAGCCGCGGAGTCCAGAATCGCGTTCTGTGAGCGAACTATCGAGTCACGCTGCGTCGCCGTGAGCGCCGAATCGTGGTTCACCGCGTACGTGACCTGATCTCGGCTGACTCCTCTCCCGTTTAGTGCCGGCGCGCCAAGAGTCACGATTCCGGCAAGTGATGGATCGCTCGCAGCTATCATCGGCGCTATCTCACCGCCCTCGCTGTGACCGACGAGAAATAGATGCCTGCCATCTATGTCGGGCCGTGTCTTGAGGTACGCAAGTGCTGCGCGAATGTCACTGGCATAATCCGCTGTCGTCGCAGCGGACGGATCCCCTCCCGAATCGCCATAGCCCCGATCGTCGAGCCGCAACACGGCGATTCCGCGACGGCCGAGTGTATCCGCGATCTGTCGGAAAGGTTTGTAACCAGGTACCGCCGGAATCGCCTCGTCGCGGTCTTCCTGGCCGGATCCCGTTATCAGCACCACTGCGGGCACGCGTCCGCTTCGCCTCTTTGGCATGGTGAGAGTTCCAGCGAGTGCGAAACCTCCGCTGGTCGGTACCCGTACGTCTTCTCCAGTGTACGGAGCATCGGTCGGCGGCGCATAATTCGGCTTCGCAAGTGCAACGCCTTTTGCCGCATACGGGATCGCAGTCCGCAGAATTACCGCGCTCTGCGCCGGGATCACGCCGCCAAGTATGCTGCCGTCGGCAGAAGTATGAAGCCGCAGCTCCAGACTGCCCAATGTTACGATGGTCGAGTCCGGGCCGTTCGGCGTGACTACCGCAGCGACGGTCGATCCGCCCTCGATGAGAAAGAGCGGCACCGTTGCGGCTCCGCTGTGTCGCGCGCGCTGAACTACCAGCTGCAACAGACTGAACGACGGATTCACCCACGGTATTGCGCCAACCTTTGTAGTTGTGCGCTGGATTCCGTTGGCCACCTGTGCGAACACGCTGTCGTCGACGATAGCGATCACAACATGACCCGCCGGCGTATCTCCAACCGGCGCATAAGCACTCACTTCCAGTCGCGACACCAGCGCCTGCGAATCCACCTTCGCGTCGATGATGTATCTCTCGCGCCCCTTCGTGTCGAGCGCGGAGCTCACGTCGTTTCCGTTGTGCTGCACGTCCTCGACAATTACAGTGTCGTTTCCCGATCTCAGCACGAACTCTTCTGCCGTTTGCTGCGGTGAAGTAGTACGCGTCTGAGCACGGGCGGTCGTGCTGGTACCAAGGCACAGGATGGCGCACAAGCCAACGGCAATCAGATCATCAGACAAGCGAAGCTTCCCACGGTTAATTGTGAGCATTGAAAATGGGATGCGGCCCCGATCCGGGCCAGCGAAATATTTCTTGCGGGGGGTCTGTCATTCCCGCGAAAGCGGGAATCGCTGGGACGTGTCGGGCGACGCCATACCTCGCCCCCTTCTCGTTATTTCTCGCTGTCTTCGTCAGCCGAATCGCCGAACAGCGACGTCTCCGCAGGCGGCTTGATCAGCTCGTGCTCGTTGCACGGATCGCACGGACCCAGGTCGGCGACTTCCACCGGTGGCGGCTCGATCTCCGTGTGCAACAGCATCGGCTCGGACCCCGTGGGATCCGTGTCGGACAGTGTATCTCCGAGGTGCTGAACCCGCTCAGCTATTGCGTCGGCGTTCTCGGCGTCCGGTGATGTGAGCAGAATGTGGAACAGGTCTCGGCCCTCCGACGCGATGAGGTCGGAGGTGCGCAACTCCTGGCACAGACGCCAGAGCAGAGCGCGGCGCGAGGCGTCAGTCCCGCCTGATACAGCTACGCGGACCACCCGGACCTGAGTTTTCCTCCGCCGAGCCCGCCGCTCCTCCCAGTTCTGAATGATGCGGAAGTAGGGAATGTTCGGCAGTCCGGTTGCCACGTCAGTAAGTGCTCGCCCGAGAAACGTATCCACGCCTGCTGTACCCCTGAGTCATTGCTTAGAACCCTCCCTCCTTGCACGAAACGGGCACAGCGCACCGCTGGGCCCCGGCCGGACGATGGCAAAAGCGAGTAATTCTTTCGAACGTCCGTTCGAAATACATTTATTGCAATCGAATGGCTCGTCGGATGTACTTGGGAGTACTATATAGATGGCTTTTCGTGTGTATGAACCCGCGGAGGATGTCGTGACGAAACGTGGCGTGGCTCGGCTTGCTGGAATTGCACTTGTGACCGTTGCAGGACTGGCGGCGTGCAGTGGACCGGCGAAGCCTTCAAGTGAGCTGTCGAAGGATCTCGATGCAGCGTCGTCTGCTTCCACGCTCACGCTCGCTCCGACAACCGGAAGACGCGACGTCGTATCAGACGTAGAGCGCTCGCCGGATGCGCGTCGAGCACCCGCCCCATCGCGTGTTCAGCTCGTATCGCACAAGGTGACGCAGGTAACGCCGAACCCCGTGGAAGCTACACCTGCGCCGGTCGCGGTGACACCATCGACGGCAGTTGCAGCTGCTCCGGCCGCAGCGGTCCCGACACCCGCCACGACACCAGCGACAATGTCACGTCGGCCATCGCAGCAGCAGACCCAGCCCGGTCGTTACAAGACCGAAGCCGAAGTCTTCAGCAACGCTCCGTTCCCGATCAACCCGTAGGTACAGGCGACGCATGCGTCGCCCCACTGCATCGCCCTCCCTGCGACATTAGCGGCATTCCACTCTGAAGGCCACCGGCGGTGACGTCATCTGCCCGCCGTTCGCGTTGAGCGTGACCTTGACGGTCGTGTTCCGCGACGTGCTCACCGTTTCTTCCAACGTCACCGTATTGTAGCCAGCCCTCGCCTCCGTAGTACTCTGGGCCGCGGATGCGTCGGCGAAAGTCCAGACTGTGGAGAGCGGACCTGCGATGTCTGGCCATGTACGACGCAGTGAATGTCACGGTCGTGGGACATGCGGCCCGTATACATCGCCGGATTTGCCGAGACCTGCACCGAGCTTACGTGCATGGTGACCGATTCCGAAGTCTGCGCATTCGTTGCGCCGCGCGTGCACGTGACGACAGCAGCGACGTTGACGTAGGAGTTGGCTCCGTTATCGGGATCGTCGACGAGAGTGCCGACGAGATTGTCGGCGCGCAGCACCACGTGCAGCCTGCGATCGATCCGCCCGTTGCACGCAGCGATCTCCGCATCCGAGAATGGCGTGACGGGAATGGCGACGACATCAGGCCCGAAGTTGCACGCGCCGCCGTCCGGCAGCGTTACGGAGCCGATGTCGCGAACCACACCGTCGCGCGGCGCTCGAACGACTACTTCTTTGATCTTCGAGCAGGATGCCGCGTGGTCGGCGTGTCGAACGGAGACCATGAAGGTGCGCGGACCGGTGATGGTGTTGTTCGCGCCCACCGTGAAGTTCAGCGTACTGAGGTTGACTGCGGCCGCGGTGCTGGACTGCGCTGCGGCGCGGGTTGGCGCAAGCACTGTGGCCATGGCACCGAGCGCGAGGAGCGCCGAGTACGTCGAGACGAAGTGGCACGCGTGGTTCGAGAACCGTGACGTCACGTTGAGCCTCCCCGCGCGGGGCGCGGTGGGATACGAGGTGCCGGTCTTCGGAACGGCTCTACGATTCGTAGGACGGCGGGCCGGCTCGATAGTCAGTACTGGCAGAAACCGGACCAATGGAGACGGGCCGGTGGGCTCCGGGCCTCGCCCCTCACGGAGGATGGCTGCCGCGCGTACGAGTGCCGTCTAGTTCAGTAGCAGACTACTACGGTAGTAGACGGCTAGTGGTGTGACGTCGAGGATCAGGAATGCCGGCAGCAGTCGGCCCGATTTCCGACCGGATCCACGGCTGCCCGCGGTACTCACGCGGCGATGTGCAGCCGGCCTCGCCTCCGCGATCGGGGTGCCGCGCGGACAATGCTCTCGACATCCTGACCGAGCGAATTGAGAAACTCGATAAGGCGTTGTGTGGAGAACCCACCCAGCTGACCGCGGAGCAGGCGAGATACCTTCGGCTGATCGATCCCCATGAGCGTAGCAGCTTTCTGCTGCGTGAGCTTTCGCTTGCGAATCACATCCTCGATTCGCGATGCGAGTTGTGCTTTCGCCAGTCGCCCCGTCGGATTGGGCAATCCGAGATCCGCGAACAGGTTTCCGCTCCCCTGTACGACGGAGATGTCATCGCTCTTGTCGTTACCGCTGTTCTTCGACCGTATGGCCATTGTGGTCCCCCCTTTCAACCTCATTGATCAATCCTTATATTACCGCGATTTCGCGCCTATTGCTGGCATTTGACAGCGAGCAGGTGTGTCTACCCATTCCTACCGAACCGGCGGCAGGCCACGGAGTCCGCTTTAACTGAAGGGAGGCATACGCGCCTCGTGACGATTAGAAACAGCGTACAATACGCATGCTGCACCCAATACGTACTTCCGATCAACGCTACCCAGTCAAGAGCGGATCGTCCGCTTTTTTAACCATTCCGTACTGTATTGCGATTTCTCCCGTGCTCTGCTCCCCAATTCAGCGAGACAGTTTCGGATGAGATATTATCAGTCATTCGGAGCGGGGTCAAACCATGGAGAAGCACCAGAAGGGTTCCGACGGGCGGCGGCTATTTAGCGCCGAGTTCAAGCAAGAGGCGGTTCGTCGTGTCACGAGCGGTGAGATCACGGCTGCCGAGCTGAGCCGTGAGTTGGGGATCCAGCCTTCGCTCCTTCAGCACTGGAAGCGGCGCATCACCGGTGGAGCAAGAGTCGCGGTCACGGCCAATGAGGACGTAGTCCCGGTGTCAGAGCTCAAAGCCGCGCAGCAGCGGATCAAGGAGTTGGAGCGCGCCCTGGGTCGGAAGACCATGGAGGTCGAGATCCTCCAGGCAGCTCGCGATGAGATTAAAAAAAAGCCTCACTGGTACGGCGTTGTCGCGAGGTGACGAATCATTCGACTGCGGCGATCTGCCGCACGCTAAGGATCGGTCGCGCTACTCCGTACCGAAGCACGCGCGGACGCCCAGAGCAATATGCGAAGGCAGATGATCCTGTCGTCGCCGCGCAGATCCGCGAGATCGTTCGACAGCGCGGTTCATACGGCTATCGGCGCGTGACGGCGCTGGTGAATCGTACCTTCGACACCGGGTACAATCGCAAACGTATTCGTCGCGTGATAGAGATGAACGACTGGAACCTGCCACGGCCTGGACGGCGACGGAGCGGTCGGGCGCACACTGGTCGCATCGTGCGAGGCGGTTCGAACGAGCGGTGGTGTAGCGACACGCTTCAGATCCCGTGCTGGAACGGTGAACTCGTCGAGCTGGGCTTCATTCTGGACTGTCATGACCGCGAAGCCATCGCGCACGTGGCCGTGCCGCGGAAGTATCGCGCATCGGACGTGCAGGAACTCCTCGAAGTCGCAGTGGCAACTCGCTTCTGCAATGCGGCACCAACGGAGCGCGTGCAATTCCTGAGCGATAACGGAAGCATATACACGGCACTCGACACGGTCTGCACAGCCGAACGGCTCGGGCTCATACCGGTCACAACTCCGGCATACAGCCCGCAGTCGAACGGGATGTCGGAAGCTTTTGTGAACACGCTTCGTCGGGACTACCTGGCTGGTGCAGATCGTAGCACCGCGGCATCCGTACTCGACCAAGTAGCGAACTGGATCGGTGATTACAACGGCGTCGCTCCACACTCAGCGCTCGGCTATCGCGCCCCCGTGGAGTACCGCCGACTTCTGCAGGACGGCAGACAGGATGGTCAGACGACGAGCGTCGCCGGGCCGAAAGAGCGCACTGTGCGCTCCTGAATCTGTCTCACGAAACGGGGTGCAGAGCAGCTCGTCATGTTGCCGTCGTCGTCATACGTAATGGTGTCACCGTTGAACTTGATGAGCCGGTTACCAGCGACAGTGAGTGCATTGTGATCCGTACGGTTACCAACAGCGTCGTAGCTGTACGTTGCACCACTATCAGCCTGAACCGCGCCGCACGTGTAGTGCCAACCAAAAGATGGGGTCAGCGTACACTTTCCCGACGCCAACAGGTCGCGTTTACAACAGAAAGTGCACACTGACCCCGGTTTATCCGAACGCATCGGAAGTTGACCTGCAATAAATCCTCCGTCAGTTCTCAGGAGCGCTGTTGCCCGGCGTCAGATGCCGTCACGGATTCGGGAATCGGATGCAGCTAGCGTCCCCATTATAATTCCGAGAATTAACGGCGTACTCCAAGCTCTCAAAGGCCATCTCCACATTGGACCCAAATCTGACGCTTGGAATGCTGCGAAAACCGCAATTCCTGCAATCGCTCCTATGAAGTAAGGCCCCCACCCAAATCTCGCTAAGGGTCTTAGCAGCCCGATCAAGAGGCCTGCCATCAGGCCGCCGACCCAATACGAACTGAGGATTGTACCGATTGTGAGGCCTGGAGTGTGAAACGCATGACGTCCAAGTACGGCATAAATAATGAGGGCAACGACCGAGTAACCAGCGGCCATAATAGCACCTAACCTGATACCCCAGACGATGTTCCGAGTAATTGTGGCGCCTGTCAATTACACTCCTCCTTCGCGAGATTGTATGCAGAATAACTAGCTCTTCCGGGAACCAAATCGATTAGCGCATTCCAGCTGATCCCATCCGAAACGGCATTCGCGGACGCCGACATCGGTATAGTTGCCACTACGTCTGTCGCGTCGGCTTTTGCAACCGCAAAATTATTTAGAGCGGCGCTACGATATGCAATACTTACTGAAGTTTTCCCTTCGCTCTCCAAACTATTTGTCACAAAGATTGCGGCGAGCCCTTTGAGTGAACTACCGGATGCTTTCAAAATACTTGCCAAACCATCTAGGTCGACGGCGGCAGTAGCCCCGAAAGCCAAACTTGATGTATAACATTTTACAAATTGATTGAATCCTTGCGTTCGTTGCGCTACGCCTGCAACCACCGTTTTGAGATCAGCTTCCGATAGACCGGCCGGATGGCCGGCCACGTCGGCTGGTTCACTCGGATCAATCCAGTTATTGGGATTGGCGCGCGGGTTTGAAGTGGTATTGCTCGGAGCAATTGGCACCCCTCCGGTACCGTGCCAACCATTGCAACGCTGACCTCCATCGGCGCCAATCACCCAAACGCCGCCGCCATCAGTACACGGGTCCAAGCCACTCGGGTCGCCCGCGTTGATCGGATCGTCTCCGGCGAAGGCGTATTGATTGAGCCCACCGCTGAGCCCGGCCGGGTCCTCACTGATAAAGCGTCCCAGTGCTGGGTCATACCACCGGGCCCGCATGTAGATCAAGCCCGCTCGCGTCGCTGACTGGAGTCCCTTCCACCCCAGCACTTCGGTGTTGTCCCAGGTGGTGCTGGTGTTCACTCCCCACGCATCATACGTATAGCCCATGCCAATCGTGTCATCGACTACGGCGCCCCCGATGTTACCCATTGCGTCCATGACTTCGGAGTGCCACGAGTCGCTGCTCCCCACAAGATGCAAGTACTCCATCGCTGGCCTGTCGGTACCGTCGTCGTATGCAATGTCGGTGTAGTAGGTTGACGACTGCACGAGCTCGGATATCTGATCGCCCTGATACACAGCCCAGTTCTCGCTCGAGTCGGCGTATACCAAAGCGCCATTGACGATGTAGCCATGCTGCAGGTGAACAAGTTGACCATTTGCGTCATAGAAGTAGCGCTCGACCATCGTCGTCCTGACGCCGGTTTGCGGATCCGGGGCGCTTACCACGATCGTGCTATCCAGTTTCCCAGAGGCATCCCAGGCGTACTGGCGGGACGCACCAGTAGTCGGACTGTACCGGCTCGTCATGTTGCCGTCGTCGTCATACGTAATGGTGTCACCGTTGAACTTGATGAGCCGGTTACCAGCGACAGTGAGTGCATTGTGATCCGTACGGTTACCAACAGCGTCGTAGCTGTACGTTGCACCACTATCAGCCTGAACCGCGCCGCACGTGTAGTGCCAACCAAAAGAGGAGCTCAGAGAATCTGTTGCTGTGCTGTCGGACGGCCACGGCATACAAGTCCCGCGTCGCACCGTAACTCCTGTCAACCGGCCGAGCGAGTCATAGCTGAACTGACGCTCTCGCTCTCGTGCGCCATCGCCATCCCGAAAGTAGTTAATCGCCAGCTGTTCTGAGGTGAGCCTGCCAGCAACGTCGTAGCCATAGGCCCGATGCAGCACCGAGTCTACAGCAGCGACGTTGAAGGACGTCTCTGTCAGGAGACCCGTCAGTGGCGCGTAACTGTCGGCACGAGTGCTTCCAGGTGTGAACTCTGTCGGTGGCACGTACACGGTGCTCGTTCTGGCGTCGAGACGGTAGTTGTAACCGAACGTCACAAGATGCCCGCCCAGCGACACAGCGCCCAGTGCGCCCAGGAGCGGATCGGTCGCGACTACGCGACGCGATGGAATCGCACCGCCGAATATCGGCGCGGTCACGGTCGAAGTATCGGGCACGTTAAAGGAGGGATTTGTTGTCTGACCATTTACATATTGAACGCCGTCCTCATTGATCGTTGTGCTGGAGGTGCCCCTCATGACATCTGTCTCAGTAGTTGCATAAGCATTGGCGTTTGACGACCCTGACGTCAGTCCATCAGCCGAGTATGAAAACCTGTCCACCGCCCCACTTGCAACGTCGGTGCGGGTGAGCATCCGACTGAGGGAATCATAAGTAACATCCAAGCGCTGACCTCGACGGTTGGTCGTACTCGTAGCACGGCCCGCTATATCATAGCGATAGCTATTGTACTTGCCAGAACCAGTCGCATCATAGCGCCTAGTCACACGGCCCAGTGTGTCGTACTCGGTGCGGTAGCTCTGCCCCATCGGATCGGTCACGATGCTGAACCTCCCCAAGGAATCGTACGTGAACGTCGTCGGATTTGGATTGACGCCATCACTCACAGACACGGGCCGGTTCATAATATCGTAAATCGTCGTCGTCGTTGCGTAGCCTGGACTGGACGACGTCGAGTCTCGGCCGTACCTGTCGAAGGTCGCCGTGCTGGCCTGGCTATCGGGCGCCGTGGTCTGCATCAGGTTTCCAAAGGTCGGGTCGTACTGCATGACCGTCTGGTGTCCCAGCTGATCGGTCACGGTATCTACCTGCCCGGTGGTGGGATCGTACGCGTACCGCGTCGTCCGCGTCGTGTCGCCATTCTGGCGCACCCATGCGATAGTTCCGTTGGCGTTGAGACCTCGCATCTCGGGGACCACCCCCTTGCCATCGATGCTGTCCACCTGACTATGTACGCCGTAGTAATAGTTGGTTACACTGTCGCCAGCTGGCGTGCTATGTATGAGCTCCGGCCCGTTGTACACGTAGGTGGACACGCGACCCTGTGATTCATCCACTTCCGTCGCAAACATACCGGTCCGCTTGATGGTTGTCACGTTGCCAAGTGGATCGGTGGTAACGAGCGGCTGGCCCCAGCGATCCACGGTAAACCGTGTGACGTCGCCAGCGGCATCTTTAACCGTTGCCTTGACAGCGGAATCGGGGACTGGCGTTGCCGGGTTCGATGCAGTTGCTGTGATTGGAACGCCGATCGTCTGCCACGGCGTCATCACGACCGTTGGGCTTACCAAAGTCGTTGCACCCCCTCCCGCATCCGTCGGTACGGCCGCACCTGTGACCTGCGAGACCTTGCCGGTAACAGGTTGGTAGGTGTACGTGGTGACCGCGCCGTTCATGTCTCGCACAGTCGAGAGTCGATGCTGCGAGTCGTACGTAAACACGGTGCTGTCCCCGTTCGCCGCGTATGCCGCGTACAGAAGCGAATCGGTACCGACCCGAAAGTTCGTCTTGCGACCCGTCCAGGCCACCCTGGAGGGCTCAAGCATGTCCAGGATTCCATTGGAACCGTATTCTACAGCCGTGGCATAGGTTCCCCAGTGTGCCGCTGCCAGTTGAGGGTCCTCGATGTTGATGACGCGATTCTGCTCGTCGCGCTGGATGTACACACGACGACCCGTGGGATCGATCGACAGCCATTCGTTAACGGCGCCGTTGCTTCCGGTCCCAAAGGTGAGCGTCGTACCGTCTGGATATGTGCGAGTCCAGCTGCTGTTCCCGGTGGTGGTGTCTGTGATGGTCAGTGTCGAAAAGTCACCTGCCGGAGACTGATAGCAGAACGTGCCGCACCTGCGGAAAACCTCCGCCGAGCCGGTGCCATCGGTGACGATGGCCAGGCTGTCTCGGTCGTAAAGATCCTGTGGGCCGGCTACCGTCCATCCCTTGGCAACCGGCGAGTTGTTCTCGTTCACGACGAGCAACTGAACGTGCGACGTCACGGATTCCGAGCCGCCGCCATTGTACACTGCCGTGACAACGACGTCCACCAGGTATACATCGGTAGAATAGCTGGTCATGTCGACCTGACCAGCCAGTCGTACGGGTGTAGCACTTCCAGTGAAGACGAGCTTGGTATCGCCATTCGTGAATGGGAGATCGACCCCGCCCTTCCGCACCTCGAGCCAGAACTGTTGCGCCGTGCCAGCACCAGTGTTCGGTGACACGTCCGCATAGATGAAGGGACGCGGGAGTGCGCGATCACCGTTGTAGACGAGACTTGTCGTTCGAGCCGTCCCAAAGGTGTAGAACGGAACGGTGGAGATCGAATACTGCGCCGTGAAGCACGAAGCCGCACAGGCGCTCATGTCCTGGTTGTCCTCATTCATGAAGTCCGTGTTCACCGTGAGCGCGCCGGGGCTGCGTACAACGACCGCTACGGATGCAGAATCATTTAAGGCAGGATCATCCGGCGAGACATGCAAGGTGACGCTACCGGAAGTGAAGTTCGCTCCCGCGGTAAAAGGTATCGAAACCGTTGTCTGGTGGGACGGGAGGAGCGAGACGGGCGTAGTTGGCTGCACGCACTGTGTAGCGGCAACGTTATCGCACGATGCCGTGAAGACGTAGGCCATCGAATCCGTTCCGACGTTACGCACCGTGAACGTCGCAGTCCCGCTCGCTCCGGATGCGAGTGTATCTTGCGGATTGACTGCGGTAACGGTGACCGTGTAGTCAAATATCCGGACCGAAATGGAATCCGACGCACTTCCCGCGACGTTACTTGCCGTCAGTACGACCACACCCGTGGCGTTCGGGCCGCCTGTCGTGGAGTAAGGTGCGGCAACATAGAGGCTATCGCCCGGAGATATTGAGTTTGAACCCGAAGTCGGCGTGCAGGTCACCGCAGCTCCGTGACACGCAATACTCCAGGAATAGGTCCCAGCAACAGCGTTCGGGTTGTGAACCTCGAACGACTGATTACTTATCGGCGATCCGCTGTACCATGCAAATGACGGCGTAGCTGTAGAAACCGACGGCGGATACTGGTTTACGGAAATCGACGCTCCAGCGGAGCCTGAGTAAGGGCTTGCTGTTGCAGTCAGCGTCATTGTGGCCGATGTGCCTGCGTCACCGCTATTGAATCGTACCTGTACAGTTCCCGTTCCCCCGTTTGCTGCGATCGAGCCCGGAGCGGGTGTGACCACTGCGCAGCTGGCCGTTACAGCGCCGGCGCCTGTGCAAGTGACGCCGAACGTATAGGTGGCGCTCGAATTCCCGGTGTTCGTGACGGTGAACGACTGAATCAAGCCAGTGGCATCGGGCGCAAACCCTCCAGCAGGTGGCCCGTTCGCCGATATCGACGGGTTCCAAGTGCTGGTGGTCAGAGTCCTGGTGCCGGTGTTGGACCACGTTCCATGAGCATTGCTAAACGTCGCCGTCAATGATACGTGGCTCGTGGGTGCCGAACCTGTAGCTTCCCATCGTACGGGTACCGGTGCACTCTGTCCTGGTGAGAGCTGAACACCGTCTCTCTGCTGCATCGCGTCGCCAAGCAGGCAGGTGGTTGTGATCGCACCATCGCAGGCAGCCGACACAGTGTAGGTCGCCAGCTCATTACCCTGATTGCGGAGGTTGAACGTATCGGTGACAGACTGGTTGATAACAAGACTTCCCAACTCGCCGCTCGCTGGAACCACACCCGGCGTATAGTCATTGGTTATGATCGAGAGCCCGGCAGAAGCGTTGCCAGCTGCGTCGCCCGCAGTAAAGTTCACCGTGCCGCTCGCTCCTGAGCTGGCTCCGGTGCTATATGTGACGTTGACCGAGGAGCTTGAGTTGGCGGCGACGCCCACGCTTCCGCTCTGGCCGCTGCATGACGCCACCCCGCTACAGGTTGCACTCCACGAGTAGCTCTCCGACGATGCATTGGGATTATGGACCGTGAAGGCCCGCGTCACTGATGAGTTGATCTCATCGTACACCGGACCACTTGGTGCAGACGCCGTAGCCACTTGCTCCGGAGGCGGCGGCATTGTCACGGTGAGCGTGCCTTGTACGTTGTTCCCAGACGGCCAGTTGGCATTGAGAACAATGGTACCCGTGCCCGTGGCCGCCGTGGTATAGCTCACCGTTGCCACGGCCCCGTCACCGTTGGCAGGTAGCGAGACGCTGCTCGGCGAGACCGAGCAGCTGCTCACCGCACCGCTGCAGGTGGGAGTGCTGAGCGTCGCTGTCGTGTTGCCAGTGCCGGAGTTACCGAGATCAAACTGGTATGTGTGCGTGGTACTGCCGGAGACCGTGACATTGTCTGAGGAAGGATAGATCGTCACCAGCGCATTGCCTCCGATCAGCGGAATCACCTTGCCGCTTTTCGCTTGCGCATATGCTGCGGGCGGGATCGCGAGCGCCCAGAGTGCGATGACCCAAGGGCATCTCGTCAGCCTCGATGTGAGCTGATGTAAGAAGCCGAGATGGCGATCACGAACCGACGACAATCTCACGGAGGATCTCATTGCGAAGCACCGGGGCTTGAGTTGACGGGTGTGCAACATGGAGGGCGGTATAGGCACGCCGAGTGCCATGACACAACAAACGCTAAGCCGCGTTGTTGCAACGACTTAGCGTTAAATCAACAGATCTATTGTCGCGTATTGTCGCGTATTGTTTCGAAACAATACGCGACAATACGCGACAACTCCGGAGGTTCAATCTTTGCGGGTGACGGAATCCCTGCTAGCGGTTGCTCATGACAACGGCGTCGTCGCTCTCATTGCTCGGCCTGAGGCGTGGCCCTCTTCGTGGAACTGCAACACCCAGTCGGTGCATCCTGCGGTATGTAGCTGATCGCGTTACACCTAGAGCCACCGCAACCGCATCTACATTGCCCCCATGCTGAGCAAGTAGCTCTATCAATTCGCGGCGATGTAGAAGGTCAGGTGCCGATAGGACACTCGCCGACGAGAAATCACTATCCGCCAGTGCACCTGCTATGTGTGCATCGGTAATCGAAGAACCGTCAGCCAGAAACGAGCGCCCGCTCGATTGTCTGTCTGAGCTCACGAACGTTTCCGGGCCAATCATGCCGCTCGAGTTGCGTGACGGCTTTGGCAGTCAGTGTCAATGCGGCTGTATTTGATTCTTTCGCCACGGCGATCACGAAATGCGCTGCCAGTGTTGCAATATCTTCTACATGATCTCGCAGTGCAGGTACTATGATGACCAACCCCCGTAGTCTGAATCGCAAATCACGTCGGAATCGGCCCTGAATTTCCGCCACTGCGAGGTCCACATTCGTTGCGGCGACAAGGCGAAAGTCGACTTTCTCGCCCACATCTGCCCCGACGGGCCACACCTCTCGTGTATCCAATACTCGCAAGAGCTTGGCCTGCGCAGCTATGTTCAGATCCCCGATTTCGTCCAGAAAGAGCGTCCCGCGGTTAGCGCGACGCATTAACCCCTGTCTGTCGCGCATGGCGCCGGTGAACGCACCGCGAACGTGCCCCATTATCTCGCTCTCGAACAATCCTTCTGGAATCGCCGCCGCGTTACATGCGACGAACTTTCCGCGGCGGCGGCTTTCGCTATGTAACCCGTTCGCGACCAGCTCCTTACCCGCGCCGGTCGGCCCTTGAATCAGGACTGGGCCGCCGAGAATCGCGGCACGTCTAACAGCATCTCTCAGTTCCTGCATTGCTGGTGACGTTCCGATGATCAACTCATCCAACCGCGTCTCGGTCATTTGTTGCTGTCTCCCGCCTTCTTCTGAAGTGGCTTGGTAAGTTGGTCCGCATCATCATCCGTGCGAATCACGTGCGGTGTGATGAAGAGAAACAGCTCAGTTTCCGACGACGAGCGCGACACGTGCCCGAACAGCGCCCCCAAGATCGGAATGCTGGACAGGATCGGCACACCACCCTGCGTCGTCTGGTGCTGCCTGTCAGTCAATCCACCAATGACGACAGTCTGTCCGTCCTTGAGGAGCAGCTGCGTCTGGACAGAACGCGTCGAGATCACCGGTGCATTGAACTGTGTCTGACTCGTTGCGGCGCTCACCTCCTGGCTCACCTGCAACGTCACGTAGCCATCGCCCGAAATCGTAGGTCGCACCGATAGCTTCGTGCCGACGTCCTGATACTGTACGACCTGATCGGTCGAAGCACCGTCCGTCGGGAGAGTCCGCGACAGCGCAACGAACGGCTGCTGGCTGCCAACGAGAATCTGCGCCTCCTGATTGTTTGCCGCGATCACGCTCGGCCGCGACACAATCGTGACGTCGCCCTTGGATGCAGCAGCGCGTATCGTTGCTTCGAGATCCGGGTCACCGCCAATTCCTACGACATGTAACCCAACGTCCGTAGCCCCGATCCCGGTCGAGTAAGCGTCGTAGCTCGTGTTCGGGTGTCCGGGCAGGTGAGCAGCCGGAAGATTGACGTCCACCCCGAGCTCGAGCGAGCGGTCGCGGCTCACCTCGACGACCAGTACCTCGATCAGTGCTTCGAGAGGCCGTACGTCGAGCTCCTTCACCGCGGCAGCGATCAGCTCGAAATCGTTGGCGTTCGCACGGATGAGCAATGCGTTCGTCGACGCGTCCGGAACGATCGTCGTCTCGCCAGAAAGCGTCGCCGAATGTGTCGCTTGTGCGCCCCCAACCAAACCCGATGGCACGCTAGGCGGCGGTTGCGTCGTCATCGCGTCAAAGCTGGACTGACGCGCCTGCGACAGTTGCTGCGACAATGTAGCAGAGCGGCTTCCCACCTCACCAAACGCGCTCGCTCTTCCATACAACGAATTCACCGTAGCGGCGACGTCGGCTGCACGCGCATGACTCAGGCGTATGACGTACAATCGCGTGTCACCGCTGGGCGGCCCTCTGGCAGTGGCAAGACTAGGTGGCGGCAGCGACGGCGCCTTCTGCTGGATACGGTACGGTCCACCCGAATCAGCGACCAGCTCGAGATTCTCACCCTGGAGCGTCGCCTTGAGCAGTGGCAATACTTCGGCGACTTTTATCGCGTGAGGGGTTTGAAGCGTCACCTTGCTGTTGCCAATCGGCCCGAAGACGACGGGCCGATCGAGGTACTGGCTCAATGCCTGAATGGCCGTGCGCACGTCCACGTCGACGAGATGAATCGACACCGTGTCCGGCTGCGCTGCGTGTGCCTGAGCACAGAGCCTGGTGGACGAAGCCGCGACTAGCGTCGTCGCAGCTGCAACAACGAATGCGGCACGGGAAAGAAAGCTACGATATGAATCCTTTATCAAGTTCCTGCCTTTGCTAAGGTTACAGTCCACGTAGAATCCTTCACCTGCACCGTTACGCCGCCTTTATCGACGCGACGCACCGTCACACCGCCCAGGGTGTCGCCCGACGACACGATGATCGTTCCATCATGTCCGGGAATCCCAGAGACGATCGCGCGCCACGGCGGCCCGCCGATCGTGCCCTGCAAGGCAATTCGTACCGGTGGTCCCGACGGCAGAGGCACTCCGACGACGCTGCTGGGCGCGACCGAGAACGCGACATTCGCCGGCTTTCGCTCGAGACGAAATGGGTCGTGCGTCACGACGTGACTGGCGGCGCTATCCAACAGGTCGCCGTCGAACATCGTCATTGCCGGTACTCCCATCGCTCGACCGCGCGATGTCATCGTCACGATGCCGTTGTCTCGGGCGTGGCGAGCACGAATGACCTGCTGGCCAGTCAGAACCAGGATCGCCACCGTCATCATCCAGGTCGATCGCTCCCAGACTCTGCGTGTCACTGTCCCGCTCCGTCGTCTGCCGCACCAGGCACGCGCCTGTAGAGTCCGTGCACCGTCATTTCGACGTGCAGCATCTCCATGTGGTCCGCAGGGGCTGTGGGATCCGGCTGCGCGATCATCAGCTGCTCTACCTCGACGACGGGCACGTCGCTTTCCAGATCGCGCAGCATTCCCGAAATTCCCCGTATGTCACCGGTGCCGCTCGTGTGCACCGATACGGGGACAACAAGCGTCCGACTCGACGTATCGGCAACGGGTTGCAGCGAAGAGAGATGCACGCCATTCGCGTCCGCCGCATCAGCCACTACCGATGCGAGCATCGCGGCACCCTGACTAGCAGCATTGCCCTTGAGAAAAGCGGGTGCGATGCCGAGAAATGCCGTGGTGGTCGCGTCGAGCGATCTGGTGATTTCATTTCGGCGGTCGACGATCTGTCGATCCTGCGCCAACTCTCCGCGAATCATTCTCAGCTGCACCGCTGTAGCGCGATGCGATGCCACTAGCGCCGGAATGATTTTTCCGACCAGAAGCATCGTGCTTACACATGCGGCGCCGATCAGAAGCGTGCGAGCATCCTTGGATATGGCGCCATTCCGCGCCGCGGATTCCGGCATAGGTCTCGAATCCTGGTAAAGGGCTATTCCGCGACGAGGAGGATGTCATCTATCCTCATCCCTTGCCACTTCGAACCGGGCCTTGCCACGATTGAAATCCGGTACGATGTGTAGTCTGATCGTTGCCCGCTCGAGTTCTCGTGGCCCTACTGTTTCACGACTGACCGGCCCGATGATCGTTGGTGTAGCGAGAGCAGGAACGTCGGCCAAGTGCATCGACAACTGCCGCTGTCCTCGGAGAAAGTGTCACGATGTCGACGGTGGTTGTATCGATGCGCAGAGTCGTTATCGCTGCCTCGGCCGGCAGCGCCTGCGTGATCGCTCCCAGCAGCAGAGCAGTGGAGATACGGCGGTGTGAAAAGCTCGTGGTTGTCACGAGATCGCGATTCAGGCGGCCCAGGTCTGCGTCTTCTCGTGCAACGCTGTCGCTTACCATGGCGATGCCGCGGATCGTGGCTCTGTCACGTGCAACGTTGCTCCGCTCGATGTTCCACTGGCTACCGAAGTAAGCCAATGCGGCGGCCACGAGGATTCCCGCAGCCAGACGCGACTCGGCTTCGCGACGCATCCGGTATCACCACTGCGGGATTGTCCCGCGGATGCAGCCCAAGCTCTGACGATCGCCACGTACTCGCAGCGCGTGATGCGATTGCGACCGCAGCGGCGTGATCGACAGTGTCTGACGCGTTGACTGCGGATTCTGGCGCGTCATCGCCGGGCCGGACCATTTCCGCCGGTATGATCGAGCCGATGCGCAGCTTGCGGTCTGCGACTGCACGCGTAATCGCTTCTACTGCGCCAAGATCCGCTATGCCGACGAGGACCTCGCCCGCCGAGATTACAGTCGCGCCGGTGATGATCACCGGCCGAGCAGATGCTACGAATCGCGTTGTGTTCAGGCGCAGCATCGATAAGAGCTCACGACGCCGCCTGACTGCCGGGACGCCCTTCAGAAGCTTTGTCCTGCTCCAAGGCGCGCCAAGCGCCACCACCACTCGCGGGGCAGGCCATGTGCCTTTCGGGGTTCCATCGAGCAGCGAGCCGATGGAGCTGCCGATGCGCGATATGGTAGTTGCTCCCGGCTCAACATTCAGTGGAGCGGCTGCAGACCAGACAACTTCTCCTCGCTCGACGATCACCACCGTGATCTCGTTCTCTCCTACGTACAATCCAATTCGCTTCATGGAGTTTTCACAGCCAGACTCTCGCGCGCGTTACACCCGCCCGCCGCGCGGCGCGTACCAGTCGCAGCTCCTCGACCACACTGACTGATGGTTTCCCGGATGTAGCAGTGATGCGGACTATCCAGGCATCGGGCTCGGTTGCGATCATCCGGGTGAGCTCCGGATACGCCGTGACGAGCTTTGCGCGCGCATCCTCGCTCAGCGATGCGGCTAACGTGTTGACGTCGCCTACCGGCTCTCCTCTCCAGCGCAGCTCGGCGATGCGAGCCACGGCCTCCGGTGTCATTCCAGGCAACGATGCAATCACCGCGAGCGGAGCACGGTCCAGCACGATCTTGCCGGGCTCGACACCCAGGAGCGCGATGAGTGAATCAGCAGTCTCGAATCCACGGACGAGGCGTATCTCGTCTTCGTTCTCGAACGCACTGTTGGTTGGTACGACACGCCCCGCAGCGCGATACCAGGCGATCTCTGCACCGCCAGGACGCGGAACCGAGTCCGCATCACGCCAATCCAACAGTGCGTCGGCGAGACTGTCCGCTTTTTCCTCTGCGATCCCATCCGCCATGAATGCCGCAACCAGTGCGTCAGCATCAGCGTCGTTCACATTGAGTCTATCGCCTGCCGCGCGTGAGCTGATTACACATCCGGGGAGGCTTGCGGCAACGCTTGCAAGCGAGCGATCAAGGGTGTCCCACGCCGCTGTCGCCGAAACGAGTGTGTCGCCAAGCGCATCGTCCGTAGTTGCACGCACTACCTCTCCGCACGCTTCCGCTTGCCATGTAGCTCGCGTGATGTTCATCCGATTTTGTGCCGTCGCAAGCGCGTCTCGGGTCGTCACAGTATCATCGAGCCCCAGAGCAGCCATCGCTACCAGCAGCCAGAGTATCGCGACCAACGCAAACCCACGCCGGTTCTTTGAACTATTGGCTCCGGGGATCATCCTCGCGCTCCGACTCTGTAGACTATCGTATCGGATGGGCTCACTATGCCGATTGCTATCGGCACTGTCGGTCCGGACGGCCAGCGGTCTACCCAGTGGCCGCCATCCTTGGCATCGATCAGATAACGCAGCGCGATCGTGCTGTCGCGCATCTGAATCCGCGCCGAGTCGCCTGTCGCGCTCACAGCTACGACGCCGACACCACTCGAATCAGCCGTGGTACGAAGCGACACGCTACACTCGCGCTCCCATCCACCAGCGGCAACACACCACGACGTGAATCTCGTCTCGCCAGCGTCGCCAACAAAGACGTGCGGCTGCGACGACCCACCGACTGGCGATATGTCGATCTGTCGCACCCAGCCGCGTATCAACGCGTCCGCATTCTGCTTCTCATCTCTGACGCCGGTGGATCTGGCGGTTCCGTCTCGCGACGACGCCAACTGCTCGAAAACCGCGTCGGCGGACAGCAGAAGCGTGGCGGCGATTATGACGGCCACCAGGACTTCGAGGAGCGTAAAGCCCGTACGCGGCGCCTTAATACGCACCTTGTGCTCGCGGTGCGCTACGATACACGATGGTATCGAGCAATTTCTGATGCGACGCAGAGTCCACGATCGCGATCGTGTAGAGCTCGGCTACCGGATGTTCCACGTCCAGCCACCACGGCCCTTGCGGGTGCGTGCCAAGGTGCCGATCCAGATCTTCCCTCGGCCACAGCACTACATGATCCAGAAAAGCGCTTGCGGCGTTCAGTCGATCCTCACTCGCTATCGATAGAACAACTACGTGACGCGCCTGTGCAGCACGCACGAGCGTAGCCGTGCTCGCGATCGCGAAGATGGTCATCGCAACTATGACTTCGAGAAGGACCGCGCCCGGTCTGGCACCACATAGTGCGCTATTGAGCACTTGGGCTCCGCACGACACCGGCATTCCTGTCGAGATTCGGCATGTCGGACACCACGCGGCCGTCCGGCAGCGCGGTCACGAGCACCGCGCCCACGGTATCGCTCAACACAGCGGTCTTCGGAGCTCCAGAAGCGATTGCGCTGGAACGGAGCGCGCGGACCTGAACCGAGAGCGGTGACGCAGTCGTAGTTGGGCGCTTCTCGCCGGCCAGAGAGAGTTGTGATCGTGAGTATTACGCTGAGTATGGCGATCGTCACCAGCAGCTCTATCAGCGTGACACCGCGCCGACTGTTGCGAGGATCGAGCCATTCAGCGCACTGGGTGGATGGCGTACACTGCCTGCAGCAGCGCTCCCGAAATCAGAGCCACGATCGCGCCGAACACGAGGATGAGTGACGGCTCGACGAGTCGCACCGCACTCCGCGTCAGCTCCCTTGCCCTCTCACCTTCGATGCGCGCAGCGTGGAGGAACATCGCCGAAACTCGGCCCGACTCCTCGCCTGCACGTATCAGACGCGCCGCGGCGATCGTCAGCGCCGAAGAGTCTTCGAGCGCGCGTCCGATGGACTCACCGCGTGTTACACCCGCACGCGCGGCGGCGAGACGTGATTCGATCGCTGCATCTCCCGCCGCTGTCGCCGCGCGGCCGAGCGAGACGGCCGCTGGGACTCCCGATTCGAGCAGCGCCGCCATCGCAGTGCAGACGCGTGAGGTTGCGGCGGAACGCCTGATCCCACCTACACCGGGAAGGCGGAGAAGCAGACCACTCCAGACCACTCCGCCGTTGGCCGTCCTGGTCCAGATGCGCCAACCGACAACGCCGAGTATCACGATTACTGCAGCCGAGACTGCATTTTGCTGGATAGCCGAAGTGACGTTGAGTACGAGCTGCGTCAGCGGCGGAGGCGCCTGTCCTGTATCGGCAAGAATCGAAGCGAAGCGCGGAAGGACTACGCCTACAAGTAGTCCGACGGAGCACGCTCCCGCGATCAGCAGAATCGTTGGATACACGAGCGCCCCGCGCACCGCTGACCTCAGCGCCGCGTTCTCTTCCGACAGCTCTGCGCTCCGCAAAACGGCCGGAGCGAGATCACCGGATGACTCGCCCGCGGCGATGATCCCCGCGAGCACGGGTGACAGGCCTGCATCCTCTCGCAAGCCGTCTGCCAGACGTCCGCCGGTCCTCACGCGCTCGCGAATAGCCGCCGCCGCTGCTGCCCATGACTTGGGTGCGAGCTCCTCGAACGTCGCGAGTGTGCGAGACATTGGAATGTTGGCGGCCAACAGGTTTGCCAGCACCCGCAAGCCCGGCGCAACATCGGACGAGCGTGGCACGCTTCGCCTCGATGTGAACCGCGCTCGCACCACCTCGATCGGATACAGACCTTGCGCATGGAGCGCATCCACGGCGGATCGCTCATCCGTCGCTATCATCGTTCCGCGTAGCAGTGCGCCATCGGCACGCGCAGCCCGATACCTGAATGCACTCGGGCCATTGTAACCAACGGAGGGGCTGATCACTGATGCACCGGTCCGCCCCACGAAGTGACATCCGCATCCTCGTCATCACCGCCAGGCTTGCCGTCCTTGCCGAGCGTGTAGAGGTCGAAGCTTCCCTGATTCTCGACACCGGGGAACGTGTAGATGTAAGGACGTCGCCATGGATCCAGCGGCACGTCACGCGTCAGGTACGGACCGCGCCAGTTTGGGGGCGCATCGCTGCCAGTGGGCACAACGCGCAGTGCTGCAAGCCCCTGAGCCTGCGTCGGGTAATCGCCATTGTCGAGACGATACGAGTTGAGCGCCATCGACAACATCTCGATCTGGCTCTGAGCGGCGCTCGTTTTCGCGTCGCCGAGGTTTCGGAATATCGCTGGCGCCACAATCGCTGCGAGTGTGGCGATGATCGCGATGACGACGAGCAGTTCCATCAATGTGAACGCACGCCGGTCACGTGGGGAGTTATGCAGCTCTCTAGGCATTGCAGACTCTGAGCACCTCGTCCATGGTTGTAATGCCACGCGCGGCCTTCGCGATTCCGTCGGCTATCATCGGCCTGTATCCGCGCTGGTCCGCAAGGGACTTGAGCTCCGCCCTCGGCGCGCTCCTGGCAATCGCAGCTCTGAGAGCGTCGTCGACCGCAACCATCTCGAAGATCCCGATGCGCCCTTTGAAGCCTGTACCACGACATGCGGGACAGCCGTTCACGCGAACGAAATCAGCAGCAGAGATTTCGGGCGCGATGCTGCGTTGCAGGTCGGCGAGCTCACCGCGAAGCTCGCAGTGTGACTTGCATTCCGGGCATGCGTTACGCACCAGGCGTTGAGCCTGAATCGCGGTGAGCGTTGCCGCGATGAGATATGGAGCGATGCCGAGATCGAACAGTCTCGGTAGAGCACCGATTGCATCGTTGGTATGAAGGGTAGAAAAGACGAGGTGGCCTGTCATCGACGCCTGAATCGCGATCTCGGCGGTCTCCATATCACGCATTTCACCAATCATCACGACGTCCGGGTCCTGCCTCAGGATCGATCGGAGCGCGGAGGCGAACGTGACGCCGGCCTGGCGATGCACCGGCACCTGCGTGACCCCTTCGAGCTGGTACTCGACCGGATCTTCCACAGTTACCACCTTCTCCGATCGGATATCACGTCTACGCAGAGCGCTGTAGAGCGTAGTCGTCTTTCCGCTGCCAGTTGGACCCGTGACGAGCACCATCCCGTGTGGACGATCGATCGCCGTCGTCATCGCCCGCAGAATATCATCCGGCATACCAAGCGCAGTGAGGTCGACGGGACGCGTGCCGCGATCAAGCAAGCGCAGTACGACGCTCTCGCCGTAGACTGTGGGTACGGTCGAGACGCGCAGGTAGAGCTCCGTGTTGTCCACACGCACACGTATGCGCCCATCCTGCGGCCGTCTGCGCTCCGAGATATCCAGATCGGCAAGCAGCTTGAGCCGCGACACGACTGCATCGTGCAACCGCCGCGGTGGCTCTATCGTGGATGCGAGCAAACCGTCGACGCGCGCGCGGGCCACTGCACCGCCGCGTGTGGACTCTATGTGGACGTCGCTTGCTCCCGCCTCGTATGCATCGTGCAGCAACGTGTTCACATAACGAATTACCGGCGGCTGATTTGCGATCTCTCTAACGTCCGCGGTATCTTCCTCACCGCCGCGTAAAGGCTCAGCGCCACTCTCAGCGTGCGCCGTAATGCGCTCGATCATGCGCTCGAGATCGTCATCCGATGCTTCGCGCGTAGCGACTCGCCGGCCATATACGTTGCTCAGCTCCGGAATCGCTTCGAGAAACGCCCCGGGTCCTACAGCCACGATGAGTGTACCGTCGCCATCGAGCTTGTCAGGACAGACTCGATGATGGAGCAGGTACTCTCGACTCACACCGGCAACAACGACTGACTCCAAATCACCTTCGGCAATCGATGACACAGACGGCCTCGCGTTGCGGAACGACGGCATAGTAATCCGCGCAGTGGATCCGCATGATGAGCTTTGACTTGATGCGGAGTACAACGTAGCTGTATGCGTCGAACCGGCAAGTGCGAATTCAGAACACGATATGCGTTTTTTGACGTGGCTGATATTAAGTTAAAGCGGCTTATTATTCGAACCTCAGCGCCTGAACGAGTACAAATGACTGTCTATTTTCATTGCTTCTTTGTCGTACTGCGATGCATAAAGCCAAATGGTCCGAACATGACGCTGATAAAGGCTGCGCGATTCGTCCGGAAAGCGCAGAGCGTGGTCAAAAAGCGCAGTACTTTTGACGAAATTCTTTCGAGTCTTTGCACCAGAGTAGCAGCGATCCGACAGTAGTAGGTCTCATCCTACAGTGGGTAATCGGGTGTCAGATATCGCGTTGTGCAGCGAGGCAGGACCTAGCCACACTCGCGCATAGCTCAATTCGCACGCTGTCCACCAGCGGTTGTGTGATCGGTGAGTGTTCAGACCGCTGGGTCTCCAATTCCCGGTGCTCTCTATCACATAATTTTACGTGGAGACGGCTAGGACCCGGTCTATTTCGATGACTGTGACCGGATGATGTTCCTCACGATCCTAGACGACACTGGCGCATCGCTGCGTTCGCCCTGCAGCAGCCCAAAGATGGAAATTGCTGCGTCCGACCGAGCAACCACTAGCAGAGTAAGCTCCGGCGGGCAGTCGGGCCAAGCGGAATCGCGCGATCATCGATCCCGTCGCCGGTGGCGACTGCACGATGCAGGCGATCGGCGAACACTTCGGTCTCCATCACTACTCACGCGTGAGCCGGATCATCGGTGCAGAACACGCATGGGCGGACCTGACACCGTACGTCAATGTGCTGCGCCTCGGTGGATCGACTCTTCCGCATCTTCCAGTCCTCCTGGCCACCCTCTGGCGACCGGTCAGACTGTCAACTTAACTTCGGGCTCATTTCGTGGGGAACGTCAACGGACTGCAACAACGTGCGGTCACACAGTAGCTTAGCCAACGACACCCCTGCCGAGTACGCAAGAGCGTACTCTAGAACAGCAACGGGTGGAAACTTCATCCCGAGCCGCTCGCGACTGAAAAACTAGCGCTCCAGATGGACTCAGTTCGGAGTGACCCGCCAACTATCTGCCCCAACAGCCTCTATCACGTTAGTCGCTAATCAGAATAGATCGAAGGTGCCCATCTCGCATGAAATATTGAGTTGCTGTCGCTTCCATCTTCTCGTAGACAAAAGAATCCAACGGGATAAAGACCGCCGATTTTGTGTATAGGGCCTTGTACCTTCCCGGTGGCAATTTCCACACTACAAACGGACTTACCACTCTGGTACGGCTCACGACCGTCTTGAGTGAATAGCTCGCTCTGATCGGGACCAGTAGAAGCAATTCCTCGGTGTATTGACCCGCTGAGCTCGAATGTAAGAGCGCGATCGAATAGGCGACGTCGTCGCTGTTGCTGAAGTGTCCCGTAGCCACACCCGGACATTGCCCCGGGTGGTACTGGTGCCATAGTGCCCGATCATCAGACGGAAGATCCGCTGTTGCAACTATGCGCCACCCTTGCTGCAACTCTGGCGCTAATGCTACTCGAGCCGCTGTCGGTAGCGCCGTGCAATCACGACCTTGAGCCGTGGCCCCTAATAATGGCATACACAACAGCGCGCAAACCTTACGGATTCTCATGGCTTTGTAGCGTACGTGCATCTTGCATAATAGGGCCCGGTAGCGCCGTTCTTACCAGGGACGAGCTGGAAATGGTAATGACCGGCCGTGGCGTGCGGCGACGGATTCGTATATTCGTTCAACTGAAATACCGCTCCGCAATTTGCCGCACACTGGAATATCTGACCGACACTTCCCGGTATCTCCCCATCTACAGCAAACCCTCTTGTATGCGGGTCGGCTAGCGAATGGGCTTCTGACGTCGATGATGCTCGAAAGGTAGCACCACCCATGCAGGCCGAGGTACACGTCATAAAGTTTGCCACGGCTGGCGAGGCAGTTGGAATCCCGAATTTGTAGGTTACGTTACCTCTTGCTGCCGGGGGCGCACAGGGAGGCAAAGTCGGCTTGGGTTGCTGTTTTGTAGCCCCGCTACTAGGCGTTGGGCCTTGTGATACGCCACTGTTTGGGCATTCCATTCCAATAATTTCCACCGTTCCAGGGATAGCTCCGGCCAGTCCAGTGTTGCCCTCCAATAACGGATACTGGTATCGGACTGTGTATGTACAAGACCCCCCATCGTCTCCACTGCCCTCATTATTGGAGTCATCGTATCCTGGATCCGCACCACTCGGATCAGCTCCATTGATCGGATCGTTGTTAGCGAACACGTAAGGATTGATCCCGCCCTGTAGGCCCGCGGGGTCCTCGCTCACGAATCGTCCGATGTTGGGATCGTACCACCTGGCTCTCACGTACGTGAGTCCCACATCCGGATCATATGAGAGACCTTTCCACGTGAGCCGGTTCGCGGTCTCGCCACTCACCGTCGGAAGACCCCAATCCCCGTACGATACAGTCTCCGTTGAGCGCGTGTAGTCTGCAAACTGACCCTGCACGTTCCCTAGATCGTCCTGGGCGTAGTATCGTACCGCGCTCACCGTGTCCGTACCTGTGAGCATGGCATATGGCGCGTCCGTTCCGGCGTCGTAGACGTATTCTGCCTCTCTGTGCCCCGATGAATCGAGATCGGCAAGTATCTGGCCTCCATCGTACAGTGTGACTCGCGTTACCTGACCTGTACTGCCTCGCTTCACCACAGGTTCTCCCAGCGCGTCGTAGTCGAAGCTCACCGTGTTGCTCGGAATACCGTACAAGCTCGTACTTGCGCTCAAGAGTCTGTTGTCCGAGCTCCAGTTGTAGGTCCACACCGAGCCCGTGCTGGACTGAGTACGCGTTGCGACATTGCCGTCGGCGTCGTACGTGTAGCTGAAGCCGTCGGACGACGTCACCTCGTCGCCTACGCCGTAATGAATACCGCCGCCGACTCTGTTCTCGGCGTCATCGTAGGCGTACGAGTTGGGCGTCATCACGCTGTCGATCGCGCAGCCAAACTCCCCGTAGTTGGGATCGAAGCGACCAGAGCCGCCGCAGAACCACGGATATGTCGCATCGCTAAGACTGTCTCTCCCTGTATAGCGGCCCAGCGCGTCGTAACCAAACACGCGATTGCTGTACGCCGTGGGCGAGCCGTAGTGCCTGTGATCTCTCAAGATCCGCCCCGCCGAGTCCACAGCGTAGCCCACATAGAAGGACGGGTCGAGTGTGCCGTAAGTCCGATACTGGCGCGTGCCGGTCGATAGATAATAGGAGCTGCTGCCAGCAGTGGGCCATGCGGTGGCGACGCGCCGGCTGGCCGCATCGTACGTGAAGCTCCCCTGACCAATGCTTGATCCCAAATTGATGGCGCTCAACATACCGCTTGCAGCATCGTTCACGTAGCGCCGCGTCACGAACTGGGCCGGCGCTCCGTTGCTCGATATCGTGGTCGAATCCGTCCCACCGGCGTCGCTGCTCGCGCGGTGTACGATCGTATAAATATGCGACGTGACGCCAGTTGCTGCCATTGTCGTCTGGACCGTGTCCAGTAGCGCACTTGGTACCGATACAGTGCGCACCGTATCAGTGGCATTGTAGGCGGTCTGAATTAGACCGTTGGCCGAGTACGTGAAATGATCCGTCGCACTGTCTGCCGTCTTAGTCAAGACACGTCCAAGCGGGTCGTAGGTAACATCTATCTCCTGGCCACGCCGGTTGGTCACACTCGTCGGCCGGCTTGCTAGGTCGTATCTCATCGTCGTGGGGACAGTTGCAGATGCATAGCCGAAGTGTCGCGCGACGTTACCAGCGGCGTCATACTCGGTAGAATCTACATGGCTCAATGGATCCCGCACCGATACCGGCAGTAACGCATCGTACGCGATCCGGATTGGGTTAGCGGCGACTCCGTTGTACTGTGCTGTCACTCGGTTCAAGACGTCGTACACGGTTTTGGTCATTGGATACTGCGGCGCCTTGTCCGCAGTGTCCCGGCCATAGTTATCGAAGTAGGACTGAGTCACCCGGCTACCCGGATCGGTCTCCGTGCTCGAGTTCCCAAACTTGGAGTCGTACTGATAGGTCACGAGCCCCGTGTCCGGCCTGAACATGCTCGCCACGTTCTTGGTCACCGAGTCGTACTTGAAAATCGTCGTATCGCCAGTCACCGTGCCGTAGGTCGTCTTGATTGTGCGGCCCAGACTGTCGAGCACGTTTGTCACGGTCACCACACCGCTACCGGATTCACTCTGCAGCTGGTTCATGTTGCCGTAGGTATAGCTCACAGTCTGCTGACCTGCCGAGTGTTGCGTCTGCAACAAGCCACTAGCGTAGTAGGACGCAGAGTCCACACTTCCGTCAGGATGAGTAATGACAGTTGGGAGAAATCCGGAACGCTGAATCGTCGTAGTGTTCCCAAGCGCGTCGACGGTCTTTAATAGCTCGCCCCAGCGATCCGGATACATCCTGGTGGTGTCGTTCTTGGGATCGGTAACAATCGCCAGGACATTGGCTGGTAGCGTAAGAGCCGCTGGAGTGATTGCTGTAGTATCGAATGGTACACCGATCGCCTGCCAAGGCGAGATGTTCGTAGTCGGTGTGCCCATTGTTGTCGTTCCGCCGCCAGCGTCGATCGGTACCGATGGACTCACAACGCTGGAAAGCTTCCACGTGAGACCATAATTGTAGGTCGTCGTGTTGCCACGCCGGTCTGTGATCGTGCTAAGCCGACCCGAGCCGTCGTAGCCGTAGCTGTCGTAACCGCCGTCAGGATCGGTAATTCGCGTCAGGTGTCCACTCCCGTCGACGGTAACGCTGGTCGTGCGGCCACCTGTGCCGCCTGTCTCGATAATCGCTGAGAGGTTGCCATTGCCGTCATAAGTGAGCGAATCGTATGGCGCCGACGTCGAGTGACCACTCGAACGCATCGGCTCAATGATCCCTACGAGTTTCCAATTACCGGTGCCACCATAGATGAACTGTGTCTCGCGCCCAAGTCGATCGGTAGCGTACAGCATTCGCCCACCGCCATCGAATGCGACCTTGCTTCCGTCCTGGTACGTCCTGATCCACTTGGAAACGTTGTCGTAGGCGAGCGTGCTGAGATCCGCACCTATCGCACCATTATATGCGAAGTATGTGGCCGACCCGTCGCCGTTCTCAATCATGTAGCCGCCGCCGGACGATCCGATCCCTTCGGGCGTTCCTCTGAAATACTGCATCCCCGCTATCCGCCACCCTTTAGCGATTGGCGCAGCCTGTGTATTGAGTGTCGAATTGACCCACATGAGCTGCGTCTTGACCGGCGTGACGTCGCTCTCGCCGTTCGTGTAATAAGCCGTCACGACTAATGTCACGGAGTCCACATTGGTCGCATAACTCGACATATCGATCTGGCCCGCTAAGCGGTACGTCGTCGCGGGACTACTCGTGCCCTGGAAGGTCAGCTTGGTCTCGCCGTTGACAAATGGAAGATCGACGCCCAGTCGCTTCACCTCGAGCGTGTAGCTGCTGATGGAGCTCGGAGCCGTTGAATCTGAGACGTCAGCGTAGATGAACGGTCTCGGGAAGGCACGATCTCCGTTGTACACGAGCGTTACGTTTCGCGGCGCATCGAGTGTGTAGTACGGCACCGTGCTCCTTGCTGCCGTCATTGCAAAGCACGATGCAGCACAGAGGCTCATGTCCTGATCGTCGTTGTTCATGAACGCCGTCGAGACCTGAAGCCTGTACGACACATTTATACTGGCCGTGCCGTCGTCTGCGAATGTGACTCCATGAGCACTCATCGCAGCGTGAAGGTCGAGCGCCACGTTCTGACCGGCAGCGCCAGTTGTAAAGCTCACCGCTACGCTATCGGTCTGACCAGGATTGACCGTGATCGGGCTGGTCACGCTACACCCACCAGACGTGCCCGTGCACGTCGGAGTTGTCAGCGTGTAGCTCGCCTGCGTATCGCCCGTGTTCTTGACGGCGAACTTGTAAGTAGTCAAGGTATAGGGGCTGGCTTGGCCAGTCGGGCTGCCCTTGGGTGTGACAACCGGCGTATACGTTCTCGCATCAGCCACGGCAACGTTGTAGTTACCGGCGTCCGAGTATGTGTGTACCTGAGGGCCGCCTGCGGTCGCAGTGAGCGTCACCTGCCCCGTACCACCTGCCGTATTGGTGCTTGTCGTGTAGCTCACCGTAACCGTTTGCGGCGAGCCAATGTATACCTGGACACTTGGTGTGACCGAGCAGCTCGTCACAACGCCCGAGTAGCCGCACACGAGCGAATACGTAGTGGGACTCGAGTTCCCAACGTCAGTCACCGTGAATGGCACACTGACATTGGCTCCGACGCCCGGCTCGGGGCTCGGAGTTCCTCCGTCAGGCGTTACGCTCACCGCCGGTGAAAGCGGGACTACTGTGACGGCCGTATTGGTCGACTGACCGGTGAGAACAGAGGTCGCCGTCAGTGTGGCCGTGCCGTTTCCACTCGTCCATGGTCCGGTGGTGTAATAGACCGTGGCGGCTGTCGAGCTACCCGGTGATACACTTGCGCTCGGTGAGCCCACGGAGCAGGCCGAGATGTTGCCCGAGCAGTCTACAGAGAGGTTGTAAGTAGAAGCCGTGTTACCGTTGTTCTTGACCGAGAAGTTAGGATCGTTCGTGGCGAAGCTTTCGGCTGAGTAGTTCGGATTGGGACTCACCGAGACTGCAGGTGTCGCGCTCTGCACCGTCACGGTGAGTGTGCCTTGCACGTTGTTCCCGGACGGCCAGTTGGCGTTGAGGATGATGGTGCCCGTACCCGTAGCTGCCGCGGTATAGCTCACCGTCGCCACCGCACCCGCACCATTGGCAGGCAGCGAGACGCTCGTCGGTGAGACCGAACAACCGCTGACCGCGCCGCTACAGGTGGGAGTGCTGAGCGTCGCTGTCGTGTTGCCGGTCCCGGAGTTACCGAGATCAAATTGATATGTGTGCGTAGTACTACCTGAGACCGTGACATTGTCTGAGGAAGGATAGATCGTTACCAGCGCATTGCCTCCGATCAGCGGAATCACCTTCCCGCTTTTCGCTTGAGCATACGCCGCGGCTGGGATCGCGAGCGCCCAGAATGCGACGATCCAAAGGCATCTCGTCAGCCTCGATCTGAGTTGATGTACGAAGCCGAGATGGCGATCACTAACCGATGACAATCTCAGGGAAGATCTCATTGCGAAACACCGGGGCTTGAGTTGACGAGCTGGTTTGACTGGTCGTCTTGTATTGCCTTGACACAGGAGTAGACGGAACCCGGCGACACTGTCCCCGGATTGGTGCTCGCATCTGGCTCACTCGCGCGACTTCGGAGCGACTGCCTATAGTCACTGGAACGAGCGCATTGATGGCAACACGTTGTGCAACATGGAGGGCGGTATAGGCACGCCGAGTGCCATGACGCAACAAACGCTAAGCCGCGTTGTTACAACGACTTAGCGTTAAATCAAGGCATCTATTGTCGCGCATTGTCGCGTATTGTTTCGAAACAATACGCGACAATACGCGACAACTCCTGAGGTTCAATCTTTGCGGGTGACGGGATCCCTGCTAGCGGTTGCTCATCGCGAGGGCGTCGTCGCTCTCATTGCTCGGCCTGAGGCGTGGTCCTCTTCTTGGAACGGCAACACCTAGTCGGTGCATCCTGCGGTATGTAGCCGATCGCGTTACACCCAGAGCAACCGCAACCGCATCTACGTTCCCCGCAACGCGATGCAGTGGTGTCATACCTTGCGTCAGATCGGCGACAAAAAACGCTGCATCCTGCCTAGCAACTGCCTGCAGTGCAAAGTCAAGCGCCGCAAGATAAGATGGGGCGCAATCTGGTCGAGCAGAATCACGCGATCACTGATTCGTTTGCGAGTGGCGGCTTCGTAACGCGCAATCACAGAACATCTCGGTATTCATTACTCATGCGCGAGCCGGACCACCCGTGCCGTGAAACGCGCACCGCGCAAGACCTGGCACCGCACGCGCTTCTCACCAGCTTGAGGGAAACTGGGGTCAGAGTGCACTTTCCTAACGCCAGCAGATTGTGCATCCGACAAGAAAAGTGCACTCTGACCCCAGTTTACTGACCCCGGTTTGCCGGATGCACCTCTGCCAGCGTCTTTCGTATTGCGTAAGGACATCGCATATTATGGCGCTCTTGTTGCCGCCGCGTCGCGCAGGACCTTAGCAGCAACGTACGTCTTTGTACTTACATTTGCCTGGCGTGGAGTATTAATGGCGCAGTCGCACCTTGTATCGTATGCACGCCGAGCAACTCTTCCATATCTCGTTGTACTGAGTCTCGCCATCCTGGCCTGCGGTGGCGACTCGGCGTCTCCAGGTTCGGCGCTGCCGACGCAGCCGCAGGCGCCGATTCCGACGAGGCTATTTGTTGCTCCGCGCGTTGCGGTTATGGATATCGGCGTCTCCGAGCAACTGGTGGACACGGTCCTGGATGCACAGAGCAAACCGCTCACAAGTTATAGTGCCACCTGGAGTTCCTCGGATCAGTCGCTGGCGTCCGTTTCCAGCAACGGAATCGTAACGGCCCTGGCTCAGGGCCAATCAACGATTTACGTCGCTGCTGGCAACTTCACTGACAGCATTGCTATCGTGATCACCCCACCACCGCCGCCCGAATCCAGGTTTGCGCTCGTAGCGGTCAAGGACAGGCACGCTTGCGCATTATCAGTAGGCGGCGCCACTTATTGCTGGGGAGACAATTCCGGCGGTTGGGTCGATCCTGCTTCATCACAGGCAGTATATACCAGGCCGATACTCGTGAATGGAGTTCCATCCTTCACGAGCCTGGTACTCGGAAACTCGTTTACTTGTGGTCTCACGTCGATTGGCGACCTGTATTGCTGGGGAACTATTCCGACCGACACAAGTGGAACGAAAGCGCCACGCGCAATCGCGACTGGATTGAACTTTACACAAGCCGCTGCTGGATTCGCTCACATTTGCGGATTGACACAAATCGGTGACGTGTACTGCTGGGGCACGAATACAAGCGGTCAGCTCGGCATCGGTAATTCCACCGGCACGAATACCCCAACGAAAGTGGCGGGCAACTTCAAGTTCACCTCGGTGACTGCAGACACCGACGGTACATGCGGAATCGCGACGGATAGCACAGCAGTATGCTGGGGCAACGCAAGTCTGAATGGTACGCCGCAACTGACGCCGACCCGAAAGGACGCAACAAAGTTCACGTCTCTCAGATCCGCTCCAGATGGGTCAGCAGTTTGCGGGACAACGGGCTCCAACACTGCGTCGTGCTGGGACGCGGCCTTCGTGTTTCCATTCGGTATATCGCAGCCCGCGAACGGTGTGGTAGGCTTCCTCGGCAACGGCCCCCCGTTTACCACGCTTCAGCCTGGCGTCGCATTCATTTGCGGGCTCGCGGGCGGATTCGCCTACTGCTGGGGAACCGAAGATGACGGCCAGAACGGTCTGGGCCTGGTTCTAAACCAACTGCATTCTGTTACTGCGCCGAACCAGGTCCTCGATGGAATTCAGTTTCAGCACATCGATGTCGGAGTGTGGAGTACGTGCGGCATCACTGTGACCGGCCGTCTGTGGTGCTGGGGAGGCAATCAATACGGAGAACTCGGTAGCGGCGACACGATCGATGCAGCAACACCAGCCGGCAATAACATTGCAGGAAACTAAACCGCGCACCCTCGCTCAGAGTTCGCCCCTGAGCGCGTGTGCGCGGTTCATGTCTGAGAGGAAAGCCGGAGCCTGCCTCTGAATCAGGTACTTGATGTCGGTCGATTGTGTCGACCGCATCGCATCGACCAGGTAGTGGAGCATCCGTCTCGAGCGACGCTCCACTCCGGTCAGGTACACCCGGTCGATGTCCCGCCCGCTCGGGGCGGTCGCGCTTACT
Organism: uncultured Gemmatimonadales bacterium; assembly: GCA_963731305.1. Lineage (GTDB taxonomy): Bacteria > Gemmatimonadota > Gemmatimonadetes > Gemmatimonadales > Gemmatimonadaceae > Fen-1247. Next base: position 61,291 of record CAVSUQ010000011.1, on the reverse strand, counting down.
TCATCTTGCTCTGAATGCTCTGAATTCGGTCCAGGTGCTGTTGGATCTTCGGCTGGACCTCGTTCGTGAGCGCTGCCTTGAGCTGCGCGTTCTGAGCCGCTCCCTCTGCCCGCTTCACCAGGTCGAGCACGTACTGATGGCCCGTCACCTGTGCGTTGACGTAGGCTGAGTCGAACGCCGGTCCCTTGGCCGCGGCGCTGAGCGTCGACGCGGTGGACTGGTTCATCGCGTTGATCGAATCAGCCGCCGTCGAATCGGGAGTGATGTTCAACTTCTTCGCGAGCGCGTTGCCCTGATCGAGCAACTTGGTGTGATCCGTCACCATGTCACGCGCGAACGCCTTGACCGAAGCGTTGGTCGCCTTGGTCTCTGCCATCTTTCCCGCGTCGATCTCGCCCCGGTTCGCGGCCGCCAACATCGCAAAGATCCCGGCGTCCGTCATCGCGGTCGATTCCGGCTTCGCTGCGTTCATCGACGTGCTCGAGCCGGTACCGGCCTTCATTGATGTGTCCGCGCTGGCCATCGTCGTGGTGTCAGTCGCGTTGGTGTCGCTCTTCTTACATGCCCCAAGCATCGCCAGCGCGCCAAGCGCGACTGCGAATGCACTGCTCCTGGTCCCACGTACCATGATTGCCACCTCTTCGAGTTTGCTGGTATGCCGTGTGTTAGGTCCCGCAAACCCGGAAGGGGGGCAAAATTCGTGCTAATTACCGATTCTACTGCGCTACGTGCGTGAGTTCGACGTCTATCGTGAGCTTTACCTCATTCGAAACCATCACACCGCCGGTCTCCAGGGCCTGGTTCCAGGTAAGCCCGAAATCACGGCGATCGATCTTGAGCGTGCCACTGAAGCCCGCCCGATCGATCCCCCACGGATCCCGGCCCGAGCCCTCGCTCGTCACGTCCATGTCCACAGACTTCGTGACGCCCTTGATGGTGAGGTCGCCAGTCACACGAAACTCATCGTCGCTCTTCGATTTCACCGAAGTGCTCACGAACCGGATCTTGGGGTACTGCTCCACGTCGAAGAAGTCGGCCGAGCGAAGGTGCGTGTCGCGCCCGTTGTCGTGCGTGCTGATGCTCGCCGTCCCGATCTCCACCTCGACCCGCGAGCCCTCGGGCGTCCCATCCGTCACAACCGATCCCGAGATGTCCGAGAATCGACCCCTGACCTTGGAAATCATCAGGTGAGTAACTGTGAACTCGACCCCGGAATGGGCTGGATCGACGTTCCACGTCCCCGCGCGACTCGAGGTCTCGCCCGTAACACCCTCTGCTGAAACGGCCATCTTCGTCTCCGGCTATGCCTTTTAGGTTGAGGAAAGCTTCAACTCATATTGATAACTTTCTGCAAGTAACTATATTTAGATAAGTAACTATTGTCAATGCCCTATCCAATGCTTACTTACATGATATGAGCCAGGAATCGATTTGCCCCAAGTATCATAAGGCGGTCGAGCTTATCGGACGGCGATGGACCGGCGCGATCATCAGCGCCATGCTCGCCGGCAAGGCCCGGTACCACGAGATAAGGGAATCCGTCCCCGATATCAGCGATCGCATGCTCGCCGAACGGCTCCGCGAGCTCGAAGCGGAAGGCGTTCTCGAGAGACACGTGTTTCCAACGACGCCGGTGCGCATCGAATACGAGCTCACGCCCAAGGGACGGGCGCTCGAAGCTGCCATCATCGCGATCGGCAACTGGGCGAGTGAATGGGTCGAGGCAACTACGCCGGCGACCGCCGCAGCCACCGCGAGTTCCGCTACAACTTCCGCCACGACTTCCGCCGCGACTGACGAGCGCTGAGCAGGATGCTCGGAGCCGCCGGAAGTAGCGGCGGCGTACTACTTGAATCACGGCAACGCGGCATGACCTTATGACCGCAACCGTCAAACCCGGCCGCCGACTCGGAATCGGACGCGCGCTCAGCAGCCGCAACTACCGTCTCTTCTTTGGCGGACAGAGCGTCTCGCTCGTCGGCACCTGGATCACTCGAATTGCGACCAGCTGGCTGGTCTACCGGCTCACAGGCTCCGCCTTCCTGCTCGGCGTCGTCGGTTTCTGCAGCCAGATCCCGACGCTCGTGATCAGCCCGTTCGCGGGCGTCCTGATCGACCGCTGGAATCGTCACACTGTTCTGGTCGTCACGCAGATCCTGTCGATGCTTCAGTCGCTCGCGCTCGCGATTCTCGCGTTCACCGGCGTGATCAACGTGACGGAGATCCTCATCCTGCAGCTCGCCCAGGGTGCGATCAACTCGTTCGATACGCCAGCGCGGCAGGCCTTCGTGGTCGAGATGGTGGAAGACCGGAGCTATCTGGCCAATGCGATCGCGCTGAACTCCACGATGGTCAACGCGAGCCGCATCATCGGTCCGTCCATCGGTGGAATGATCATCGCCCTCGCGGGCGAGGGCTGGTGCTTCATGATCGACGCGATCTCCTACGTCGCGGTCATCGCGTCACTGTTCGCGATGCACGTTACGCGCGCCGAGCGCGCGCCGATAACGACGCAGGTGATGGAAGAGCTGCGTGCAGGGCTGCAGTACATTCGGCGGTCGCTGCCGATTCGCACCGCGCTGATACTGCTTGCAGTGGTGAGCATGATGAGCATGCCCTACACGGTGCTCATGCCGGCGATCGCGACGCAGACGCTTCACGGTGGCGCCCACACACTCGGCTTTCTAATGACGGCATCAGGAGTGGGGGCGCTCATCGGCGCGCTCTATCTTGCCGCGCGTGTATCCGTACTTGGCCTTGAAGATGTCACCGCAGCAGCGACGATTACATTCGGACTCGGCCTCATCGGCTTCGCGCTCTCACGAGTGCTGTGGCTGTCGCTCGCGATTCTTCCGATAGTCGGCGCGGGCTTCATGGTGCAGATGGCGTCGATCAACACGATAATCCAGACGCTGGTCGACGAACGACTCCGCGGGCGCGTCATGGCCTACTACGTCATGGCGTTCCTCGGTACCGCACCGATCGGCAGTCTGCTTGCAGGAGCGGTCGCCGCGCGCATCGGATCCGAGTACACGATCCTGTTCGGCGGTGCGGTATCGGTGGCGGCCGGAATCTGGTTCGCGTCGCGGCTGCCAGGGCTACGTGCGGTGATGCACCCGATCTACATAGCGCGTGGCGTGCTTGCGGCTCCGCTGGGCGCGGACGCCGCAAGCGGCGAGCCGCATCGCGTCATGCCGTAGCTTCGCGCATCAGCTACGGGTGTGGCAGGCGCGGCCCAGGAAGACTCACGAGCACGCCAGTGATCAGGAGCACGATCGCGGCGAAAAACAGCTCGCCCTTCGCACTGCGATGTATTTCGTGCGCGGCTGCTTCCGTCCCCAGTCGCGGTCTCATGCGTCGCCAGTTCCACGCACCGAGTGCCGCGACGATCGCGACGAATACGAGCTTGAGGTCCAGCGCGTAACCGTACGAAGTCGTCCACAGCGCCGCCACGAACTTTAGATGACGCCACGCTGTAGTCACGCCGGTGACGACAAGCAACAGTGATGCGCAGATCGCAACTGGCGAGAATCTGTTGATCATGTCCGCCACGACCAGCCCACGCCGCTCGGTAGGCAGTGTGCTTCGCAGAATCGCCGGCAGACCGACGGCAACGACCACGAGCAACGTGCCAAGCCAGAGTGATGCAGCTGTCTCGTGCACCGGATTCACCAGCGACGTCCACTTGCCGGACGTGATGTTCTGCAACGCGTACGCGAGGCCCACGAGACCTGCGACGATCCACGCCGTGCGTACGCGCTTGAGAGCTATGGCGAACGTGATGAAAAACAGTGCGATGAACACGAACGGCACCGTTATTCTGCTTCCACCCGCGGAGATTGCCGCTCCGAATGAAATTCCCTTTCCTGCTGCCCGAGCCGATATGCTCATCAGCAGATTTATGAGCATGAAGAGCGTGCCGATGAGGCCGACTACGGCCGCGCCAGTGTCAGCCGGCTGGAGAGCTCTGGCAACGGCGTCGTCCCGCGACGCGGCCGGTCCACCGGTAGCCGTGCGCGCCAGGACGAGCCAGCGGAACCCCAGAGCACCGAATACGCCGAAGTACGCGAGAAATCCGGCGTATTCAAGAACAAGATCGGATGCAGTGATCTGATCTTCGGCCGCCTGCAGAAGGGCATGAACTATCATGTTCGGGGTTGGTGTGGGTCGTCTGAGTACACGAAGTTGTTCGGGGAGTGCCCTAAAATTACGGGCGAGCAACGTCTGTCGCTGGGTCTCCGGAAATCGTACCTTCCGAATGTGAGGGTCACGTTCGCCCCTGCACGAACATTTTCGTTCCGGAGGGAGTTATGAGAAAGACGGGATTATTGAGCCTGCTGATAGCGGTTGCAGCCTGCGCGAGCGCAGGCGGGTCTGCGAGCGAGAGCCAGAGCCCGGGCGTGAGGAACGTACTTTACGGCGATACTGACAGTCGGTTCCTACATACCGGAGAACAGCCCGGAAACGTCATATACGCTAACGAGTCCGGCCCTCACGACCTGGCAATATCTGCCGATAGCATACAGCAGGTTGGGCCTCACCGTCACGAAGTACGATTCCACGACGCACGTCATCGAGGGCGAGCGACAGCGCTCCCGGGCGGACTTCGGAGGCAAGTCACTCGGCTCGATGCTCAACTGTGGCGACGTCGCGGGTGTTCCGAATGTGGACCATTACGACGTGACGATACAGGTGCGCACGTCGCTTAGTGGATCCAGTGCGTCGAGCACGATCGGAAACACGGTCAACGCATTTGCGAAGCCGAATTCGGTGTCGGGTTATGCGACTCCGTGCACTGGCGGAACTGGAATCGCCGATCGCGTAACCGAGGCGGTCAAGAGCGCGATTGCGGAGGGTACCAAGTGAAGATCGAATTGATGAAGCGATTGGCATCAGTGTCACTGCTGGTTCTCGCAGGCATGTCCGCGTCGACCGCGTCGGCACAGAGTGCTTCGGCTTCGGCAAATCCCATCGAGCTGGGTATCGACGCCGGGATCGGCCGGACCCTCGGCAGCGATGGTGTGACGATGGTATCGATCCCGAACGGAGAGTTTCGGGTCGGCTTCTTCGTCAGCAACAGGCTCTCGATCGAGCCTCGGATCAACGTTGTTTCAGTGAGCGGCAGTGGCTCGACCTACACCGAGTATGGTGGCGATGTCGGCATCCTGTACCACGTCTCCAATAACAGAGTCGGCATCGGACCTTACGTGCGGCCCTTCGTGGGTCTGACAGGCGAGTCCGGCGGCGGGTCGTATACCCAGGCGGAGGCAGGCGTTGGCGTGGGCACGAAGATTCCGATCGCCGACAGGCTCGCGGTTCGCCTCGAGGGCGCGTACAACCACGAATTCAGCTCCGGGCAGTATGGAAGCGCCAATGAGCTCGCCGTACTGTTCGGCCTCTCGTTCTTCACTCATTGAGACGGATCTGGCCAGCACACCCGTAGCGGACTGTCGAATGTAGATGCATAATGGGTTCGGCGCCGGCAGCTCCGGCGCCGAACCCTCTGCTTTCAGTCGCCATGGTGTTTCCATCACGTGTCGTTCTTGCCGCGTCTGCCGCGCTTGCCGTCGTGCCAGGTGGATCGCTGGTTCTGCATCACCCCGCCGCTCGTGCCATTGCCGCTCCCGTCGCCATTCCATCGTACTCGGAGCCGAGCATATCACCCGATGGCAGCGAGATAGCCTTCGTTTCGGCGGGCGATATCTGGACGGTTCCATCGCGGGGCGGCGATGCGCGACTGCTGGTGTCGAACGACGCCGACGAATCCCGTCCTCTGTACTCGCCCGATGGCACACGCGTCGCGTTCGTATCGACGCGCACGGGTAACGGCGACATCTACGTTCTCACGCTTGCGACCGGCCAGCTCACGCGTATCACGTACGATGATCAGCCGGCGCAGCTGGACAGCTGGTCGCACGATGGAGCGTGGTTATACTTCTCGTCCGGCCGCAACGACATCTCCGGCATGAGCGACGAGTATCGCGTGCATTCGGATGGTGGCACGCCAATGCCTGTCGCTGCCGATCGATATGCGGCCGAATACTGGGGTGCTCCTTCTCCCGATGGCGCGACGCTCGCCATAACTGCGCGCGGAGTGTCGCGCGGTCAGTGGTGGCGCAAGGGTCACAGTCATCTCGACGAGAGCGAGATCGATCTGGTTCGCGACGTACACGGTGTTCCGAGTTACACACCGATCGTCGCGATGGGTGCGAAGAGCGGCTGGCCGATGTGGAGTCAGGACGGCGCCAGCATCTATTATGTATCCGACCGGAGTGGCTCCGCGAATCTCTGGACTCAATCCGCGTCAGCCAATGCAACACCGCGTCAGCTCACGACCTTCACGGATGGCCGAGTGCTGTGGCCGGCGATTGCGGCGAATGGAAGTGCGATCGTATTCGAGCGTGACTTCGGAATCTGGCGCTACGATGTGGGCACGCATCAGGCGGCCGCGGTACCTATCACACTCCGCGGCTCGCCGGCGACCGTCGGCGTCGAGCATCGCACTTTCACCAACGGCATTCAGCAGTTCGCGCTGTCGCCGGATGGAAAAAAGGTCGCGTTCGTGGTACACGGCGAAGTGTTTGCCGCGTCATCAAGGGACGGTGGAAGTGCAACGAGAGTGACGAACACGCCGGCCGCTGAAGACCAGATCGACTGGGCACCGGACAGCCGGCGCATCGTCTACACCAGTGATCGCGACGGACCTCGTCATCTCTTCACGTACGACTTCGCGACGAGCACGGAGACTCAGCTCACGCGCGGCACCTCGAGCGACGTGTCGCCGACGTGGTCGCCGGACGGCGCGCACATCGCGTACACCCGTGATGCGAAGGAGCTTCGCGTGCTGGATCTCTCCAGCCATACTGATCGGCTGCTTGCGATGGCTTCGCTCAATCGACCGCCGTTCCTTGGTCGCAGCGAGATGCGCTTCTCGCCGGATAGCCGCTGGATCGCATACACCTCGACCGCGGGCCCGCGCGACTTCGCGAATGTGCAGGTGGTGAGCGTCGCGGGCGGCGAGAGTCGGCCCGTGACCTTCCTCGCGAACACTTCCAGCAGCTCGATCGCCTGGAGTCACGACGGCACCTACATTCTCGTCTCCACGGGTCAACGCACCGAGACTCGGCAGCTCGCACGTGTCGATCTGATTCCGCGCACTCCGCATTTCCGTGAGGACCAGTTTCACGATCTGTTCCGCGAAGAATCACCGCGGCCGCCATCGCCCCAGACGCAACAGCAGCTTCGCCGCCAGACGCCGGGCTCACCACGCGACACTGCACAGCCGGCCCGAAACGACACGACGTCGCCGCGACTCGGCGCACCGCAGCGTTATCGCGCGTCCGTCGACCGAGACCGATCACCATCGACTTCGACAAGATTCGGGATAGGCTTTCGCTGCTTCCGGTCGAAGTGGATGTCTTTGACGTATCGATAAGTCCCGACGGCAAATCCGCGCTGCTCACCGCCGGAGCAGCTGGCCAGACCAATCTTTACGTCTACTCGCTCGATGATCTCGCGAAAGATGCACCGGTTGCCAGACAGCTCACGTCCTCTGCGGGCCGCAAGTCGGACGCGCAGTGGTCGCCCGGATGGGAAAGAGGTGTTCTATCTCGAGAACGGACGGATGAACAGCATAAACGTGGAATCGCGCGCCGCGAAGCCACTCGCTGTATCCGCCGAGATGGACGTCGATTTCTCGCAGGAAAAGATGGAGGTGTTCGCTGAAGCGTGGAGCTATCTGCGCGACAACTTCTTCAATCCGACGATGAACGGCGTGGACTGGAACGCGATCCGCACGGAGTACTCGCGCAGAATCGCTGGAGCAGAGACGCCGGACCAGATGCGTCGTATTCTCTCGCTTCTTGTCGGCGAGCTCAACTCGTCGCACTCGGGCATCGGCGCACCCGCGCCGCACCCTGCGTACGCCGGCCGGCTCGGACTGAGCTTCGACCGCGATGCATATGAGCGTAACGGACAGTTCCGTATAACGGAGGTTGTCCCACTCTCGCCTGCCGCGGTCTCGGGGATCAAAGTCGGACGAGTATCTCACGAGCGTGAACGGAGCTCCGCTGTCGTCGCACAGCAACCTCGAGGAGCTGCTTGCGTACACCATCGGCAAGCGCACCGTTCTCGGTGTAGCGCCAGCTCCGGCGACGCCGGCGCGCGACATCGCGGTGCTCCCTGTCAACACGACGACCGCGAAGGCACTCCTGTATCGCGCATGGGTGGAGCAACGGCGCGCTTACGTCGAGAACGCCAGCCATGGCCGGCTTGGCTATGTGCACATGTACGACATGTCGCAGGATGCGCTCAACCAGCTCTACGTCGATCTCGACGCACAGAACATGACGCGAGAGGGAGTGGTGATCGACGTTCGCAACAACAACGGCGGCTTCGTCAACGTCTACGCGATCGACGTCCTTTCGCGCGAGCCATACCTCAACATGCAGAGCCGCGACCGGCCCATCGTGTCGGCGCGCACGCAGCTCGGCCAACGCTCGCTCGAGCGGCCAACGGTTCTCGTTACGAATCAGCACACGCTGAGCGACGGCGAGGACTTCACGCAGGGCTATCGCACGCTCAAGCTCGGCAAGGTGGTCGGTGAGCCGACTGCCGGCTGGATCATCTTCACGTCGGCGGCAACGCTCATCGACGGAACAACGGAGCGTCTGCCATCGACGCGCATCACCGGTATCGACGGCAAGGACATGGAGCTGCACCCGCGGCCTGTCGACGTGGAGGTTACGCGGCCCATGGGTGAGAGTTATTCGGGGAAGGATTCACAACTGGACGCCGCGGTGGCGACGTTGTTGGCGCAGCTGGACGCAAAGCGGTGATGGATTGGGCCGGGGCCGGGCGGGCCTACTTGCCCTTCTCTTCCTGAAGTAAACCAAGCTTCAAAGCGAACGCTATGTACTCCGCCCGATGTGTCAGTCCCAGCTTGTCGCCGATGCGCTGCTTGTAGGTGTCGACCGTCTTGGGGCTGATGAACAATCGCTCGCCGATCTCCGGCGCCGAGTAACCCTGGGCGGTAAGTCTGAGAACGTTCTGCTCTCGATCGGTCAGCCGCTCGAAACGTGCACGCTCTGCGTCGAGTGGATCTTTCTTCGTTACTCTCTGAGTCAGAATTTTTGCCGCGCTCGATCGGATGTACATGTCACCACGCGCCACCGTTCGCACGGCGTCCACCAGCTCGCGATCGGCTGCGTTCTTCATGAGATATCCCGCAGCACCGGCTTCCAGTACCGGGAGAAGATAATCTTCTTCCGCGTGCATCGTGAGCACGAGCACGCGCGCGCGTAGATGCTTCGCCACGATCGCGCGCGTTGCGGCCGTACCGTCCATCTGCGCCATCGACAGGTCCATTATCACAACATCGGGATCCAGTCGCTCCGCAAGCTCGATCGCCGCGGCGCCGTCGGATGCTTCGCCGACTACTTCTATACCGGCAGAAGCGCCGAGGACAGCCTTGAGGCCGGCACGCACGACCGCATGGTCGTCAGCGAGAACCACACGAATCTGCTCTGCCGTCATATGCGTTGTCCGTCTCGAGGGTTGGATGGTATTGCGCGCAGCGGAACAGAAGCCGTAACCGACGTTCCAACACCTGCCTCACTACGGATCTGAAACTCGCCGTCGACCAACGCCACTCGCTCGCGCATGGTGAAGAGGCCGATACCCGCTTGCGCGTCGGGTGCTGTCCTGGCGTCGAAGCCCGAACCATCGTCGACCACCTCCAACATCGCGATGCCGGCAGTAACCTGAAGCCGGATCTCGATACGTGTCGCTGACGCATGGCGGCGCGCGTTGCTTACCGCCTCCTGTGCGACACGATACAACACCGACGCCGGAACCGCTGGGATGGTCTCGTCGCTGCCTTCGGTTGCAATAACCTCGACGAGCACTTCGTTGTCGCTGGATACTGTTGAGCCAGCGAGATGGTTGGTGGTTTCGCGCGCGAGTCGCCGGAGTGCGGCGACCAGACCGAGATCGTCGAGCACACGTGGATGCATTGTGTGCGCCAGCAATCGCACCTCCTCCAGCGTGGACGTTGCGAGCAACCGTGCGGCCTCGATTCTCTCCTGTAGCGCTTCACGTGGTGTATCGTCGTCCGCTCGCGACGCGACGCCCAGTTGCATCACGAGCGCGGCAAGGGATTGGGCTGCAGAGTCGTGCAGCTCACGAGCGATGGCCGCGCGCTCCCTGTCGGCGGCTCCGATCAACTCCGTTGCAAGCCGCCGCGTTCGCGCGCGATCGGCAACGAGTCCGTCGAGCAGAATGTTGAACATGCGCGCGACGCGCGCGACGTGCCGATCCGCCAGAAGTGATACGGGCACACGGGCACCAAGGTCGCCGCGCCAGATCGTGTTCACCGTGTTCTCGAGTACGTGGATCGGACGCACCGCCAGCATCACCAGTCCCGTGTTGATCAGGAGCGCTGCAACAAAGGCGACTATCACGACGGCCAGAACAGGAGCGGTGCTCAGCTCCCACTGGCGCATGATGAGCGCGGTAGCTGCCGCGGCCACCAGTAGCAGAACATTTGCTCCGACAAGCTTCAGTGGGAGCGGCGTCCTCAAGAGTTGCTCGACCCACACCGGCACGCGCGTATCGACCCTGTCTGCCGCGCCGGCTTCATAGACGAGGGCGGGATGGCGTCGTCGCGACGGGTGGATACACGTTGTTTCACCGGCATGCCGCGCTCGAGCCTGGTCAACAGCGCCTGTGGCCCCAGACTGCCAGACCCGGATCTGGCATCCCTTCCTACTTTCGTGGTCCCTACGCGCGCTCATGGATCAAAGGTACCTGTGACGCGGGCTCCGGAGAGTCGGGGAGGGCCCGTGAACGTGGTAGGGGATTCCCCTACCGGGGAGACGGTGATTTCCCCTTCCGAGGAATACAAATTTCAACGTTACCCCGACAGACCGGACGCCCCGGGAGATCTACGTTCCAGATGTAACACGCGAGACAGATGAAACCACACACGAATTCATCGCTCGCACATTCTGGAGAGAACAATGAAACGCACTCAAATTCTGACGGGACTCGCGATTACCGGTGTACTCACGGCTGCGGTACTGGGCTTCACCGACAACGCGATTCGCTCACATAAAGTATCACGCATCGATTTCGGCAAGGTCATTACGTCGACAAGCCCGGCCTACGACGCAACACTCCCCGAGATGTCAGACGCTGGCGTCAAGGAGTTTCGCATCCCGATCAAGAATGCTACGATCGAGATCGCAGACGGAGTCAAGTACCAGGGATGGACCTTTGGCGGAACCGTTCCCGGTCCAGTGATACACGTGCGAGAGGGTGATCACGTTCGCATCAACGTGGTGAACGAGGCTGATATGCCGCATTCGATTGACTTTCATGCAGCTCAGATTCCGGCGAATGTGGCGTATCGCATGATCATGCCAAAGGATTCCGTAGCTTTCGAGTTCATCGCCCGCGAGCCGGGCGCATTCATGGTTCACTGCGGCACTCCGCCGGTTACCATGCACATAATGCAGGGAATGTATCTTCCGATCATCGTCGATCCGAGAGGCGGATGGGGCACCAAGGCGGACAAGGAATTTGTAATCGTGCAGAGTGAGTTCTACACCAAGCCGACTTCCGACAGCACCATGGTTCAGGCAGATTGGCCGTCCGAGCAGGCCAAGAACGCCAGCTACGTCGTTTTCAACGGGCGCGCCGGACAGTACAAGGAGCACCCGCTCAAGGTTGCAGTGGGGGATCGCGTGCGCTTCTACGTCGTCAACGCAGGCCCGAATTTCGACAGCGATTTTCACATCGTCGGCGCCATGTTCGACCGCGTTTACCCGGACGGCAACCCGGAGCACGCACTCGAAGGCGTGCAGACCTATCCGGTACCGGCAGGCGGTGGTGTGGTGTTCGAGGCCGTCTTCAACAAGGACGCGAGCGGCGAGGGCCTCTATCCATTCGTCACTCATTCCTTTGCCGATGCGGAGAAGGGTGCGGTGGGGATGATTCAGGTCGGAACACCCAGGCAGTTTCCAACGATGTCACACTAACGCGACGCAGCGGCCCGATATGCAGCGAGATGCAAGCGCGGGGTCGGCGATTCCCAGGAGGATCGTCGGCTTCCATCAGGATGAAGAGCAGCACTGGGTCGCGGACCTCGAGTGCGGTCACACGCAGCACGTTCGCCACGACCCACCATGGCAGGTGCGTCCATGGGTGATCACGGAAACCGGCCGCGCGATGTTTCTGGGCAAGACGCTCGACTGCGTGAAGTGCTGTCAGCCTCGAGAAACTAAGTTCGATAACCAGCTTCACCATGCTCCTGGTGTAATCATCCCCGAATGCCATATAGGATCCCACACCAGGTTCGTCTCCGACCGCTGCAACGCCCGGAACACGAGCCCACTGCTGCTCGAATACCAGATGTTATCACGCGCTCCATAGGACATCCTGGCGTCGTTAGCGTGTGTGTGACACGCACAATCTTGCCCATTAGCTCGTGAATCGCCGTCAAACGAACGACATCATATACTAGCCCCAACGTCACTATATCGAGGCCAATTTCCGGATCGATCACCGTACGAAGCGCATTCCAGATGTCAGCTCAATTGGTGTCATGTATTTTCATCGCTAGATTGAAAAATCGTACTCGGCCACATCTGCGAACGTGACGATTGTCACAGTTTGGAGGCATGGTTCCGAGCGAGCAAAGCCTTGCTAGCAGAGCGACGGGAGGTTGCGAACAATGAGTGGTCCATCGGTCGCGGAATTGTGGGAATGGGCTGAATACTACTGTCCCTGGTGTTATGTCATGGCTTCCCGCATGCACCGCGTTCTGTCTAAATACGCCGGTCGCGTGCTGGCGTACACGCGCTTCTTCCCGCTGGAGCTTTTCAATGGAGAGGCGCCCCACGTGATGTCCTGGAGCAGGAATGGTGGCTCGCTTCCATTAATGAGTTATCCGCGTCGTTCATTCCATATACGCTAACTGGTCGATGTCCACGCTTCCGGCGTTCGAAGCGGTATGGGCAGCACGGCAGCAGGGAATGAATGCCGCAATGAATCTCGATCTGGCAATACGGCGCGCGTTCTTTGGGGAGAGCCGCAACATCGGTGACAGCGACGTGTTGCTGGAGCTGGCTCGTACCACTGACGTCGACTTCGCCCGATTCGAGCGCGACTTCGCAAGTGCCGCTGCGCGCGCTGCTGTTGTCGACGAAGCCAGGATTGGCCGCGAACAATATCGCGTTCGTGGAACTCCGACGATGATGCTTGCCAACGGTAGCCGCTTACGTACGCCCATCAGCATGGCGAAGATTCGTAACCGCAGAATAGTGTCGGTCTCGCCGCTTCCATGCGTCGGCGATGGTTGCATCGAGCACTCGCGGCTGTTCGATTAGCAATCGATCATCGTCGCATCCAGCGATGCACGTGACACCGTTCGGACAGCATTCTCGACAGTTTCCCGCGGTGACGTCCCCTCTTAGTCACCCCTCAGAATCGGTTCTCCATGATACCGCGGAGTTCGCTGATAAACTCTCCGCAGAGGTCGGCGAATTGCTTCGACAGATAGCGATCTTCTCCGAGCTGGACGATGGTGTCATTCATCCACTCGCATGCCGCTGTGTTGCACGTGATTTCGGCACCGGAAGCGTGCTGTTTTCTGCTTGGCGATACATGTCGCGGACTCTATGTGATCCAATCCCTGGAAGTGTTCGCATCTATCGCACGAGTCCTGATGGCAAGGAGCAGGTGCTTCACATCGAGGGTGCTGGACGCCCGATCGCTGAGCTTCCGCTGTTCGACGGTGGCGTATATCCCGCGTCCGCGGTGCCGTCGAGCCTTCGCGATTCATCTTTCTTGCGCGCGATGATTTCGAGGTAGTGTATCGTGCGCATCCCGACGTTGCGCACGCGATAATTCGCGTGCTCGGCAAGCGTCTTCGTCATCTTGTGCACGTCACTGAAACGCTCGCCTTTCACGATGTCGCCGCGCGGCTCGCGATGTTGCTTGTCGGGTACGCCGAGCAATCCGGCATCAATACTCCGTTTGGGATCGAGCTCAGGTTGGATCGTACACAGGAGGAGTTGTCGCTCGAGATCGGGAGCGCCAGAGAGTCAGTTTCGCGCGCGATGCGACAGCTCAAGCGCAGCGAGTTGCTGGAATCTATTTCAGCATGGGCGCATGCGGATCCCAGATGTCGCAAAGCTTCGATCGCGCGCACAGGGAAGATAATCACTTGCGAAACGTGACATGAGTCACTTCGGCCGATCGCCCGGCACTCTAAACTGTCTCACAGGCACTGTCGAAACAGCGTGTGGACCGCCGCTTCGAGCTCTGCCCATTTCGCAAATGGGACGGACGCATGGCAACGACGATGATCGCTCCTCCACTGACGTCTCTCGAGGGTGCGCAGAAAGGTAGAAGCGATATCTGGAGTTGGCTCTCCACGACCGATCACAAGCGCATCGGCCAGCTGTATCTCTTTACCTCGCTCAGACGCTTTTTCCTGGTCGGCGGGATCGAGGCGATGATCATTCGTATCCAGCTGGCCCGGCCCAATGACGCCTAGTGATCAGCCCGAGACCTACAACGCGCTGTTCACGATGCACGGCACGACGATGATCTTCCTGTCGATCATGCCACCGGGTGCGGGTTCGCCAATTATTTCGTGCCGTTGATGATCGGTGCGCGAGACATGGCCTTCCCCCGCCTCAATGCCCTCAGCTATTGGTTCTATCTGCTCCGGTGGGTTCTTCATCTACTTCAGCTTGCTGTGGCATGCTGCGCCCGATACCGGCTGGTTCAGCTATTCGCCGCTGAGTACCCGAGTGCCCTATCCGCGATCAGCAAGGGGTTCTACGTTATCGGCCTGCGATCGTCGGGGTGACGACTCGCTTCGTCGATCGTCGGGCATCAATATTCTTCACCATGATCATAAACCGAGCGCGCGCCGGGGATGACGCCCCTCCGCATGCCGCTTTTTGTCTGGTCGGGGTTCAACACCCAGTTCTTGATCATCGTCTCCATCCCCAGTTTGACCGCCGCCAACTGATGTTTCTGCTGTTCGATCGTCTCTTCGGGACGCAATTCTTCAATACGCGGCCGGCGCTGATCCGCTGCTCTGGCAGCACCTCTTCTGGTTGTTCGGCCATCCTGAGGTCTACATCATGATCCTTCCCGCTTTCGGTGTGTTGTCAGAAGTGCTTCTCGACCTTTTCTCGGCAGCCGATCTTCGGCTATCTCCTCAATCGCGTCCTCGCTGGTACTGTCGGCATTCTCTCGCTTTCGGCGTCTGGATCCATCACATGTTCGTGACCGGCCTGGGGCTGTTGCCGACGCGACGTTCAGCGTTACGTCGATGCTCATCGCCATTCCAACCGGAATTAAGATCTTCAACTGGCTGGCGACGATGTGGCGGGGCAAGATCCGCTTTACGACCTCGATGCTGTTCGCTATTGGGTTCATCGTCACTTTTACGATCGGTGGCATCACCGGGGTCGAGGTCGGGTTGGTGCCGATCGATTGGCAGGTGACCGACACCTACTTCATCGTCGCCCATTTCCATTACGTCCTGGTCGGTGGCAGCTACCTCGCGCTCCTCGCCGGGATTTACTACTGGTTCCCGAAGATCACCGGCAAGCTGCTCGATGAGCGGCTCGGCAAGTGGCACTTCTGGCTGACGATGATCGGGGTCAATGTCACGTTCTTCCCGATGCACATCGTCGGCTTGATGGGGATGCGGCGGCGGGTCTGGACCTATCCCAACCTCCCTGGCTGGGGCGCCCTCAATCTAACCGAGACGATCGGCGCCGGCATCCTCGCCATCTCGATCCTCGTCTTCATCTGGAACTTCTTCGTCAGCCTCTGGCGGGGGGAAGTGGCTGGTGACAATCCATGGGGCGCGCCGACACTGGAGTGGGCCACGTCCTCGCCGCCGCCAGTCTACAACTTCGCGGTGGTGCCCACGGTCGAGTCGCGATACCCGCTGTGGGACGCCGCCGGACGCCCCATCTCGCACGATGCCGATCCGTACCAGCACGGAACCACGCTGACGCCGGCGCAGCTCGGGATCGACGTGCCTGCACCGACCGTGAAGCCGCTCGTCGCCGCGATCGGGATTACCGTCGCGTTCATCGGGCTGATCTGGGGCGAGCGGCTATGGGTCATGCTGCTTGGCGGCGTGATCTTCACAGTTGCGCTGTACGCGTGGCTATGCTCGCCGCTCGATGTCGGTGTGAAGGGGTAAACGTGGCGCCACTTGGCGCTTCACACCTCGAATAAATTCATCCGGTGACCGGGGTGCCTGTCCCACAAGGGGAGCAGGCTGAGAGAGTCCCGTAGAACCTGATCCGGCTTGTACCGGCGTAGGGAGTCATTGAGATGAACGAAGCTGCACCACCTGCACGCGGTGCGTGTCGAGCTCGCACTTGCGGCGTCCTTCTGCGTGGCACTCCCGCAGCGATCCCCACCAGCTCGATCGACGGCCAGACAATACAACAACCGACACGACCTCGCGCACCGATTCGACTGCGCGCAAGCTCGAGGGGCGTCATGATTTCGGCGGTCCGCGATCCCGTCGAGCGCCGATATCGCAGAAGACGCTCTCGCAACACGCAGATCCGAGGAACATATTTCGGGCAGGACATACCGCTCGTGCTTCCAGGGAGCACACCGTCGCTCACGTCGTACGCCGAGACCGGCAATTACTGGGGCTACAGCTATATAAGGTTGAGAGGGCTCGACCAGTCGCGCATCAACATCACGCTCGACGGAATACCGCTCAACGACCCCGAAGATCAGGTCCTGTACTTCGCCGATTTTCCGGACCTCGCCAACAGTCTGCAGTCGGTACAGGTGCAGCGCGGTGTGGGTACGACCAGCAGCGGTACTGCCGCGTACGCCGGCTCCATCAACCTCGAGACTATGTCGCTCGCCGCGGCGCCGCGCGGTGGAAGCTCGAAGTACCAGGACGGCTCCTTTGGATCGCGCCGCGCGAACGTTGACTACAACACCGGAGTTCTGGACGATACCTGGCGTTCTACGCCCGAGTCTCGGCGCTGCACACCGACGGCTATCGCTACCACTCCGGTGTCGAGGGGAAATCGATATTCGTGAGCGGCGGCTACTTCGGCGACCGCAACATCCTGAAATTCACCGCGACGTCGGGCGCCATGGCCGACACGATGGCGTACCTGGCGGTTCCGGTGGCGGAGACTCGATACCAACCGCCGGATCAATCCCCTGACTCCGCAGGAGCGCGACGACTTCGGCGAGCGATTGGGAGCGCTGTCATACACCAGACTCATCAACAACAACTCGTCGTTTCGCAACTACTGTCTACCGTCTCTCAGCGACCGGCGGCGACGACGTTCTGCTCGACTCGCTCGAAACGTTCCACCTCGACTTCGTCTCATACGGGCTCACGAGCGCATGGACCTATCATCGCAACGGCCTTCAATCTCACAGTGGGCGCGAACGGTGATCACGTATGCACGCGATCACTATGCGTTCATGCACCCGGATCTGCACGATCCGATCTACTTCAATACATCGCGCAAGCGCGACGAGGCTGCGTTCGCCAAGGTCGGATATGTCATCGGTCGCGCAACTCTGTTCGGCGACCTGCAGGGTCGCCACGCCGAGTTCAGCTACATTCCCCGACGTGCACGCCGATATTTCCGGCAGCTCGATCTCGTGGTCCTTCCTCAATCCGAAGGTCGGCGCGACGTATCAGCTCACCAGCCGCTCTCCCTGTACGCGTCGTACGGCAAGACGTCGCGCGAGCCAACGCGCAACGACATGTTCGCGGGCTACGACAATCTCGACACGTCGAACGTCGCGTTCGTCGGATCTCGAATCGGGTCAAGCCGGAGACCGTGCACGACGTCGAGATCGGCACCAACTACAGGAGCAGGCTGCTCGACGTTCAGGCGAACGTGTACTCGATGGACTTTCGCAACGAGATCGCCCCTATCGGCGCGCTCGACGAGCTCGGCTACGAGCTAACAGGAACGTCGCGTCGAGCTACCGGCGCGGGATCGAGGCCGACGTCACCTATCGTGGCATCCGTCGATGGCTGCTCACGGGCAACGCGACCGAGAGCGTCAACGGATTCGCGAATATACCGATTCGAGCGGGCCGTCCCCGTCACGTATCACAACGTCGAGCCGCTACTCACGCCGCGCTTCCTGAGCTTCGCGCGCGCGCAGTTCGCGGCCACGAGATGATCGATCTCGCCGTGGAAGGGCGGTATCAGAGCGTCTCGTTTCTCGGGAAACGACGATCGCCGCTACGTGCTTCCGGATGCCTTCGACATGGACGCTTCGATCGGCTGGCGATTCTCGGCAGAACGAGCTGCTGAT
Organism: uncultured Gemmatimonadales bacterium; assembly: GCA_963731305.1. Lineage (GTDB taxonomy): Bacteria > Gemmatimonadota > Gemmatimonadetes > Gemmatimonadales > Gemmatimonadaceae > Fen-1247. The sequence goes on along the minus strand of CAVSUQ010000011.1, from coordinate 42,938 downwards.
TCGCGGCAACAATCTCACCAACAGCAAGAAGTACGGCAGCGGCTATGCCAGCGACGGAACGTCGTACTACTTCGTGCTTCCGCCGGCGAACGTATTTGTGACGCTGAAATTGGGGATCTGAGGGATTAACAATGACTGTGTGAGCGAGCGTCGGGCAACTCAGTGCTCGGTCGCGTCAGGCCTGGATCAGCTGTCGATCGCCTGGCGCGCGCGCTCAAAGCGTTCATTCCACGATCCGCGTATCACGATGTACCGCGCTCCGGATTCCGCGACCGCCGTCCTGAACAGCTGCTGCATCTCGTCACGCCGATTCTCACGATCACGCACGTCGTCCGGAACCCAGGGCACGTCGATCTCGAGCAGCAGATAGAGATCCGGCCGTCGCGCGCGCGGGCCACGCTCGATCCATTCGGGGCAGCGGCCGTAATAGTGGCCGCTGTACACGACTGTGCTGAGTAGATCGGTGTCCTGGATCAGCAAGCTCCGCACGTCCTGCGTGTTCATCTTCGAGCTCTATCTGTCCGCGCGCGATCTCGTCCGTATCCTCGAACTCGATCGGCGCTCCCTTGCGCATCGCGAAGTCGCGCACGAATTCCGGAGCAAGCTCGGCCCTGAAGTGCTCGGCGAGCCGCCGCGCGAGCACGCTCTTGCCGGTCGATTCGGAGCCGGTGAGAACTACGCGAATGAGGTTGCCGCTGCGAGCGACTTTTTCCATGCGATATACCCGAGCACCGCGAGAGCAAGGTAGATGCCGTAGTTGAACGCTGTGAGATACAGACCTTTTTAGATGAACATCCCGACGTAAACGACATCCACCGCGATCCACACGATCCAGTTCTCGAGCAGCTTGCGGGTCATCATCCACTGGGCGAGCAGGCTTATAGTCGTCGTTGCGGCTCGAGATAGGGGAGCTTCGTTCCCGGCAGGTGCGAGCTGACAGTCGCGAGGATCAGCCACGCGATGACGCCGATGCAGCCGAGCACGATCCACGTTTTTCGTGTGGTGGAGGAGACGGTTATCGAAGTGTGACCTGCCCCTCCATAGAGCCACTCGTACCAGCCGTACACCGAAAGCACGAAGTAAACGACCTGCAACCCCGTATCCGAATAAAGACCCGATTCGAGGAAGAGTGCTGTGAAGAGCGAAACGTTGATGAGAGCCGTCGGCCAGCTCCAGATGTTCTCGCGCGTGCTGAGGTAGACGCTGACTATTCCGAACACCACCGCCACGGCTTCAAGGCAGCTCGTACCGTGCGCGGTGAGCCACAGGCAGACTGCCACTATCCCACCTGGATCGATGTCATCGCGGGCAATCTGCGGTTGTCTCTCCGCGTGCAAGCTGAATCGAGCTTCATCTGGCGGTGGCCCCGGCTTCGAGCCGATCGAGCAGCTGGTGATCCAGTCGTATGAAGCGCTGGTTGCCGCGCTCCTCCCTCCCCGCTTTGCTCTCGGCGCTTCCATTCACCCGAACGATGTCGGCCGTGACGTCGAAGTTGTTTGTGAGGCCATCGATCGCGCCGTTATTGTGGCCCAGCAGCGAGCTTCCCACTCCGTAAAAGTCCACCGGAATATGCTCGGCCTCGAAGCGCTCGATCTTCCTCACATGGAAACCGCCGGACACGCCGATTCTCACATAGCTGAACCCTTCGGCGTCGAGCGCCCGACGCAGCAGCAGGACAAGTTCAGGGCACACTCCGTTGAGACGACGCTCGGGAAAGCGCATCGCCTCCGCTTCGAGTGATTTATCGACAAGCTTCTCACTCGTGTCGATCCGCACTCCCCATAGCGCGCCGTCGCCGAATTCATCGCGCATTGCACGCGCGACGGCCAGCGAGTCGCCGATCACATCGTTGTTGTAATCCGTGAGGCTCACAATATCCACATCAAGCGCCACGTCGCGGCAGTATCGCGCAAATTGCCGGGTGGCGCGCACGACGTCGCCGCCAAACGAGGCGATCATCGAGTGGGGCATCGTGCCCACACCGCCGCCGCCCCACCAGGCTCCGTTCGCATCCGTAGACACGCTGGCGATTCCGCCGATCTTTGCGGCATAGCCATCCGCGGTCTGAACGCGCCAGTCATCGTGCCGAGCTCCCATGAAGATGACCGGCTTCCCATTGGCGGCGTCAATAACGCGTCGCACATTGGTTGCGATCATGGTGCGCCGAGCGATGACGCCAAGGTAGTCCGTTTCGAGATGCGCGAACGCGAGATAGGGACCTGTGATATGCATGAGCGGCTCCCAGGGAAGCACGACATCGCCGTCCACGAGAGTATCGATCGTAAGCTCGTGGAAGTCATACCGCGATCCAGTATGCGGATTGGTCGCGAGCTCAGTCTGCAACATCCCGAGCGCTTCGTAAACGCCTGCCAGAATGCCCTGCCGTTTTGCAAACAGCTGCACGGTGACGACTGGATCGAGCGCGGCATGCGATATTGTTTTCGCCGTCAGAACGAAATAGCGGTCAGAGTGATATCCATCCGCCATACGCTCGTCGAACCGGAACAGTGTCGCCGGAAACTGCGTCGCGAGTGTCTCGTGCAGAATCCTGGCACGGACTCCAGCGGTATCCACATGATCGGGCATCACTCCTCTCCCTGAGACATCCGTCACACCTCGCGATGTGCGGTCGAGCTAGCGTTCTTTCATGGCAACAGCTGAGCCAGATTTAGAGCTCGACGTTGATATGGTACGCAGCGCGCTGCGAGACGTTCACTATCCCGGACTGACGCGCGATCTCGTGTCGTTCGGCATGGTGAAGCACATATCGGTATGCGGAACGCAGGTCAAGGTGCAGCTGGCCCTCCGCACCGCGGATGAGTCCATTCCCGAGCGACTCCGCGTTGCCGTGCGTGATCGCCTCGCTGCTTCAGGCGCGACACTGGTCACGGTCGAGATCGTCAAGCCCGACCCGCCGCCCAGCCAATACCGCACTCCCCGAACGCCGGACCGGCGCGGGCCGGAGTGCCGGACCCGTGGGCGGACCGCGTAAGACTGGGCAACGTCCGCGACATCATCGCTGTCGGCGCCGGAAAGGGCGGCGTCGGAAAGAGCACGGTCGCGGTCAGCGTTGCTCTCGCACTCGTTCGCGCTGGCTTCGTCGTTGGGCTTCTCGACGCCGATATATACGGGCCGAGCGTTCCGATCCTGCTCGGCATCGAGGACGGTTCGAAGCACGTTCGCATGACAGCGGACAAGCACATCGTTCCGGTCGAGGTGCTTGGCCTCACGCTCATCAGCTTCGGCTTCTTCCTGGGCGAGGGATCTCCAGCGATCTGGCGTGGTCCGATGGTGTCGAAGGCCGTGAAGCAGTTCGCACGCGGCGTGGAATGGCCGCAGCTCGATGTACTCGTTGTCGATCTTCCGCCAGGTACGGGAGACATCCCGCTCAGCCTCGTACAGGCTGTCGAGGTATCCGGCGCCATCGTGGTGACGCAGCCGCAGCGACTCGCAGCTGTCGAGGCGCAGAAAGCAGGCGACATGTTCGCGCAGCTCGATGTGCCGGTGCTCGGTGTCGTGGAGAACATGTCGGGCGCCTTTGGCAGCGGTGGCGGCGCCATTGTCGCGATGGCGCTTGGCGTTCCGCTGCTCGGCACAGTACCGTTCGACGCGGAGGTGGTGCGTGAAGGAGACGCAGGTAATCCTGCCATCATCACCCGCAGCGACAGCGAGTTCGCCAGAAGCTTCGACGCGATTGCGCACAGGATCGTCAACGCGCTGGGCTGGCAGCTCGCGGACGGCGAAGCGGTCACTACGTGAGCGCTGCACCGGCGTTGCCGAGCATTGCAGTGCGTGCGCCGGCATGGTCCACGCGGCCGGCGCCGGCGCGTGGACCGGGAATGGCAGGGCTGGCGATGGAAGGAACTCCGTCATTACGCCTTCCCGGTGAGCACTTCGCAGCGGCGCTCTTCTTTCTGTGTACGGGATCAATCGGACTCGTCTGGATCGCGCCGGAGCTCGCTGCGGGTCTATATCTATCGCCACACGTCGCCGGCGTTACACATTGCTTCACGCTCGGCTGGCTCAGCATGACGATCTTCGGAGCGATGTATCAACTGCTGCCCGTTGCGCTCGGTGTGTCGATCAGATCGGAGCGCGCCGGACACGTCAGCTTTCTGGACCTTTGCACCCGGTGTTGCGCTGTTTGCATCCGGAGTGGCGTTCAGCTCGGGCATGCTTCGCAACTCCGGAATCGCCCTGATAGCTGTTGGTGTCACGTGCCTCATCGTAAACGTAGCGCTGTCGCTGCGCAGAGTGGTCGATCGCAACGTGATATGGGGAGCATTCGTGATCGCACTCTCGTTTCTCACCGTGACATTTGCGATGGGCGCTCTGCTCGCTCGGAATCTGCACACCGGATTCCTCGGCGACTGGCGTGTCACCATTCTTGCGACACACCTGCATGTCGCACTGATCGGCTGGGTTCTGGTGATGATCGCCGGCATCTCACATCGCCTCCTGCCGATGTTTCTCCTGGCACACAGCGCCGACACCAGATGGACGCTTCGCGCGCTCGCGCTGCTCGCGCCTGGCGTGGTAATTCTGGCGCTCGGGATCCTGGCTGGTCACAGTCTCAGACCAGACTTCGTCGCATGGGCCGGATTGCTGTTGATCGAATCCGGCATATTCTGCTTTCTCACCCAGGCGTGGTGCTTTTTCAGAGCGCGCAAACGTCCGAGACTCGATGCCGGACTGCGGCACGCCGCGACTGCGCTGGTCTTCCTCGCAGCGAGTGCCGCGCTCGCGCCAGTCGTTCTGTACGCGGGGTCGACTTACCGCCGGCTCGATACGGCTTACGTAATGCTGGGACTGCTCGGCGGCCTGACACTTTACGTGATCGGACAGTTCTACAAGATCGTGCCGTTCCTCACGTGGATGGCGCGCTTCCGGGGGAACATGGGGAAGAAACGGGTTCCAACCGTGGCGCAGCTGTACTCTCCGCTCGTCGCGCATATGGACCTCGCGCTTTTCGCCGCCGCAATCCTGTGGCTGGAAATAGGCGTTATAACAGGCACTGTCCTGGTAGTGCGTCTTGCAGCATGTCTGTTCGTCGCCGGTGCCGGGTTGTTCGCGAGCCAGATTGCTCGAGTGACATTCGGCACGTCGTTCAGGGATATCGACACGAGGATTGGTCAACCCACAACCGCGAAGACATTCCGATGAATACGAATGCAACGCCCGTGCAGGCGTCTGACAAGCTGCAGCGCCTGTTCGAGCGCGACGAGCGACTGATCGACGTGGTAGCAGGCCACTCGCCGCAGCTGGCAAAGCTTCGCCATTCACCGATGCGGCGGATAATGGCGCGCGTAACGACCGTGGCACAGGCGGCGCGACTCTGCAATATGTCTGCTGATTCGCTCGTGCGCGAGCTCAATCACGCGATCGGTATCCACTCCTTGTCCAGCGATGCGGCGAACGCCGACGTGACCGATGCGATTGAGAAGTCAGCGGCAGTGCAATGGTCCGTACCATCATCCGTATCCGTCGTAGATCTGGATGTACGGGAGGAGCTGAGCAAGGGCGGCGAGCCCTTCTCCCGGATCATGGCAGCAGTCGGGACGCTCCGTGAGCGCGAGGTACTGCATCTGCGCGCACCATTCGAGCCGGTTCCGCTCTTTGCCGTCATGCAGAAGCGCGGGTTCGCGCACAGGTGCGAACGACATGCTGATGACGACTGGTCGGTGTGGTTCTTTCATCCCGAGATGGCAACTGAATCCTCAATTGCAGCGACGGCACCTGCGACCGTACCTCCGACGTCTGCCGCAACAACTCCGAATCCAGCCGAATCGGGCACCGGGGATCCGCCGGCGCGCACCGAGGTGTGGCTGGACGTGAGAGACATGGAGCCGCCTGAGCCGCTGGTACGCACGCTGGAAGCGTTGGAGAATCTGCCAGCGAAGAGCATGCTGGTCCAGCTCAACATGCGTGTTCCGCAATTCCTTCTACCGATTCTCAGAGAGCGAGGTTTTCACTTCACGATAGATGAACCGCAGCCGGACGAAGTACAGGTCAGAATCTGGCGCGTGGAATAGTCATCGGCACCTCGCATTCCACGCGTCACCTTGAATCATCAGTGCATTCAATCACAGGAGCAATAGATGTCGCAGTCAACCGCAGCACAGTCCGGCAACGTTCCGGTCGAGCTGGACGTTCGCATCATTCCGCCGAGGGACAAGCATCCCACCATCTTTCGTACGTTCGATGGTCTCGAGAAGGGTCAGTCGATGATTCTCATCAACGATCACGATCCGCGCCCATTGCGATATCAGCTCGACGCCGAACACCCTGGGACATTCGAGTGGACATACCAGGCACAGGGGCCGGAAGTATGGCGCGTGCAGATTGACCGGAAGTGATCACAGGCACGACGTGCTCCTGCTGACTTACTCCACCGGCTTTTATGGTGGCTGGCTTTAGCTTGGTGGCCGCACGAGTGCAGCTGCGTGAGTGCAGCTGCGTGAGTGCGGCTGAGTAGCGCGACCGTGTACACGCTCGTCCGTCGTTATCTCAAGACCGCGCTCGCCTTTATCACCGTTGGCCTGGCTATAGGTGGATACCTGATAGCGCGTCGGGAATTGTGGGGGGCAGCACCGGACGAATATCTCGTGAGTGCTCATACGCACGCGCTGTTCGTCGGCTTCGTGATGATGATGATCATGGGCGTTGCACTGTGGCTCTTCCCCCGCCCCGAAAAGTCCGACGCACAATATAGCCCACGACTCGTCGCGACCGCGTACTGGGTGATAACGATCGGGACCGCTGCGCGGGTCGGCGGTGAAATAATGCGATCGACCCTGTTCGACATGAACATCTCGGCACTATGGCTCCGTATCTCGATAGTCGGCGCCGGTTTTCTTCAGGCGATCGCGATCGGTGTCTTCTTCTTCACGATGTGGATGAGAATTCGGCCGGTGGGGAGCCAGGCGCGTGAGGCAAAGGGCGAGCGGTTCTAGATCCCAGGTGGCGCCGGCGATCACGATTTGTTGCTACGGATTCACCACCAGCGTTCCCATGGCGCCCTTCTGTCCGTGACCGAAACTGTGGTTGACGAAGACGTATTCACCAGCGATGTCAGCCACGAACTCCAAGATCATACCGCCGCCCTGCAGGCACGTTGAAGGCCTGCAGTCCATGAATTCCATTCTCTGGCGATGCGCCGAAATAGACACTGTCGAAGTGCTCGCCGACGATTTGGAATCCGCACGCGACCGCCGGTCCGACGACGACGGCGGCGACTACCGTATCCGGCAGAATGCGAACAAGATGCTGTCCCGCGGCAACTCCACTGCCGGATTCCGAAATAGCAGTCTTGAGCTGGCATGCGGTATCGATGCATTTTTTTCGTAGCAGGACCCAGACAAGCCGGCCCAGGAGTCGTTTCCGGACCGAAGAGGGTCGCCAGCAACCATGCGATGGATCACGCTGTGTCGCCGCGGACGACCACCTTCGACGCCTGATGTGACCGACGCAAATCCGGACGCCAGCAGGTGCCCTGTTGTGAATGTGCAGCTGGCAGTCCCGCTCCCGTTATCTATAGCTATCCGTTCGCCGCTCGCCCGGTGACCTCGTCAAGATGAATGCGAAACACCGAATTGCGGAACGGAGTTGGATCACTGGCCGCCATAGTTTGAGGTATGAGCGCCCGAAGTAGCTCGACGCCACGATTGAACGCGGGGTCCTGCCGGATCGACGTGTCTGCATCTATGAGATAAAACGCGCCCTTGACCACGACGCTCGACCACTGGAATATCCCCCTGACCTCGTCCACCTCGAACGCGACCCAGGGATTGGTGCGCGATCGTTGACAGTTTTGTGCCGTGACTCGTGCGGCCATATATCCAGCCGGAATCGAACACGTAGTTGATCGGCTCTATGTCCACTCGATCGTGTAGCGAGAATGCGATTCGCCCGACGTTGTTACGGGCAAGAAGCTGTTCCATCTCCTCGCGATCGAGCTTTCGAAATACGGGATTCGCTCCGATCCGGTTCTCCAGTGTTGTGCCCCGACTCCGGTGGCGTTGTCATCGCTGTCTCCTCTCGTCAGTTGTTTGCATTCGAATGTCCCTTTAACTTTCTTCTTTCCGTCGGGCTGCTCGCCCGTCACGGCAAGCTGATAGTGAAGCGGCTGCCCTCTCCAACCCTGCTGCCGACTGCAACCGTGCCCCCGTGAGCCTCGACGATCCCCTTCACAATCGCCAGCCCCAACCCTGTCCCGGCGGCTGCACCGCGTGTATGCCAGAATCGATCGAAAATGAATGGGACGTCCGCGTCGGGGATCCCCCGTCCCGTATCCTCAACGGCAATCTCTATCACTTCCCCGTGTGAGCGAGCCTTGACCGTGACACTTCCGCCGGCCGGAGTGAACTTCACCGCGTTGCCGATGAGATTCGCGATCGCCTGCACTATTCGCTCTGCATCTACAGACGCTCGCGGCAGCGATTCGTCCACCGTCACAACAATGGCCACACCGCGTTCCGCCGCCGTCCGTGTGAAAAGGCCAGCAGATCGCATCACGATCTGGCCGATATCCGCACTGTCACGGACAATGGAGAGTACACCTGCGTCGATCGCCGAGACGTCGAGCAGATCCTGAATCATGCGTGACATCCACGTCGTCGATTCGTGGATCGTCCTTGCCAGCTCGCGCCGCGCGGCCGCGTCGGCCGGCGGTGTATCGACCAGTACACGTGAACACATCGCGATCGCGCTCAACGGATTCCTGAGGTCGTGCGATACGACTCCCAGTATCTCGTCTCTCGCGGCGGTTGCGCGTTGGGCCTCGTGATACAATCGTGCGTTGTCCACCGCGAGCGCCGCACGCGTTGCAAAATTGGCTGCGATGATCGAATCACCCTGATCATTGCCGCGCGACGAATCGGCTCGTAGCAACGTCAACACGCCCACTGGTTGTCCGCGGGCCGTGAGTGTCAGCTCCTGCGTTGCCACATCGGCAGATACAGCTCCGTTCAGCAGTTCCGCGCTACCATATGTCGCCCGATGAATCTCGCCCACCTCGTCGATCACCTCGATGATGCACGCATCGGCAAGCGTCGGCACCGGCAGCCGCGCCACGGACGCGATCGTCGCATCGTAATCGAGCGAGTCACTTAGTGCGATGCCGACCTCCGCCAGAAATCGCTGATGTCCCTCCATCCGCTTCCGGTCGGTCACATCGCGCACGAGTGCGGTATAAAGCCGGCGTCCATCCGGTGCGTCCAGCTTGAGGATGGAAGCCTCCGCCGGAAACTCCGTTCCATTCTTCCTGAGTCCGAATACTTCACGCCTGTGACCCATCAATCTCGCGGAGTCGGCGGACTCGCCAAATGCAACGACGTATGCAGCATGGTTCGCGCGGAACTGCGCCGGCAGCAGCTTGTCCAGGTTGCGGCCCAGCACCTCGTCCTTGCGATATCCAAAGATCTGCTCTGCACCGCGATTGAAGTGCACTATTTCCTGTGCCTCGTTGATCGTGACGATCGCATCTGCCGCGGCCTCCAGAATCTTTTCGTACATGCCGGCCGACGGCGGCCGCGACAGCCACTCGGGCGGTGTGGTCCTAGTATCACCGTCTGCACTGTCGTGGCTCTCGTTGGTCATGGCTATAAAGCTACCATCACCAACGAGGACGACTACCGGACTATTACCTATTTCACTATCAGCGCGGTCACCATGCCGAACATGCCCTGCTCCGACTCCGCGTGCGGCAGAATATGGCAGTGGAATGCCCAGGTGCCGGGATTATTGCATTTCACCAGCACATCCCAGCGCTCGCCCGGCGCCACGTTGAGGGTGTCGCACCTCCATGGCTGCGGCTGCGCCCATCCGTCCTTGGCGATGACGGTCATGTGCATGCCATGCAGGTGCATCGGGTGGATCATCATCCCTTCATTCATGAAACGGATCCGCACCGTCTGCCCGAGCCTCGCGACGATCGGGTCGGTCGCCGGAAATCCCTTTCCGTTGATGGTGAAGCCGTTCAGCCCGTCGTTCAGAATCAGGACGTGATCGACGTCTGCGTGCGGCTCTTCCGAGCTGTCCCTGGGCTCGACGATGAATGCGCCGAGCAGGCCGAGGCCCACCTGCTTGGTGGAGTCGTGGTGCGAGTGATACATGTGCGAGCCGTGATTCGGCGGAGCGAACTCGTAGGTGTAGCTCTGGCCTGGCTTGATCGGAGGCTGCGTTATGAACGGCACTCCATCCTGGTCATTCGGGAGCTCCACGCCGTGAAAGTGGATCGACGTGGATTCCGGCAGCTCGTTCTTTATGTTGACCCTCACACGCTCGCCATCGCGGACGCGAATCATCGGACCGGGCACCATCCCGTTGTATGCCCACGCCTCCGTAACCTTGCCCGGCTCCGTTTCCCACTGCATCCTCTTCGCGGTGAGGTCGAATACCTTGACGCCGTGCTCGATACGTGGTGCGAGAAGTTGATTGCCTCGGCCCCTGGTGCTGGCGGGAAATGCCTTGATCCCGGCCTCGTGCATTTTATCCATCGCGTCGGCAGCGGCGATTGACGCAGCACTGACGTCTTCGGCACCGAACGCGACGGGAGTCGCTACCACCGGCGCTGCCTTCGTGACCGCTTTCACCGATCGCTCGGATGCGGCAGCAGGCTTGCACGCGCTCACCAGTGTTCCGGCTACCGCAGCGACTGCGCTGTTGCGAAGGAACGAACGTCGCGACTCGCGCCGCGACACCACGGAATTCACGGCGTCTTCCATGGTTTCGAAATTGATGGGCGATCTACTCACGATATTCTTTCCCGGGTTGTGGAGGACCTTCCGCAACCTACCTGCGATCACTCATCCATTCAGTCGGGAGAAACTGGAAAGTCGCTAGGGGAAACCCCTACGGACGCCGGAAATGAAGAATACGCTCGTTGCGATCCGGACTCCGGATCGCAACGAGCGTGATTCAGAAGGCGGTGCTAGTTGGCGCTGGCTGTGCTAGCTGCTTTTTCAGTCGGATTCTTGACGTACCTGTCGAGCCACGTCACCGTCTCCCACATCACGTGTCGCAGGCTCTCGCGCGACGTGTAGCCGTGCGGCTCCAGCGGAAGCTGCACGTATCTGACCGTACCGCCGTTCCCCTTGATGGCGGCGAACATTCTCTCCGACTGAATCGGGAACGTTCCGTCGTTGTCGTCGTTCACACCGTGAATCAACAGGATTGGCGTCTTGATCTTGTCGGCATAATAAAACGGCGACATCGTGCTGTAGATATCCTCTGCCTGCCAGAAGGTACGTGGCTCCGCCTGGAATCCGAATGGCGTGAGCGTTCTGTTGTACGCACCGCTCTCGGCTACACCAGCGCGGAACAGCGTGGAATGCGCGAGCAGATTCGCGGTCATGAAGGCGCCGTACGAGTGACCACCCACCGCGACGCGGTTGGGATCGCCAACACCCAGTGAATCGATCGCGTCGATCGCTGCCTTCGCACTCGCAACGAGCTGCTCGACGTAACTATCGTTCGACTCCTTGCCATTCTTCGCAACGATCGGCATCGACGGTCCGTCCAGAACTCCGTAACCCGCTGCGAGCAACAGCAGCTGACGGTCGCGCGGCAGTACCGGTCGCTTGAACTCGTACGGCGATCCGCGCACTTCCGACGCTGCGGCCGCGGAGAGGAACTCGCGCGGATAGGCCCAGAAGAAGAATGGAAGCCGTCCCTGTGAGGGCGTGTAGCCAGCCGGTAGATACATCGTCGCCGAAAGCTTGACACCATCGGCGCGAGTGTAGGTGATCAACTTGCCCGTGACACCGGCGAACGCCGGCGCCGGATCGGCCAGCTCCGTGAGCCTGGTAGCTGCATCGCTCCCAGCCTCGCGCCGGAAGAAATTCGGCGGCTCGGTTGGTGACTCGCGTCTCGTGACGAAGCTCCTGCCATCGGGATCGGTGAGCGACGCAACGTATTCGTAGTGGTCACCGGTATTCTGCCAGATGCGATGCGTGCTGCCGTTCTGCATGTCGATCGCATCAAGAAACGGCCGGTCGCCCTCGGGCGATGCGCCGTCGCCGGTGAGATACATCGTGTGACCGTCGGCGGCCCGAAGCGGCACCATCCTGTCGCTCGCGAAGTCGTAGACCATCACGAATCGGCCCGGGTCGCCGTAACGATCCTCCGAGTTCCTATCGAACAGCACGCGTGCCGACGATGGCGACGACGGATTCACCGCCCATGTACGCAGCCTCGCCGTGCGCGATGTCCCCTCGCTGACCAGCGCCAGATCCGGATACATCCACGTGATGCCGCGGTAACGCATCTCGAGATCCATGAACGGCTCTGGCGCACTCGTGAATGGCGCCGAGATCAGGCTCACGCGATCGTGCTTCTCCATCTGCTTGCGCGCGTCGCCGCCGTCGAGCGCTTCTACTGTAAATACAGTAGCAGGCACATCCGGCCGCCATGACGCGACACGGATCCCCGCCGCGACTGCATCGCGCGCGCTTGAAACGTTATCCGTGAGTGGCCGATCGACTATGGCGCGCGCAACCTTCCCGTCCAGCGACCACACTTCGGTGCGCTCCGGGAAGCCGTTGAGGTCTACCTGATAAGAGTAGGGCCGATGTACGGTGCGCACGAGCAGCCACTTGCCGTCCGGCGACGGGTCGACGCGCGTGTGAATTCCCGGCGTGCCCACGTTTCTACTCGCGCCATCGGGCGTGACGAGAGTGATCTGATTGGTGAAGTAGTAATCGAACAGCGCTTCGTCGTGCTGATTCTTGAGTAGGTACTCGATGGTGCGCACAGGTGCCGCACGCCCGTCTGATTCCTGTATGATTGGACCGGTAGGAGCTGCGCCTTCCGCAGGCGGTGCGCCGCGTGTTGGAACGTTCATGATGCAGATGAGCTGCGGCGCCTTCGACAGCCAATCACATCCGCCCGTCACCGTGTTGATCGCGTACGGTGTAATGCGCTTCGCTGTATGCGTCGCAACATTCACCAGCCAGAGCGCGGTTCCGTTGCGCGTCGCTTCGGTCAACGCGACGTACTTGCCGTCGTGCGACCAGAGCGGTGCGCCGAGCTTGCCGTGCAGGCCCGAGGCCGAAACCGGTATCTCGGTTGCTGTGGAGACGGGAAACAGCTTGATGCCCGTTCCCAGCGCGTGATCTACGATCGTGTACACGATCGTGCGACCGTCGGGACTCCAAGCATACTGTGCGATTCGTCCTCCTGTCGGCACTGGAATCGGCTTTGCCGCGCTCCCCGAAACCGGCCTCAAGCGCATCGACCGAATCCCTACGGTGTCCACCCTGTAGCTCGCGATGGGATGAAACCTGCGACCTGCGAGATAGAGCGTCGGCTCCGCCATATCCGCGATGGTCGTCACCGCCGGCTCGCGCGCCGCGATCACTATCCACTTGCCATCAGGGCTGACGCTGCCCGTCGCGGCGGGCGGGGCGTCCAGAATGCGGCGGATGGACTCAGGTGGCTCCTGATATCCCTGCGGCGACGCGACGCCCTGAGCGCCAGCAGGAACTGCGACCGCCAGTGCGGCCACGCAGGTCGTGATCCGAGCGAGAATCGACATTGGTCCCCAGTGCGCGGCAGCGCAGCAATAATAGTTGTCTCGTACTTACGCCGACCAAACGTGTGCCGTGGGCGCGAAATGTCAACGGGACGGCAGGCAATTGCATCACACCGCTGGCTCACGGGCGGCTTCAGCTTGACGCAAACCGCGACGAGGCACATTCTACAGCGGGCCAAGACGGTATCCTGGCGGAATGTCTGGCCCCTCCCTCACACCACGCCCAATGCGAGTCCTCGACGTACCGCGCGACCGGGCGACGCTTGTCGTTCTCATTCTGATAGCGGGGGCGGTGTACGCTCTGCTTCCATTTTCGGTCGGGATTCTATCGGCCTTTGTGCTCTGCATCCTCACCCAACCGCTCTACGATAGACTGAAGCGCTACATGTCCGGCGCGCTCGCGACAACCATCATCATCCTGTTGATGCTTGGCCTCGTGGTGCTTCCGCTGACGTGGCTCGGCCTGGAGCTCACGGGACAGGCGCAACAGGTCTTTTTCAACGCGCAGCACAGTCCCGAGCTCGCGGCATATGCGCGCGTCAAAGTCGGGGGGATAGATATCGGGACGCGAATCGCCGAAGGGAGCGGGACACTTATCGCCTGGAGCTCCGGCAAGGCTTTCGATCTTGCGAGCAGCCTTGCGGGCGGTCTCCTGCAATTCGCAATCGCCTGCCTGTGCCTTGCCTTTCTTCTGCCTGGCCGGAAGGGCCTCTGGATCCGCGTAAAGCCGCTGATTCCATTCAGCTCCGAGCACAGTGACGAGCTGCTCACCCACTTCAAGGGCGTGACGCTCGCGACTGTCATCGGGATGTCGCTCGTCGCAGGTCTCCAGGGCGGGATCATCGGCATGCTTTTCTATTTTGTCGGGCTTCCGAACGCGCTCTTCTGGGGAGTGGCAGCTGCGATAACATCAGTCATCCCGGTCATCGGAAGCACCGCGGTGTGGCTGCCGGCAACGTTGTTTCTCTTCTTCCGGCACGAGCCGATCTCGGCGGTCGTCATGGCGGTTGGCTCGGGCGGCGTCGCAGGAAACATCACGAGCTTCGTAAGCCCGCTCGTCTTCAGGCGATACGCGCAGCTGCATCCGCTCATCACACTGCTTGGCGTGCTCTGCGGGCTCCGTCTCTTCGGTTTACTCGGACTGATCCTGGGACCGCTGCTGCTTTCCTACGCGATCCGCGTGAGCCAGATGTACGCTCAGGAATACGGAACTGCGCCGGCGGGTGAGCCGCGGGGCGCTGCAACCGGGTAGCGATCTGCCGCAGTTCGGGTCATTCGCGGCTCCCTGAACAGCACGCACCGGATTTGCATACATCTCCCCAACCGAACGACCGACCACGCGCCGGCCGTACCTGAGGTGAGGTCGATGCTCAACCAGAACAAGGCGTCTGAGACGCTCCCCGACGGAGTGCCGGGACACGAGTCTGCGGCTGCCATCTTTCTCGATGCCACCGGCACGCGACACCGGCTGTCGGACTTCCGCGGCTCGCCCGTGGTGCTCGTCTTCCACACTCCGGAATGGGATCCCGCCCGCGTCGAGCTGGTGGAAGCATACAACCGTATAGTCGCGCACATCCCGCACGGCGGCGGACGGCTCGTCAGCATCGCGCCGGATGCGCCGTGGCACGCGCTCGCCTTCGCTGGCGACGACACGGTTTCGGTTCCCATCATCGTCAGCGACTCGCCGGATCTGCGCAATCTGTTCGGAGTCGACACGCGTCCTGCTGTGGTTCTGCTCGACGGAGACGGCAACGTTCGCTGGCGTCATTCCGCCACGCACGCACTTCCCCGCCCCGACGTTGTCGCATCCGCACTCGAAGCACTGACTTCGCTCAATGCAGCGACCCGCGAGCGCAAGATCGTCTACATGGACGAGACGCGAGTTTGTCGCAACGGTTCTCGCCGCTGGCGTCGTGTTGATGCTTCCACCGCTCGCGCGGACCGCGACGGCAAGCACGGAGATGCCCATGGATGATCAGGCGCCGGGATCGGCGATGGCTGTCACACTAAACGTCAACGGAAGGAACATTCCACTGACAATCGAGCCGCGCGTGACGCTGCTCGACGCGCTGCGCGAGTACGCTGGCCTCACAGGCAGCAAGAAGGGATGCGACCACGGTCAGTGCGGCGCCTGTACGGTTCATATCGACGATCGACGAGTGCTGTCGTGTCTGACCCTGGCGATGATGGCGCAAGGGAAAGCCGTAACCACGATCGAAGGACTTGCGACCGGTCCCGAGACCGACACGCGTGCGCTCCATCCGATGCAGCGTGCATTCCTCGCGCACGACGGCTTCCAGTGCGGCTACTGCACCCCGGGCCAGATCATGTCGGCCACGGCAATGGTCAACGAGCCGTGGGGGCCGGATGACAGCGACGTCAAGGAAGCAATGAGCGGCAACATCTGTCGGTGCGGCGCATATCCGGGCATCGTCGCGGCGGTGCAGGAAGTGCGCAAACACAACGGCACGAGGAAAGACGCATGAACTCGTTCGACTACACACGCGCACGCGATGTCGCCGAAGCGATACGGGCAGGCAGCGACTCTCATGCACGGTTCGTCGCGGGCGGAACAACACTGATCGACTTGATGAAGCTCGGTGTCGAGACGCCAACGCATGTGGTAGACGTCAACTCGCTACCGGCGAGCGATCCGAATCTTGCGAAGGTCATCGATCTCCCAGGCGGCGGTCTCCGCATCGGCGCGCTCGCGCGAATGAGCGACACTGCGTGGGATCCGCGCGTGCGCGACGGCTATCCCGTTCTGAGCCAGTCTCTCCTGCTCGCGGCGTCCGGTCAGATCCGGAACATGGCGTCGATCGGCGGCAACGTGCTGCAGCGCACACGCTGCTACTACTTTCGCGATACTGCAACTCCCTGCAACAAGCGCGATCCAGGATCGGGATGCTCGGCGCTCCACGGCATCAATCGCATCCACGCTGTCCTCGGCGGAAGCGATCACTGCATTGCGACGCATCCGTCCGACCTCTGCGTCGCACTCGCCGCACTGGACGCTGTGGTCCACGTACAGGGACCCGGATCGGGCACCCAGGCAGTCGAGCGCACAATTCCGTTCACGGAATTTCACCTTGTTCCGGATGACCATCCGGATCGAGAGAACGTGCTGCGGCCCGGTGACTTGATCACCGCGATCGACGTTCCGGCGCTCGCTTACGGCAAGCGGTCGCTTTACCGCAAGGTACGCGACCGTGCGAGCTACGCGTTCGCACTTGCATCGGCCGCTGTCGCCGTGGACCTGCGCGATGGTACGATCCACGACTGCCGCATCGCACTCGGTGGAATCGCCACCAAGCCGTGGCGATCGAGAGAAGCCGAGCAGGCACTCGTCGGAAAACCCGCAAACGAGTCGAGCTACCGCGCTGCCGCTGAGGTTGCGCTGCGCGGCGCGGTGCCGCGTGGCGAGAACAACTACAAGATCGAGCTCGCGAAGCGAACGCTTGTGCGCGCGCTGACGGAGGTGACAGCATGAGTAACAGCTCGGGCGAATCACAGGATACACTTGCGCCGAGTGTCGGCGCTCCGATGGAGCGCGTCGATGGACCGCTCAAGGTGCGCGGCGCGGCTACGTATGCCTCGGAGATGCCGGTCCGCGGTGCCGTACATGCAGTGATGATCACGAGCACGATACCCGCTGGCCGCATCACTCATATGGATACGAGCGCGGCACTCCGCGCGCCGGGTGTGATCGCCGTCATCACACCGGAGAACGCGATGCGCCTGCCTGGCGCACCGAAACCGGCCGGCGGCTCGGCGGAACATTCCGACTCATCTTCGGGTCAGCAGAGCGGTCAGAGCAGTCAATCAGGCCAGGGCGGCGGGGAGTCCAGTGGAGGACAGTCGGGCGGACAGTCAGGCGCCAAGCGGCCACCGCCGCAGCGCATTCCTACTCTGCTGCAGGACGACCGCGTCTTCTACAACGGGCAGCCGATTGGAGTCGTTGTGGCTGACACGTTCGAGCACGCAATGGCAGCCGTACCGCTTGTCATCACCACCTACGCAGCGACTCACGCCGAGCTCGACATGGCCACTGGTCCACGAGCTCCGGGTGACGCCGTGCATCCAACCGGCGACGAGCCACGTGCCACCACGCGAGGCGACTTCGACGCAGGCCTGCGCGACGCCACGGTGCGTGTGGACCATACCTACACCACACCGTTCGAGACCCACAACCCGATGGAGCCGCACAACACCGTGGCAGTCTGGGACGGCGACAAGCTCACGTTGTACGATTCGACGCAGGGCGTCTTCAGCGTGCGCAGCACGGTCGCGCGGACGTTCTCGATGCCGCCCGAAAATGTGCGTGTTCTGTCTCCATTCACAGGCGGCGGGTTCGGTAGCAAGGGTGGCCCGTGGTCGCACGTGATGCTCGCGGCAATGGCCGCGAAGCAGACGGGTCGCCCGGTCAAGCTGGTATTGACGCGCCGACAACAGTTTGGTCCCGTCGGCGGTCGCCCGCGCACGATCCAGCACGTGACGCTCGGTGCAACGCGTGACGGACAGCTCACGGCGATTCGTCATGTGAGCACTTCCAACTCTTCGATGATCGAGGATTGGCTCGAGCCGTCGGCGCTCCAGACGCGCATGCTGTATACCTCACCCAACGCGGTGACCGACCACGCAATCGTGCGACTCAATGTTGGATCGCCGACGTTCATGCGCGCACCGGGCGAATCGACCGGCACTTACGCGCTCGAGAGCGCGATGGATGAGCTTGCAGTGGCGCTCAACATGGATCCGGTCGAGTTGCGCCTGCGCAACTACGCCGAGCATGACCCGCAGAGTGGTAAGCCATGGTCGAGCAAGTCACTGCGGCAGTGCTACCAGATCGCCACCGAACGCTTTGGATGGAGCAAGCGCAACCCTGTACCTCGCTCGATGCGCGACGGTCGCATGCTCGTGGGCTGGGGTATGGCGACTGGCACCTATCCCGCACGCACTGTCGCTTCATCCACGTCCGTAACCGTTCTTCCCGACGGCAACGCGTGGGTACGTTGCGGTACTCAGGAGATTGGTTGCGGCACCTACACGATCATGACTCAGATTGCCGCCGACGCCCTCGGACTCGCACCGGACCATGTTCGCTTCGAGCTCGGCGACACGGACATGCCACCGGCACCCCTGTCCGCAGGCTCGCTCACCGCTGCCTCGGCGGGCACCTCTGTCTACAAGGCCGCAGTTGCTGCACGTGAGAAGATCGTGAGCATGGCGATCGCCGATGCGCAGTCACCGCTCCATGGCGCAACTGCAGCCGACGTTCGCATCGACAACGGACGCATGTCGCTGGCATCCGCCCCGTCGCGCTCCGATGACTATTCAGCAGTCGTCAAGCGTAACGGTGGCACGCCTGTCGAAGTTCGCGTCGACTCGACGCCCGGGCCGGAGCAGAAGGAATACTCGATGCATTCCTTCGGCACGGTTCTCACCGAAGTGCACGTCGATCCGGATGTGGGCGAGATTCGTGTTCCCCGAGTTGTAACTGCGCACGCGGTTGGTCGCGTGCTCAACGCAAAGACCTTGCAGAGCCAGATAATCGGCGGCGTCGTGTGGGGAATCGGCATGGCACTCCTCGAAGAAACCCTGATCGACCCGCGCATGGGCCGTTATGTGAACTCGGATCTCGCCGAGTATCAGGTTCCTGTGAATGCTGACATAGGAACCATCGATGCGACGTTGGTGGACGAGCACGACGCATACGTGAACCCCATCGGCGTGAAAGGCGGCGGCGAGATTGGAATAACAGGTGTGGCGGCATCGCTCGCGAACGCAGTCTATCACGCAACCGGCAAGCGCGTTCGTGATCTTCCAATCACCCTCGACAAGATTCTCGGATGAGCAATCAATCACTCGTGATCCGTGAGCTGGAGCGCGCCGTCGAGCGCGGTGAAACCGCCGTGCTCGCAAGCATAGTCCGCACCGCCGGCTCGGCGTACTTGGGCGTCGGCACGCGCATGATAGTGCGTACTGATGGCTCGGCGACCGGTCTCGTCAGCGGAGGTTGTCTCGAAGCCGATCTCGTTGCGCGTGCGCAGAAGATACGCGACTCCGGCGTCGCGGAACTTGCCACCTACGACTCGCGATCGGACGATGACCTCGTCTGGGGGCTGGGGTTGGGCTGCGACGGTATGGTGCAGGTGCTGCTGGAGCCGCTGGCGGGCGACAGAGCAGATCAGCTTGCGAAGATGCTTCGGATTGCGAGCGAGCGCGGCACTCCGAGTGTGCTCGCTACAGCCATCGGAGGGAATGTGGCGATCGGTGATCGCCTGCTGATGGATGACACCGGCGGCGTCATCGCACGTCTGGGAGAGACTGCAAGCGTGGATCAGACGAGCGCCATCGTCGACGCAACAGACGAAGCGCTCGCTGCCGGACGCCGCGGTGCGATGTGCGAGTCTGGCGATGGCGACTTCACGCTGGAGGTGATCTCGCCACCACTCAAGCTTGTTGTCTGCGGGAGCGGACCGGACGCAGCGCCGCTCGCGCGTTTGGCATCCATGCAGGGATGGAACGTCGTAGTCGTGGATCACCGACCGCTTGCCCATGCTCACCCCGAGCGCTTTCCAGATGCGATCGTTGCTGAGTGCGGGAATCCCGAGCTTCTTGCAAGAGATGCCAAAGTCGACGAGCGGACGGCGATTATTGTGATGTCGCACAACTACCCGCGCGATCTCGAGTACGTGAACGCTGCACTCCGATCGCCTGCGCGATACGTCGGTGTGCTTGGCCCGAGGCGGCGCACCGAGCGAATGCTCGCCGAGTTGAGTGCGCGCGGTGAGTACCCGGACGATGAAGCGCTCGAAAGGCTGCATGCACCGATCGGGCTCGACATCGGCGGAGACGGTCCCGAGGCTATCGCGTTGTCGATTGTTGCGGAGGTGTCTGCTGTTGCTAGCGGCAGGAACGGCGGTTTGTTGCGCGACCGGCGCGCACCGATCCACGACACCGCGTCGGTGCCGATATCAGCGTGATTCCATGAACAGGCCGCGTATCGCGGCGGTCATACTCGCCGCCGGTGCTGCATCGCGATTTGGTTCACCCAAGCAGCTTGCCGATTTCCGCGGCGAGCCGATGTTGATGAGAACCGTACGGCGTGCACGGGAAGCTGGTGCCACGCATGTGATTGTCGTGCTGGGCGCGCACGCGGACGTCGTTGCGTCGATACTCGGTGAGTCTGATGACGTCGCCGTTGTTGTCAATCGTGAATGGGCCACCGGCCTTGCATCATCCATTCGCGCGGGGCTTGCGGCGGTTCAGATTGATTCTATCGATGCGGTGCTGCTTCTTACGGTGGATCAACCGCTCATAGATGCGCGAGATCTCACTGCTTTGATCGACGCGTTCGCTTGCGGCGACGGGATCGCAGCAGCGGAGTACAACGGAATGGCTGGGGTACCGGCGCTCATCTCGACGCGCCACATCAGCGAGCTGGCCCGTGCCGTCTCGGGTGATCGCGGAGCGGCACTCTGGCTACGCGGTCAGGGCGATCGCGTAGCCAGAGTGCGCATGGACACCGCCGCGTCGGACATTGATACGATCGAGGAACTGTGCGCGATCGAACAGAGTTGATCGGTCAGCGTGAATTAGATCGCCGACCCGCCAATCATCGGTCAATAGGAAACGCCGGAGGGTAGCGCCCTGCGTAGGGCGCGGATTTATCCGCGCCGCTATCTCAACGTGCGCCGATGAGCAATGGCAACGCCCGGAACGATCGTGTTGGACTACCAGCGATTTACCAGTGGTGGTCGGCCGCGTATTTTGTCAGAACATCACGCCCACAGTTATCGGTGTGAACGCAGTGCTACCCTGATTCTCGTTCACGTGGTGATAGCGCGCTTCGGCGAACAGGTTGAAACCCACAAGCGATAGTTTCACACCTGCGCCGAGATTGTAACCGAAGTCGCTCTGGGACGTGCTTGCACCGGTGGACGGAGAGATCCTGACATTGTACTCACCAATTCCGCCTATGACATACGGACGGATGAGTGGCGTCGGAATCGGAAATGGGTACACGATATTGGCGGTAAAGCCGAGAACGCGAACATCGGCGTTGTAGGAGCTCTGTCCTTCGTCCGCTGGAAAGATGAAATTCTTGGAGCCGAATCCGTTGTACGCGACGTCTCCGCGGACCTCGAACGGCAGGACCGGAAGCGCGAGCGCAAGTGAGCCGGTGACGTTGTATCCGGTGTTGACACCCGTGAAGCCACCGCTGGTCCCATTTGCCAGGCCGCCGCTGGGGATTGCGACTCCGCCCGAGATTCCGATGGATATGGGTTTGGTGAGCGAAGTCGCGGCCTGCGCACCGGCCATAGAAGCGGCAGCGGCTGTTAGGGCGAAGATTGTGACAAGACTTGTAAGAGCGACGCATTGATTTCTCCGTTGACGGTAATAGGCTGGGGAGCATTGATCGGGCCACAGCTGCATTTTCCGGGCGCGACTTGCACACGCCCGATCTGAACCTCGACAGAGAGTTAGTCCTCTAGCTTCAGATCGCGCGATGCGTGGTCAATTCGGCGGAATTACGAGCGGAGCGGTAGCTGTAACCGTCTGGATGATACCATGAATCGCCTGCGCTGATAACGCGATCGTGTGCGTCCCCGTAGCGGGCCGTTGGAGAATGATAGGGAGAAAGCTCAGATCACCAGACTCCGTGAACGTTCCGAGGTTACACACCTCAGCTTTGACGAACAACGGCAGGACGACCGTGCACGTTTCATCACCTTGCATTATGGTGCTCGTGAGACTCCCGCCCGACGATTCCCACACCATCCCATTCTGTTCCCAGAGAAGCGCACCGACAGGAAACGCACCGCCTTCGCTGAATGACGCATCGACGAATGGTTGGTCGGCAAAATTCGCGGTGCCTGTATCGGCGCTTATAACCAGGATCCTGTTCGGAGGCTGCGACGCAGAGCTCGTCTGCCAGAGGATGAGCAGCACAGCACCGGGCGGAGCGGTGCAGCTGGTCGGATCGGCAAAATTGACCATTCCGATAAGTTGCTCGAGACAGCTGTGCGGAGGATAAACTATGCGCTGTGCAAGTCCGAACATCTGCACCGTCGAGTCATCGACAGTGACGGAAATCTGCGATACCAACGTCTGCTGCGACGCGCTGATCGGGGGTAGCATCGCGATCGGAAGCGAGGACGATGTCGACGCGGTCGCCTGGACAAGTGTCGACAAACCAGTCGTCAGGCTCTGAAGCGCGTCCTGGCTGCTCAACGCGGCAGGCGCTGTGGGGCTTGTGGAATCACCGCCACATGCGGCAAGGGCGATCAGGAATCCAAAGGAAAGTCTCGCGATACGAGGCTGCATTACTAATTCTCCACGATAATGCGAGCCGCTTCCTATTCAGTCCGAGCGGCTCGGTAGCTGCAATTATACAGTTAGCTGGAAATTGTCGTAAGCCGGTCGTTCCCGCTATGGCCGAGCGGTGCTCCCCGCAGGATCACTGGCAGACGGCGCCCGGGCGGGGTACGTTATTGATTCCAGTCATTTCCAGCCTCGAGGCCACGGTCGGAAAAGACGCAACCCTCAAACCGCTACGTCGCCATGCGTCGCTCTACCAACATCGATGGAGTACGCTCGACCGGTTCAGATCTCTGGTACCGTCGGCCGACGCAACCCGCATCGCGAATTGCAGTAGCGTGTGCGGTCGTTGCGCTCATCGTTCCATCCGTTGCCGCCAGTGCGCAGAGCAAACCAGCCAAATACGTCGCACCTAGCAATGAGACCGTGACGACGACTACCCTGCTCCTGCAGAAGTTCGGGGGATCTCCCTACAAGGAGATTCGCGTTCAGAACGCCTCGACCGTCCCGATAGTCGTGTACGACGTTACACTGCTCAGATGCGTGAACATCAGGCAGGACTGCGATGAGCCCAGCAGCATCAACGTCCGTGTGACACCCGGCAAACAGGAATTATTGTACCGTGTCGAGCCGTGCGACGCTCAGGTCAACTTCAGCTTTCGCTATACGATCGATTGGCGTGCAGATACGACGGGCGTAGCTAAACCGCCTGCCAACAAGTAGGCGTCCACCGAAATACCGGATATGCGTACCACGATGCCCGCGCATTCAATCGACGCTGCGCGGGCATCGTATCTCACCTATCCTTCGTTCTCGTTCTCATTACCGTTCGCATCGCTCGGCAACGCTGGATGCATTCTCGGCGCTGGTACCGTGATCGCCGGCTGACCCTTGGCCTTGAGCGTTGCGTTCAGCGCTGCGAGTCCAGTCGTGCGGTACGCGTTCCAGCGCGCCATTACTGTGCGCGCCTCTTCCCTCGCACGCGCACACGCGGCAATCTGGGATTCCGTCGGAGCGATCTCCGCCGCCTGCATCGCGAGCGACGCCGCTAGCGCTGTCGTGCTTGCTCCGTTCAGCGTCGGTGGTGGGCGTGGCCCGCCGCGACCGAATCCGCCGAAGCCGCGACCACCGCGCGCTTCGTCGGGTGCGATCGAATCGAGTTGCGCCTTGAGTGGATTGACGTCGATGCTCTGATTCTTCGCCATCGCTGCAAGCTCCTCGCCGAGATCGTGCGCCTGGCCGTATGTCATCCGCATCGTGCGCGCCAGCTGGTACATCTCGAGCGACAGCTTCGCGTTCTGCGCGAGAGCCGCGGCCGGCGTCTTGACGCGCGGATCCAGACGTACCGTCAGTGGCTGCGTGTAGCTCCTTCCACCAACCGTCAGCCGCACGGTGTACTGTCCCGGTGGCGCCCACGGCGAGCTCGGCGGCGGCGAGCTCCGCAGTGGTACCGCGCCCGTAGCATCGACTTCGTGTGCGCTCCTGTGCGAGCGGCTGGTATCGCATGTTCCAGCTTATGCGGTGCATGCCAGCGCTCGTTGGCATCGACCGGATGCGTGACGGCCAGTACAAGCGGCAGTCCGCAATCCGGCGCGCGCGGCGTCTCCTGGCACACCTTGTCGTACGCATCCTGATCCACGCCTGGATCCGGATCACGCTTGAGCTCGCTCGAATACGTGCGCACGACGCTGCCACCGGCGTCGAGTATGTCGATGGTCAGCGGACCTGTCACATCGGACGACAGATAGTAATCGATTATCGCACCGTTCGGCGGATTCTCGCCGGCTGGCAGCTCGGGCGGCCACGGCGTCGGATCGTTCGTCGCGAGACGAATGCGCGTCGCGGTTTCCGGCTTGTACAGATACGCCGGCGAGGCGTTACGCGCCGCAGCGGCCTGACGAAGCGGAGTCACGTCATCGAGAATGTAGAATCCGCGTCCGTGCGTGCCCGCGATGAGATCGGAGCACATGCAGATGCTGTCGTCCTTTATCTGAAGATCGCGGACGGATACTGCAGGCATGTCGAGCCGCAGCGACTGCCAGTGATCGCCATCGTCGAACGACACCCACACCTGCGTGTCTGTCGACGCGTAGAGCAATCCCTTCTGGCGTGGATCCTCCCGGATGGAATTCGTCACCGCGCCCGGCGCTATGCCATTGTCGATCTCGGTCCACGTCTTGCCACCGTCGTGCGTGCGCCAGAGGTGCGGGTTGAGGTCGTCGATGCGCATGGTGTTCGCTGCCGCATACGCGGTCTGTGTGTCGAAGTGACCGGCGTCGATGTTGAAGATGCGCGTCCACGGCTTGATCTGCGCTGGCGTCACATTCGTCCACTTGGCGCCGCCATCCATCGTCACCTGAACGTTGCCGTCGTCGGTACCGGCCCAGATTACTTTCACGTCGCGCGGCGACGCCGAGAGCGCCGTGATGCTTCCCATCGGTGCTGGCGTGACGGTGCTTGCGTACTTCCCGACAGTGGTTGGAATCGCCCACGTCTGACGCGCGAGGTCGGGACTGATGCGCGTCCAGCTGTGCGCCTGATCCGTCGACTTCCACACTGCGTTCGAGGTGTAGAACAGGATCCTGGGGTTAACAGGCGACCACAGGATCGGCATCGTGCGCACATTACGATTGAACTCGGTGCCACGCGCTTCCGGATCAGGACCGACGATGGTCGTCTGACCTGTGATGCGGTTGTACAGCGAAACGCTGTTGCGCATGCTGGCGAAGACGAGGTCCGGATCCTTCGGATCGCTCGCTGCGACGCCGTATTCCTGAATGTTCACCGGGTGCCAGTCGTGGAACGTTATCTCGCCATCCATCGACCTGCTGTCGACGCACGCCGAGCCTGAGTCCTGCTGACCGCCGCACACGCGATACGGGAATGCGTCATCGGTCGACACGTGATACATCGCAGCCGTCGGCTGATTGTACCAGTTGCTCCACGACAGACCGCGATTGGCTGAAACTACAGCGCCCTGATCCGCGACCTGTAGGATGATGTCGGGATTGCTCGGATTGATCCACGTCTTCTGATAGTCGTCACCGCCGGGCGCGCCGCGTACAGCGCTCCACGTGAGCCCGCCGTTCTCGGTGCGCCACATCACTGTGGACGAGCTGTAGACGACATTCGGATTCTTCGGATCGACTGCGATCGTCGGCAGATCACCGCCGCCGATGCGCACGAGCGGACGCGGATCGGCGGTCTTTGGACGCGAAGCTTCCGGCACTGACGGATCGGCGATCGCGAGATGCCAGTGCTCGCCCGAATCGTTCGACTTGTAGAACTCGACGACTCCCGTCGTGCCGCGCGCGCGCGGTCCCGCCGAGCCGGCGACCATCGCGTAAACGATGCTGGGATCACTCATCGAGATGCCGAGGTTTGCTTCTATGACGCCTGCCGGAAGTCCGTCGGTGAGAGGCTTCCACGTCGTGCCGCCATCGGTCGACTTGAATATTCCACCCTCGACGCCACCGAACTCTGCGCCTTCGAGATAGCTCTGCTGCTGCTGCCACAGTCCGGCGTAGACGATGTTCGGATTCTTTGGATCGATGCGCACGTCGTTGCCGCTCACGTACTCGTCCTTGTACAGCACCTTCTCGAAAGTCCTGCCTCCGTCGGTCGAGCGGAAGATTCCACGCTCTGCGTTCGGACCATACGGATGGCCGAGCGCAGCGACGAACAGTCGATTCGGGTTTGTGGGATCGACGTCGATGTTCGCGATCATCTGCGTGTCGCGGAGTCCGAGATGCGTCCAGGTCTTTCCGCCGTCGGTCGACTTGTAGACGCCGTCACCGACCGACAGATCGGGCCGGATGATTCCGGCGCCGGTCCCTACATATATGATGTTCGGATTCGATGGCGCGACCGCTATCGCGCCGATCGAGCCAGTTGGCTCGTTGTCGAACAGCGGCACCCAGTTCGAGCCGTAATCGGTCGATCGCCAGACGCCGCCGTTGTCATATCCCACATAAAACACATTCGGCTCGCTCGCCGATCCAGACGCCGCCCTCGCTCGGCCGGCCCTCGTAGGCCCGATCTCGCGCCAGTGCATCTCGGAGTAGAGGTTTGCGGATTGGGCACTCGCGACGGACGCGACGCCGGCGAGCGTTGCCGCACACGTAGTTGCTACGGCTGCGGCAGACATGAAGCGGGAAATCGACATGCGGAATGGCCTTCGTGGAAGGAGACGCTGGATCAGCTGCAAGCGGATATTCTAGCGCGAAAACGGATCGCTACGCTCTGTACGCATTCCGCGGCGACTAGCTGACCTGGAACGCCCAATCCGGATTATCGCGTCTCTGGAAACATCTGTTTACTAGAGCCGGCTTTCGCGACGGAAGCCGCGTCGCCTACACCTCCCGAACCGCTGTACGTCGCTCCCTGTCGTCGCGCTGGCCCAGGAACTCGCCAACGGATGCGAGTGACTCGATGTGATCGCAGAATATCTTGAGCGTCGCCAGCAATGGCACCGCGATGAACGCGCCTGGAATTCCCCAGATCCAGAACCAGAACGCGAGTCCCACGAACAGCGCCACAGGATTGAGCGATAGTCGGTGTCCGAGCAGTATCGGACTTACGAGATTCGCCTGCACTACGTTGATGAGGAGATAGCTCGCCGGAATGAGCAGCGCATAACCCGCCGTGTCGAACGTGGTGAGCGCAGCGATACCGAGTATGACGACCATCGCGAGCGCGCCCAGATACGGGATGAACTCGAACACCGCGACCAGCACTCCCCACAGCGGCGGATCGGGCATTCGCCACAGATACATCACACCGGTAACAACGAGCCCTTCCACGATGTTCACCAGCGCTGTCGTTAACGAGATACGTCGATATCGACGACTCCGCTTCGCGCGCGATGTGAACCGCCTTTCTTTTTTCGCCGAGATTGGGCAACACCTTGATGAGCTTCTGCAGGAAGAGATCACCGGCGGCAAGCAGGAAATAGAGAAGAATCAATACTTCGAGTATGCTCGCAACCGCGCGCTGTGTCGTGCCGAACGCCCGGACGGCGAGACTTGGCGGTCGTACCACGACCTCGGTTGGTCTCCGCGCGCCGTCGCCCGCTCCGGCGGCCGCTCCTGCGGTATTCGCTACCTGCTCGGCGGTTCTCGACGCACGCTGCAGTGGTCGTATCAGCTTGCCGACTCTTGCCTCCGCTGTCGCCAGAGTTTGCGGAGCCCTGGCCGCCCAATCGCTGACTGAGCCCGACAACCCGAACGCCCCCGACCCGATGACGCCGAGCACCGCGAGAATGATGATCCCTGCGGCGAGCGGTGGTGGAATCTTGAGTCTGCCGAGCGCGCGTACCACCGGACTGAACAGAAAGTTCAGCAGTATCGCGAACACGATCGGCAGCAGAAACTCACGTGCGAAGTAGAGCGTGTACAGAACCGCGAGCACCGTGAGAATGGTGAGATTCGCCGAGCGAGCTCGCACACTCGCAATAGCGGAAGCCGTCTTGAAGAGATTCGGCTGCTGCGCGTCCCGGTCAGCTGGCGACGCCGTCGCCGTTACATCGACGTGCGGTTCCACAACGGAATCGTTGCCGGTCGGGTTATCTGCCATGGTTAGACCGTCGTCGAATGTGTGGCTGTGCGGTTTGCTGCTCTGGAATCTGTTACTGCTGCAGCGAGGATCTACGAGACTGTTGTGCTCCATGCAAAACCAGCACCACCGTTGGATCTACCGGATACCGACCGAACCGCGCTCCATAAATCGCGAGCCCGCCCGGCATTGCGTCACTCACTTCCAGTCGTACGACCACCTCGCCAGTCTTCGCAGCACGCGCTAGCGCATCGGCCGGAATCGGCACCCGTAGCAGCTGCCCATACGATCCTGCCTCGCGAAGATACCCGTCGCGCTTCTGCGAGAACCACGATAGAATGCCGCGATGGTCAGCGGGATCATTCGTGAGATCATAGCGCCCCGCAACTTCGCCGTTCACACGCACGGCCACAGCGCTCGGGTAGAGCTTCTCGTCCTGTCATCGGGTACGCGTTGCGATTGCGACTCGGATCCTGCAATCCACCACCGCGCATGTAGTCGCCATTATCCTTCGACGGTCGTATCACGATCCTTCCCGAATAGCTGCTTGGCCGATGCCTCCACGATGAACTCGGCTTCCGCCACATCGCTCGGCTTCACATCGCGCGGCCACGGAATTCTGTACTCGAAGTAACCCGACCCCGTGCCGTCGGCCTTGAGACTGTCCATCACGTTCCACTGCTTCTCCGACCAGTGCTCGCTTGAATACGACGTTGCGCCCACACTCATGATGCGCGCCTCACGACCATCCGCAAGCGTTGCGGTAGCAGACGCTGCTGCCTCGACCACGAACGTCGTGAAATTCCGCTGCAGAGTATTCCCTGCGTCGTCGTCGAGTCGTGTGCTGAGCACGACCACGGCACGCTCGTTCGGCATGGTGACCGTGACAGGCGCGAGCGGCTCGGACATCCATGGACGATACGCAATACGTCGCGCGGACATCGAATACGTCTTTCGCTCGCCCAGGGAGTTCCATCCATACAGCTCAAAGTGCAGCGTCAGCTGAATCGCCATACGCTCGGCTTCCAGACATGAACGATGCGTACAGAGGAACCTGTACTGTCGCACCCGCGCGCTCTTCCGTCGCCATCGAGGTCGGCGAGCCCACCGCGATATACAGGGGCGAATTGAGATCGCGAAGCGTCATCCCCCGCACGAGGTCGCCGAGTCCTGTCTCCTTGGTAGTCCGATCGGCGCGCAGATAGCCGTTCCACTCGTTGATGACGTCATCCAGCTCCGTATACAACCACCCTGCCAGCTTCGGATGCCGTCGAAACGCGTTGACAGCGAGATGATAGTCCCAGCTCCAGTCGACGTCACCCGTGGATCCGGTGTAACCCCACACGTCACCGAACTCGGAGTTGATCATCGGTTGATGCGCCTGCACGTAGCCGCGCTCGAAGTTCCACGGAGATCCGGGAGCTGTACTGTCACTCACCGTGTCGAGATGACCCTGCCACTGCCAGCCCGCGAGGTAATCGTGCCACGAGTTGAGATCGGTCACCGTATGTCCCCATCCGCAGCAGGGCGAGTTGTCCTCTACCAGCCGCGTCGGATCGAGCCGCTTCGCGAGCTCGAGCGCTCTGAATCACGCGGCGCTGCGTTGCGGGAAGATAAACGTCCTTGCCGTTCACCTTGCTCGTGAGACCCCAGGTTTCGTTGTACATGATCCACGAGAAGATCGATGGATGGTTGTAGTCCCGCTCGATCATCTCGCTCTCGGCGTAATCGTGCTCGTGGAAACGCAACCGAGTCCGGCGGTCCCCACCAGTTGGGCACGTCGGCCATGATCAACACGCCGAGCTTGTCGGCCCAGTACAGCTTGCGCGGTGCCTCGATCTTTATGTGCTCGCGCAATCCCGTGAGTCCCAGCTGACGCGCGTGCACGATCTCGTTGCGCAGTATCGAGTCTGTCGGAAATGTGTAGAAGCCCTGTGGATGATACGCCTGATCGAGCGCTAGCTGCAGATAGACGGGTTTGCCGTTTATCGCGACGTACGGAATGTTCGTCCCCGGCAGGTCGACGACCGATATCTCGCGCATCCCGAAGTAGCTATCGACGCTGTCCTTTGCGACGCCGCGAGCCTTCCACGGTCGCCGCAACATGGTACAGATACGGATCGTCCGGCGACCACAGTCGCGCGTTCGGTATTGCGATCTCGAAGTGCACGTCCCGTGCGCCGCGCGCGATGTCTTGCACGACGGACAGCTGGCAGCGTCGCGCCACCTGCGGAAGATGTGTATCGCGCTTTGAACGCGATGCGCAATATCATCGCCCCCGGCGCGGGCTCCATGAGTCGCGCGTCGACTGTTACGCGGTTCGCGTGGATGTCCGGTGTGAAGTGCACATACTGCAACGGATCGCCACCGCGCGCTTCGAGGTAAACCGTCTGCCACATGCCACGCGCATCACCGTAGCCCTGCTTGCCCTGCAGCTCGAACGCGTGAGGAGTGTCATCCACGCGAATGGTGAGCCGCTGCTGACGAGCCGTACTTCACATTCGGCGTCAGCTCCATCGAGAACGGCGTGTAGCCGCCCTGATGTTCGCCGAGCATCGCTCCATCCAACCACGCCGACGTGCGCCAGTCCGACGCACCGACGACGAGAAATATCCGCTTGCCGCGCCAGCTCGAAGGTACGTCGATCGTGCGCTCGTACCAGCCGATGTCCGCATCGCCGGTCACGCCTGACAGCGGTGCTGCCCAGGAGAACGGAACCAGAATGGAGTCCGTCGAAGCGATTGGCGCGCCGTACCACCGGGCCCGCTCGCCATCGTTCGCGCTGTCGAAGCGGAAACGCCATTCTCCGTTCAGGTTGAGCCACTGTGCGCGCTCGAAGTCCGGGCGCGGATTCTCCGGTAGAGGAATCGCGGACCCGGGACGATGCACCGGCCCCTGCGCCGCCGCGGGAGCGGCGGTCGCGATGGTGATTGCTATTCCCAGACGAATGACAAGACGCGTGGCTCTCACCCGGGAAATATGCTGCACAGGTCGGTTTTCAGTAATTTTCCGTCCATTCGGGCCGCCCTGCTTTCTTCTTCAAAAGACAGGACTCACGTGAACCATTCCTTCAGGTTCGATCCCTGCATAGCCTTGATGATCCTGGCTGCGGGCACTGCCTGTGCCGGGAAACCCTCTCAGCGCAGGACTGAAATCATGAGGAAGGCATCCGTGAGTCGAAGCACCGTTCGGAACCGCGCTGGCGAACCGGTCACCGTCTATACGCTCACGAACTCCGGCGGAACGGAGCTTCGAGCCATGAACTATGGCGGCGTCATCCTCTCCCTCCGCGTCCCCGACAGGAACCACCAGCTCGGCGACATCGTACTCGGCTTCGATTCCCTGCCACCGTACACCACCGTTTCACCGTATTTTGGCGCGCTGATCGGACGGTATGGCAATCGTATAGCGAAGGGACGGTTCACGCTCGACGGTCACACGTACACGCTCGCGAAGAACAACGGCCCGAACAGCCTGCACGGCGGGAACGTGGGATTCAACAAGGTCATGTGGAACGCCGAGCCGTTTCAGAAACCGGATAGCGTCGGCATCGTGTTGACGCGCACGAGTCCCGACGGTGAGGAAGGCTATCCCGGCAACCTGAAGGTGACGGTAACGTACACGCTCACCGACAGCAACGAAGTCATCTTCGATTATAGAGCGACGACCGATAAAGCCACACCGATAAATCTCACCCAACATAGTTACTTCAATCTGACGGGCGGTGATACGACCATTCTCGGACATGTCGTGATGATCAACGCCGACAGCTTCACACCTGTCGACTCCACTCAGATCCCGACCGGTGAGATCAAGAGCGTGAGTAACACGCCGTTCGATTTTCGCACGCCGATAAAAATCGGTGCGCGCATCGACGAGAATGACGAACAGTTGAAGATCGGCAAGGGCTACGACCACAACTTCGTGTTGCGGAAGGACAGCGCGACGGGTGCTGTCCATGACAGGACGCCAGGGATGACACTCGCCGCGACCGTGTACGCGCCGATGAGCGGCCGCGTGATGACGGTCTACACGACGGAGCCCGGACTGCAGTTCTACACGGGAAACTTTCTGGACGGGACTCTCGTCGGAAAGGGCGGAGTCGCGTACAAGCGCAACTGCGGGTTTCGCGATGGAGACCCAGCATTTTCCGGATTCACCCAATCACCCGAACTTCCCGTCGACCATCCTGCGGCCAGGCGCGGAGTACCACTCGAGATCGATCTATAAATTCTCGGTGAAGGGATAGTGAAGCATAAGCTTCCCGCACGGAGTCGCTGCATTTGTCGCATCAATTCCTGCGTTTCAGTAGCGATGATGTCCCTCGTGCTCCTTTCTCACCGGCTGACGGCCCAGGCGAAGCAAGACACGTCGATTACCAAGCCAATACGCTGCAGCGCTGGGTCGCCTGCCGCGACGGTCCCGCGCATTGTTTACGTCGAAGCCTCCGTTGACAGGTCGGCAGATGCCCGTAGCATACCCCCGGCCGATCTTTACGCTCAATCAGTGGCGGAGCGTCTCCGCTTGATGTTCCACCCACGTGGCGATACTCTGCCATCCAGTGAGCCAGCAATCGAATGGCGTGGAATCGAGACGCATAAGCCGCTCCTTGTGACGGTCTATCGCAATGCCGCACCATCTTACCGTTTGCTTTCGCCGCATGTGGACTCGGTTGCGGCTACGATGCTACTCAGCGCTGCGCGCACAGCCACCGATTCCGGTGAAGGGCCGTTCTGGCCTGACAGCATACCGGGCGACTCAGTCACCATCGGCCTGAGTTACGTGGTGTCGTGGCAGGGACAGCCGCTGAACTTTCCTGCCACGCGAACGCGGTTCGCTGCGTTCTATGTGATGTTTCCACCAGAGGTATCAGTAACGCAAATCAGCAAGTCGACTCCGCGTTATCCGGACGATCTGCTGAGGATGGGAGCTACTGCGACTCTTATCGTAGAGTTCCGCGTCGATGCGACTGGCCATTATATACCAGGCACCGCTACCGATATCTGGAACCCGGGCCAGAAGCGACTTACAGGGGACAAGCTCGCGATATACAACGAATTCCTTCAGTCAGTACTCAACTGGCTCCCGACCGCCGAATTCACGCCGGCACGCTTTGGAAACTGTCCTATTCCGCAAGTCGTGACGGAGCCTTTCACTTTCAGCATCAGGCATTAGCGTGGTGAAGCTTACCACACACCAAATTACTACACGCGCTCCCGCCGATACCAGATCACCGCGCACACGCCGATGACGACGGTTGCCACCGCGTACGCGATCCGAACCGCCGGAGTCGCGATCTGCGAAAGACCCGCGAAATCGAGTGCGGCAACGCCTCCGCCGCTCAGGCTGACATACATGAAAAGAATGAACAGCCCCGTAAAGATCTTGCTCGTGCCTGTGATCGCGCCGAGTGCGACACCGACTGCGACCATGAACGTCACACCTATGAGAAGAGACAGAGCATTCGCTGGATCGCTGACCAGAATTCGTATCAGTGCCACGAGGAAATACGGTGCGACCACAAGGACGCCCGCAAGCAGCTTCGCCGCCATGTAATGCTCGCGAACATTCTCAGCCGAATACAGCATCGGTAGCGATCCTGTATCCCGGTCCCGCGTCACCAGATCCCCGATGGTGAGGAGGCCAGCAACGAAAGCCACCGGCAGTAGCGCGCCGCGAAGCGTCGATAGCGGCACGAGGAGAGCCAGCACACTCGCAGCGACGCCGCACACCACTACGAGCGGGAGCTTGACGAATGTCAGGCCAGCATCGGCGATAGCGAAACGCAATACGCCAGAACGTCGCGCAGCTGACGAAACGACCCACTGACCTGCGCCCGCCAGCGCGTTGAGCCCCGACAGAACGTGCATGCTTTCCTTCGTCGCGGCCGCCGACCCCATTCGGTCGGGATCGAATCTGTTGAACGCCACGATCGCCAGCGCAGCCAGCGGTATGATCAGTACGATCGGTGCAACGCGACTCAGCACGTTCATCGCCGTCCAGTTGATCCCAGAAAACGTCCAGGGGGCCGAGCCGGGGATGAAACGGTTCGATCCAATGCTCACCATGGGAACCGTGCCGAACGTGTGAGCGGCCGCAGCCTGAAGCGACTTGGACGCGAACTCGATGCCGAACACGTCGAGGTAAGTACCGGCGCTCACCGCGCTCCCGGCGCTCCCTCGCGCTGACATTCCCATGATAGCCGGAACAGCGAGGAGCGTCGTCCACACGAAGAAATACAGAATGTCTCCAAACCGTCCGGACAGGTCGGGGATCGTCTCGAACAGGAGAGCAAAGCCGCAGACGATGATGATGGTCGGAACGGTCATCGCCGCGTACACGGACAGGTACGTAGCGACGGATATCGGCGCCTCACCTCGAATCGTCTGCATCACCATCACATTCACCATACATCCAACGACAACCGCAAGAAGGAACGCAACAGTTCCACCGAGCTTGCCAAGGATGTAATCACGATTGCTTACCGGTGTCGCCGCAATCACGACGCCAGTGCGCGTGAGCACGTCCCGCCGGAGAGCGTTGCTTATGAGGTAATAGCCGATGAGACCGAGAAACGTCGAGCAGAGAAGAGCGGTCGAGATCGCGATCGCTGCGGAGTTGTACACTGCGCGGTGTCCGTTCACCTGGATCAGCGTGCGGCCCGTCTCCGGACTCGGCACCGCGACATAAGCCAGCCCGCATAGAATGAGGAACAGTACGAGCGACGACGTTCGCGCAGCACGAAGCCGAAACTCTGTGCCCGCGATGGCGAGTAGCGGGCTTGCGTGCCGAGTACCATGCGATTGCAAGCGTGCCGGCACCGTCGCGCCCGTCATGATCTGCGCGGCAATGCAGCCGCTGTTACCGCGAGATACGCGTCTTCAAGATCTGGTTCGACAACGACAGCGTGCGGGAATGGCTGATCGCGCTGGACGATGCGAAGCTCCACGTCCTTCCCTGCGAGAAGCGAGCGCGAAATGGTGAACCGGCCTCGGGCCGCCTCGAACTCCTGCTGCGGAAGCGTGACCGACCAGACGCTCCCTGCCGCGCGCGCGAGCATCTCCTCGCGCGATGAAAAATGTATGAGTCGTCCGTGCGCGAGCACCGCGATCTCCGTTGCGATGGACTCGATATCGCTCACGATATGAGTGGAGAAGATCACCGTTCGCTCCGAGCCGACATCCGCGAGTATGTTACGAAAACGAACGCGCTCCTCGGGATCCAGGCCAGCAGTCGGCTCGTCCACGATCAGGAGCGACGGATTGTTGATTATCGCCTGTGCGATTCCCAGTCGCTGTCTCATTCCTCCCGAGAACGTCGCCGCGATCCTGTTCGCCGCCCCGTGCAGGTTGACGATCTCCAGTGTCTTCATGACCAGCTGCTTGTCGCGAATACCCTTCAGCGCGGCGAAGTAGGAAAGAAAATCGAACGCCGAAAGATTTTCGTAAACCCCGAAATCCTGTGGGAGATAGCCGAGCCGTTGCCGAATGCTGTCCGGGTCTCGCACGACGTCGATGCCATCATACGTTATCGTGCCCGCCGTCGGATGCGTCACGGTCGCGATCATCTGCAACAGCGTCGTCTTTCCAGCGCCGTTGGCACCGAGCAGGCCGAGTACACCTGGCCGAACCGCAAGCGTCAGGTCGTCGATCGCCTGGACGCCATCGCGGTAGCGCTTCGCGACCCCAACGATTTCGAGCATGCTTGCTCCTTGAGTCGAGTTGAGCTGCGCCGGCACCAGAGTGCGCTCGAGCTACTTCATCAATTCGTGCAGGGTCGGGCGCCGGGATGTCTGCCTTTGCCGCGATAAATCAACCTCCTGGACACAGGTGCCGCCATAGCATCGCATCAATAAACCTTCTCCTCAGCCGCCGGCCCCTATGCTCTACCGAGCTGCCTGCAATTTCCTTACGCGTATGTCGTAATTGTTGTCGCGAATAATCAGGTGCGTGACCCTTCCATTCGGACCCTTCACGAAGACGATCCGTCCGCTCTCTCCGGTCGAGAAGAACGTCGTCTCCGACTCTGGGATGAGCGCTCGCTTTCCAGGTTGACCGATCTCCTGCATCATCAACGTATCCGCGTTTCTCGTCACGGCATAGGTGAGCGAGCGCATCAGTTGATACCGACCGACGTATGCATCGTAGATCGCCGGGTCGAGCTTGACGGCTTTGGGGACCGCCGGAATGAAGCCCTCCTGTGATGCGACGATCAGCCAACGTCCGTCTCGCAGAATGTATGTGTCGGTCTTCCGAAGCTTCGGGATATTGTACCGCTGCGCATCCCAGAACTCGTACTCGTCGATGACGTAGCTCATCACCGCGACATCGCCGTCGCGTCTGACGTGGACATCTTCGAACGAGAATACATCCCTGTATCCAGCAAGCGGCGGCCGGAATCCTTGCATGACTTGCTGCTTGGTCTGGAGGGCGCCCGACGGTGTCGCGATGACATAGCCATCAGCCACGTACGGCGACCATAACGCGGTGTCCCCCTTGTCGAACAGTAATATTCTCTCGCGAGCAATCCTGGTCAGCTCTCGCGCAAGACTGGTCTCTTCTGTTGAAGAAGATGTCAGTCGCTGTGTTTGTGCGGTACTGGCTGACGGGATAGTGCAACACAGGAAGGCGATACACACAGTTCGTCTCATCGTTCTCCGGGGTTGGGGTCACCACTGCCACGCGCTGGTGGTGGGGCGGCTCTCGCGGTCGTCGAATGGCTGTGATTCAGGCGCCCGGGCGGGCCGCTGCCAGGACACCAAGACGCCGGTGCTGAACAAATATACCGGCGTGGGCTTGGCATTTTGCGAGAATCGGAGTTCCCCGCGGCTTGCTGCCAGAGGTTAGATCAACAGCTCGGCGCCGATTGTTAACCGCAGATGACGGTGCGATTACGATTGGCTTAGAATCGCGTGTCTCGAACAGTTTCCTGAATGCAGAGCAACCAGGAGAGTTAGACTTTGGATCAGGATGCCGGCGTGGGAGCCAACAGGACGAGCTCGATGTCGTAATGGAGAATTGCACAAATTGGATACCGCGCAGTATGCATCGGACCTTTGGCAACTTCACTCGAGACAACATGGCGCGTCGAGCGCCGGGAGATGACCGTGTCGATTCTGCGATACCACGCGGCGTGGTTGGTCGGTGCATGCGTCAGCGCTTTTGGAACAGCCGGCGCGCAGACAGCTCGTGGCACAATCACCGACACCGCCGGGACGCGAATTCCTGGTGCCGAAGTGCGGTTCATTTCGCCAGACGGCAACACGACGATCGCGGTCTCCCCTATAGAACCAAGAGGAACCACGTTCTCGATTTCGGGGCCGCCGCCCGAAGAGCGCTATGTCGTCTATTATCTGGCAGCCTGTGCCGATGGATATGCTCCACAAGTAGTGGGGGCGCCGTACGGAAGAGGCGATACGCTCCAGGTGCGTTTCCAACTCGCTCGCACTACCGTGCGGCCGCAGATAAACGTCCTTGGGGTCGGGCGCCTGCAACTGGCAACGGGACCGAGTTGTCCGACTCCACTGTTGAACATACCGGCACGTTTCCGTCCGCAGCAGCGCTGACTGCAGCTGAGATCGACAACACGTTAGCGACTATCCCACACGACACTGCGGCTCAGCGCGCGTACGTCAATCGTCTCGTCGCACGCGATGATACTGCGCTCGACCGAGCACGGACTGCAGATGCCAGACAGCGAGCCGCCTACAGGATGACCGCAGTGTTGGGGTACTACGACGGATCCGACGCATCCGAATTGCGAGTCGCGCGTCGTTGCAGCGCTACCTCCTACAAGCCGCTGGTGGCTGACCCGTACCGCTTGGGTGCAGGGGGCCGTCTCTAGCCTCTTCGACGCGCCTGCCGCTGGAGACAAGTCTCCGACGGCGCAGGCGAGGCGCTCCCAAATTCGATCCTATTTACAACGCATGACCTTGATAGGCGAGCCCGAGATCAGAAGCGAAGCACGCGGGGAACTCGTCAGATACACTTCCGCTGCCGGCGATTCGGCACGTGCGCAGCTGCTTGCCACACAGTTACTCAAGGACCAACCCAACTACTTGTGGTCAAAGTTGGTTGCCGCTCACTACAGCAACTCATGGCTCCTGCGAACCGGAAACGAATTTCCGGTATTTAGTCTCCCTCCATTACCGGACACGTCCGGCAAGCGCATCACAAACTCCGTTTTGCACGCCCGATTCACCCTTGTCGACTTCTGGGGGACATGGTGCGGGCCGTGTATTAGTGAGTTGCCAGCGTTGGCGAAGCTATACGCCACTTATCACCCTACGGGTCTCGAGATCCTCAGCATTGCCGCTGACGCAGAGCCTGCAACCGTAAACGATTTTCAGCGCAATAGGTACCCCATGCCATGGCTGAACGCGCTCGGAGGTGCCACCGACTCCCCTGTACTCCAACATCTTGGAGTGGTCGGGTATCCGACCGTCGTGTTAGTCGATTCCGCGGGAACGATTGTCGCCTCCGGGAACCGCCCTATCTGCCGACTCTCTTGTGTCGACAGTCGAGCAGTTTATGTCCAGGAAGTAAGAAGGATATGCGGCGCGGATATGACGTATGGAGCGCCACGAATCGTGCGATCAAGGGCCAATACTCTTCGAGCCCAAACGCATCAGCGGACGGACGGTGCAAGCAGAATATCGATGACAAACTATGCTGTCATCATTGCGATGGCTGCGCGTTCGGAGTAGGCCTGCCTCCAGCATCTACGTAGATGCTGGAGGCAAGTCAAGACGTAACTACCCTTTCTTGTTCACTTGACCCGTACAAACCTCGAGATCGGCACCGCCCCGTCCGGCCGAGGCCGTACCCGCCAGGCGAGCGAATCGTTTTGCAGAGTGAAGGGGTCAACCGAAGTAGCGCCATCGCGGTTGGGGAACGACGAGCTGACCGTGGAGAAGGCGATTGTGTGGTTCGCCTGGTCGACGGTGTACCGGCCAAAAGAGGCGCTAGTCGAGAGCTGTGCGTCGCGGTACTCCTCTAACGTGCCCTTGGTGCGATCCTTGGACGCAAACTTCACTCGGTCGGCGGGACCTCGATAGATCCCGATCATGTATTGACCATCCTCGGTGAATATGGCCAGTCCACTTGGCGTCGAGCCATAATCCGGGAGCACGCGGCCATCCGGAAGCTGGACATCGGCGGCCACGAGCTTCCACGTGCCCACGAGCGGAGAGTTTTGCGCAAATGCGATAGCCGGCGAGAGCGCGAGACCGACGATTGCTGCGAACCTCTTCAACATAGAAATCTGTCCTCCTGAAGTTACTCCGAGCGGAGTATTGTGATTGGGTCGAGGTGCATGGCGCGAAGCGCCGGGAATCACTGGCGACAAGCGCGACACAGGTCAGCGCGAGGATGACGCCAGTAAGGATTGGGAGATCTCAACATCGTCCGGTTTGTTCGGCTGCCGAGATTGAAACTCGACTAAGCATCAGGGGTCTCCGCAAGGAAAGAGTGCGTGGGGGTTGGCACCAGAACGCAGTGGTGCGCAAGCGCCGGCGTCCCGCTCTTCATCAGGCCGCATCCGATGCGCGGGCGCTATCGCGGAGGCGCTCGACCAGTATGCTGCCGGCCGCGCGAATGTGAGCCTCCAGCAACGCGCGCGCGCTTGCGACGTCGCGGCGTTTGATGGCGTCCAGAATTGCCCAGTGTTCGGCATCCGAGCGCGGTTGCCAGTCGAACTGTTGCCATGTCGCGAACAGAAAGCGCGCGTCGCTCCGGTGCAGATCGCTGATCGACGCGATCAACCGCGGCATTCCGCATGGGACGGTGATCGCGAGATGGAAGCTCCGATTGGCCGCTTCCCAGGCAGCGATCTGGTCGCTGGCCTCGCCCGCGATGAGCGCGCTCTGTGCAGCATCCAGGTCCGCGTTACTCATGTTAGGTAGGGCATGATGAAGGGCGAGTCCCTCGAGCGCGGCGCGCATCTCCGTGACCTCCAGGACCATCGCGGGCTCGAGAAGCGATACGCTGATGCCACACCGTGGCTTGCTGACCACGAGACCCTGGGCTTCGAGCTTTCGGAACGCTTCCCGGACGGGCACGTGGCTGGCCCCGAACTCATGGGCGAGATGATCCTGCATCAGGCGTGAGCCTGGCGCGAGCTGACCCGTCACGATTCGATCGGCTAGTGCCCGCGCGATGCGACCGGATAGAGACTGGTCAAACTCAACCACTTCCGTCAGATCCGATGTACTTTTCATATACTATCTATAATCTACCAAAGAAAAATGCGCAAGCCTCCTAGTCGTCTAAACCACATTGCGGACATCGGGGTGGATCGGATGGCGGCGATCGCCGACGCGTCCGGCATCGATTTCCTCCGCTTGGAGAATCTCAGTGTCGACATACCGCCAGACCGCGATGCCATTATCAGCACGGAGCGAGCTGCGAGCGCGGCTCTCGACAACAGCTACCTCCCCTTCATAGGCCACCGAC
This sequence comes from uncultured Gemmatimonadales bacterium, assembly GCA_963731305.1. Classification (GTDB taxonomy): domain Bacteria; phylum Gemmatimonadota; class Gemmatimonadetes; order Gemmatimonadales; family Gemmatimonadaceae; genus Fen-1247. The sequence continues at coordinate 2,078 of CAVSUQ010000011.1, read as the reverse complement.
GTCTCCGGGAACTCGCAGCGGCGCACGTCTCCAGGGTCTCCGGTGTCCCCTATTCGGGCGAGCGGAATTGTGCGATCTCGGCGGGCGGCCTATCAGGGATTCTCAACGTGCTCCTCGCAACGATCGAGACTGACGACGAAGTGATCGTTACTGATCCGACCTACGTCGGCCTGGCCAACAGAGTGCGCCTCGCAGGCGGTGTACCCAGGTTTGCGCCCTTTCGGTTTACGGCGGGAGGCCGGTGGACACTTGATCGCGACGCGATGCTGCGCGCAGTCGGTGCGAAGACACGAGCCATGCTGCTCATGTCGCCGTCGATGCCGTCCGGTGCCTGCTTCGATATCGAGGACTGGCGTCTGATTGCTGCGATCTGCGTGTCCAACGATCTGCTTCTCATTCTCGATACGGCGATGGAGCGGCTCGTATTTGATCGCCGTCAGGTGATTCATCCGGCCGGTCTTCCTGGCATGGCCTCGCGCACGATCACAATAGGTTCTTCCTCCAAGGAGCTGCGCATGATCGGATGGCGCGTGGGCTGGATCGTCGCCCCCGATGATTTCATGGAGGACATCGTCGCGGTGTCGCTGGCCAACGTGGTCGCACCGGTGGGCATCGCGCAGGATGCGGTCGCCACTGCGCTCGACAACTCCCGCACCTCGATACATGACTATGTGGCAGAGCTCCAGAAGCGGCGAGATACCGTCATGCGGCAGCTCGATGGTCTGCCATTTGGTGTGCCAGATGGAGGTTGGTCGCTGCTCCTGAGAGTATCGGACTACGGTATTGACGGCGAGACGATGGCGCATCGACTGCTGGATCACGGTGTCTGCGCGACCGCCATGACAGGCTGGGGCGAGACCCATGGCGCCGCGTACGTCCGCTTCGTGTTCGCCAACGAACCTGTTCAGCGGCTGGAACTACTCGGAGCGCGAGTGCGTAAGGCGCTCTCGATCTAAGGCGCCGCTAAGCACTGCAACGTATCGCGCATTTTCGTGGCTGATCGTTCAGAATGAACTTCATTGCAACACGTCGGCCTCGAGACGGGGCGGTCTCGTCGGATTGCTGGACCGCAATGATAGCGCATGCAAGATGCGCAAGTGCAAGATGCGCAAGTGCAAGATGCGCAAGTGCAAGATGGTTCCGCGCTCGCATTCCAGAGGACGTAGTGTTCCTAGTGGATCAAGCCACCGCCGCTCATCGAAACAGAGCCGCTCAAGTTCCGGCGAACAGCAGTACGAGCACACCTATGCCGAAGACGCCGAGTAGCAGGCTCGCGCCAAACACTTTCCAGGCGCGTATCGTCAGCCGCCGGCCGCTGACAGGGATATGCCGCGGTTCGAACTCGCACCGCGAACTCAGCTGCGAAGGTACACCATCAGCTGTTGGTCTGTTGCGGTCCGCGGCTATGTGGAGCAGCACCGACCACCCGAACCCAAAGAAGACGGTGTCAATGTACAGAAGTAGCAGCCATGGGAAGCTGTGGGCGAGCATGAAGGCGGTACAAGCCCCAACGATGGCAGCGACACTCCACCGCAGCCACGGTGACAGACGTTGCACTGCGTCCGGATACAGCCATGCCATGAGTGAGCTCCGCCGGTCAGAGGTCACGCGATAAGTATGACCATGACTGCCTCCAAGTACGCGCGCATATGCGAGAATGTCCACCTCATGGATCACTCACGCAAGCGGGAGTACCAAGGATACGGACAGCGCACACCTTTATCATCTGCAACGATGCGTTAGCTGAGAACGAGGCGACTTGCTGAATCGAGCTGCACTTACGCTCGCACCAGCGCCTTGTACTTGATCCTCTTCGGCTGATCCGCATCGATCCCCTTCCGTCTATGCAGATCCGCCTCGTACTCCTTGTAGTTCCCCTCGGCACACGCGAGGGCGTGTGTAGTTCGCACAGCGGGGCTCAGCACGGTGTTGTGCTGCATGCACTTAGCGCCGCACATCACGCAGTTCATTCTTGTCACGAACGAGTTCGTGACAACGCGCGTTGTCACGAAGCGCATTCCACCTCAGTGAACCCGGTCTGCACCTGGTCGTCCAGACCGACGATCTGCGCGTCGGTG
>CAVSUQ010000010.1:0-6728 GCA_963731305.1 uncultured Gemmatimonadales bacterium | reverse complement strand
CTGGTGGGAAGTCCTTGCTCGGCGAAGTCCTCGCGTAGCTCCTTTCCAAGTGCCACCGGTCCGCAGAACCAGATGTCCGCGGACCTCCATTCGGGCACAACTTCGACGAATTCGACCGCCGGTGATATCGGCCGTCCTCCGCGGCGACCCAGACGCGTAGGAGACGTGCGCCGGCTTCCGCGAGTCTTCGGAGCTGCTCCGACTGGCATCGTATCGCGCGAGCCAGTCGCATAGAACATGTCGATGGTCCCCGATCCGGCTGAATCGCGAGCTCCTGCATGCGCAGAGACGAACGGGGTATACCGATACCTGCACTGACCCAGATCTGGCGATGTGATTACGCTCGAACGTGAAACGGCCGTAGGGCCCTCGACCGTGACGATTGTGCCGGCTTCAGCGTCGTCGGGAGCGCCCTCGTGTAATCCCCAATCCCTTTATGACGAACAGAAGGGGCCATCGTTCTTCCAGTTGGAAGAGATCGTGAACGGTGTGGTCCTTCCCCATCTTCGAAGTTCACGAACGCGAATTGACCAGCCTCTGACCGCTCCATCGTCCCTCTGAGTCGAATACTGACCTGGAGGATGCCGATTCCGGACGTGTTGTGACCCGTCGATCTCTCCAACTGCTCGATGTGTCCGACCGACTCTTCGAAACAGCGATGATGTATTGCTGCCACGGTACCGACCGCCATCAGCGCTGCTATCACGTACGAAATCGCGTGGCGTCCAGTATTCGACTTTCATCAGAATCACTGAATGGAAGACGAGCACGAGGAAGACTATGGCGAACACTCATGCGTCTTCAGGAAGTACCGATACGGAAACCGGCGCACCAACGCGAGCACGAGAGGATGATCGTCGCGTAGAAGCACAACTGGCCGACCGATCGCGCCGGATTCTGCAGCTTCCGGAGAGCGCGGGTCCCGTCGCGGCCCCGCGCTGTGTCAGCGCTGCCGAGCCGCGTCCAGCCTGCGGCATCCAGCCAAGTGCGGCGAGCCATCGGGTCCGCTGACCCATATCCAGTGCGCGATCGCCATCACGAGTGCAGCGATGCCAAGCCACTTGTGCAACCGATAGCTCTTGTCGAGTCCGCCGACGCGTGGCTCCAAGTTGCCGACGTCTGAAAGGATCATTGCGACGCTCATCGTGCCATGGCGAGTATGCCGGTGTAGTTGATGAGCGAGAGTCGCGTCAGCGCGAACAAGCCGGGATGAAACAGGATCGGATCGGCTGCGACCCACAGTATCGTGAGGCCGATGCACAACGCCCAGAAGCTGACTTTGATGCGTGTCATTTCGTCTGCTCCAGTCCAGTCGCGCCGCTACGCTGGTTTGCGGTTGTACCAAATATGGCTTTCTTTCTGTCGGTACGAGCGGCAGGAAGTGTCAGAGGTGTCACCGGCGGTGTCACTGGCCCTGATAGTGCGGTGAGGCAACCCCGACCACAAGAACCACACAATTCGAGTGCCACAAAGCCCTCAGCCCCCGTCGCGCCCGGAGCTGCGCGAGCGTCTCAATGTCTCGCGCTGGTGCCTTCGCCATCCACGCGCAACGATCGCCGTCTGGGTGCTCGTCGTGCTGGGAGGCTGCCTCGCCTTCTCGCGGCTGCAATACGCGCTGCTGCCGGACGTCACGTTCCCGGTCATCGTTGTGGATGTCACGGCGCCGTTCCCGAGCGCTCCGGAGGTCGAGGCCCGGGTCGCCAGTCCCATCGAGCGAGCTCTCTCCGGAACGACGGGGCTCGACGACATCCGATCATCTTCGTTCCCTGGGCGTACGGTGGTGAGTGCAGCCTTTCTGGTCGGCGAGGATCTGACGACGGCGCATGGACGCGTTGCTACGCGACTTCGGCGCGTCACGCTTCCTGCTGGAGCCAGGGTCTGGATATCGGAGGTCAACCTCAATGAGACCTCTGTCGTCACTTATGTACTGTTGGATACAACGCGCACGCCGGATCAGCTCGCCGCATTTGCGCGGCGGGTGATCGTGCCCCCGCTCGCCCATGTCGACGGCGTGCTCGACGCGCGGCTTATTGGAGTGGGATCGACGGCCGTACGATTGAATCGTACAAACGGCGTGGCAATCCAGATCATCAAGCAGGCAGGTGCCAACACGCTCGGCGTGTCTCACCGTGTTACGGCAATGGTCGCGCGACTTGTGCCGATACTGCATGGCGCGCGACTCGTCCCGGTGGCGGATCAGGCGGAGTACATCGCCGAGGCAACGCGCGCGACGATAGAGGCGCTGGTGATTGCCATCGTGTTATCGGTGCTCGTCATCTTCCCGTTTCTCAGCGACTGGCACGCCACCGCAATCTCGGCGCTCGCAATTCCCACGTCACTGCTCGGAACGGGAATCGTGATGGCGTGGGCGGGGTTCGAGCTCGAGACGATAACGCTTCTGGCACTCGCGATAGTCATCGGCATAATTGTGGACGACGCGATTGTGGATGTCGAGAACATCGCTCGCCATATCGAGCTGGGTCAGGAACCGACGGAGGCTGCTGCGCTCGCGACGGACGAGATCGGTCTCACGGTGACGGCGGCGACGCTGACGATCGTCGCGGTGTTCCTTCCCGTCGGGTTGATGAGCGGAGTCATCGGCCGCTTCTTCAGGCCGTTCGGGCTCACCATCTCCGCGGCTGTCATAACCTCGCTGCTCGTAGCACGCACACTGTCGCCCGTTCTGGCCGCATGGTGGTTGAAACGGAGAGGGTTGGCGCGCGAGGCGACGTCCGCGCGATGGCAGCGGGTCGTCACTGGCTACGAGCGCATGCTCGACTGGTCGTTGCGTCATCGCCTCACAATTGTCGCCGTTGCGATTGCCAGCTTTGTCGCCGGGCTGGCGATAATACCGTTCATTCCGAGAGGCTTCATCCCGCGCCTCGACCGCGGCGAATTCCTCGTACAGTACGACGCGCCGCTCGGTACTCCGCTGGCGCAGTCCGCGGAGATAGCGCGACAGATCGAGGATAGTATCGTAACGCAGCGTGGCGTGATGTCGGTGTACAGCATAGCCGGAAATACTTCGGGCGAAACGAATACCGGTACGCTGCGCGTTCGGCTCGATCCGAGCGCGCACTTGGCAGCTGCGCAGATGGAAGAAAGGCTACGCGCGCGGCTCCCGAACATCGCCGGTGTTACGATGAGCGTCGGCGACATTCCGTTCGTCGACGTCGCCGGCCAGAAGCCATTCGAGATCGCCGTCACGGGCCGCGTGCTCGCCGATGTGCAACGCGGAGCACAGGCGTTCGCCAATCGCTTGAGGCGCGATCCAGGTCTCGTCGACGTATCCGTGAGTGGCGTCGCGATGATGGGCGAATGTGCCGGTCGAGATAGATCATCTCAACGGTTTCCCCGTCGCGTCGGTCACCGCCAACCTTGCAGCGGGCACGAGTCTCGGCGCCGAAACCGATCGGGCGACCGTCATCGCGCGCTCGGTTCTTCCATCCGGTGTCACGTCGAGCCTCGGCGCAGACTCTCAGACCGCGTCGGAACTGTTCACCAGCTTTGGACGGACGCTGGTATTGTCGGTGCTGTGCATCGCAATCGTGCTGTTCGTGTTGTTCCGGAGCTGGATCGATCCGGCGGCGATCATTCTAGCGCTCCCGCTGTGCGCGGTCGGCGCGATGCTCGGGCTGTTCGTCACGCGCACCGACTTTGGAATCGTGTCGCTGCTCGGGTTGGTGTTTCTGCTTGGTCTCGTCAACAAGAACGCGATTCTGTTGGTCGACTACATCGCGCATCTACGCCGGCACGGCGCTGACCGTCGCGATGCAATTCTGACCGCCGGCCCGATACGGCTGCGTCCGATTCTGATGACCACCACCGCGACCGTGCTGGGCATGCTGCCAATTGCGCTCGGCATCGGCGCCGGATCCGAGCTACGGTCGCCGATGGCAGTCGCAATCATCGGCGGTCTCATAACGTCCACTCTTCTCAGTCTCGTGGTCGTGCCGGTGCTCTATACTCTGCTGGACGATCTTCGCTCGCGTTTCCGCAGACGCGAACCCGTGGTCAGAGCGGAGTGAGCAATGCCAGCGACAGTGTACGCGGCTCGCCCGGTGTGCGCTCCTGCACGTCAGCATAGAACTTGTTGAAGAGATTCGAGACTTTGAGCTGCACGGTGTTCCCGCGCACGCGGTAATTGGCGCGGAGATCAACGACTGTGATATCGCTGCGTGGATCCAGCGGATAGACCAGCACCGACTCCACGCGGCTGCGGTAGCGCACGTCGACACCTGCGAGCCCTCTGAACAGCTCGAGGGTCGCAGTCACGTTGTGGCGCGATCGATATGGCAGCCACTGATCCGTGCGAGTGTCGATCGCGTCGAGATAGAGATAGGTGAGGTCGACGTCGAGCACGTCGGGCACGAGCGTGTTGTTCCAGCCGAGATCGAGCCCTCGCACACGCGCGCGCTGAACGTTGCGAAACTGGAACACGAAGATCGAATCCGGCGCCGCCGCTGGCCCTATCAGATTCTGGTAGCTCGTTTGAAAGAGCGCCGCGTCGATCTCCGAGCCGTGCCAGGGAGTCGCGCGCGCACCAATCTCACTGGACCACGCCGTCTCTCCATGCAGCTCCGGATTGGGGATCACATGATACCCGAACTGCGTTGCCGAAACGAACTGCTCGATCGCACTCGGCGCACGATATCCGCGTCCGACAGACGCACGCAGCGTTACGGAGCTGTTGAGCGTGTATCGAAGCGCGAGTTTTGGATTGAATGACTCTTCCGCCTGGGAGAGGGTCGTGTTGTGATAATCGAACCGGCCACCCGCAGTGAGCTTCAGTTTCGGCAGAAGGGCGATCTCGTCCTGGGCGTAGAGACCAAGATCATGCTCGTCCGGAGTTCCAAGGAAGTTGGAGTGGATTGCCGTATAAGCACCGTCCACTCCCAGGACGACGGCATTCGATTGCCCCGCCTGAAGCGACATCTGGGCGTTGGTGCCAGCCTTGAGCGCGTGGTGATAGTCGTGGTCGGTGTGGTAGTAGTCCTGGTTCGAGTTGTAGTTGACGTACGGGCTGAGCGTCACCAGCGCGGCCGACGTGGTGATCGGCGTGATCTTCGCGCCGGTGTATACCGCATTGTATACACTGCGATCGCCCAGGTCGCTGGAATCTTCCTCGAACGGATGCGCGTCCGATTGCCAGCTGAGGAAGTTGCCGCCTCGACTTCTCGACCAGATCGCGAATGCATCCCATGGATGTTGTGATTCCGCGTCGGACGCGACTTTCGCGCGCGCGAACCAGCGGTCGTATCCGCCGTTCTGATAATACCCGTCCGACGCTTCCCGCCCGATCTCGAAACGTGTCCCGACGTCGCCGATGGTGCGCGACTGCTGGAGCTGCACACCCTCTGCATTCAGCTGGCTGTTGGTGAACTTGTACGGCGTCGGGATCTGGTATGCGTCGTAATGGACGCGCATCAGCGTTTCGGTCTGTGCATCGATCGGCGATGTGATGATGTTGACCACGCCGCCAAGCGCGTTGCTTCCGTATATCGCCGAATAAGCGCTCTTGATAACCTCGACTCGTTGAATGTCGAGGAGTGGCAGCGACTCCCAGATGATCTCCGCGCCGTCGGCGCTCAACACCGGGTGTCCATCGAGCAGCACCAGCACGCGGCTTCCGACTCCCTGCGCGGTTCCGGTGCTGCCGCGAATGTCGAGCTGGCCACCGCCGTTGAACGTCACGCCAGGTACGTAGGAGAGCGCACTCTCGAGGTAGGTGACATTCCTGTCGAGGATCTCGCGGCCCGGGAGCACTGCGACGCTCACCGGAGCTTCGGCTATCTGTTCGGGTGCTCGACTCGCGGTGACGACCACACCAGAAAGCACCGCAGGAGCGCGCTCGAGATGGAAGTCGACTTCCTGTTGCGCACCAGCGGAAAGATTCCCCGTACTGGCCGTGTCCGCGCGGTGTCCGATCGCTGCGACACGAACGGTATAGCGCCCGGGAGGCAGATTCGGGAGCTGAAAGTGTCCGACAGAATTGGTCGTGGTGCTCCGCAGTGTTCCAACCAGAAAGATCGTTGCGTTGGCGACGCTCGAATCGGTCTGCGCATCACGCACCACACCGGTGATTGTCGCGCCATTCTGCGCGAGCAACACTACGGGCGCGAGGGTAATCGCGCCCAGCAAGAGCAATCCGCCTGTCGAGATGCTCCTCAGTGAGGGAGCATGTGCTTCAACCAAGTTACTGTTTCTGCCACGACTGCGTGATCGGACTCCCTGCGACGTTACGTTCACCGACCACAGACCATTGACGTCTGTGTAGGTCCCCGTCGATTGGGTGCCGGAGACCAGCGACGACTCGGAGAAAGTACCGTCGCTCTTCGCCGAGTAAGTACCACTATCGACGATGGTTGGAGGTGTGCCGCCCAGGAAAACGATGTTGACCCTGTAGGTCGTCGCCGTGAGGGTGGCTGTTCCAGTCGTAGCCTGGACAGATCCTGTCCGCCTTCACTGAACGACTTCAGCACATAGTTACCGGAGAGCGAGACTGCGCTCGGGCCAGTACTGCTATCGCTACCGCAATTCGTGGCGACAACGGGGAGGACGATGATACTACCGACGACAAACAATGTGCGGATACGTAGCCACATGGAGCTCGCGCCTTGTTGAGGTGTTACTGCTGATGCTCGATAGGCGATGAGTCGCTACAAGTTCCGTACCGCTCCCACGGAATGACGTCATCTTTATACAATCACTACGCAGCTAGCCTCGTG
>CAVSUQ010000009.1:0-105548 GCA_963731305.1 uncultured Gemmatimonadales bacterium | reverse complement strand
CAGAAGGTTGGGGATTCGACTTCCTCCGGGCGCACCTGAAGTATCTGGAGCAACATCAACGACTTACCTTCCAACGGGCCACTCACTTCGGGTGGCCTTTCTGGTATCTGGTGGGTCGCTGGTGTGTCACTCCAGTCTAACTTCCGATGACGCGCGAGTCGGCACCGCTGTCGGTCAACGTCCATCCCCATCGATCGTAAATCCAGGGTGACGGAATTCGCGAAACCAACTTGGCGTATATCGGACCTCGCGCGCCAGCGCCGTCAGGGACTGCCAACCATAGAACGCCGTCGCCGCGTCGAACACACACCGGTGAATCGCTGACGGGTGGCGCGTGGCTGCCGTGCACTGCAATACGCCATGCACGCGTGCTCGAAACGACCAACAGCTCCGCGTACGCACACGCAAGCCGGCTCATCTTCCATGGCAACTTCAAACTCCGCTCGGCGACGCCGCACACGCACGCGGGCTCGAGGAAAAAGCGCTCCGCAACAGTCGCGTAACGCCGCATTCTGTGTGCGCTCAACACGTGTTGGCTTGTGTGCGCGGCGACCGCCGTCATCTTTCGCTCCATCGTCCCTGAATCAGACGCACGTTCCGCGCTTGCGCTATCGCGGCGTCCATGCACCGTGTACGAAAGCACGGTCGAGTCCGATCGACAAGCTGCTACTGCTGTGCGCGCCATTATGTGCGCGGCGCTGTGGTCCGGATGCGTGTCGCGAAGGGCGGGCGCGACCACGATTGTGGGACGTACGCGCTCGAATAACGTGTGCAGCTCGGACGCTGCCCCGACTGGATCGAGCAACAGCCGATCGGTCAGACCGAGGTCCGGCAATCCGAGAAAGTGTACATTGGCATTTGGTACGCCCAGCAGACTGAGAGCGTGACGTGCTTCTTCGCGCCGCCGGGCACCCCAGCGCGACCGTGCGCGCTGGGTGATGCGGACTCGTAGTTCAGTTGCGCGCTGGGCCCAGGGATTGTTTTCCCCATCCGTCAGCACGATCACGGTCACACTTGCGCCCGCCGCAACAGCAGTCTGGATCAGCAAACCAGCGGCAAGCGACTCGTCGTCGGGATGTGGTGCAATGACCGCAACGCTCGCTTCTTCGCCGGCAATGCATTCAACAGGGGGAACGGGTCGCGTCACAATGGTATCAGCCGCGATAGCCGCGGGCCGAGGATGTTGGCCAGGGCGAGCGGCACGCGCTTCCATGTATTGGCGGCGATGCGCGTCGCGGCGCTGTCTCCACTTGGCGGCTCTGCGCCAGTTGGAGAATACTGATACCACCATAGTGGCTGATCGGTGGTTCCCCACTGCGTCTTGAACCTGTGCGTATTTCCGCCCGGCGTGCAGCGTCCAAAGTTGAACGTCCCGACGCCCGCATCAGCGACGTGTTTCATCAGCGCCCAGTACACGAGCATGTTCGGTGACATGCGGTTGTACTCACGAAGCGAGGACGCCCAGGTTATTTCGAATTCGCGTTCAGCGTCGCGTCCCCACGCGAATCCGGCGCCGCACGCCACCGGCCGACCTTCGTGATACGCCACAGCGAACGTCACGCTGTCAGAAAACTGCTGACGAGCTACTTCGAAGAATCGCCACGGCATGACCGGAGTTCCAAGATCTCGCATGTGACGCGAGAAGACGGTGTAGAATGCGTCCGCCTGCTCCGGTCCGATGCGCACGTGCACCATGTCCTTTTCGGGTCGCCGAACTTGGCTCCGAACCTTGGAAGGAAGACGCCTCCATAGCGCGTCGGAGCCGCCACTGCTGTCGAGCAACACGGTGATCTTGCGGTGCGACACATGGTACAAGGGCACGTCGCCCAAGTTGTATCGACTGCGAAGCCCCAGCGTCCCTGCGCCTTCGGCTGTGGCGACGTTGCGAGCGTGTGTCAAAAGCGCACCGACAGCGGCGGTGCTTCCAATCGGGCCCCCGTAGTTCACGAATGGAAGGGAGATCAGATAGTGACCAAACAGCGCGCTTTTCACCCGGACCAGTGGGAGCACCCCAACGATTTTCTGCGACGCCGTGTCGAACGCGGCAAAGTATGGTGCATCGTGCCCCATCGCATTTTCCATCACCCGTCGCCACCCGTACAGATGACAGTGAGTGTATGGCGCACAGGCGGCCGGAGATCGCACAAACGCGTCCCAATCTTCCCCGTTGCCGTTGTAGGGTACGACTGAAACCGCGCCTGGACCGGAGCTGCCTGGCACCATTGGCAGCGTTTTGTTTGGTGCGGGGGTAGTCATCGTTCGTAAAATACAGGGCTCCCCCGGCTGGACGGACCGCCGGCCAAACGTCTGGGCGCGGCGCCGACACGGGATTACATGCTCGATTGAGCGGCCGGGCTGGAGTTCCCATCGGTTTGTAGCACACAAGCTCAAGCTCGGCGTGCCCTTCCCGGCCGCTGACATCGCTCGCAACACATGCTGCCACAGCAGCACATGCCCGACGACAGCACACAACACCCGATGGAATAAATCGGCTGCGGATGAGGTCTGTATGTAATCACCGACTTCTCGAACCCACATCCATCGCCACCATGAAACGCGCCGCCGGACAAACCGCAGAGTCCACAGACTCGCAGAACGACTCCGCCAACGAGCCAATCGCCTCTGACGGAGTGGACCGCCGTCACTTCCTGAGCTGTATGGCGTGGGCGGGCACTGGCATGTTGTGGACGATGAGCGGCGGTGTACCGCACTCTTCGCTGCTCGGCGCTGAGTCGCTGCCCAAGGGCGACCTCTTCTTCATGCAGATCAGCGATAGCCACATCGGATTCGACAAGGCGGCCAACACGGACGTCACCGAGACGATGCGCGCCGCAATCGCGAAGATCAACGCGTTGCCCGTCCAACCGGCGTTTCTGCTTCACACCGGCGATATCTCGCATCTCTCCAAACCGTCCGAGTTCGACACGGCGGATCAGGTGCTGCTCGAGGCACGCGCGGGCAAGACGTTCTTCATACCGGGCGAGCACGACGTGAGCGTCGATGGCGGAGCAAGCTATCTGGATCGTTACGGCAAGGGGACGCAGCGTGGACGCGTGGGTGGTGGCTGGTACAGCTTCGACCACAGCGGTGTCCACTTCATGGGACTGGTCAACGTTCTCGATCTCAAGGCTGGCGGCCTCGGATCGCTCGGGGCCGAACAGTTGGAATGGATCGAGAAGGACGTGAAGCATCTCTCGAGCAGCACACCGATCGTCGTATTCGCCCACGTCCCGCTCTGGAGCGTGTATCCGGCGTGGGGATGGGGCACGGACGACGGCGCTCGCGCGCTCGGCTACCTAAAGCGCTTCGGCTCCGTCACGGTGCTGAACGGTCACATCCATCAGACCATGCAGAAGGTGGAGGGGAACGTATCGTTCCACACAGCACTCTCCACTGCCTTTCCACAGCCGCGGCCCGGCACGGCGCCCGCGCCCGGTCCAATGGTCGTCCCCGCTGGCCAGCTGCGAGACGTGCTCGGCGTGCGAGAGGTGCGGTACGTCACCGCGCACCGACATCTCGCGATCGTGGACGACACACTATCCGGCAATTCTCCGGATGCCGCCTTCGCGGCCGGTGAGGCCAACGCACGTGCTCACGCGGCACAAACCGCGGCAGCTACGAGCGCTCCCATCAGTCCTACCGAGATCGACATCGACAACTTCGCGTTCGCGCCGAAAGTTCTTACCGTTCCGGCTGGCTCGAGCGTGACGTGGAGAAACAAGGACGACGTGCCGCACAAGATCCAGAGCGCCGACAAGCGTTTTGATCCGTCGCCGCTTCTGGATACGAAAGCAACTTACACCGCGCGATTCACGAAGACAGGGGAATATCGTTACTTTTGCTCACTGCATCCGGTCATGCAGGGCACGATTATCGTTCAATGATCACGACGCACCAATGATCAGACACGGCGCCGATGTGGCTCCGCAGAAGGCAGCTGCCGCGCCGATCGCCGAGCGTGGATTCGAGCGTGTCGTGCTGCCACATCTGTCTGCCGGGTTCACATTGGCGCGGTATCTCACCGGCAATGCGCAGGACGCGGAGGACGCCGTGCAGGAGGCGATCGTCCGTGCGATGAGATACTTTCACACGCTGCGCGGCGACGACGCACGTCCGTGGTTCCTCACGATCGTGCGTCGCGTGTGTGTGACGGCATACAGCGTCGATTATCACGGACGCGACGGCAGCCTTTCGGTGGATGAGCCTGCGCTTCAGCTCGTCGACGGCAAGGAAACTCCCGACGTGCTCCTGCACCGCGCGTTGGTCCGCGACCGCGTCCGTGAGGCGGTAGACCAGCTTCCACCTCCGTTGCGAGAGGTCATCGTGCTGCGCGAACTGCAGGATTGCTCGTACAATGAGATCGCATCGATCACCGATGTCCCGCTTGGGACCGTGATGTCGCGGCTGTCACGCGCGCGCGAGCGATTGGCAGGCCTCCTGCAGGATGTCGTGGACATGGGAGATGTTGCATGAGCGACTACACGAGCGATCGTCCCGATCTTCGCACAGCGCTGCGTGATGCGCTGCCCACCCACGAGGCGCCAGCGACGCTCGTTGATTGGGCACTGAGGGAGGCGCGCGAGTACGACGAAGAATTGCATCGTACCGCGCGCGATTCGACGGACCGAAGACACTCGCGCACGTTCTCCATCGCCGGCTGGCGCATCGCGGCAGGTTTGATCTGCGCTGCGGCGCTTGGCTGGGGCGGCGCGACTGTGTTCGCGCGTCGACAGACCACGTCAGCATCGGCTCAGACTGTCGATGCGCTCATCGATACTCACGTCCGCTCGCTGTTACCGGGACACCTGATCGATGTTCAGTCCAGCGATCGCCATACAGTCAAGCCGTGGTTCGCGGGGCGCATAGATATCTCACCGCCGGTCGTCGATCTCGCGCCGCAGGGCTTTCCCCTGGTCGGTGGGCGGCTCGATTACATACAGGGACATCCGGCGGCCGCGCTCATTTACGGGCGGAGGCTTCACATGATAAACCTTTTCGTGTGGCGCACCGCTCCGGGGGAGCCGGCGCAGGAGTCGACCGAGATCCGTGGATATTCCATACTTCACTGGACCGCAGGAGACCTCAGCTACTGGGCGGTATCCGACGCTGCACCTGCGGAGCTTGATGCATTTCGCGACGCCTATACAAAGGAAGTGTCATCCGCACCGCAGCGGTAACGCTTCCCTTGATAGGCGCGGTTATTATCGGCCGCTTCGCGCCGTCTTCGTCGTCGCCTCGCGAGCCTTCAGATGCGCGTCGATGTCCAGATACGGAATACCACGCGCAATCCACTCCGGCGCCGGCGCGCCGCGCAGATAGTATCGAACCACTCCGTCTGGCGCTGCTGTAGTCCTTCATGTTCCCGCGCGCGCCAGCCCGTGGTTCTCGCCGGGATACTCGAGCAGGATTACGGGCTTGTTCAGCTGCCTGAGCGTATTGAAGTACGTGATGCCCTGGTTGAAATCCACCGCGCCGTCCTGGTCGTTCTGCAGCATGAGCAGCGGAGTCGTGACGTGATCCGCATAGCGGTTCGGTGAGTTGCGCATGTACGCGTCCCAGTTGGAGAGGAAGTTCCCCTTGAAACGCCCCTGGCTCGACTCGAAGATCGCCTGGTCCGCGCCGCCGCTGTTCCAGTAGATCGAGCTGTACATGCTCACCATGTCGGTGAGCGGCGCGCCGGCGATGGCCGCGTGGAACAGGTTGGTCTGCGTAACGATGAACGCCGTCTGGTAGCCGCCCCAGCTGTGCCCCTGGAGGCCCATGTGCGCCGAGTCGACGATGCCGGTCGCGATCGCCGCATTCACTGCAGGAACCACGCACCACACCGCGCTCATGCCCGGGATCGTTGACGCGGTATCTGATGTCCGGCTCGAATACGGCGTATCCGCGGCTCGTGAAGATCCCCGCATGTATCTGAACGCCGTTCACTTCGCTCGGCGCGACGAAATTGTGAGTGTTCTGGGTCAGCTTCTCGTAGATGTAGGTGATCATCGGGTATTTCTTGCCAGGCTCGTAGTCAGCTGGCAGATACAGCGCTCCCTGCAGTGAATCGCCCTTGGCGCTCACATAATCGACGATGCGCGTCCCGCTGGACCACTTGAACGGGACGAGCTCCGACGCCATGTCGGTGAGCCGCGTCGTCAGGTGATCCTTGTCGATCACCCAGTAGTCAGGCGGCTCGGTGAACTTGCTGCGTGTCGTAATCCAGACATCGGCATCGCGCGCGCGACGAGGCGCAAAAGCTGCATCGTCGAAGATGACGGTCGTCGCCCCGCCGCGCATCGCGTCGATGCGGGCGAGGCCGTCGCGCTTGGTGCGCTCGCCGTACATCGACATGTAAAGCGGCTTGTGTAGATCGATGCCGTCCTCGCGTGGGTCGACTACGACCCGACGCTGGTAGCGGATCTTCTCCGCGCGCCCGGTGCGCGTGAGGTTGACCGGCGCGCCGCCGGCAACCGGTACCCTCCACACGTCCCAGTTGTCGGTGAGAAGCACCGCACTGTTGTCAGCGGCCCATCCGATCGGTCGCGTTTCGGGCTTGACGACGTTGTGATCATCTTCCGTGTCCCAGAATGCGACCGGTGCACCGGCGGTGATGTTGCGCGTCGCGAGAGTCGCGACATCGAGTACGTGGAAATCACCGTCGGCAAAGTACAGTACGCTGCGGCCGTCGGGCGACGCGAGAGTCTGACCGCGTCGAACATCCTTCACCGCTTCACGCCGGACGCCCGGTGCGTGGATCGACAACGTAGTAATCGACGCGCGGCAGCCCTTCAAGATTGCCACGACGCTCGTCTGCGCGTCCGTCGACCCCCCATGCCCATCGATCATGCGGCAGCATCGTGACGTCCTTCAGCGACGTGTCGCCGAGCACGACGACGTCTGTTCGACGAGGGCCAGTAGGCCGCGGCGTAACTGAACGTGCGATCCGTCTGCGCCTGCACGATCTGCTCCGACTGCAAGCGCGGATCCTGCCAGTTCCAGATGATGAGATGCGCGCGATCATCGTCCGGTGCGCTGTCGCGCACCACCGCTGGACTTTTCTCTCGCAAGCCGAACAGGAGCCCGTCTCCCTGCTCCGTCCAGCGTGGCGCGCGATCGGGCGACACGCGCATTCCCGCGGGCGCATCGCTGTGCCCGGCAAGCGCGACCGTAGTCTCTCGCACGCTGTCCTTCCGCGCGTCAAAGCCAAGGAAGCCGAGCACTGCGTACGACGTATCACTTGCGGCGGAATCGACCGTGCCGCGGAGCACTGCGAGCTGCGGCAGGGTGTCGCTCCATGCGAGCCGGCGGTACAGTGCGCGCTGGCTGTCCAGCACGCGGACCGTTCCGGTTCGCAGATCGCGGACCTGCACTCCGTTGCCCTGCGGGTCGTGCCCCTCGATGGTATATGCGAGCCAGTGCCCGGAATGATCGATCGAGAAGTCGGCGACGCTACCCACGGTGAGCACGCTCTGGGTTCCCAACTGGTAAATCAGTAGATCGCTTGGCTCGACGCGCGTGGATGGTGGGGGCGCGGGAGTCCCTCCAGGCAAGCCGCTCGAGCGCGGCGCTCCCGATGCCGGCGCCGGGGTCGACGGCGCAGTCTCCGTCGGGTATGAGCTCAGCGCAACGTACTCGGGATGCTCGCCCGCGAACGAATATCGCCTTACCTGGTCGAACCGGTGCTGCGCGCCGGTCACCGTGTTCACGATGACGAGCGCGTCGTGCACGGGCTTGTGAGTGCGGCGCGCCTTTTCGGCTTCAGCATGGGTCGGGTACACGGTCACGGCGAGCCATTTACCGTCGCCGCTGAACGCCACCGCGGTCGAGCCGCCGGGCCCAGGGCGCGACGCCGGTGCTTCGCCGATCGGGATATGAACTTCGCCGCCAGGCTTGTCGACTGCGCGCAGCACGACTTCGGCATCGCCCTCATTCGGCGCGAGCTGGTATGCGAACCAGTGTCCGTCGTTCGACAGCTGTGCGTCACGCACGCTCTTCCACGCGTCCATGTCTGCGCGCGTGAAGGCGCGCTTGACGCCGGTCGCCGGAGGCGCCTGCGTCGCCTGCGTCGCCTGCGCGATCCCAGTGACGGGCGCAGCGATGACGAGGGTGCACGCGAGCCGCCTGCATCGCGCAGCTGCGGAACTCCTGAGGAAGAACACGACGTTGTTGTTCACGGTGTCGTCAGCGTTGCGGGTGGGAAAGCGAATACCGATCGATGACCGCGTCCCGCCCAGGATCCGCCTTCCGCGGAGTGGACTCGTTGTGGGATCGCGACCAGAAATAATTATACGGCGCAGAGCCCGCGTCCGCAGGAATGACGCGCGCCTGTCGCAGGGGACGGTACCGGGAATGATGCGACACATCCTTGAAGAGGCGCCGCTCGCCGCCTATGCCTTCCCGTTCAGGCTGTTGCCGGATCCGCTCGTGGCAAAGTGAAAATGAACGTGCTGCCAGTTCCCGGCGTGCTCTCCACCGTGATGTCACCATTCATCGCCTGCGCGAGGTCGCGGCTTATCGCGAGGCCGAGTCCGGTCCCCTCTCGCCGCTGCGACTGCTCCACTTCGACTTGCACGAACGGCTCGAAGATGCTGTTCAGCTTCCCCGCAGGTATTCCGATGCCGGTGTCAGTCACCCTGATGAGTACATGATGCTCACCGTCATACCTCGCGTCTATCCTCACCCGGCCGCCGCGCGGCGTGAACTTCATAGCGTTCGTGAGCAGGTTGATCAGCACCTGCTGCACCTTCTCGCGATCGGCCTGCGCGACAACGTCCGACGGAATCGATGACTCGAGTCTCAGGCCTGCCGCTGCCATCTGCGGCTCGACCATCGGCAGCACACTCGCGACGACTTCCGCGACAGAGAACGCTTCGAACGTGTACTGGACCCGCCCGGCTTCTATTTTCGCGGTGTTCAACACATCGTTGATGAGCCGGAGCAGGTGGCGCTGGCTGCGTGTCACGCGACTGAGCGCATCACGCTGTGCATCGGTTACCGGACCATGGATTCCGAGCTCGATGAGCTGGACGTAGCCACCTATGGCGTTGAGCGGCGTGCGTAGCTCATGACTCATCATCATGAGAAACTGACCTTTGGTGCGGTTCGCAGCTTCCGCGGCCGCGCGCGCTTTCTCCATCTCCGCGACTGCCTCCTCGGCGGCGCGGCGTGCCCGCAACAGCTCGTCCTCGTACTTGCGGCGCTCTCGCACTTCCATCAGTGCGCAGTCGTTCACCATCTCACCGTCACGCTCTCGACGCACCACGTTGGCGAGCACACCGATCTCGGACCCATCACTTGCTCGCAGCAGGAGGAATATCTCTTCTGCCCTTCCATGCAGCTTCAGCATCGGGATCAGATGCGTCTGCAGAAAGATTTTACCCGCTACGGTCAACAGGCTCTCGAAACTTTTCCCCTCGATTGGCTCGTCGCGATAGCCGAGCATGCTGGTGATGGTGGAATTGGCAATGCGCACGATACCGTCATCGGAAAACGAAACGACGCCGCACGGGAGCGTGTCGAGCAGCTCATCCACGATCAGTCTCGCCAGCACGATGACGCTTCACAGGTCTCTGCGCCTGGCACTCGTCGTCAGATAATCCTTCATGACCTCGATCGTCTCTTCGGGATCGCTCATGTGCGGACAGTGCCCGGTGGCCTTCATCTGACGAAATGTACTGCGCGGCAGTTCCCGACTGACGTAAGCGCCGACTTCGGCCGGAGCGATGATGTCGTCGGAGCACTGAAGGATCAGTGACGGAACCGTGACGGCTGCAAGATCAGCGCGATTGTCGGCAAAGAAAGTCGCCTCCGCAAATCGCCGCGCTATTACGGGATCGGTTGAACAGAAACTCTCGGTCAGCTCCGCAGCGAGCTCGGGACGATCAGGATTCGCGATGATCGCCGGCGCGAGATAATTCGCCCAGCCGATGTAATTCCTGTCCATGGTATCGAGCAGGCCGTCGATGTCGGCGCGCTCGAAACCACCAGTGTAGCTCGGCGGATCATTGATATAGCGCGGCGACGGGCCAATCAGAATGAGATCGGCGAAACGGTTCGGTTCCCTGTTCGCCGCCAGTATGCCCACCATCGAGCTCACCGAATGGCCGACAAAAATCACCTCATGCAGGTCGAGTGCGTGCACGATGTCCAGGACATCGCGCGTGTAGCCTTCGAGCGTTGAATATCGCTCCGCGTCGTACGCGCTGATATCGGATTTCCCGGCCCCGACGTAATCGAACAGAACGATCCTGTAATCATCCTCGAAAGCTGGAGTGACGAAGCGCCACATGTGCTGGTCGCACCCGAACCCATGCGCAAACAACATCGGCTGGGTGCCGCGGCCGAAGACCTTCACGTTGTTCCTGGCCAGTACGTCAGTTTGCATGCGAGAAGAGATGAGTGTGTAGATTCGTTGGTACGATGGAGCACAGAAGTAATGCAAGGGACGCACCAACCAGCCATGACGCTTGCCCTCGAACCCCAACCGCCCAAGTAATGCCGATCCAGAACATTTCCGATACCGCCCGCTGGGTCGCAGTTTACCGAGCGATGGAATCCGCGCGTCCCGACGCGCACTTCCGTGATCCCTTCGCTGCTCGGCTCGCTGGTGCTCAGGGCACCACGATAGTCAAGGAATTGAAGCGTGGCACAGCTCTGGCCTGGCCCATGATCGTCCGAACAGCCGTCTTCGATGATATGATAATGCGCCGGGTGAAGAACGGTCCAGTCGATACGGTAATTAATCTCGCAGCCGGCCTGGATACCCGCGCGTGGCGCCTTCCACTTCCGCCAACGCTGCGCTGGTTCGACGTGGACTTGCCGGAAATAACCGAGTACAAGGCCACCGCGATGCGGGGCGAGACACCCGTCTGCAAGTACGAGGCGGTCGCCGCCGACCTCACCGACCCCTCCGCGCGAGCCGCGCTGTTTGACAGACTCGCCGCCGACTGCTCGGCGGCGCTGGTAATCACCGAAGGTCTATTGGTCTATCTCACCCCGGATCACGTTGGCGCTCTCGCCCATGACATTCACTCGATGCCGTGCGCGCGCTGGTGGATCCTCGATCTGGCGAGTCCGAGATTGCTGACCATCATGAACCGGCACTGGGGCAAGTCGGTTGCAAAGGGCAATGCGCCCTTTCAGTTCGCGCCGGCGGAAGGAACCGCCTTCTTTGACAAGTTCGGGTGGCACGAGAAGATATTCCTCTCCGGCCTCGAAGAGGCGCACCGGCTGCGTCGGGAGATGCGCTTCGCCCCGCTCTGGCGGCTGTTGACACGTCTTTCACCGCCCAGCAAGCGGGACGAGGTGCGGCGCATGTCAGGCTACGTGATGCTGGAGCGCGACGCCTGACAATCGCGCCGCGATCCGCCGCATTTCAGAACTCCAGCGCGACTCCGCTCTGCAGTGTCGTATCGGATTTCTTCACGTTCAGCTGCGGCTTGTTGTCATATCTGTTGGTGACGCCGAGCTTGAGGGACAACGATCGTGCGATTGGCGCCGCGATGTTGAGGTCGCTGTTCACCCGGTAGTGACCTGGTGGTCCCGTGAGATCCGGGAATATTGCAAGCGCCTGATCGGACTTTGCGGCGCCAAAGACCTGTCGGCCAGCAAGCCGCAGCAGACCTCCGATTCGAGTGTACGAGGATCCGCCCGTGGGGGCTTCGTTGGTGACTCCGGTCCCGATTTCAAGCGCGATGTTGTCGTGTGGATTGCGCGACAGCGGCATCGACAGTCCCGTATTCTCCACCGAGCGCCGCGCGATCTGCGCGAACGGGTCGTGCTCGTACATCGCTTCGGTGAAGAATGAAGGTCGCGACGCGGCGGCTGAATCGTTCGGTCCGAGCGCGAGATCGTAGCGAAGCGTCGTCGACAGATAGTTTTCAGTCGCCTTGCCTTCCTGACTGCCGAACTCCCGCTTGGCGCTCAATGCTATCTGCGACCGATTCGTCCGCCGCGCAACGGAGCCCGTGAAGCCGAGGTCGCTGACGTTGGCATTGCCGCGCGTCAGCATGTAGGTGCTGCCCAGAGTTCGCTTCCAGCCGACATGCGAGACGTAGGTGGGCAGTGCGCGCGAGGCAAGAGGAATCGGATGGCTCGGATGAACGAGTCGTTCAAGCGACACGGGCCGCGCGGCGTATACAACTGGCTGTCCCGCGCGCGCCTCGACCCTTGTTACGGTCGTGACCGGAATTGCACCCAGCTGTCCAAGCGCCAACGTATCCAATTCCCTTCGCGTTGTGCTGTCACTCGAGGCGCAGACGGCGATCTGCGCGCGTCTCAGCGTCACTCGGCCCAGCACCGGCTGACGGATGCGAACACTGCTGCTCGTGATGGATACGACGTCACCGCTCAGGCGGTCGCCGTTGTTGAGGATGCAGGTGATTGGCGTACTGGAGATCTGTGCGCTGCCGGCGGAGGCGGCTGCGACGACCAGGGCTGCGACGAACATGGCACTGTGGGACCGGGACGACGGGTGCTGACGCACGGGCGGACCTGCAAGCTACCATGCGGTCGCGCGCGGCACAGGCTCAGTTGACGAGCCGCGCCTCCGTAAGCACCCAGGTGCTGTCGGTCGCCGACTTGAGGATGCAGGCAAAGCTACGCTGGCCGGTCGCCGTGGCAACCACGCCCGCTACCGCTGCGCCACCGGTGGAGTCGTAATAGACGTGCTCACTGTCGCTCACAAAGTGCGCCGTAGCTCGAGACGCCAGCTGGTCGTCGACGGCTTCCTCACAGGCCTGCTGCGCCCGTGCTCGGCGCGCGTCGGCGTGGTCCTGATCGGCACCGTTGCACGCAGCGGCGGTCACAGGGAGAACAACGCTCAGTATGATCACGTATTTTTGCGATCGCGCCACCGTGCCTCCGTTGATCAGACAGCTGGAGCCGTGGCAATCGCCGCTCCCCCAATTAAAATTGACGATCGAATGCCGCCCGAGGTAACAGAGGTTCATCCGAGGCCAAGCGCCTCCCCCCGGCGGCTCGAGAGCTGGCTCGAGAGGTGGCGCGACCGTGCCATCTTTCTGCGATTTTCTCCACTACGACTGGAACAAGCGCACTACTGATGGTTACGAGTGCGTACCGGAGCAGAGGGTTGGGGATGATCCTCGCCATCCGGCGTGCCGCGCGGCGGCTTACAAGGGCAGTAGCAACGGATCGGAGAAAGGGCATGTCGCTGGGCTGGAGTCGCCTTACGAGAGCGCAAGGGTCGTTCCTCAACGAAAATTCCCGCCCGTCACTGTGGGGACGCATGGCGTGCATTGCCGTAATAGCCGGCGCTGTTTCCACAGCCGTCAGTTGCGGCGGCGATTCGCGGACCGGACCGGCCGCTGCCAAGGGACCGCCCAGTGTGGCAGTGATCAGGTTCAACCGCACGGCCGACTCGGTCGAGGTCCAGCGAACGAGTACCGTGGTACCCACGTTCTTCGACTCGACCGGATTCGTCATCGACGCATCGTCCACCACCTGGACCACCGCCGACAGCACGATCGCTACCGTTTCGTCGGCCGGCGTCGTGACCGGCGTGCACACGGGCACGACATCGCTGACAGTCAAGGCGAACAATGTAAGCGCATCGCTACCGGTGGTTGTGTTGCCGCCCGCGGTCGCGACACTCACCTACACGGCTGCTTCGTTTACGATGACGGAAGGCGACACGCTCACGATCCCGGCGCCCACCGTGGTAGACCGCACGGGCGCCACGGTGACGGGACGCTCGCCGACGTATTCCACTGCCAACACGGCGAATATAAGCGTCACGCCGGCGGGTCATGTTACTGCGCTGCAAGCGGGCACGGCGATCGTCACTGCAACGCTCGATACGGCACATGCCCAGCTTACGTTCACCGTGCAGGCGGCGCCCATCAGCCAGGTAAGACTGGTGCCCAGTGTGCTCGATCTCGGGGTCGGCCACACGATCGCCACCCAGGCATCCGCGGTCGGCATCCACGCTCAACCGCTTCCCGGCCGCACGTATACCTATACCATCGACAACACTGCCGTTGCATCCGTCTCCCGAACCGGCATCGTAACGGGAATTGCGCCGGGCAAGGCAAATCTCACCGTCGCGACTGGCGCGGGTTCTGTGAACATTCCCGTGTCTGTGGCCCAGCTTGCACCCGGCGGATTCAAGATCGACGTTCGATTCGTCGGCAACGTGTCACAGGCCGTGCAGCAGGCAGCGCTCGCCGCCGCTGCCAGATGGGAACAGGTAATATCGGCGCCGCTCATCCCGTACCACATCGTGACGAACGCCAATGATTGCGGCCCCAAGATTCCAGCCGTCGATACGACGGAAACCAGCCTCCTTGTCATCGTGCAATCGGATTCGATCGATGGGCCGGGGAAAACGGCCGGTCTCGGCGGACCCTGCGTCATACGCGACGATCCTCCGCAGTTCACCGCGCTCGGCACGATCACGGTCGACTCGGCGGATGTCAGCAGCATCATGCAGCAGGGCGTGCTCACCGCGCTGCTGACACATGAGATGGGGCACATCCTCGGCATCGGCACGCTCTGGTCGGATGGAACTGTCAGAGACTCGGATACCTTCTTCCCCAACACTGCCGCTGATCTGAGCGGCCCGGATCCAGTGTTCATCGGAGCGCAGGCGCGCGCTGCGTATGCGCAGCTTGGCTTCACTGTCGATTCGGCGCGAGGAGTACCAATCGAGAACGTTGGCACAGTGGGCGACGGCACACGCGGCGCGCACTGGCGCGCATCGGTGTTCGGACACGAGCTCATGACCGGTACTCTTCACGACGGGCTCGATCCGCTGAGCCGCGTAACGATTGCGGCGCTCGCCGATTTTGGATACACCGTAGTTCCAGAAGCCGCGGACGACTTCAGTGTTCTCAATGCAAACGACCCCGGCGGCCCCGTGCAGCCCTCGCTCAGCTTAAACCCACCGGTACGCAGGAACCTAGTCGCGCCAAGCGTGCCGATACGTGAAACGATCCTCTACCCGCGATTCAGCGTTACGCGTAGCGGGGTCATGAAGCGCCTTCGCGGTTCAACGCAATCGCGCAATCAAGCCGGTACCGCACAGGCCGTTCGCCAATAGTCGCCGTGGCACCTTGACGCGGTAGCCCAACGTCGCTCTCTTTTGGCACAACCCGATCCGGAGAGCGAAGTTGCAAGGTAAACTGCGTTCAATCGTCGCTGCATTCATCTTTCTTGCGCCGATTGGCGCGGCACACGGCCAGATCAGCGCGGCCGAATTTGCGGCGCGCCGGGACTCGCTGGCCGCACGCATTGGAAGCGGAGTCGTCGTCGCGTTCGGCGGCCGCACTCCGGTGTCGGATTTCGGGCCGTTCTATCAGTTGCCCGCCTTTCACTATCTCACCAACTTCGACGAGCCCGACGCTGCGTTCGTCATGGTCGTGAAGTCCGGCCGTCCGACCAGCACGATCTTCATCATGCCGATCGACCCCCGCGTCGCCTTCTATTACGGGCGACGGCCGGACTCGGTCACCGTGACACGTACGCTCGGAGTGGGAGCGCGCGGGTTCAGCGCGCTCGAAGGCACGGTCGACTCGCTGGCGTCCGCGGGGATGCCATTCTATACGCTTGCGGATTTTGCAGACGCGGATTTTGCGCGACAGGATTCACTGACGCGTGGCACGGTGTTCATGCGCGCGCTCGTTGCGCGGCACCCGGGTCTAGTAGTGAAAGACGCGCATCCGATCGTGAACGATCTGCGCGCACACAAGAGCGCGGCCGAGATCGCGTTGCTGAAGCGGGCGGCGAAGATAAGCTCGGAAGCACATCTTGCGGTGATGCGCGCGCCCGAGCCGAGGCACGAGTACGAGATCCAGGCGGTGTTGGAGAATACATTCACGCGACTGGGCGGAGAGCGACCAGCGTACGGATCCATCGTCGGCGCGGGCCGGAACGGGACACAGCTTCACTACATGCTCGATCGCGGCCCTGCGAATCCGGGCGACATCGTGGTGATCGACGCTGCGACGCAATACGAGGGATACGCTGCCGATATTACGCGGTCTATTCCGGTGAGCGGCAAGTATACGGCGGATCAGCGTGTGATCTATCAGCTCGTCCGCGACGCGCAGGCCGCAGCGGAGCGCAACTCGAAGCCTGGGATGCTCGCCGCCGCTGCGACCGATTCATCGGTAGACATTCGCGCAAAGGGACTCGCGAGGCTCGGCCTCGTCCAGAGCGTCGACGCGACGTTCGATCCGCCATGGAAGGTGGACTGCGCGGCGCAACCTTCGGCATGCAGGCAGGCGGTGCTCTGGATGATTCACGGGATCGGTCATGGCCTCGGGCTCGCAGTCCACGACCCGGCTCAGTATTACACCGGCGAGCGCAGGTTCCGGGAGGGCGACGCCTTCACGATCGAGCCCGGGATCTACATAAGCACCGATGCGCTCGCGGCGCTCCCGGATACGCCGAAGAATCGGGCCTTCATTGCGGCCGTGCGGCCAGCGGTCGAGCGTTACAACAATACGGGTGTGCGGATCGAGGATGATTACGTGATCACGCCGAACGGACTGGAGCGGATGAGCAGCGCGCCTCGCGAGATCAACGAGATCGAGGCGATAATGGCGAAGCGGCCGGCACGCCAGTAACCGGCGTTGACGGGCCGTTGACGTGACATTTGCCGAACCGTGACCGCAAACGGGCGTCGGCGTACGGCCAACTGCGCTATTGTATCCGCTACGTGGTGGACGACGCGTGAACGTCTGTGAACGCCAGTTCCCGGCACCGAGCACGTGATATGC
Organism: uncultured Gemmatimonadales bacterium; assembly: GCA_963731305.1. Taxonomy (GTDB): domain Bacteria; phylum Gemmatimonadota; class Gemmatimonadetes; order Gemmatimonadales; family Gemmatimonadaceae; genus Fen-1247. The sequence goes on along the minus strand of CAVSUQ010000009.1, from coordinate 88,824 downwards.
AGCGGGAAAGCCGGTAGTGAGATGTACGAGTGTCGGACCGGGTGGCCGTTTCGAAACGATCGCTAACGACTTACTCGCTCACCGAGCGGAGGAAGCAATGCGTCGCATTCAGCTCATGGTCGTATCGGTCGCAGCAGCTATTCTACCCGTCGCGTGCGCGCCCTTTATTTCGTCCGCACCCAGTACCGCGTCTCCCGACCGGGTGATCGACGAGCAGCAGATTGCAGAGGGGCATCAACCGAATATCTGGGTCTTTCTGCAGGACAATGCGCACCAGTATTACTTCGTGGAGGACGTCGCAGGCCGCGCTGTGGCGATCCGGTCGCAGCGCGGCCAGAGCAGTATCGCGCTATCGAGCGCTGACATACCGATGGTGATCGTGGACGGCGCGCGGCTCGTCGACTTCGACGTGCTTCAGGAGATGCCTCTCGAAGCCGTGCAGCGCATCGAGATCATGAGTGGCGGCCGCGGCACCTCGTTCGAGGGCACGAACGCCGGCGCAGGCGTGATATACATCCATACCCGGTTCGCTTCTCAGCGCATGGGCTCGTAAACGACAATGCTCGGCTGCATAGATCCGCAGCCGAGCATTGTCGTTCGCAACTAGCGAAGCCCGACTACGCCTTCGTCGGATCGCACGCGGATGCGTGGTAGTTGGGGTTGTTCTGCTCTGCCTGTGGCACTGGCACGCTCACATCGGCGCCGTAGGTGCCGCCCTTGAAGTATCCACCAGTCGGGAATACGGTTTCCGGGCCGCGACCGTACTGGCGAATGAGCCGTCGCAGGTCCCCGACTCTGTGCGAGGTGAGGTATAACCAGTACGCGCGCTCCTTGAAAAGCTGATCCACCTGTGCGGCGGTGGTGGACTGGAGCGTTAGCGGCGGTAGCGAAGCTGTCGCCGGATATCCGCGTACCGAGAATACTGACGCGTTGGCGCGCAGCGCGTTGAGTGTTGCCAGTGCGCCGGACGCGTTTCCGCTCTGCAGTTGCGCTTCAGCATGGATGAGCTGGCCTTCCACACCGTCGGCGATCACGTCAGGCGACGTCATTGCCGGATACTTCATCTGGGTGTAGTTGACCGTTACACCGTCGAAGCCCTTGCCAGGCTGCGTGCCACTATGGTTCAACGAGTCAGCTACGCGGTAGTCCGGTATGGCGGCCGTCTTCACGTTGCCTTCACTCTCGAACGGAAGCCCGTTCGTACCTTCCTGGTCCGCCTCTCCAAAACGCGCAACGCTCACGGTCAGCGTCCAGGTTCCGTTGTTCTGGCGGCCGGACGTAGCCGAGTGGGCGTAGGTGTACTGGAAATTCGCCGGCACGTTCGCGACCGCGAGATCGGCGTTGACGTAATCACCTTCATCCAACAGCGCCCGTCCCTTGCCGATGCTGGCGAGGTTTGTGAACGTCGCACTCTTCGGTGAACCCGTGACGGCCAGCGCGGCGTTGAATTTCACAATGGCGCTGTCGAGCATGTTGTTCGTCGTCATCGGCGCGCCGAACGTGAAGCTACCGTCTGCGTTGAGCGTGCTGTGTGGCACACCACTGCAGTAATTCTCCGCAAGCAGCACGTAGGTGAAGCCGTTGAGTGCAAGCACCTCCGGATACCCTGTGCTGTCGGCGGCAACTTTCGCATTTGCCTGGAACGCCGAGACTGCGCGCTCGGCACTCGCCCTTGCCCGGTTGATGTCGTAGAACACCGGAGTGAGGCTCGTATTCCCAAGCGTAATCGCGCGTTGGTCTATCTCGATACGAGTAGGAAAGGTCTCCGTGTTGATGAGCTCGTCCGAGAGCAGACCCGACATCGTTACCTGCTCGACGTCGCTCGTGGGCCCGTCGAATGCGAACCCGAAATCACCGATCGCTCCAGCTCGAAGCGTCGGCAGCGCCGGCGCGCCGGTCAGTGCACTTGGCAGCGCTACGTCGGGGTCGGTCACCGACAGGATCTTGTCGGTGTTGCACCCTGCGCTGAGCACCAAGTAAAGCTGCCCCAGCGGCGAACTTCGCGTAGCGTCCCCGGTGCGACGCCCGCATGTGAATGTATTGCTTCATGTTATCAGCTCGTAATCAGAAGGTGACGTTGAAGCGTGCCGTCCACGTGCGGTTCGGCGGCAGCGTTAGGAAGTCGGAGACACTGAAGTTCGTGCCTGGCGTCGAGTTGACTTCGGGGTCGAAGCCACGGTAGTTGGTCCACGTGTGAAGATTGCGGCCCGCGACCGTGAAGTCGATGTTGCGCGCGCTGAACTCGTGCGCGAGTCGCTGCGGCAGCGTCACAGTAACCGACAGTTCGCGAAGCTTCGTGAACGTCGCATCCTGGATGTATCCGGCGTCCGTGGACGATACGTTCGTTGCGATCGCCGCCGCCTGATCGGCGAGCGTCGAGTTCGGATCGAAGTCTTCCTGGCAGTTGCTCAGAGCGCAACGGAAACGGCTCGTAAGGTTCAACAGCTTCTGACCACCCTTGTGATCGAACAGCGCCGACACGCGGAAGTTCCTGAAGAACGTCAGAGTCGGGGAAAGCGAGAACTCATGCGTCGGCGTCGGGCTGCCCATGTACACCGCCGTGTCGCCGATCGTGACTTCGTTACGCGACAGAATGTGGTCGCCGTTCGCGTCGTTGTATGTGTACGGACGCTCCCAGTAGCCGCCGACCGGATAGCCGTTCCGATGCTGCTGATCGCTGTTGATAACGATCGGTGGAATCGGTGCGCCGCTCGGCAGATAACCAAGATTGATGATCTTGTTGATGTTGTGCGAGCCAGTCACTACGAAATTGAGACCGAACTTGTCGTTGTTGATCAGGTCGGCATTGAGCGTATACTCCCAGCCCTTGTTGCTCAGTCTGCCGAGGTTCTGGAACTGAGTCGTCGTCTGACCCAGTGACGGTGCCAACGGCACCGCGACGAGAACGTCGGTCGTCGACTTTTCGTAGTGCGTTAGCTCGAGGCTGAGCTTCTGACCCCACAGACCGAGATCCGCGCCGAACTCGTCCTCGGTCGATTTCTCAGGCTTGAGGTTCGGGTTTCCCGTACCACCAACTACGATACCTGGAACGTCAGCTCCGTTAACGGTCACCGTCTGCGCCGAAAAGTACGTCTCTGCGTCGCGGAAGTTTGGCTGGCGTCCCGAGCGGCCATCGGCGGCGCGGAGACGGAGTGAGCTCACGAGGTTGGTCTTCGGGAAGAAGCTCTCGTCGCTGATGACCCATGATCCCTGCACCGACGGATAGGTGATCGACCCGAAGTTCTGACCGAACGCGCTATTCTTGTCGTTGCGGAGCGCACCGGTGAGGAACAAACGATCGCGCCAGGCGAATTCTTCGCGACCGATTATTCCAAGCGTCTTGTTATCGGTGTTGGTCTGGCCCACCGCGAACTGCGATGTTGTTCCGCTCAATGAAGTCGTGCCGGCGAGCAGTGCGCGGCCGAACGCCCTCGTCCCGCGCACCGTTTCCTTGTTGAACTGCACTGCGCCGGTCGTTGTTGCCTTCAGGCTGCTGGACAGGTTCCACACCGCGGCGAGGGAGCCGGTGGAGGTGTAGTTGAAGATCTGGTATGGGTTGGAGGTCACATAGCCGAGAATGTTCTGCCCGAAGTTCACCTCGTTCGGCGGCAGCACCTCGTTGTCGTAGCGATTGAGGTAGTCGAGTCCAAACACCCCTGTCGCCGTCAGCCAGCCGAGCGGCTGATAGTTGGTGTTGATGGAGTTCTCGAAGCGCTGAACGTCCTGGCGCGAGTCGATGGCGTAGAAGGTCTGCGGCGGAACTCCCTCGAAGAAACCGTGCGATACGGGGTTGTCGAACGCAACCCAACAAGGCCGCCGCCCATGACGCCGAAGACGTCGTTGTCGTTTTGCGGAAAGCGGACGTGGTCGGCGAGATAGCTCGTGCCGAGCTGGAAGTTCCAGTTGTCGCGCAGCTGAGTGGACAGGTTTGCGCGGCCACCAGCTCGCTGGTCCTGGCTGATCGCAAGAACACCCTGGTCACGCTGGTAGTTACCAGCGAGATAATAGTTCACCGCGTCGTTGCCGCCCTGAACGCCAAGGCCACCGCCCTCGTGGTAACCGTTGATGAACGGGTTGTAGACCTGAAGCGGGTTGAAGCTTACGAGCGAATCGGCCGTCGGCTTGCAGAGACCGCGCTCCTGCGAGTCAAGTGTGCAGTTTGTGGTGCGCTTCCCTGTGGCAACCGTCGTTCCAACGCTCGCATAATTAGAGGGGAACACCGTTTCGTTTCTGATCGAGCCACCCTCGGCGAAGGCTGTCCAGCGCGGCTTGGCGTTGGCGCCCTTCTTGGTGGTGACGACGATAACACCGTCGGCTGCAGCCGTTCCGTACAGTGCGGCGGCCGCTGGCCCCTTCAGAACTTCGATGTGATCGATGTCTTCCGGATTGATATCGTTGAAGCGCGACGGCACCTGGCCGCCGACGCCCAGGGTTGTCGACCCCGAGGTGTTGTTGGACGCGAACTCGTTGGTGAATCGAACGCCATCGATTATCACGATCGGCTCGTTGCTGAGCGACAGCGAGCTTGCGCCGCGGATTCGAATGGTCGAGCCCGATCCGATGGTGCCGCCCGAAGTCGAGACGTCTACGCCGGCGACCTTGCCAGTCAGCAGCTGACTCGGCGTGCTCGCCGAGGCCAGCTCTTCCGGGTTTGGCGTGACAGTACCGACGACGCTTCCCTGTTCACGTTTGCGTGTGGTCGCGCCTGTCGCAGTCGTAACCACTTCGTCAAGGCTCACGACAGCTTCCCTGAGCGCGAAGTCGGCGACGACTGGCGAACCGGTCGTCAACGTCACGGTCTGCGATCCTGCCTGGAACCCGATGCGCAACGCGCGAAGCTGGTACGTGCCCGGCTTCAGGTTCGTGATACGGAAACGTCCGTCATCACCCGTGACACCGCCGCGATTTGTTCCGACGATCTGGATCTGGGCCGATGGAATCGGCGCCTGGGACCCAGCGTCCAGTACGCGTCCGGTGAGGGTTGCTCCTTGCTGTTGTGCCGCAAGGCCGGTCGACATGCACAATGCCGCAATGGTCGCGGTCATCACGCGTCGTACGTGGAAACTGAACATTAGGGTGCGAGCTCCTAGCGAGAGGTTTTTGCTAGGCGGGCTCCGGCTCGAGGCGACGCCGGGCGCGTGTGTACGAGTGTGACCTCATACAACATTGCGGCTGGTCCCACCAGATCGGCCTGACACCGACATGGAGGTAGCAGACCCGCTCAAGGGTGACGCTAACCTACGATGTTCCTGGAAAGTGTCAATAGGAGTTCCGTGGCGAGGGTCGACGCAGCTTCCGGGAAAGGCGCCGCGTGGCAACGGACGAACGACCGCGCAAGAACGCCGTTCGGCGAACGGTCGGCATGGCGCGGCCAAACGCACGCGCTCACACTCGGGCGTTCGCACGAACGAATGCTGTGCAACAAGCGTATGTTTTCCATCCTGCACCCCAACCACATCTTACTCCAACGGGAATGACCAACAGGCAGCTTTTCACAATCGCGATCGCCGCGCTCGCAGGTGGCTGCGCGCACAGCACTCCTGAACCAACCCCCGCTCCAACGCCGGCCGCGCGCGCAGCCCAGGGTCCGCTCGTCACGTCGCCAGCGGCCGAGCGCGACTCGACAGCCCGTGGACTGGCTGGTGGCGCGCCCACCGAAGTGCGTCCGCGTCCTTACCGGCGCGTCATCACGGCCGAAGCAAAGACCCGCAGTGGTCTCTTCATCGTCCACCGTATCGGCGACAAACTCTATTTCGAGATTCCTCCCCGCGAGCTCGGCAAGGACATGCTTCTCGTCGGTCGCTTCGCGCGCGCTGCTGCGCCAGATCCTGCGTCGCCCACCGGTGGCTTCGGTGACTACGGCGGCGACGAGTTCGGCGAGCGTACTCTGCGTTGGGACCGCGAGGGTAATCACATCATCCTGCGCTCCCCGTCGTTCGCCATTACGGCGGACACGAGCAAGTCGGTGTATCGCGCGGTGGAGAACTCCAATTACTCGCCAATCGTCGCGATCTTCAACGTCGAAGCATACGGACCCGATAGCGCGGCTGTTATCGATGTGACGCGACTCTACACTACGTCGGTACCGGAGTTCGAGGCCATTCACGGCAGCATCGACGAGCGTCGATCGCTCGTCGAGAGTGCAATTGCATTCCCCGACAACATCGAGGTCGAGGCAACGCAGACCGGTACGCCCACACCAGTTCCTGCGCGCGGCGCTCCGGCGCCGGCGGCTCCGCGCGGACCGCAGGAAGCACAGAGCGTGCTCGCGCACTGGAGTCTCGTGCGGCTTCCAACCGTCCCGATGGTACCCAGACAGTTTGACGAGCGCGTCGGGTTCTTCTCCGTCCGCAACGTCGACTTCGGAATCGAGCAGCGCGCAGCTCAACGCCAGTTCATCACACGCTACCGTCTGGTCAAGAAGGATCCGAGCGCGGCAATCTCCGATCCTGTGAAGCCCATCATCTACTATGTCGACCCCGCAACTCCGGATCAGTGGAAGCCGTGGATACGCAAGGCGATCACTGACTGGCAGCCTGCGTTCGAAGCCGCCGGTTTCAGCAATGCGATCATTGCAATGGACCCGCCGACCAACGATCCAGACTGGTCGCCGGATGACATCAGGCACACGATGATAAGATGGCTTCCATCGACCGTGGAAAACGCAGTCGGGCCTCACGTGAGCGATCCACGTACCGGCGAGATCCTCAACGGCTCCGTGCGAATCTTCCAGAACGTGCTCAACTTGCAGCGCGACTGGTACTTCACTCAGGCGTCTCAGGTGGATCCCCGCGCGCGTACGTTCCCGATGCCAGACTCGCTCATGGGCCGTCTGCTTGAGTTCGTCGTTGCGCACGAGATCGGCCATACCATCGGCCTTCGTCACGACCAGCTCGGCAGCTCCACTTACCCGGCTGACAGCGTTCGGAGTGCCACATGGGTGCACAAGATGGGTCACTCTCCGTCCATAATGGATTACTCGCGCTTCAACTACGTCGCGCAACCGGAAGACCACATTGCGCTCGAAGACATGATTCCACGCGTCGGACCGTACGACAAGTTCGCGATCATGTGGGGCTACAAGCCCATCCCCGGAGCGGAGAGCACGCAGGCAGAGCGTCCCACACTCGATACCTGGGCGCGCATGCAGGACACCGTGCCGTGGTATCGCTTCTCCGAGAATAACGAGGCTGGCGGCTTTGGCACGCTCACCGAAGCGGTGGGCGACGCCGATCCGGTCAAGTCCACCGGTTACGGCTACAAGAATCTGCATCGTGTAGTCGGGTTACATCGACGCAGCCGGCACTCGCGCCGGCGAAGACAACAGCGATCTGCGCGAGATCTACGATCGTACGGTCGGCCAGTGGACAACCGAAGCGACGCACGTCGTGACGGTCGTCGGCGGCGCGGAAGTGCAGTACAAGTCGGGGAGCCAGACCGGAGCGGTCTACACCCCGCTGTCTCGTGCACGCCAGGCTGACGCTGTGCGTTTCCTCAACGACAACGTGTTCAAGACGCCGACGTTCCTGATTCGTCCCGAGATTGCGAGCAGAATCGAAGCGGACGGCATGGTTCGCCGTATCGACAATGCGCAGGCCCGCGTCCTCACCAGTCTTCTGGATGATGGCCGCATGGACAGACTCATCGACGGCGAGGCGCTCGCTCCGGATCGTCACAGCGTCTACACGCTCACCAATATGCTTGACGATGTTCGTCACGGTGTATGGAGCGAGCTGTCGGAGCCGAGCATCACGATCGATCCGTATCGGCGCGCGTTGCAGGACACGTATCTCACGCTGATCGACCGCAAGCTCAACGGGCCCGCAACGCCAGCCGCACCGGCTGGATTCGGACCACGCACGGCACCACTGTCGGAAGACGCGAAGTCAGAATTGCGCGGCGAGCTTATCTCACTCAGCGCTGAAATCAAGCGTGCGAGCGGAAAGTCGGCTGACCGCGAGACACAGATCCACCTCGACGCCGCAGATCATCGCATCGGCGAGATCCTGAATCCGAAGAGGTAATATCTAACGAACCGACGCTGTCTTTCCCGCGAAAGCGGGTTAAGAGCTGTCATTCCCGCGAAAGCGGGAATCCATGTTATCGATCTCTAACTGCGACGGACGCAGAAAGCTGGTCGGCAGCAGATGGATTCCCGCTTTCGCGGGAATGACGACTTCTAACTCGTTCTCGCGGGACTTTTTGTAGGGGCGACGTATGCGTCGCTCTACCATGCGTTACGACTCCCTCGATTACTCCGCTGCAACCTCTCGTCTTCTCGCCGGACGTGGTTGCTTTGGCCGATGCTTGCGCGGCGGCGGTTGCTTGAGACTCCAGCGCACTCGTAGAACTGTCGCCACCACGACTACGAGAATACAGAACTCCACATATACCTTCTCAGCGTCCAGCGGATCGAGCGGCAGGTCCTTGAGTGCGGGATCCGTGAAGAGCGCGTGACTCGCGTACAGCACGAACAACGCATACGTGAGGTAGTGCATCCGCTTCCACCATCGGCGCCCAATTTCGAATCTGAAATAGGACGTTATCACAGTGAACGCGAGGAGGTAGAGCGCCGCCGCACCGAGTGTGTTGATCCACGGCTGCCGCGGTGCGTGGATCGGGAAGAGGATGTCGGCGAGACCGAAATGAGCGGTCGATGACAGCAGGATTATCGACGGATGGATGGCGCTCACCGCGAGCGCGAGATAGCCCGTCCAGTTGTGAAGCTTGAGCGTGTTGATGCGTCGATGCGGCCAGTTGCGCACCGGATTGTACTTCGTCGACATCAACATCCCGATGAGGATATTGAGCGTCAGGAAGGTGATCGCCACGAGGCCGGCGTCACCCGAGATATCTATCGCGTCCACCGAATGTTCTCCAATTTGCGTTGCGTCACTGGTGCGTCGTTGACCGGAGGCTCGCGCCGATCATGCGTGAGTCATGTGCGCGGCTTCGCCGCGACACCACGTCGCGATGCACCGTGCGTCGCCGTACCAGTACGGGAGTTCTCGCACGTCCTCGCAGTCCCACAACGCTATGTCGGCGCTGTATCCCGGCGCGATCTGCCCGACCGAGTCCGCAAGTCCGAGCGCCGCGGCGCCGTTCACAGTCACTGCGAGTACGACTTCCGAGACACTCATGTGCAGCTGGCTCACGCCCATCGTCATGATCAGCGGGAAGTTCGGCGTCGGCGACGTGCCGGGATTGAAATCGCTGGCAAGCGCCACGATCGCACCCGCCGCGATGAGATCGCGGGCCGGTGCCTGCCGAGATCTACCGAGAAAGAACATCGTTCCCGGCAACAGCGTGGCGACCGTGTTCGATCTGGCAAGCGCCTGGATTCCGGCCGGCGAAATTGCCGCAAGGTGATCAGCCGACGCTGCGCCCAGCTCGGCGGCAAGCTCCGCTCCGCCACACGGTTCGAGCTCGTCGGCGTGCAACTTGATACCCAGGCCTCGCGCGCGCGCCGCACTCAGAATGGCTCGTGATTCGGCAATCGTGAACACGCCAGGCTCGCAAAACACATCCGCGAATCTCGCCAGACCTTCGCCAGCCACCCTGGGTAGCTGCTCATGAATCAGCTTCTTCGATGTAATCCTCACGTCCGCCGTCACGCGCACGATGCTCGCGCGGGATTTCATGACCGCCAAGCCACGTCGGTACAAGCCGGAGAGGCGTTTCTTGCTGAAGTCTGGCGACCACGCGAAGAGTCTTCAGCTCGTCCTCGACACTGAGCCCGTAGCCCGACTTGATCTCGAGCGTCGTCGTGCCGTAGCTGGCGATGCGACGGATGCGCGTACGCGCGAGCGCGAGCAGATCATCCTCGCTCCGCGCACGAAGATCTCGCACCGAAGAGTGAATTCCGCCGCCGCGCTCCGCAATCTCCATGTAACCTGCGCCGGCTGCGCGCAATTCCTGCTCGTCGTACCGCGGCCGTCCGAATACCGCGTGTGTGTGCGAGTCGACGAGTCCCGGCGTCACGACTCGCCCGGCGCAATCCACAATATCCGCGTCGGCAAATTGTCGCGCGATGTCGCCTGCTGCGCCGACCGCGGCGATGCGGTCGTTTTCCACGAATACCGACACGTCGGTGCGCACGCCAGCGTCTGTCATTTCGGCGCCGCGACGGCCACGCGGCGGCCCTGCGCACGTCACGACCTGCGAGGCGTTCGCGAAGATGATTCTACGTGTCACGCAGTCAGCGAGGGACCGGGATCGTCAGGCCGTGCCTTGCGGCTGCATCACGTGCGATGTCGTATCCTGCGTCGGTGTGGCGCAAGATGCCGGTTGCGGGATCGTTCGTAAGCACACGCTCGATACGCTCGCGCATCTCGGGAGTTCCATCAGCCACCACGACCTGTCCGGCGTGCAGGGAGTTTCCGATTCCCACGCCACCGCCGTGGTGAAACGACACCCAGCTAGCGCCACTCGCCGTATTCACGAGCGCATTCAATATCGGCCAGTCGGCGATCGCATCGCTGCCGTCCAGCATCGACTCGGTCTCGCGAAACGGCGACGCGACACTCCCCGTGTCGAGATGGTCGCGGCCGATCGCGACAGGCGCGCTTATCTCGCCCGATGCAACGAGATCGTTGAGCGCGACACCGAACTTCGCGCGATCGCCCTGCCCGAGCCAGCAGATCCGCGCCGGCAACCCCTGAAAATGGATTCTCTCACCTGCCAGCTTGATCCAGCGCGCCAGATGCTCGTCCTCAGGAAAAAGATCGAGCACCAGCCGGTCCGTCCGCGCGATGTCGGCAGGATCGCCGGACAGCGCGGCCCAGCGGAACGGTCCCTTGCCCTCGCAGAACAGCGGTCTTATGTATGCGGGCACGAATCCAGGAAAATCGAACGCATGTTCGAGCCCAGCGTCGTACGCCACGGTTCTGAGATTGTTTCCGTAATCGAACGTCACAGCGCCCATCGTCTGCAGCGCGAGCATTCCCTCGACGTGCCGCACGGCGCTCGAGGTCGCACGGCGCAGGTATTCGTCAGGATCGCGCTTGCGCAGCTCGTCCGCGTCGCTGAGCGACATGCCGGCGGGTATGTACCCGTTCAACATGTCGTGCGCGCTCGTCTGATCGGTCAGCACATCCGGCACGACGCCGCGGCGCGCGATTTCGGGAATGACGTCGGCCGCGTTTCCGACGAGACCGACCGACAGCGCCTCGCCGCGCGCCCGGGCATCGTCCAGCCAGCGCAGTGCCTCATCAAGGCTCCGCGTCTTGCGATCGCAATAACCCGTCTCGATGCGCTTGTCGATTCGCCACTCCGCGACTTCCACACCCAGAAACGCCGCGCCCAGCATCGTCGCCGCGAGCGGCTGAGCGCCGCCCATTCCGCCAAGACCGGCTGTGACAACGAGTCGCCCCGAGAGCGATCCGCCGAAATGCTTGCGCGCTACCGCTCCGAGCGTCTCATACGTTCCCTGAACGATGCCCTGCGAGCCGATGTAGATCCACGAGCCGGCGGTCATCTGGCCGTACATGATCAATCCGGCACGCTCGAGCTCGCGGAATTTCTCCCACGTCGCCCACCTGCCCACGAGGTTGCTGTTCGCGATGAGCACCCGTGGTGCGCTCCGGTGCGTGCGCAGCACGCCGACCGGCTTCCCACTCTGCACCAGCAGCGTCTCGTCATCCTCCAGCTCGCGCAGCTCGCGCACGATAGCGTCGAACGCTTCCCAGTTGCGCGCCGCCTTCCCCGTCCCGCCATACACCACGAGGTCATCAGGTCGCTCGGCGACGTCCGGATCCAGATTGTTCATCAGCATCCGCATGGCCGCTTCCTGCTGCCATCCCTTGCACGTTATTTCGCTTCCGCGCGGCGCACGCACGACTCGCGCACCAATCGTCATCTGCCTTCCTCCCCGTCACTCCACGCGATGCACTCGTCGAACCGGCCGGCGAAGATTTCGCTCGCAATCGATGCAACGTCTCCGCTCATCACCCGATCGCGCTCGAGATGCGGCACCACTGCACGCACGCGATCGTGCGCTCGCGCTACCGCGAGCGCGGGCTTGAGTGGCGCGCGAAAGTCTATCCCCTGTGCACCGCACATGAGCTCGATGGCTAGAACGTTCCGCACGTTCGAAACTATCCTGCGCGCCTTCCACGCAGCACCCATCGCCATCGGCACGACGTCTTCCTTGCTGCCATCCGTCGGTATCGAATCGACGCTCGAGGGATGCGCCAACACCTTGCATTCGCTCGTTATCGACGCGGCAGTCACCTGCGCCATCATGAAGCCTGAATTGGTACCCGCATCGGGCGACAGAAAGGCCGGGAGTCCTTCGTTGAGATCGGGATGCACGAGCCGGTCGGTACGACGCTCACTCATCACAGCGAGATTGGTCGTGGCGATCGCAAGAAAGTCCAGCGCCATGGCGACGGCCTGTCCATGAAAGTTGCCACCGCTCAACATCTCGCCATCCTCGAACACCAGCGGATTGTCGGTTGCGGAATTGAGCTCGCGCGACACCATTCCCTCGATCCACCGCAGCGCGTCCAGCACGGGGCCGTGCACCTGAGGGACGCACCTCAATCCGTACGCGTCCTGCACGCGGCGGTCGTTCGTCCGATGCGACTCGCGAATCTCACTGTCGGCGAGAAGAAGCCGCATCACGCGCGCTGATTCTTCCTGGCCGATCTGCCCGCGCGCTTCCTGGATCCGCGCGTCGAATGCCACCGGCGTCCCCTTGAGCGCTTCGAGCGACATCGCAGCAGCGACGTGCGCCGCGCGCCAGAGTCGCTCGGTATCGTGCACCAGCAGCGCCGCGATGGCGGTGTGGGCCTGCGTACCGTTGATGAGAGTAATCCCTTCCTTGGGCCCGAGCTCTACAGGCTGCAATCCGTTAGCGCGCAACATTTCAGCCGCAGCGCCCGTGCTCGTACCCTTGTGCAGCATTCCCTCGCCTATGAGCGACAGTCCGAGGTGGGCCAGAGGTGCGAGGTCGCCGCTTGCGCCAACACTTCCCTGTTCCGGAATCGGTGGATACAGTCCGGCGTTCAACATTCCCAGCGAGCAGCTCGACGAGCACCGGTCGAGCGCCCGAGTATCCTTTCGCTATCACATTCGCGCGGAGCAGCATCATTGCGCGTACTTCGTCCTCAGCGAGCAGCGGGCCCACGCCAACCGCATGCGACCGAATGAGATTGACCTGGAGCTCGGCCAGCCGGTGCGGCGGGATTGCGATATCGGAAAGCTTGCCGAATCCAGTCGTCACACCGTACACGACCTCGTTGCGCTCGACGATCTGATTCACTATTGCGTTGGACGCCACCATCCTGTCGTGCGCCTCTGCCGTCATCTCCACACGCGCGCCATCGCGCGCGACGGCGACGACGTCCTGAATGCGAAGCGACCGTCCGTCAATCCGCACAGTTCGTGGCGTTGCGGTCATGTGTCGCCTTTCCGGAGCGCAACACCGGTGAGGAACGTGAGCATGGCATGCACCGCGACGCGAACGGTGGCGCGTCGCGGATCCTGCGACGGATCGATCTCGACGATGTCGAGCGCGCGCACCTTTGGGTGGCCGCCAATGACGAGCATCATCTCGAAAAGCTGCCATGACGTCATGCCCCCCGGCACGAGCGCGGGAACGCCCGGCGCGAATGCCTGATCCAGGACGTCCATGTCGAGCGTCACGTAGAGTGAGTGCGAATGCTCGGCAGCGGCGCTCAGCGCCCGGTGCGCAATGTCGGCAGGCGGTGTACTTGCAACTTCGCGCGCCGAGATCTGCGTTATTCCAGCGTCGCGCGCCAGATCGCGGTACGAGCGTGCGTTCGCGAAGGCGTGAAGACCCACCTGCACGATGTTGCGGCCCTCGAGAGTGCCGGATTCAAGCAGCTGTCGTATTGGAGTCCCGTTGCTCGGGCCACCGTCGTCGAGATTGCGAAGATCCATGTGCGCATCGAGCTGCACCAGGCCGACGGTGCCCCCCACGTGATCCTTGAAGGCTTCGACGGACGGTGCGGAGATCGAGTGATCGCCACCCATCACGATCGGCAACGCACCGGAAGAATGCTCGAGCACAGCTGACATCGCGTCCCGGATGCCGGCGCGCGATCGCGCGAGATCGGTGACATGCACCCTCGCATCGCCGGCATCGCGAACGCTCAGCGCCGAAGCGAGATCGATGTCGTGGTCGAAATTATAGGTGGACACCGCCGCGAACATCTCGCGCATTGCCTGGGGCGTCGCCGACGCGCCCGAGTGCGAGATCGAGGTCTTCGAGAGGGGCGCGCCGAGCAGGATGACATCGGTGCGCTCGGCGCCGTCCCACGGTTTCACCCAGGAGGCCACCTTGGTCTCGAGGTGGTCACGGAACAGCGGCGAGCCCGGCGGATTGAGAGGCAGATTCGAATGAGACACGCCTTACAATAACGTCCCTCGCAAGATCGCGTAGGCCACCGAGAAGTAGATCACCAGCCCCGTCACATCAACCAGTGTCGCCACGAAAGGCGCCGAGGCGCTCGCCGGGTCGAAACCCACGCGCCGCAGCACAAAAGGAAGCATCGAGCCCGCCATCGAGCCGAACGTTACGACGCCCACCAGCGCGACGCCGACGGTCAGTGCCACGAGATTGTGAGCGGGACCGTAATTGTACCAGCCCAGGTGCTGCCAGGTGAGAATCCGGATGATGCCGATCACGCCCAGTACCGCTCCCAGGGCCAGGCCTGTAGGCAACTCTCTGATTGCCACGCGCCACCAGTCACGAAGCTCGAGCTCGCGCAGGGCCAGGGCGCGGATGATGAGCGACGTGGATTGCGATCCCGAGTTGCCGCCGGACGAGATGATGAGCGGAATGAAGAGAGCGAGCACCACCGCGCGGGCAATCTCGTCCTGAAAATATCCCATCGCCGTCGCCGTCAGCATCTCGCCCAGGAATAGCGCGGCGAGCCAGCCGGCACGCTTGCGCACCATCCCGAGGAACGAGATGCGCAGATAAGGCACCTCGAGTGCTTCGACACCGCCGAAGCGCTGAACGTCTTCGGTCGTCTCGCGCACCATCGCGTCGATCACGTCGTCGACCGTCGCCGCGCCGAGCATCTTGCCGGTGTCGTCGACTACCGGCAGTGCGACGAGATTGTACTTCGAGATCAGTCGTGCGGCATCCTCCTGGCTCGTCGTCGGCAGAGTGGAGAGCGGCTTCCTGCCGTCGCCGACACTCGTGATCGGCGCGTTACGATCCGCGAGCAGCAGGTCCTGCAGATGAATTGCGCGCTCGAGCACGCCGGTCACCGGATCCACCACATATATCGCGTAGACTGCTGTAACGTCCGGCGCGAGCAGACGCACGCGCTCCACAGCGTCGGCAACGGTCGTGTTGGATGCTACGCTCGCGAATTCGGTCGTCATGATCGAACCGACGGAGCCTTCGCGATAATTCAGCAGCGATTGCAGCACCAATCGCTCGGGCTCGTCGATCGTGGCGAGTACGGCCTTCTGTCTTGCCGGCGGAAGCTCCCTTATGAGGTCAACGCGCTGATCCGGCGCCATCGCAGCGATGAGCGCGCCTGCGACCCCCTTGTCGAGCTTCTGCACTATCGCCTGGCGCCTGTCGAGCGACGGCTCATCCAGGACATCGACGGCCGCATCGAACGGCAGATTCGCGATCACCCGCGCGGAGCGTTCCGGCGTGAGCGCATTCAGCAGCTCGGCGATGTCGGCCGCACGGAGTGGAGCGACCATGCGCCCAAGCTCCTCCGGATCGGTCGAAGCAGCGTACAGTAAAGCAGGTGTCGGCGCGTCAGCAACGAGAGTTGTGGCCATTCCAGATTCAGTTGATGAGTGGACGGGAATTCACATGGGAAATGTCGCCAATCATACGCAAGGCCGGGCCGTCATTCCCGCCAAAGTGGGGAATCCGCTCGCCAACGCCTAAATGGGGCGCCTCGGGGTGGCGCGGCCCGGGCGAGTGCGATTAAGTTGAAAGGCTGTACCAGGAAGACATCGGGGTGTAGCGTAGCCCGGTAGCGCGCTTGCTTCGGGAGCAAGAGGTCGCCGGTTCAAATCCGGCCACCCCGACTGATCTTTAACTGCAATTCCAACAACGACTTACGTCGCGTGCGCCGATCGACACCGATCGGCGTTTCGCGCATCTGGGACCGCACGCCGGGCCGCTTACGGTTGCGGTGACGTTGCAGAGCGATGCGACCGGGAGTGGTCTGACTCGCCTATGCTGTGGAGGCGCTATGGCGAAACCGGACGCAGGCAATGATCGGCGGTATCAGCGACGCGTTGGACATGATGCGTTCGCGGGTTTCCGACGGGCTCCGCGGCAGGTCGAACCGACGAGACTCGCACAACCGCGCGACGACCTTGAGAAGTCCCTGCGCGCAGCCGCGTCACTCGCTCCGCAGCACCTCCATCGGATCGATCCGACTGGCGCGGTAGGCGGGTGCGTACGCCGCTCCCAAACCGACGGCCAACGACACCGTCGCCGCGAGCGCAAGGGAGACAGGATCGATCGGACTCACGCCGAACAGCAGCGAGGACAGCACGCGTCCAGAGATCAAAGCGGCTGCAATGCCGATTGCGGCTCCCACGCCAAGGACGGACAGCGCGTCGCTCAGCACCAGCCGACGCACGTCGCCCGACTTTGCACCCAGTGCGATGCGTATCCCGATATCGCGACTCTGCTGGCGCACAGCAGACGAGATCACGCCGTATAAGCCGATCATCGAAAGCAAGAGCGCCACGAGACTGAAGCTAGCCATGAGCAGAGCGCTCAACCGCGGTTGCGCCAACGGTGTTCCAAGCAGCTCGTCCATCGTTTGGGCGTTCCATATCCTGAGGTCAGGATTAACGTCCCGAACGTCGGCACGCAGCGACGGTAGTATCGCGGCCAATGGGCTCTTCGTCCGCACGGCGAGGAGCCAACTACCGAGGCTCGGAACCTGCTCCCAGTTGAAGTACACTACCGGCCCGACTTTTCTGAGCTCTCGATAGCGCGTGTCGCTCGCGACACCCACGACCGTCCATGCGGTTTTTTCGTCGGTATCCATGAGTTTCTTGCCGACAGCATCCTGATTCGGCCATAAGTCGCGGGCCAGTGTTTCACTGACAACGACAACATGATCGGAGCTTTTGGTATCGGACGCCTGGAACCCGCGTCCGCGGCGGATCGGGATCTGGAAGGTGCGAAAATAGTCCGGCCCCACGAACTCGAACGGGACATGCGGCGCATATTCATACTCCGATGCCGGTGCGTCGGCTGAGACCACCTGCATGATGAAGAACGACTCACCCTTGAACGGGCCGCTTTCGATCGGCGTTGCCGCGATCACCCCGGGCGTGGCCTCGATGCGCGCGACCAGTTCCTTGGTGGTTTGGAATATCTGCGGCGGATTCGTGAGTGCGCCCTGTGGACCCGTAAACGACGCGAACGCGAGGATCGAGAGATGCTCCGGTCGGTAACCGAGATCCATCGATTGCAGTCGCGCGAGCGTTCGCCCGAGGAGCCCTGCACCGGTCAGCATGACGATGGTCAGCGCGATCTGCATCGCGACCAGTACGCGTCGCGCGCGGTGCCGCGCTCGAGTGTCGGCGCCGGTGCGGGAGTCGGTACGCAGTGCGGAGTACGAATTGACCCGCGAAGGCAGAATGCCCAGGAGCGCGGCGAACAGCAGCCAAACCAATAGCGTGTAGTCCCGCTGCAATCGCGAGCGGCGCACCCACGGCGTTGAGTGCGGCGCTCCGTGGTAGCTGCACCGGCGCTGCCGTGCGTACCAGTCGCAGAACGCCGATGGCCACGAAGCAACCGACCGTTCCGCCTGCAATGGCGAGCAGTGAAGCCTCCGCTATGAAGAGGCGTGCGATGTGACGCTGCTTCGCCCCCAGGGCAGAGCGAACTGCGACCTCGCGACTACGGCCAAGAAGCCGCACGAGCATGAGGTTGCCGATGTTGATGCAGGCTATCAGGAGCAGGAGCGTCACGGCCAGCGTGAGCGCGATGATCACGGGCTTCGAGGTGCCGAGCACGGTATCGGTGAACGGCTGCGCCGACACGCCCGATACCTCGTATGCTCTCTGAAGCTGACCCTGACCCGCATTCTGTGTGGCGAATGGGTTCAACCGCTGGGTAAGCGCGAACAGGCCGGACCGCGCCGTCTCCATCGTGACGTTGGGCGCTAGACGCGCGATAACGTCGACCTGTAGCGAGGTTTGTGTGATCGGAAGCCACCCGTCGGTACCGGTCGGATACTCGAATCCGGGTGGCGCGACGCCGACGATCTCGGCGGTCTGGTGCGAGTCCGGAATTACGAGTCTCCGGCCGACGATCGACGGATCGCTGTTGAAGCTCCGGCGCCACGCATTGTAGGCGAGCACGATGATCGGCGGCGCTCCTGGCTGCCCGTCCTCGGCGCGAAAGAAGCGCCCGGCGACCGGCCGCATTCCGAACAGATTGAAGAAGTTCGTCGACGCGCCCGCGATACCTAGTTGGACTGTGGCTTCTCCGTTCAGAAAGGGAGTAGACCGCGCACCCATGTGATAGATCCCGGCCACGCCGCGGAACCGCGCGCTGTCTCGCGCGATCTCGGGGAGATAGCTATACGGAACGTCGAGATACGTTCCGCGACTGTCGAGTGGGTGCATAATCACGATCCGGTCCTGCGCGACGATCGGGAAGCGATCGACGAGCACCGTCTTGTAGATCGTGAACATCGCCGTCGACATGCCGATGCTGATCCCGAGAGTCGCAACCACGGCCACCGTGAACGACGGTGAGCGTCGGAGGCTACGGAGTGTCAGTCGAACATCGCTCCAGATCGCTTCCATGAACTCGCTCCCTGTCGTCAAACAATTCCAGGTTTGTCGGAACGGTAGTGTGTTCCGAGACGCGTGTCATTCAGTACTCTCCCCCCGAACAGATCGGCGGCAACAACTTCCCTGGTATTTTCAGAGCGTGCTGACGCACTCGTTAGCAGGTCATCCACGAACGCTTGAAGGGCACGCTCCGCTTCACCCAAGTCCGTTATCGGAAGATTAACAGCAGCAGCCAAAGCGGCGAACGGCGCGCGCCACTGTAGTGGCAATGCGATTGCAGGAGGCCACGCATGTTCTCCGCGCACACGGAAGGTTTCCTCGCACGCCTCACGTACTGCTGGTAGATCATCATCCGCGACAAGGTCGCGGAGCAACAGCAGGTCCACGGCATCGCGAAAGCGATCGTTCTCCGCGCCGTCGCGCGGCACCTTGGTCATGCCATGGAGTTTCTGCGCGATATGGTATCTAAGAGAAAGACAGACAACATCGTGCGGTCCGGCGAGACCGAACCGCGTTAGCGGTATGCCGCCAAGCCGCTCAGTCTCAGTATCAATTGTATCCGGCCTAGCGAGATCCACCTGCACCGTCGCCCAGCGCTGTGAACGGTAGACAATCTCGATCCAGACACGCACCCCCTTATCACCGAGCGGGTGTACGTCGGGCTTCCGCGTAAAAGTGCAGTCGAGGTATGACTCGTTCGGCGGCGTGCCCGACGCTGTGTTCAGGGCAGTATCGAGTGCCGCCACGAGATCATCCTCGTCGCAGGCAACAACGATGTCCAGATCGTCCGTCGCACGAGCACGTCCTGGAAGCCCGAAGCTCGAGAGCGACCCCTCCCTCACGATGAACCGCGGGGTTCCCCGCGTATTTGAAGCACTACGTGCGGCACGGTCAAGAGCGCCGCTCAGTAGCATGAATGAGATCCAGTGTCGTACGCGTCCGACGGCGACCCCTTCCGCGTTCGCGTAGGCAAGCACGTACTTATCGAGCTTGCCTACCGATGGCGGAGACGACTGAGGCGAGGCTGTTGAACTGGGCATCCCTAGGAAGGCCTGACAGTTGCTATCTGCCCGGATCCATTCCTGAGTTCCCTTCGCAGTCTATCAGCGGGCTCGACTCGAGAGGCGTCCCAAATGAAGCCCATCTTCGATCGCCTGCTTGATGAGCGCAGGACCGAGTTCGGCCGCGATACAGTCGCGCACCGTGCGTTCGGGTGTTGTAATAGGCATTCGCTCGAACGCGGTCACGTCCGAAAGGACAAGATCGGCTCAGTGCAGTACTAGATACGGGCGGGACGGCTCGCTGGATTCGGAACCCGATCGGCACAGTGATGTGCACCTGGGCTGGGTCAATATCCGACATCTCGTAAAGAGAGAGAGCGGTTTCGTGCGAGAGTACACCCGGCCGTTCGTATGGCCAGAGGGTCGCCTGCATGTACTGCGCAAGAGGGTACGTGGGGAAATCGACGAGCCGATACACGCCTCGGCTCGTGCGCTCAAGAGTGCCGCGCCGGGTCATCATGACAAGCGTCATGGGGCGCACACCAGCTGCAGTAGCCTGAGCCGTTGTGATGTACCCCATCTGATCTTCCGCCAAGTTATAGACGGTGCGATATGCCGTCGTTGCCATAGTGCTTACAGTATAACGTTTCGTTATAGATTATGCAGCCTAGATTTCTGCTTAAAATATAACCTTTCGTTCTAATTTAAGCAATATTGCTTCACTAAGAGCTCCCGAATCACTCTGAGTGTCCGTAGTTCGGGAGTTTTCTCGGCCCAATCAGGCCCCGGACGCCTCCCCTCTAGAATAGCGACAGCAAACTGATTGTCGCCGACTAGACCATAAGAAAAGCGGCAGATCGATCTCAGATCGAAAACATCATCGGCGATATTAGCATTTTTCAGCAGGCATGAAGCATAGAACGGGTGAATGCAGAAGATGTTCGCGCCAGATCGCGTTCCAAGATCGCGTAATGCTCCACTTAGCCTCTGACAACGCTTCCCCGCTCACGCTTCGGGAGCCAGAGGCCGCCGGTTCAAAGCGGCCACCCCGACTGATCCACCGCGAGTTAACCCGCGTAACAACAAGCACTTACGTATAAATGCGCCAGCTCTCCGTCCAGAGCTGGCGCATTTGTGCTTTGGCCACTGCGCGCCGTCAGTGCGCAAGGCCCGACCACATCGTGACTCGAGCCTGACCCGGCGCCCAGGGTCACCGACTGTGCTTGTACATCATCTCCACCAGCTCGTCGTACATCGCGCTCGCCTCCTCATCACCGGACTTGATCGCCACCGTAGCGCAGTGCTTGAGATGGTTGCGCATAAGCTCTCGGCCCACCGCTCGCAACGCCTCGTGCGTCGATGAGATCTGCGTCATGATGTCCGCGCAGTAGCGGTCCTCCTCAACCATCTTCTGCAGTCCGCGCACCTGCCCCTCGATCCTGCGCAGGCGCAGGAGATTTCTGGACTTGATGTCGGAGTCCACCCCCACTGCCTTGCGTTCGGGAGTCGATGCCGCTGCGGCCTTTCTCATCTTGCTCGCAGGTGTCTTCGTAGATGTTGGCATCAATCAACTCCTGTTGATGTTATCGGACAATCGTGCATGCTATGCGATCCGAACACGGCTCAATCGGAGGCTGTTGCTCACAACGCTGACCGAGCTGAACGCCATCGCGGCGCTTGCCAGAATTGGGCTGAGGAGAACGCCGAGCGCTGGATAAAGGACGCCGGCGGCGATTGGAATGCCGACGACGTTGTAGGCGAAGGCCCAGAAGAGGTTCTGCTTCATCGTGCGCATGGTGCGGCGCGACAGCTCGATGGCCTGTGCTGCGCTTTGCAAATCACCGCGCATGAGCACGACGTCGCCGGCTTCCACCGCGACGTCGGTCCCGGTGCCAATCGCGATTCCCACGTCCGCCTGCGCCAGCGCGGGAGCGTCGTTGATGCCGTCGCCCACCATCGCCACAACGTTGCCGCTCTGCTGAAGCCGCTTCACTTCTTCGACCTTGCCAGCTGGGAGAACGCCTGCAACCACTCGATCGATTCCAGCCTCTTTCGCGATCGCATGCGCGGTTCGCTCGTTGTCGCCTGTGAGCATAACGACCTCCAGACCCATTTGACGGAGGCGCGCTACCGCCGCTCGCGACGTTTCCTTGATCGGGTCGGCGACGGCAATGAGCGCAGTCAGCACGCCATCGATCGCGATGTACATGGGCGTGCGCCCACTCGCGGCCAGTTCGTCGCCCTTCGATTCGAGTGGCGAGATCTTTACCGCATAGTCGCTCATGAGCGCGGCGTTGCCAATCGCGAGCGCAACGCCGTCGACGACTCCTATCGCGCCGCGGCCCGCGACCGCATCGAACGCTCGGGCGGTCGAGAGCGTGAGCCCCTGCTCTGTTGCGTAGCGCACTATCGCGTCGGCCAGCGGATGCTCGGACGCGGCCTCGAGCGACGCGACAAGACGCAGCACGTCCTCGTGCGATCTGGTTACACCTTGTGCCAGGATGAGATCGGTGACGGACGGTTTCCCTTGCGTCACTGTTCCCGTCTTGTCCAGCACGACGGTCGTGATGTCGCCAGCGCGCTGCAACGTCTCACCACCCTTGATGAGGATACCGAGCTCTGCGCCCTTACCTGTGGCGACCATCACTGCGGTCGGAACTGCGAGTCCCATCGCACAGGGGCAGGCGATGACCAGCACCGCGACCGCCGCTGCGAAGGCCCGCACCATCGGTGCAGCTCCGCCTGTGACGTCGACCGAGATGAACCACACGACGAACGTCACTACCGCGAGCGAGACGACGACGGGAACGAAGATCCCGCTCACCCGATCGGCGAGCCGCTGAATCGGCGCTCGCGAGCCCTGCGCGTCCCGCATCAGCCTGACGATCTGTGCAAGGACGCTGTCCGAACCGAGCGTGGTTGCGGTGTAACGGAAGCTCCCCGTCTTGTTGATCGTGCCGCCGATTACGCGGTCGCCAGCGGCCTTCTCGACGGGAATCGACTCGCCGGTGAGCATGGACTCGTCCACAGCGCTCTGTCCCGAGATTATCTCGCCGTCGACAGGCACGCGCTCGCCAGGCCGCACTACAATGGTGTCTCCGTGCACTACCGCTGCGACCGGGACGTCGATCTCAGTGGCACCGCCAGCCGAGCCGCCATCTCCGCCGCGCACGACCCGAGCGGTTTTCGGGCGGAGGTTGACGAGCGCACGGAGCGCGGACGACGTTCTGCCTTTTGCGCGAGCCTCGAACGCATTACCGAGCAGGATGAGGGCGATGATGAAGTCGACTGCCTCGTAATACACGTCCGGCACCACGCCATGCGCGAGGAAGAAAGCCGGCGCGACGGTCGCAATCACGGAATAGATGAACGCCGCTCCGGTCCCGACCGCGATGAGCGTGTTCATGTCCGCCGAATGGTGACGGAAGCTGGCCCAGGCGCGAACGTAGAAGTGCCGGCCAGCCCAGCTCATCACACCCGCGGTTACGATCAGGAGTGCGTACGACAGTACCCGCGTATCGACTCGATACACCCATGGCGTGATCGCCTCGAGCGCCGGCGTGAGCGAGGTCATCACCCAGTGCATGAAGGGGTCGGTGGCCGGTCCCGTAATTTCGTGAGCGTTCGACGCCATGAGTGGCATCGAAAAGATCATCGCCAGTACCGCTACGACACCACTCACGATCGCCTTGAAACGCAGATCTCTGAACTCTTCCGTCCTGGGCACGGTCGCGCGCTTCCTGTTCATCGAACGCCGTCTCCTCAGGTGAGGCAAGCTCGGCGCCGTAACCGGTAGCGCGAATGGCGTGCACAAGACGGTCCGGCGTGGCGACGCCCGGATCGAACGTGACCGACGCGTTGTTCATCATCAGATTGACCGACGCGTCGATGACGCCCGGCTCGCTGGCGAGCGCCTTCTGCACGTGCGACTGGCAGGCGGCACAAGTCATCCCGCTCACAGGAATCCGAATGTGTTCGGTAAGCGCCTGACCGGAAGATCGTCGAATCGGTTTAATGCCTTGTGTCGTCGCCGCCATTCGCTGCCTCTGTTGCGCGCTATTCCGCGATTAGCGATCCATGCAGCATGCTCATGCCACACGTGAATCCGTATCTACCAGCTCTGGGCGGCGTAACCTCCACAGTCGTCTTCTGAAATGCCGGGAGGAACCTCCTCATGTTGAAATCGGGGAAGACGACCTCCTCCGAGCATCCCGAGGTCTCCTGGCGGTCGAAGATGAGTCGCACAGGCTCGCCGGCCCGTACGCGTATCACAGCGGGCTCGTAGCCGCCCTTAACGGTGATCGATACCTCCGGAACGGAGCTCGTGCCCGCGCTTCCACCGACGGTTCCCGCAGTCTTACTCGTCGCGGCGGACACGGCGGTGCGCTGGGCGAGAAAGAAGTACCAGTTCACCCAGACGATTACGGCAGCGCCGCCAATGGCGACCAGCCAGTCCGTTGCATTCATAGTTGATCCCTCCCCGGTCGGGCCTATCGCGCAGCCGATCCCGAGGGCTCTACGTCGTACCCGGCGTTCCTCACAGCCGCAGCGATCCGGGCTGGCGACGTCGTAGCTGGATCGTACGCGACACTTGCAGATCCAACCTTCACGCTCTCGACCTCGACGCCAACGACGTTTTCGAGCGCGCTTGTCACCCTGCCGACACAATGCGCGCAGCTCATCCCCGATATGTTGAGGGTCAACGATTCCATTGTACGTTCCTCCAGCGAGATTGTAGGGGCAGCTACAACGCACCCCTGCTTGTATCCTACTATACCCCCTACCCCTATGTCAATGGGCTTCGCTCGCATGATACGGCTCGCTCGGTACACGGTTACGCTGCCGTCCCTCGCAGTTTCTGGCGTCATGTCGCTCGCGCTCCTGACGCCCCCAAAGCTCGCGTGCGCGCAAAGCACCAATGCCGATACTTCCAAATCGTCGACGGCGACCGCGCCGCTCTTTACCCCGCACGACGCTGCAGTCAGCCTTGGAGTCGTTGCCGCGGTTGCGGCGCTCATGCCCGCAGATCGGTCGATCGCGCACTCGTTTCAACGGGCCGGTCTTCAATCGAACACGGGGCTCAAGAACACACTCAATGCGTTCAACGGACTCGGCGATCCGGGCGTGATCATCTTCAGCGCCGGAACATACTTCCTGGGGCTCGGCGCCCACTCGCGGCCGATAGCCGCCCTGGGCATGCACACTGGCGAGGCAATTGTAATGGGCGGCGTGATCACCGAAGTGCTCAAGGGCGCGTTCGGACGCGCGCGTCCGTATGTCGACCCGACCAAGCCGCATAACTTTAATTTCGGGAAGGGTTTTACCAGCGACGACTATGCGTCATTCCCATCTGGAGACGTAACTCTCGCCTTCGCAGCAGCGACAGCGGCGAGTCGTGAGGTCGCTCAATCGTGGCCCGACGCATCTCGCTACGTCACCCCGGCGAGCTACGCTGCCGCCGCGCTGGTAGGTGTCGCGCGCATGTACAGGAACAAACACTGGGCAAGCGATGTCGTAGCCGGCGCCGGCGTCGGCACACTATCTGGCGTGCTGTTCGAGCGCTACAATCGCGCGCATCCCGACAACATTTTCAATCGCGTGTTTCTTCCGGCGTCCATCGCGCCCGTGCGCGGTGGCGCACAGATCTCGTGGGCGCTGCCACTCGCCGACGTTCCGTAATCGTGGCGAGTGTGGTACTTCTGCCTCGCTACTATGGTCGCCCGATTCGCTTCACCAGCCAATCGGCAATCGTCCCCACCACCTGCGGATCCATCATTGCTGGAGTTGGAAGCTTGGAGTAGTTACCGGGAAAGCCATCGGTGTCGTGTATGAAGAGATGATCGAGATCGGGAAATACATGACCGGTAACGTCGCGATTCCCTGATGCCTTGAATGCGGCTTCCCACTCCGGAAGTTCGTCCGGCGGCGCCTGCTTGTCGTTGGCTCCGATCAGGATCAACACCGCAGGCTTCCTCACCTGTCGCGCCGTCGCCGATGGATCGTACGGCAGAATGGCGGCCATGTACGGATCGCGCGCCATCATCGCATCGATCGTCTGCGGTAGCTTTGCCAGCGCGGAATCCTTCTGCGCCGCCGTCGCATTCGGAGCATGCTCGATGTTATCCCGGAGCTGGAACTCCAACGCGACGCGCAGCGGCCGAGCCATGCCGGCGAGCAGCACCAGCGCACGCAAATTCGGCTCCTTGGTCGCGTCGATCGGCGCGTCGATCGCCCCTTCGCTATGGCCCAGCAATCCGAGACGCATCGTATCGATCTCGGGTCGCGTCCGAAGGTACGCGAGCCCGGCGCGCGCATCCTCGGCGAACTCAAAGTGCGTCGTGCCTTTGAACGTGCCCTGCGATGCGCCGACCCCTCGATCGTCCATGCGGAGGACAGCGATGCCGCGGCGGCCCAGCGAATCCGCGATCTGACGGAACGGTCGGTAGCCGGCGAGCCCGAGGTACTCATCGCGATCCTGCGGCCCCGTACCGCTGATCGTCACGATCGCGCCGACCGGATGCTCGCGGCTTGCGCCCTTCGGCAACGTCAACGTCCCTGCGAGTGTGAACCCGCCTGGCGTTGGCACCGTTACGTTCTCGGCTGTGTACGGCGCGCCAGCCGGCGCAGAATAGTCCGTCGGAGCCGTCGCGGGCGCTTGTGCCTGCGTCGCGATTGGATACATCGCAGCTGCGGCGGCGCCTGCCAGCACCATCGCCTTTACTGCGAGCCGATTGCGTATTCTCCTGCTCTGTTCATCGCGCATGAATGGTGCTCCCCATGACTGCATTGAGTGCATAGCGTGTGAAAGACATAACCATCTCGACGCGACCTATTGTCCCGCGTTGAGATGGTTCCAATTCAGAATTGCGTTGAAGCCCAGGGCGAACGTACCCTGGGTCTGCCAGCGCCAGAACGGACGGATCGCAAACATCACGAGATGCCCGTTGCCAATGGTCTCATCGACGAGCTGCGCGCGATCGGAGAGCGCAGCGCCGCCTTCGAGCGTGCCTGACAGCAGCATGTCGGATGGCTTGGCCGGGAACTGCAGGATCACCCGCGTCTTCGCATTGGGGTCTGCAGTCACGCCCGTCAGCGTCTGCGTGGGCGGCTCCCGGTTCGCTCGCGCCGCCAGTGTAGCGGCCGTCTTCTCCGAAGCCGCCGCCAGCGAATCGTCTGCGGCGATTTTTTGCGCGCCGTACGCCGTCCCCGTGCCTGACGGATCCCACGGCGACAGCCGCAATGGGGTTTCCATCGGAGTGATATCCTGCGTGCGCAGACTCGTTGCACCCGCCGCCGGCCCGAAGCTGAGACGGTCACTTCCGCCCGGAAGAGCAGACGCCGCAACCGCAGTTGCGCCAGCACCGGCATTCAGTACCGGATCGGAATTGAAGTACACCGGCACCTGATCGTACTGGTAGCCGTAAACGAGCGGGCTCGCCCTGTCATGAATGATTCCGCGATAGATGGCACCGCGAGCAAACAATCCACGCGGATTCTCCACCTTCACACCCGGCGTGAGATCGAGATCCGGGAAGAACGCCGAAGTGCCGCCCTCCGTGATGAGCGTTCCGCCCTGTTGAACGAACTGATACAGCGCTTTCATTCCCGCAGGACCCATGAAGTCGCGCACGTTTGACGTCGAGTCGGGCGTGCCGAGATTGGGATACTTCGCGCTCCGCTCGTAGGGGATCGCGACGTTCCTGAAAGCGGTGTCGCCGCGCGGCACGGCGATTCCGGTCCCGCCATTCGGATATATGATCACGTCGTACTTCGAGCGAAGGTCGCCCGACTTGAGTAGCGGCTCGCCGACGTACGCATACGGAACGTCGTAGTAGTCGAGTGCGGCGCGCACCCAGCCCTCGTCCTGTGTTATGCGCCAGCTGTGCACGAGCGCCACGCGCGGCACGTCCAGCTCATGCTGCCTGACCGACGGCACCGCTGCTGTCGCGTACCCCGCCAGCCCGAGTCGCGCGAGCATCGGGCCCAGTTGCGCGCGATCCGCGTTGCGGATGATGAACGACCCGGCGCCAAAATGATGTCCGTCCGCATCGAAGGCTTCTTCGGCCGCCAGCATCGGTGTACGCGCGAGCTTGAATCGGAGCGTGATGAGCGTGTTGTCGGTGGTGTTGTCAACGATGACTACGGGGCCCTCGCCGGTGATTCCGCCCTTGGCGCGGACATCCGCGGTCACTGGCGTCATCTTCTGATCGAAGAGCGCGCTGCTCTCGACCGTATACACCGTGAGATTGCGCATCAACGGGAACGTCCACCCGGTGTCGTCGTACGGCTCCGGATTCTCGGGCGGGTAGTTCTGCAGCGAGAAATACATGTCGACGAGGGTGCGATACGGCTGATCGGCACGGATGATGTAATCGCCAGGCTTCACGTCGATGTTACCGAGTCGGAATTCGGTGGTCGCGGTGTTGAATTCCACGCCCTGGCGTCTGAGATCGTTCACCGCGTCGGCGGTGTTGGAGGGCGCGTGCTGGCCTGCCGGAATCACCCAGCCGTAGACGGGACCGTTTCTCCCCTTTTCGACCGAGCGCTTGTTCTTGAGCCAGTAGTTCTGCATGAACATGTCGTGGTCCTCTGCCACTCTGTGCAGAGCGAAGAGCAGTGCAGACTCCTGGATGTTGGTGTTCGCGCGCGGCCCCCAGTTGATGCTGTCCATCGGCGGATTCGGACGGAACCACTCCTTGCTCGTCATCGAGCGCGGCACTCGTCCTACATACGCATCAGGTCCGTAACCCTCGACTTCGTAGAATCGTCCGATTGCGTTGTGCGAATTGGCGATGAAGAACAGATAGTTCGGCACCCAGCCGTCGTAGAACCCGTAGGTCCACACGCCCGGCACACCTCGCTTGGTGAGCTCGGAGACGTCATTCTTCGCGAGGATCCACCACTCATCGGTCACGATCGGATCGAGCGCCTCGTTGTACGGCCCAGTGCCGGTCGATGCATACAGATACGGAATTGCCTCGTGGAGATCGTGCAGTACTGTCGGTGTCCATTCGAGATACGTCTTCATGATGTTCTGCGTCAGCTTGAGATACTGTCCCATGCCGTCGCGATTGTCATCATGCTGCACATAGCGGCCCCAGTACATTAAAGGCAGTTGCGGAGCATTCTTGCCGTACTTTGTCTTCAACTCCTTGTCGTAGTAGTAGGTGTCGACCATCTTCTCGTGGCCGTCCACCTCGATTACCGGTGTGATGAACGTGATGACGTTGTTCCGGATCTTGCTGATGAAGGGCGTGTTCTCCACCGTAAGTCTGTACGCGAGCTCCATGAGCATCTCGGGGCCCCCGCGCTCGGGCGAGTGAACACCCGCGGTCATCCAGTAGATGGGCTTCGCGGTGTGAATCAGCTTTTGAGCCTGCGCTTCAGTCGTGCGACGCGGGTCGGTGAGCTGGTTCAGCATTCCCCGGAAGCGATCGAGATGTTTGATGGTCTCCTCATCCGCGA
The DNA here is from genome assembly GCA_963731305.1 of uncultured Gemmatimonadales bacterium. Taxonomy (GTDB): domain Bacteria; phylum Gemmatimonadota; class Gemmatimonadetes; order Gemmatimonadales; family Gemmatimonadaceae; genus Fen-1247. The sequence goes on along the minus strand of CAVSUQ010000009.1, from coordinate 59,587 downwards.
TCGCAAGCACCACCATGTCGCGACCTTCTTCGGTCTTTCCGATCGTCCAGTATTTTGCGCGCGGTGACGCCTTTGCGATGGCGGCGAGGTAGCGATCCATATCCTTCGCGTAATCCAACTCCCCGTAGGCTCCGATGATGTGACCGAAGAACTTGAGGGGTGAAGGAACCGTCGCGGACGCGGGCAGATGATCCACGAGCTCTGTCGTTACCCGGGGATCGCTCAGATCAGCCTTGATGAGCCGCGTATACTCCGTATCGTTCGGTTGAGTTGCGGCCGCGGCTCGTGCGGAAGCTGTTGAAGTGGACTGTGCCATCGCCATCGGCGCGCACGCCACAGCCATGGCGATGGCACACGAGATCTGCCGCATCGAGCGGGTTGAGCTCAACATCCTTTCTCCCTTGGCTGCAGGTGCATCAATTCGTACGGGTGGCTGTTCACTGAGGTGTGGAGCGTCCGCCGGTAACGCGGTTGATCGGCGGTGGTCTCGGCACGAACTTGTACGGATGCCGCTGCAGCGAGTCGAGCGCCACCTGTACCGCGCGCTCCAGTTGCCTATCGTGACCGGCAATCATGTCCGCCGCGGTGTTCTCGACTACGATATCCGGTGTCACGCCCTCGTTTTCGACAGCCCACCTTCCGTTGACGTCGTAGAACGAAAGATCCGGCGCGGTCATTCCACCGCCGTCAATCGTTGACGGTACGCCGATCGTGCCCACCAGTCCGCCCCAGGTTCTGGTACCAATGAGCGGTCCGACGCCGGCTTTCTTGAAAAAGTATGGCATCGCGTCGCCGCCGGACCCCGCGGATTCGTTTATCACCATCACCTTGGGACCGTTGATCCCGACCATCGGCATCCCGTACGTGTGCCCCGCGCGCTCGGCGAAGTACCCCATGAACGGCCGAGTCAATTGCTCGATCACGTAGTCAGCGACCGCGCCGCCCTGATTGTACCGCTCGTCAACGACGACTCCCTGCTTGTCCTGCTGCGCGAAGAAGTAACGGTTGAAGGCCGTGAAGCCGCCGGCGCCGGTATTGGGAAGCCAGACATACGCGAGCTTGCCATCCGACAACTTGTCAACGAGCCTGCGGTTGTTGTCGACCCATTCCTGAGTTCTGATCGGCTCGTCCGACGCGACAGGTACTACGGTCACTACGCGCGACCCGGCGTCCGATGGCGTGCTGCTCACGCGCAACGTCGTCTGTCTGCCCGCCGTTCCAATGAAAAGCTTGTAGACATTGTCGGATGACGTGAGAGGCTGCCCGTTCACTTCGAGCAGATAATCTCCAACTTTCACGTGAAGCCCGGGCACGTCGAGCGGCGCGTGCAGCTGCGGATTCCAATCTCCGTTCGTGTATATGTGGCTTATCCGATAGCGGCCGTTCGCGATGGTGAAATCAGCCGCGAGCAATCCCACCGACTCGTGTGCGACATCCGGTACGTCGCCCGGACCTTCGGTGTACGAGTGCCCGACCGTCAGCTCGCCGCCGACCGACGCCATCAGATAGGTCAGGTCGTCGCGATGCTCGACGTACTTCACCATCGGTTCGTACTTGTTGTAAATCGCCTGCCAGTCGTTCCCGTGCATCTTGGCATCATAGAAGAACTCGCGCTCGAGCCGCCACATCTCCTTGAATATCTCGGCCCACTCCTCTCGGGGATTGACCAGCGTTTCCATCGACGCCGTGTTCAGTAAGCCTTCGCCAACCTTGCCTGGCTTCTCCGCGGAAATGATTCCCCACGTCCGGCCCGCTCTGTAGAGCAGCATCTTGCCGTCGTCGGAGAGTGAGTAGGACTGGATGCCTTCGAGCATCGGCATCCCTCGCTCCGCGGCGACGTTGTAGAGATACAGCTGGAGACCACCGCGACCTTCCGACGGCGCAGCCGTGTAGTAGAAGCTTCCCGGTGCGCCTGCCGTCAGATTTACATACACGCCCGGTGGAATCCCGAGCGGCACGATTCGACTGTCAATTCCGTCCAGATCGATGTGAAACGACGTGGAGGGCGCGCCGCCTCTCGCGCGAGCAAGCTCCGGAGTGCTCCTGAGCGTGTCTCTCGAATTGCGCGGAGCCTCGCCTCGCGCGGGCGCTGGCTTGTTGGCGTTCATCGTTGGCGCCGCGGCGCTGGAATCCCTGGCCTGTTGTACCCTGGCAGCCTCCTCTTCCGAATGCGGCAGAACGGGAGACGCTCCGTTCGCGCTCAGGACGACCGCGTAGACGCTGCGACTGTACGATTGCCCCATCGCAGTCATGTCTACCCAGCCGCTCTTCAGCGCCCAGTTCGTGCTTGCGAGGAAGTACAGATACTTGCCGTCCCGGTCGAACGCAGGCGAGATTGCATCCGCCAGGCCGTCGCCCAGACGGTGAGTGGCCGAAGTAGCGGTCGAGTAGAGATAGATCGACCGCATGTGGGTCATGAGGGACTTGGAATACCCAACCCACTTGGAATCGGGCGACCACACCGCATCGAAGCCGCGCCCTGGCTCGTCGTACGAGTCGGTATCGACCTTCGTGAACCGTCCGCTCGCAACGTCGACAATCCAGAGATTTGCGTTGTTGTCGCGAATGAGCATCGATCGCCCGTCGGGCGACCAGTTGATCTCCGAGAAGAACGCGTGCGACGGCAGCTCGATCACGCGCGGTTTAGTGTCACCGCTCTGATCGCCGATCATGAGCTGGTTTTCACCACTTATATCCGATATATAGGCGATCTGCGCCCCATCAGGCGACCATGCAGGGCTACGCTCATGCGCATTCGACGTGTGCGTGATGTTCCGGTATTCGCTTCCCTTGGCCGACATCGTGAAGATGTCGCCGCGAGCTTCGAACACCGCACGCACTCCCTTCGGAGAAAGACTGCCGTCCACGATCAGCGCGCTCACATTCTTCATCTGTGGCTGCGCCCATGGGAAACTTCCCGCAACGTTCACGACGACCTGGCGAGACTGCCCCGATTTCATGTCCAGGAGGTGAACGTAGCCAGCCTGCTCGTACGCAATCACGCCCGCACCGGCCGACGCGCTCATGACGTCGAAGTCGGTGAAGTGCGTCAGCTGAGTCAGCTTCTTCGTGTCGAGATCGTAACTGTAGATATTGACTACGTTGTCGCGGTCCGAGAGGAAGTAAACGGTGCTTCCCTCCCACATCGGATCAGTGTCGTTGCTGTCGGTCCACGGCAGCGTCGTCTCGGCGTAATCGCTGAGATTGACGATGTGTATGGGCTCCGTGCGGCCTCCGCGATAGCGGCGCCACTGGCTGCCCTGGTTCTCCGACCACGCACCCGCGAACAGTCCCACAGATAGCGGCTGGTACGCCATCCGCTTGCCATCCGCCGAGTAGCTCCCGGTGAATGCGCGCGGGAGCGCGAGCTCTTCGGGCATGCCACCGTCAATCGAAACCGTCCAGAGACGGAAGAACGAGTTGGCGCCTGGGGTGGGAACGGTGGCTCGGGTGGATGCAAACAGCACCCGTCGGCCGTCGGGAGTCCAGCCGCGCACATAATCGGCGCCGGGATCGTAGGTCAATCGGCGCGGCTCGCCGCCAATCGTGGGGACGACGTATACGTCCTGATTGCCCGCTACCTCCGAGGTGTACGCGATCCATTGGCCGTCGGGCGAGAAAATCGGGTCCGACTCGATTGAAGGCGTCGCGGTGATTCGGTTGGCCGGTCCTCCCGTCCGAGGGACAGTCCAGATGTCGCCGCCATATTCGAACGCGATGAGATCGCGACTCACTGTCGGGCGCCTCAGCAGGCGCGTTCCCTCGCTCTCCGCGGCCGCGAGCGCCGCACTCGATCGCTGACCTCCGGCGCTCAGTTGCGGGCTTCTGGCAGTGGCCGCAGGCGCTGCCTGAGCGCCAAGGATGCCGGACACTAGAAGGAAGGCGGCGCCGACAGCCGTCGTTGAGACTGACCGGCTACGTGCCGGCAGCGGCCGCGCAAATTCGACCAGGGAGCGGAACACGATGTAGCGTCCTGTTTTTGAGGCCGTCTGCCCAACCCCGGGCGACCGCCGTGGTATGCCGAGCTTGTATCCCAACGTAATGGGCCGTAATATGTGGGCTGGGCAGGCGCTGTCAACCTAGACATGGTCACGCATAATGAAACGCTTCACCGGCAGTGAGATCTACAGCATCACTTTCGTGTCGCTCGTACTTGCAGCGACCGCGACGCCGGTTGCGCAGGCGGTTGCACAGCGCCCTTCGTTCACCGTCGACGAAGCTATGGCCGCTCCGTTCCCCACCGACCTCGTAGCAGCTTCCACCGGGAACCGGGTCGCATGGGTCTTCGATGATCGCGGCAGCCGCAACATCTGGGTCGCCGAACCTGGCACCGGCGGCTCGTACAGCTCGCATGCCCTCACCCGCTATTCCGGCGACGACGGTCTCGAGATCGGCGATCTCGCCTGGGCGTCCGGTGGCACTGCCGTGGTCTACACCCGAGGCGGCCCGGCCAATCCACGAAGCCTTCCGCTCGGATCTCCGCCGTCGCAGCTGTGGACGATGGCGCTGGGTGATACCGCGCCTCGTCTCCTTGGCGACGGCGGAGCACCCGCAATTTCACCAAAGGGTGACGTCGTCGCTTACATCACCCGCAACGAGATAGTGATGCAACGGCTCGACGGCGGACGTCCGGAGCCGCTCGTCCGCGATCGGGGACGAGACGGAGGTCTCGCATGGTCCCCCGACGGTCAGCGCCTCGCGTTCTCGAGCAATCGCGGCGATCACAGCCTCATCTGCGTCTACGACCTTGCGCATAAAACGCTCACCTGGCTCGCGCCGAGCGTCGACCGCGATGGCGATCCCATATGGTCACCGGACGGACAGCGCGTTGCATTCGTGCGTGTTCCGACCGGCAACCCGGGACCGTTCTCATCCACGCACTGCCGGCGAACCGTGGTCCATATGGATTGCCGACGCTGCAACGGGAAAGGGCCACGCGCTCTTTACAGCTGATTCGGGTGTTGGAAGCCTGTTCTACCGGCTCGAAGGCAACAGTGCGTTTTCATGGGGCGCGGACAATCGCATCGTGTTTCCGTGGGAACGCACTGGGTGGGTCCACCTCTACAGCGTTTCTGCTTCGGGCGGAGCGCCGACTCTGCTCACTCCCGGCAACTTCGAAGTCTTCAGCGCAGATCGCAGCGCCGACGGTCGCGAAGTCGTGTACTCCTCCAATCAGAATGACACCGACCATCGGCGTATCTGGCGCGTCTCCGCTGCAGGCGGCACACCTGCTCCTCTGACCGCTGCACTCGATGTTGCAGACCTGCCCGTCTTCTCGAGTGACGCGGGTAGCGTCGCATTTCTTCATGCCGACGCGCGCAAACCGATGCGACCCGCGTTCGTATCGCTGAGTGGGGCGCAGCAAGTCGCGCGCGCTGGCGTGGGACAGGACCTCGCCCCGCAATCGATGCCGGCGGGTTTCCCAGCCGATAAATTCGTCGCGCCCCAGGAAGTAGTCTTCCATTCGCCTGACGGTATGGAAGTGCACGGCCAGCTGTTCCTCCCGCCGGAGTCCGCGCGCAACGTGCGGCATCCTGCGCTCGTGTTCTTCCACGGCGGCCCCTACCGGCAGATGCTGCTTGGCTGGAACCCGATGGGTGCGTACACCTACATGTACGCGGAAAATCAGTATTTCGCGAGTCGCGGTTACGTCGTCCTGTCGGTGAACTACCGTGGCGGCACAGGCTACGGATTGGCCTTCCGCACGCCTCCAGACTTCGGCCCGTCTGGCGCGAGTGAATTCAACGACGTCCTCGGCGGCGCGAACTATCTCACCAGCCGTCCCGATGTGGATTCCAAGAGGATTGGCGTGTGGGGCGGCAGTTACGGTGGATATCTCACTGCGCTCGCGCTCGCACGTGCGTCGAACGTGTTCGCTGCAGGAGTCGATTACGCCGGTGTTCACGCCTGGGGACAGCTGCTCACTGCATATGCTAGCGCCGGCGTGCGAAACGAGACTGACAGTGTTGCGTGGCGCTCTTCGCCGCTTTCGTCAATCAAGGACTGGCGCTCTCCGGTTCTGGTCATCCAGGCCGACGACGATCACAATGTATCGTTCGACCAGAGCGTTCAGTTGATGCGCGGTTTACGCGAGCAGCACGTCGAGTCTGACCTGATCGTCATCCCAGACGAGATTCACGATCTCCTGATGTTTCGCTCCTGGTTGACGTACTTCCATGCACAGTCGGATTTCATGGATCAAACATCTCGGCAACAACCTCTGACGCGATGCGGCGATAATCTCGTGACTGCGGTGAGAGGCGGTCCGGCCTGTTCAGCCGGACCGAAAGTCTATCGGCGAACTAGCGCCGTAAATGCGGAGCGCTAACGCCCGCTTTCATCAACCGCCTTGCCGCAGGAGACGCGGCTCCTGACTCGCTGAAAGGTTACGCCGAATGCCCGTACCGCGTCGACGCGGCCCATTCCGTTCTGGTGAAGCTGACCGGCGTGACGCGTCCGGCCCGATGGCGCGATGACCGCGAAACGTGTCGTATTCGACATGCTCGAGCGGACCTATTTCGAGATTCATGAACCGCGCACTGAGCACGCCGTCCGCGAGCGTCACGTCGCACATCGCCGTATGCCGAATCGACGTAGGTGCCGACGTATCTGTCGAGCGGCAGCGCAGGCCCATCGACCGCTGGCCGGCGCTGATCCCCTGCCGCGGCGATTGCCGCGGGCCTTCGCGGCTGAGTCGAAGAACGCCTTGAGATCCGCGCTCCAGTCACGCGGTGGCGTGCGTCCCCGCGCCGAACTCTGCGACTCGTTGTACATGTCGAACACGCGATACATCAGCGCGTGCCTCAACTCTGCGTGATCGAGGTTCTCGAGCACGTACACGCCAAGCTTCTTCTGCGGAACGAGTCCTATGATGGCGCACATCCCATTGATGCTGCCGGTGTGCATCCACACGACCTGGCCCTGGTAGTCCTGCACGAACCAGCCGAGTGCGTAGCTGAAGAAGTGTGGCTTGGCAAGCTCGAGCGCGGGATACTCCTGCCATCGGCGCCTGGATCTGCGGAGCGATGATCTCGTCGAAGGTCGCGGGACGTATGCAGTCGCGCGTTCGCCGACTCGGCCGCTGTCGAGCATGAAGCGCATCCACTTGGACATGTCCGCCACACTCGACCAGACGGATCCTGCAGGCGCGATCACATCCGTACTCAGCATCGGAACCACGTGTACGCTGTCGGCGCCTTCCGCGTGCGGTATCGCGACGTTTGGCTGGCCGGCCAGCTCCGAGACGAGCGGGATCGACTCATTCATTCCGAGCGGAGTGAAGACCCTCGTCCGCATGAAGTTTCCCATGGCATCCCGGACACCCGGGCGACGATATCGCCGGCCATCGGCGTACAACACGTTCTCGTATTCCCATTGCGATCGGAACGACGATATCGGCTTTCACGTACCGCAGTCGTCGGATAATCTCTGGAAGCGTGTAGTGTTTTCAGGAATCACCCAGAACAGATCGGTACCCGGCAATCCCGTTCGATGCGTGAGCAGATCCCGCAGAGTTACCTCTCTGGTCACATAGGGATCGTAGAGCCTGAAATCGGGAATGAGTCGATGACGTGATCGTCCCAGTGAAGCTTTCCCTCGTCCACCAGCATCGCCAAGCGCAGCCACGGTCATCGCCTTGGTGGTGGACCCGATCGCGAAGCGTGTGTGTTCGTTGACGAGCGCGGGCTTGCCAATCTCGATGACGCCGTATCCCTTCGCGAACACCAGCGAATCGTCCTTGACTACCGCGATCGCAAGCCCGGGAACGTGCCAGTCGCGCGCCGCCTTTGCCACGTACCTGTCCAGCTCGGCGAAATCCGGCGATCGTTGCGCAAGTAGTGGAGGCGCGGCAAGCGCCTGGCCGCGACGAGAGCAGTGATAGAAGCGCGCGCGTACGGACTGCGCGCAGAGGTTGCACGCAGTTGCTCGTGAGAGGGCATCGCGGTTCGTCGGAGCACAAAATGCCACGCCGCGCCTTCGGGCTAGGATGGTAGCGGACTGCCGTCGTGCAGCCGAAGTGTTCGGCTCATGTTGCGCATCGCGGTCGTTCGGCCCTCAGTGAGTTGATGGCATCGACCGCGGCCAGGGCCGTACAGCATCCTGCCCGCCCGCGCGCCCGTGTGCTTGCCGTGATCGATCGTGACGACGCCGTTCACGAGCACCCAATCGATGCCCGTGGGATACTCCGTCGGATGCTCGTACGTCGCAACATCCTTGAGAGAGTCCAGGTCGAAGATCGTCACGTCGGCCCAGTTGCCTTCCTTGATCGTGCCGCGGTTTGCAAGGCGATATCGTGTCGCGGGCCACGACGTCATCTTGCGGATGGCATCCTGAAGCGTGAGCACGTGTCGCTGTTTTACATACCACGCAATGACACGCACCAGGTTGCCGAACGCGCGTGGATGAGGAAGCCCGAGTGCATCGCCGGCGCCGGCTTTCGGGGCAGCGCCAGCGTCGCTGCCGATGCTCGTCCACGGGAACTTCAGAGCGGTCTCGATGTCCTGCTCGCTCATCATGTAGTACAGCGCCATCACGCGGCCATGCCCCTCGGACACGAGATCGAATGCGACATCGGAAGGATCCTTCCCTGTTTCCTTCGCGATCTGCGCAATGCTCTTCCCGTCGTACTTTTCGTTGTCCGGATTACGCGCGTTGGCGAGTACTATCCCGTCCCAGCCGCCCGCAGCCTCGATGATGTTCCACCAGCCCGGCGAGCCCGTCTGTTGCTCGCGCTTCAGTCGCGCTCGAATCGCGGGATTCGCGAGGCGTGCCTTCAGCGAGTCGGTCCCGCCTTCCTGCGCCCAGCTCGGGATTGTCGCCTCGAGACCGGTGCCACCGGCGGTGTATACGTACATGTCCGCAGCAACGTCTTCTCCACGCGCACGAGCTGCATCGATGACGTCTCGTACAGAGTCCATGAGAATCCCCCACCCGGGCCGGTATGCGACCTTGAGGTGGAATATCTCGACAGGCATTTGCGCCCCTTCGCCGATCGCTATGGCCTCCTGCACAGCCTGTACAACTTCCTTTCCCTCGCCGCGTATGTGGCTCGCGTAGATGCCACCGTACTGCGCCGCCGACTTCCCAACTTCGATCAGCTCCGGGGTGGTCGAGTAGCTACTTGGCGGATATATGAGAGCGGTGGTCATTCCCATAACTCCCGCTCGCATCGCGGTGTCCATGATCGCGCGCATCCGCGCCAGTTCAGGCGCTGTGGGCGCACGCGCCGATTGGCCGAGCACCTCTTCGCGAGCTTGCGTCTCGCTGAAGTAGGTGCCGAAGTTGATGCTTATTCCCTGGCTTTCGAGCTGCCTGAAGTAACCCGCGATATTGCTCGCACTGACCGGTGTTCCGCCCTCTCCGGCGATCGCTGACGTCACGCCCATCATCAGCTTGTTTTCAGCCAGTCCGTTGCGAAGAAGCACTTCGCCGGATTGGTCCATGACATCGATCCAGCCTGGCGACACATACTTACCCTTCGCGTTGAGCTCCACGCGTCCGTGCTCCGGGATGAATCCAATCTTCACGAATCTGCCGTTGCTGATCGCTACGTCCGCACGAATCCACGGATTCCCCGCGCCATCCAGCACGCGACCATTCCGAATCACGATGTCGTACGCGGTGTCGCGCGTTGTGGTCTGCGCGGCTAGCTGGCGCTGGCCCGGTGCCACCAGAGTCGTCACGGCGGCGGTTACCACGAAGGTCGCGATGCGACAATTCAGCACGATATGCTTCCTTATTGATTGACGGTGTCGCGTTCACCCCGGGCTTCGCGAGCGAGCGTCTTTCTCACTTATCGGGCACAGCGTACTCTCGGTGTATGCCCGGACTGCAGCGCGGCAGTACGGACATCGTCCGCACTGCCGCGCTCGACCATTCACATCATCCTCCAGCGCGCGATCAGCCGCCGCTGGTCGAGCCGATATTCGGATTATTGATGCGCTCGACGTCCGGCAACGGGAAGCATGCCTGCGTCGAGTACACGCCACCGTTGGGATATGGCGCGCCTGCCACCGGCTGAATCGGCAGTCCGTAGCGCCGTAAATCGCCCAGTCGATGTCCTTCGAGGAAGAACTCGCGTCTCCGTTCTTCGACGATCTGTGCCATCACCGCCGCGCTGGTGAGCGGACTCGGATTGAACGCCGGCTGGCCGTTCGCCGCCTGCAACGTGTTGATGATCGTCACAGCTCCAGCCAGATTGCCGCCTGCAACGTCGTTCTCGGCGATGATAAGTTGCGCCTCGGAATACTTCGCGACCGTCTGCGGCGCAGTTACTGTCGAATCTTTGTTTGCGTAAACGATTATCGTCTTGCCGTTGGAACCGAGTTTCCCTGACGACGTGACCGCAATACGCGGATCGTGCGTGGCTGCATAGTCGTTCTGGATCGCCGTATCGACGGACGAGTAATTCGACAACCGGGTGTGGACGTACACGAGATTCTGACGCGCCACGTTGGTCGGGTCGTGCGTGATCGTGACGATGAATCCCGGTGGAATTAGTGCAGCGTCTACTGCGGCAGCTGCAGGATTCCCGAGATCCATCTGCACTCGCGCTCGGCCGAGTAACGCGAAGTTCAGTGTCTGCGTATCGCCGGCTCTGGTTGCCGCTACGACGGCCGTGTCGAACCTGGACTTGGCGAGTGCGAAGAGCTGCGCGTCCGTAAGCTCCGGACCGAGGTTGACGGTTCCGGTGCAGAAGGCCTCGCCCATCAGAGTCAGGCTGTATCCAGCATACGCGGAAGCGATACCGATGAGCTTGCTGCGGTTTGGCACCTGCGCATCTGTCCAGGCTTCAAGATGACCCACCGCCGTATCGTTCGAAGCGCGTGCTGCGGCGAGGGGAGTGTACATCCCGGGGTATTGGACGGCGGTACAGCTGCCCGTGCCGTAGGGAGCACTGGTGGTGATTGTCCGCCGATCGTAATCGAAGTTGAGCGTCTGAGAGATTGCATCTGCGAGCTCGTCTACGAAGATCCCGCTGCCCACAATGTACTGATTGTAAGCGCACTCGAAATCACCCTGCGAGCTGTTGACAATGAGCGCTGCATTGGCAGGCGTGAACACTGTCGACGAACTGAGTTGTCCCGGGTTGGACTGCTGGAGGCTCGTGATATCACGACACCCGACAGCTACGAGGTTGGCCGCGACCGCTGCCAACGCCGCCCCGACAATCACCCTGCGCCGGGAGCGACGTGAGGCTGCAGGTTGCATCGAGTGGCCTCTATCCAATATGAAGTTTCGCATGATCAGAATGTGAGGTTGAGGGTCGCGGTAAGCGAGCTTAGAGGCGGGATGAGTCCCTGATCACTGCCACCGACTCCGGTGGTGGCGTTGGAGCTCACTTCGGGATCCGGTCCGCGGTACTTGCTCCACAGGTGCAATTCGCGTCCCGCGACAGTCACTGCTGCGTGGCGGAAGCCGGGCACGAGATGATCGGGGAGTGTGAGTGTCGCCGAGAGCTCACGCAGCTTCGTGAATGAAGCATCCTGAATGTATTGGTCCTGCACGCTCTGACTCAATGCGATAGTTGGAGTCGCCTCTGCAACGCGCGCGGTCGAGTAGTTGGCTGGATGGAAGTTCACGTCGCAGACTCCGGCACCAAGGCCCCCAGAGCATCTGAGTGCCTCGTTTGCATTGTACAGTTTGTTGCCGCCCCTGAAGTCTACCAGTGCGTAGAGGCGGAGACGGCCGAAGAGAGTCACAGTGTTGCCGACCGATCCAAAATGCGTCGGAACCGGCGTGCCAGCGTACACGAATGGCGCCGCCCCACACGCGACTGCTGCATTGCCCGGCCCGCCGTCGCACAGCGCGTTCGAAACGGCGCCTGTGGTTGGATCGATGGTAGCGGAGACCAATCGACGGGTGAAATACGACAGGATCGGATCACCGGCCACGTTGCTGTTGCCCGTGGTAGTTACCAGGGACGGCAATCCGCCCAGACTGATGATCTTGTTCTGAGCAGTCGAGAAGTTGCCAGTTACTTCCCACGCAAGATTCTGCCGGGTAAGTACCTGCAGCGTTCCCTGCAGCTCTACTCCATGGCTGTTGACCTGGCCGAGGTTGCGGTACTGAGTCCCGAAGAACCCGCTCGACGGGGCGACGGCCTGCGCGACTATTTCGTTGGCCGTGTGCTTGCTGTAAACGGTGAAGTCGAGACTCAAGCGATGGAACAGCTCGGACTCGAAGCCTGCTTCGGTTTCCTTGGCGCGCTCTGGCTGCAGATTCGGGTTGCCATACGAACCCGCGGTGAAGGCGTTGGTACCGCCTGGTCCCTGAACCGGATTGTAGGTGCGAAGTGCGGTGAACGCCGCTGGGGCACGTCCCGACTCACCGAACGCGGCGCGCAGCTTCAGCGTGTTGATGAAGGCAACATGCCACCATGGCTCTTCGTTCACGACCCACGACCCGCTGAGTTTCGGATACGTGATCCACTTGAAATTCTGTCCGAACGCGCTGTTGTTGTCCACGCGAAGGGCAGCGGTCAGGAACAACCTGTCGTTGAACCCGAATTCTTCCTGTCCATAGCCGCCGATCGTGGTGTTGATCGTTTGAGTCTGCGAAGACGGAAGTGCGGTCGCTGTTGCTGAAACGAGGTCGAGACCCGGCCCCGGAAATCCCATGCCGCCAAGCGTACTCGCGTCCGCCTCGGTCCTGTAGAACTGACCGCCGATCGAGGTGGAAGATGTGAGCGCATGAGTCAGATTGAATTTCGCCGTCCCGTTGTAGTCCGCAGTCGCCACGGTCGTCGAACGCAACGTCTGATTGATCAAACCGGTCGCGTTAGCAAGCGCGAACGGTGCAAGATTCGGCGGCGCATACCGCTCGAGCGCCTGCGCATTTTCGTCCCCGTAATCGATACCGGTGATGAGGCGCTGCGTGAACCAGTCCAGCGGCCGATTCGTCACCGTCAGACTCCCGGTGAACCGGTTGATGCCGTCGCTGTTGTCGAACAGCTGTTGCGTGAACTGCGGCGGCACGTTGGGATAGAACCCTGCGGCCCCAGGCTTCTTGAACAGGAGCGGCTGGGCGAACGTCGCGCCCAGCATCGCCGATAACCCCTCGTCCGCGCCAAGATGATTGTTACCCTGTACGTAATTCAGACTCGTTCCGACATCGAGCTTCGGGTTCACAGTCAGATTCAGGTTGGCATGGCTGCTGAACTGGCGAACTGAATTGTTCGGCTCGACGCCGAGGTCATTCTCGTAGTTGGTGGAGAGATAGTAGTTCGCAGCGCCCAGACCACCCGAGAGCCCCACGTCATACTTCCTCGCCTGGCCCGTGGTGAATATCGGGGTTCCGAGTGCCTCTTCGGCAGCGACGCCGTTGTAGCCAACGACGGTTCCTGTGCTGTCCTTCGCATAGTTCGTCGGCATCCGACCGGCGGCATCCCTGAAGTAGAGGGACCCGTCCGATATCCTGACGTTCAGCTGAGGCTTTGTGCCGGATCCCTTCTTCGTAATGATCTGCACGACGCCGTTCGCCGCTTCCGTACCGTAAATGGTTGCCGCGGCCGGTCCCTTGATGATCTGAATGCTCTCGATGTCGTCCGGGCTGATGTCATTCAGTCGACCAGCGACGGCTGAGTTCTGCTCACCGTAGCCTGGGCCTGACGGGCCGTTGGCGGTCGCGTTGTTCACGCGCACACCGTCGATGTAGATAAGCGGATTGTTGCTCAGCCCGATGCTGGAGATACCGCGAATCTGTATACTCGGTCCCGCTCCAAGACGACCGGTGTTCTCAGCCACAGTCACGCCCGACGTGCGGCCATTCAACACGTCGCTGACAGTGGGCGCCTGAGACTTGGAAACCACGTCTGCCGCGTTGATCGTGGAAACAGCGTTTCCGATCTCGCGGCGTTGCTGGCTGCCAGGCGTACCGGTGACGATCACCTGATCGAGCGACGTGGCCGCGACGGTCAGCGCGACGTCCACCGCAACCTCCTGCTCCCCGGCCGACACCGTCACGGCTCGGCGCAGCGGCAGATAGCCAATACGCCGGATGACGAGCGTGCGCTCCCCTCCCGGCACATTCACTATTCTGAAGCGGCCGTTCTGGTCCGTGCTCGCCCCGAGTCGCGTTCCTTCGACCTGAACGGTTGCATTCGGGACACCCTGCTTCGACGTAGCGTCGGTGACGTGCCCAGTGACAATACCGCCCTGTGCGCTCGCGACAGGTGCAGCAAGCAACGACAGCGCGCCGACCATGACACATGCTGCAATCAGTGACGCTCGTGTCATTCGCGGAAAGTGCCGACCCAGCGTATTTCGCATTCCTGGCTCCTAGTGGTGGATTTCGCACAAGAACAACGGCTGCATCCGTCTACGCTCATGTTCGCGGATAACACGCGGCGTGGCACGCGACCCAGCTGCCCAAACGTCCTGAGGACAAATCTTCCGCTACGCGCTGCGGACCCTATCATACGATATTCTGGTATACCGCGCCAGTATACTTTTTTCGAAAGTCCGCGGCTTGAGGCGGCCGGAGCCGCCTCGGGTGCCACGGTCCCCGCGCCCCGACCAGCCCGCGATCGGAAACGCTTGGTATACTGAAAGGAATACCAAGCCTACCTTGGCCATTCGTCGCCTGGCCGTTCACGCCCGCCTGTTCGGGCGGCACTCCCGGCGCCTCGCGGACCTTAAGGAAGTACCGGCAGCTCCAGTTGCGACTGGTGAGAGCCGGTGTGGTAGACGCGCTCGGTCGCCTTCTGAAAATCCGACGGTACAGCCTTGTAGATCTGCACGAACTTCTGCGGGTTGCGATCGACGAGTGGAAACCAGCTGCTCTGCACCTGGACCATGATCCGGTGGCCCTTCCTGAAAGTGTGAAGCACATCGTCCATTCCAAACGCCACGCGCGCAACCTTCCCAGGAGTGAACGGTTCCGGGTGCGTATAGCTGTCCCTGAACTTCCCGCGCATAACGTCACCGCGAACGAGTTCCTCGAACCCGCCCGGGATCGAGCCCATCGGCTTATCCGCAGGTGCGCTGTCTGGATGAACGTCGATCAACTTCACGATCCAGTCACTGTCGGTTCCACTCGTCGACACGAACAGGTCAGGTCGCACCGGACCTGCAACCGTAACGTCCTCAGTGAGCGGATCACTCACATACACGAGCACGTCCGGCCGCGCAGCGGCGAACCGCTGGTCCTTCGCCATGTAGTCCCGCTTCATTCCGGTGTTGTGGTCCGCGATGAAGGGAACCGGGTTCGCCGGATCGCTGACGTACTCGTCGTACCCAGTGCCGCTCCGTGCTCGACGGTGGCGCAAACGAGAGCTTGCCCCCAGCATGAAGATAGAGAGCGCGCTTCGTCGTATTCCGGGGCGGCCAACTATCGAACGTCAGCCATCGATTGGTCCCCGTCTCGAACACCGTTGCGTTCGCGAGATCGAGGCTTCCCGCTTCCTTGAGATAGTGATTGAAGAAGGGGAGCTCCACGCTGTCACGGAAGAACTGCCCGGTGTTCGATCCGAACTGCAAGTCCGCAAGCGTATCGCCGGGTCCCAGACGCCACTGACCGTGCGCCCAGGGCCCAATAACGATCCTGTTCGAAGTCCTAGGACTCTGCTGTGCGATGCTCTCGTGCACCAGCAACGCACCATGCAGATTGTTCGCATCATACCAACCGCCCACGGTAAGCACCGCCGGAGCCACGTTGCGCAGATGCGGTGCGATCCGCCGCGCCTGCCAGAACGAATCGTAGGTGTCGTGCGCCATCATGTCGTTCCAGAACGGTGCGGCACCCTTGAGGTACAATCGATCGGCGTTTGAGAGCGGCCCCATGTTCAGAAAGAACGCGTAACCGTCATCCGTGCCAAAGTCGAATCTGTGCGGGCCGACTGTGGTCGGCTTGGGCCGCGCCAGTCCGCTCGTTGCAAAGAAGTCGAACGCGCTCGCCAGAAAAAAGGCGCCATGGTGATGCACGTCGTCGCCCATGAACCAGTCGGCCTGAGGCGCCTGCGGTGATGCAGCTTTGAGCGCCGGATGCGAGTTCACAAGAGCCGCGGCGGTGAAGAATCCCGGATACGATGTGCCCCATATCCCGACGCGGTCGTTGTTGTGCGGTATGTGCTTGACGAGCCAGTCGATCGTGTCGTATGTGTCGGTGCTCTCATCGAAGGACTTTGCGCCGGCGCTCCCTATCCACGGTGTCATGTGTACGAAATCGCCCTCCGACATGAACCGCCCGCGCACGTCCTGACGCACGAAGATGAACCCCTCATCGTCGAATGCCTTGGACGGACCCAACGAGCGCGGATACGCATCCGCGCCATAAGGTCCGGAGCTGTACGGCGTCCGCGTCAGCAGGATGGGATAGCTCCGCGTCGTGTCACGCGGCACGTATACCACCGTGAAGAGCCGCGTGCCGTCGCGCATCGGAACCTGGTACTCGCTCTTTGAGTAGTGAGCTTTGACCGAGTCCGAACTTTGTGCCGCCGCCGTACTGGCGACGGCAAGCGACACGAAGGTGATGCATCCGACAAACGGGACGATTCGCATGCGTGGTTCGGTTAAGTGTTATGCACTCACTTCGAGTGCATCACGCTCTGTTTGGCCGAACTGGTACTTCCAACGCCCCCTGTCGACGCCGTCGCCGCAGCAGCGCCCGACTCGACCGGAAGCAGTATGTAAGACGCGGATTGCGGCGAGTGATAGATGCGATCCGTTGCTGCCTTGAAGTCGCTCGCCTTCGCCTCGAAGATGTTCGGCACAAAGGTCTGCGGATTCCGATCTATCAACGGGAACCAGCTGGACTGCACCTGCACCATTATCCTGTGACCCTTGAGGAACCGGTAGTCCTGCGTGTGCAGATCGACCGTGTACTCGGTCACCTTGTTCGGCACGATCGCCTCGGGGTGCACGAAGCCATTCCGGAATCTTCCACGCAGCACATCGTTCGCCACCATCAGCTCATATCCGCGCAGCGTCGTATCGCTCGGCGCGGCCGCCCCGCTGTCGGGATATACATCGATCAACTTCACGATCCAGTCTGCATCACTTCCTGTAGTCGACGCAAAGATATGCGCCGAGATGGCGCCAGCGATCACGACGTCATCGGTGAGTGGCGCTGTTTCGAGCGACAGCACGTCCGGACGTCCCTGCAGGAAGCGCTGATCGTCAACCAGCCAGCGGGTCCACGTGGAACCCTTGCCGTAAGTCGGAAGAATCGGCCGCGCGCGATAAGGCACCGGATTCGCCGGGTCCGCAACGTACGAGTCGAAGCCCGCACCCGAGCCACCCGCCGGCGGCGAGAACGCCAACCCCTTCCCACTCTGGAAGTAAAGCCGCTGGTTCGCGACGCCGGTGCGCTCCGGCCAACTATCCCGCGAGATCCACTTGTTCGCTCCTGCCTCGAATGTGGTTGCCTCTGCGAGGTTCAGCTTCCCCTCCCCCTTGAGCCAGTACGCGAACCACGGCGCTTCGATATTCTTTCTGAAATCTGCCGACGTCGGGCTACCGAAATCGATCTTCCCGAGACTCTCGCCCGTCTTTGCACTCCAGCCGCCGTGATTCCACGGGCCTACGACGAGATAGTTGAGATGCTGCGTGTCATGCGGCTCGAGGGTCTCGTAGATCTTGATCGGTCCGAAGAAATCCTCCTGGTCCCACCAGCCCGCCACGTTCAGCGTAGGAACCGTCACGCGCGTGAGATACGGCGCGACAGCCTGCTGCTGCCAGAATGCATCGTAGTTCGGATGTGCGACGAAGTTGTTCCACGTCGGAAGCTTGTCGTGCAGGTACTCCGGATTCGCATCCGCAAGCGGGCCGAGTTTCAGATACCAGTCGTACGTGTCGGGATCCTTGAAGTCGAATGGAGATATCTCCTTGGATGTCTCCATCATGGTCGCGTACTCGAAGCCGTAGCTCAGACGGAATGCGCCGTTGTGATGAAAATCGTCGCCGATGAACATGTCTGCCGGCGATGCGCGCGGAGATACCGCCTTGAGCGCAGGATGCGGATCCAGCATCGCTATCACGGTGAGCCAGCCAGGATACGACGTGCCCATCATTCCTACGCGGCCGTTGTTGTGTGCGACATTCTTGAGAAGCCAGTCGATCGTGTCGTATGCATCGGTGCTCTCGTCTATCGCGTGCGGATCCTTCTTGTCGCGCATCGGACGAAGCATCACGAACTGTCCTTCGGAGCCGAAGCGTCCGCGGATGTCCTGAAATACCCAGATGTAACCGTCCTGCACCAGATCGGCCAGCACCGGGCTCGCCAGCGCTCTTCCGTCGCCGGCAATGCCGTACGGCGTTCGGCTCATGATGATCGGCAGGTCTCCCGTAATATTCTTGGGCGTGAATATCGTCGTGTGAAGCCGCACTCCGTCGCGCATCGGGATCATGACGTCTCTCCCCGTGAACGCCGACGAAGTATCCTGCGCGGTAGTGCTCTGAGCGGTCGCGCTCTTTGCGTCGGACGCGGCAACTTTGGAGTTGCTGCAGGCGGAAAGAATCCCCACCATGAGAAAAGCGCTCGCAAGACGGACGGGATGACGCCTCATTGCCCTGATCCTGAATGAAGTGAATGACATGATGACAACCTTCTCATAACTATCCTTACCACTGCTGGAAAGTCGGAGCATCGACAGTCTTCTTGCCGGCAGCCGTCGATCTGGCATTGCGCGCCGCGCGCGACCTCCATGCGAAGAACGCCGGAGTACCGAGCAGAACCACACCAAGACCGGCAGCCGCGCGGCCAGGCTGCGTGATCATGGTGTTGAGCACGAGTGCAGCCGCGGCAATGACGAACAGCGCTGGAGTAAGCGGATAACCAGGTACGCGAAACGGCCGCACAGCGTCGGGAGCGCGCTTGCGATACACGAAGATGCTGAGTGCGCCCAGCGCGTAGAATATCCAGCCGGTGAACACTACGTACGTCAGCAGTTGCTCGAATGTCCCGGTAGCGGCCAGAAGCGCCGACCATATCGCTATCGCAGCGATTGCAAACGCTGGCGTCCCGAAACGCGGATTGACGATCGCGAGCCGCTCGAAGAACACACCGTCCCGCGCCATCGAGAAGTACATCCTCGGCGCCGTGAGCATTATCCCGTTCGCCGCGCTGAATATCGATACCAGGATCAGAACACCGACGAGTCGGCCCGCGATGGAGCCGAACACGATCCGTGCTGCATCTGCAGCAACCTGGTCAGTAGCCGATGCAGCGCTCGGCCCGAGCGCTGCGATGTACGCGATATTCGCGAGCACGTACAACCCGACGAGACCCGCAGTTGCAATGGTTATCGCGCGCGGGAATGTGCGCTGTGGATCGCGCGTCTCCCCCGCGGAGAACGTGACGTATTGCCATCCTTCGTATGCCCAGAGCACGCCGATCATTGCCACTCCCACACCGGAGAGCAACGTACCGGAGAACGTTGTTGGCCATGCCGCGGCGCCCGTCAAGCTCGCCGACGGAGCATGGCCCAGCATGATCAACAGCACACTGAGGACAATGAGCCCGGTAACCTTTGCACCGGTCGTCCAGTTCTGCACCGTAGCGCTCTTGCGTGTTCCGCGAATGTTCACAACCGCAATAATTGCAATCACGCCAATCGAAATCAGGCGCGCGCCGAGTCCGCCAATGGGGAGAATCTGACTGAAGTAGCCGGCGAATGCGACGGCGAGTGTTGCGACCGAGCCGCTCGCGATTACGAAGAAGCTGGTCCAGCCGTAAAGGAATGCCGGCAACGGCCCGAATGTGTCCCGGATGTACGTGTAGAGGCCGCCTGCATCCGGTTTCATCGCACCCATCTCCGCGTACGTCAACGCACCCAGATATGACAGCACGCCCGCGGCAATCCAGACCAGCAGCGCGAGCCCCGGCTTTGCTCCGGTCTCACGCAGCACGACTCCCGGCACCAGAAAAATTCCCGATCCGATGACGGTCCCCATCGCGATGAGCGTCAGATCGGTAAATCCGAGCGTACGCCGGAGTTCCGCCGTTCCAGCCGCACCGCCGGTGGTCTCGTCGGCTTCTGCGCGCTCCGCGCCGGTCGCGGGGCTTTTCACGCGCTTGCGGTTCGCACCCGCGACGCGGTGTTTGCCATCAGCACCTCCGTGCGTAGCGACAGGGATTCGATCATGTCGGCATCCACGCGGACACCTATCCCCGGTCGATCGCGCGGCACATGGACCATTCCTTCGGAATCCATCGTCCACTCCGGTGTAACGATGTCGCGCGCCCAGTATCGCGCGCTCGGGCTCACGTCGCCGGGCAGCGAGAAGTTGGGCAGCGACGCGAGCGCAACGTTGTACGCGCGACCGATTCCGGTCTCCAGCATTCCGCCGCACCATACCGGAATCCCGGCCGCCTGGCAGATGTCATGTATGTTTTTCGACGCCGTCAGGCCGCCGACACGCCCGGCCTTGATGTTGATGATCCTCCCGCTTCCCAGCTCGATCATGTCCTCAGCGCGATCCTGATTCGTGATCGACTCGTCGAGACAGATCGGCGTCGACAGCCTTCGCTGCAGCGCAGCATGACGCACGAGATCGTCCTCGCCAAGTGGCTGTTCCAGCATGATGAGATCGAATGCATCGAGTTGGGCGAGATGATCTGCGTCGGATAGATCATACGCCGAATTCGCGTCCGCCATTATGCCGATCCCGGAGCCCACTGCTTCGCGCACCGCGCTCACGTACGCTATGTCCTTGCCTGGTTGGATCTTCAGCTTGACCTTGCGATAGCCAGCGGCGACTGCGGCGTTGGCGCGCTCCACCAGCAGTGAAGGCTCGCGCTGGATCCCGAGCGATATTCCGGTAGGCACCCGCTCCCGCGTACCACCGAGCAGCTTGGAAAGCGATATCGCCTGCATTTCCGCTGCAAGACCCCAGCATCCCATCTCGAGCGCGGCCTTGGCCATGTTGTGGCCGCGAATGTTCTCGCCGAGAATTCCATGTATGACTTCGGGCCCCTCGAATTCGCGTCCGAGCACGCGTGGCGCGAGCCACTCTCGAAGTGCCAGCCACGCCGAATCCGTCGTCTCTGCGCTGTAAATCGGAAGCTGGAACGCGACGCACTCCGACCACGCTGTCGCGCCAGATCGGTCGGTCAGCTCCAGAAGCAATATGCGACGCTCCTGCATGACCCCGGAGGAGATGCGAAACGGCTCTTTGAGTGCGAGCCGGATTTCACGAAGCGTTATGCGATCAATGCTGAACATTTTGGATCACGAATGGGGTGGAATTGCTGAACGCCGCCCTTGTTGCTGCCTTGTTACTCCGTCGTCGTTCGAAGCTCCAGCGTGTAGAACGAGCGCGACGTCACCGGATCCCGATGAAGGCCGGTAACCGTGTAACCGTTGCTCAGCGCCCACTCGAAGTGATGGCGCACCGTCATGCGCCAGTCAGCCGCATCCGCGGGCGATTGCGCGATGACGGATTGAATATCCGTCGGCACCTCGATCAATACTACAGGCGGGAGTTTCGATGCGAGCCGCAGCTGCACGTCGCCCGGTTGCGCGACACGGGTGAGCACGGGAGCATTCGAGATCATCGTCCCGGACAGTGGCACACGCCACCCCGGGTTCCGATCCGGGGGACACGACACCACAAGCCGGTCGGTCGCCATCCCATAATGGAGCGGGCTGCCAGTGGTCCCGTACATGTCGCGTACGTACTCCGCGACACTCGCTCCGAGTCTATTGAGGTTGAGGTGTGCGTTCTTCGCGACGAGCGGATCGAACGTCCAGTGCGTCTCGGAGATGCCCATTCGCGCGAGCTCGGCACGCTGGCGCTCCTTGAGCATTCTTCCCACACCCGCATTCCGAACCGCATCCCGAACCCCGAGCAAGTGCGACCAGTGCACTGTCTTTCCGTCTTTGATCCCCGTGAGTCCGAAAATGAATCCGACCAGCTCTCCGTCCGCGGCGAACGCACCGAGCACGATGCCGCCGACATGTACTGCGATCTGCATCACGGAGGCGGCTACGACGTCGTCGTACCCCGGTCCCCATACTTCCCGCTGCATCAGAACGCACGCCTGAAATTCCGCCAGTGTGGTAAGAGGACGGATCGTGAACTCCGCGCCACGAGCATCGCCTGACGCGCCACCGGAACCGGAAGCGCTCCTCGAACTGGCACTATCATGGAACGTATTTGCCACGGCGGATGGAGGAGGGGTGGGTACGAGGAATAATGAACTGGGCCGCGATGGAACATACGGAATCGAATTGTATACCGCAATGGTAGACCAATTGGTCTCCCGCCGGCCGGCTGGACCCGCCATAATGGCCGGCTCGTCCCGCAGCGGTGCTGCCCGAAAGGTTTATACTTCGACCCATGTCTCCTTCACGAAAAGGCGTCGCTGCCAGCGCGAACGCGGCTCACACCGCAACGAAAACGGAGCCGCGTAGCTCGACCCGAAAGTCCGCGGCGTCGCCGATCGCGCGTGGCGACGGCTCCAGTACGGTGTACCAGCAACTGCGCGAGCGCATCGTTCGCGGTCGGCTGGCGCCAGGGACGAGACTCATCGAGCGAGAAGTGGCGATACACCTCGGCGTAAGCCGAACGCCGGTGCGCGCTGCCCTCGAGCGACTGCGCCAGGAAGGCTACATCGTCGGCACCGGCAGCAGCATGCTCACCCGGGCTACGGTGGCGCCACTCACCAACGACGACGCGAGAGAGATCTACCAGATAGTCGCCCTCATCGAAGGGCTCGCCGCTCGCGAGGCCGCGACCAAGCCACGCGCCCTCCGCCTCACTATGACGCGCGACATGAAGGACGCAAACACGCAGTTCCGCAGCGCCGCACAGGTGCGCCTGCCGGACGCGGACTGGCTTCACGACCTCGATACCGCCTTCCACCATCGCTACATCGAGGTCGGCGCCGGACCCAGGTTGCTGGCCCTCCACCACGCCGTCAAGCCGCAGGCGGAGCGCTACGGCCGCATCTACACCAGTACGCTCGTGAGCGAGGTCGCTACTTCCGCCGCCGAGCATGACGCCATCATAAAGGCCCTCGAGCTGGGAGATCCCGACGGCGCAGAGCGCGCTGTGCAGACGAACTGGACCAACGCCGCGCTTCGCCTCGCGCGCGTCATCAACACGATGGGAGAGCGCGGCACCTGGTAGGCTAGCCCCTGGCGCGCGCGACACGGCTCGACCCCGAGCCCCGTCCTTGCGAGCGCTTAGTATACCTGTATTGTATACAGTCCGTGGATGCAACTGGCACTCCGCGGTTCACTACAATACGGGAGCAGTCATGTCCGCAGGATGTAAGGGCTACATGGCCCGGCTCAGTTTGGCAGCGATCTGCTCCTTGCTATGCGTCCCCGTGGCCCGAGCGCAGGTGCCAACCGAGGGCAGACCCGCCACCACAGGGCCAGTCAGCAAGACACCCGTAACGGCATCGCAGCCGACGCCGGGCTCGCAAACGCTCGACGACACTGCTGCGCTCGGACAGTTCCTCGATGGCGTGATGAAGTCCCAGGTCCAGGAGCTTCACATCGCATCCGCCGTAATAGTCGTCGTCAAGGACGGCCGCGTGCTCTACTCCCAGGGCTACGGCAATGCGAACGTGGCCGATCACACCCCGATCGATCCCGCCACCAGCATGTTCCGCATCGGCTCGATCTCCAAGCTGTTCACCTGGACGGCGGTCATGCAGCTCGTCGAGCAGGGAAAGATCAACCTCGATGCAGACGTCAACACATACCTCAAGGGATTTCAGATCCCCAAGGCGTTCGGCAAGCCGGTCACGATGAAGGATCTGATGACGCACTCGGCCGGCTTCGAGGACGGGGCGCTCGGATATCTCATCACCGACGATTCGAGTCGCGTTCTTCCGATAGATGTCGCGATGCGAGTACACATGCCCGCGAGAGTCCGTCCCCCCGGTGTCCTGTCGTCTTACTCCAACTACAGCGCGGCGCTCGCCGGACTCATTGTTCAACAGGTTAGCGGGATTCCGTACAACGACTACATCCGCCGCAACATCCTGGATCCGCTCGACATGCACTATGCGACGTTCCAGGAACCGCTTCCTGCGGACCTCAAGCCGAATGGCGTTACCGCATACACGCGCGCGCAGGGAGTGTTCGTCGCCAAACCGTTTGAATACGTCGGTGGCTTCCGTCCAGCGGGCTCGGGATCCATGTCGGCGATCGCGATGACCCACTTCATGATCGCGCATCTGCACAACGGTCAATACGGGAACGCCCACATACTCCAGCCGCAAACCGTGGCGCTTATGCACTCCAGAGCATTCGCCAACGACCCGCGCCTTCCCGCCATGGATCTCGGCTTCTACGAGCAGCGCATGAACGGCGTGCACGTGATCGGACACGAAGGCGACACTCAGTACTTCCACAGCGCGATGTTTCTCATCCCCGGCCAGGATGTAGGCATCTTCATGTCCTACGTCGGCACCGGCGCAGAGCCCATACGCGCTGGCACGTTACAGGCCTTCTTCGACCGTTACTTCCCCGCCCCGCTGCCCACGATACCGCCAGCACCGGCAAACTTCGCGCAGACGGCACAGAAATACACGGGGAATTACCGCTTCGCACGACATAGCTACACGAAGATCGACAAGGTGCTCACGCTCTTGAGCCCGCCCATCACCGTATCTGTGCTGCCCAGGACCGGACGCTTGCTCGTCACCGGCGTCGGTACCGAGCCCGAACAGTTCGCTCCCGTCGCGGACAGCCTCTTCCAGCAGATCGAAGGTGATACGAGAATCGGCTTCACTGAAGACTCGGCAGGCAACGTCACGCGTCTCTCCATCGGCGCACTGCCCTTCATGGGCACCGAACGCGTCCCGTGGTACGAAGTGCCTTCGCTGTGGTACGCGGTGCTGTGTATTTCTGCACTGCTTTTCCTGAGCGCGTTGATTTCGCTCTACTACCGCCGAAAGGAAATTCGCGCGATGCCGACAGCGCAGAAACGCGCCGCGTGGATCTCGATCGCGGTCGCTTTCTGGTTCTTCCTCACGTTTATCGTCCTTGCCCTGGTGCTGATTGGCGCAGGCGCATCGCTCGGTTCTGCGATCCCCACATCCTTCAAGGTCGCGTTGTTGATGCCGATCGTTCTGGTACTGTTGACGATCGTTCTTGTCATCACCGCCGTTGAAGTATGGCGGCGCGGCTACTGGGGCACCGGACGCCGCGTGCACTTCACACTCATTGCGATCGCCGCGGTTGCCGTGTGTCTCTTCTTCAATCAGTGGAACTTGCTGGGCTGGCGCTTCGGCTGATTAATGTCCCTGGAACGGAACAACGGCCGACAAGCAATTGTCGGCCGTTGTCGTTTCAGTCCGACGCCCCGCCAGCCGCGCGCGCGTTCCACTCTGCAAGCAGCTGCCTCATCCCCCCGACGAAGAACGCCTGCACCTCGTCCAGGTATCGCAGCCGGTCGCGCACCTCGGCAGGCTCGGAATCCAGATCGGGGATCGCAGCTGCGACGAGATCATGCAGACCCTCCCAGCGCGCCAGCCGATACGCCACGATACCCGCGAAGAAATCCGGCGCCATCTCATAGTAGTCCTTGCGGTCACCCGCGACACCGGCGCGTCGTAGCCAGCCGTGTCTGAGCAGGAGGCGCGCGTCTGTGCTGGCGCTCCCCTTGCTCACCCCAAGTGCCTCGGCGATCTCGTCGAGCGAGCACGGCCCAGAGCTCAGAAGAAGGTGCCCAAAGAGCCTCCCGGCTATCCGCGGCAGCCCATCCGCCTCCGCGGCGAGCCCAACCTCCTCGACGAACCTCTCGTGTGCCCGATCCATCTCGATTCCCCGAGTAAGACAAGTTTGTTAGGTTTGTTCAATACATACTGAACGTACACCGAGCTGCCGCCCAGTCAAGCGATTGCACCCCAACGCACCGCTCGGCGGTGGGGCGAGAATATACCGTGCAGAGAAAGAAAATCGACCTAATCACAGTCAGTCGGGAGTTCGGCGCTGGCGGCAGCGATTTCGCAGCGGAGCTCGGCAGCCGGCTCGGCTGGCAGGTGCTGGACCAGGATCTCATACGACGAATCGCCGAGCGCCTGCATCCCCAGGTGGCCGCCGTACTGCGACTCGACGAGCACCCCGCGGGCTGGCTTGCCAGAGTCTCATCCGCGCTCCTCATTGCCCAGGCAGCTCAGCGTGTCATCGTGGGCCGGATCACCATCGATGAGGCAACTACGCTGGTCGAGGCGATGGTCCGGTGACCGCAGGGGCCGGTGCTCTCGCTCAAGCGGAACCGACGGAAGGAGCACACAAATGGGTGATCGCCGGAACGGTGATGACCGGCTCCATCATGGCGTCGCTCGATTCGAGCATCGTCAACGTCGCGCTTCCCAACATGAGCGGCACGCTCGGCGCGACGATCGAGGAGATCACCTGGGTGATCACCGGCTACATCCTCGCCAACGTGATCATCATGCCGATCATGGCTCTCCTCAGCGCGCGCTTCGGCCGCAAGAACTTCTACATGGCGAGCGTGGTCCTGTTCACCATCGCGTCGATGGCGTGCGGGCTCGCGCACTCGCTCATCGTATGGTGGTCTTCCGCATCATGCAGGGCATCGGCGGCGGCGTGCTGATGACCGTGTCGCAGGCGATCCTGCGCGAGTCGTTCCCGCCCGAGGAGCAGGGCATCGCGATGGGCGTCTACGGCCTCGGCGTCGTCCTCGCGCCTGCGCTCGGCCCCACGCTCGGCGGCTGGCTCACCGACAACTACTCGTGGCCGTGGATCTTCTACATCAATCGTCCCCATCGGCATCCTCAACCTCATCCTCGTCGCGCGCTTCATCGAGGATCCGCCGTATCTGATGCGCGAGAAGGGCGAGATCGACTTTCTCGGACTCGGGCTGCTGATCGCCGGACTCGGCTCGCTTCCAGCTCATGCTCGAAGAGGGCGAGCGCAACGACTGGTTCCAGTCCGGCTACATCGTGCGGCTCGCGGCGATCGCAGCCGTGGGGTTGGTGCTCTTCATCTGGCGCGAGCTCACGGCGCGACGCGCCGGCGGTGAATCTGCGCATCCTGCGCAACATCTCCTTCACCTCGGCGACAGCGATTGGCGGCGTGCTCGGCCTCGCGCTCAACGGCAGTCTTTTTCTGCTTCCGCTCTTCCTGCAGAACCTGATCGGCTTCGACGCCACGCAATCGGGAATCGCGATGATGCCGCGCAGTCTCGCCATGGCTGTGCTGATGCCGATCGCCGGCCGGTTCTACAACAAGCTTGGACCGCGCGTGCTCATCGGCTCCGGTCTCGTCATCTGCGCGTACGGCTTCTGGGGACTCTCGCGTACTCACGACCGACGTCGGGATTCTGGGACATCTTCTGGCCGCAGTTCTGGCAGGGCGTCGGCTTCTCGCTCATCTTCGTCGCGCTGAGCACGGCAGCGCTCGCCACGATCTCGAAGCCGCAAGATGACGCAGGCCACGGGCCTTTACAACGTCGTGCGTCAGGTGATGGGAAGCGTGGGAATCGCGATCGCGGCGACGCAGCTCACCAGCTCCGACGTCGCGCTACCACGACATTCTGCTCGGAGAGCGCAGGCATGTCGAATCCCGCGACGGTGCAGTTCCTGCAAAAGCGCGACGGCGGCGATGATCCACGCTGGCGCAGACAAATTCACAGCTCAGCAGCGCGCGCTCGCACTGCTGGACGACTCCGTCACGCGTCAGGCGACGGTGCTGGCCTACAACCACGTCTTCATGCTCGTGACCGTGCTGTTCGTGCTGGGGCTTCCGCTGGTACTCCTGCTGCGCCGCGGACAACGCCCCGCGGGCGCAGAGGTGCATGTGGACTGATAGCGACCAGTCTGTACGCGATTGTTCAGCAAGCCCACGGGTCGAAGCGACAACGCCGCGACCCAAGAGTGCCCCGGCGCCTTTCCCTATTCCGCCGCTCAGCCCACACCGGCACAAGCGGTCGCTTATTGGGGTACGAATCCCGGAGCGAATCTTTCGAATTTGACCACAACGCGCTCCTCAACAGCTTTGCCGCCGTGAAGAGCGGCACTTTCATGCCCGATCAGGCAACGCTTCGAAGGGAGTTACTGACTCATCAACAGGGGACGCAACTCACCCGCGTCCTCACTCAAAAGGGAGCCACAAAATGATCATCGATATCATTGCCGGCGCAGTCATCATCGGTGCAGGCGGATGGGTCTGGAAGCGGCTGGTCAGACACTGGGCAAGCACAGGAAGGCGGTTCTGAAGACCCGGCAATTCCGCGCTTGGCCAATGTCGCTAACTCGAGCTACAACCAGAAGTCGATCACATTCAACGGCTCGCTGCTGACCACTGCGGCAGCGTAGCCGTTCGGCGTGGCGATTTCTCGCACCGTCCACGTCCCTCGATCCGAGCGCGTCGCGTCGCGAACCTCCGACCGCTCAGCGAGCGACACAGTGAAGGCCTGCAGATCCGCCCCGATTCCGTAACCGGTCGCCTTCACGTACGCCTCCTTCCGCACCCAGATGCGAGCAAATGTCTCGTGGTGATCGCTCGACTCCGCTAGCAGTTGCTGCTCGTCGGGCGAGAAGAACTGCGTTCCAATCAGCTGTACGTCTGTGTCGCGGCGAACCTGTTCGATGTCCACTCCAACCTCCGCGCGTTGCGCGACCGCGCACAGCGCTATGTCGGCAGTGTGCGACAGATTGAACCGGACGCCCGCGTCGCTCGCACCGGTTGCGACCGATGGCTTGCCGTGCGCGCCGTACTCGAATGCAACATCAGCGGCGCCCATACCAAGGTATCGCCCAAGAATCTGTCGAAGTCTCGCACGCGCTATCACGAATCGTCGACGGTCGATATCGAAGTGATACCGCGCCGCGCGGTCGCGCTCCGAATGCGAGAGAGTCGCCAGTAGGTCGCGGTACGATTCATCATCGGCCCTCAGCGTGATCCGCCATATATGAACGTCCTGATCGCTGACCGAAGCGGCTCCGCCGTTGCTCGATGCGCCATTTCGGGGCGACGCGTCCGCCGTGCGACTGACGCTGCTCACGACAGCCGCGCCATCTCCGCGCGAAGCGCCGTACCGAGGCCATCGATGCGTGATGTAACGACGCTTCCGTGGTCGCCGGGAATCGTGACGACATTCACCTGGCCCACGGAGCGCCAGTGACGCAGATGATTTCCGTCGGTGGCGACTCTGCCCTCCTGCCCAACGATCAGAGTAATCGTCCCATCGTACGCCCGGGGAACGTAAGCCTTCAATGCGCGCGTGATGTGCGCGCCGCGCGCATGGCGCAGTCGCTCATCCGATGTAACTTCGTTTAGAGGCGTTTCCTTCGACGGCTGTGCGCGCGGCCCGCGCAACCGAGCCGCGTACAGCCCTGCTCGCCACATGCGGCGAACTGTTCGCCGCACGACGAGTCCGGCAAGCGCCCGCGCAAATGCGAGTCGCTCCCGGCTGCTGGAGCTGTCGTCGACCGGCGGCAGCTCGTCCCGCAGAAAGCGCAACGCCGGCTCGTTGAGACGCACGAGCATGTCGATCTGGCGACGCTGGCTGAACCTCAGCGCACCGGTAACGCGCTTCGTTACGTCGTACAGCCGCGCAAGTTGCACGTTCTTCGCGCCGATATCGATCACAGCGAGGAACTTCACCTCCTCGCCAGCGACCCGAAGCTTTCGCGCCAGCTCGAGTGCAACCATCCCGCCGTTACAGTATCCGGCAATCAGATAGGGACCTTCAGCCTGGATTCGCCGGATGTGCGGCAGCGCATCGGAAGCCATCTCCTCCACTGTCTCGCGGTCGCCAGGCATGCCTGGCGCAATTACATAAACCGGCTGGTCTGCATCCAGATACCTCACGAGCTTCCTGCAGTACAGTCCGCCACCCGTGAAGTCGCCGTGGAACAAAAACAACGGCGTCCGTCCCGGCCGCCCTTGCTGGACGCAAGTGGCATCTGCTTCGACGAGGCCCACGTTAGCTATAAGTGAGTTGGCGAGCTGCCGTATCGTCGGCTCCTCGAACAGCACCGATAGCGGCAGTCGCGTTCCGAAGATCTCTGTGATGCGCTCCATCATTCTAACGGCGAGCAGCGAATGACCACCAAGATCGAAAAAGTCATCGTCGACGTCGATCGATGGAACCTGAAGGATCTCCGTCCAGATGGCATGAAGCTCCTCCTCAGCGGGACTACGCAAGCGGGAGCCAGTTGCCGCCCTCGACACCTCCTCGATGTTTGGCGCCGGCAACGCGCGCCGATCGACCTTGCCGTTTGGTGTGAGCGGGAGCACATCGAGCCAATTGATTGACGACACCGCCATGTAGCCCGGAAGTCGAGATTTCAGAAACTGGCGCAGCTCACCCTCGGCGGGGGCCTCGCCGCTCAGCACAACGTACGCCGCAAGCCGCGTTTCGCCGCCATCGACGTAGGAAGTAACGACGCTCTCCCTTACCGATGCGTGCTTGCCGAGCACTGCTTCGATTTCCGCGAGCTCGACCCGAAAGCCGCGGATCTTTACCTGCGTGTCTGCGCGACCAATGGAGACGACATTGCCATCGGGGTCATAGCGGCCCAGGTCGCCGGTACGGTAACACCGATCGTGCGTGTCACCCGTCACCGGATTCGCAACGAAGCGCTCCGAGGTGAGCCGATCATCGTTGAGGTAACCCTTCGCGATGTGCGGGCTTCGGATGTAGATCTCGCCAGCTTCACCGACTCCGGCCAGCCTCCCATTACGGCTTATGACCAGTAGTTGCACGTCGGGCGTGCCGCGGCCGAGGGGAACAATCTCCCGTGGTGCGGACGCGGCGGTGTCGCCCCGAGCGTGCGAGCAGTCCACGATGTAATAACTCAATGCACGCTGTGTCTCGGTCGTGCCGTAGTAATTGACCACCTGCACGTCGGGTGCTATCCCGCGGAGGCGAGTGACGTCGCGGCGAGTGAGCGTGTCACCCACAAAGAACGCCAGACGGAGCCGCGCGAGCGAGGGCGCGAGCGATGAAGACGATACTAGCTGTCCAAGCGCGGGTGTCAGATGCGCAACGGTTATTTCGACGTCGGACATCCATCGCGCCAGTTGGTCAGGATCGTAGAGTGCCTGCGGATTCGGAACGTAGATACACGCACCCAACTGTAGCGGGGTGAAGATGTCTCGATGGAGTGGATCGTGTGCCAGCCCGGACAGCAACGAATAACGATCGTCCGCGCCGAGCGCGAACGTTTCAGCGACCCACGGTGTGAAGTGTGTGAGCGAGCCGTGCCTCCCAACGATGCCTTTCGGCTCGCCCGTCGTTCCTGAAGTGAAGGCGATGTAGGCCGTGTCGTCGGGCCCAATGTCCACTCGCGGCACACTGGCAGGATATCGCGACCACAGCTCCGCGCGAGCCTGCGTGAACGCTGGAACATCACAGACCGAAACCCCCTGCGTTTCTGTGGCGAATCGTTGGAGCAGATCCGGCAGCGGGCCAGCGTCTTCCAACCGAACGATTATCTTCGCGGCGCACGCCTCGAGACAATCCAATAGCCGCGCGGAGGGATACGCACGATCCAGCACCACGAATGCAGCGCCAGCCTTCAGTATGCCCATCAACGCCAGCACGAGCGAGCCACTGCGCTGAGCGTAAATCGCAACGACGTCTCCCTTTTGCGCACCGAGCGAGCGGAGATGATGCGCCAACCGGCTGCTGCGCTCGTCGAGCTCGCGGTATGTCCATTTCATGTCTCGGTCGACGACCGCAGTACGGTGGGGGCCGCGCGCCGCCTGTGAAGAAAACATTTCGGTTACGGTGCCTTCCCAACGTGCACTGAGCGCGGCGCCAGGATCGGGAAGCGCATCCGCGTGACAGCGCGGCACCAGAGAATACGATTGGACCGGTGCGCCAGGATCGGAGACGATCTGGCTGAGGAGGTACACGTACTGCTGAAGCAGTGCCGCCCCGCGCGCCGCCGCAAAGAGGTCCGTGCTGTACACGAGCCGGAGGTGAGTTCCCTGGGGCCGCTCGTCGACATACATCGTCAGATCGAATTTCGCGTGCGCTGCAGCGACGGAGCGCTCGACGCACATATCCTGAAAATCTCCGGCGGCGGCCGGTAGGTTCAACATGTTGAACAGAACCTGGAAGATCGGCGCGTGACTCAGGTCGCGGTGCGGATTGAGCTTTTCCACGACCAGGTCGAATGGCGCCCCCTGGTGTGCGTACGCCTCTAACGATGATCTGCGGACTTCGCGCAACAATTCCCGAAACGACATTTCAGCGTTGATCTTCGTACGTAACGGAAGTGTGTTGATGAAACAACCGAGCATGCTCTCCGCTTCGACGCGCGTACGACCCGCAACTGGAATTCCGATGACGACGTCATCCTCACCGACCAGGCGGCCGAGCAGAAGCTGGAATGCTGCGGCCATCGTCATGAAGACAGTCGCTCCCTCGCTGCGCCCAAGCTCCGCTATCGCTTGCCCGACACTCTTCTCGAGATCGCAGGATTCGGCGCCGCCCCTGAAGGTTCGGACCGAAGGCCTCGGATGGTCCAGTGGCAGCTGAAGCAACGCCGGAGCGCCTTCCAGTTGGTCTCGCCAGTAGGCGAGCGAATCATCCAGCGTGTCTTCTCGCACTTCTGTGCGCTGCCACACCGCGAAGTCTGCGTATTGCAGCGCCAGTTCAGGTAGCGGCGACACCTTTCCGCTGCGGAAGGCGGTGTACAGCTTCGAGAACTCGGTCACCAGTATCCGCAGCGACCATCCATCGATGGCGATGTGATGTGCAGTGACGAGCAGCCGATGATCTCTGGCGCCGACATTCATCAGCTGGAATCTTATCGGTGATCCGCAGCGTCAGATCGAAAGGGAGTATGATAGGCGTCTTCCTCTATCGTACGCAGCCGCGCCGAGCGCGAAGGCTCCGGAAGCGTCCGCAGATCGGTGATCGACAGGGCGACCGGTTGAGCTGGCTTCACAACTTGCATCGGCACGCCATTGCTCGTGACGAACGCGGTTCGCAGAATCGCGTGCCTCCGAACGATCTCCGTCACTGTAGCCTCCACAGCTTGAACATCGATCGAATCATTCAACCTGAGAGTGCATCCGATGATGTACGCCGTGTTCCCGGGCTCGAGCTGCTCTACCAGCCAGAGTTGCTCCTGGGAAAAAGACAGCGGCGCGATGTCTCGTTCAGGCTGCGCGCTGGTTGGTGTTCCGGAACGACGCCCCTGGGTGGCACCGCGCTCCGCTAGAGCTGCTGCCAGGGATGCGATCGTCGGATGCTCGAACAACAGTCGAATCGGAATATCGGGATCCACTATCGCACGCAGGCGGGTGATTACCCGTGTGGCCTTCAGTGAATTTCCGCCAACGTCGAAGAAATCTGCTGTCGGATCAATGTTTGCGACACCGAGAATTTCGCTCCAGATTGTCGCAACCATCGTCTCGTTGCCGCTGCCCTCGCGCCCTTCGTTGAGCCCGGATTTCGCAGTGGCCTCCGGCGCCGGCAGTGCTTTGCGGTCGACCTTCCCGCCGGACGTGAGAGGGAGCCGATCGAGAAAGACGAATGCCGAGGGCACCATCTGTGGCAGCAAGCGCTGCCGTAATCGGTCTCGAACCATTCGCTCTGAAACATCATGGCCGGCCTTTCTGACGATGTACGCCACCAGCCTGATGTCACCCGGCAGATCCTCGCGCGCGACGACGGCACATTCGCGAACGCCGTCAACAGCCTTCAACACCGCCTCGATCTCGCCAGGCTCGATACGGATCCCGCGCAGCTTCAGCTGATCGTCTGCGCGCCCGAGAAACTCGATCACACCGTCTGGGCCAAACCGCGCAAGATCGCCCGTGCGATACATGCGCGAGCCCGGCTTGCCGCAAAAACCATCCGGTACAAAGCGCTCTGCGGTAAGCTCCGCTTGATTCCGATAGCCGCGGCCGACACCGACGCCGCCAAGATATAACTCACCAGTCACTCCAATCGGAACCGGCTCACCTTCCGGATCCAGGATGTACACAAACACGTTCAGCATCGGGCGGCCAATCGGAACAACGTGTCGTGCAGTCTCGCGCTCGCACTCCCAGCGACACCCGCTCACTGCGGCTTCGGTCGGACCGTAATGATTGTTGAGCGAGGCACCGAGCACTGCATGGAATCGCTCCTGAAGATCCGTTGACATCGCTTCTCCGCCGCATGTCACTACCCGCACGCTCGCGGCCAGGCGCGACAGGTCGGGAACCTCGAGCAACAGATTCAGCAACGACGGAACCGCGCCCATGACCGTGACGCTGTGATCATGAATGAGGCGCGCCAGCTGCGCAGGGTCCGCCTGCTCGTCCGCCCGCGCCACTATGATGCGCGCCCCACTGATGAGCGCCGCGAAGATCTCCCGTGCCCATGGATCAAAGCTCAGACGCGTCCGATGCAGCATGACGTCGCTGGCTCCAAGGTTATATTGCTCCACCGAGCGAAGCAGGAAGTTGCATAGCCCGCGATGAGTATTCATCGCGCCCTTGGGACGTCCCGTAGATCCCGAGGTGTAAGCCACGTACACGAGATCGTCAGGAGTGACCGCGCTGCGCTCGTCGATCTCGTCGGCCGCACGGTCGCTCTCGGCAGCAAAGTCGGCGGCATCGGTATCCACACAAATCGTCTGTACCGATGTCGCATTCATTAAATGAAGCAGACCGGATTGGGTCAGAAGCACAGACGCTCCCGAGTCCGTGACCATGTACGCGAGTCGTTCGGCCGGATGTGCAGAGTCGAGCGGCACACACGCGCCGCCGGCCTTCAGTACGGCAAGCACCGCGACTACGACGTCGGCACACGGCTCCATGCAAATGCCTACGAATCCATCGGGCGGCCCCACGCCGCGTGCGCGTAGCTCGCGTGCCAGTCGATTCGCGCGGCGATTCAGCTCGCCATACGTCAGTGTCACGTCGCCCGCGGTTACCGCAACCGCGTCCGGGGTGCGTCTCACCTGCGCCTCGACGAGCACGTGCACGCACGTCTCGTAATCCGGTTGCGCTTCGCTGACATTCCAGTCTGCTACGATGTGGCGCCGCTCAGCTTTCGACAGCAGCGGCAATTTCGACACCCGCGTATCAGGGGACTCGACGATCGCTTCGAGCAGCGTTTTGTAGTGACCGAGCCACCGTGTCACCGTCGTTTCGTCGAACAGGTCCGCTCTGTACAATGCCTCGCAGGTCAGTCCGTCAGGCCCCTGTGCAATGCCGAGCTCGAAGTCTGAAACCATACTCGCGAGCGGCGCTGGCTCGATGACTGAGTCGAGGCCGGTGAACTCTGCACGCAACCGCGGCGTGTTCCGGAAATTGAACAGTACTTGAGCTATGGGATTGCGACCAGGAATTCGCTTTGGCCGCAATCGCTCCACTAGCGCATCGAAAGGCAGTTCCTGATGACTGAACGCCTCGAGAGAAGCATCACGCACACCAGCGAGCAGATCGCGAAAGCTGGCGTCTCCGGCGACTCGCGTCCGAAGCGGCAACAGGTTTATGAAGCAACCGAGCAAGCTCTCGGTTTCTACCGCGGTCCGGCCGGCAATTGGAATACCGACCACCACATCTTCGACTCCAGCCAGTCGTGACAACAACGTCTGAAATGCTGCGAACATCGTCATGAACAGCGTCGTTCCCTCGACGCGGCCGAGCGCGTGAAGTCGCTCTACCAACCCCGGCTCGATCAGCGTCGACGCACTTCCCGCCCTGTGGCTCAGCAACGCTGACCTGGGCCGATCCGCAGGAAGCTCCAACACCGGCGGTGCCCCCGCCATCTCCGTCGTCCAGTACGCCAGATCGGCGTCGAGCGCGGAACTCCGGATGCGCTCCTGCTGCGCCGTCGCAAAATCTGCGTACTGAAGTGTCAGCTCCCCCAACGGCGACGACCTTCGAGCTGAAAACGCGTCGTACAGCTCGCTCAGCTCATGAAGAAACACATTCACTGACCAGCCGTCGAAGGCAATATGGTGTGCCGTGAAAAGCAGCAGATGCTCCTCCGACGCCAGACTGACCAGCGTCGCGCGCGCGAAAGGTCCCGTCGCCAGGTCGAACGGCGTTCCCGCTTCCGCGTGCGCCGCCGCTGCACAGCGCTCGTTTCGCTCCTCCTCCGGGAAATCCGCAAGGTTCAGCACGGGCAGTGAAAACGTGAATTCCGGCATCACGCTCTGGCTCTCCGTCTCTCCATTCACCCGCACTCGGCTTCGCAGTATCTCGTGCCGCCGGAATATCTCGGCGATGCTTCTC
The DNA here is from genome assembly GCA_963731305.1 of uncultured Gemmatimonadales bacterium. Lineage (GTDB taxonomy): Bacteria > Gemmatimonadota > Gemmatimonadetes > Gemmatimonadales > Gemmatimonadaceae > Fen-1247. The sequence continues at coordinate 23,466 of CAVSUQ010000009.1, read as the reverse complement.
TCCAGCGCCGCCACGTCGAGCTCGCCGCGGAGCCGAATTCGCACCGGCGTGTTGTACAGGGCGGCACCTTCGTCCATCTGCGAAACGAAGTAGATGCTCTTCTGAAAAGAAGAAAGGGGAGCGTCGCTGGCCTCCCCCTCGCGTGCAGTGATTCGCACGGCACCGGTGTCCGTCTGCCGCGCTTCCCGCCGTTCGCTCAACAGTGCGCGTGCGGCGTCCGAAAGTCCGTCAAGGGCAACGCTCGCGCCGTCCTCACGCATCGGTCGATTTCATCTGCGCCGAGATTCCAGCTGCAATTCCGGCGACCGTTGGCACGTTAAAAAGATCCGTGAGACTTATGACCGCTGCCAGCACATCGCGAATTCGTCCAGCGAGCTGCATCGCCTGAATCGAGTCGCCGCCTGATTCGAAGAAATCGTCAAACACACCAGGCGTCTCGCACTTCAGGACCTCAGCCCAGAGCGCTGCGACGATTTCTTCCACCGCGTCGCGTGGCGCGACGTGCACGCTCGTCTCACCTCCCGTCGCGGCTGCAACGCCAAGGCGCTCCGCAAGCCCGATTCGCTGCGGCTTTCCGGTCGCACCCTTCGGAATTGCGTTGACGAAAAAGATTCGGCGCGGAGTCTTGAAGGACGCCAGCCGCAGCGAGACGAAGTCACGCAGCTGGCGCTCCGTTACCAGCGCGCCGTCCTTCAGCACTACCGCCGCAGCAACGTCTTCACCCAGCGTCGGATGTGGCAGCGCGAATGTCAGCGCCTGCAGCACCGCCGCGTGATCCATCAGAACTTCGTCTACCTCGACCGGCGAGATCTTTTCGCCACCGCGGTTGATGAGCTCCTTCAGGCGGCCCTGAAGAAAGAGATATCCATCCTCATCGATGGCGCCCTGATCCCCCGTCCGAAACCATCCGCTGGAGAACGCCGCGGTATTCGCATCTGGGTTGTTCACGTAGCCTCGCGTCACGTTCGGGCCACGAATCACCACTTCGCCCGTAACTCCCGCTGGTACCAAATTCCCCGTCGCATCCATGATCGCGACCTCCGGTCCCGCCGCGACACCCACCGATCCATGCTTGCGCGATAAAGGCGGCAGCGGATTGCTCGCCATCTGATGCGAAGCCTCGGTCATGCCATAAGCCTCGATGACCGGCACGCCAAACACTCTCTCCAGCCCCGTCAACGTCTGCCTGGGCAGCGCCGACGACGACGATCGGATGAAGCGCAGCGACGTTTCCGCTCGCTCGACGCGTGCATCGGCGCCTGTGAGCACGGCGTGATGCATCGTCGGTACCGCCGTATACCACGTTGGGCGGTACTCCTCCAGCCACCCGAAGAACTCCGGCACTCTGAGTCCTGGCGTGCACACCACGCTCCCACCAGCAGTCAGCGAAGCAAGCACAGCCGCCATGAGCCCGTGAATGTGAAACAACGGCATCACGTTGACGCACCGATCGTCCGGCCCGAGTGCGAGCGCAGCGACGATATGCCGAGCAGATGCACAGATGTTGGAGTGCGTGAGTGGAACCTGCTTCGGCCGCGACGTTGTTCCCGAGGTATGAAGCACGAGCGCAACGTCGTCTGCGCCAGCCAGTTCCACGTCATCACCGCCGCAGGAATCACTCCCCAGAATGAACTGCCCTGCACAGCCGGTCGACGTCATTTCCACTACAGGAATGCCGAGCTTGACCGCGACGTCTCGAGCCGGCGTATCCAGTGACGCAGCCACTATCAGTAAGTTCGCGTCCAGATCAGCGAGATAGAACTCGATCTCTTCGGTGCGATATGCTGGATTGAGCGGCGCGCTCGTCGCCGCTGCTGAAACACCGAGGAATACTGTCGCCGCTTCCGGTCCGTTCGGAACGACTATCGCGACGCGATCGTTCCGCCGCACGCCGCGCGCGCGCAACGCCATCGCAGTAGCGCGAACCTGCGCCATCAGAAAATCGTATGTTGCCGCGCTGCGTTCCGGCGCCAGTATCGCCTCCGCGCCACTACCTTCCTGCGCGCGTAGACTGAGAAGGCTGCCAATGCAATCCGGAGGTTCCAGGAAGCCTCGATAATTCGGATGTTCCGTCGAAGTCGGCACGATCCCGCTACTATAGGACGCGCCAGCGCATCCCGCAACATGCACCATGGCGAATGTGGAACGCCTTTCATTCCGTCACGGCTGAATGACCGATTCGCGCTACGGTTTCGCCGCGCTCTTATCAGCCTTCACAGAATTAAAAAAAGAGGTGCATCCGAAGATGCACCTCTTTTCGCAATCTACGCGCTGCTGCGCGAAATAGTGCAACTACTTCCGCTTCTTGCGACGAACCACCGGCACCAGACCGATCAGACCAGTGCCAAGAAGCGCCATGGATGATGGCTCCGGCGTAGTCGTGAGCATCTCCTGCGCAGACCCGTCCGTCGGGTGGAGCAGAACGAAGTTCGCGTAATTCACGGAATCAAACGACTTGTACGAAACGCCGTCGACGACGCACTGATTTGCGGCGCCAGGATCGGCGAACGCGTTGTTGGCGCAGTTGGTCCACTCCGTCGATTCGTGGTCAGTGAACGGCGTGAACGCGGTCCCGCCGAAGCCGTTCGCATCGACAATGTTCCAGATCGCATGCTGGATGCCCGCAATCTCACCCTGGTCTTCCGGCGCATTGTAGAACTGCTGGTAGAACGTGGTGAGATAGGCCGCCTTCTGGTAGTCGCTCTGATTTCCGTAATACGTACCGCTGAAGTCGCCCGTCGCAAGATTGACCGAAGAGACTGTCCAGACCTGACCCGTCGTTACCTCATGGAAGACATCGACGCAGTTGATCGTGATTGGCGCACCGTAAACGGTTGACCCGACCGAGCCCATCTCGCCCGTGTAGTCTCCGACGTAAACTCCGCCATTCGCAACCGATCCTGGATCCGTCAGTTTGAGCGTGGTCTGCGCGGCGCCCACCGATGCCGACGCGAGGCTGAGACAAACTATTGCGGTAATCTTCTTCATGGACTTCTCCGCGAGTAAAGGTGCTGGGACATGATGTCGCCGCCACGAGTGTTTATCGCAAGCTGCGGGCCCCATCAGCTCGTCTCGGATCCGGGGCGGCCGCCGGAGTCGCTTGCCATTTCAAACTGGACAGATCTCGTTAATGCACAACGACTTACGGGTTCTGGCAAATCGTTGGTGGGCAGCCACGGCCACCGGAGCGAACCCGCACGCAGAGCGCCGATGTGCTCGGAACGATGGGTCGATGCTGCACACTGTTGTTTTGAAACTACATATGAACAACAAGTGGCTTGCATGAGAAACGGGGCAGGCGTCTGACGACACCTGCCCCGCACTCGCGCCGAAGCGCGGCATCCAACAGGACTACTTGCTTACGACTGCTTCTGCTTCTTGCGGCGGATCATCGGTACCAGGCCGATGAGTCCCGTTCCAAGCAGCGCCATCGAGCTTGGCTCAGGCGTCGTGGTAACATGGTAACCGTCGACGAGAATGCCGTCGGTGCGACCATTACCCTGAATCGTAAGAGCGAGCACGTTGCCCGTGTCCTTCAGGCCGTTCGCGGCGCTCAGGGCAAAAATGCTTGTCCAGTTGCTGCCATCCGGGCCCGCCGGCGTCGGCGAAATGCTGATCGCCTGCCCGTTGAGTGTGCCGCTGATGAAGTAATTGTCAAACGCGAACATGTTCAAGCCAATCGTCGATTGGGCCGCATCCGCGACGTCGAAGGTCGTCTCGAACGTGTACTGATAATGCGGGTCCTCGTTGATGGCACCTGCCCACACCGAGGCGCTTGAATTGACGCTGATATACTGAGCACCGTCGGTTGTCGGAACGGTCTGCCAGCCGTTGACCGTTGCGGTCACTACGGTCGCTGCATTGAACACCGCCGGCCCAATGGGGCACATCGGCTGACCCGCAACTGCGTCCGGCCCTGGCATGCAGGAGACCTTCCAGCTCAAATCCTTCCCGCCACTCACGTTCGTGCCGGTCGGGTTGAAAGCCTGCGCCTGCGACGCGGCCGGAAGCGCGATCATGGCTGCGGCGCCAGCAACTGCGGCCAACCGTCGAGAAAGCTTCATAATTCCTACTCCTCCAAAAGAGTTTGACTACCCGACGGCGATCCTAGGAACTGATTCCACGCCGCACTTGCGCCCGTCGACACTTCAGCGACAGGCGACTGGCTGGCAGTTTCCATACCTCATAGACGACCGCAATGTCAAAACGCCTCAACAGTCAGTTGTTTTCATCGTATATGTGACATCTGCCTATGAAGTGAAGTGTCGTGTGCACCCTGTCTTAAGGACGAAATCGCGATAAACAAACATGTATGTTCTGCGCAAAGTCGCCCGACAAAATGTTTCCTGTTGCGCCAGCCCAACAACTGTAGGATCGAAAGCGCCTTTGTTCGAAACGCTCGCCAAATGTTCACCGCCGAGCACCTCAATGCACAACGAGCAGCCTGGATACGAAAAGCGGGGTAGGCGTAATAACGCCTACCCCGCCGCTCTCGCGCCGAAACGCGATTTACAACTACTACTGCTTTCTCAAAACTACTTCTGCTTCCTGCGACGGATCATCGGTACGAGGCCGATGAGTCCCGTTCCAAGCAGCGCCATCGAGCTTGGCTCAGGCGTCGTGGTGACGCTTGCGTTGATCGTGCGGTCAGGCAGCGTATTCAGCGGAATCCCGTAACCGATACCTGCTGCTGGTCCGCCAGCATCATAGTTGAGCGTGTAGGTCGCACCACCGATGGTCAGCGAGTTCTGACTCGGCACGAAAATCAGCGTGCTCTGGTTGACAGGACTTGTCTCGACCGTTCCGGTGAGGTCACCGGTGAAAGTCCCCTGACCGCCTGAAGGCTGCGTCTGGGTGATCACAAGATGGAACAACACATCTCCCGGAGGTACGGTCACGAGCGGCCCAGTGCCCGTAAGGTCGAACGATCCGAGGCTGATCTGGCCCAGCGTATTGTGAGCAGTGGCTCCCGTGAAGAGGAGGTTGAAGCCGGCTCCGCTGCAATCGGCGAGGAATGACGCGGTCGACGTGCATCCCGGAACGCCCGAGAAATATCCCGCCGTGCTGAATGTCGCTCCCTGCGCGCCTGCACTGCCCACAACGACCGCGGAGCTGATTGCGGCCAGTACTGCACTCCGTAGAACTTTCATGCCTCTTCCCCTTGTGAAAATGTGCTGAACTCGCCTCGGCCGAGTACGAGATTCTCTCAGAGACGCCATGCGTCCCGGTGCCCTCCTTCGCACGCTGCGTGCCCGTGCCTTTTCTGTTTATGCACGCGAGAAATCGTGCTGAAACGCAACATCGGTTTCGCTCGGTTATTCACTACTTGACCCCTTATGACTCAAATTTGACATTTATTGAGTCGTTGAGTGCGTATTGCGGTCAAGCTACGACTGGAAACGGAACGAATGACCGCCGCGCTTGTGTTGCGCCACATAAACACATTGTAGATACTTGTCGGAACGGCGCATCATGCGCCGACCCACCGACGCTACGTCACCAGAAAAAATGACTCACTCCGTACTCGTCACCGGCGGCGCCGGTTTCATAGGTTCGCACGTAGTCCGCGCATTCGCTGGCCGTGGCTCGATTGTGACTGTCATCGATGACCTCTCCTCCGGGAAATTGGCCAACCTCCCGGATGACATAAAATTCATCCAGGACGACATCCGATCCGAGGCTGCAGGCCGCCTCGTACGCGAGAGCGGCTTTGACGTCATCTGCCACCTCGCTGCCCAGATCGATGTTCGAAAGAGCGTCGACGATCCCGTCCACGATGTCGCTGTAAACGTGGGCGGCTCGCTCAACCTGCTCGAAGCTGTGCGCCACAGCGGCAAGACCGCTACCCGCTTCATCTTCTCCTCCACGGGTGGTGCACTCTACGGCGACGTCGGAACGCTGCCGACACCAGAATCGTTTCCAAAGGACCCGCAATCTCCCTACGGCAACGCCAAGCTGTCGGTCGAGCTCTACCTCGGCTACTACGCACGAGTACACGGACTGGACACCGTTGCTCTTCGCTACGGGAACGTGTACGGGCCGCGACAGGATTCGCATGGCGAGGCTGGCGTCGTCGCGATATTCTGCGAGCGCATCCTCGCCGGCCGCCCGCTCACGTTCTTCGGCGATGGCAGCCAGACCCGGGACTATGTCTACGTCGGTGACGTCGCCAATGCGAACGTACTGGCTGCTACACTGCCCCTGCCGCCCGCAGGCTCGCTCGACTCGCGGTCGATCAATATCGGAACCGGTGTCGAAACCAGCGTCGTTCAGCTGGCCGACTTGATCCAGCAAGTCTCCGGCACGAAACCCGTCATAGACCAGCTGCCGGCCCGTCCTGGCGAGGTCCAGCGCTCCTGTCTGCTGCCAACCAAGGCAGCAGACGTACTGGGCTGGAAACCGCAGGTAAGCATTCACGATGGCGTCCGTGAAACGTTCGCGTGGTTCAAGGCTGCCCACGGTCAAGGAAACTGAGTAGAGAATCCGATACTGAACCGTAGGCCGTTGGCGCCCCGGGAAAAGTCTTGTGGCCCCTCCCGCCCGGCTGTATGTTCGCCCTAGTCCATAACCACCTGTCCTATGCCTCCCAAGAAGTCGCTCGCCCACGCCGCTTACGTTCTCGGAATTCTGCTCGTCGTGCTCCCGCTTGCGGACATCACGATGAGCATCTGGCCACTTCGTCTATCTGACGATCGGTGGCGCTTCGGAGCAGTTGGAACACTCAGCAGCGCGTTGCTGGTGCCCTTGATCGGTCTGTTGCTCATAATGGCTGTTGCGGTTTGGCTCGATCAACGAAGAGTACAGAGGGTCATCGGCTCCATCTGTATAGTGCTGGCAGTGCTCGTTGCGGTGCTCGACGTTCTTTTCATACTCGATTATTTCCAGGCCCGCATGACCATAACGCCACGGGCTCAGCATGTTGTCGCAATCGCGACTGCTACCGCGTTCATCAAGCATCTCCTGACGATCGGTGTGCTGATTCTGCTGGGCAGGGCGGGCTTCGCCGGGCCAAAGCCAATACTGAGTCGCAAGCCGCTGCCCAATCGTTCGCCTGATCCACTGCTGACCCGCCCGGCACCGACCAGCGTGGTAGAGTAATTCCGCTTCGTGCGCGCCGCGAGGCGCGCATTCCCCGCTTGCCTGGCTCGAGCTGATTCACTCCACGCAGCCACCCACTCGCCACACGGCGATAATTGTTGGCGCTGAATCGCGCATCGTCGTGCCGATCGCCCGGTCGCTACGCGGTCAGGGTGTGCGCTGCGTGGTTGCGGTTCCGTCCGGGGAATCATTCAGGATACGATCGAACGCGATCGCGGAAGTAGTCCATCTACCCGGCGTCCTGGCCGAAGCTGCTACGTTCCTTGGCCTTCTGGCAGCTGCTCAGCATGCTACGTGGATCGCGGCGGCGAGCGACCTCGGGCTCGCCATCATCGCACACGCGTACGAGTGGCTCTCGCCAATCTGCCCACTTTCCTGTCCGGAACCGGAGATCGTAAACCGCCTGCTCGAGCGGTCTCTGCCGTTGCGCTGCCGCAGAATCGTCTGTCACTTCACAGCCTGGTAGCGGTCCGGCACACCAGCGCTACGCAGAGAAAACTGCAACGTGCGTTTCCCTCCTCATATCGGACGGAGTCCCACAGGCAGTATTTCAGCACAACCAGGCAGCAAGCGCTGGACACGCCGTCGACGCTGCAACCCGTGCGGTGTCGGAGTCTCCAGATCCAGATTTGGTGAATCGATCCGTAGCGCTGTTGCAAGCGCTTAACTGGAGCGGCGTGGCGATGGTCGAGTTTACGCGCGAAGCGCCCGACGCCGATTACGCCGTGCACAACATCACGGGACGATTCTGGAGCGCCATCCAGCTGCCGATCTCGCTCGGTGTCGACTTTCCCCGATACGCGTGGGAAATCTCGCAGGGTATCCCGCCGACGCCGCCAGCCACATACGAGATCGGCAGGAAGATCGGACGCATGCCGCTCTGGTCCCGGGCGGATCCGATTCCCGCCATTCAGGAGGCGGTCGAGTCCGTGACAGACGCATTGATTCCACGCACAACGCGCGCGAACGTCGCGGCAACCACTCAACGCGCGCTTGATACGATTCGCGTGGCGCAGCGTCTACCCGACGGCCGAGGCCGCCGATATCTCACAAGACGTTTCACGCGATCGCTCGGGCTGCAGCGCAAAGATCGGTTACCAGCCCGCGTCGGATCCGTATTGTTTGTCTGTCACGGCAACATGATACGCAGCGCCGCTGCGGCGCAGTTCTTCAGAGACGAGCTTCGCCGTAGCGGCGTTTCGCACATTACCGTTGCGTCTGCGGGTACCAACGCCCGCACCGGCTCCGCTGCGGACTCGAGAGCACAACGCGCCGCGCTCGAGTTGGGAACATCGCTCGAGCATCACAGGTCACAACCGCTCACGCGCGAGATGGTCGACCGAGCCGATGTCATCTTCGCGATGGATGACTTCAACGTCGTCAACATCGAGACTGACTTCCCGCAGTCACGCGGGAAGGTTTATTTACTTGGCGGAATGAATGGCTCCGGCTCGTGGGAGCCCAGCGAGATAATCGATCCGTATTCCGCGACCGATGCGGAAATCACGCTGACAATAGCGAGCATCCATCGGTTTGTTGCCGCGCTGCACACGGCATTGACGCGTACGAGCGATCAGACCGCTACCAGCCGCGCTTCAACACCATGACGCGTACCGTACGAGCCATGATCTTGAGATCCTCGAGCACGGACTGACGCGCCAGATATTCAAGGTCCAGCTGCACCTTCGCACGCACGTCATCGATCGACGAATCGTACGCGCGATTGATCTGCGCCCAGCCGGTAATCCCGGGGCGCGCGCGCTGACGCAGCGGATACAGGTCGATGTTCTGCCGCATCTGGGCGAAGATACTCGGCCGCTCCGGTCGCGGCCCGACGATGTTCATGTCGCCGAGCACGACGTTGATGAGCTGCGGAAGCTCGTCGAGGCGGGTCTTTCTCAGGAACTCACCGATGCTCGTAACGCGCGGGTCGCCCTTTTTCGCCCATACCGGCCCGGTTCCCTGCTCCGCATCGACTCGCATCGACCGGAACTTGAGCATCCGGAACGCCCTTCCGCCGGCATTGCTCTGGCGCCGCTCGGTACCCGCAGCGGCAGACCCGCGGCGCCTGTCCAGTCCGACGCGCGTCTGCACATAGAAGACGGGCCCCGGGGACGTAAGCTTGATCGCGAGCGCGACCAACGCCATTACAGGTGCCAGAAACACCAGCGAGACCATCGCGATCATGACGTTTACCGCCCTGTTGGCGAACTCGGATCGATCGTTCGGCACCAGGGCAAGCCTTGGCTCAGCAGGCGCGGGCGCCGGGGCAGTCGCCAGGCATGAGTCAGCGAATCCCGTAGCCATGAGGCGGAAGAGCTCCGCATCGCCCATCCGTGGCAGCGGCACCTCGCGGTCCATGACGCCATCGGGGAGCGGCGCCCGCTGCGACGCAGGTTGCGCCTTCAGGCGGGCTGGAATGGGCAGTAAGGCAGTGGCCTGCTCTGCGGCCCGATCGACTTCGTGTGAATTCAGTTCCATTTGTGCGATAACTCGCGGCGAAAAGGAGCGTTCCTCAAGAATTAATGTCTCGACCCCAGATAATAGAAGAGGGTCACCAGCGGTACAGCGACTCCTAGCACTTTCAATACCGTGTCGAACGAAGAGGCTGGTTTCGCCCCGACTATCATTTCATCGCCCGGCGCAACGTGCAGCTGATCCAGCGTCATTCCTGCCGTCAGCGCATTCGCGACCTCCTCCTTCGAAACAATCTCGTCAGGGCCACGCTTCAGCACTGTGCGAGCAAGATCCGCGTTTCCAGTCGGTCCACCTGCTCGCATCACCACATCACTCAACAACACATCACTGGGCATCGTGTAAAAGCCCGGCCGTCCAACCTCACCCAGAACAGAGATTCGTATCAGCGGCGTGGCATGAACAATCGGGTTGCGAATGAACTTGCCGATCTGCTCTGTCAGGTATTTCTGTGCATCCGATCGCTTCACACCAGCGAGTGAGATATCACCCAGACCTGCAAGGCGCAGGATGAGCCCCTCTCTCACCGGGATCGTATCGCTTATCGCCTGCGGTCCTCCCTCGACGGTAAGTGCAATGCGATCGCCCACATGAAACTCGTCCGGCTGCGACTCCTGCGCCAGCAAGGTCCCCGAAATGGCTGAAGCGAGGCATGCAAACGCCGCGATTCCAGTCATCCGCCTGACATATCTTGAAACAGCCGTCATTCAACAATCCTCAAGTTGAGCAGTGATTATGCCAGACCCGTAAAGGGCAGACGCGTGAGCCCAAGTGCTTACAGGGCAACATCTTTCGCCCCTGGAGCAGAGCTGCACGTGCGACGTGTTCACGTCAAACTGTTGCAGAGACACAACAGGTGACGCCTCATTCTCGACTTGCACGTGCTGCGCGCGACGTGAAGATCGTCACGCTAGACCGCTATCATTTCATGCACCGGCGGCGCCCGGCTCGAGCGCTGGAACCTCGTCCTGCAGCTCCTCGCTATCCGGCCCGTATCCATACAGGTACGAGTATTCAGCGTAAATGTCAGCGGACGAAACGGCGTTGACGACCGCGCCAAGCATACGCACGGGCAGTCTCTCGACGAGCTTCAACTTCGCCCTCGCAACTCGCCGATCCGTGTGACCGGTACGCATCACAAGTAACAGATTCCGCGTCGCGACGCTCAGAGCATACGCGTCGACGCCTGCAGCGAGCGGCGCGCTGTCGACAATGATGACGTCGAACTTCGGACGTACCAGATTGAGCAGCACCGGCATACGCGCGGATGTAAGCAGCTCCGGCCCGCGATGCTTGCGCGTGCCCGATGCAATGAGCGTCAATGCGCCATGCACCGGAACCTCGCGCATCACATGCGCGGCGTCAGCATCGCCACTCAGAAAATCGAGCAGGCCTGGACGACGCTCGATGCCAAATATCGAGTGCAGCTTGCCGCGCCGGATGTCGCCGTCAATGAGAAGCGTTCTGAAGCCCGCCTCCGCGAACGACAACGCGAGGTTCGAGGCGATCATCGACTTACCGTCGCCGACGCCGGGACTCGATATTGTGAACATCACCGGTGCAGCATCGAACATGTGGTGAAGGTTCATTCGCAAGCTGCGGAATGCTTCCACGCTCTGCAGCACCGCATCCGGATCCTTGTCCGCCTCACCCGGCTTCGGAACGGTCGGAATCGCGCCGACCACATCGAGGCCGAGCTCGTCGGGAATCTGCTCCGGGTAACGGAACCGATGGTCGATCATGTCGAACAGCAGCGCTATGAGCACGCCGAGACCAAGTGCGACCAGGAACCCGCCGCCCACCAGTACAACCTTGGTGTTTCGCTGCGCGCTCGCGGCGGGAAGCGCCGGATCGAGAATCGTGACGTCGGGTACAGTGCTCTCCGCGCCGAGTCTGGCGGTCTCGTACTTGTTCTCGACGTTGGAGTACAGTCCGTCCGCCGTCGCGAGATCGCGCCTGAGACGCTCTTCCTCCGTCGTGCGCGCGGGAATGCCGTGCAGCTCCGCTGAATCAGCGCTGACATCACCCGCAATGCGGTTAGCCTGTGTTGTGAGCAGGTTGACCTGCGTCGTCATCAGGTCGGGAATTGTCTGCGTCTTGAGGGTGCGAATCGCCTCCTCGAGAATCCTTACCGCGGGAACCGAGTCGGTGTACGACTGCTTGAGCGTACGGAGCTCATTTTGCTTGTCTACTACATCCTTGAGCGCAGAACTGAGCATCGGCGCGCTCTGAATCGCGGGAAGCGCAGCCAGCACGTCTGGGTTGAAGTCGCCCTGCCGCGCGGACGGGATGAGAGCCTGTAGCGACGCGATGCTTCGCTTCACGGTCTGAAGGTCCGTCTGGCTCTTGAAGTAATTGCTGCTAAGGCCTTCGGCGGGAGCGGGGATACCCAGCGCAGCGGCCACGCCAGACCCTGTCTGCTCGGTCGGCTTCGTGATTGAACGTGTGCGGAACGCCTCCAGAGCAGCTTCCTTGGCGTCCAGGTCTTCCTTCGCCGATGCTCTTTGAGTTTCGAGGATGCTGGCTTGCTGCGCCAGACTGCGAGTGCGGAGCTCGGCGGCGGTAGCCACGAACTGCTGCATCCAGACATTCAGAAGGTCAGCCGTCTGCCACTTCTCCGCGCCTGTGAGGGTCAGTGTCAGAAAGTTGCTCTGCTCCTGCATCGATACGTCCAGGCGGCCTATGAGCCCCACGCCAACCGAGCGCGGCTGCGTGACCGTGAACTTCACCTGCGGCTCGCCCGCGAGCGACGCAGCTGTTGGAACCCATGCAAAGCCGACCTGCCGTCCCACCGAATCTCCCAACTGCCCGTGATCGACAACTCCCCGCTGGGCTTCGCTCAGCGAGTAGGTGCCCTTTGCAGAGTCGACAGCAAGCGTGTAGTCACCTGGCACCGTCTGCGGGGGTCGGCTGGATTCCAGCAAGCGCGACCGAGTCCTTCCATGTTTTTCCCTTTACCCAGAGCCGCTCGTGCGAGACGACCTTGTCGACGACGGCAAAGCTGCGAATCAGCTGGACCCAGGAGCCGTTGGGAAGCAGTTCTGGCGGCCTGTAGGTGCCGTCATTGCCCGTTCCGACGTCCGTGATCCAGAGAGCTCCGCGCGCCTCGTAAACTGGGTCGATGTAGCGGGTCGCCACCACACCACGCGATCGTGCCGATCGCGACGAGCGCACATATGAGCCACCTGAACCGCTTGATCGCCGCCCAGTAGCGCCGGAGCTTGGCCGCGCCACCGCCGCCGGCGTCTTCCTCAGCTGGAGGCTGTGGCGTGAGGTCGAGCGGCGCGATGTCCGTGGGACCGGGGAGCGCGTGTGCCGGGTCCCGGTATGGACTCGCGGGCACGATTGAGTTTTTCATCTTTGCTGCCGAAAGATAGAGGTAGTTGCGTGGCCGGAAAAGCGTTGCGGCAATCCAACGGTAGGCGAACCTGCATTCAGTATCGGCACAGGAGCGTTCTCGACAAGTGCAGAATTTTCCCTTGTGTCAACCAGCAAGCGAGCGATATTTGGAAGTGCGCACAGTCTGTAGCACGCACGCATCACTACCGTCCCACTTCTATTGCAGCTCCCTAAGAACATGCGTTTTCCAGGGTCGGGTTTTATGTCTGACGGCTTGAGCAGTCAGCAGGGTGTCGACCCGGATGTCGTATCGCCCGGTGCCAGGGCCAACCTGCGGCTGCTCGTCGTAGAGTGCGATGACTCGCTCCGAGAGGGCTGTGTAGCCGTCCTCCGTGGCGATGGATATTCGGTAACAGGTAGCTCGAGGGGCGATGAAGCTCTCAAGCTACTCCAAAAGCGCAAGTACGACATCGTGCTCGTCAATCTCTTCATGAGCGGCGTGTCCGGGATGAAAATCCTGGAAGCGACTCGTGAGGCCCATGAGGACTCGTTAGTCATTCTGATGACGGGTAACCCCAGCGTCGAGACAAACATCCGTGCGCTCCAGGCCGGTGCGTGGGAATACCTGGCCATGCCGTTCACCGCCGAACAGCTTCAGCTGGCCGTCGGTCGGGCCGCCCACCGGGTGCTCGAAGGTCGCGGCGCCCCGGTAACCAGCGCCGATATCGCAACGGCCGTGCCCGACGGGATGGGTGCTCTCATCGGAGTATCGCCAGCCTTCCTGCGCGCCGTCGAGCTGGCGCGAAAGGTGGCGAAGACCAATGCGTCGGTGATGATCAGCGGCGAGAGCGGAACCGGCAAGGAAGGAATCGCCCAGCTCATTCACAAGCAGAGCCGGAGAAGCGGCAAGCGATTCGTCGCCATCAACTGTGCGGCGCTCCCGGCGCAGCTGCTCGAGTCCGAAATGTTCGGACACAAGAAGGGCTCGTTCACCGGCGCCGACCGGGACAAGGCGGGGTTGCTCGAGGTGGCTCACAACGGCTCGCTTTTTCTGGACGAGCTGACCGAGATGCCGCTCGCACTCCAGGCAAAGCTGCTGCGCGTGATCCAGGACGGCGTCGTCCGCCGCGTGGGTAGCGAGCAGGAAGATGCGACCGTCGACGTGCGATTCATCTCCGCGACGAATCGGGATCCGAACGAGGCCGTACGTACTCACGTGCTTCGCGACGACCTTTTCTACCGGCTTCGTGTCGTGCCGCTCCATCTTCCACGTCTACGCGACCGTCTCGAGGATGTTCCATTGCTCGCCAAGCACTTTCTTGGTCAGTACTGGACGAGACACAGAATCAGCGACGGAGACTGTCCGTCACTCTCGGCTTCCGCGATCGACCTGCTGACGTCGCTGGCGTGGCCCGGAAACGTGCGCGAGCTGCAGAATCTGATGGAACACCTGGCAGTGCTCGCGGACGCCGGCTCGGTCATTCAAGCCGACGATTTACCGGGCCGCAGCGATGCGGCATTGTCGCAGAGCACCGCGCGCGGATGGCCGGCGCATCTCATGTCCAAGGCGTACCACCCGGCGAAGGAAGCGGTGTTGACGCACTTCGAGAAGGAATACCTCGCTATGCTTGTGGCGCGCTCCGAGCGGAACATGTCGAAGGCTGCCCGCCTGGCTGGAATCGACCGGACGACGTTGTACCGGCTTCTGGAGAAGCACGGCGTTGCACAGGGGTCGGAAGCTCCAGCGGTTGCGGATGCCCCGCCGATCGCCTCGCCAGCCGACTCACCGCACAGAATAGGACAGGCGGATTAGGGGGGGCGACGCATGCGTCGCCCTTACCGCGTCGCCCAACCGGCGCCGTCTGCCTAGCGGCCTACCATCGCCTTGGTCGCGTACCACTCCAATGCCTGGGCCAGACCGTCCTTGACTCGATGGCTCGGCTCGTAACCCAGCAGGCGCCGAGCCTTGCTCACATCGGCGAGCGAGCGGCGGATGTCGCCCTGCCGAGGGGGCGAATGGATGGCCTCAGCGCCAGCAACGGACGGCTGATATTTCGAGAGGCCGTCGCGGATCATCATGAAAAGATCGTTCAACGACGTCTCCTGGCCGCATGCCACATTGTACGCTCCGCCTGTAGCCGCGGAATCCTCGGCCGTGGCAGCGAGAATGTTGGCCTGCACCGCGTTCGCTACATAGCAGAAGTCGCGGCTCGTCTCTCCGTCCCCAAAAATCTCGCAAGGCGCGTCTGCAAGCAGATTCGCGACCCAGCGGGGAATCACGGCGGCGTACGCGCCGTTAGGGTCCTGGCGGCGGCCGAAAACGTTGAAGTAGCGGAGGCCGACCGTCTCGACGCCGTAGGTCTTCTGGAATACAGCGGCGTACAGCTCGTTCGTCGCTTTGGTCGCCGCGTAGGGGGATAGCACGTTCCCGGTGTTGTCCTCCACCTGCGGAATCGTCCTCGCATCACCGTAGACAGAGCTGGACGACGCATAGACCACTCGCTTGGCCCCGGCGTCGCGGGCGGCAACAAGGACGTCGAGGAAGCCCTCGACGTTGACCTGGCTGCTGCTTACCGGGTCCGCGATCGAGCGTGGGACCGAGGCCAGCGCGGCCTGGTGTAGCACGAGATCGACGCCCTCGCACGCCGCATGGCACGCATCAAGGTCCCGAATGTCGCCCTCGATGAACCGGAACGAGCCGCCGTGCTCATCGCTTCCGGCAACGGCGTCGTCCAGGTTGGACTGATACCCCGTGGAGAAGTTGTCGAGCCCGACGACAGTCTGTCCGAGACTCAGGAGTTCCTGGACGAGATTGGAGCCGATGAAGCCGGCAGCTCCAGTAACCAGCCACGCCCTCGGGCTTGCCCTCAGCTGCTCACGGACCTGGACGTATCGCTTCGGGAATGAATTCTCGGGCATCAGTGATCACGAGTAGACGAATGAAATACAAAGGCGCGTGGCATGTTCCGTTCCCGCGCCGATAATCCAGAGACAGGTAAACTATCCGCAGCGTAACAGTTTAGTTCCGGCAAGTTCCAGTGCGGTCGACACCCGGGGCTTCCATTGTGCACTCATCGCACCGGTGCCGGTTGGCCTTTTCGATGAGGCTCTGAAAGCCGGACAGCGCGATGATCGGCTTCCCGGCGCCCCCAGGCAACGCGCGAAGTCTCCGCAGAAGCTCGAGGCCATCCATGTCCGGGAGGACCAGATCCTGGACGATCAGATCGGGTGCCTCGGCAATCGCGCGCGTGAGCGCCGTAGCGCCGTCGAACGCCTCGATGACGCGATATCCCTCGGCTTCCAGCGCCAACCGGAGCATTTTTCGGGCCGTCGGATTGTCCTCGACGACGAGAATCGAAGGCATCGCTACGTCTCTTGGCTCGCCGCGAGGTGTTGAGCGATCACCTTTGGTAGCTTATCGATGTCGATGGGCTTGGAGATATAGTCGTCGCAGCCTGCGGCGCGAGCCCGCTCCTCATCCCCTCTCATCGCATAGGCGGTGAGCGCGATGACGATGATTGCGCTCGTCTCGGGCGACGACTTCAATCGCCGCGTCAGCTCCAGCCCGTCCATGCCTGGGAGCTGGATGTCCATCAGAATCAACCGGGGCGTGAAGGTCTCCAAACCCTTCATGGCCTGCTCGGCGTCAGGAGCCGTTCGCGCGTCATATCCCCAGGACTTCAGGAGCACGCGCGCGAGCTTCAAGTTCGCAGGATTGTCGTCGACGATCAGGATCGTTTCATTGGCCATGGTCGCCGTCTTTCGACGAGCCGTGGAGAGTGGGCTGCGGAACAAAGTGGCGGGGCAAGGTCGCCCAGAACAGGCTGCCCCTTCCCGGCGTGCTCTTCACGCCCACCGTACCGCCTTGCGCCTCCACGATGCGCTTCGGTGAGGGCCAGACCGAGACCGGTTCCGGCATAACGCTTGGCGAAGCCGGCATCCAGCTGCTGGAACTCGATGAAGAGTCGATGCAGGTCTTCGGTCGCACGCCGATCCCGGTGTCCTCGACCTCGATGCGAACGTCCGCTCGTCCGCGCCGGTGACGCGGATCGTGACCTTTCCTTCGTCGGGCGTGAACTTGATGGCGTTCGAAAGGTAATTGTAGAGGACCTGTTTCAGCTTGGACACATCCAGGAACATCTCGCCCAGCTCGGGATTCACCAGCGTCTCGACCTTGGTGCGCTTCTCCGCAGAGAGCCCCCTCAGGATGTCGCGGACCTCGGTGACCACCTTGCCGACTTCTACGACCTCCGGACGAAACTCGATCTTTCCGGATTCGACCTTGGCCAGATCGAGCACGTCATTGATCAGCTGCAGCAGGTGCTTCGAGCTGGTCAGGATGTCGTTCAAATATTCTTTGTGATCGGGCGAAACCGGCCCGACCTTCTCCTTGTCCATCAGCTCTGCAAACCCGATGACGGAGTTCAGCGGCGTGCGGAGCTCGTGCGACATGTTGGCTACGAACTCGCTCTTCGAGCCGATTCGCCTCCTGCATGCGCCGATTTTGCTCTTCGAGCTCGAGCCGCCGGTTCTGCTCCTCCATCTCCAGGCTCTTGCGACGGATCTCTTCGAGCTTCCTTCGTTCGGTGATGTCGCGGATGGCGGCCGTCACCAGCATGACCTTCGGGCTGTCGATGGGGCTGAGGCTAGATCTCCGCTGGAAACTCTGTGCCGTCCTTGCGGAGCGCGAATAGGGGGAGGCCGGCCCCCATCGGTCGGGCCCGCGAGCCGTGAAGTAGTTCGAGCGGTGCCCGGGATGATTGTCGCCGATACCGCTCCGGAACCAGGACCTCGACCGGCAGCGCCAATCAGATCGCCCCTTCCATATCCGAACAGCGACTCGGTCTGCGCATTGACCAGCTTGATGCTTGCCGTCTGCGCTCACGATGACCATTGCGTCCGGAGCCGACTCCAGGAGGCCACGGAACTTGTCCTCGGCTTTCTTACGCTCCGTGATATCGCGAATCGCCGCGGAGACCAGCACCCCGTCCTCGGTTTCGAGCGGGCTGAGCTAGATCTCGACCGAGAACTCCACCCCGTCGGCCCGCAGACCGGCCAGCTCGAGGCCCGAGCCCATCGCCCGGGGACGAGGACCGCCGAAGTAGCCGATTCGGTGGCTTGGATGGCGCGCCCGGAAACGCTCCGGGACCAACATCTCGACCGGCTTGCCCGATCAAGGCGGTGGCGCGGATACCCGAACAGCTTCTCGGTTTGCGAGTTGACTAGCACCATGGTGCCGCTGTGCATTCACGACACCACTGCGTCGGGCGCCGCCTCCAGAAATCCTCGAAACTTTGCCTCGACCTTGTTCCGCTCGGTGATGTCGCGGATGGCGGCCGACACCAGCACGCCTTCCTCTGTTTCGAGCGGGCTCAAGCTGATCTCGACCGGGAACTCCGTGTCAGTCCTTGCGGAGGCCGTAAAGCTCGAGCCCCGAGCCCATCGCTCGCACGCGCGGAGCGTGAAAGTACCCATTCCGGTGCTGGGGATGCTTTCCGCGAAACCGTATGGGCACTAGGGCATCGACGTTCTTCCCCAGCAGTTCTTCTCGGCGGTAACCGAACAGCTTCTCCGTCTGGGTATTGATGAGGACGATCTCGCCCGACCGTTGACGATGACCACCGCGTCGGGCGCCGACTCGAGGAGGCCCCGGAATTTCGATTCGACCTTCCGACGCTCGGTGATGTCCCGGACCGCGGCGGTCGCGAAGGTCCCTCCCTCCGTCTGGATCGGCGCCAGGCTGATCTCGGCCGGAAATTCCGTCCCGTCTTTGCGCAGCGCGAAGAGATTGATCCCTGCGCCCATCGGCCGGGTGCGGGGATCGCCGAAGTACGCTGTTCGGTGGCCGGGATGCCCTTTGCGAAAACGCTGGGGGACCAGGATCTCAATCCGCTCGCCGATGAGCTCTTCGCGCGAATGCCCGAATAGCTTCTCCATTTGATGGTTGGCGAGCGTGATGCGGCCTTCGCCATCGACGATGATCATCGCGTCCGGCGCCGCCTCGAGCAGGCCCCGCAATCTCACGTCGCCTTGCTGCTCGTTGAGAAGCTGCTTGTAGTGGGAGAGGTCCTTCTGGACCGCCGTCAGGAACTGGATCCTTCCGTCGAGATCCGGGACAGGGCGCAGCGTCAAGTCGACCTCGAAAGGCGGCTCGTCTCCCTTAAATATCTCCGCCTGCCACCTTGAGGTCCCCGTTTGGCAGGCGACCTCGAGGAGCTGTTGGAGGCCCCGTGCCTCGGGGGTCCGCTGACGCAAGAAGAGCGCCTCGAGATTCTGTCCCACCGCGTCTCGCGCCGAGAACCCGTACATCCGCGTCGCGCCTTCGTTCCAGGAGAGCACGTGGCCAGCGGGCGAGATCGCCAACAGAGCATCCGACGACGAAGCAAGCAGAGCGTCCCGGACAGCCGCTAGGATCGGAGTGCTCTCGTCACCCATGGCTCGGGACCCATTTCCCAGATGCTCGAATCCCTTAGACTGGAGAACATGAGGTAGCAACTCTAAGGCGACGCCTCATTTTGGCAACGGGCGATCGGCCGGCGCGCAGGCGATCGCTGCGAATGGCCCCGCTACCGAGCCGACCCGGTCGGTTCCTCCGCGGCGGTAGGACACGCCTCGCCAGAAACCACGCGTCGAAGCTACGCGCACTACGTACGCAAGGACTGCGCCGCGGGGCTCAGGCTCTCGATGCCCGTGAGCAAGAAGGGCTAGCGACGGGCCGCCGCCAGAAGCTCACTTCGTCGGAAACGAAGCAGGCGACCGACGCGAACACGAGGGAGTGTCTCTCGGTACGCCTTGGCACGTACAGCAGGCGGAGTCATGCCGAGGATCGACGCCGTGTTGTACTTCATGGTGGACTTCGAAGCGGACGGACCGATCCCAGAGCGCGACTCTATCGTGGCGATCGGGCGCTGTAGCCTGGCTCGACCAGCACCGCCTATCGAGCGGTTACCGGGGCGCGCAGCAGATCGACCCGCAATAGGAAGAGCGTCGTCCGCGCCTAGAATCGACCGCCCACCGTCAGGCCCGCGCCGCTGGTCGACAACGTCGGCGACACCGTGAAGCTGACGCCGCCCGGCTTGGGACGGGCGGGCGCACCGTCGGCCGTGGCGTGCGCTAGCGAGGCGTTGAACGCGTCGATGAGCTTTCGCCGCTCGGTCGGCGAGACGGGATCGGTGTCGATCGCGGCCGCGGCGGTGATCATCAGAATGGGACCCGCGGCCAAGACGACGATCCCAGTCGCGAGGGTTCCGTTCTTCGAGTCGGTCTGACAGACCGGTGCTTGGATTTGGAAAGCGTATTTCGACGGGGGGCTCTCGCATTGGGTCTCGGGCGTCGCGCCTTTCAGGACAAGGGCGCCAACTACAATGGCGGCGAGCGCGCTGATCCCAAGCGCGACCTTGACGCCGGCCCGCGTTTCGTAGGCGCTGGCCAGATCTTCGCGGCCGAGGGCGCGGTAGAAGGCGGCGCCGTCCAGCGGCCGATTTCCCTGGAACGGGAAGGGACCATGTCTCACCTGACCGTAGCGGTCGCCCCAGAAGACCTCGCGCAGCTCGATCGGCTGAGCCCCCGGCGGCGGCGAGGCGAGCGGCGTGATTTGAGGCGGCGCCGCAGCCGCGGGGGCCGCGGGGTCAGACCCGACGTATGGGTCCGCCATCGGGAATGGCAGGTCGGCACGTGCCGAGGTGGTCGCCAACGTGGCGGACGAGAACGCAAGCAGGACGAAGACGGAGACCGAGCTAGAACGAAATCCACTGCGACGCATGGGAACCTCCCGACGTGAGCGCGCGTCCGCACGCTGCCCCGACGCTCTTGTCCCCAGTGCGTGAAGCAACACCCGTACCCAAGAACGCATCCCTTCGACACGCGACAGCGCGGGCTAGCGGCGCCTCCTCGGGGGATAAAATGCCCCAAGGGGCATTTGGCCCCGGGCCAGCGTCGATAACGGCGGCCGGATATCGGTCTCTGTGCAGCGCGCCCTCCTCGTCGACCAAGGCCAACGTCCGGTGGTGCAGGCTTTGCTACAGAGCGATTCGCCCCGCGATCGTCACGCCACGGAGACCACGACTCTTCGTCCCGGCAGCGGGGCTAGAATCGAGGCCTCGTGAAGCTGACCCTCAAACTAGCCTTGGCGGTTCTGCCCGGCGCGTTGGTCGTGGTCGCCGCGGCAGCGTTCCTCGAACTCAGGCGGGACCGCGCAGAGTTCGAGGCCGATCAACGCTCCGATGATCGGGCGACGGCAGGAGCGTTCGCGGACAGCATGGGTAAGATGTGGGAAGCGGTGGGCGAGAAACCGGTGCACCGCGCGATGGATCGGCTCCACGGGTTCGAGGCGCGTTATCGTGTCAGCTGGGTCGACCTGCGGGAGACAGCCTCCGATCTCCCCTCCGCCGAGCGCAGAGCGGTCGCGCGCGGCGAGGAAGTGATCTGGCGCGACGAACGCAGCGATCCGCCCGGATGGCTCCATGCGGTCAGCCCCGTGCGGGCGGACGGTCAGGTGGTGGGGGCCGTCGACGTCTCCGAGCCGCCTCCCGATCTGCGCGCCCACGTCCGTCGTACGATTCGCGCAACTGCAATGACCACGCTGGCGCTTGCTGCGACGATGATGCTGATGACCTTACTGGTCGGCGCCTGGGTGGTGGGCGGACCGATCTCGGTCCTGATCGGCCAGGCGCGCCGGGTAGCGGCCGGCGACCTCGGCGCGCGGTCGCTCCCCCGTCAGCGCGACGAGCTCGGCGAGCTGACCCGCGAGCTCAACGGAATGCTCGATCAGCTGGAAGCCGCCGCCGTTGAGGTCCGCGCGTCGACTCGCGAGCGGTTCGACGCCCTCGAACAGCTCCGCCACGCCGAGCGCCTCACCACGGTCGGGCGAATCGCCTCCAGCGTCGCCCACGAGCTGGGAACGCCGCTCAACGTAATGGCCGGCCGGGCACGGCTTAATCGTGGAGGACGAACGCGAGGCTTCGACCCACGCCAAGATCATCATTGATCAAGCCGAACGAATGACGAAGATCATCCGCCAGTTGCTCGACTACGCCCGGAGACGCCCACCTCAGAAAGAGGAACAGGACCTCTCGCGCCTGGCCGCCGACCTGTTGCCGTTGCTCTCCACGTTGGCGAGCAAGAAGAGCATTCAGCTCAACTTTCGGTCCGAGGTGGCGACCGCTCCCGTCACGGCCGACGCGACGCAGGTGCAGCAGGCGCTGACCAACCTGATCGTGAACGCCATTCAGGCCAGCGCGGAAGGAGCGGCGGTCGACGTCACGTTGCGCGACGGTGGGGCGCGTCAGCCGCCCCACGGGCACCTCAGCGAGAATCGCCGCGTTGCTGCGGGGACATTCGAGCTCACCGTGCGCGACCACGGGCCAGGGATGCCGCCTGAGGTGTTGTCCCGGGTGTTCGAACCATTCTTCACGACCAAGCCGGTCGGGGAATCAACCGGTCTCGGTCTCTCCGTCGCCCACGATATCGTCGATGAACACGGCGGCTGGATCGAGGCCGACAGCGAACCAGGACGGGGGAGCCGCTTCTCGATGTTCCTGCCCCGGAGGGCGGCGTGAGCGCAGGCGGCCCAGCAGCAGGGCGCCTGCTTGTCGTCGACGACGAGCTCGAGATGTGTGCGCTGCTCGAAGCGGGCCTCTCGAAGCGCGGGTTCGCGGTGACCTCTCGGACCTCCGGCGACGCCGCCCTCGCGCTGCTCGACGAGACGGACTTCGACGCGATCGTCGTGGACCTGAACATGCCCGGGACGTCGGGGCTCGACGTCGCAACCTGGGTGGCGTCCAATCGGCCCGACACTCCCGTCGTGGTCATCACCGCCTTCGGCAGTCTGGAGACGGCCGTCGCGGCCATCCGCTCGGGGGCCTACGACTTCGTGACCAAGCCGTTCGAGATCGAGGCGATCGGTCTGACGCTCGGGCGCGCGGTCGGCTATCGCCGGCTGCAGGTCGAGGTCCGGCGCCTGCGGCGAGCCGCCGGGGGAGAGGGAGCGGATGCGACCGCCACCCGGCTGGCGGGGACGGCGCTCCACGGCGGCAGCCCGGCCATGCTGCGCACCTACGACACGGTTTTGCGCGCGGCCGCCACCGACGCTTCGATCCTCGTGACGGGCGAAAGCGGAACGGGCAAGGAGCTCGTCGCGCGCGCTCTGCATGACAAGGGCCGGCGGGCGAACGGCCCGTTCGTCGCGATCAACTGCGGCGCGCTGCCCGAGTCGCTGCTCGAAAGCGAGCTCTTCGGCCACGCGCGCGGGTCGTTCACGGACGCACACACCAGCCGGGCCGGTCTCCTGCTGAAGGCGAGTGGCGGAACACTGTTTCTCGACGAGATCGGTGAGGCGCCGCCCGGCCTGCAGGCCAAGCTCCTGCGCGCGCTCGAGGAGCGTCGCGTCCGCCCGGTCGGCGGCGACGACGAACGCGCCGTTCGACGCGCGGATCGTCTGCGCAACCAATCGCGATCTCGAGGCGGAGATCGAAGGCGGGCGCTTCCGGTCCGATCTCTACTATCGGATCAACGTGATCCGCATCGATCTGCCCCCGCTGCGCGCGCGGGGCGACG
>CAVSUQ010000008.1:0-415258 GCA_963731305.1 uncultured Gemmatimonadales bacterium | reverse complement strand
GTTGCCCGGTATGCGACCAGGATTGCTTCGTGGCCCGCGGCATCGAGGGCGTGGAGAATGGGGGCAACCTTCATGAAGTTGGGGCGGGCGCCCGCAACGACCAGCACTTTAAGATGATCAGTTGGCATTATGTGGGGTAAAGCTAGACTACGAGAGGATAATGTCCAACCGGCGGCACTTTCCGTGCAGGGGAGCTACGAACATGAAGAAAACATTTGTGATACTCGCCATCACAGCGCTTGCCGGTTGCGCTTCGATGGGCGTCGGCGGTTTCCGGCAGCCTATCGTGAACTTCGATGACCTCCAGGTCGAGGGCGTCGGTACGAAAGGAGGTACGGTGGACGTCATTCTCAGCGTTTATAATCCGAACGGCTATCGTCTGGATGCAACACAGCTGACGTACCGACTACTGGTCGATACGACGTCCGTCGGAGAGGGAACGTACGACAAGCATTTCACGGTTCAGAGCGGCGATTCGACGGTCGTTCGCCTTCCTGTGAACCTGAGCTACAGCGGACTCGCCGCGGCGGCGAAGCAGCTCCGCGAGAAGGGATCGGTGAATTATCGTGTGATGGGTGACGTGACGGTCGCGACGCCCGTGGGTAATTTCACGAAGCCATACGACCAGACCGGCCGTTTCTCCACCTTGTCCGGGATGAAGCACTAGAGATTGTCACGAGAACTGATCGACCTGATCGCGCCTATTGAGCGCGCGCTGCTCATCGGCGCGCCGCGTAAAGGGCGCAATGCGAAGCACCGAACAGCCGAGCATCTGGAAGAACTTGCGCGGCTCGCCGACACAGCTGGCGCTGAAGTCGTTGGTGAAGTCGTACAACAGATTGAGCGGCCCAATCCGGCGACGTATCTGGGCAAGGGGAAAGTCGAGGAGCTTACCCAGACCATCGCCGACAAGGACGCGACTCTCCTGCTCTTCGATGACGAGCTCAGTCCCAGTCAGGGAAAGAACATCGAGGACATCACGGGAAAGCGCGTGATGGACCGTGCCGAGCTCATCCTCGACATTTTCGCGACGCGTGCCCGAAGTGCCGAAGCCAAGATGCAGGTCGAGCTTGCGCAGCTGCAGTACATGCTTCCGCGACTCACCAGAATGTGGGCCCACCTCGAGAAGTTTCGTGGTGGAATCGGCGTGCGCGGTCCCGGCGAAACGCAGCTCGAAACCGACCGCCGTCTTATCAACCATCGCATCAAGGTGCTCACTCAGCGCCTCACCGAAGTGCAGAAGTCGCGCGAAGTCCAGCGTGGCTCGAGGCGCGGCGAGTTTCAGGCGAGCCTGGTGGGCTACACCAACGCGGGCAAGTCATCCATACTTCGCGCGCTTTCGAACGATCCGCACGTCTTTGTCGAGAACAGACTCTTTGCGACGTTGGATCCGCTGACACGCGAGGTCGAACTGGCCGACGGAGAGGACATCCTGCTTACCGACACCGTCGGTTTTGTGCGCAAACTGCCGCACCAGTTGGTAGCGAGCTTCCGTGCAACGCTCGAGGAAGTGCTCGAGGCGGATGTCCTGCTTCACGTCATCGACGTCTCCGACAGCCTCTGGGAGGAGCATCGAGCGGTGGTCGTGGAAGTCCTATCCGAGCTCGGCGCGAATCACAAGCCCGTAATCAATGTGTTCAACAAATCGGATCTGCTCGCGCCGGACGAGCTGGAAGCTGTGCGCCAACGCGTGACGACTCTGATTCCGGACGCGGTATTTGCGAGCTCCGAAGTCGAGGGTGGGCTCGATGCGCTCAGCCGCGCACTCCTTCGGCGGCTCCGCGCCGAGCGGCGCGTGGTGGAGCTGCGGGTTCCGCTGAGCGATGGGCGTCTGCTCGCGGAGCTGCATCGCAATGGCGACGTGCTCGCTCAACGTACAGATGGCGACGAGATGATCGTGTCTGTCCGACTCACGCCCGAAGCGCTCGGTCGGCTTGGCGCGCGCGCAGTCGCGGTGTAACTGACGTTCAGTTACACCGCGAGTCGTTCCAGGTGGGCTTCTTCACGCCACCAGGCGCCTCCTGGCGCAGCGTCCGCCGCTCAGCGGTGGACTATCCGGTTTAAAATCAGAGCGGGGATCGAACACGCCACGCTGACGCGACCATCGCTTTGCAACGCGCGTCGGCTCGTTCCGGAAGGCCAAACGACCGCCAGCCGATGCGCGTATAGTCACTGTAAGCAGTCCTCTCACCGGTCGGCGGCGTGAACGTTTCCTGCACTTCGCTTCGCAATACTCTTTCGGTTCTCAGCGCCGCATTCGCCCTCGGCGCCGGGAATCTTCACGCGCAGCAGAGCAGATCCGCGGCTGCGTGGTGGCACCACATCACGGTGCTGGCTGACGACAGCATGCGCGGCAGGCGCACCGGCACCGAAGACTACGTGAAAGCCGCGCACTACGTCGCCGATCAGTTCGCAGCGGTGGGACTGCAACCCGGTGGCTCGGACGGCTACTTCCAGTCCGTCCATCTCGCATCCGCTGCTTTGGATCCAGAGCAGTCGGGAGTCGTTCTTCGCGACGCCGGCGGCGACGATACGCTGCATCTCGGCTCTGACGCCAGTTTTCAGATCAAGCCATCGACGCGCGCGAGCGCCGACGGCCCAATCGTATTTGTGGGCTACGGGCTGCACCTTCCTGGTGTGCACGATGATCTCGCCGGCGTCGATTTGCGCGGCAAGGTCGCGGTCTATCTCAACCGCATGCCGCAGGGATTGAATGCCACTCTCTTTGCGCACGGACGCGCATCCCGTTGGAAGGAGCTCGAGCGGCTGGGTGCAGTCGCCGGCATTGCAATCGCTGATGCTCCAGCGCCCGGGCGCGCCCGCCCGCCAGCGCGTGCGCCGCGACCCGTCCTCGGACTTGCCGAGGATCCGACCGACCGCGGGATCCTCATAAACCTGCAGGCCGCCGACGCCGAACGTCTCTTCGCCGGGTCCGGCCACACTTACGCAGAGATGATTGCGCTGGCGGATGCTCAGAAGCCAGTGCCGTCGTTCGACCTCAAGCCGAAGCTGCACGCGTGGGTCACGATCGCGAATACTGCCGTCGACGCTCCCAACGTCGTTGGAATTCTGCGCGGGAATGATCCAAAACTCCGCGACCAGTACCTCGTCGTCAGCGCTCACCTCGACCACCTCGGCGTCGGCCGCCCGGTGAACGGCGACAGCATCTACAACGGGGCAATGGACAACGCTTCGGGAATCGCGACGCTGCTCGAAACGGCCGCCGCGTTTCACGACAGGCAGGTGACACCGCGTCGGTCAGTCATCTTCCTGGCCGTAACGGGTGAGGAAGAGGGCGAGCTCGGATCTGCGTACTTCGCCATCCACCCAACCGTGCCTCAGGAGCAGATAGTCGCCGACCTCAACACCGACATGTATCTGCCAATCATCCCGCTGACTGGCGTGTTTGCGTACGGCTGGGATGAGTCCGATCTGGGGAAGGACATCCTTCCAGTGCTCAAGGCACACGGTCTCGCCAATCTCGCCGATCCGGAGCCGGAGCAGGTACGCTTCATTCGGAGCGATCAATACAGCTTCATCCAGCGCGGTATCCCGGCACTGGCGTTCAAGACCGGTTACATCAAGGATTCGCCTGAGGACAAGACCATCAGCGAGTGGCTGGCCAATCGGTACCACAAACCGTCGGACGATCTCTCTCAACCCGTAAACTTGCAGACCGCTGTGGCGTTTGACTCACTCTACTTCGACATCGTGCGCACCATCGCGGACCGGGACACTCGTCCAGCGTGGTATCCTGCGAGCGTTTTCGCGTCGATCCCCAGACCCGGCGGCTCGCGATAAGAAGCACACGTTACCGAGTGGTAATTTTGCTCGTCAACAATTGATGAGTGTTGCACGCTCTTTCGCGCCTGTCGTGGCTTTCCAAGTCGCGCTGCTCAGTTGTGTTGCTTCAGGAACGGGCCCTCCGGGAAAGGCCGATCTCCTGGTGGCTACGCCGGTGGTCGCGGCTGAGAGCCTCGCTGTCCACATCGATTCCCTCAGCTGCGCGTCGGGCGCAGGTGCGCTCGACGTTGTCGGAACTTCCGAGGGCACGACACGGAAGCTCAGGTTCACGCCGCGCTGGCGCGAGGGACCCGATCAGACAGTCACTGTGCGGATAGAGAACCCCACGGGCCTCGCTGGCTGGTCGCCGGCGTTTCGCGCGGAAGTCGTCGGAGCGCTGGACGCGTGGCAGAACGCAGGTTCGCCGGTACGATTCCAGGTCGTCGATGACAGCGAGCACGCTGACGTCGTCGTGCACTGGATCGACAAATTCGACGCGCGGTTCGAAGGTTGGACGAACGTGTCGTGGGATCAAGCTGGCTGGATCCTTAACGGAGACGTCACGCTCGCGCTGCGCAGTCCCAGCGGCCAGCTTCTCACGGCCGGTGAGCGCTCCCAGGTCGCGACCCACGAATTCGGTCACGTGCTCGGCCTGAGCCACAGTCCCAATCGCGGGTCTATCATGTCCCCTACGGTGCATGTTACCGCGATCGCTCCGATCGACGTCAGCGCGCTCCGCGCGCTTTACGATACGAGCGCCACCTTTCTCAGAACTCCGAGAGCCATTGGCGCGGGTAGCTCAGTCGGCCGCTGCACCGCGCGCCAGTAGCATGAAGGGCGGGTTCGGACTGCGACAGTACTCGTATCATAAATACCTGCAGGGCAACGAGTTAATCGGCTTTACTTAATGTAAGACGTGAGGCTTTCCGGAACCGCTCCGTGATGCACATGGCCGAGTGTTATCGCCGGAGCGCGACCTGGCAAACTCCCGAACAACTCGTACCGTGGCGCGCTCCGTCATCCGAGGCTGGCGCATCGCATTCTCGCGCTTTCTTTGCTCAGATAATTGCGCTCTTGTGTCGTAACTTACGGCATGCAACTCGATCCAGTCGATCCTGAGCTCCCACTCTCCCTTCGGGACGAGGACGCAACCACCGACGACGTGCCGAAGCCGTCGAAGCTTCAGGCCAAAACCAAGGCGCGTCTCGAGAAGCTTTCAACGCTGCAGGGGAAGCTGTACGCAGACGGGCGCTACGCCGTTCTAGTGGTTCTGCAGGGCCGCGACGCTTCGGGCAAGGACGGAACGATCCGGACGGTTTTCGGCGCGTGCAATCCGCAAGGCTGCCAGGTGACGAGCTTCAAGGAGCCGACGGTGGTTGAGCGCAAGCATGATTTTCTCTGGCGCATCCACCGCGTCGTTCCGGAGCGCGGAATGGTTGGGATCTTCAACCGCTCGCATTACGAGGACGTTCTGGCAGCGCGCGTGCATGGCACGGTCGCCAAGCCGATCTGGATGTCTCGCTACGATCAGATAAACGATTTCGAGCGGATGCTGATCCAGAACAATGTCATTGTCCTGAAGTTCTTCCTGCACGTCTCCCGCGCCGAGCAGCGCCGGAGGCTCCTCAAGCGCGTCGAGCGTGAGGACAAGAATTGGAAGTTCCGGGAGGCCGATCTCGACGACCGGCGACTCTGGGACGCCTACACCGACGCCTACCACGATATGCTTCGCCGCACGTCCACCAAGGAAGCGCCGTGGTACCTGGTGCCCGCGGACGACAAGAAGGTGCGCAATTACTTTGTAACTGGCACCGTCGTGCGCACGCTCCGGAAAATGAAGCTGCGGTATCCCGACGCCGAGCCGAACGTTTTACTCAAGGCGGAGCAGATTCTCTCAGTATGAGCACACCGAGTGGGCCCAGCGCGGCGTTCCTAGGGCTTGGAGCTATCGGCACACCCATGGCCCACCACGTCGCAAGAGCGACGCGCCTCGCCGTGTGGAACCGAACGAGAGAGAAAGCTGAAGCATTTGCCGGGGAAACAGGTGCCCGAAATGCCGAGTCTCCCGCTGACGCAGCGGACGGCGTCGATTTTCTGATCACCTGCCTCCCGACGTCCGCGCAGGTCGAGCTGGTTCTGTTCGGGCCGGCCGGAGCCGCCGAGAAGCTGCGCCGCGGCTCGATCGTTATCGACTGCACCAGCGGCGACCCGGCAACGTCGCGTCGCATAGCGGCGCGGCTCGATGCCGCCGGGCTCGATTTTATCGACGCGCCGGTGAGCGGAGGAGTGTCGGGCGCCGTCGCTGGCAAGCTCACCGTGATGGTCGGGGGCAAGGCGTCCGCGCTCGATCGCGCTCGCCCGATCCTTGACCTATTTGCAGGAAAGATCGTGCACTGCGGCGGGGTGGGAACGGGCGACGCCGTGAAGGCTGTAAACAACGCGCTCCTCGCGGTGCATGTCTGGTCCACCGCCGAAGGTCTCGCGATGCTCTCGAAGCTCGACGTAGATCCCGCGGTCGCACTCGACGTCATCAACTCTTCGAGCGGTCGGTCCAACACGTCGATGAACCTGTTTCCGGAGCGAGTGCTCAACCGCTCCTTCCCACGCACTTTCAAGCTCGCCCTGCTGGACAAGGACGTGGGGATAGCGGCAGGTATAGCCGCCGAGACTGGGACGCCAGCGCCACTACTGGATGAGGCCGCTCGCCTGTTCAGGGAGGCGCACCGGGAGCTGGGCGAAGACGCCGATCACATCGAGGCGGTGAAGGTGGTCGAGGCGCGCGCCCGTACCGTCATCCAAAGCGGAATCCGGTAGGCTCCATCGGCTATATTTGAGCCGGATGACTGAGCACACCGAGACCATTCTGGATGCGAGTGCGGTAGAGCGAACCCTGCGCCGCATGGCTGGCGAGATCGTCGAAGCGAACGGCGGAACTGACAATCTGGTAGTCGTGGGGATCCAGCGGCGCGGCGTGCAGCTCGCTGATCGGATCGTGGCCCTTATCAAGGCCAGCGATGGCGTCGAAGTTCCGCGCGGCGCGCTGGACATAACTCTCTACCGCGACGACCTGCAGACTATCGGGCCGCGCCCGATAGTCGGTTCAACGCAGCTGCCCGGCGAGATAGACGGCAGTGTCGTCGTGATTGTCGACGACGTGCTGTTCACCGGCCGAACGATTCGAGCGGCGCTCGACGAGCTCGCGGACTTCGGAAGGCCCGCCCGCATCAAGCTCGCGGTGCTCATAGATCGAGGCGGCAGGGAGCTGCCGATCCAGCCCGACATCGTCGGCCGGAAAATCGAGGCGCGCGCGCCAGACCGTGTAGATGTGCAGGTCGATGAGCTCGACGGACGGTCGGGCGTGGTACTCGTCTCGAAGCGCTTCGAATGACGCAGGCGGCACCGCTCGGGAAGGACCTGCTGGGGCTGGAGCCATTGAGCGGGGAACAGATCAGTCTCATCCTCGATACCGCGGAGCCGTTCAAGGAAATCAGTGAGCGCGCGATCAAGAAGGTGCCCACGCTGCGCGGCTCCACAGTAGTCAATCTCTTCTTCGAAAATTCGACTCGCACCCGGATCTCATTCGAGTTCGCGGAAAAGCGTCTGTCAGCGGACACGGTGAATGTTTCGTCCGGTGGGTCCAGTGTCGCGAAGGGCGAGACGCTTGTGGACACCGCCCGGAATCTCGAAGCGATGCGCATCGACATGGTAGTCATTCGCCACGGAGCCTCGGGCGCTGCGAACTTTCTCGCGTCCCGCATCGAGTCCAACGTCATCAACGCGGGCGACGGCACTCACGAGCACCCGACGCAGGGGCTGCTCGATCTTCTGACGCTACGGGATCACTTCAAGCGCATCGCGGGTCTGCGCGTCTGCATCTGCGGTGACGTGCTGCACTCACGCGTCGCGCGGTCCAACATCTGGGGCCTTCGCAAGCTTGGAGCAGAAGTCGCCGTGTGCGGCCCGCGATCGCTCATGCCGAGCGCGATAGACGACATGGGGGTGACGGTGTTCTCGCGGATCGAAGAAGCGATCGAGTGGTCCGACGCGCTCAACGTTCTCCGCTTGCAGCTGGAGCGCATGACCGCTGGCTACATTCCGTCGCTCCGTGAGTACAACAGAATCTTTGGCGTCACGCGCGAGCGCCTCGAGCGTGCACCGCGAGACGTTCTCATCCTTCATCCCGGCCCAATGAACCGCGGCGTAGAGATCGATTCCGACGTGGCCGATGGGCCGCATAGCGTGATACTTCCTCAGGTGACCAACGGTGTGGCCGTTCGGATGGCGGTGCTGTATCTGCTCTCCGGCGGAAAGCCCGAGCTTGCCGAAGCGGCCAAGACGGGCAAGGCCTGATCGTGACGCGCCCAGTTCTGCTCACCAACGGTCGCGTGCTCGACCCGTCTCAGCGTATGGATACCGTCGCCGACGTGTTGCTCTCCGACGGCGTGGTGCAGTCCGTTGGCAATGACATCGGTCGTCCTGATGATGCGCTCGTTATCGATTGTGCTGGTCTCATCGTGTCGCCCGGCTTCATCGATGTGCACTGCCACCTGCGCGAGCCCGGGCGCGCGGACGTCGAGACGATTGCGAGTGGCGCACGCGCTGCGGCTGCCGGTGGCTTCACGGCAGTGTGCGCAATGCCCAACACGGATCCGGTAATCGACAACCCTGCTGCGGTTGGATTTGTGGTGCGGCAGGGATTGCGCGCCGGCGGAGCGCGGGTGTATCCGATCGGCGCGATCTCGGTAGGTCAGCGCGGTGAGGCGCTCGCGGAGTTCGGCGAGATGGTAGATGCCGGCGCGATCGGCGTGAGCGATGACGGCAAGCCGGTGGTCTCCGCGCAGCTGATGCGCACCGCGCTGGAATACGCACGCACGTTCGGCATCCCGGTCATCGACCACTGCGAGGAGCCGACGCTGGCGGCGGGCGGCGCCATGAACGAAGGCCTCGTCTCCGCGCGCCTCGGCCTCAAGGGAATCCCGGACGAGGCCGAAGAGATAATGGCGATCCGCGACATCCTGCTCGCGCGCCTCACGCGTGGGCATGTGCATCTCGCGCACATGAGCACAAAGGGTTCAGTTGAGCTCATCCGCTGGGGCAAGGACCGCGGGATCAACGTGACGGCTGAAGTATGCCCGCACCACCTGTCGCTCACCGAGGAAGCGGTTGAGGGATACGATACCAACGCCAAGATGAATCCACCGCTCCGTACCGCGGAGGATGTAGCCGCGCTGCGCGATGCGGTGCGCGACGGCACCATCGATCTCGTCGCGACCGATCATGCGCCGCACCATTACGATGAAAAAGAGCGTGAGTTTCAGAACGCACCGAACGGAATCGTCGGGCTCGAGACGGCGCTCGCCGTGGTCGTCGACAGCCTGGTCGTGCCGGGCTACGTCGGGTTCGACATTCTGGTCGACCGCATGGCCTGCAGCCCGGCTCGGCTTTTCGGCCTTCCCGGCGGTACTTTAAGGACAGGGGCCCCGGCCGACGTCACGATATTTGACCCGGCGCGTCGCTGGATAGTCGATCCGGACCAGTTTCTGTCAAAGGGACGCAATACGCCGTACGCGGGAATGACGCTGACTGGCCGAACGATCCACACCGTGGTCGGCGGCGACATTGTCTATACTCTGAAGGAGCAAGGGGAGGGGAAGTGACAGCGACCGATTCCGAAGCGATGTCGGCTCTTCACGAGCTGCTGGACGAGCGGCAACGCTACCAGGGCTGGCTTGCCACGCTCGAAGGCCGTCGTAGCTCGACGCCGCCTCACGTGTATGAGCGGGTGCAGCGCGACTACACGGGACGACTCGACCGGGTGATGCAGAGCCTCGCCGAGCGCGCGGGGCAGCTCAGCGGCACGATTGAGTTGCTGACGGCGGAGCTGGCGACGTTACGGCAGCGCGAAGCCGATCGTACCGACGAACGGCACGAAGCAGAGCTGCGCGCCGCGGTCGGGGAATTCACGCCGGACGATTGGGAACGCCGTCGCGCTGACGCAGACAGCGATCTCGAGCAGATGGCAGCGGAGCGTCACTCGCTTGAAGAAGAGCTGGACGAGCTTCAGCGCATTGTCGCGTTGACGCAGTCGATCAAGCCGGACGCAGCCACGAGCGGCCGGGAGCAACCGAGCGTTGCAACACCGGAGAGCGCGCAGGCCGGCGCTCCGAGCGAGGCTGCGCCCTCAATCGAGGACTTCATCGCCGAATGGCATCCACCGCAGGCGCGTCCCGAGCCGAACGTTGCAGCTCCCGCGAGACGGAACACCGCTCCTGACACGTCTGACCTCGAAGACCAGGTAATTCCTGCGTCGCCAATGGGTGGGAACCCGGTCGGCGCGGCGGGTGCCGACTACGGAATCGCCAACGGCGTCACCGGTGTGGCCGGCGGTATCGCTCCGACCCCGCCTCGGACGCCGACGCCCGCAGCTATTGGCGATTCGCGGCGCGATACGGACAAGACATTGAAGTGTCCCGAGTGCGGTACAATGAACTACGCTACCGAGTGGTACTGCGAGCGCTGCGGCGGAGAGCTCTCGACGTTCTAGAGCAGCTGGTCCGCTGGCGAGCTCACACCTATCTGATTCGCCCGAAGTAGATCTCGGTGTCGTACTCGATTGCGACTGTTTCATCTTCTGCATGCTCGTCGAAGATGGTCTTCAAATCACGCAGCATCGGGCCGTGACTCGGGTCGCCGGCGGTGGGCGTGTATGACGACGAGAGAAGTCGACCTCTGAGCCCTGCGAAATCGAATCGCTGCTCGTTGTACAGTCTGCGAAGCTGAAACGCCTCGCCGAGCTCACCGCCAAACAATACGCAAAGGCGCGCAACGTCGATGTTCTTGTGACGCACCTCGCGATAATCGGTTCCGTAGCGCTCGAGCAACGCCTCGTACGCGCGGAGAAACGGCGTCGTATCGACACGCCGCGCGTTCCACAATAGAACGACCCATCTGCTCTCCGCATGGAGGATCCGTGCGAACTCGACTCTCGCGCGGTCTGGCTCGAACCAGTGGAAGGCCTGACCCGAGGTGACATAGTCGACGCTGGAATCGGGGAGGGTGGTCGCTTCAGCGCGTCCTGGTACGCTGCGGAAGCGCGGGTATGCTGCGAGCAATCGCTCTCCCGCGTGTCGCATCTCGTCGTTGGGCTCGACAGCGAATACGCTGTTGCCGCTGCGAAGGAAGAGCTCGGACGAGATTCCGGTGCCGGAACCGACGTCGGCGATTATCGATTCGCGAGTGAGACCAGCTTCGCGCTGGAGGACGCGCACGACGTCCTCGGGATAGCCGGGCCGATACAGAACGTAGTTCTCGACCCGATCCGAAAATCGGCGGGTGGAATCGGTCTTGGCTGAGGTGTTCGCGAATTCTGACACGTCGCGACCTGTGGCGGGTTGCCGTACAGCGAGCCGATGGAGCGTGAGAGCCGGCGCGGATCTGGCAGCGCCAGCAGTTCCTGCGAGTTACGCGGCGGTCTTCCTGGCGGCCTTGGCCATGCGGCTCTTGCGGCGCGCGGCGGCATTCTTGTGCACTAGACCCTTCCGAGCCGCGCGATCGAGCAGCGTGACGGCCTCGGCCATCGTCTCAGGCGATGCGTTTTCGGCTTTCGCCTTCTTGAGTGCTGTACGGAGAGTCGAGCGCTGGGCGCGGTTACGAACCTGCGCGGCACGGGACTTCCGCATATTCTTCTTGGCGGACGCGATATTCGGCATGACGGGGCTGGTTAACTCGATGAAGCGAAAGCGTTTCCGATTCGCGACTAGCCTCGTAAATTAGGTCATCCCCATAACCGAGTCAAGTTGGATAGCGTCACTCAGATATTACTAATCGGTCCGGTCCTTCTCTTCTCCATGGTCGCCCATGAGTACGCTCATGGTTGGGTCGCCATGAAGAACGGCGACCCAACCGCGTACCAGCTCGGTCGGCTCACCTGGAACCCGATAAAGCACATCGATCCGTTCATGACGATCGTGCTGCCGCTTATCCTTGCGATCTCGCACCTGCCGATTCTCGGAGGCGCCAAGCCGATCCCCGTAAACCCGCGGAACTACCGGAATTTCAAGCAGGGAGACATCATGGTCTCGCTGGCGGGCGTGGCTACGAATGTGATCCTGGCATTTGTGTTTACGGCGGTGATCCCACTCCTCTATTTCCCCGGGCGCGCCTTCCCCAACGCCGAAAATACGTTCGCGATTCTGCAGCAGATGTGCATCTACGGCATCTTCATCAACCTGGTGCTCGCAGTCTTCAATCTGACGCCTATTCCGCCATTGGACGGCTCGCACGTCTTCAAGTACTTACTGCCGCCGGCGTGGGCTCTCTCGTACGAGCGCATCAGCCGTTACGGGCTGCTCATAGTCTGCGCGCTGCTGTTCTGGGGTAGCCAGCTCCTCAACTACTGGCTGCTCCCCGCGACTATCGCTCACGACATTTCTGACAGGCAGCGTCAGCTCGTTCGTATTGCCATGGCAGGGCGCGCTATGACGGCCCTCGAAGTCGACAGGCGCGACCACGACGGATTTTCGGCGCCGCGCGACGCTGGTTCGGCCGAGGCCGAGCAGGCGGGATTCATCATCGAGCTGCCGGAGTTCTCGGGGCCACTCGACCTTCTGCTATCTCTGATCCGCGACGAGCAGGTCGATATCTACGACATCCCGATCGCGCGTATCGCCGAGCAGTTCCTTGCACGCATTCATGGAATGCGCATCGATGACGCAGCCGATTATCTCGAGATGGCGGCGCGTCTGCTGCGCATCAAGGCGCAGATGCTTTTACCGCGGCCGGAAGGAATGGAAGCGTGGGAAGATCCGCGCGCTGAGCTCGTTCGCAGGCTGCTCGAGTACCAGCAGGTGCGCGAGGTAGTCGACGTGCTCGAGCGACTCGGCGACGACCGCCGGAATCAGATTTGCGCGCGCTTACGTGCAGGCGCAGGTGGAGCAGATAGATCGGGATGATCGGCCGTTCGCGGCGACGCTTGCGGATCTATTCGCAGCCGTCGACCGCGTGCTTCGGCAGGCGACGAGACCACACGTGCACGATGTGATTCCGCGCGCGCTCGACGTGGATGGCGCGATGCGCTCGATCCGTGCCGTGATGGCGTTGCGCGCGCGCGCACGATGGGGTGACATTGTCGCGCGTGACGCCGAGCCGTGGCAGATACTTTCCGTGCTGCTCGCGCTGCTGGAGCTGGCGAAGACTGGCGAGCTGCGCATCGCGCAGCCCAAACCGTTCGCACCGATGGA
Organism: uncultured Gemmatimonadales bacterium; assembly: GCA_963731305.1. Lineage (GTDB taxonomy): Bacteria > Gemmatimonadota > Gemmatimonadetes > Gemmatimonadales > Gemmatimonadaceae > Fen-1247. Next base: position 402,236 of record CAVSUQ010000008.1, on the reverse strand, counting down.
GCTGAGTCGTGACACCGTTAGCTAGACTGCTGGAAGCCGCGCTGTTCGCGAGCGCGCGCCCGATTCCATCTGATACACTGAATCAGCTCGATTCAGAATCGACGCCAGCGGCGGTGGCTGCTGCGCTGGATGAGATTCGCGAGCGCTACGACAACGAGGGACACGGCGTCGAGCTCGTTGCCGTCAGCGACGGTTGGCAGATCCTTACGCGACCGGAGTACACGGAGGCGATCGAGCGAGCGCAGCTCGCCGCGCGACCGCAACGACTGTCCGGCGCCGCGCTCGAAACGCTCGCTATAGTTGCGTATCGGCAGCCGATCGGCCGCATGGAAATCGAGGATATCCGCGGTGTGGGCGCGGGGGCGATCCTCAAGTCGCTGCAGGAACGCGGACTGGTCGACGTCGTTGGGCGAGGCGAGGGAATGGGTCGTCCGCTACTCTACGGCACCACTCCGCTCTTCCTCGAACACTTCGCGCTCCGGCATCTGGGCGAGCTCCCGCGCGCGGACGAGCTCACGATTGCGCTGAGGCCAGCGCTGTCTCAGGCATCCTGATGTCCGAAGCGATGCGCGTGCAGCGCGCGCTCGCACGGGCCGGGATCGCGTCGAGAAGAAAAGCGGAAGAGCTGATAGCGGCCGGGCGTGTGACCGTGAACGGCGACGTGGCGACAGTGGGCCAGGTTGTCGATCCAGCTCGCGACAGGATTCTCGTGGATGGATCACGGGTCGGTGCGCCGCCGGCCACGATCTGGATGTTGCTCAACAAGCCCACGGGCGTCGTTACGACGCGTCGTGATCCGTCAGGTCGCAAGACGGTGTTCGATCTCGTGGAGGATCGCCCCGGGCTCACGTACGTGGGGCGGCTGGACTATCTGACCGAAGGAGCGCTCCTCCTTACTACAGACGGCGCCGCAGCGCACGCGCTGACGCATCCGAGCCGCGGAGTGGAACGAACTTACGTGGCAACGGTACGCGGAGATGCGGTGTCGGCGGCGCGCGAGGCGATGCGCGGCGTCGAGCTGGAAGACGGCGTAGCGTACCCCGCATCGGCGGTCGCTCATGCCATTCCAGGGCGTCGGCATTATGCCTTCGAGGTCACACTCACCGAGGGGAGGCATCATGAGGTTCGGCGTCTCTGCGCCGCGCTTGGATTGGAGGTGGAACGACTGGTGCGTACCACCTTTGGTCCGATCCGGCTTGGCTCGCTGCCGTCCGGTGCGAGCCGACCGCTCAACAAGCGCGAATCAGACCTACTTACTTCACTCGTAAAACAGCCACCACATGGAAGACACGGCACTCGTCAGCGCGGTAATCAGTGAAGTAGGGAAGCGTGTAGTTGGCCAGAACTACATGATCGAACGGCTGCTCGTGGGGCTGCTCACCGGTGGGCACGTACTTCTGGAGGGCGTGCCGGGGCTCGCAAAGACGCTCACCGTACGCACGCTCGCCGAAACCATCAGCACATCGTTTCAGCGAATTCAGTTCACGCCGGATCTTCTGCCAGCCGACGTGATCGGCACGCAGGTCTACGATCAGTCCACTGGCCGCTTCTCGGTAAAGCAGGGACCGATCTTCGCGAACATCATTCTCGCCGACGAGATCAACCGCGCGCCCGCCAAGGTTCAGGCGGCGCTGCTGGAGGCGATGCAGGAAAAGCAGGTAACCATCGGCGGAACGACGTACGTCCTGGAAGAGCCGTTCCTCGTGCTCGCGACGCAGAATCCGATCGAGCAGGAAGGCACCTATCCGCTTCCAGAGGCGCAGATCGATCGCTTCATGCTCAAGCTGCACGTCGGATATCCGACGCGCGACGAGGAGAAGGAAGTGCTGCGCAGAATGGCGGGAAAGGACGAGATACCGGTGCGCCACGTAGCGACGCCGCAAGCTATAATGGCGGCCCGCAGGCGCATCGGCGACCTCTACATGGATGATCGCATAGTCGACTACATAGTCGACATCGTCGAAGCCACGCGGAATCCCAAGGATGCGAAGCTGCCCGATCTCGCGCCGCTTATCGAGTTCGGCGCAAGTCCTCGCGCGACGCTTGCACTTGCGCAGGGCTCACGGGCGATCGCCTTTCTCCGCGATCGCGCCTACGTCACGCCCGACGACGTCAAGGCGATCGCACCGGACGTGCTGAGGCATCGGGTGCTGATCACTTACGAGGCGGAGGCGGAGGATGTGACGAGCGACAATGTCGTTGCGCGGATCCTCGACGCGATTCCAGCACCGTAGTCGCCATGTTCGACTTCCTGAAGCGAAGCTCCGCGAACAAGGAAGCACCGGTCCCAAAACCGGCGCGAATCTCGCCCGAGATACTCAAGCAGGTCAAGCGCGTCGAGCTCAAGACGCGCGGGCTGGTCGACGCCCTGTTCTCCGGTGAGTACCGCTCCGTGTTCAAGGGTCAGGGAATGGAGTTCGCCGAAGTCCGCGAATACTCACCGGGCGACGAGGTGCGCACGATCGACTGGAATGTGACCGCGCGCATGAACCGCCCGTTCGTCAAGCGCTACATCGAAGAGCGCGAGCTGACGATCGTGCTCGCGCTCGATATTTCCGGCTCGGAAAGCTTCGGTACCGTGGCGCGCTTCAAGAGCGACATGATGACCGAGTTCGCGGCGATCATCGCGATGGCGGCGATCCGCAACAACGATCGCGTGGGGCTGATATTCTTCACGGATCGCGTCGAACACGTCGTGCCGCCGCGCAAGGGTAAACGGCACGTGCTTCGAATCGTGCGCGATCTTCTTGCTTTCGAGCCAAGTGGTACGCACACCGATCTCAGGCCGGCGCTCGAGTACATGCAGCGCACGCTGCGCCAGCACACCATTGTGTTTCTCGTTTCCGACTTCCAGGCGGAAGGCTACGAGCACGCGCTCAAGGTACTGGGCCGCAAGCACGATATCGTTGCGGTCACGCTCAACGACCCCGCCGAGCAGAGTCTGCCGAGCGTTGGATTGGCGCGCATGCGGGATCCGGAATCGGGGGAGTTTCTGGAAATCGATACGAGTGACCGGCGCGTGCGGGCTGCATACGCCGAGCACATCGGCGCGGAGCTCGCCGCGCGCCGCAGGGTGCTCCGACGGTCCGGCGTCGACGAGATCGAGTTGGTTACTGATGGAAGCGTCATCGAGCCGCTTCTGAAGTTCTTCCGAGTTCGCGAAACGCGCGGGCGATCGCGCAGATGAAAACAGCCCTCCTCGTTGTTGCGCTGGCCACGTGTGCGACGGCCGCGGGCGCGCAGGTTCAGGTCGGCACGCTCGTGAGGCCGGAAACCACGACGGTTGGTGAGCATTTCATCGCGACCGTGCGCGTGCGTGTGCCGGCAGGCACCCAGGTCATCTTCCCGACGCGTCCGGACAGTTCTGCGCACGTGGATTCGGCTGGTGGCGCGACGCGCACCGAGACGACGGCTGGCGGGTTTACGGAATCGACCGTGAACTACGTACTCGCAGCGTGGGACACTGGCGGCCAACCGCTCGGGCTGGATAGCGTCGCGGTAATCGGACCGAACGGCGAGCGCTACGTACGGCTCACTGGCTTGAGCGTTCGGGTGCGCTCGGTGCTTCCGGCCGACACTGCGCTCCGCAAGCCGAAGCCGTTCCGGCCAACGATCCCGGTCAAGGCATTCGACTGGCTGCCGTGGCTGATCGCGGCGGCTGCGGCGATTCTGGCAGCATTGCTCGTGTTCATCTGGCGTCGTTGGCGGCGCAGGCGCGCTCTGGGACTTACACCACTGCAGCTCGCGGAGCGCGACTTCGCTCGCGTGGAATCACGGCGACTGCTCGAGTCGGGTGAAGCGGAGCAATACGCTGTCGAGATGATCGCCGTCGTCCGCCGGTATCTGTCGTGCGTTATTCCCGAGGCTGCGCAATCGGCGACAACGAGCGAGCTTGCGTTTGCGCTGCGCAATTCGCGTGCAGTTCCGGTCCAGCGTCTTATTGGCGCGCTCGATGCGACCGATCTGATGAAATTCGCGCGTGAGCGTTCGACCGCTGAGCGCGCTCGCGACATCGGCGCGGACGCCCGTCGAATCGTGAGTGAGACCAGTGCAGCGCTGGAAGCGGCGCAGGTCGCCGCATCGAAGGCCGCGTGATGCGATTCTCGGGTGTTCAGCTCGTTACGCCGTGGGCACTGCTGTTGCTGCTCGCGCTGCCAGTGTGGTGGATAGTCCGTGCACGGAGACGCGTGCCGGCTATAACGTTCTCGCGAACGTCGACGCTGGCGCGTGGCCCGCGCGTGGGATCCATCGTCGACAAGCTGCTGTTCCTGATGCGCAATGCCGTGCTGATAGCGCTGATCGTCGCGCTCGCGCGGCCACGGAGCGTGGGGCACGCCGAGAACGTTACTAGCCAGGGCATCAACATCGTGCTCGTGATCGACCTGTCGAGCTCGATGCTCGCTGAAGACTTTCAGCCCTCAAATCGAATCGCCGTCGCCAAGGCAACCGTCAAACGGTTTATCGCGGGCCGCACGTCGGACCGCATCGGCCTTGTCGCCTTCGCCGCGGAAGCGCTGACGCAGGTCCCGCTGACTACCGATTATCCAGTAGTGATGCAGGCGGTGGACAATCTGCAGGCGGGGCAGCTCGAAGACGGCACAGCGATCGGTACGGCGATCGCCACGGCGGCGAACAGGCTCAGAAACGCTCCAGGTAAATCGCGCGTCATGATACTTCTCACCGATGGCGTGAACAACCGTGGAGACATCGACCCAATGACAGCGGCGCGCGCCGCCGCAGCCTTCGGCATCAAGATCTACAGCATCGGCGTCGGAACGCAGGGAATGGCACCAGTTCCAGTGGGCCGCGGACTCTACGGGCTGCGCTACGAGGAACAGCCTGTGGAGATCGACGAGGCGCTGCTCACCAACATTTCGCACATGACGGGCGGTCGTTATTTCCGGGCTGTCGACGCAACGGCTCTGCAGAACATCTACTCGCAGATCGATCAGCTCGAGCGCACGCCGGTACAGTCCACAACCTACGTTCGCTACACCGAGCTGTTTCGCTGGCCGCTCGGAGTCGCGGTGCTGGCCCTTCTGCTCGAGCTCAGCGTGGCCGCTGTCAAGGCGCCGCTTCCGTGACGCGCTTCATTGACTGGCCATGGGCGCTCGGATTCATCGTACTGCTCCCGATGCTCGGCGCAATTGCTCTCGTGGTGGGACGGCGCTCACGCGTTCGCAGGCTCGCGATGCTCGGAACACGCACGATGCTCGCGCGCCTGGCCCCCATCGGCACTCGTCGCGGCGCCTGGCACAACATACGGATCATCACTGCGCTCGCGCTGCTCGGCGCGGCGATCACGGGGCCGCGCTGGGGGCAGGAAAACTCGACTGTGAACCGCAGCGGTGCAGACGTCGTGCTCGCGCTCGATGCGTCATTGTCGATGACTGCGACCGACGAGCAACCATCGCGTCTCGCCAAGATGAAGCAGGTTGTGCGGCAGCTCCGTGCGCTCTCGCCAGATGATCGGTTCGCGCTGATCGCGTTCGCGGGACGGTCGTACATTCTGACGCCGCTCACCACCGACGATGGTGCGCTCGCGCTCTATCTGGACAATCTCGATCCGACTGTCGTCGGCGAAGCGGGTACTTCGATCTCGAGCGCGCTTCGCCAGGCGACCGCATTGCTCAACCTCGGCAAGGGAACGGGAAACAAGGCGATCGTGCTGATGAGTGACGGTGAGGACTTCGAGCCGATAGCAGACGTCGCGGCAGAGGCGAAGCGTGCGAAGGACGCCGGCATCGAGCTTGTTACCGTCGGATTCGGAACGACCGCCGGATCGACGATCCCGATAGTCGTGAACGGTACAACGACCGTCAAGCGCGATGAGAACGGACAGGTCGTCGTCACGCAGTATCATCCTGAATTCCTGCGCGCCGCGGCGGACTCGGCGCAGGGAGTATTCGTGCCTGCCGAAGTTGCGGACAAGGCAGACGCAATAAGATCCGCCATTCAACGCCTCAAGACGGAAGCGCACGCCGTGGAGACCGGACGTGATCTCAAGCCGCGGTTCCAGTGGCTGATCGCCCCTGCGCTCCTTCTGCTTCTTCTCGATACGTTCCTCGGACTGCGCTCACGCCGGAGAATGACCGCCGCCGCACTGGCCGCAGCTGCAACGCTCGCGGCGTGCTCGCCCAGATCGAAGGCGGAGCTGCTCGCTTACGATCGTGGCACCGAGCTGCTAGCCAACGATTCGCTTGCCGCGGCAGTCCCCGTTCTGGATTCTGTGGAGTCCCGTCATGGGCCGCTCGCATTCCGCGCCACGTTCAACTCAGGTTGGGCGTATCTTGTCACCGGTAGGAAGTTGCACGGTGACACGGCCGCCGTGCCACTGGACAGCGCGCTCGCGCATTACAGGCGAGCACTGACCCTGACGCCAGGCGATACCGATGCGAAGTGGAACTACGAGTTGGCACTCCATGTCCGCAAATCCGCGAGCGGTGGCGGAGGAGGGGGCGGAGGCGGGGGCGGGGGAGGCCAATCGCCGCAACCAAAGCCTTCCGGAGGCGGAGGTCTTGGGACGCAGCAGGCCGACGCCGTGTTGAATAACGCTGCACGCGAGGAGCAGGACGTGCAGGGCCGCAAGCAGCAGAAGAACGTGCCGCAACCTCCTCCGCATGGGAAGGATTGGTGATTGGCGCAATTGTGCTGTTCGCGCAGATCGGGGTCGTTCAGTTTCAGACACAGATCGCGCCGGACACCGCTTACGTCGGGCAGCAGGTAAACTACGACGCAGTGACGCTCGTCGACGACGTCGCGCGCCGCCGTCTCAAGGCAAACCCCGTCTTCACGCCGGCTTCGGTGTCCGGTGTTACGCTGTACGACTTTCCGTTCGATACGAGCGCAATATCCACGGTGACCGTCAACGGTGCTCCATTCCGCCGCTATGTGTATCACCGGGCGATGTTTCCTCTGCTGCCGGGAACCTACACGGTGCCCCCAGCAACGCTTCAATACACGCTACCGGACGGTGACGACTACTTCAGTCCACCGCGAACGTTCACGACGACGTCCGCGGCCGGAACGTTTACTGCGATACCGCTGCCGGCGGCTGGTAAGCCGATCGGTTTCGGTGGCGCAGTTGGCGAGTTCCGTGACACGCTGCGCACCGATGGATCAACGCTCAGGGTCGGTGACCCGTTTACCGTCACCATGCGCGTCTCCGGTGTCGGGAATCTCCGATTGCTGGTTCGTCCGCTGCTGCAGATAGAATGGGCCTCGATTGTGCCGGGCGAGGAGCGAGTCTCGTGGGATTCGACTGGCACGGTGGTGCGAGGAGCCAAGGAATTCGACTGGGTAGTCACCCCGAAGATCGCTGGCGATATGGTGATTCCCGAGGTGCGTTACGATTATTTCAATCCAACGACACGCCGATACGAGTCGGTCACTACCCCACGCCTGCCGATGACGGTTGCTGCTGCGACCACTGCATCGGCGGATACCACGGCGGTTCCACGCGACACGATTGGCGACACGCCGTTTCCGGCGATCGCGAGATTCGCACGACAGAATTCGCTCGGCATTGCGATCGGTGCATCCGCCGTTGCGGTGATCCTTCTGGCGATGTTGTTGTTCGGTCGCCGCGGAAAGACGGATTCGGACGACGAAGAGTGATGGTTCTGACTGAGGCGAACACCCTTGTCAGCGAACCGTCTGAGCAGGAAGGCCGCACATGTCGCTGATAAGCGTTCTTCCGAGCGCCGTCGCCGATCAGATCGCCGCTGGCGAAGTGGTCGAACGGCCGGCGTCGGTGGTCAAGGAGCTCGTCGAGAACTCACTTGACGCGGGCGCCCACTCCGTGGAGATAACCGTGCAGGAAGGCGGACGTGCTCTCGTTCGTGTCAGCGATGACGGGGGAGGAATGGATGCTGAGGACGCGCGTCTCTCGCTCGCTCGTCATGGTACCTCAAAAATTCGCACGTCAGCCGATCTTACCGGCGTCCGCACTTTCGGCTTCAGGGGTGAAGCTCTTCCCGCAATCTGCTCGGTGGCTCGGATGGAGATCGAGACCGCGTTGCGCGACGGGGACGGAACTCGAATCCGTGCGGAGGGCGGCGCGCCTCCCGCCGTGGCTCCGACCAAGCGCCGGCGCGGTACCACGGTATCGGTCACCGACCTCTTCTACAACTCGCCGGCTCGGGCAAAGTTTCTGCGCGGCCCGCGCTCCGAGTGGCGCGCCATCACCGAAATCGTAACCACGCTTGCATTGTCACGTCGCGATGTACGATTCGATCTGACACACGACGGTCGCCGATCGCTCAGCACGCCTCCGGCGCCGTCGCTGCGAGTCCGGCTGGGTGCGCTATGGGGAGTTCCCTATGCCGATGGCTTGCTCGACGTAGACGATGTCGCAGGCACGATCCACGTGTCCGGACTCGTCGAGCGTCCCGCGAATGTGGGAACCGCAACCCGGCGTACCTTCCTGTCGGTGAACGGTCGCGCGATCCGCGACGCTGGAATACTGCGCGCCGCAGAGTCCGCGTACCGCTCGACCATTCCGGCTGGTACGCGCCCCGCGCTGTTTCTCGAAGTCGCCGTCCCCGTCGAATCGGTGGACGTGAATGTGCACCCGACCAAAGCGGAGATCAGGTTTCAGGATCGCTGGACTGTCGAGCGAGCAGTAGAGCGCGCAGTACGCCACGCGCTTGGCACGTTCGACAGCTCGGCATCGCTCGGGCGATCCTTTTTTGGAGGGATCACAGCCGCTGTCATCTCGCCGCAGGTCATAGAGGCCGATGTTCTCGCCCCGCAGTCCGACGGCTCGCCGCTCTTCCAGCCAGCGGCGTCAAGTAACGGGTCCGGTGCAGCAGAAGACGCGGAACGTTCTTTCGGCACACCGACGGTTCAGGTAGAGTACAGCGTGCCGCCACTCACACAGCTGCGCCGCACCTACATAATGTTCGAGCACGAAGACGGTGTCGTGCTCATCGACCAGCACTCGGCGCACGAGCGCGTGTTGTACGAAGCCTTCATGCGCGACATCGAATCCGGGTCGGCGAGCTCGCAGCGATTGTTACTGCCATTCACGGTCACACTCGCTGCGCATGAGCTCGAAGCATTCGACATCAACAAGGAATATTTCAGCAAGCTCGGTTACGAGGTCGAGCCATTCGGCGGAAACGCGCTGATCGTGCAGTCGGTTCCGCAGCCCCATCCGCGCTTTGACGCCGAGCGCTGTCTTCGCGACACGCTAGCCGCGCTAACCGGTGACCGCGCTCCGTCGTCAGCGGGAAAACATGAGCGCCTTGTCGCGACTGTTGCGTGCAAGGCAGCGGTGAAGGGCGGCGACGTACTGTCCGACTCGGAGATGCGCGCGCTGTTCATCGCACTGCGCGACACCAATCTGCCCGCGCATGACGTGCACGGCCGGTCCACCATCGTTCAACTTGCATGGGCCGAAGTAGACAGACGTTTTGGCCGCGCGTAGCATCCGCGTGATCGTCGGCCCAACCGGGGCGGGCAAGTCGGCGCGCGTCATGGAGGCCGCTGCCCGTGAAGACATCGCCGTCATCTCGGCGGACAGCAGGCAGATTTACCGTCACTTTGACATCGGAACCGCCAAGCCGTCTCGTGAAGAGCTCGGCAGGGTCGTACATTTCGGTGTGAATGTCGTCGAGCCGACCGAGCACTACAGCGCGTACCAGTGGGCGCGAGACGCCGTACGCTGGATCGACGAGGCCCGGCAACTGGGCAAGGTCCCCGTCATCGTTGGTGGAACCGGCTTCTATATCAAATCATTGTTCGATCCGCCCTACGACGATCCGCCGGTGCCCGGCTTTGCGTTGCGCCCTGAATACGAGCTTGTCGACCCGGGAGCCGAGCTCCGACATCATATCGAGAATCGCGTAGATCAGATGCTCGAGCGCGGTTGGCTCGATGAAGTGCGCTCGCTCATGGACGTAGTTCCGTCCGACGCGATTGCATGGAAAGCATCAGGCTACAGAGTGATGCGCAGACACCTCGAAGGTGAGTACTCACTTGCGCACGCACGCGAGCGCGCGATCATCGAAACTCGGCAGTACGCCAAGCGACAGCGAACCTGGTTCAGGCACCAACTTCCATGAAAATCGGCATCACCTGTTATCCCACTTATGGGGGCTCCGGCGCTGTAGCGACCGAGCTCGGTATCGCGCTTGCAGCGCGCGGACACGAAGTACACTTCATAAGCTACCGGCAGCCTTTCCGGCTTCCGTCATTTCTTCCGCGCGTGTTCTTTCATGAAGTGCAGGTGGGTCAGTATCCGCTGTTCGAGTACCCACCATACGATCTCGCGCTTGCCGTGCGGATGCACGAAGTTGTCAAGACGCACGGCGTCGAACTGTTGCACTGTCACTACGCCATCCCGCACGCCACCAGCGCCTGGATCGCGCGCGAAATGCTGCGTGCCGAGCGTTCCGATGTCGCCGTGGTGACCACACTGCATGGCACAGATATAACGCTGGTGGGACAGGATCCATCGTTTCACGCGATAACCAAGTTCTCGATCGAGAAGTCGGACCGCATCACAGCGGTCTCCGAATATCTGCGGGCGGAGACATTCAACGCATTCCACTGCACCGGATGTCGTGTCGCAGTAATACCCAATTTCGTCGATCCGGCGGTTTATGACCGCGAGCGATACAGGACGGCCGAGGTACTTCCGTTCGATGGAACACGCAAGGTGCTCATGCACATCTCGAACTTCCGCACGGTCAAACGCGTGCGTGACGTCGTGCGCATCTTCGCGAAGGTGTCGACGGAAGTGCCGAGTGTGCTGGTGATGGTAGGCGACGGACCCGAGCGGCCGGCTGCGGAGGAGGAAGCGCGCGCGCTCGGCGTTGCCAATCTCGTTTTCTTCCTCGGCAAGATCGAGTCTGTGGCACCGCTGCTCGCATCGGCCGATGTGTTCCTGCTTCCCACATCGAGCGAGTCGTTCGGGTTGAGTGCCCTCGAGGCCATGGCCTCGGGCGTTCCTGTAGTGGGGAGCGACGCCGGCGGCCTGCCCGAGGTCGTCACCAACGGCGTTACCGGGCTGCTATACCCCGTAGGCGACGTAGATTCGATGGCGCGCGGTGTCCATGCGATTCTTACCGAGCCAGGACGCCAGGCGGAAATGGGCGCGGCCGGAGCGCAGGACGCGCGGCGTCGGTTCGCGCTCGATACCGTTGTATCGCAGTATGAGAGTCTGTACCAGGGCGCGATAGATACTCCGTCCGACGCACACTGAACTCCATCAGATGCCCACGATATTTCAATCCTTCATACTCGGACTTCTTCAGGGCCTCGCCGAGTTCCTGCCGATAAGCAGCTCGGCACATCTCGCCATCGCTCCGTGGCTGTTTCACTGGCCCGATCCCGGGCTCGCATTCGACGTCGCGCTCCACTTTGGCACGCTGATCGCCGTGCTCTGGTACTTCCGCGGCGAATGGATGTCGCTCCTGCGCGCTGCCGGGCAGATCATCGGAACTCGAAAGATCGTTACTGTCGAGCAGAAGCGCGCCGCCTTCCTCGTAGTCGCAACGATACCTGGTGGCATTTTTGGTCTACTGCTCGAGAAGAAAGCTGAAACGGCGTTTCGTAACCCGGCGCTCATCGCGTGCGCGCTCATCTTGCTCGGCGTTCTGTTGTGGCTTGCAGATCGCTTCGCGCGTGTCGACAAGCCTATCACCCACATGACGTGGCGTGACGCGATTCTGATAGGCGTCGCGCAGGTTTTCGCATTGATCCCGGGAGTCTCGCGCTCCGGCTCGACGATCACCGCTGGACGCGCGCTTGGCTATGACCGCAACGGCGCTGCTGCATTCAGTTTCCTGCTCAGCATGCCGATCATAGCGGCCGCGGTCATTCTCAAGGTGCCGCACGTAATGCGCGAGTCCGGGATGAGCCTGCCGCTGCTGGTTGGCGTGGCGACTTCCGCCATAAGCGGGTGGCTGGCCATCTCTGTGCTGCTGAAGTACGTGAGCCGACACTCGTACGGTGTCTTTGCCTGGTATCGGGTGCTGCTGGGTGCCGCTGTTCTGGCCGTCTATTTCGCGCGCGGTGGCTGAGACTCAGCGCGCGGAGCGGTACGACGGAATCACTGCGCGCGAGCTGGCGTCTCGTGCTCGGGTGCCACATGTCGAGTTATTCAACGTCGTGGGATCGACGATGGACGAGGCGCACGCGCTGGCAGCTGATGGCGCCGAAGCAGGTACGGTTGTGCTTTCCGACTCACAGGCCGCGGGACGAGGGAGAAACGGTAAGCGCTGGACGTCGCCGCCGCGCGGAGTGTGGATGACACTCATCGAACGTCCTCAGGACCCGTCGGCGCTCGACGTTCTCTCGCTTCGCATCGGGCTCGCGGCGGCTCGCGCGCTGGACACCTTCGCGGCCGAGCCAGTGCGTGTGAAGTGGCCCAACGATCTTTTCGTCGAGGACGCGAAGCTGGCCGGAGTGCTCGTCGAGGCGCGCTGGCGCGGCGAGCGTCTCGATTGGGTCGCGATCGGTCTTGGAGTGAACATGGACCACCCACCAGGCCAGGATGGCGCCGCGATTCTCGAGCCGGGCACGTCCCGCGTGGACGTGATTGCTGCGCTCCTGCCTGAGCTGCGCGCTGCATCGGCGATGAGCGGCACGCTGAACGACGACGAGATGGACGAGTTCGCGGCTCGCGACCTGGCTCGTGGTAAGGAATGCACCGAGCCGATGCGCGGCCGCGTCGTAGGCATCGCTTCGACCGGCGAACTGCTCGTCGAGATTGCGGATTCAGTGGCGCGGGTTCGAAGTGGCTCGCTGGTGCTGCAGAAATCAGACTAATGCGATAATGGAGTAGCCATGCTTCTGGCAATAGATATCGGCAACACCGAGACAACGGCGGGACTCTTTGATCAAGAGTTGCTTCGCGCTCACTGGCGCCTCACCACATCCGCAGCGCGAACGTCGGATGAGATGCGAGTATTGCTCACTCAACTCGTCGTCGCAGAGGGCATCGCTGCCGAGAGTGTCGACGGTGTCGCGCTGTGTTCCGTCGTCCCTACGGTGACGCAGAGCGTGGTGGATGCGTGTGATTTCGCCTTTCGTGTAACTCCGCTCGTGATCGATGCTCGCTCGCCGTTGCCGATCTCGCTCGACGTCGACGAGCCGTCGACGGTTGGCGCAGACCGAGTCGTCAACACGCTTGCTGCAAGCCAGCTTTACGGGCGTGATTGCATCGTCGTTGACATGGGCACGGCCACGACCTACGACTGCGTGAGTGCGAAGGGTTCATTCTTCGGCGGGATTATCCAGCCAGGCGTGCAGACCTCGGCATCCATGCTGTTCAGCAAGACTGCGATGCTCCCGAGCACCGCACTTGGCACTCCTGCCCGGGCCATTGGCACCAATACAGCCGACTGCATCCGTGCGGGCGTGGTTTTCGGCGCCGCAGACTCGATCGATGGCCTCATAGGCCGGATCAAGGCCGAGTGGCCCCGTCCGGACGTTCCGTTCGTGGTGGCGACGGGCGGCCTGGCGGAGACCTTCCGGGCCTTTTGCACCGGCTTCAACGCAGTTGACCCCGCCCTGACGCTCAAAGGGCTGCGGCTGGCGCACGGGATCGTATCGAACAACTGATCGAACCGCACTTCCCGCTTGAACCGGCGCTCGCACCAGTTATCTTCATTTTGTTAGCACTCGCCAGTGACGAGTGCTAACGGTCCTATTTTCACCTCCAATAATTCATAGAGGCGCTCTATGGCAGACAAGACTGCCACCAACGTGAAGCCGCTCGCGGATCGCGTGGTTATCAAGGCACTCGAGGAGACCGAGCAGATGCGCGGTGGCCTCTTCATTCCGGACACGGCCAAGGAAAAGCCGCAGCAGGGCGAAATCGTCGCCGTTGGACCGGGACGTTACGAGGACGGCAAGCTCGTCCCCATGTCGCTCAAGGTTGGCGACAAGGTTCTTTACGGCAAGTACAGCGGCACCGAAGTCACGATCAGCAATGATCAGCTTCTCATCCTCCGCGAGACGGATGTCCTCGCGGTGATCGGCTAACGGAGACTAGACCACAATGGCAGCGAAAGAACTCTATTTCAACACTGAGGCACGCGCGGCTCTCAAGCGCGGCGTCGATCAGCTCGCCGAAGCGGTGAAGGTCACCCTCGGCCCCAAGGGACGCAACGTCGTCATCGACAAGAAGTTCGGCTCACCGACTATCACCAAGGACGGTGTGACGGTCGCGAAGGAAGTCGAGCTCAGCGATCCGATCGAGAACATGGGCGCGCAGATGGTCAAGGAAGTCGCGACGAAGACGTCCGACCTCGCCGGCGACGGCACCACCACCGCGACCGTTCTCGCACAGGCGATCTTCCGCGAAGGCTTGAAGAACGTCACGGCAGGCGCGAACCCGATGGCCCTCAAGCGCGGAATCGACAAGGCAGTTCAGGCCGTCGTCGACGAGCTCAAGGCGATCTCGGTTCCAACCACTGGCAAGAAGGAAATTGCGCAGGTCGGAACCATCTCCGCGAACAACGACAAGGAGATCGGTGATCTCATTGCCGAAGCGATGGAGAAGGTCGGCAAGGACGGCGTGATTACGGTTGAAGAGGCAAAGGGCCTCGAGACCAACCTCGACACCGTCGAGGGAATGCAGTTCGATCGCGGTTACGTCTCGCCGTACTTCGTGACGGATCCCGACAAGATGGAAGCCGTTCTCGAAGACGGAATGATCCTGATTCACGACAAGAAGATCTCGTCGATGAAGGATCTGCTTCCGATTCTCGAGAAGGTCGCACAGCTCAGCAAGCCGCTGCTCATCATCGCAGAGGACATCGAAGGTGAGGCTCTGGCCACGCTCGTCGTCAACAAGCTCCGTGGCACGCTCAAGGTCTGCGCCGTCAAGGCTCCAGGCTTCGGCGATCGCCGGAAGGCTATGCTGCAGGACATCGCGGTGCTCACCGGCGGCCAGGTTATCTCCGAGGAAGTCGGATTCAAGCTCGAAAACGCAGTCGTCACGGACCTCGGCCGCGCCAAGCGCATCGTCGTCGACAAGGACAACACGACGATCATCGATGGCGCCGGTACGGATGACGCAATCCAGGGTCGCGTGAAGGAGATCAAGGCCGCGGTCGAGAAGACCACGTCAGATTACGATCGCGAGAAGCTGCAGGAGCGCCTCGCCAAGATCGCCGGCGGTGTTGCGGTGATCAACGTCGGCGCAGCAACCGAGAGCGAGATGAAGGAGAAGAAGGCTCGCGTCGAGGATGCTCTGCACGCAACGCGCGCAGCGGTTGAAGAGGGCATCGTCCCGGGCGGCGGTGTCGCACTCATCCGCGCTCAGAAGGCGCTCAAGGACCTCAAGTTCGCGGATCACGACGAGCAGGTCGGCGTCGACATCATCCGTCGCGCCATCGAGGAGCCGATCCGCATGATCGTTCAGAATGCGGGCGGCGAAGGCTCGATGGTCGTCGAGAAGGTGCGTAGTGCGAAGGACAATACCTTTGGCTACAATGCACTCACTGACACGTACGAGGATCTCGTGCAGGCCGGTGTGATCGATCCAACGAAGGTCACGCGTACGGCTCTTCAGAACGCAGCCAGCATCGCCGGTCTGCTCCTGACGACCGAAGCGTTGATCGTCGAGAAGAAGGAAGCGACGCCACCAGCAGGTGGCCCGCCAGGCGGCGGCATGGGCGGAATGTACTAACCGCTCGTTCCACGTTGCGAGAACGGCCCGGAGCAATTGCTCCGGGCCGTTCTTGCGTATGCAACTGTTCAATTTGAACGAGGTCGCTGCCGTCCACAATATTCGTTCAGACTCGAGGAGACCGGACCTCAGCCACGTTGGGCCTCTTACAACGCCAGCGCGAGCTGCACGGCAGCCGCACCGCGAGCGGCGGCCTCAAAGGGTCCAGCGACGCGATCCTGATGCGCTGCGCTCAACCTTCCTGTGAACCGCGTTCGTGATATTGCACTGCCAACGTCTGTCAGCGCTGTTCTTGGCGCGTTGCACTTCTCGCTGAGATGCGCCAGTACGATCTGACGCAGCCCGCGGTGCGCGACTTCCCGTGCAAGCTGACCAGCCGCGCCGTTGCTCAGATGTCCGTTCCGGCCCGCGATCCGTGCGCGAACCGAGGCCGGGTAGGGACCAGCATGAAG
This sequence comes from uncultured Gemmatimonadales bacterium, assembly GCA_963731305.1. GTDB lineage: Bacteria > Gemmatimonadota > Gemmatimonadetes > Gemmatimonadales > Gemmatimonadaceae > Fen-1247. Next base: position 386,138 of record CAVSUQ010000008.1, on the reverse strand, counting down.
CATCAGCTCGTCGTGGTTGGCTTCCAGGATCAGCATGTCGAGGTCACGCATGACATCGCGCACACTCTGTGTCACCGTACCAAGGTCGTACGCGATTCCCGTGCGGGTTCCCGACGAGCGCGACGTCGCTACGAGCACTACAGGCTCCGCTGCGTCGTGCGAGGACTTCACTGACAGCAGATCGAAGTCGCCGATGGTGAACCCATCGCCGGCACGAAACGCGATCGCACCGCAACCCGCAAGATCGCGCGATGCTGTGATGGTGCCCACTGTCGCATGCGCGGCCCATCCAAATCGTTCGCACAACACGCGCACGCCCTTCACATGGTCGGTATGCTCATGCGTCACGACTACCGCCTGAATCGACTCCGGTGCTATCTCTACGGATCGCATTCGCTCCACCAGAATCGATGGCGCGAACCCGGCGTCCACCAGCACACGCGAGTCGCCCGACTCCAGAATCACAGCGTTTCCACGGCTTCCCGAGCCGAGCAACCACATCCTCATCGCCACTGGTACACCGAAGCGCAGTAAGTGCTTTGCATTCGTGATTCGACGATCGGCAGCTTCAGGATTGTGTGGCTCTGTCGTGCGCACGGGCCAGATGCCGCCGCAGCGCGTCGGTCAGCTCGACACTCCTGCGCTTCATCACCCGTTCGGCGACCTCCAGGAACTTGCTCGCCTGAAATACCGCGTACGGCTCCCCATCGCCCCACGAGAATGGTGCAACCACCTTTGGATGCGAGCCCGCGCCGTAGACGTTCGCGCCGGCTCCGAGGACTGTGCCGGTTGTAAGCATGGTCCCAATGCCGGTCTTCACATGATCGCCAAACACTGTCCCAAGAAACTGCTGGCCAGTATCGGTCATGCCGGTCGGGGTCCACAGCTGCACCGTACCATACGTGTTCTTGAGATTACTAGTAGTCGTTCCGGCCCCGAGGTTCACCCAGCGGCCGAGATACGAGTGCCCGATGAAGCCGGTGTGTCCCTTGTTGGAGTGGCCGAGCATGATTGTGGAGCTGATCTCGCCGCGCACCTTGCATTTTTCGCCGATCGAGCAATTCGCTATGCGATCTCCGACGATTGTGCTGTCCGCGCCGACGAAGCAGGGGCCGACCAACCGCGTGAATGCGGCGAGTGTTGCGCCATGGCGAACCAGGATCGGCCCAGCGGACGCGTCGAATACGACGAACGGCTCGAGCGTCGCGCCGGTCTCGATCGTCACCGCATGCGAGCCGATTATCGGAGCGGCGTTGGTCGCTGCACTCAACGATGGAGCGAGTGCAGCGATATCGTCGGTCAACTGTGCCGAAAGCTGACCTATGAAATCCCATACGGCCGAGACCCAGCGGCCGCGCAGCGGGATGGGCTCGCCGGTAGTGAGGTTGTCGAGCGAGCGCGATCCGTCGCTCAGCGAAGACGCTGGCAACGGTTGAGCGAGGCGAATCGCACAGACGCGCCCGTCCGCCGCCCATGTCCAATCCGATTCTCCGAGCTCCTCATCCAGCGCTACCACGAATCGAGAATTGGCGATGATCGCACCCGCAGGAATCGTCGCGTCTAACGAGAGCGCATGCGGCGCGTCGGCTTCGTCGAAATCGCTGAGATGAGCTGCGCCGATGAACGCGCTCGCTCGCGTGCCTGTCACCGTAGCCCAGCGCTGACTGATCACCGAGGTGCCAGCGCGCAGCTCCGAAGCCGGTCGCGTGAGAGCAAAAGGCTCGAAGCCGCGCGCCGTCGCATCGTCGTACAGATACAGATTGTTCACGACGCCGGTAGTATGTCGGACGGAAGCGATTCTATCATGCCCTTGAGATCGACAGATCGATCGCGCGTGGTGACGAGTGTGAGTCCATTACGAGTGACCACGACGAGGTCGTTCACGCCGAACAGCACGACTGCGTTTCCTTCAGCGTGAACGACGTTGTTGGCGGATTCGGAAGCGACGACTCTGCCGCTCATGACGTTGCCGAGCGCGTCGGCCTCGCGGACGCGATGCAGCGACGCCCAGGTTCCGACGTCATCCCATCCAAAGTCGCCCGGCACTACGTAAACCCGATCGCTCCGTTCAAGCACTCCCACGTCTACGGAGATCGATTTCACCGCCGCGAAGAATTTCGCGAGCGAATCAGGGCCAGCGCCGAGTTCCGCGAGCGCTGCTGCGACTTCGGGTGTGTGTGCACGCACCTCGTCGAGAAAGTCCCCGACCCGCCATACGAAAATCCCTGAATTCCACAAGCACGCCTTTGCACACAGCTCAGCTGCACGCTCGCGCGTCGGCTTCTCGATGAACCGACGAACGCGCGACGCGCTCCCGTTGTCCACCGGATCGCCCGGCTCGATGTAGCCAAAACCAGGATCGGGGCGTGTGGGCACGATTCCAACTGTGACGAGACCATGCTCGCGGCGCGCGACGTCTGCGGCGTGTGCCAGTGTCGCGCGAAACGCAGCTTCGTCGGCGATCGACCAGTCGGCGTGGACGCAGATCATCACCGTGTCGCTGCCAGCGCGCCGTTCAATTTCCGCGGCGGCATAGGTGAGCGCCGCCGCGGTGCCCGCCGGACGAGGCTCGGGAACTATGTTGTCGCGCGAAATCGAAGGGACCGCAGTAGCGATTGGCTCGACCAGCGACGCGTTCGTCAGCACCAAAGTGCGCTCCATCGGCACCAGATCCCTCATGCGGTCGAGCGTCGCGACCAGCAGCGGCCGGTCATCGACTAGCGGAAGCAGCTGCTTCGGACGCGCTGGTGTGCTCAGCGGCCAGAAGCGCGAGCCCACGCCTCCGGCGAGAACGACTGCCCAATCCGGCGATATCATTCCTCTTCGCCATCCTTTAAGCCCGTCAACCGCGCCGCGAGCGCGTAAAGCTTTTTCGGGCTGAATGGTTTGGTCACGAATGCATTCGCGCCGCTATCAAGCGCTGCGCGTTCCTGTTCGTCCTGACCTGCAGCGGTGAGAATGATCGCGGGCGCATCGCTCCGTAGCTGCGTCCGCAACGTCCGTAGGACATCCAGCCCTGATTTCTCCGGCATCATCAGGTCGAGCACAACGAGATCGAACTTTTCGCCGGGAGCCGCGAGTGCGTCGGTCGCCTCCTTGCCATCGAACGCAAGCGTCACACTGAACGGGCCGGCCTCCAGCTTCATCTTGATGATTCGTCCGATATGAGGCTCGTCATCAGCTACAAGCACGCGTTTCCGCGGCTCGGTTTTATCGGTCGCCACTTCCTGCTCGCCTAAACCAACGCGGCCATTGAAGACCGATGTTGCCTGAGATCGAACAAAAGCTCCGAAAGTGATACGTCGGTGTTCGCCGATACGAAGAGCATCGCCTGGTCGGAAAGCCTCATCACAACGCCGTAGCCGCGGTCGAATTCGATGACCGCCATCGTGGCTTCGCCCCGCGTGGCCGCTGTGCCCAGCTGGCTGGCAGAAGTCGCTATTCCTGGCACCCGCGCCGCTATCGCCTCGGCGTGGCTCTGGGCAGTATCATGGGTCTCGATCACGAGGCCGTCAGCACCGACGATCACCACGGCCTCGACGCCGGGCCGGTGCTGAATGGCTTCTGTCAACTCGCGTAGTGTCGGCATGCGTTGAAAAGTACCGTCCCGGGGGCTATTCTACGAGGCTACGCCGCGGGGAATTCTGCCCTCAGGCGGGTACCTCCATTTCAACCGCTCCGCTCAGCGCATGCATTTACGCTATCCCGCCGCGGCGGCCGCGGCCGTTGTTGGCCTCGCGTTCGCCTCGGGCTGCAGAGATACCAATCTTCTGTTGGCGTCTCTTCCCGTCGCAACAGACACACTCGTCGCGTACGCGTTGACGGGCACTTCGGCCAGCCTTCCAAGTGCTCTGGCGATTACCCTTCGATCAACTGTTCGAGTCGATGGCACCGCTGCTTTCGACGTTGGATTCGATATCGATAGCGCTGGTCGAATCATCGTCAGCCCGGTTCGCGTGCTGGTCAATCAGCTTTCGGGCGCTCCATCCGTCGGAATCCAGACGATGTTCTCGACTCCCTTCGACAGCATCAAGTCTGCGCCGGGCGGATACTACCGCCCGGACACCGCCATTGTCGTGAAGCCGGGCCAGCCGTTCGTGCTGCTCGTCAATCGCACGACAGCGAGCGACGTGTGCGTCTACGATCCGTCGCCGACGCTGTACGCAAAGGTCGTGATCGACAGTGCCCTCGCCAACACGACGCGCGCGATCTACATGCGTGTCACCACGGACCCCAATTGCGGTTACAGGTCGTTCCTCCCGGGACTTCCTACCAGCTAGCGGCGTGCACGACCTACATCTACTCCGCAACGATCCCGACGCGATCCGTGATGCGCTGAAACGCCGCCTGGTGTCGGACTCCGGTGCCGCTCTGGTCGATCACGCGCTTGCGCTGGACACCGAGCGCCGCGCCATAATCCAGCGTGTCGAGGAGCTCAAGGCAACTCGCAACGCGATCACTCAGCAGGTGGCGGTTCGCAAGCGCGAGAAGGCCGATGCGGAATCTCTGATAGGCGAAGGTCGAGCGCTGGGCGACGAGATCGACGCGCTGCAGATGCACCTTGGTTCGACGGAAGAAGAACTTTCCGCGGTGATGCTGCAGATCCCCAACGTGCCATTGGCGGATGTCCCGAGCGGCGGCGAGGAGAACAACGCCGTGGTGCGCACGTGGGGGACGCCACGTGGCGTTGATGGCGTTGTACCGCACTGGGAGATTGGCGCGCGGCTCGGAATCATCGATCTGGAGCGCGGTGCCAAGGTGAGCGGGTCGGGTTTCATCGTGTACCGCGGCGGCGGCGCGAGACTCGTCCGCGCACTGATGAACCTCATGCTCGACACGCACACGCGTCAGCACGGCTACGAAGAAGTTTGGGTTCCGGCTGTGGTGAATCGTGCATCGATGACGGGCACAGCGCAGTTCCCAAAATTCGAGGATGAACAGTACGGTCTGCGTGACGAGGAGCTGTTTCTGATCCCGACCGCCGAGGTGCCGCTCACGAATCTTTATCGCGACGAGATTCTGACCGAGGCGGATTTGCCGCGTACCTTCGCGGCCTATTCTCCGTGTTTCCGGCGCGAGGCCGGTGCGCATGGCAAGGATACCCGCGGGCTGCTTCGCGTGCACCAGTTCGACAAGGTCGAGTTGGTGCGCTACGCGCATCCGGACGCGTCAAGGAGCGAGCACGAGACAATCACAATGCATGCGGAGGAGATTCTTCAACTCCTCGAGCTTCCGTACCGCGTGCTGCTTCTCGCAGCCGGCGACACTGGATTTGCCAGCGCCAAGACGTACGATCTCGAAGCGTTCGCGCCGGGTGTCGGCAAGTGGCTGGAAGTGTCGTCCTCCAGCAACTTCACCGACTTTCAGGGGCGCCGCGCCAACATAAGATTTCGACCGTCGGGCGGCGGCAAGCCACGCTTCGTTCACACGCTTAACGCCTCGGCGTTGGCGTTTCCGCGAATCATCGCGGCAATTCTCGAGCAGCACCAGAACGCGGACGGAACAGTTCGTGTGCCTTCGGCGCTCGAGCCGTACTTCGGCGCGCCGGTGATCAAGTAAAGCGTGCGCCGAACCGCGCCGCTGTGGGCAGTGGTATTCGGCGTGGTTGCGCTGCTCACGTGGTACGTGTTCTACATGCGCAGTGTCGTAACGGATCTGCGCGCCGAGGCGTCGCGAGTCGGTACCATGTACGCGCGCGTCTACGACGCGCTCAGCGACCCCAATCCCGACGCAGCGCTGACAGCGCTGCAGGATCTCTCCGCGCTGATTCGGGAGTCCGGAGTGCCGATGATCGTCACGGATTCACGCGGCTTCGTCACGGCATCCGCGAACCTTCCGCCACAGATGAGCGGCAACCCGGCGCGAATCAAGCAGTACGCTCGCGAACTGGCCACGGAAAATAAACCGGTCGTCGAACCGGGCATCGGGACCGTCTACTTCGGGAATACTCGCCTCGTCGAAGGCCTGAGAATCATTCCGGCATTGCAGGCGCTACTTATCGCGATGTTCATAGCGGCAGGCATCTATGCGCTGCGCACGCGCGGACGCGCCGACCGGGAAAAGATCTGGGCGGGAATGGCACGCGAATCCGCTCACCAGCTCGGCACCCCGCTCTCCAGCATGAGTGGATGGATCGAGCTGCTGCGCGATCACGAGCCTGGCGATCCGGTCATCGCCCATGCGCTGGCGCACATGGATGGCGACCTCGAGCGGTTGCGACGAGTGGCGTTCCGGTTCGAGCGTATCGGCAGACCTCCGCGGCGCGAGAAGGTCAATGTCGGCGACGTTGTCGAGCACGTCGCTTCATACTTCCGCGCACGCGTTCCAACACTTGCGAAGGCCGTTACAATACGATCTGTCACACGTGGCGACTCACTCGTCGTGGATGGCGATCCTGTGCTCCTCGAATGGGCGATCGAGTCGCTTGCCAAGAACGCCATCGACGCGCTCGCTGGACGTGGCGGCAGGGTAACGCTCTCCGCACAGGAGCTGCCCGAGGGCAGGGTTCGCATTCGCGTCAAGGACAATGGACCTGGCGTGCCGCGCGAACTGCGCAAGAGAATATTCGATCCCGGCTTCTCGACCAAGGAAAAAGGGTGGGGAATCGGACTTTCTCTCGCGCGACGCATCGTCACTGAAGGACACAACGGTCGACTACTGCTGCAATCCGGCACCCGTGGTGCGACGTTTGACATAATTATTGAGCATGAATCAACAGCTTGAAACGGAGCCGCTAGCGGGGCTGAACGAGGCCCAGCGTGAGGCCGTGTTACACTTCGAAGGGCCCATGCTTGTGCTTGCCGGCGCTGGCTCCGGCAAGACACGAGTGCTCACCACCCGCATCGCGAGACTGGTCGAGCATCACGGCGTCGACCCCGCGCGCATTCTCGCGGTCACGTTCACCAACAAGGCCGCGGGAGAGATGCGCGACCGTATCGCGAGGCTGCTCGGCCACGAGCCGAAGGGAATGTGGTGCGGCACTTTCCATGCGATTGGCGCTCGTCTCCTTCGCTCACACGCCGCCGCGGTCGGCCGCGCGCCGAACTTTACGATATACGACGAAGACGACAACATCGCCGTCATCAAGCGCGTCATGGAAGCGGCCGGCATATCGACCAAGACCTGGTCGGCCAAAGCCATCGCGTCCCTCATCTCGGACGCGAAAAACGCGCTTGTAACTCCAGCGGAGTATTCAGCACTTGCGCTCGATCCGGTCTCCCGTAACGCGTCCGTCGTCTATCGCAATCTCGAGGGGGCGCTGCGGGCCGCTAACGCCGTCACATTCGACGACCTTCTTACGCTGCCCGTGGAGCTTCTCACAAGCGACGAGACACTGAGGCGTCGCCTCAGCGAGCGCTTCCAGTTCATCCTGGTCGACGAATATCAGGACACCAACCGCGCCCAGTACCGCTTCATCAAGCTGCTCGGCGGCGAGCACTCCAATGTGGTCGTCGTCGGTGACGACGATCAGTCGATCTACGGATGGCGCGGCGCCGACATTCGGAACATCCTGGACTTCGAGCGCGAGTTTCCAGACGCACGAGTCGTTCGGCTGGAAGAAAACTATCGCTCCACTCCGAACATCCTTGAAGTCGCCAACGCTGCGATCAGCGCGAATCTCGGACGCAAGGGTAAGACGCTTCGCGCAACCCGCGCTCCTGGCGAGCGCGCGACCGTCGTCGCAACGCTCGATGATCGCGACGAGGCCGACTGGGTCGTCGAGGAGGTCACAGCGAGAATGTCATCCGAGAACCGGACTGCGCGCGACTTTGCAATTCTGTATCGCACCAACGCGCAGAGTCGCGCGCTCGAAGACGCCCTGCGAAAACACACGTTGCCATACAGACTGGTCGGTGCCGTGAGGTTCTATGACCGCCGCGAGATCCGCGACCTGATGGCGTACCTCAAGCTCATCGCAAATCCGGCGGATAACGAGGCGTTCCGACGCGCCGTCGCAGTGCCCAAGCGGGGCCTCGGCGACACGACGATCGAGTCACTGGCAGGCGCCGCCCAGGGAGCTGGTGTGTCTATGCTCGAAGCCGCGTCGCTACCCGACCTGTTGAGCGCAGTCCGCGCTACCGCCCGTACCGGCCTCGTCGCATTTGCCGAGTTGATCGCGCGCTTTCGCGAGATGGCACGCGATACCAGCGTCGACGAGCTGCTGCGCGATCTGGTCGAGACACTGCACTTCGGCGATTATCTCCGTGCGGACAGTCCGGAGCAGGCACGAGATCGAATCGAGAATGTGGGCGCTCTGATCGACGGCGCTACGGAAACCGTCGTTGACGATGGTGGCGAAGTCGGGCTCACCCTCTGGATCACTTCCTGCAGCGCGCGATGCTTGTAGCCGGCACGGATCAGCTCGATCCTTCGGCGGAAGCCGTAACGCTTATGACGATGCATAATGCCAAGGGCCTCGAGTATCCGGTCGTATTCATCACAGGGATGGAAGACGGATTGTTCCCTACGTCACAGGCGTTCGACGATCCGGCGAAGATGGAGGAGGAGCGGCGGTTGTTCTACGTTGGGATCACGCGCGCTGAGCAGAAGCTTTACCTCACGCACTCCGAGAGCCGTCGCCGGAACGGCGAGATTGTTGGTGCCATCCCATCGCGGTTCCTCCGTGACATTCCGGCCGGAATGCTCGAGGAGCGCGGCACAATGCGCGCGAAAACCAGCGGGCGCCACTCCTGGACCGATGCCACGCGCAGGAAGACGCATGAAGTTCCGCAATGGCGCCAAGCTAAGCGCGATTGGGAGGCTGAATCACAGGACGAGCCGGTGTATGTACCTGGCGAACGCGTAAGACATGCGATATTTGGAACCGGCACCATCCAGTCCATCGGCGGCCTCGGTCGCGACGTGAAGGCGACTATCGCGTTCGACGACGACGGAGTCGGTGAAAAGACCATCAAGCTCGCCTACACGAAACTCGAGCGGGAGTGAACGAATGGCTGTAACGGAAGCCGAGATCCGTAAAATCGCCGATCTTGCGAGGCTGTCACTCAGTGATGATAGCGTTCCCGCAATGACGGCTCAGCTCAATAGCATTCTTTCGCACATGGATGTATTAACGAAAGTTGATACATCCTCGGTCGAGCCTGTGGCCGGTGTCGGCGCCGACGGCGCACCGCTCAGAGGCGATGCGGTCGATCCGCATCCGATGAACACCACGGCGCCAATGCTCGCCCCACAATCGCGCGATGGATTCATCCTCGTTCCGCGCCTCGCCACGCACGAGGAGCTGTGACCGTCAACATCATCGACTCTGTAACCGAGAGCGTCGAGCGCGCGAAGGATCCGCGCTTCGGCGCTGATGGATTCAATATCGTCATCGCGACGAATGGTGCATCGTCGCTCGCCGGTGCGGAGAAGGTCGCCCTCGCTTACGGTCGCGGCGACACGATGTCGCTGCCGGGAGTCGCAATTGCGGTCAAGGACAACATTGCGACGCTGGACATGCCGACGACATGTGCCTCGCGGATCCTTGCGGGTTACACGAGCCCTTACGAAGCGACCGCAATCACCAGGCTTCGCGCGAATGGAGCTGTGGTCGTCGCCAAGACGAATATGGATGAGTTCGCGATGGGCTCCTCTACGGAAAACAGCGCGTATGGCCCGACTCGAAACCCGATTGATCCCGAGCGCGCACCGGGAGGCTCTTCCGGCGGATCCGCGGCCGCGGTCGCGGCAGGCATAACGCGCATCGCGCTCGGCTCGGAAACAGGCGGGAGTGTGCGGCAACCCGCCGCGTTCTGCGGCGTCGTTGGCGTGAAGCCGACGTACGGCCGCATCAGCCGATACGGCCTCGTCGCGTTCGGCTCTTCGCTCGACCAGATCGGTGTTTGCGCGCGTACGGTACGCGAGGGCGCGATCGCGACGTATGCGATGGCCGGTCGCGATCCGTACGATTCCACCAGTGCCGACGTCCCCGTGCCGCCTGCGCCTCCCGAGGTCGAGGCATATCGCGGGAAGACACTCGACGGGCTCACGATCGGCATCCCGTCAGAGTATTTTCCCGCCTCGCTTGACGCCGACGTGCGTGCGCGCTGCGATGTCGCGATCGAGGTGCTGCGCGGCCTGGGTGCGAAGATTGTGGACGTGTCGCTTCCGCATACGTCGCTCGCGATTCCGGTCTACTACGTTATCGCGCCCGCTGAAGCTTCGTCGAATCTCGCGCGTTTTGACGGAGTTCGCTACGGACCGCGGGCCGCCGATTCGCCTGAGCTGCGCGCAATGTACGAAGCGACGCGCAGCCGCGGGTTTGGCGCTGAGGTACAACGCCGAATCATGATCGGTACGTATGTTCTGTCGCACGGCTATTACGACGCATACTACAAGAAGGCACAGAGCGTGCGCGCGCTGATCGCGCTCGATTTCGCGACCGTGTTTGCGTCAGGCGTCGACGCCCTCTTTACGCCGACAACGCCGACACCCGCTTTTCGCTTGGGCGCTGTCACGGATCCGTACGAGATGTACATGAGTGACATCTTCACGGTCACCGCCAATCTCGCTGGCATCCCGGCCATCTCGATTCCAATCGGTCGCGTCGACGGTCTTCCGATTGGTGGACAGTTTCTCGCACGACACTTCGACGAGCCGCGCATGTTTCACATCGCCGCTGCACTGGAAGCCGCGCTGGGATCGGAGGCGCACGCATGAGCACCTTGAGTGACAAGTACGAGATGGTCGTCGGTCTCGAGGTCCACGTCCAACTCAAGACGAAGTCCAAGGCGTTCTGCGCCTGCTCCGCTGATTTCGGAGCACCTCCAAACGTCAACACGTGTCCCGTATGTCTGGCGCTGCCGGGTGCCCTTCCGGTCATCAACGCCGAAGCGGTCCGCCTCGCGGTGCGCGCTGCGATTGCGTTGGAATGTACCGTCAACCTGACGTCCGTATTCGCCAGGAAGAACTATTTCTATCCCGACCTTCCGAAGGGATATCAGATCTCACAGTACGATCGACCGCTCGCTGTTCGCGGCACACTGCACGCACGTATTCCGGGCGAGTCGAATACCTGTGACATTGCGATCACGCGGCTGCACATGGAAGAGGACGCCGGCAAGTCGGTGCACGATCGCTACCCACGCATGACTGCGATTGATCTGAATCGCGCCGGAGTTCCACTCATCGAGATCGTGAGCGAGCCCGACATGCGCTCCGCCGAAGAGGCCGGTGCATACCTACGCACCCTCAAGCAGATTCTGGAGTATGCCGGCGTGAGCGACGTGAGCATGGAGGAGGGAAGCCTGCGCGTCGACGCGAACGTGAGTGCGCGCCTGCATGGCGCGACCGAGCTCGGCACGAAGACGGAAGTGAAGAACGTAAACTCGTTCTCCGCAGTGGAGCGCTCGCTCCGGAGCGAATTCGAGCGCCAGTGCGCCATGCTCGATCGTGGCGAGACCGTTCGCCAGGAAACGATGTTGTGGGACGCGGCACACGGTACCGTGCGGCCGGCTCGCTCGAAGGAGGAGAGCCATGATTACCGGTACTTTCCGGATCCCGACCTCCCCCCGCTGATACTCGACCAGGAGTATATCGAACGTCTCCGCCGTACTCTTCCAGAGCTGCCACAGCAACTGCGCGAGCGCTTCCGCGCTGATTTCGCTCTGAACGACAGTGAGCTCGATGCCGTTACCGCCGACTCGCAGCTCGCGGCCTACTTCGAGGGCGTTGCGCGTGCACATGGCGATGCGAAGAACGCTGCAAGGTGGGTCATGGGCGAGCTCGCAGCAGCGCTGAACGAGACGGGCGTGCGGATCCGTGACTTTCCGGTCCGCGCAGCACAGCTCGCCGAACTGCTCGGCATGGTCCGCGATGGAAAGCTCAGTCACACTGCCGCGAAGGCGGTGTTTGCGACGATGCGAACGTCAGGTAAGTCCGCCCCTGTCGTTGCTGCGGAGATGGCAGTTACGCAGGTTGGTGATGACTCCCAGATCGAAGAGTGGATCGCCGAGGCCTTTGCGGAGCATCCGAACGAAACTGCCCGTTTTCGTTCGGGCGAGAAGAAGCTCACCGGTGTTCTGGTCGGCGCCGTCATGAAAAAGTCGCGCGGGAGCGCGGATCCCAGAAAGGTCAACGAGCTCCTCGCCAAGTACTCTGGATAATCGATTAAGGGGGCCTGAGTACTCTTCCGTACACTACCAGACTTTGAATGGTAGCGTTTCGGACTTGAACGCATGCGGTATTCGCAGCGACGTGCCGATACCAACTGCATGGCCGACCAGACAAGCTTGCCAGATGCGTTGATCGCCGCCGAAGGGACACGCGCCTCGCACCGGCCGGCCGGCACCACCGAGCGTCTCGTGCGTGAAACCTGGCGCAACTACTACTGTGCTCGGCTCGCCGAAGCTCAGTTCGGGCCCGATAGCGTCGAAGCCTCGATGGCCCATTCGCGTGCGCTCAGCAGCTATCGCGAGCTGCGCAGCTCGCTACGGGAGATCGACCCGTACTATCGCCCGCCAACGCAGCGCGCCCACGTTCCAGGGTCCCGGGCTCGCCATCTCAAGCTCGTGCGTGACGAGCCTTCGGAGCCAGCAGAGACTGTCGAGCCGTAGCTCCCGCAACTCTGCTCGCGAGGCGTAGAGTAAGCCGCGTTACGGCTTCTACAGCTTGGCTCTGGATCACATTACTGCGCGGTATATTTCCTGACTTGCAGCCCACCCCAGGAATGTGGGCATTCCAATTCGCTCTCTCACGATTCGACAATGCCGCTCAAGCACGTCCACACCGAGAACGCCCCAGCCGCGATCGGCCCTTACTCGCAGGGCGTGATCGTAAATGGAATGCTTTACACCGCCGGACAGATAGCTCTTGATCCCGCTACCGGCCAGATGTCCGCTGGCGACATTCGTGAGCAGACCGAGATCGTCATGCGCAATCTCACCGCCGTCATAAAGTCTGCGAGTGCGGACTGGTCGAACGTTGCACGCACGACAGTCTTTCTCCACGACATGGCTGCATTCCCGATCGTGAACGAGATCTATGGCCGCTGGCTTGGCGATGCGCGTCCTGCGCGATCAACTGTGCAAGTGTCGGCGCTCCCGCGCGGTGCACTCGTCGAGATCGACGCCATAGTCGCGATCGATAGCTGAGGTGAGCAACGACGGCGCCGAGCGCATGCGCCGAGCACGTGGCACTCCTGCGACGCGCGGTCGGCGCGTTTGGCGCGCGCAGAGCGTCGTGTCTTTGCTCGTGTTCGCGCTCGCTGCAGCTTCACCGCTCGCGGCTCAGCGAACATCACCCTCGGGGATACATCGGCCACCAATTATCGCCGACACGATTGCCGACTCGCTCAAACGGCCACCCATCGCACCGCGCCGCGCGATGATCTACTCAATGCTGCTGCCCGGCTACTCACAGGCCAAGCTCAATCACCCCACGTCATCGATCGTCTTTGCGGTCGCTGAAATTCTTTCCATCGGGATGGCTCGCAAGTCGGCGCTCGATCTGCGTGAGGCGCGGACAGCCCGTCAGGATAGCATTCCGACCGGCTTTGTGGCCGACACCATCGCCGGAACCATCACCGCTACGGGCTACACCCAGAACCGTCTTGTAGCGCGTATTGGTGCGCGCCGGACGCACTACGAGGACTGGCTCGCGGCCATCATCTTCAATCACGTGATATCCGGCGCTGACGCTTACGTCTCCGCGAATCTCTGGGACTTCAACGCGAACATCGGAGTCGCGCCCACGCGGAACGGAGCAGCGCTCGCCGCCTCGGTAGCGTTCTGATGACGCCGGACGCGCGTGCGCCAATCGGCGTTTTTGATTCGGGCATCGGTGGCCTCACCGTGGTGCGAGAGCTCATGCGTCAGCTGCCCTACGAGGACATCATCTATTTCGGCGATACTGCGCGCGTTCCCTATGGTCCCAAGAGCCCCGAAACCGTTTCGCGCTACGCCCACGAAATCACGTCGTTCCTGCAAGCCGAGGGCGTAAAGAACGTGGTCGTTGCATGCAACACGGCGACGGCCCATGCCGTGGTGTCACTCCGCGATCACTTCGACCTGCCCATCACCGGCGTCATCGAGCCTGGCGCACGTGCCGCCGTGAACGCTTCGAGCGCGCGACGCATTGGTGTAATCGGAACCCTCGGCACTGTGAGCTCTGGCGCGTATGAGCGTGCGATCCACGCGCTGGACGAGAGCGTGAGCGTCACGTCGCGCGCGTGTCCGCTATTCGTGCCGTTTGTCGAGGAAGGTTGGCTCGACCATCCGGCGATAGAGCTGGTGGCAGTCGATTATCTGTCGTCGCTCGCGGAAACGGGCATCGATACGCTGGTGCTGGGTTGCACTCACTACCCGCTCATCAAGCCGGTAGTGGCGCGTGTAATCGGGCCCGGGATCAGGCTCATCGACAGCGCCGAGGAGACTGCGGGCGAAGTGTCGCGCCTGCTGCAGGAGCGCGGACTGCGTCGCGGCCCACGCGACGAGCCTCCGAGCTTGCGCTTCATCGCTTCCGACGTCCCGGAACAGTTCCGCAACGTCGGTAAGCGATTCCTCGGCTCAGCGATCGATAACGTCGAGACTGTCACGCTCGGCTGATTCGTTCCAGCGTAACAGTTCTATGCGCTCATCCGTGAGCTCGATGTAGGTCGGTGCGTCGAGCCACGAGCCCGCGTTTGCGAACACCTGCCTGGTCCCCACGCGCTCGAGCGCAGCAACGTGCGAATGGCCGAAGACGATGACATCGAGCTCCGGCGTGGCATCCAGGCGCGCGTGTCCGATGGCGCGAAGTCCCGCGCCGCCATCGCGCGCGGAGTATGTACGGCTGGCATTCGAGCTTCCCGTTGCAAGCCTCGTCGCCCAGTCTGGATGCAGCCGCCGGAAAAGCCATATGGCAGTCGGCGATCGCATGATTGGCCGCACCGCTCGATACTTTCTGTCTTCCGTCTTCCGCAGGCCATCGCCATGCTCGATACGGGTGCGCCACGGACCGATCGATCCCTCCCACGGACCCACGCGGTACTCAACGCCGACATCTTCACGCAGGACGTCGCCTCCCCAGCAGTCGTGATTGCCGGCGATGTAGAGGATCTTGGTTCCACTTTCGCGAAGAGCGGCAAGTGCCGCGAGCGTCCGGAAGCCACGCCTTGGAATCACCGTCTTCCACTCGAACCAGAAATCGAAAAGATCGCCATTGACCACGAGCGTTTCCACGCTGCCGGCAATCGAAGCGAGATACGTTTCGAACGCTCGTTCGGTTGCTGGTTTGGCAACCCCGAGATGGAGATCGGACACGATGTGACACGGAGTCTTGAGCACGCGACAAGCTTAGCGCGCGGGCGGTATCTTAACAAATGCTCCAGGTGACCGAAGTCCGCGTTCGCTACGCGGAAACCGATCAGATGGGCGTGGTTTATCACGCCAACTACTTCGCATGGTGCGATATGGGCCGCACCGAGCTCATCCGTTCTCTTGGCGGGCTGACCTACGCCCAGCTCGAACGAGATGGAACCGCCCTCGCTGTCGTCGAGGCGCACATGCGCTACATCAAGCCCGCGCGTTACGATGACCTCGTCCGAGTAACGACGCGTGTCACCGAGGTTCGCTCGCGCGTCGTGCGCTTCGATTACGACATCGCAATAATTGATGGCGGCCCTGTTGCCGCCGGTTACACAACGCTCGTGGCGATGACGCGCGACGGCCGCGGATCCTGCATCCCGGAAAAACTAAGGCAACAACTGGAGAGCGTGCGGGTAACCGCCTGACATGCCTCTGGTCCTGTTTGTGTTTTTCATGCTCGCGGCTGTCACGACGTCCACTGCATCGGCAGAAGCGGTCGTGCGGCCGGTGCATGCTTGGACGGGAGTCGCTGATCCGGGTACTAAACCCGCTCCGCGAGATTCGCTCGATGTAACGCTCTACGCGCGTATTCTGAAGTCCGCCGACCAGCGCGTCCTCGACAGCACGCTGATCATGACAGCGCTCGAGTCACCGAACGCGGAAATCCGACGTGTCGCCGCCCGCACCGTTTCCCAGGTCGCGCTTCGCCACCGTAGGCGCGCGATTCCGCTCCTTATGACCCTCAGCCAGGACGCGGATTCGGCGGTCGCCTCGGCCGCGATCTTCGGTCTCGGTCTTGTTCGCGATACAGCTTCCGTTCCGCTTTTGGCGGCGGTTGTCAGGCATCGCGAACAATCCGCAGCGGCCGCTGCGTGGTCGCTGGGAGAGATCGGATCTCCCGCGGCCGCCACAATCGCTTCTTTGTTGGCGCCGAGCGCTGATTCGCAGCCATTGATGCATAGCGTGATTCGGGAGCTGCTCATCGCGGCGTCCAAACGGCGCGCTCTCGATTTCAGCGCAATTGCCCCATACATCCGATCGCCGGATCCGGAGCTGCGCTGGGCTGCCGCTTATGCGGTAGCGCGCAACCGCGCTCCATCCGGCGCGCGAGCGCTGCTCGATGCGGTCTCACCGGACGCAGCGTTCCGCGCCGAGCTCGCTCGCGAGCTGACAGCGGCGACCGTCGGCGACTCTCTTCGGGCGGGCGCGCTCGCCAGATTGCGAGTGCTCGTCGCAGACAGCAGTCCGTACGTCCGTATCAACGCGCTCCACTCGATTGCGACGTTCGGAACACTCGCACGCCCCGCGATTCTGCGTGGACTTCACGATCGCAACGCCAATGTGCGTGTCGCTGCCGCGCAGAGCTCGGCGACCGCGTTTGATACTGCAGCGGTCGTATGGCGTGAGGCGTGGAGCGCGGACACGTCGTACAAGGTGCGCAAGTCGCTCCTCGACGCCGCAGCTCTCGATCGCGTCGAGTTGCCGGCAGAGCAGGACTGGCGCGAATCTTCCGACTGGCGCCGTCGCGCGGCGGCCGTGAGCGCGATGGCGGGCTCCAGCGACACCGCGCGCGCAAGGATCATCGCTCTTGCAGCCACACACGACCAGGACGCCCGGGTACGCGGCAGCGCGTACAACGTGTTGGTCGGGAGCGATACAGCAATGCGCAATAGTACCGTTCAGCGCGCGCTGCTCGCTGCGCGATCTGATCCGGATTCCATCATAAGAAGTTCGATTCCAGGTAACCGCAGCAGAGAGTTGGATACTGCGGTGGTCGAGCGGCCAATCGAGTGGTACGAGAATGCTGTTCGTCGAGTCGTCATTCCGTCGTTGCGTGGCCAGCCGCCGCGCGCGCTGATGCATACGGTGCGCGGGCAGATCGTCATCGCGCTGGACGGCGACCTCGCGCCGCTCACCGTGCTGAATTTCGCCACACTCGCCGATGCACACACGTACGACAATTTGACGTTTCACCGCGTCGTTCCCGGATTCGTTGCGCAGGACGGCGATCCGCGTGGCGATGGCGAAGGTGGCCCAGGCTATTCGATTCGCGATGAGTTGACACTGCTTCCGTACGAGCGCGGGGCGGTTGGGATGGCCCTTTCCGGACCTGACACTGGCGGAAGTCAGTACTTTCTCACTCTTACTCCACAGCCGCATCTTACGGGACACTACACCGTTTTCGGGCACGTCACGTCGGGCCTCGACGTCATGGACGCACTTGTCGAGGGCGACGCGATAAACTCGATATCGGTGCGCCTCTGATGGGCGCGCACACCAGGACCCTACTCGGTGTCGGCATCGCGCTGTCGCTATGCATCGCCGGTTGCGCAGCACGAATTCACCCGCTGCCGGGGGTCGCCCCGGAGAACGCCGTGTTGCCTCCGTTTTCGCTGCCTGCCACGCCACAGAAGATCACCTTCAAGTGGGAGCTTGACGACAACTCGATCGTCGCGCGGGGCGACGGTGTCGCGCGACTTGAGGCTCCCGACCACGCCAGGGTCGACCTGTTTCTCGGCGGTGGGTTCGGCGGCGCGGCAGGGGCGATTCTCCTCGGAGACAGCCTGATCGTGCCCCCGAATTCAAGCGGCCGCGATCTCGTTCCTCCTGCGCCGCTCCTCTGGGCGGCGCTCGGGCGTCTTGCCCTCCCAGCCGTGCCCGATACGATCATTCGAGTGGTCGGTGATACCTTGCGGGCGTCGCTGGGTACACCAGTTCAGTGGAGAATTACCTCAGTCGCAGGGGAGCTCACGCGTGTAGAGCGTATCTCTGGCGACCGAATCGTGGAGTGGGTTGACCGAATCCCGGGCAAACAGACTCGCTACGAGTTGTCTGGTCGCCGCTCACTCGTCCTTGATATAGAGACTCAACAACCGGTGGCCCCGTTTGATCCATCGATCTGGCGCTTTTAAAAGGCTGTTCTTCGCGACACCGTTCGTGCTCGCGCTCGCCGGTTGCCTCTACGGCTTCCATGGCGGCGGCCTGCCGTCGCACGTTCACACCATTGCGGTAATTCCCTTTGATAACCAGACCGCAGTGGCTGACATACAGCGTGAAATTTCGGATTCACTCCGGGTACGCCTTATCAGCAGACTGGGTCTGCGCGAAGCTCCCGAGGCGCGTGCGAATGCCGTCGTGCGTGGCACGATCCGCGAGTATAGATCCGGTATCCCGATCGGTGTTTCCGCGACCCCGCGGACCGCGACTGCCGTACAGCGTTCGCTCGAGATGCAGCTCGACATCGATGTGATCGATCAGACCACGGGAAAGAGTCTCTGGTCTCGCAAAGGCTACCTGGTCGAGGGCCAGTACGCCGAGGGCCAGGAAGCCGTCGGTCGATCCCAGGCCGTCGATAAGATAGTTACCGCAATCGTCGAGGGAGTCCAATCTCAATGGTGAGCCGACGAGGTGCATCCAGTTCGGGATGCCTCGGATGGATACTCTTCATTGCCGTCGTCGCATACGCGGGCGTGCGCATCGGCGCGCCGTATATGAGATATTATCAGTTCCGCGACGACGTCGATCAGCAGGTGCGTTACGCAACGTTTCGTAACGACGACGGTATCCGGAAGGAGATCTGGTCGGCAGCAGATTCGCTCGGACTTCCGGAGCAGGCATACCACGTGACGGTTGAGCGCGCCCCAAGCGCGATCCGTATTTTTGGATCCTACGATGATTCATGGCAGCTGCTGCGATACCGGCGAGAGGTACATTTCATTGTCGACGAGGAAGGCCCGCTATGACGCCGCGTGATCCGGCTTCGAAGATCATGTCGCGGAACGCTCTGCGCGACTGGCGCGACGATTTCTGGGGACGGGTTGTGTTCACCAATGGTGTCTTCGACCTCCTTCACCCCGGGCACGTAGACGTGCTCAACGCGGCGCGTGCAGCTGGCGATGCGCTTGTGGTCGGACTTAACAGCGACGCCTCGGTGCGCCGCCTGAAGGGCGACGACCGTCCCATCCGGACCGAGGCGGACAGGGCGTATGTTCTCGCCGCACTGGAAGCGGTGGACGCTGTCACTGTATTCGATGAGGACACACCGCTGGAACTCGTACAGTGTCTGTTGCCGGACGTGATTGCGAAGGGCGGCGACTACAGCGAATCGACCATCGTCGGCGCCGCTGAAGTGCGCGCGCGCGGCGGAGATGTACTCGTGATCCCGCTCACAGCAGGACATTCGACAACTTCGATCATAGAGCGAATGCGTGGTTGATTCCGCAGTGGGTCGCCGGCGCGCGGACGAGCTGCGCGCCGTATCCATCGAGCGTCGCGTTTCGCCGTACGCCGAAGGATCGTGTCTCATTTCATTCGGCATGACCAAGGTGTTGTGCGCGGCGTCGATCGAGGAAGGTGTGCCGTCGTGGCGCCGCGGTCGCGGTGAGGGTTGGCTGACCGCCGAATACTCCATGCTGCCGCGCGCCACGCGTACGCGCACCTCTCGCGAGCGCGACAAGGTCGGCGGCCGCACCCAGGAGATTCAACGGCTTATAGGCCGTTCGATTCGTGCCATGCTCGATGACTTCAAATTCGGCGAGTACACGCTCAAGCTCGACTGCGACGTTCT
The DNA here is from genome assembly GCA_963731305.1 of uncultured Gemmatimonadales bacterium. Classification (GTDB taxonomy): domain Bacteria; phylum Gemmatimonadota; class Gemmatimonadetes; order Gemmatimonadales; family Gemmatimonadaceae; genus Fen-1247. Next base: position 366,284 of record CAVSUQ010000008.1, on the reverse strand, counting down.
TCAGGCCGATGGTGGAACGCGTACTGCAGCAATCACGGGCGCGGCCGTTGCAACGGTTGATGCTTTCGACTGGCTCGTCGCGACAGGCAGGATCGCGACTTCGCCGATCCGGCGTCGCGTCGCCGCGGTGAGCGTCGGAATCGTTGATGGAGTCGCGCAGCTCGATCTGGATTACGAGCAGGATGTGCGCGCCGAGGTGGACATGAACGTCGTGATGAGCTCCGAAGGGCGATACGTGGAAGTGCAGGGAACCGGCGAACACGGGACATTCGATCGTGTGCAGCTCGATCGGCTGCTGGAGCTTGCCACCCATGGAATCGTGGAGCTTGGCGAGCGGCAACGCGCCGCGCTCGGTCCGTGACCAAGTCGTTGCTCGATCGCGACCCGTAATCCGGGCAAGCTGGTGGAGCTTCGCGACATCTTCGCGAGCCATGGCATGAGCGTGATCGACCTTGTCGAAGCCGGCATCCCCGAAGCACTCGGACGAGGACTCGATCGAGTCCTGGGACACGTTCGAGGAGAACGCACTCGGCAAGGCGCAGTATTTCTACCGCCGGAGCGGCCTTCCGACATTTGCCGACGACTCCGGACTCTCTGTCGTCGCGCTCGGCGGACGACCCGGCGTTCGAAGCAAGCGCTTCTCCGGCCGCACCGATCTCTCAGGCAAATCACTCGATGCGGCGAACAACGCCGCGCTGCTCGCGCAATTGCGTCGCATCGGCGCGCTCCCAGCGCCTGCTTCTTTCGTCTGTGCAGCCGCCTTCGCCAACGGAGATCGCGCGGTAGTGCGCACCGCCGCAACGAGCGGTATGATAGTGCAGCAGCCGCGAGGGACTTCCGGCTTCGGCTACGATCCGCACTTCGTTTCCGACGAGCTTGGCCAGACCTTCGGCGAGGCGAGTGCCGAAGACAAGTTGCGCGTCGGACACAGGGGCCGCGCCTTCAGAGCACTGCTGGCCCTCCTCTCACAGGAAACCGAAGAGGCGTTGCCGGAACGCACCGCGGACGACTAAGTTCATCTGCTCGGGGCGTAGCGTAGCCCGGTATCGCGCCTGCTTTGGGAGCAGGAGGTCGCCAGTTCGAATCTGGCCGCCCCGACTGCATGGAATGAAGCCTCGCAACAAACACGGTTGCGAGGCTTCATGTCGTAGTCACCGCGATAACGGCGGCGCCGCTAAACGTACAGCTTCCGTCCCGCTCGAAGACGACAGACTGCCACAGGAACCAGCCCGAGAAGTCCCGTCGCGAGGAGGGTGACCGACGCAGGCTCCGGGACGGTATCGGTAAACATCGGACCCTGGATGTAGAGCGATGTGCCAACCGGAACGGAAGTCGACGCAATCGCTTCGTTGACGTCTTCGATAAAGGACCGAGAACACTGGGCTGTGATTCCCGTCCAGCCTGGCGCATCCGGACTTGCGTCGGCGTTGCAATTGCCGCCCGCGAAGAGAAAGAAGTCGGTTGGAGCGATCGGCGTCACTCCCTCGGTGCGATAGGAGAAGCTGAATCCTCCCAGCCATAGCGAGCGTGGGTCGCCCATGACGGTCAGTGGCTCCATAAATCCAGCGCTGCACCCGGCACTGATCGCGGTTACCGAGAACACCCCGCCGCTCACTAGGCCGGGACCGCAACCGGTGATGGATGCGTTCCAGGTCGCCGGTCCAGCCTGCGCGCCCGCTGTCCCTGCAGATCCTGCGACCGCTGCTATGACCGCCAGCCCCACTACGAATCGTCGCATGGTACACCTCTCCAAAGAGTCGGCTCAGGTCACGACGCCGGGCCGCACCGTCTCGAACGTGAGTGCGTGCAGGATGCATTCGGTGTGCCCTGACCCGTGGCAACCAACGACAACGCACGGGAGCGCGGTTGCGATCTTGCGCAGGTTCAGCTCCGCGCGAAGTAAAAGTGGTGATGTAAACTGCATCGCGGATTGAATCCCGCGTCGCACCTCGGACACTGGCTGCCGGCCGCCAGGTATTCGCTGATCGTCAGCACCGCGTCGCAATTGCCGCATAGAATGGCGCGGGCGCCATACTCACTTTCGTGCCATTGGTCCAACGGATGATCCGCCAGCGCGTCGTGACACTCCTTGCAGGCATAATACTTCCCGCAGCACCTGACCTTGATAGCGATTATGTCCAGATCGCTCCGGTAGTGCGCGCAGCGTGTGTTGCGATCGAGTCCCACGCCGAGAACTTGCGGACGCTCTGCTGCATCGGCAGCGGAAGGCTGTGAAGCGGGAGAAGAGTGGGCCATTGGTAACAAGAATAATCCGAACGACGTGACACATACGAGCTGCGTCCGGCGACGCCTGCTTCAGGTGGTCTTGCCGACTGATCGTGCGCTCCTGCCGCAGAAGCGTTAACTTCGCTCCGATTTCGGTCCGCCGCACATCATGCTGTGTTGTAGCTTCCAAAATTCAGGAGGATCGATGCGACACGTCATCCAGATAACGGGACAAGTGAACAGCCTCGTCGCGCTCTGCGACGACGGCACAATCTGGTGGTACAACGTTCCCGAGAAGGGCTGGGCACAACTCCCTGCCGTACCCGGGCAGCCAGGCACTCTTGAAGCCGCAGATGCCGTGCTCGAGCACGATCGCCTCGCGGTCGAGCGCCAGGAGCGGGCGCAGCAGGTGCGCCGCGACCGCTTTCAGGGTCTCCCGTAGGGATCGAGCCGGACGACGATCCGGCCCGCAAGTTCTCACCGGCACAGCCTCTGCAACTGACGGTTGCAGAAGAACGCGCGAGGTCGGAGGCTCCAAATGGCGGACACAACAGTCAAGAAGGTCGATTCTCGGCATTCACCGCGCGGACCTGAGGGACAGAGTTACCTCGCGTCAGGTACGCGCGTAGCGCTGCGCCTCTGGCACGACGAGCCCCCCGGTGAAGCCAAGCCGACGGCGAAGCGCTCGTACGAGACGGTCGGCTACGTCATCAAAGGCTCGGCGGAGCTCCACATCGAAGGTCAAATGGTCGTGCTGAATGCCGGCGATTCGTGGGCAGTGCCTGCTGATACCACGCACACCTACAAGATTCTCGAAACGTTCACCGCCGTCGAAGCAACCTCACCGCCTGCGCACTCGCATGGCCGCGACGCGTAACACGGTGTAGTGCCCACGCTGTGATGCTCGCGCAGGGCCGACCGCTTCCGAGGCGACGCACTTCGCGACTGCGGAAGCCGCGCTCTGCACCACGAAACTAGGCGCGCAACGAACCAGTTGCGCGCGCGAGGCAAGGTTGTTTGCACAGTCGCCCCGGAGGTGCTCAGCGAGCGTCGGGAGCGTTGGACGAGTGATGGTCTTTGCGCGCGTCTGACTGTTGAGCCGCGCATGCTGCTGCACGAGGTCGACAAATTCGATGTATTGCGTTGGTCGGAGCCAGCGCGCCGAAAAACTCGTGGGAAAGGCCTTCCATTTCGCCCGTGATCCGGCCAAATTGTGAGGCTGTCCGGCGCCAGTAGCTCAGTTGGATAGAGCGGCAGCCTTCTAAGCTGCAGGTCGGGGGTTCGATCCCCTCCTGGCGCGCCACCTTGCAGGCAACTTGCAGGTAGTTTGCAGATCACGAGCGAGCGCGACTACGCGGTTCAGGCGGCGTTCTGCCGCTCGGGGTTTTGCAACCGTCTGTGGCTCGGAGTGCAACGCCTCCTTAGCTCAATTGGTTAGAGCAACTGACTCTTAATCAGTAGGTTCTCGGTTCGATTCCGAGAGGGGGCATGTGGCTGCGTTTGGTAGTTTGCGCCGGGGTCGGCGAAGCGGCATTTGAGTTGGCGTTGGAGCTGGCGTTGGAGGTTGGCGCGGAAGGTGGCATTCAGCACATCGGAAATACCTCTCAATAAAGCTGCTCGAGGGGGTTCCTTTCGAGTGCGGGGCCCATTAGGATGCGCATCCGCCGTTGGACTGCGGAATTTGTTATCGAGTTTGTACGGATTTCGGCAGGGATCGACCGACGGAACAAGGGTTGTTTTGAGGTGTTGAATTATGGCTGTCGCAGTGAGTTACCGCGACGCAAAAGCCGTGAAGAAGGTTTGAAAAACCCCTTGCGGAAGAGGGGTAAAAGCAGTAGGTTTGAAGGCTGCCACGGAAAATGTGGCGAAACGCTGATTGAAAATTGAAATTGAGATGGATGAATGTGCGAGGCTGACTCGTTGATCCGAGGCCATTCAGGGCTTCGGGGAGAGTTTAGACCTGAATATTCAAACAAAGTGATTCCGGACGTGGTAGCCTACGGGCTTAAATGTCCGTAGATGGCCGCGTTCGGGAAGAGCTATCAGATTTCTCTATTGGAGAGTTTGATCCTGGCTCAGGACGAACGCTGGCGGCGTGCATAACACATGCAAGTCACGGGGGCCAGCAATGGCAACCGGCGAACGGGTGCGTAACACGTAAGCGACCTACCTCGATGTGGGGCATAGCCGGCCTAACGGCCGGGTAATTCCGCATGTGATCCTTGAGGGGCATATCTCGGGGATGAAACCAGTAATGGGCATTGAGAGGGGCTTGCGGCCTATCAGCTTGTTGGCGGGGTAACGGCTCACCAAGGCGACGACGGGTAGCTGGTCTGAGAGGATGGCCAGCCACATTGGGACTGAGAAACGGCCCAGACTCCTACGGGAGGCAGCAGTGGGGAATCTTGCGCAATGGCCTAACGGCTGACGCAGCGACGCCGCGTGAGGGATGAAGCTCTTCGGAGTGTAAACCTCTGTTGCCCGGGACGAATAGCGGATTTTTCCGACTTGACGGTACCGGGTGAGGAAGCACCGGCTAACTCCGTGCCAGCAGCCGCGGTAATACGGGGGGTGCGAGCGTTGTCCGGAATCACTGGGCGTAAAGGGCGCGTAGGTGGCTTTGTAAGTTTGCGGTGAAAGCCCGGGGCTCAACCCCGGGTCTGCCGTGAATACTGTGAGGCTTGAGTAGTGTAGAGGCAGGTAGAATATCGGGTGTAGCGGTGGAATGCGTAGAGATCCGATAGAAGACCGGTGGCGAAGGCGGCCTGCTGGGCACTAACTGACACTGAGGCGCGACAGCGTGGGGAGCAAACAGGATTAGATACCCTGGTAGTCCACGCCGTAAACGATGGGTACTAGGTGCTTGGGGGAGCGACCCCTTGAGTGCCGGCGCTAACGCAGGAAGTACCCCGCCTGGGGAGTACGGCCGCAAGGCTGAAACTCAAAGGAATTGACGGGGGCCCGCACAAGCGGTGGAGCATGTGGTTTAATTCGACGCAACGCGAAGAACCTTACCCAGGCTTGACATGCGCAGGAAGTATGGCAGAAACGCCATGCGCTCTTCGGAGTCTGCGCACAGGTGCTGCATGGCTGTCGTCAGCTCGTGTCGTGAGATGTTGGGTTAAGTCCCGCAACGAGCGCAACCCCCGTTCCTAGTTGCCAGCGAGTAATGTCGGGGACTCTAGGAAGACTGCCGGTGCGAAACCGGAGGAAGGTGGGGATGACGTCAAGTCATCATGGTCCTTACGTCTGGGGCTACACACGTGCTACAATGGGTGCGACAGTAGGGACCGACCCCGCAAGGGTGAGGCAATCCTCAAACGCATCCTCAGTTCGGATTGTGGGCTGCAACTCGCCCACATGAAGCTGGAATCGCTAGTAATCGTGGATCAGCTACGCCACGGTGAATACGTTCCCGGGCCTTGTACACACCGCCCGTCACGCCATGGAAGCTGTGAGCGCCCGAAGTCCGTGTCGGATCCCGCAAGGGGCCAAGCGGCCGAAGGCGAGCGCGGTGACTGGGGCGAAGTCGTAACAAGGTAGCCGTAGGGGAACCTGCGGCTGGATCACCTCCTTACCGGAGCGACGAGTAGTTGTAGGGCGCGGATTTATCCGCGCCGTCTGAGGTCGGCGAAGCCGCAAGGCAGCGTTCGGACCGAACAACGAAAGTCCTCAATGGAAGTCGACGGCCTCGACACATTCATCAATCTCAATCTCAATTGCTTTATTTTGCGCCGCTCCCGCGCTAACCGGGAGCTCGCTTTTTGACAACGGAAGTCAGTAGTGATTGTGGGATAACGAATCTACATTGTGATTCAATTTCGTCTGTAAGGACAGGATTTATCCTGTCCCTATGTAATGAACTGATCACTCGTAAGATCGCGCGTATTGAGACAGGCCCCAGGGCCTGTTTCTGAAGTTTTCTGCTTGACATCTAATGGCGTCAAGCGAAAGAAAGCGTATGGAGGATGCCTGGGCACACAGAGGCGATGAAGGCCGCGATAAGCTGCGATAAGCCAGGGGGAGCTGCACATAAGCTGATCCCTGGATTGCCGAATGGGGAAACCCGGCCGTCAGTGATGACGGTCACTCCTTAGGGAGAGCGAACGCTGGGAACTGAAACATCTAAGTACCGGCAGGAAAGAGAAATCAACCGAGATGTCCTGAGTAGCGGCGAGCGAAACGGACTTAGCCCAAACCGAAGCCCCTTGGGGTTTCGGGGTTGTAGGACTTGCACACGCCTTGTCTGAATGACAGCGGAAGTCGCCTGGAATGGCGCGCCATAGACGGTGACAGCCCGGTACGCGAAGTCTTTGACGACAGGGTAGCAATGTTCCTGAGTAGCGCCCGAATGCCGAGGAATCGGGCGTGAATCCGGGGGGACCACCCTCCAAGGCTAAAGACTCCTGTGTGACCGATAGTGGACGAGTACCGTGAGGGACAGGTGAAAAGCACCCCAGTGCGGGGAGTGAAATAGTTCCTGAAACCATACGCTTACAAGCGGTAGGAGGTTGGTACGGTGCAAACCGTACACGACTGACTGCGTGCCTTTTGCATTATGATCCGGCGAGTTACTCCTCTGGAGCGCGGCTAAGTGTCTATGGCACGGAGCCACAGCGAAAGCGAGTCCTGTAACGAGGGCGAGTAAAGTTCCAGGGGGTAGACCCGAAGCCAGGGCGATCTACCCATGTGCAGGGTGAAGCTCAGGTAACACTGAGTGGAGGCCCGAACCGGTACGGGTTGAAAACCGTTCGGATGACGTGTGGGTAGGGGTGAAAGGCCAATCAAGCCTGGAGATAGCTGGTTCTCTCCGAAATCTATTGAGGTAGAGCCTCGAGGAATTGTTAGCAGCAGGTAGAGCGACTGGATGGGTGCGGGCCGGCATAAGCTGGTACCAAGCCCAACCAAACTCCGAATGGCTGTCTAATGTATCTCGGGAGGCAGTCACCGAGCGATAATGTCCGGTGGCGAGAGGGAAAGAACCCAGAGCCACAGCTAAGGCCCCAAAGTGGCCGCTAAGTATAGCGAAGGATGTGCATTTGCATTGACAACTGGGAGGTTGGCTTAGAAGCAGCCATTCCTTCAAAGAGTGCGTAATAGCTCACCAGTCCAGCGAGTGTGCGCCGAGAATGGTCGGGATTAAGCGGCCCGCCGAAGCTTGGCCTTCATACTATGTATGAGGGGTAGGAGAGCGTTCCCATCTGCAGTGAAGCGGTCGTGGAAACGAGCCGTGGAGCGTTGGGAAGTGAGGATGCCGGAATGAGTACGCGCAAATCAAAGTGAAAACCTTTGACACCGAAAACCCAAGGATTCCTGCGCCATGGCAATCAGCGCAGGGTGAGGCGGACCCTAAGGCGAGGCCCCAGAGGCGTAGCCGATGGATAGCAGGTTAAAATTCCTGCCCCGTCCAACACACGTTATTACCCTACCAGGGACCGTGGAACGAAGTGGCAGCGGTCATGTGGATCGACCGTACGTGCGCGTAGGGAAACCGAGGCGCAACGTCAAGGATGCGGGGCAACCCAATTCCGAGTGCTGTGGAGTCGACATGCAAGAAAAGCTGGCTAGGGGAGTTGGTTGGATGTCCGTACCGTAAACCGACACAGGTGGGTGAGGCGAGTAGCCTAAGGTGAACGAGTGAAACGTGGTCAAGGAACTCGGCATAATGATCCCGTAACTTCGGAATAAGGGATGCCTCGGTTGGTCATCGTATTTACTATGGTGGCTACTTGAGGTCGCAGATAATCGGCTCAAGCGACTGTTTAGCAAAAACACAGGTGTGTGCCAAGCCGCACAAGGCGCCGTATACACACTGACGCCTGCCCGGTGCCGGAAGGTTAAGGGGAGAGGTCAAGCCAGCTTGCTGGCTGAAGCCTTAAGCCGAAGCCCCGGTAAACGGCGGCCGTAACTATAACGGTCCTAAGGTAGCGAAATTCCTTGTCGGGTAAGTTCCGACCTGCACGAATGGCGTAACGACTTGAGCACTGTCTCGACCACGTGCTCGGCGAAATTGCAGTCTCGGTGAGGATTCCGAGTCCCCGCAGCAGGACAAAAAGACCCCATGCACCTTTACTGTAGCTTGCCATTGGTCGTTGCACTTCACTGTGTAGCATAGGTGGGAGCCGTTGAGGCCCAGGCGCTAGCTTGGGCGGAGGCATCAGTGAAATACCACCCTGTGTTGTGCGACGCCCTCACCACGGAATGCAAACCATTTCTGGGACCGTGGCAGGTGGGCAGTTTGACTGGGGCGGTCGCCTCCGAAAGTGTAACGGAGGCGCGCGAAGGTTCCCTCAGCGCGGTCGGTACTCGCGCTTGAAGAGTGTAACAGCATAAGGGAGCCTGACGGTGAGACCGACGGGTCGAGCCGGCACGAAAGTGGGCTGTAGTGATCCGGTAGCCTCGCGTGGGCGAGCTATCGCGCAACGGATAAAAGGTACGCTGGGGATAACAGGCTTATCGCGCCCGAGAGTTCACATCGACGGCGCGGTTTGGCACCTCGATGTCGGCTTATCACATCCTGGGGCTGGAGCAGGTCCCAAGGGTCCGGCTGTTCGCCGGTTAAAGTGGTACATGAGCTGGGTTCAAAACGTCGTGAGACAGTTTGGTCTGTATCCGCTGCGGGCGTTGGAGAGTTGAGGGGTGCGGACTCTAGTACGAGAGGACCGAGTCGGACAGTCCGCTCGTGTACCGGCTGTGACGCCAGTTGCAGCGCCGGGTAGCGATGACTGGTGGCAAGAACCGCTGAACGCATCTAAGTGGGAAATGCCCCCCAAGATGAACTCTCCCTCCTTCTTAAGAAGGCATAAGGGCCGGGGAAGAACACCCCGTCGAATGGCTGCACGTGGAAGTGGAGCAATCTATTCCAAGCGAAGCAGTACATATCGCCCGAGAGGCTTGACTCCAAATCTGGGCTGGTCTGAACTCCGATCCAGCCCGAGCAACCAACAGGTTGCGACTCAGCAGAAAACTGCGATCTTGCGATACGTAGTTTGTTATTCCACAATCACTACTGACTTCCGAACTTCCTTCGCTGGCGACTAGAGCGCAGGGGCCACACCCGTTCCCGTTCCGAACACGAGCGTTAAGCCCTGCAGCGCCGATGGTACTCCGATCGAGAGATCGCGGGAGAGTAGGCCGTCGCCGGCACTTTTTTCAAAAGGCCGTCCATCACTGGACGGCCTTTTGTATTTTCATCCTCACCATGACCAGAGCCGGAACCGTCACCGTAGCCGGAAAGCCCAACGCCGGCAAATCAACGCTCCTCAACAGGCTCGTCGGCCAGAAGCTGAGCATCACAAGCGACAAGCCCCAGTCCACGCGCGACCGAGTCATCGGCATCCGCTCCGAGGGCGATACGCAGATGATCCTGGCCGATACCCCTGGGCTGCTCGACCCGAACTACCTCCTGCAGGCTGCGATGCAGTCGGCCGCCATCTCCGCACTCGCCGACGCTGACTGCATTGTCTACGTGTGTGATGCGCGCGAGGGACAGCCGGCGTCGCTCCAGCAAGCAGCCGGTCTCGAAAAGCCACCGCGTGCGGCGACCATCACGGCGCTCAACAAGGTCGATCTGCTGAGCCCGAAGGAACGAGAACGCTCGCGTCATCGATGCAAGGCGCTATCTTCATCTCCGCGCTCACCGGCGAGGGATTTCCAGAGCTCATCACCGCAATCGAGGCGCATCTTCCGGAAAGCCCCTTCCTGTTTCCAGTCGATGACGTAAGCACGCACTCCGTTCGCTTTCTGGCGGCGGAGCTCATCCGGGAAACGGCGCTCGAACAGCTAGGCGCGGAAGTACCCTACAGCATCGCCTGCGAAATTGAGGAGTTTCGTGAAGATCGCTCGCCTATCTACATCCGAGCGGTTATTCACGTCGAGCGCGAGAGCCAGAAGCGTATTCTGATCGGCGAAAGAGGGCGACGCATAAAGCTCCTTGGTACGGCTGCTCGGAAGAAAATTGAAACACTCGTGGGCGGCAACGTGTACCTCGACCTTTGGGTCAAAGTGTTGCAGAATTGGAGAAAGGACGCAGCGGCACTCCGCCGCTTCGGTTACACCACCCACGACTGACGAAATGCCTCTCGCACCGCAGCTCCTCGAAATTCTCGTTTGCCCCAAGTGCAAAGGGGCGCTGGAGTACCGTGAGGGGGAGGACGCACTCATCTGCCGCCGCGACAAGCTCCGGTATCCGGTGCGTGATGGCATCCCCATCATGCTCATTGACGAGGCGACCCCAGTATAGCGTGATACGCATCATCACGACCGGAAGCGCGGCGGGGCTCGCCTTTGCCATCGCTGCCGCCATCGGCTCGCCGCTTGCCGCGAACGCCCAGTCAGGTCAGGAAGGGATCTTCCTCCTGCTACCCGTTGGCGCGCGAGCGGTCGGGATGGGGGAAGCAGTAGTCGCGCAACGCGGCGGCAGCGACATGCTATGGTGGAATCCCTCCGCGATCGCCGGCAATGGGCCGGACGACCACGAGATTGCGCTGCATCACTCCGACCACGGTGGTCGGCCAGGGGAATGCCCTGGCACTCGTGTGGCCGGGTGCCAGCCGGAGTGCATTCGGACTCGCCATCAACGTGCTCGACCTCGGCCAGCAGACGCTCACGGATGACCAGGGCGCGAGCATAGGCGTCGCCAACCCAACCGATTACTCGATCGCGGCGACCTACGCGATAGCTCCGTTCTCGTGGCTGGCGCTCGGAGCCACCGCAAAGCACGTCGAGGCCGGAATTCCGTGTTCGGGCGAATGCAGCGGCCTCGGCATCGCAAGCTCCCACTCCAACGGCTTCGACCTCGGCGTGCAGTTCAGGCCGGATGCCATCCCACTGACAGTCGCTGCGGCCGGCCGGAACCTCGGGATCGGCGGCCCCTCTGGCCGGCCCGGTCGCCTGGACTTCGGCGCGGACTACAAGGTCGTGGCGTTCCAGCGGGGCGCAGACCGAGTCGAAGTGCACGGCGCCGCCGATCTCGTGAGCACCGTCAACATGGACAGTACGACCGCTCGTGTAGGAACGGATGTAGTCGTGGACGAGAAGCTCCATGTCCGCGCCGGCTACATCAGAGATCCAGTGAACGGCTCCGGCGGAGCTATCGGCGTGGGCCTGCAGTCCGGTAAACTGGTGTTCGACCTCGGGCGTACATATGGTGGTCTTACCGCGACTAACGACAAGCCGCCGACTTATTTCTCACTCCGATACTTGTGGTAAGCCGACGAAGGGAGATGAGGTGACGGACCAGCCTGCCGCCGCCACTGCCCGTGCGGTTATCTTCCACGAATCGAGATGACGGCCCAGTCGCTTCCCAGCCCCCAGCTTCCCATTGCGCTTCTCCTCCAGACGGCGGAGGCGCCTCTCCCACCCGTGATCGCTGGCTGGATCAGCCATCAGCCGGTAACGGTAGTGCCAGTTCCGTCGATCGACGAGCTGATGGTATACGCACTGCGCTCTCGACCGCGCTTCATCGTCGTCGATGGCCGGGTCGCCGCAGGGCAGCCGCTAGACGCGTGTCGGAAGATCAAGAGCGACCCGTTCACGGGCGTGGTGCCCGCGATCTACATCGCGCCGAATGGCGTCGGGGCGCGCATCGATGCGCTCGATGCGCTCGCGGACGACGTGGTTTCGTCCGAGATGGACGACGCGGAAGCGCTCACGAGGTTGCGCTGCACGCTCGCTCGCTCCGATCGGGATGTGAACGTTCACCCATCAACGCGGCTGCCCGGCGCGCCGGCTATTCATGACGCCATCCGCGACCGGCTGGAGACGCCCTTCGCAGCCTGCTATGCGGACCTCGACCATTTCAAGGAATTCAACGACCGCTACAGCTACGTCGAGGGGGACCGTGTAATCCGTCTGCTCGCCGCGTCTGCTGCACGACACGGTCCGTGGCCTGGTCGGCGACGAAGGTTTCGTGGGTCACATCGGTGGCGACGATTTTATTTTCCTGATTCCGCGTGATCGAGTTGACGATGTGTGCACCGAGATCGTCCAGACATTTGATACTCTCATTGCATATCAGTACTCCGAGAACGACCGGCGCGCAGGATATTTCTTCGGAAAGGACAGACGGGGCCAGCTTCACCGTGTTCCGCTGATGACTCTGTCGATAGGTGTAGTCACGAACGAACGACGCACGTTCACGCATTCTGAAGCAGTGAGCGCGCTGGCGACTGAAATGAAGACGTACGCAAAGACACTTCCCGGATCCGTGTATGCGATTGATCGTCGCACCGACGATCGTTCGGAGATGTCGACCTCGCAGCTGACTGAAACAGGTGCCCGCCAATGACGCCAATGGTCGTGCAGTGCTCATCGTGTCTGACCGAATTCGAGCTGGACCCGGCCAAGGTTCCTGCCGCAGGGGTTCGTGCGCGCTGCTCCGTATGCTCGGCGGTCATTACAGTTCCCGCTCCGCCGAGAGAGGCGCAGCCGCACGCTGCCCGTCACGAGCACCGCGACGAGGCGCACGCCGCGCCTGAGCGGCAAGGAGCCCCTGAACCGCCAGTGGAGGCGAAGTGGCAGGCGCCGGAGCCGACGCCCGCTCCCGCGGTCGCCGCAGCAACCTCCCGTCGCTGAAGCGCCGAAGCGGAAGCGCCGAAGCCGGAAGCGCCGAAGCCGGAGGCCGCGCCCGCTGCAGTTGAAGCTTCAGAGGCGCAGGCAACATCTGCAGCGCAGGTGGCTCAAGTTCCGACGGCTCAATCACAAGCCGGCGCAGCGCCGTGTACGTGGAGCAGCAAGCTCCGCAGCAGGAATCGCATCAGTCCTGGTCCGCTCCCAAAGCGGAGCCTGCGCCGGGGCGTCGCGCCTGCGGAGGCGGATGCCGGTCAGCGTCGCCCAATCAATCCGTTCCTCACTCGCGACCCGGCCCTGCGCGCCAAACGACTCGCACGCGCGCTGGTGTCGGATATCGTCGCGTACCATCCGGCGCGTCACGCCGAGGGACTTCGCGATGGGACGCTCAAGACGCTGTTCCGCGACGAGATCAAGAAGAGCTACGAGGAGTACGTCGATCAGGTAGGACGTGACTTTGCAAGCTCGACGACGCATTTTCAGGATGCGCTAAACGACGTTCTCGCCAGCGGTAAGAAGCTTTTCTAGGAAGCGGAGCGGCGACGGAGCAGGGACGGGCTCCGCACGGAACCGGTCCGTCGTCATTCCCGCTTGAGTGGGACCGACGACTTTTCAAATCTTGCACTCATAATCAATCATGCTGGATCACGAACGGGCGCGCTTACTCGAGCGCGCCACGCAGCGCCTCGCGGAACTGCGGAGGTATCTTTGACATCGCCGGGAAGCAGGACGGCTGACGACGCTCGATGCACGTACGGCAGAGCCGGGCTTCTGGGATCAGCGCGAAGCTGCGCAAGGGGTAGTGCAGGAGACGAAGCTGCTGAAGGCCTGGATCGACCCGTTCGAGGCGCTCGATGCGCGCGTGCGAAGCGCAGCGCGAGCTCGATGAGATGCTGCGCGAGTCGCCCGACGCCGAGATGCTCGCGGATCTGGACTACGGAGCTCGAATCGATCGACGCAGGCGCTCGATTCGTTCGAGCTGCGGTCGTTACTGCGCGGGCCCGATGACTTCCGCGATGCACAGATCAGATCGCAGCCGGCGCTGGCGGCACCGAAGCACAGGACTGGGCGCGAGATGCTGATGCGCATGTACACGCGCTGGGCGGAGCGTCGCGGCTTCACTGTGGACGATGCTCGACCTGAGCGAAGGTGAGGAGGCTGGCATCAAGGGCGCCGTGCTGGAGATCCACGGCGATTACGCTTATGGATTTCTCAAGCCGGAAGCCGGGGTGCACCGTCTGGTCCGCATCTCGCCGTTCGACTCCAACGCGCGCCGGCACACGAGCTTCGCATCGATCTTCGTTTATCCCGTAGTGAACGAAGAGATCAACATCGAAATCAAGGAAGAAGACCTCCGCATCGACGTGTACCGCGCGTCGGGCGCCGGCGGCCAGCACGTCAACAAGACGAGCTCGGCGGTCCGCATCACACACGTGCCAACGGGCCTCGTCGCGGCGTCGCAGCAGGAGCGTTCGCAGTACAAGAACAAGGCTACGGCGATGAAGATGCTGAAGAACAAGTTGTACCAGGCCGAGGTCGAGCCGGCGCGAGGCCGAGAGCGCCAAGGTGGATGCGTCGAAGACGTCGGTGAGCTTCGGTAATCAGATTCGCAGCTACGTATTCCAGCCCTACACGATGGTCAACGACCACCGCACGGAGCTCAAGATTCCTGATGTTCAGAAAGTGATGGATGGCGGAATCGATCCGTTCATCGAAGCCTTCCTCAAGATGCAGGCGGAGCAGTGCCGCGTCATGAGTGATGAGCTAAGTAACGTCATGGCGGCGCGCCGAGAAAAGCTGGACGCGCTTGCGCGCGGCGGGTATCGAGCCATTCGCGTACGCTTTTGATCGCACGCACACCGCGCACGAGGCAATATCGCTGGCGCCCTCTGACCAGACTGCGTGAATCGAGCGAACAGGTAAGCGTCGCGGGGCGCGTAGTATCGATGCGCGCGCATGGCAAGACTGACTTTTGCGCATCTCGCGGACGCAAGTGGACGCGTGCAGCTTGTACTTCCGTCGCGACGATCTCGGCGACGTGTACAGCCATCTCGACATGATCGACATTGGTGACGTGATCGGCGTGAGCGGGAAGGTTTTTCGCACGCGTAGCGGCGAGCCGACGGTTCGCGTGGCGAAGCTCGAGATACTCGCCAAGTCGTCTGCGGCCGCTACCATTCGCCAAGGAAGAGGTCGCCGCCGACGGCTCGGTCGTCCGCCATTCTGGTTTCAGCGATCCGGAGCAGAGATTTCGCCAGCGGTACGCGGATCTGGCGGTAAATCCGGAAGTTCGCTACGCGTTCATTGCGCGCGCGAAGATGACGAGAGCGATAAGATCGTTTCTCGACGCCCGCGGATACCTCGAGGTGGAGACGCCCGTCCTGCAGCCGCTGTACGGCGGCGCGGCGGCGCGCCCGTTCGCCACGCATCACAACGCGCTGGACATGCCGCTGTTCCTCCGCATCGCGGACGAGCTGTATCTCAAGCGGTCTGATCGTCGGCGGACTGGAGCGCGTCTACGAGATCGGGCACGACTTCAGGAACGAGGGCGTCGACAGGACGCACAATCCGGAATTCACGATGCTCGAGTTCTACGAGGCGTACGCGGACTATGAAGTGATGATGGACGTGGTGGAGCGATTGATCGTCGTCGCGGCGGACGCCGTTCGTGCGGTCCCGGCATTCAGCGACGCAGTACCGTTGTTTACCACGCCGTTCGCGCGGAAGGAGTGGCTGGGCTCGATGAACGCCGGCCTTGGCGAGGATGTGCTTGCGCTCGATCACGCGTCGCTCGTCCAGCGTGCCACGCGCGTCGGCGTGCCGCAGGCGCAATCCATGAGTGCTCCAAAGCTGCTTGACGAGATGTTCCAGACGCTCGTCGAGTCGAAGATCGTCGAGCCGACGTTCGTAGTCGACTATCCAGTGGCGCTGTCGCCGCTAGCCAAGCCCAAGCGCGGAGATTCGCGGCTCACGGAGCGGTTCGAGCTGTTTGCAAACGGCAGAGAGCTCGCAAATGCGTTCAGCGAGCTGAACGATCCAATCGACCAGCGTCAGCGATTCGAGGCGCAGGCGCGTCTACGCGCCGCGGGCGATCTGGAAGCGGCCGGAGTGGATGAGGATTATCTGCGCGCCATGGAGTACGGAATGCCACCGACCGGCGGCGTCGGCATCGGGATCGATCGATTGTTGATGTACCTCACTGGAATTCAACATATCCGCGACGTGATACTCTTTCCGACGATGCGTCCGGAATGACGCGGCTCGAGCTGGCGATCGCCTGGAGGTATTTGCGGAGCCGGCGCGGATCCAAGCTGTTATCGTTCATCAGTGTCATCGCGATCGCTGGTGTGGTGGTCGGCGTGAGCGCGCTCATCATCATCATTGGTGTGATGAACGGATTGCAGCACGATCTGCGGGAGAAGATTCTTGTAGGCAGTCCGGACATTCGCGTGCTTACCTATGGTGACGCGCTGACGATGGACTCGTGGCGTTTCGCGCTTAAGCGTGTGCGGGAAGTGAAGGGCGTGGTGGCGGCTGCGCCGTTCATACAGAGTGAAGGCGCGATGAATGCGGGCAAGACCTACGCAAGTGGCGTGTACGTCGTGGGCATCCCGGGTCCCGGACGCCGGTTTCCCCGAAGTCACGACCATTCGCGAGCATGCGATCCGGGGCAAGTTCTCGTTCGACACGCAACGACGGCGCAAAGCGCGGCATGGTTATTGGCAGCCTGCTCGCATCCACGATTCAACGTGTGGCCTGGCGACACGATCAATCTCATCTCCGTCGCCGGTATTCAGCAGAATGCCGCGACCGGCGCGCTACGTGCCGCGCGTGTATCGCTACGTAGTGAACGGAGTGTTTCAGACCGGAATGTACGAGTACGATAACGCGTACGTGTACATCGATCTCAGCGCCGCACAGGAGTTCGCCGGGATCGACTCCGCGGTCACCGGGTTGGAAGTGGGTACGACAGACCGATGGAACGCCGGCACGGTCGCGGACGCCATAACCGATCACCTTGGCTTCCCGTACAGAACCGTCGACTGGCAGGAGCAGAATCATTCGCTCTTCCAGGCGCTCAAGCTCGAGAAGCTCGGCATGAGCGTGATCCTCTTGCTGATCGTAATCGTTGCCGCGTTCAACATCGTCAGTACGCTGTCGATGGTGGTTCACGACAAGACGCGCGAGATCGGTATTCTGAAGGCGATGGGTCTGCGTTCGTCTGCGATCAGAAACATTTTCCTGGTGCAGGGGCTTGTGATCGGCGCCGTCGGGACCGGACTCGGGGTCATAATAGGCTTTGCGGGGGCGCTTGCACTCGACAGGTACAAGTTCATCAAGCTCGATCCGTCGGTATATTTCATAGATCACTTGCCGGTTACCACGCAGCCGCGCGACGTGATTCTCATCATCGTCGCGAGTCTGCTCATCGCAGCGCTTGCGACTCTTTATCCGGCCATCCAGGCGGCGAAGCTGTATCCGGTCGACGCAATACGCTCCGAATGACGACAGTCCTCGAGAGTCGCGGCGTTACCAAACGGTACATCGGCGGAGACGGTGTTGCGCTCGACGTGTTGCGCGGCGTCGATCTGACGCGTCGAATCGGGCGAGATGATCGCTATTATCGGCGAGAGCGGGTCGGGAAAGAGCACGCTACTGCACATTCTCGGCGGCCTCGACCGACCGACGAGCGGCGACGTACTGCTTTCAGACCGGCGGCTTTCCGATCGATCCGATGAGGAGCTTGCCGCGGTCCGGAACCGCGGCGTGGGGTTCGTGTTCCAGTTTCATCACCTGCTGCGGGAGTTCTCCGCACTCGAGAACGTGGCGCTTCCGCTCAGGATCGCGGGCGAATCGCCGTCGGACGCCGGAGTTGCGCGCGCGAGCGCTTCTCGAGCGCGTTGGGCTGGGTGCCAGGCTGCACCATCGGCCCGGTGAGCTGAGCGGTGGCGAACAGCAGCGGACGGCAGTCGCGCGCGCGCTCGCGGCACATCCCGGCGTTGTTCTGGCTGACGAGCCGTCGGGCAACCTCGACCGGGCGAACGGCGAGCGGTTGCACGATCTTCTGGCCGAAGTCGTGCGCGACCTCGATGTTGGCATGGTCGTCGTGACGCATAATATGTCACTGGCCGAGCGGGCGAGTTCGGTGTATCAGTTGAAGGAAGGAAGAGTTGGCGCGAATCGTGCGGGCGATAGCCGAAGGGGGTAGTGTCGGTGCTGTGTGAAGTGTGCAAGGAAAACGACGTTGTGATCACCGTTACGGAGATCGACGGGAACGGCGTGCGCCAGGTGCGCCTTTGCGAGCAGTGCGCCGCGGAGCGCGGGCTGCAGGCGTCAGTCGCCGCGCCGCCGGCCGCAATCGGTGGACTTCCTGCAATCGCTTCAACAGCACATCCCGCCGTCGCAGACTGATGCGATAAGGTGCTCGTTCTGTTCTTCGACGTTGCGGGATTTCAGGCAAACTGGCCGCCTTGGGATGCCCGTACTGCTATACCGCGTTCGAGGCAGAGTTTGCGCGATCTTGCTCAAGAAGGTGCACGGTCATGGGCAGCACAGGGGACGCGAATATACCGGGACGCAGGGCGCGCTCGAGGCGCCATTGCCGACGTCGCCCGACCGTCTTCGTGAGCGTCTCGAGCGCGCCATTCGGAACGAGGAATTCGAGCTGGCCGCTTCCCTGCGCGATCAGCTGAGGGCCATAGAGTGAGCTTCGACCCGAGTACGCTGCCTGGCGGCGGCCTCGGCTGGATGGACGGCACCGGCGAGCAGGCCGGTGTCGTCGTATCCACCCGCGTACGACTTGCTCGCAACGTAGAGGGCTACGCTTTTTCCGGCCGCGCACGCGAGGGAGAGCGGCTGCGCGTACTCGCTCAGGTGCGTGACGCTCTCGCGACGATTCCGGCCGCGCGCGACGGGGTACTCGTGCGCGTGGACCAGCTGGGCGAGCCCGACAGACTCCTGCTTCACGAGCGGCATGTGGTGAGCAAGGAGCTGGCTGCGCTCGACGTCGAGACCGAGCCGCGAAGCGGTGCCGCTGTCCATGTCGGCCGCGACTTGGCGATCATGGTGAACGAGGAAGACCATCTACGGATCCAGGCCATGCGCTCCGGCCTCGACCTGGAGCACGCATTTTCCGACGCCCGCGAAATTGATGTGGAGCTAGGTCAGCGGGTACCGTTTGCGTACCACCGTGAATTTGGCTTTCTCACCGCCTGTCCCACCAACGTGGGAACGGGCTTGCGGGCGTCGGTGCTGGTACACCTTCCCGCTCTCGTACTGACGAAGGAAATCGGTCGCGTGCTGGTCGGGCTTCAGCAGGTGGGCTTGACATACCGAGGCTTGTATGGAGAAGGGAGCGAAGTAGTTGGCAATCTTTTCCAGATTTCAAACCAGACGACGCTTGGGAAATCCGAGCAGGATCTTCTGGATTACCTGCAGGACATCGTCCGCCACGTGATCGACAAGGAGCTGGAAGCACGGAAGGTGCTCTTGAGGGACGCGGAGTATATTCTAGAGGACAAGTTGTGGCGGGCTTACGGCACTTTACGGTACGCCAGAAGCCTGAGTTTCGAGGAGGCGATGAACTTCCTCAGCGGTGTGCGACTGGCTACCGGACTGAAACTGATGAATGGTTTGAGTGTATACAATCTCAACGAGCTCCTTGTATTCACTCAATCGGCGCATCTCGCTGCACGAGAGGGACGCGTATTGACTGAGGATGAGGCGTGCGTAGTTCGCGCCGCCTTCGTACGGGAGACTTTGGAAAGGGCTGCCCAATGAACGGATACAATTTTACGGAGCGGGTGCGCAAGGTCCTCGCGATGGCCCGCGAGGAAGCAGCGCGCCTGCACCACGAGTACGTGGGAACTGAGCACATATTGCTCGGTCTCATACGCGAAGGCGAAGGCGTCGCCGCGGCGGTCCTGCAGAATCTCAGCATCGATCTCGACGACATTCAACAGAAAATCGAAGAGACGGTGAAGAAGGGGAAAGCCGCCGCCGCTACGGGGCCTGATCTCCCTTACACTTCGCGCGCGAAGAAAGTGCTTGAGCTGGCGATGGCCGAAGCTCGCGAGCTGAATCACTCGTACGTCGGCACCGAGCACCTGTTGCTCGGCCTTCTGCGTGAAGAGAAGGGGATTGCGGCGCAGGTGCTCACAGACGCCGGCATCAATCTCGACGAAGCGCGGAAGGAAACGCTGCGCCTGCTCGGCACCGAGCTGCCACAGAGCGGTACCGCAACAGCGGCCGCCAGTGGCGCTCCATCCGCGCCGCCAGCCGCAAAGGGCGAGAAGAAATCCAAGACTCCGGCGCTGGATCATTTCTGCCGGGACCTTACGCAGCTTGCCGCCGAAGGCCAGCTCGATCCGACGATCGGACGCGCGAAGGAGATCGAGCGCGTGATGGAAATTCTCACGCGCCGGAAGAAGAACAATCCTGTGCTCATCGGCGAGCCAGGCGTTGGCAAGACGGCGATCGTCGAAGGCCTGGCGCAGCTCATCGCGAAGGGCGAGTGCCCCGATTCGCTGCGCGACAACCGCGTGCTGTCGCTCGACATGGCAGCGGTGATCGCCGGCACCAAGTATCGCGGCCAGTTCGAGGAGCGGCTCAAGGCCGTGATGAACGAGATCG
This sequence comes from uncultured Gemmatimonadales bacterium, assembly GCA_963731305.1. GTDB lineage: Bacteria > Gemmatimonadota > Gemmatimonadetes > Gemmatimonadales > Gemmatimonadaceae > Fen-1247. The sequence goes on along the minus strand of CAVSUQ010000008.1, from coordinate 345,857 downwards.
CGCAGAACAAGAACATCATCCTGTTCATCGATGAGCTGCACACGCTCGTTGGCGCTGGCGCGGCCGAAGGCGCGATCGACGCGAGCAACATGCTCAAGCCAGCTCTCGCGCGCGGCGAGCTGCAGTGCGTTGGTGCGTCGACGCTGAACGAGTATCGCAAGTACATCGAGAAGGACGGCGCGCTCGAGCGCCGCTTCCAGACGGTAGTCGTCGAACCGCCATCTGTCGATGACACGGTCGAAATCCTGAAGGGCCTGCGGAGCAAGTACGAGGATCACCACAAGGTGACGATCCCCGATGCCACGCTGGTTGCGGCCGCGAAGATGTCGGAGCGCTACATCACCGACAGATTCCTTCCGGACAAGGCCATCGATGTCATCGACGAGGCGGGCGCGCGCGCGCGTCTCGCGACGCAGGCGCCGCCGCCTGAAGTCGCTGCGCTCAAGCATGATCTCGAAGGCGTGAACGGCGAGAAGGAAACGGCGGTGCGCGATCAGAACTTCGAGCGCGCTGCGTCGCTGCGTGACAAGGAGCGTGATCTCCAGGCGCAGATCAAGCATGCGCAGGAAGATTGGGACAAGCGTCGTCAGTCGCATCGTCCGGTGCTCGACGAGGAGAGCATCTCGTTCATCGTGAGTCGCTGGACGGGCATTCCTGTTCGGCGTCTGCAGGAGGCGGAGACGGCTCGTCTTCTCCGTATGGAGGACGAACTTCACGCGTCCGTAATCGGTCAGGACGAGGCGATACGAGCGCTGTCTCGCTCCATCCGTCGCAGCCGCGCAGGTCTCAAGGATCCTGCGCGTCCAATCGGCTCGTTCATCTTCTCCGGCCCCACGGGCGTCGGAAAGACCGAGCTCGCGCGATCACTCGCCAAGTTCCTCTTCGCCGATGCCAGCGCGCTGATCCGCGTCGACATGAGCGAGTACATGGAGAAGTTCTCGGTGTCGCGCCTCATCGGCGCGCCTCCAGGCTACGTTGGCTATGAGGACTCGGGCACGCTTACAAAGGCCGTGCGGCGCAAGCCCTACAGCGTGATTCTTCTCGACGAGATCGAGAAGGCTCACCCTGACGTCTTCAACATTCTGTTGCAGGTGCTCGACGAAGGACATCTCACGGACAATTACGGTCGCGTCATCGACTTCAAGAATACCGTCGTGATAATGACCTCCAACGTCGGCGCGAAAGACATCACGAAGGGCGGCTCGCTTGGTTTCAACACGGGCGAGACGCGCGACTCCTTCGAGCGCATCGTGCAGCGGGTCAAGGAAGAGATGGCTCACACGTTCAACCCTGAGTTTCTCAACAGGCTGGACGACGTGATCGTGTTCCATCCGCTGTCACGCGAGCACATTCGGTCGATCGTGGACATCGTGCTGCGGGACGTTCAGAAGCGGCTCGTCGAGGAAGACCTCATTTTGCACCTCACCGAACCAGCGGCTGACTTCCTCGTAAAGCATGGCTACGATGACAAGTTCGGCGCGCGACCGCTGAAGCGCGCGATCCAGCGCTATATCGAGGATCCGTTGTCGGAGAAGATTCTGATGGCGGAGTTCGCCAAAGGTGACGAGATGGAAGTCGATATCGCAGCCGACGGTGAGAAGCTGGAGTTCCGTGTAATGACGAAGGCGAGCGCTGCGTAGAGACACTGCACGCAGACGCAAGTAGCACAAAAAAAGCGGGCGAGGCACTCATGCCTCGCCCGCTTTTTCGGTCGCCAAGCTGCTGCTACTTTCTGCGCCGCCTGAAGAGCGGCGCGAGTCCAACGATACCCGTCGCCAGCAGAGCGAGAGATCCCGGTTCCGGCACAGTGCTGGTGGCCGGCGGGGTCGTGGGGCTGTAGTCTGGAGTGGACTGTTGCTCGACCAGCAGATTCTCGACCATTTGGCCCTGGATTCGGCGGCGGAGTGACGGTCCCAGTGTCGGGCGGCGTCACCGTGCCCGTATCCGAAGGCTGCTGGACGGTGCCAGTGTCGGACGGCGCGATTGGTCGGCGTCGAGTTCCCATTCGGTGAAGGGGTTGGCGTAGCCGTCGGGGTAGTAGCCGGGGTGGTTCCAGGGCCGTTGAACGCGGGCCCGTAGCCCCCCGTGGCTGAGCCGTCGTGGGACGAGTGGGTAAAGGCGAGGAAGAGGCCGGCGCCGGCGAGGGCGCCCGTTCCAGCGATCCATTCGCCTCGGGAGCCGGACGAGCCACTATCCGGCTGCGGGACAGCCTGCGCAGAGAGAGCACTGAGAGGAGCCGCGGCCAGGGCCGCGCCCGCAAGGATCTTCACGATATTCATTTTATCACCGAAGGGGCTGAGCATAAGAAGACAAAACCACAACGAACTCGGCACCAAAGGGGGCAAGGCAGGGGCCATCGTCGAACCGTCCTTTCTTGACCGTTCGGTGTAGGAATATCCGTCCAAAATCGGTTAGTAGGTCCAATTTGAGCCTAAATTCAGCCCTCGGAGTGGGATTGCCCGCAAACAGGCGTATACACCCGCGCGAAGCCACGTGCATGAGTCCAACAGGTGTCGCTCGGGCGCGGCAGGTTGTGAGCTGGCTTGCGAGGCGTGGATCGCCGTCGCCCGGCGTTGATTGCACACACGCGAACCGCCGCTCTTTGGGAGCGGCGGTTGAAGGTGCTTCGCGTCAGAAAGACAGGATGTCACGCGTCGCGCGGGTGAAACTCCGAATGTGCGGCGGCACTTGTCGACGTGATTCAGATGCGTCGCACAACACTCGCGTAACACCTCGTGGTGTCGGCATCGGATGCACATTTCTTGAGTGTGTGGGCGCGCGAATCCCGGAGAGAATTGCAGGTTTATCCGCGCAACTTGATCTGCGAGCGTGGCGTCACGAGAGTCGGAATGGGGACGTAATCCGGTGTTGCGGACCGATGTGCTCACGCGTCACCGCGTGGTATATTAGAGGGATGTTTAAGTTTGCTGGGAGCCTGCTGGCCTTAGCGCTGGTAGGGCTCCCTTTGTACGCCCAGGGGGCAGATACCACGGCCGCTACCGGCCAGTGCGCAGTACCCGACACGATAACCGTGACGGGTAACTCGCGTGTCGACGACGCAACGGTGCGCGCGACCATCGGATTGGTACCGAAAACGTCGCTGAATTACCGCGACGTGCAACGCGCGGTGAAGGCGCTGTACGCGACCGGGAACTACGACGACGTGCATGTCGTCTGCACGATCAATCCTACGACGCGCAAGGCGTCGCTCGACGTTCATGTAAAGGAACGTCCGATTCTCGCCGCCGTGTCCATACACGGAGTCGACAAGGTATCGAAGAAGGATGTCAACGAACGTCTCAACCTGCCTGTTGGAACTCCGGTCGATCCGGCGAAGGTTGCGCTGGCGGTCGAGCGTACGGATTCGCTGTATGAGAGCGAAGGCTATTATCTCGCCAAGATCAAGGTCGACTCCACTCTGGCGAACAACCAGCTGACGCTGTCGTTCGCCATCACAGAAGGTCGACGGCTTGCAATTGCGGGTATTCAGGTCACCGGGAACAAGGCCGTCCCCGCACGCGCAATCGTGAGCGCGATGGAAACCAAGCCCGAAGGTTTCTGGTGGTTCAGAAACGGCGAGTTCGATGATGCGGTTTACGCAGGCGATCTTACCGACCGTATTCCGTCGCTCTATGCCAGTCGCGGCTATATCGATTTCCGATCTGTTGCAGGACACGATGCGTGTCGACCACAACAACGGGAAGGGCGAGATCTCGCTCAACGTGCAGGATGGGCCGCGCTACACCGTCGGCAGCTTCGAGATACTCGGCAACAAGCGGTTTACTGATGCGCAGCTACGTAACGTACTTCCCGTTCGACCGACAGGACAAGTCGCTCGCGGAGAGCGCGCTCGGACTGGTCAAGCATGGATACAGCGAGCCCTCCAGGCACATTCGACGAGTCGCGTTGGACCGACGCGACGGAGAAGGTCAAGGAAGCGTACAGCAACGAAGGCTACATCTACGCCGTGGTTCGGCCTGTCGAAGAGCGAGTTCCTTCGACCGATTCAGTGCGCAAGGTGAACCTGCGCTGGGACATCACGGAAGGATCGCCGGCGATCGTGAATCGCATCGACATCACAGGCAACGACTACACGTACGAGTCGTGCATTCGCGAGCAGATCGTGATGGCGCCGGGTCAGGTATTCAAGCGCGACTACCTGATCCGCAGCTATCAGAACATTGCGAACCTCAACTTCTTCGACTCGCCGATGCCGGAGCCGGAAGTGAAGCCCGACGAGAACGGCGATGTCGACATCACCTTCAAGGTGAAGGAGAAGCGCACCGGCAACGTGAACTTCGGCGCGTCCGAAGGACAGGGTACCGGACTTGGCGGCTTCATCGGATTGGACCAGCCGAACCTGTTCGGGCGCTGCAAGCGGGCGCAGCTCAACTGGCAGTTCGGCAAGTACGTCAACGACTTCAGTCTTACGTATTCCGACCCGAACATTCGCGACTCGCGAATCTCCGGGTCCGATGACCGGCTACGATACCAAGACGCGTTACACGATCGCCGATCTGGGCCAGAGCACGCGGGTCGGCGGCCAGCTGCAGTTCGGTCTTGCCCGTGCCGAATTCGTATTACAGCCGCATCTTTCTGTCGTACGGGGGAGAGTCGGTAAAGTATTCGAACGAAGCGGGCACGCTTGCTCAGTACGCTCATAACGAACTGCCAGAGCTGCTTCAGATCGTCGGTCGGAATCTCGTATCAGCACGACACGCGGGCTGGACTTCCGTTCGCCACACAAGGCGGCCTGCAGAATTTCAGCGCCACCTTCAATGGCGGACCGCTGGGCGGCACGGCCAACTTCCAGAAGTACACGACCGAGCTTCGGTCGTACGCGCCGGTGGCGTACATCGGCGGCAACCCGCTCGGCGGCGAGCCAATGACGATCGTCGCTGGCCTCACGGCGCGCGCGGGCGCGGTGCTCGGCGATCCAGGCCCGTTCTTCTCGTCTCAGTCGTTCGCGCTGGGCGGTACCCAGTACGGAGAGCCGCTTCGGGGATACTGCGAATTCTCCATCACGCCTGGTGGTTACGACCCGACGGCGTGCAACGGCACACGCTAAGACGACTTCGTTCGGCAATGCATTCTTTGTGACGACGGCGGAGCTGGGGCTCCGAATCAACCAGTCGGTGTATTTGAATACGTTTGCGGAAGGCGGAAACGTATGGGCGCGCCCGCGGGACTTCGATCCCACGCGTCTTTTCCGCAGTGTAGGCGTGGGCGGCTCGGTAGTGAGTCCGCTCGGCCCTCTTGGTGTCGACTTCGCGTATGGCCTCGACAAGGTCGATGCGCAGGGACACTCTAACCCGGGGTGGCAAGTCCACTTCAAACTTGGACAGTATTTCTAGGAAACTATGATGAGCAAATGGATGCACTCCGCGATGTTCGCGGCAGCAACACTCGCATTCGCCCCGTTCGGCGTCTGCGCAAGCGCCTGTCAAGCTCGCGTACATCAACTCTCAAAAGATCCTCGCAGACGCACCGGGTCGCGCAGAGGCTGAAGCCACGTACAACAGCGAGATGGCAACGGCGCGCGCAGCAGCTGCAGCGCATGGACGACTCGCTGAAGGCGATGGTCGCGACGTACGAGAAGGACGCGCCGGCGCTCGACAGCGTGCATCGCGAGGCGCGTGGCAAGACGATTCGGGATACGGAGGCGCAGTTCCAGCAGCGCGCCGCCGATCTCAACACCCAGATGCAGCAGCGGCAGGCTGATCTCGCTCGGCCGCTGATGGATCAGGTCTCGAAGGTGCTCGATGATGTGCGTGTCGCAGGGTGGCTACACCATGATCTTCGACGTGGGCGCTCAGGGCAGTGCACTGGTCTCCGCCGACAAGTCGCTCGACCTTACGGACATGGTGCTGGCGAAGCTCAAGGCGCTCGGGCCGCCGAAGGCGGCGTCGGCGACCACGCCGACAACGACGCCGAGCAGGGTTGGACCAGCGCCGAAGCCGGCGGGCGTGACGCGTCCAAAGCCGTGATAGCTCGATGGCGCTGACGGCCCGGGAAATCGCGCAGCTCGTCGATGGCGAGCTGCGTGGCGATCCCGAGTCTGACGGTTGATGGCGTGGCTCCGCTCGACAGAGCAGGGCCACGCCACGCTACTTTTCTGGCTGCGGCGCGGTACGCATCGCAGCTCGCCCACTGCAAGCAGGCGTCGTGATCATCGCGCGCGATCTGGCGGACGACCCGAGTGGCAGCGCGACGCGGATCGTCGTCGACAAGCCGTACGAAGCGTTGCAGACGATACTGCCGCAGCTCTACGATCTCTCGGCGCCGCGACCCGTGGATTGCGCCGAGGCGCGGCTCGGAATCGGAGTCGAGCTCGGCCGCCGGCGTACGTATCGACGACTATGTCGTTCTAGGCGACGGCGTCAGCATAGGCGAGGGAACGCAGCTGTATCCGCACGTCACGGTGTACGAGGGCGCGCGAGATCGGCGCGCGCTGCCTCATCCACTCTGGCGCGCGCATCGGGAGCGACGGCTTTGGCTATGTGTTCCGGGACGGCCGACACGAGAAGATTCCGCACGTCGGCCGGTGCATCATTGGAGATGACGTGGAGATCGGCGCGAACACTACGATCGATCGCGGAAGCGTCGACGATACCGTGATCGGCGCGGGAACCAAGATCGACAATCTCGTGCAGATCGGCCACAACGTTCGGATCGGGTCGCTGTGCCTGCTCATGGCGCAGGTAGGTATAGCGGGCTCGGCGCGCATCGGGAATGGCGTGATCATCGCTGGTCAGGCGGGAATCGGCGGTCATGTCGACAATCGGCGACGGCGCCCGCATTGCGGGCCAGGCGGGCGTGTTCGGCGATGTGCCGGCAGGAGAATCATGGTCCGGCTATCCGGCGCGTCCGCACCGTGAGTCGTTGCGTGCGACGGGAGCGCTGTTCAAGCTTTCCGGGATGATGAGACGCATCGAGCGAATGCTGGACGAGACGGATACGCCGTTGAGCCGCCGAACGATTTCGGCGCCGATAACGGTGGCTGGCACTCGGGCTGCACCTCGGGCGCGACTGTGAGCTTACGTTCAGGCCCGCTGGCTCGGGCGCCGGAGTGGTGTTCACGCGCGTGGATCTTGCCGACAAGCCGGTCATTCCGGCGCGTGTCGGCGAAGTGACGGCGACGGAGCGGCGCACTCAGCTGGGAAGCGGCGAAGCAGCGATCCACACGGTGGAGCACGTGCTGTCGGCGGTAGCCGCACTCGAGCTTGACGATCTGATAATCGAGATGAGCGGCCCCGAGCCGCCAATTCTGGACGGTAGCGCGGCGCCTTTCTTCGATGCGCTTATCGACGCGGGGATCTGCGAGCAGTCCGGGCGAGCCCGAGTACCTGACGCTCACCGAATCGCTTCGGGTGATCGACGGGAATTCCGTGTACGAGGCGCATCCTGCGCGCGAGCTATCGCTCGAGGTCACCATCGAATTCCCGCACCCGGTTATCGGGCGGCAGACGGGTCGCTATGTTGTGAGGCAGGAGAGTTATCGCGACCAGCTTGCGGCGGCGCGGACGTTCGGATTCGTCGCCGAGGTCGAAGAGCTCCGCGGCGAAGGGCCTGATTCAGGGTGCGTCTACCGACAATGCGATAGTTCTCGATGACAACGGTGTGGTCGCGAACGAATTGCGCTGGGAAGACGAGTTTCTGCGGCACAAGACGCTCGACTGCATCGGCGATCTCGCGCTTGCCGGTGCGCGGGTGCGGGCGAGAATCGTCGCGGTGCGCCCGAGTCACCGCGGGACCGTGACGCTTGTGCGCGAGATGGTGCGCGCGGGCAAGCGAGCCAGATCAACGCAACGAGGAGCAAAGAGCATGGCCGGAATGATGACCATCGAAGAGATCATGAAGGTGCTTCCGCATCGTTATCCGTTTCTGCTGATAGATCGGATACTCGAGATCGAGGGACGGCAGCGGATCGTCGGCGATGAAGAACGTCACGATCAACGAGCCGTTCTTTCAGGGACACTTTCCGGGTCATCCCATAATGCCGGGAGTGCTCATCATCGAGGCGATGGCGCAGGTCGGCGGAATGTTGCTCATGGGCGGACTGGAGGAAGCGGAGCAGAAGGTGGTCTACTTCATGTCGCTCGACAACGTACGGTTCAGGAAGCCGGTAAAGCCGGGCGATCAGCTCCGATTCGAGCTCGATGTCGTTCAGATTCGCGGTGCGGTGTGCAAGATGCGCGGGGTTGCGAAGGTCGATGGCGAACTCGTGGCAGAGGCCGAGATGGCCGCCATGGTCAGGGATCGATGACGGCGCGCATCCATCCGAGCGCGCTCATCTCGCCAGGTGCGACGATCGGTCTGAAGATGTCGAGATCGGCGCGTTCGCGATCGTGGGCGACGATTGCGTGATCGGTGACGGCTGCGTGGTTGCCGCACGTGCGACGCTCGAGCGCCACGTGATACTTGGTCGGAACGTCAAGATCGGAGTCGGGACGGTGCTTGGCAGCGATCCGCAGGATCTCAAGTTCAAGGGCGAACGCACGACGGTCGAGATCGGCGACAACACTGTGGTGCGTGAGTACAGCACGATCAACCGCGGAACGTCGCAATCGTTCAAGACGTCGGTCGGCGCAAACTGCTTCATCATGTCGTACGTGCATCTTGCGCATGACTGTCACATCGGCGAAGGCGTCGTGCTGGCGAACATGGTGCAGCTTGCCGGGCACGTCACGGTGGAAGATCGCGTCATTCTTTCCGGCGTGACGGCGGTGCACCAGTTCACGCGCATCGGGCGCAACTCGATTGTTGGCGGCTGCTCTCGAGTGTCCAAGGATGTGCCACCGTTCGTCAAGGCTGTGGGGAATCCGATGAAACTTTACGGTCTCAATTCGATCGGATTGCGACGCAATGGTTTCTCTCCCGAAACGATTCTCGAACTGAAGCGGGCGTACCGGCTATTGTTCCGGTCGGAGCTGAATCTGGCGCAGGCGGTCGAGCGTGTCGGAAGCGAGGTGGAGCAGATCCCGGAAGTGAAGCAGCTGGTGCAGTTCGTGGAGTCGAGCCAGCGGGGAGTCGCGATTTGAAGCCAACTGCGCGTTGGTGTAGTCGGCGCGGGAGCGCTTGGCTATCATCACGTGCGGTTGCTGCGGCAGATGCCGGAATTCAGACTCTCCGGTTTCGTCGAAACTGCGCCCGGAGCGTGCGGCGCAGGTGGCGGCGGAGCTCGAGGTGCCGAGCTACAGTGATCTCGACACGCTGCTCGACGACGTTGATGCGGTCACGATCGTAGTCCCGACGCCGCGTCACTACGAGGTAGCGAAGAAGGCGGTGGAGCGTGGAAAGCATGTACTCATCGAGAAGCCGATAACCGCGACGGTCGAGCAGGCTGATGAACTGCTGGATATCGCAGGCGCGCACCGGCGTCATCATTCAGACCGGTCACGTCGAGCGATTCAACCGCGCCATTCGGGCGGCGCTTCCGTACGTCAGCAATCCGCGCTTCATCGAGAGCGACAGGCTTGCTCCATTCAGCCTGCGTGGCTCCGACGTCGCGGTCGTGCTGGATCTCATGATTCACGACATCGATCTGATTCTGACACTCGTCAATTCCGGCGCCGGCTCGATCGCGGCTGTAGGAATCCCGGTGTTGACCCATACCGTCGATATCGCAAATGCGCGCATCACCTTCGACTCGGGCGCTGTCGCGAACATCACGGCGAGTCGCATCTCGCGCGAGCGTGTCCGCAAGGTGCGCATCTTCCAGCCGAGCGGCTACCTGTCGCTGGACCTTGGCGCGGGAAATGGCGAGTTCTACAGGCTGAAGAAGAACGGCGATCTTGCTGCGCTCGTTGCCAGTGGCGCAACGCCGGAGCTCACGGACTTCGTCGAGCGCATCCCGCTCGAAGCGCCCGAGGGAGAGCCCTTGAAGCTCGAGTTCGAGAGTTTTGCGGCAGCGCTGAACGGAAGCGCGCCGCTCGTGGTGAGTGGTGCAGCCGGCCGCCGCGCGCTGGAGGTTGCACTCCGGATCGTGCGGTGACATCGAGCGCAACGCCCCCTCACTTGGTGCGTGAAGTACTCTTCGTCGCCGGAGAGGCTTCCGGCGACATGCATGCGGGCAGCGTGGCGGCACGCCTGCGTGAGACGCGCCCGGATCTGGCGGCGGCCGGAGTCGGCGGCGCGCAGATGCGTGCGAGCGGAGTCGAACGTAACACGCGACTATTCCGAGCTCGCCGTGATGGGTTTCGCCGAGGTCGTGAAGCACATACCCAAGCACGCTGCGCTGTTGCGACAGCTTCGTGCTCGACTCGCGACGGGTAATGTCGCCGTCGTAGTGCTGATCGATTATCCCGGATTCAACATGAAGGTTGCCGCGGCGGCGCGTGAGGCCGGCGTTCCGGTGCTGTACTACGTGACTCCCCAGGTGTGGGCGTGGGGAGCCGGGAGGACTGCCCAAGCTTGCGAAGCTTGATCACCAAGGCCGCGGTGATACTTCCGTTCGAGGAGCCGCTGCTGCGGGGCTTACGGGATCGACGCGACGTTTGTGGGCCATCCGTTGCTGGACCGGCGCAGGAACCTGCCAGGTCGAGAGGAGGCGCGCGAGCGGCTCGGGATCGGCGACCGACGAGCGCGTGCTCGCATTGTTTCCCGGAAGCCGCGACCAGGAGATCGCACGGCATTTCACGTCCGTTCATCGAGAGCGGCCGGGAACTCGCGCGGCGGTATCCCGGCTTGCGTGTGATCGTGCACGCTGCGCCGACTGTTAACCTCGACGACCGAGATTGCCCGTTCGAGCTCGTGCGCGGCGCTTCGTTCGAGCTGTTTCGCGCAGCGGACGTCGCGCTGTGCAAGAGCGGAACGACGACGCTCGAGGCGGCGATAGCGCAGTGTCCGATGGCTGTTGCTTACCGCACGAGCGCGTATATCGTATGCGATTGCGCGACGCGTGGTGAAGATCCCGTACATCGGGCTGGTGAACGTCGTTGCGGGGCGCGAGGTGGCGCGCGAGTTCGTGCAGGGCGCGCTCGAGCCGCGCGCTGTCGCGACCGAGCTTGGCAGGCTGCTGGACGATGCGCCGTATCGCGACGCACAGCGCACGCGGACTGCTGGAAGTGCGGAAGCAAGCTCGGCACGCCTGGGGCGGCGTTGCGGGTCGCGGAGATGATCTCGGGACTGGCCGGATGACAGCAAGGCGCGTGATCGGCCAAACGCGCTTACCCGGCTGCAGCGGACCGCGGTAGTGCTGGGGCCGGTCTTCATCCGCGCGCTGTACGCGACGTGGCGTGTGAGTGAAGTCAATCCAACGGGTTGGCGCGCGCTGCGCGCCGAGAAGCGACCGTTCGTCTTCGCGCTCTGGCACGGCCAGCTTCTCCCACTTGTGATGCGGCACCGTTTCGAGGGCGTGAAGATCCTGATCAGCGAGCATCGCGACGGGGAGATGATCGCGCGCATCATCGGCCGGTTCGGGCTCCCTGCCATTCGCGGGCTCGACGCACGCGCGGAGCGGCGCGCGCGCTTCTCGCGATGTGCGACGCGCTTGCGTCCGGTGGACGAGGTCGCCGTCACGCCGGACGGCCCGCGGGGCCCGGCGCGCACGTTCGCGAGCGGAGCAATCGTCGCCGCGCATCGCGCCGGCGCGCCGATCGTGGCGATCGGAGTCTCCGCGTCGAGGCGTGGCGCCTTCGCAGCTGGGACGGGTTCATGATACCAAAGCCGTTCGCGAAGGATCGTAGTTGCGTACAGCAACCCGATCTATGTCAACGCGGCGGATGCGCGCGAGGCGGCGACGCAGACGGCAGTGTTCGAGTCGGCGATGAACGCGACCGGCGAGATCGCCGATCGGGCAGTCCGGAGAACCTCCATGAGCGTGGAGGACGTGTGGTACGGGAGCGCAGCCGTCCGATCGAGCGATGAGCGCGCGTCTGTCGCCCGCTGTCGTGGATGTATGGCGCGATCACAGCCATGCGCAACGCGATGTACGAGCGGGGATACTTGCGTTCGTACCCGTCGCCAATTCCGGTGGTGAGTGTCGGCAACGTCACCGTTGGTGGGACAGGCAAGACGCCGTTCAGCGCGCTGCTTGTGGCCAGATGCTGCGCGACGCTGGGCATGCGCCCGCTGTCGTGATGCGCGGGTACGGCGATGACGAGCGTCATCTTCACTGCGCGCATGAACCCGGGAGTCACGGTCGTCACGGCTGCTGACCGCGTTGCCGGAATTCGCGACGCGGTATCGGCGGGTGCAGACGTCGTGGTGCTCGACGACGGCTTCCAGCACCGCCGCGCAAGACGGGACCTCGACATCGCACTGGTAAGCGCGGAGCGTTGGCATCGCGGGCTCGATTGTTGCCAGCCGGTCCGATTGCGTGAGTCGGTTACCGTCGACTAGGCGCGCCGACATCGTAATCGTCACCACGAGGAAGTAGCGCGAGAGCGACGAAGCGGCCGCGCTGCGAGCACGCTCTGGAAGCGCTGCGCATTCCGTCGGAAAGCATCGTGGAAGCCGAGCTCGCGCCTACCGCGGTTGACCGCCGCACAGGGAGATGCGAACGATGGAGCTCAGTGCACTGGCGGACGCGTCGGTACTTGCCATTGCCGGGATCGGCGATCCGGCGAGTTTCTTCGGCCAGTTAAGTGCTGCCGGCGCGCGGGTTACCGAGCGACGTTTCAGGGATCACCATGATTACACCAGCGCGGAAGCGCTTGAATTGTCGAAGGAATCGCGAGGTCACAAATATGTTGTCACGACCGAGAAGGACGCCGTGAAGCTGGCGAGGTGTCTGGCCTGCCAACGGCGCGGAGCTTTGGTATCTTTCTCAGGCTGTGCGCCTCACGGAGGGATCTTCTTCCGTCGCGTCAGCTCTCGCGAAGTTATTCAAACGAGCCACTTCAATCGCTGGATAATGGGCACAGACCACCGCCTTTCGACTCACAAAATCGTCCACCCGGACAAGGACCCGGTTTTGAACGAGGAAAACCCCTTCGACGCGATGATGTCGCGTTTTGATCGCGCCGCAGAGCTGCTGGATCTGGAGCCCGGCATATACAAGATCCTGCGCAATCCCGAAAAGCAGATAACCGTGTCGTGTCCGATCGTGCTGGACAACGGCGAGGTCGAAGTCTTCACGGGGCACCGGGTGCTCTACAACACGTCGCGCGGGCCTGGCAAGGGCGGCATCCGCTTCGACATGCACGTAACGCTCGAGGAAGTGAAGGCGCTGGCGGCGTGGATGACCTGGAAGTGCGCGGTCGTCAACATTCCGTTCGGTGGCGCGAAGGGCGGGGTTGTTTGCGATCCTCTCAAGATGAGTGTCGGGGAGCTCGAGCGACTCACCCGCCGTTACACCAACGGAATCATCCAGACACTTGGGCCCGATTCCGACGTGCCGGCGCCGGACGTGAACACCAACGAGCGCGTGATGGCGTGGGTGATGGATACGTACTCGATGCACGTGGGTCACACCACTACCGCTGTAGTGACCGGCAAGCCGGTCGAGATGGGCGGATCACTGGGCCGCCGCGAAGCGACCGGTCGCGGCTGCATGATCGTTACGACTGATGCGCTCGAGCATCTCGGAATGCAGCGTGCACGAATTCGACTGTCGCGATTCAGGGTTTTGGAAACGTCGGGTCGACTGCGGCGTTGCTGCTCGAGCGCGAGGGCGCCAAGATCGTCGCGATCGGCGATCGTGACGCTGCGTTCCACAATGCCAAGGGCATCGACGTGCAGTCGGCGATCGATCACGTTGCGAAGAACAAGACGCTGAAGGAATTCAAGGGCGGCGACTCGATCTCCGGTGCGGACCTGCTCACGCTCGATGTGGATGTTCTGCTTCCGGCGGCGCTTGAGAGCGTGATCACGACGAAGAACGCGCATCAGATCCGCGCGAAGGTGGTATGCGAGGGCGCCAACGGTCCGACTACCGCGGCCGCCGATTCGATCCTGGACGAGAAGGGAATCTTCGTGATCCCTGACATTCTCGCTAACGCCGGTGGCGTAACTGTGTCGTACTTCGAGTGGGTGCAGGATCGCGGCGGCTATTTCTGGGATGAGAAGACGGTCAACGACCGCCTCACGGAGATCATGCGTCGCAGCTTCGCCGACGTGCTCGCTCTGTCCAAGACGCACAAGGTGAACATGCGGACCGCGGCGTACATGCTGTCCATCAGCCGCGTCGCGTCGGTGCATCGCCTGCGGGGCATCTACTCTTAACGCGCGCCGCAAGTGCGCGTGATCATCGCCGCGGTCGGGCGCCCGAAGGACCAGGCGCTTGCCGCGGCGATTCGTGAATATGAGAGCCGCGCTGGCCGGATACTGGCCGCTGGAGGTAGCGGAGGTCAAGGCGGAGCGGGGCGATGCGGCGACACCGGTCGAAGCAGTTCGCGCGCGCGAGGCGGAGAGAATCCGCCAGCGCGTGACGCGACTCGGTCACGACGTGTGGCGTGCGATATTGGCGGTGAGTCGATGTCGTCCGAGCATTTCGCTGCATGGCTGCAAACGGAGCGCGAGTCTGCACGTGATGTCGCCTTCATGATCGGCGGCGCTTTCGGGCTCGACGACAAGCTTCGCGACGGCTGCGCGGATCAGACTGTCGCTGGCTCCGTGGACGCTGCCGCACGAGCTCGCGCGATTGGTGCTTGCCGAGCAGCTGTATCGTGCGGGCACTATCGTGCGCGGAGAGCCGTACCACAAATGAGCGAGTGGTTCACGCGGTGGTTCGGCAAGGAATATCTCGAACTCTATCCGCACCGCGATGAAGCGGAGGCGCGCAAGGTGGTGCGGATGATCAGAAATACCGTCGCGCCGGAGCCAGATGGACGCGCGCTGGACCTGGCGTGCGGATCGGGTCGGCACACGCGAGCGCTGTGCAAGCACATCTGGACAGTAGGGTTTGGATCTTTCCATGGATCTGCTTGCAGGTGGCGATCTCCGAGTCGCCGCACATTCCTTATGTTCGGGGCGACATGCGAGATTGCCGTTCGCGCCCTCGTCCCTCGATCTCGTTGTGAACCTTTTCACGAGCTTCGGCTACTTTTCTTCCGATGAGGAAAACCGTGCGGTGCTGTCAGAGGTGAACCGGGTGCTGAAAAGCGGCGGTGTATTCGTCCTCGATTACCTGAACGCCGATCAGGTGCGCGCGACGCTTGTTCCGCACGACTCGCAGCGAGTTGGCAATCGCATGGTGACGCAGGATCGTCGCATCACCTCTGACGGGCGATACGTTGAGAAGGAAATCTCCACGACCGCCTTTCCCCAGAGATTCATGGAGCGCGTACGTTTGTTCGAGCCGGACGATCTCCGATGTATGCTGCATGATTCCGGTTTCAGCATCGAACATGAGCTTGGCGACTATTCCGGCGGTCCTCTCACGTCCAAGAGTCCGCGCGCAATCTTCTTCGCGCACCGATCGTGATCCAGGCAGTCCCGCGAGATATCGGCGGGTCCGCGCTCGCGCGAAGCGGGGTTGCGGGCGAACTGCCTGCGTGGTACGGGCCGAAGCTCCGAGGTGCGAGCGGACTGGAACAGTGCAGCGGCGCTCATCGCGGATGAGTTTGCGCAGCGCGAGTGGCTGAACGGCGCTGCTTCCCGCGCTCGCACCGTCGGGAGAAGCGGAGGCGCGGCTGCGCGCGCGGCGCAAGGCGGACTCGTGGTGACGGGAGGGCAGCAGCCGGGTCTCTTTGGTGGGCCACTCTATGTGCTGCACAAGGCGCTAACGGTTCTCGAATTTGCGAACGCGCTCTCCGCAATTACCGGTCGCGCGGTAGCGCCGATCTTCTGGGCCGCGACGGACGACGCTGATTTTGCGGAGGCGAGCCACGTTTCCGTCGTGCGCCAGGGCAGGCTCGACCGACTCGCTGTTGCTGAAGACGACGCCAACAGGACGCGCGATGGCGCGCACGCCGCTCGGGAGGCTTGAGCTCCAGCTTGCACGCCTGAGGAGGCGTCCGGCTCCGCGCCGGATGCGCGCGCTCTCGTTGCTGTGCGAGAATCATATCGGAGTGATGTGACGGTGGGCAGCGCGTATGTGGACACTGTTGCGCAGGCTTGCTGGAGCCGCTGGGTATAGCCGTGCTCGACGCGGCTCATCACGCCGTTCGCAGCGCGGGCCACGCAACGATGTCAGGCGCGCTCACGATCGGGGCGAGGAGATCGCGCGACGCGTCTCAAGATGCGCAGCAAGGCGATTTCCGACGCCGGCTTCCACACCCAGGTCGCGCGACGTCCCGAACCTGTCGCTGGTCTTCGAGACACTCGATGACGGCACGCGGCGCCGGGTTCCACTGCGATCGGCGCGCGAGATTGCTACGCGATGCGCCGCCCGAACGACTGGGGCCGAACGTGCTTCTGCGTCCGATAATGGAGCGGCAGCTGCTTCCGACCATGACATATGTCGGTGGTGCGGGCGAGGTTGCGTATTTCGCGCAGGTCACCGCCGTCGCGGACGCGATGGGTGTCGCGTGGCCGCGGATTTCGCCACGCTGGAGCGGAACACTGATCGAGCCTGGCGTCCAGAACATTCTCACGCGGCTGGGCGCGACGATCGGCGACTTCGTCGACCCGCACGCCATAGAGGGTCGCGTGGCGCGCGAGGGCGTCTCCGCAAATGTGCGCAAGGCGATAGCCGGCTTGAGGAACGCAGTCGCCTCGAGTGCGGAGGAGCTGCGCAGCGATCCTCAGACGTCCGAACCGCTCACGCGGTCGATCGGGACCATGCAGGCCGGCGTGGAACATCGACTCCAACGTCTGGAGCGGCGATATGCGGCCGCGATCAAGCAGAGCGGATCCGCGGCGCTTCACGACGTAGCTGCGGCACGCGCATCGCATTTCGCCGGGTGGAATGCCACAGGAGCGTGTTCTGAGCTTCGTTCCATTTCTGGCGCGGCATGGCGATGAGGTGATCGACGCTATTCGTGACGCGCGCACGGGAGCATGTCGCGCATGTGATACAACGGTGGCTGAAGAGCAGCACTGGGCGCGCGGCGTTCCTCGTCGGCTGCGGAATTTTTGCGAGCAGGCTCGCGGGCCTCATTCGCCAGCGCATATTCGCGCACTATCTCGGCGCATCGCTCGCGAATGACGCTTTCCAGGGCGCGTTCCGCATCCCGAACATGCTGCAGAACCTGTTTGGCGAAGGTGTACTTTCGGCGTCCTTCATTCCCGAGTACGCGGGAACGCTTGCGCGCGGAGAAAAGCGAGAGGCAGCAGAACTGGCGGGGGCTGTCTTCAGCGCGCTTGCGCTGGTTGCTTCGGTCATCGTCCTCGGCGGCGTTCTCGCGGCGCCGCAACTTGTCGGGATTCTTGCCGGGGGCGGAGCACGCTCAGTCAGAGTCGTCGCGCCCTTCGCAACAGATTCTTCCGGCGTCGTTCTGCGCTGGCTGCGGCGACGGGCGCGACACCGGCCGAGGATGCGCTCACGACGACGCTCGTGCGAATTCTCTTTCCGGGCGCTGGCATGCTCGTTTTCTCCGCGTGGTGCCTCGGCGTTCTCAACGCGCACCGGAAGTTCCTTCTGTCTCGTACATGGCGCCGCTTGCGTGGAATGGCAGTGATAATCGGCGCGCTGCTCGTGTACGGCCCGCATCGCTCGCATTCCAGTCTGGTGGTGACCGTAGCGTGGGCCTCGGTTGTTCGGGAGCGCGGCGCAGTTCGTGGTGCAGCTACCTGCTTTGCGGCGTGTCGCGCCCGGAATCGTTCCCAACTTCAGGTTCGGCCTCCCGGGCGTGCGACGTGTGTTCAGACAATTCACGTCGGCGTTCCTCAGCCGCGGCGTAGTTCAGATCAGCGCGTTCATCGATCTCGCTCTGGCCTACCATCTCCCGATCGGGACCGTTTCGTCGCTGGCCTACGCCCAGACACTCTACATCCTGCCAGGCAGTCTGTTCGGAATGTCCGTATCGGCGGCTGAACTACCTGCCATGTCGAGCGCACTCGGCACGCCGGAGGAAATCGCCGCGCAACTTCGGTGCGCCTGAACGCCGGTATGGAGCGAATCGCGTTTTTCATCGTTCCATGCGTCATCGGTTTTCTTGCACTGGGCGACATAGTGACGGGCGCCTTCCTGCAGACCGGAGCGTTCAAGCGGGCCAACACGGTGTGGGTATGGGAGATCCTGATCGGGTCGACAGTGGGACTCCTGGCCTCCACACTTGGCCGGCTGGATTCGTCGACTTATTACGCGCTACGCGACACGAAAACGCCGCTGAAGTTCGCGATGATGCGCATCGCGCTTACTACCGTGCTGGGATCATTTTCGCCTTTCAGCTGCCAGGCTGGCTGGGTCTGACCCAAGCTCGGCGCAGCCGGCCTGACGGCCTCTGCGGGCATCGCGGGCTGGGTCGAGTTCATTCTGCTTCGACGTGGGCTCACTCGTCGGATCGGACGCACAGGCCTGTCGGTGCGATATGTGGTCAAGCTCTGGATCGCGGGCTCGGTGCAGCGGCGCTGGGACGGTTGGGCGTTTTCTTATTCCCGACATCGCGGCCGCTGGCGCTCGCCGCACTCTCGCTCACGACGTTTGCAGCTGGGGTATGCGGCTTTCGGACCGGCTTCTTCGTATTCCTGAAGCCACGATGCTCAGCTCGAAACTGCGGCGGCGATCGGGCGTATAACTTTCGATGGTGACGGTCCCCGAAATCGTATCGCAGAAGCTGCAGCACCTGCCCGACGGGCCGGGCGTCTATCTATGGAAGGGCGCCGACGGCTCGGTCATCTACGTGGGCAAGGCCAAGCGGCTGCGCTCGCGTGTGCGCAGCTACTTCGCGAGCGATCATCCGTTCAGCCTCAAGACGCAGCATCTCGTGCGTAACATCGCCGACCTCGAGACGATCGTGGTACCGACCGAGGCACACGCACTGGTGCTCGAAGCGAATCTCATCAAGGAGTACCACCCGAAGATTCAACATCGCGCTGCGCGATGACAAGTCGTATCCGTACATCAAGGTGACGGTGAACGAGCCGTTCGCGCGCGTGTTCGTAACGCGGCGTGTCACGAACGACGGCGCGAAGTATTTCGGCCCGTACACCGACGTCGGCGCGATGCGTCGCTCGCTCAACGTGGTGAAGCGGATCTTCACGGTGCGGTCGTGCAACTACGACATGCCGCGCGAGATGCCCGAGCGCCCGTGCCTCGACTTCTTTATCCAGCGATGCAAGGCGCCGTGCGTGTTCAAGCAGACGCAGCCGGAGTACGCGGCGATGATCGACGAGGTGATTCTCTTTCTCGAAGGGCCGTTCCGACGAGGTCGTGCGGCGCGTACGAGAGCGAATGGAGCTCGCCGCATCGAGCCTGGATTTCGAGCGCGCAGCGGAGCTGCGCGACGTGCTGCAGCATCTCGAGCGGATGGAGGAGCCGACCGTCGTGCTTCGCGTCGAGGGCGGCGACCGCGACGTTGTTGGCTATGCCCGCGACGGGGACGACGCGGTGGTCGCTCTGCTCCGGATACGAGAGGGCAAGCTGCTGGCCCGCGAGCATCGATTCATGCAGAACGTCGACGGGGAAGACGACGGTGACGTCCTGCGCCTGTTTCTCGCCGGCAGCTACGTCGGAATGGCCGGAGCGTGCGAGCGAGCTTGTGCTGCCATTCGATTTCCCCGATCGCGAGCTACTCGAAGAGTCACTGCCGGACCAAAAACTCCACGTTCCGCAGCGCGGCGTCCGCCGCGATCTGATCGATCTTGCCGAGCAGAACGCACGACACCTGCTCGAGGAGCTGAAGCTCGCGTCGGCGGAGTCGGACGTGAGGGCCGGGGAGCCGGTGTACGAGCTCGCGCGCGAGCTGTCTCTGCACAAGTTGCCGCGCACGATGGTCTGCTTCGACATCTCGACGACGCAGGGTACCGACACGGTTGGATCCTGCGTCTTCTTCGAGAACGGACGGAGCCAAGCGCGGCGAGTACCGCAAGTTCAAGGTGAAGACCGTCGTCGGCACAGACGACTTCGCGTCGATGCACGAAGTCGTCACGCGCTACTTCAATCGGCGCATCGCGGACGAGAAGCCGTTGCCCGATCTCGTCGTCATCGACGGTGGCAAGGGGCAGCTGTCGGCTGCGCACGATGCACTGGCATCCATCTGGACTGGGCGACCGCACCGCTTATCAGTCTCGCCAAGCGCGAAGAGGAAGATCTTCATCTGGGGCCGCGCCGAGCCGCTCCGGCTGTCGCGCCGATCCGGTGCGCTGAGGCTGCTGCAGCAGATTCGCGATGAGGCGCACCGATTCGCCGTGACCTTCAATCGCAAGCGTCGCAGCATGCGGACCGTTACGTCGGAGCTACTGTCGATTCCCGGTGTCGGACCGGTCAAGCGACGGCAGCTGATCCAGACGTTCGGCAGCGTTCAGGGAGTGCGCGACGCTTCGCTCGACGATATGGCCGCCCTTCCAGGATTCACGAAAGCCTCCGCTCAGCGTCTCAAGGAGCAGCTCGCCGCGTCGGACGCCGCGGCCGTTCCAGCACGCCATAGTTACGGCGTCCATCGTCGGTGCTTCTTTGCGCGAATGATCGGACGCCTGTTCCGCAACTCCTTGCCGCGCTACCGGCGTCGGGTGACATTAGAGGGATATGGCTTGGTTCAGGAAGGACAAGAAGCCTCGGGTGCCGCGCCGCGAGCGGCTCGAGATACCTGCGGACGCGTGGGAAAAGTGCGAATCGTGCGGTTACACGGACATCACGGAGAAATTCGCACGCAATCTCAACGTGTGCCCCAACTGCGGCTACCACCGCAGAATCCGGGCGTGGGACTACGCCAACATCTTCCTGGATGAGGGCACGGCCGAAGAGACCGAGGTCGATATTCGCTCGGCAGACCCGCTCGGCTTTCCCGAATACGCTCAGCGGCTAAAGAAGGCCACCGGTAACGCTGGCGAAGGGGACGCAATCCTTACGCTCACTGGCCAGCTGGGCGGCTCGCCTATCAGCCTCGGCGTGATGGATTTCGCGTTCATGGGCGGCTCGATGGGCTCCGTCGTCGGCGAAAAAATCGCCCGGCTCGGTCAGCGCTCGCTCGAGAAGAAGCATCCGCTGGTGATAGTCTGCGCATCCGGCGGCGCGCGCATGCAGGAAGGCGTGCTCTCCCTGATGCAGATGGCCAAGGCATCGGCCATGCTGTCGCAGCTGGCAGAGCGACGCGTTCCGTACGTTTCGCTCCTCACCAACCCGACGACTGGCGGTGTCAGCGCGAGCTTCGCCATGCTTGGAGACGCGATCATTGCTGAGCCCGGCGCCGTCATCGGATTTGCAGGCCCGCGGGTGATCAAGCAGACGATCGGGCAGGATCTGCCGGAAGGTTTCCAGACCGCCGAATTCCTGTTGGAGCACGGAATCGTGGACATGGTGATTCCGCGGCACGAGCTGAAGCCGATGGTCGGGCGGCTCCTGCGGCACATGAGCGGCAAGCCCGCGGCGACTGGATGGCTCTCGACCTGACGTACAAGGCGACCATCGAACGATTGTTCGAGAAGACTGGATCCAAGGTCTCGCCTGGCCTCGAACGGACGGCGCAGCTTCTCGAATCGCTCGGCGATCCGCATCGCAGGTATCCGTCGTTTCCACGTCGCCGGAACAAACGGGAAAGGGAGCACCGTAGCCACGCTCGATGCGCTCCTGCGCTTCGGCGGCAGGCGCGTGGCGCGATATACCTCGCCGCACCTTGTCGACTTCCGCGAGCGGATCGTGATCGACGGTGTGCCGATTTCCGAAGATGCGCTGCTGGACGCTGCTCCAGCGGCTCGAGCCGCTGGCCGAATCGATCGGCGCGACTTTTTTCGAGATCACGACCGCCGCCGCCTTCGCGTATTTCGCGGACGAGAACGTAGACGTCGCGGTGATCGAGACTGGTCTCGGAGGCGCGCTCGACAGCACCAACGTGCTCGACCCGGTCGTCGCAACGGTGACCAACATCTCGTTGGATCACACCGAGTTCCTCGGCACGACCCTGCAGAGCATCGCGGACGAGAAGGCCGGGATATTCAAGTTCGGACGGCCTGCGGTGATAGGGGAGCCGCGGCTGGACCTCGCCAGGCGGCTCGCAGATCGAGCCGCGGAGCGCGGGGCCACTCCGATATCGGTTGTGAGGTCCGACTGGCGTGCGTGGTCGGTCTCGCTGGCTGGCGGCATGACGTCATTCACTGCGGCCACGCCGCTTGGGTCGCACTCGGCTATCCACACCGCTCATAGGCGAGCATCAGGTTCGGAACACGCTGGCGGCGCTGGCGACGCTTCACGCTGCCGGCCCGAGTACGCCATCAAGAAGGAGAACATCAACAAGGCGTTGTCGTCGGTGACGCTCCCGGGCCGCTTCCAGCGAGTGCGCGACTGGGTCTTTGACGTGGCGCACAACGCGGCCGGAGCTCGCGCTCTGGCCGAAACGCTGGCCGCCAGGCGGTCTCCGCCCCCCGTGACGATCGTGCTGGGCGTGCTGAAAGACAAGGACTGGCAGGGGATGATCGACGCGCTGGCGCCCGTCGCCGACCATTTCATCATCACGCAGCCGATGACGGCTCCGCAGAGCGCGCGTGGGACCCGCTCGCGGCTGCGGCGCACGCCAATGCGTGCAAGGTGCCGGTGTCGCTGGATCCCGAGTTCCAAGTCGCGATCGACCGCGCGGCGTCACTGCCAGGAACCAAGGTTGTGTGCGGGTCGTTTCACACAGTCGGCGACGCGATGGCGCTGCTTGGCTATCGACCCCGGCGCGCCGGCTCAGCGCGCTCGGCGCGTGACTGACGCGGCAAGCGCAATGCTTCGCGACGACTCAGTGGTGGCACGCGCCTGTCGTACCGAATAGGTTTGGACGATGGCGCACACAACACTCCCGGGGTTTCGAGATTTTTACCCCGAGCAGTTGGCGGAGCGCGCTCATGTGACCAATGCATGGCGCGAGGTTGCACGGCGCTATGCCTTTATGGAATACGACGGGCCGCCCCTCGAGTCGCTTGATCTTGTACACGGCGAAGAGCGGCGACGAGATCGTCGGACAACTTTACAATTTTACCGACAAGGGCGGCCGCGAAGTCGCGCTGCGACCGGAAATGACGCCGACGTTTGCGCGCATGGTTGGCGCGCGCGCCAACTCGCTGCGCAAGCCTACTCGGTGGTTCTCGATGCCCCAGCTGTTCCGTTACGAGCGGCAGCAGAAAGGACGGTTGCGCGAGCATTACCAGCTCAATGTCGACATCGTCGGCGAAGGTGGCATCGCTGCAGACGCCGAACTCGTCGCGTGTGCGATCGACATCTGCCGCGAGCTCGGGCTGACGTCCAACGAAGTCGTGGTTCGCGTGAGTGACCGGCGGGTGATGCACGCGTATCTTCGGCGCGCTTGGCATTCGCCGAGTCGCGCCTTCGACGCGGTGCTGGGGTCGCGGACAAGCTCGCAAGGCAGCCTCGAGCGGTGTCCGCGGAGAAGCTGGCCGCGGCGGGGCTGAACGAAACGCAGGTCGGACGCGATTCTGGAAATCACGACTGCAACTCTCGACATTGTGGAGCACGCTCTGCACGCCACATCGGCAGCGGGCGGCGAGCACGTAGCCGATCTACGCGAACTTCTTTCGCTACGTCGACCGGCTCGTACCGGACGGCGCAGCATGGCTGCAGTTCGATCTATCGATCGTTCGCGGACTGGCGTACTATACCGGCGTCGTGTTCGAGCTGTTCGACAGGTCGGGCGAATTCCGTGCGATCTGCGGTGGCGGACGGTACGACAACCTGCTCGACGCTATCGGCGGCGCCGCGCTTCCCGCGCTCGGCTTCGGAATGGGCGACGTGGTGCTCACCGAGCTGCTGCGCGCGCGCGGATTGCTGCCGGCTGTCGCATCAGCTTCGGTCGACTACTGGATTACGGCTGACGACGGCGTGCCACTGACCGACGTGATGTCAGAAGCGGCGAAGCTGCGCCAGCGGGGTATTCCTGCGAGTACGCTCTGAGACGGCAGTCGCTTTCGAAGCAGCGCAAGTCGGCGATCGCTGCGGGCGCACGCAACATCATTCACCTTTCCGGCATTACGTCGGGCCAGTCACATGACTGAGCCCGTGCGCTCCCCAATACTTTCCATCGATGGCTGAAGAAAAGAAGCTTCCCAACTCGCGCGCAGGATTTCAGCGCATGGTACAACGAGCTCGTAGTGCGCGCCGAGCTGGCGGATTATGCGCCAGTGCGCGGTTGCATGGTGATTCGCCCCAATGGGTATGGGATCTGGGAGCGGATGCAGCGCCAGCTCGACGACATGTTCAAGGAAACGGGACACCAGAACGCGTACTTTCCGCTGCTGATCCCGCAGAGCTTCCTGCACAAGGAGGCGCAGCACGTGGAGGGATTTGCGCCGGAGACGGCGGTGGTCACCTACGGAGGCGGCAAGCAGCTGGACGAGCCGCTCGTGATTCGTCCCGACGTCGGAGACGATCATCTACTCCATGTTCGCGAAGTGGGTGCAGAGTTATCGCGACCTGCCATTGTTGATAAATCAGTGGGCGAACGTCGTACGTTGGGAAATGCGTACGCGGCTGTTCCTGCGCACGCTTGAATTCCTGTGGCAGGAAGGCCACACGGCTCACGCGACAGAGCAGGAAGCGGAAGAAGAGACGCGGCGCATGCTCGGCGTTTATCGCGATTTCATGGAAGGCTGGATGGCGATGCCGGTCGTCACGGGCGAAAGAGCGAGTCGGAGAAGTTCGCCGGCGCGTTGCGGACGTATTCGTGCGAGGCGATGATGCAGGACAACAAGGCGCTGCAGGCTGGCACCTCGCACAACCTCGGCCAGAATTTCGCGCGTGCTTTCGACCTTACGTTCCAGACCGAAGCAGGCGAGCTGGACTTCGCGTGGAACACCAGCTGGGGAGTCTCGACGCGGATGGTTGGCGGTCTCGTGATGACTCATGGCGACGACAGCGGACTCGTCACGCCTCCGCTGCTCGCTCCGATCGAAGTTGTGATCGTACCGATCTATCGTACGGACGAGGACAAGGCACGCGTGTTCGAGGCCGCCCACAGGATCAAGGAGTCGCTCGGCGCCTGGGAGCGGCGCTCTCCCGCGCGTCTGCGAATACACGTCGATGCTCGCGAAGGAATCAAGCCCGGCGCGAAGTATTATGAATGGGAGCTGCGCGGAATTCCGATACGAATGGAGATCGGTCCGCGCGATCTCGACTCCAATCAGGCGGTGCTCGTGCGCCGCGATACGCGTGAGAAGAAAGCGTATCTCTCTCGATACGATCGGCGAATCCATCAACGACTCTGCTGTCGGCGATCCAGGAGAGCCTGCTGGAGACAGCGCGCAATCGCCGCGAGCAGAACAGCATTCGCGGGAACATCACGTACGACCGCTTCCGCGAGATCATGGACGGCGACGGCGCCTTCGTGTATGCCGGCTGGTGCGGCTCTGCGGAGTGCGAGGCGAAGATCAAGGAAGAGACGAAGGCGACGATCCGCGTGCTTCCCGACGAGGAATTCAGATCCGCGAGGCGCCTGCGTCGTGCCTGCGATGCGGAGAGAAGGTCTGTGTCAGAGGCGTTGTGGGCCAAAGCGTACTGACTTCGGCGGGTTACACCGGCACGACGGCGTGCTCTTCTGTGAAGGTGTTTCGCTCGGAGATATCGCAGCGCAACGTCGGCACGCCGGTGTACGTCTACAGCGCGAACGCGATCCGGCACCGATATGAGAGTCTTGACTGCGGCGCTTCGCGGTCTGCCGGTCCACGTTCACTACAGCGTCAAGGCCAACTCGAGTCTCGCCGATACTCGCGCTGCTCCGGTCGCTTGGCGCTGGTGTGGACATTGTCTCGGGCGGAGAGCTCCATCGCGCGCTCGAGGCCGGCTTCACCGGGCCCGACATCGTATTCAGCGGCGTCGGCAAGACGGTCGCGGAGCTCGAGCGCGCGCTGAGAGGCAGGCGTGCGCAGCATCAACGTCGAGTCGGAAGGAGAGCTGCAGGCCCTGCAGGTCGTGGCGCAGGAACTTGGAATCACCGCAGCCGTTGCGCTCAGAGTCAATCCAGATGTCGCAGTCGACACGCCGCATCGGTACACGCGGACGGGCGAACGCGGGATGAAGTTCGGAATCCCCAGCGATCGCATCGTCCCCGTCGCGCGTGCGATGGCGAGCATGCCGAACGTGAAGCTGATCGGGCTCGCGTCGCATCTCGGGCTCGCAGATCGCGGAAGCTGCCCCGTACGCGCTGGCCGCAGAAGTACTCGTCGGTCTCAAGAGCGAAATAGAACGAGAGGGTCTTGCGACGCTCGGCACGCTCGATCTTGGCGGCGGCCTGGGGGTCACATACGGCGACGAGGAGGCTCCGGATCTCGCGGCGTACGCCGAAGCCCTTGGCGTTCGCCGCGCGACAACCCGGTGTTCAGATTCTTGTCGAGCCCGGCCGGTTCCTGGTGGCAGATTCCGGTGTGCTGCTGACGCGTGTGCTCTACCGCAAGCACAGCGGCGGCAAGGAGATAGTAATCACCGATGCTGGAATGAATGACTTCATAAGGCCGTCGCTGTATGAATCGCACCATCGTATCGACGCTGTGTCGAGCGACGATGGCGGACGACTATTCGCGCAATGTCGTGGGACCGGTCTGCGAGAGTGGAGATTTCTTCGCGAACGACCGCATCATCTCGGACGTTGGTCCCGGCGACTGCTGGTGCTACGAACGACGGGCGCGTATGGGTATTCCATGGCGTCGAACTACAACTCGCGGCCGCGACCAGCTGAAGTGCTCGTGGACGGCGACGGTACGCGGTAATCACCCAGCGGGAGTCTGACGCGGATCTCACGCGCCGCGAGACTGTCGCGCCTGAATGGATAGAGGGCTGATGCGAGTCGGAATCCTGGCCGATACTCACGATCGCGTACCGGCAGTCGCGGAGCTAGTTGCGCGAATGATCGCCGGCGGGGCCAGTCTGCTGATGCACGCAGGCGATCACTGCTCTCCCGTTTTCGCTTATGCCAGTCAACGAGGCGAACATACCGATGCTGGGCGTGTTCGGCCGTAATGACGGCGATCCTGAAGGACTCGCCGCCGTCGCCGCGCAGGGAGTTGGAACCGAGCTGTACGAATCGCCGCACAGCTTCGAGGTATCGGGCAAGCAGATACTGATCGTGCACGACATCGGCGAAGTGCATCAGCGCTCGCTCGACAACCATCAGTTCGTGTTTCACGGCAGCTCACATCAGGTGGAGATGAAGAGCAGCGGTGACACGCTGATACTGAATCCTGGCGAAGCGTGCGGCTGGCTGTATGGCTCGTGCACTGCGGCGCTCGTCGACCTCCAGACGCGCGAAGTGGAAATCATCAAACTTTGAGAACTGCATGAGCGCGGAACGAATTCTGATTCTGGACTTTGGAGCGCAATACACGCAATTGATCGCGCGCCGAGTTCGGGAGGCGCGGGTATACTGCGAAATCCATCCGCCGACCCGTTCGCTCGAATGGGTTCGTGAGCTGGGCGCCGTCGGGAATCATATTCAGCGGCGGCCCCAATTCGGTGTACGGTGACGCTGCACCGACCGCCGATCCTGCGACTGCTGGATGTCGCGCCGGTACTCGGCATCTGCTACGGCATGCAGCTGATCGCGCAGCTTTCCGGAGCGACCGTGCTCCGTGCGGGCAAGCGCGAGTATGGACGCGCGGAAGTGTGCGTCACGCAACCCGACGCGCTGTTCGACGGGTTCGATGCCAGCCGAATGTTTCGAAGCGTGGATGAGCCACGGCGACCATGTCGAGTCGCCGCCGGACGGCTTCGTCGTTACCGCGCAGAGCGGTGCCAATCCGGTCACTGCGTTCCGGCACGAGTCGCGGCCGATCTTCGGTGTCCAGTTCCACCCCGAAGTGGCGCACACGCCGCGCGGACGCGAGCTCATCGAGAACTTCCTCTTCGAGGTCTGCGGCCTTCATCCGACCTGGACGCCAGGCTCGTTCGTCGAACGCGAGATCGAGCGCATTCGCGAGCTGGTTGGCGACGCGCGAGTTATATGCGGGCTGTCCGGCGGAGTCGACTCATCCGTAGCCGCGGCGCTGGTGCATCGCGCGATCGGCGATCAGCTCACCTGCATCTTCGTCGACACGGGGCTGCTGCGCCTGCACGAGCGCGAGCAGGTCGAGCGCACGTTCCGCGCGCACATGGGCGTGAATCTCGTAACTGTGGACGCAAGCGCTGAATTTCTCGGTGCGCTCGCCGGGGTCGACGATCCCGACGAGAAAACGGAAGCTCATCGGCCACACGTTCATCGACGTGTTCGAAGCGGAGGCCGCGAAGGTCGGTGACGACGTGCGCTTCCTGGTGCAGGGAACGCTGTATCCTGACGTCATCGAGTCGTTCTCGCCAACTGGCGGCGCATCTGTCACGATCAAGACGCACCACAATGTTGGCGGGCTCAAGAGCGACATGAAGTTCGCCTTGATCGAGCCGCTGCGCGAGCTTTTCAAGGACGAAGTGCGCAATGTTGGACGCGAGCTGGGGCTCCCTGAAGAGATGGTAGGCACGGCACCCGTTTCCCGGGCCGGGCCTCGCGATTCGCGTGCTTGGCGACGTGACTCCGGACAAGCTCGCAGTGTTGCGACGCGCTGACGCGATCTACCTCGAAGAGATTCGCAGCGCAGGCTTGTACGACACGATCTGGCAGGCGTTTGCGGTGCTGCTGCCGATTCGCAGTGTTGGCGTCATGGGCGACGAGCGCACCTACGAGAATGTGCTCGCGCTGCGCGCGGTGACCAGCACCGATGGCATGACCGCTGACTGGTACCACTTTCCCTACGACGTGCTTGGCCGGATCTCCAATCGCATAATGAACGAGGTCGACGGAATCAATCGCGTCGCATACGACGTGAGCTCCAAGCCACCCGCGACGATCGAGTGGGAGTACGCCGCGGTTCGTCGGTGATGTGAAGTCGCGGACACCGCGTGCATGACTTCGCTATCAATGAAGAAAATCGGATTCCTTTCGTTCGGGCATTGGACGCCCTCTTCTCAATCGCAAACGCGATCCGCGGCTGACGCGCTGCTGCAATCCATCGACCTCGCCGTTGCCGCCGAGTCGCTTGGCGCGGACGGCGCATATTTCCGCGTGCACCATTTCGCTCGTCAGCTGGCGTCGCCATTTCCGCTCCTGGCTGCCGTCGGCGCGAAGACGAGTCGCATCGAGATCGGCACTGCTGTCATCGATATGCGCTACGAGAATCCATTCTATATGGTGGAGGATTCAGGCGCCGCCGACCTCATCGCCGGCGGCCGGCTGCAGCTCGGAATCAGCCGCGGCTCACCCGAGCAGGTAATCGATGGATGGCGGTATTTCGGTTACAGTCCTGCCGAAGGGCAGAGTGACGCCGACATGGGGCGGCGCCGTGCAGAGGTATTCCTCGATCTGCTGCGCGGTGAAGGATTTGCGCAGCCGAGCCCGCGGCCGATGTTTTCCAATCCGCCCGGGTCTGCTTCGCATCGAGCCACATTCGGAGGGACTGCGCGAACGGATCTGGTGGGGCGCCGCATCGAATGCGACAGCGGTCTGGGCCGCAAAGCTCGGCATGAACCTGCAAAGCTCGACGCTAAAAGATGACGAGACCGGAGAACCCTTTCACGTGCAGCAAGCGGCGCAGATCCACGCGTTCCGCGCCGCATGGAAGGAAGCGGGCCACGCGCGCGAGCCGCGCGTGTCAGTCAGCCGCAGCATCTTTCCGCTCGTAACCGAACAGGATCGCGCATACTTCGGACGCGAGAACGCGGAACGCTGATCAGATCGGCTACATCGACGAGAAAACGCGCGCGATATTCGGTCGGAGCTATGCCGCGGAGCCCGACATACTCGTCGAGCAACTGCGCAGACGATCAGGCGATCTCCGCGCCGACACGCTACTGCTCACCGTTCCCAATCAACTCGGCGTCGACGTACAACGCGCACGTCATCGACGCGATCCTCACGCACGTAGCACCGCCGCTCGGCTGGCGCTGACGCACCGCGCGCCCCAGTAGGGAACTCACACGCGCATCAACGCGCGCGCCTGCTAGACGCCCTTTTCCTTGAGCAGCGCCATGAACTGCGCAGGATCCGTCAGCGACAGGAGGCGCTCAGGAACGTCGGGCTCCTTGCTGAACTGGGCGATCTTGCCAAGTACCGGTAGGTACTGATTGGAAACTTCGAGCGGCGGCGCGACGATGAGGAAGAAGAAGTAGACCGGCTTCTCGTCTATCGCCTTGAAGTCTACCCCGGCAGGCTTTCTTCCGAACGCGACTCGCAGTTTGTTGACGACGAGTGAACGGCAGTGCGGTATGGCAATTCCGCGACCGATTCCGGTCGAGCCGAGGTTCTCACGGCGTTTCAACATCTTGAACAACATACCTTCGGACTTTTCGTCCAACTTCAGGAGCGAAATAAGCTCGCTGAAGGATGTCGTCCTTGTTGTCGGCCTTGAGGTCGAGCGAAATTGCGTCTTCGGAGAAGAACTCGCGTAGTTCCATTGCGTTCGTTGCGAGGCGGGCAGTTCGGGGTGAACCGTCCAAGGTAGTTTCAGCCCGCACCAGTGTCAAATAATCGCGTTGCCGGCATCCCCGGCGAACATTAGCTTCGAAACATGTCCCGGACCTTTCCGTTCCCGATCGGCAGCCGAAACGCCGTTTATCTGGCGCCCATGGCTGGTGTCTCGGAGTCACCCTTCCGGCGCATCTGCCATCGCTTCGGCGCCGATGTGGTCGTGACGGAATTCCTTTCGGCCGAGGCGATCCGGCGCGAGAACGAGGCTACGCTTGCCAAGCTGCGCTTCGGCGCTGACGAGCGGCCGATCGGCGTCCAGATTTTCGGAGCCGATCCGGCCGCGATGGGCGACGCCGCACGTCTCGTGTCGGACGTGTTCCAGCCCGAGTTCATCGACATCAACTTCGGATGCCCGGTGAAGAAAGTCGTCAAGCGCAACGGCGGCTCCGGCTGTCTCAAGGACTTGAGCTCGTCGAGTCGGTAATTCGTGCCGTTTCTGCGGCGACCCCGCTGCCTGTCACCGTGAAGATCCGGAGCGGCTGGAGCGAGGAGATGCGTAACCCGGTGGAGATTGCGCTGCGTTGCCAGGACGCCGGTGCGAGAGTCCTCACGTTGCATCCGCGCACGCGGGCGCAGATGTACAGCGGTGCCGCGCGCTGGGACGAGATCGCCGCAGTGGTCGACGCGCTCGAGATTCCGGTGCTCGGAAACGGCGACATCAAGACGGCCGAGGACGCGGTCGCGATGTATCGCCAGACGGGCTGCACCGGCATCATGATCGCCCGTGGCTCTTTCGGTCAGCCGTGGATATTCGATCAGACGCGCGACCTGCTCGAAGGACGCGCGAAGCGCCCGGCGCCGCCAGTTCGCGAGCGGCTTGAAGATAGCGCTCGAGCACGCTCACATGGCCGACGAATTCGAGCTCGACCCGCGCGGCGCCGCGGTCGAATTCCGCAAGCATCTTGGCTGGTACGTGAAGGGTCTGCCAGGGTCTGCTGATCTGCGCAAGCAGTTGTACGCGGTTCAATCGATACATGAAGTCGAAGCAATCTTCGACGAATACCTGGCCCTACCGTACAGTGCCCGAAATGGGGAAGACGACCCTGGTTGCAACAGCCGATGACACGGCTGATGACGCGATCGCCTCGGCAGCCTAGTAGTACGGAATCCGAGCGGCAGGCGCCGCACACGCCGATCACGGACGTCCTTGCGGACGTCCGCGAGCTGTTCGGCGCGGCGCACGCGTCGGTCTGGGACGTCGACCGATCAGGCCGTCGTCGCCTCGGGTAATGGATTTCGTCAGCGCGGATTCAGCCGCTCCCGAGCTGGACAGCCGCGGCGACAGGCCTCATCGCGTGGGCCTCAAACCAACGCGCTCGGCGAGATTTCAACCGATGGTGAACGGATGTCGCCTTCGCCGCGACTCCGCTCCCGTCCCCGGCCGGGCACCAACACGTGCTCGCTGTCGGCGCCGGCGAGTCGGGCGCGCTGAAGCTTTCCCGCGAGCAGTGCACGTACCTGGCTGCCGCGACTCGCTCGGAGATTGGCGACGCTCCGCGCCCTGCTCGAAGCCCATACGGCCGCAGCTCAGGCCGAGCGCAACGCAGATCTGTTGCTGCTCACCGCCACACAGCTGCAGGATCACAGGAACATCGCCGACCTGGGCGCATCGCTCTGCACCGCGGCCTCGCACATGATGCGCACAAAGCGCGTTGCGCTGGTGCGCTGGAACGCCGTCACGTGCGGTCGGAGAAGTAGCGTACGCGGTGAGGGGCCACCTCGTCGGCATCGGATCAGTCGTGACCGCGGAAAGCCAGGTCGGCGCTGCGTGCGTGGGAGACTATCCCGTTCTGATGGAGGACGCAACGAGCCGACAAAAAGGCTTCGTAGTGTTTGGTGGGGAGGAGCCGGAACATCGCCTCGGAGCGCTGGCGATAATTCCACTCAAGGGATTGGACGGTGTCGTCGGCGCGCTCGTAATGGAGAGTGACGTCCCGACCCCCATATCGCCGACGGACGCCAAGAATCTCCGCCTGCTCGGCGTAATGGCGACGCACGCACTCGAGACGGTGTGGGAGATCGAGGAGATCAATCGGCGGGCGCGGACCGATGCACTTACCGGGCTCGCCAACAGACAGCAGTTCGAGGAACGGCTGTCGCGAATCGTCATGGAGACAAACCGCTTCGGCGGATCGTGCACGCTCATAATTGTCGACATCGATCAGTTCAAGCACGTGAACGACACGCATGGCCATCAGGTCGGTGATGAGGTTCTGAAGCGCGTGGCGGATGCGTTGCAGGCGGAGGTCCGTAACTGTCGATCTCTGCGCGCGGTACGGCGGCGAGGAGATGGCGCTGCTGCTTCCGCAGACGGATCTTGGCGGCGGCTGCCAGCTGGCGGAGCGCTTGAGAAACGCGGTCGGCGGCCGCCCGTTTTCGATCGGTGGTCGCGAGATCGGTGTCACGATATCGCTCGGCGTTGCGGCCTACCCCGAAGGTGCGCGGGACCGGGATGAGCTGTTTTCCGTGGCAGACCGGGCTCTGTACGCCGCGAAGAGGGGTGGAAGGAACCAGGTCGTGGCAGGCGGGTTATAACATTGCTGCGATGGAAGGTTGCAGCGACGAGTTAAAGTGAAGTTGCCCGAGTGGTATTGAGCCAGCCTGTAGCGCGGGGCGGCGAAACTAGTTAGACTTTAGGGACGGGGGCGACCGGCTTCGACGGGGTTGGTGAAGCTGTGGCCGCGTGCCGAGGTTCCTGGAACCTCGTAAAAAAATCTGGGAATTTTCACAACTGCCAACGACAACTTGGCCCTGGCTGCGTAACCTGCTTTAGAGCGGTTACTGCACCTGCCTGAATCGGAGCGCTCCTGACGCGCCGACCAGGTACTGCAAATTCGGGATAGTGGACTAGGGGCGGTTTCCCTCTAGCTGCGAAACTCTAGAGACCTTGTCCGATCGTAGCCCCGCCTTCCGGGTCGTGATCGGAGAGACAAAAAAGCGAAGGCTACGCACGTAGATGCTGTGGTGAATCTTGCTTCGGACCGGGGTTCGAATCCCCGCGCCTCCACTACCGGTGAAACGCCAGCGACAATCAGATTGTCGCTGGCGTTTTTGCTTTCCGGCGGAAGATGAACTCCGGTGCCAGCGCGACTGCCGATGAGGGTAGTCGGAATGATCTGGAGGGCCTGGATCAGAACCGCGACGCCAACCGCGTTGGCCTCCTGAACGCCGAAAGGCGCAGCAGCGAGCGCGTATGCAAACTGAAAGAAGCCAACGTTGCCCGGCGTCGCACGCACGACCAGTGACACGTTGACCGCGAGCAAAGTCGCCAGGCTGCCCTGGATCGGAAGGTGAATTCGCGCGGCGCGGGCGGCGTACGCGAAGGTCGCCAGCTGACCGAGCCACGCGATCACGGTCAGGACAAGAATCGGAATCATGCGCGATCCTGTTGCAAGCTCGCGCATGCTGCCGCCGAACTCCTTGAGCCACGCGCGCGATCGCGCGCGCCACCCGCGAGGGGCAGCGCGGCGCTCCGGGATGTGCTCCGCCTCCATCTCCGGCGCGGTTCGCGCGAGCCAGATGAGCCCAACTGCGATGACGACGAGACGCAATGAGCGCGGGCCAGCGAAGCGGTGAGAAGAGCGGGGGCAGATCGAACATCGCCAGGCCACCGGCGAGCAATATGACGAAGCCGATCGGGTCGAACAGCCTGTCGAGTGCGGCGGTCGCCAGTACTTTCGACGCAGATACGCCGCTCGAGCGAGTCACGAAAACTATGCGCGCCGCATCGCCGCCATTTGCGACGAGCACGTTATTGAGACCCGCGCCGGCAAACGTGGCGCGCATGGCCAGAGGTAGCGAACGGGCGCCGACTGCGCGCAGCAGTATCCACCACCTGATGCCACGCGCGATGAGTGTCACGAGATTCGCCAGCAGCGCGGCGAGCAGCAACGGCCTCGACGCCGTGACCATCGCATGCCACGCCTGACCCCAATCGACCTTTCGCGCGAAGATGATCAGCAACACTATGATCGCCGCGGACACTGCCAGTCGAACCCATTTGCCGATCTTCGCTTTGTTCATTTAGGTAATGTCGCGAAAGTGAAGCCGCGTGAGTGGAGCCTGGTCGACGATTATTGGAACTGCCTGGGCTGTCTGAAGTCTGTCGCCCAGCGGGTCGTACCCGTCGCCGTCATGAAGAAGCAAGATGTATCCCGGGCGCGCGCCATCGACCGTTCTTGCCGCAATTGCGTCTGCACCGGGTCGATCCGTGTCCCACACGCCAAGGGACCAGCCGACAGTTCGCTCTCCCATTGATCGGGCGATGGCGGTGACCCATGGGCTTCGGAATCCGTGTGGGGCGCGAAAGAAAGCCGGTGTCACGCCGCAAGCAGCTTCGATGGCTCTCTTGCCCCGTCCGAGATCGTCGCGGACGTAGGAGAGGCCGCGCAGGTGCAGCTTGCGATGAAAGTAGCCGTGGTTGCCGATCTGATGACCTTCGGCGGCGGCGCGGCGTGCAATCTCAGGCCAGCGCTCGACGTGGCGGCCGAGAAAAAAGAACGTTGCTCGCACGCCTGCGCGACCGAGCGCGTCGAGAACGAGTGGGGTCGCGTAGGGATTGGGGCCATCGTCGAAGGTGAGCGATACGGCACTATCAGCAGACGGAATCTCGTGCAGAACGGTGCCAAACACGGGACTGTTTCTCTCGAACGCCCCATAAGCAGCCGTGCCCGCCGCGGCAACTGCGGCGGCTAACGGGAGGATCATGCCGCTGCTGAACGCCGCGCCAGAACGCTGTCGTATTGATCGAGCACTCGCTGCGTCACACACGGCCACGCGTACTGCTCGGCTTCTCGACGGCCCGTCCTGCCGAGTCTTGTGCGCAGTGTCTCGTCGTCGAGCAGCGTCACGATGGCATCCGCAAGCGCGTCGCGATCACCGCACGGAACCATCAGCGCCTCTCTTCCATCCTTCACCACGTCGCGGAAGCCGAGAATGTCGGAGCACACGACGGGGGTCTCGCACGCCATCGACTCCAGCAGCGTTATCCCGAACGACGCCTTGGTCGTGGGGCAGGCGTACATCGCTGCATGTGCGTAGTAGTTCGGCCGTTCCTTGAGCACGGAGCCGACGAACGTGATGTCCGGGTCGTTGCCGGCCGCTCGGAAATAGTGTTTGCGGAGCGGTCCATCCCCGACGACGACGAGCTGCGATTCACGTCCCTTGCCGCGTACCCGCTTGAACGAATCTATGAGCGTTGTAAGACCGTTCCGCGGATCGAAGCGTCCCAAAAAGAGTACCGCCGGCACGTCGCGTCTCAATCCCGGCGGCATCGGAGCGTGCGGGTTGAAAAGGTTCACGTCGATGCCGTTGGGGATGATGGTCCAGTCCGCCTCGAAGTAGCGCTCCAGCGCGATCGTGGTAGAGTGGGATACCGCGATTGCGACTTCGAGCATGTCCAATCGCCGCTGGAAATATTTTCGGCCGAATTGATAGCCGAGTGACTTGTCGAAGTAGGTATGGAAAGTACCGACCGTTGGACAATCGGCCTCTTCGATCGCCAGGATCGGAAGAATCGGGCTGAGGGGCGAGTGGACGTGGACGATGTCGTAACGTCCGTCACGCAGCACGCGCCGCATGTCCTTGCGAAGCGAGAGTCCAACTGTAATGCGGGCCTGCGACCCGTTGGCATAGATCGGCTGGCTTCGCCCGAGCCGAATCACGCCGTTCTCGGGGCGCGCGCCCGGCAGATTGGAGGTTATGATATCGACGTGATGTCCGAGTTTTCGCGCTTCGCGCGCAAAAAAATGGACGTGCTCACAGATGCCGCCGAGGTGCGGATAGTAGTACTCCGTCACCAGCGCGATCCTCAGCGGTCGAGGAGGCGTGAGGCCGAGGACGGCGGGGTTCACCGTCGCCGCGTAAGCGCTACTGCTCAGCGGAGGCCTCAAGAGCGGCATGTGCAGCGGCGAGCCGTGCAATAGGGACGCGATATGGTGAGCATGAGACGTAGTCGAGGCCGATGGCGTGACAGAAAGCCACCGATCGCGGCTC
Organism: uncultured Gemmatimonadales bacterium; assembly: GCA_963731305.1. Classification (GTDB taxonomy): domain Bacteria; phylum Gemmatimonadota; class Gemmatimonadetes; order Gemmatimonadales; family Gemmatimonadaceae; genus Fen-1247. Next base: position 309,405 of record CAVSUQ010000008.1, on the reverse strand, counting down.
GCCTCCGTGCTCGCCGCAGATGCCCAATTTAATGCCAGGGCGGGATTTCCGGCCATCCTCGACAGCGATGCGGATCAGGCGGCCGACCCCGATCGTGTCCAACGTCTGAAATGGATCATCTGGAAAAATGCCACTTTCTACGTAGGAGGGAAGGAACCGTCCCGCATCGTCGCGGCTGAGGCCGAAGGTCGTCTGGGTCAGATCGTTGGTCCCGAAGCTGAAGAATTCGGCCTTGTGGGCGATTTCGCCCGCCGTGAGGGCCGCCCTGGGCAGCTCTATCATAGTCCCAATAAGATACGGCACGGTTTCCCCCATGACACCCAACACCTGTTCCGCGGCCGTTTCCAGGATCGCCCGCTGGTTGTCAAACTCCGCCAGGGTCGAGACCAGAGGGACCATTATCTCGGGCCGAACGTCGATTCCGCGTCGTTTGGCCTTTACCGCCGCCTCGAAAATAGCGCGCCCCTGCATTTCGGTTATTTCCGGGTAGGTAATCCCGAGGCGGCAGCCTCGGTGTCCGAGCATCGGGTTGCTCTCGCGGAGGCCTTCGACAATTCGCTGGAGGTCGTTGCGAGGGATGTCCAGAGTGCGGGCGAGCAGCTTGCTCTCCTCGCCACCGTGGGGAAGGAATTCGTGAAGCGGCGGGTCGAGCAGGCGAATTGTGACCGGAAGGCCGTCCATGGCCTCGAAGATTCCTTCGAAGTCATTGCGCTGCATCGGCAGCAGCTTGGCCAGCGCGCGGCGGCGGCCCGCCTCGTCGCGCGCGACAATCATCTCGCGCATGGCGTGGATCCGCTCGCCTTCGAAGAACATGTGCTCGGTGCGGCACAGCCCGATACCTTCGGCGCCGAAGTTTCGCGCGGTCCGCGCATCGCGCGGCGTGTCTGCGTTGGCACGCACCTTGAGCGTGCGCGCCTCGTCCGCCCATGAGAGCAATTGTGCGTACGCCTGATACAGCGGCGCGGCGGATTCGCGCAGCGTCCCATTGGTCACCTGAACGACTTCGCTTGGGATCGTTGGAAGCGCGCCCGCAAAGACGCGGCCCGTCGCTCCGTCCAGTGTGATGTAGTCGCCTTCGTTTACCGTCTTGTCTCCGACTGTAAAGCGTCGATGCTCGAGGTCTACATGGATCTCGCGGCACCCGACGACGGCGCACTTGCCCATCCCCCGCGCGACGACCGCGGCGTGGCTGGTCATTCCGCCGCGCGCAGTGAGCACAGCACGGGCAGCGACAATGCCATGAAAGTCTTCCGGCGTCGTTTCATCGCGAACGAGAATCACAGCGGTGCCATCGGCCGCTCTCGCCTCTGCTATGTCGGGATCGAAGACAGCGATTCCGCTCGATGCGCCCGGGCTGGCGGGCAGTCCGACACAGAGCGTTTTCGCGCGCGCGGCCGGGTCGATGATCGGGTGCAGGAGCTGGTCCAGCTGGCCGGCGGGGACGCGCAAGACGGCGTCGCGCTTGGTGATGAGCCCTTCGTTGACCATGTCGCGAGCGATCCGCACGGCGGCCGCTGCCGTCCGCTTTCCTGTCCGTGTCTGCAGCAGAAAGAGTTTGCCGCGCTCGACGGTGAACTCGATGTCCTGCATGTCGCGGAAGTGCCGCTCCAGGCGCGCCTGCGTGTCCATGAGCTGCTCGAACGCCGCCGGCAGACGCGTCGCCATCTGATCGATCTCGATGGGCGTCCGAATGCCAGCGACGACATCTTCACCCTGCGCATTGACGAGAAACTCCCCGTAGAACTTGTGTTCTCCGGTGGACGGATCGCGCGTGAACGCGACGCCTGTGCCAGAGTCGTCACCAAGATTTCCGAAGACCATCGCAACGATGTTGACGCCGGTGCCGAGTGTTTCGGGAATCGAGTTTACGCGGCGGTAATCCCGCGCCTTCTTGAGTGTCCACGATCGCCACACGGCCTCTATTGCGCCCCACAGCTGCTCGGCCGGGTCGGTCGGGAAGGGCTTCCCGGTTCTGTTGCGGACGATCGCCTTGTACTCCTCGGTGAGATTCCGCAGCGCATCCTCGCTCAGTTCCGCGTCGCTGTCTACCGCAGCGGTCATGCGCTTGGCCGAGAGCAGATGCTCGAAGTCACTGGACGGGACGCCGAGCACGACATCGGCGTACATCTGGATGAACCGACGGTACGAGTCGTATGCGAAGCGCGCGCTGCCGCTCGCACGCGCGAGACTGACGACAGTTCTGTCGTTGAGGCCGAGATTGAGAATCGTCTCCATCATTCCTGGCATCGAGACAGCGGCGCCCGAGCGCACCGAAACGAGGAGCGGGTTCTTGGAGTCACCGAACGCCTTACCGGACGTTGCCTCGAGTCGCGCGACGTTACGATCGACCTCCTCGCGCAGCTCAGCAGAGATGGCGCCGTCGTGCAGGTACGAGATGCACTCGCTGCACGCTATGGTGAAGCCCGGCGGCACTGGCACGCCGAGGTTGGTCATCTCGGCGAGATTGGCTCCCTTGCCCCCGAGCTCGCGCTTCATGTCGCGGGTCCCGTCGGCGGCTCCGGCGCCGAAGAAAAACACTTTCTGCGTCATGGTCAGCAACCGCATCCGAACCGGAGCTTGTCCGGATCTGTTGGAGGGGCGGTGGGATAGTCGCCGGAGAAGCACGCATGGCAGAATCCTTCGGGTCCGTCCGGGACGGCGTTGAGCATACCATCAAGTGACAGATATCCGAGCGAGTCGACGCCGATATGCGCGGCGATCTCGTCGATTGTGAAGTTCGCAGCGATGAGATCCTCGCGATTGGGCGTGTCGATGCCGTAGTAGCACGGGCCAGTCACTGGGGGAGAGCTCACGCGCATGTGGACTTCGACCGCGCCGGCAGCACGCACCATCGCGACGAGACCACGTGTGGTGGTTCCGCGCACTATCGAGTCATCGACCATGACCACACGCTTGCCGTCGAGCACCTCCTTCACCGCGTTGTACTTCACCTTGACCTTCGCATCGCGGCCCGCCTGCTCCGGTTGAATGAAAGTGCGTCCCACATAGTGATTGCGAATCAATGCAAGCTCGTACGGAAGGTGTGACTGCTCCGCAAATCCCAGTGCGGCTGAGTTGGAAGAGTCAGGCACTGCGAAGACGAGTTCGGCAGTGGGCGCCGGCATCTCGAGTGCGAGCCGGCGGCCGAGCGCGCGGCGCGCCCGGTCGACCGAACCGCCGAACACGCGGCTGTCCGGTCGCGCGAAGTACACATATTCAAACACGCAGCGCGTGGATTGCTTGCGCTCGAATGGAAAGATGGAGCGCATCCCGGATGCGTCGACGGCAATGATCTCACCGGGCGCCACCTCGCGAATCGCCGTCGCGTTGACGATGTCGAGCGCGCACGACTCCGACGCAAATACGATCGCGCCATCAACGTCACCCATAACGAGCGGGCGCCAGCCGCGCGGATCGCGCGCCGCAAGAAGGGTATCGCCGATGATGCCGACGAGCGAGTAGGCGCCCTCGACTGCAGAAAGTGCCGCCGCGAGCCGGACTTCCGGCGCACCGTGCGGAGCCTTCGCCACGCGATGCACGATGACTTCGGAGTCGATGGTCGAAGAGAAGATCGAGCCCTCATCTTCGAGATCGCGCCGGAGTTCCGTCGCGTTGGTGAGATTGCCGTTGTGCGCAATCGAGATGTGTCCATCTCGCGACCGCGCGAGAATTGGCTGCGCGTTTTCTATCGTCGAGCTGCCAGCAGTGCTGTAGCGTGTGTGGCCGATCGCCAGACGCGCATCGAGAGGCGCGCGCCTGGCACTCGCCTCGGAGATGAGCCCCATCGCTCGCGTGGCGCGCGCAACGCCCTCCGGGCTCACTGACACCATACCCCACGACTCCTGGCCGCGGTGCTGCAGCGAATACAGCCCCAGCTGAGTCAGAGAGGCGGCCCTGTCGTCGCCGAATATGCCGAAGACACCGCACATCTAGGGAGTTACTCCTTCGGTGTCGTCGATCGCTGCGCTCTGAGAGGCGCTATTCATGATGCGCGGAATAGAGTTGTGATACGCGTCTGCCAGGGTTTCTGTTCCCACCGTAAAGCTCCTCGCACTGATTCGCACGGTCAATCCCGCCTCGAGTGTCGTGACGGAGCCGATCACCCGTGCCGGGACTCCGTTTGCCGCAGCAATCTCGAGCACGCGCGAAGCATCGCCGGATGAGACGATGATCCGCCCCTGCGCCTCGCCGAACAGAAGTGCACGTACCGGAAGTCGATCCCACGCTTCAAGGTCGAGATCCGCACCGAGCATTTCTTCAGGATTCGCCATTACACACTCGGCGATTGCGACGGCGAGTCCGCCGTCACTGCAATCGTGCGCGGAAGTCACCACACCAGCCCGGATTGCGGACAATACGGTGGAAATCACGGCGCGCTCTCGCGCAAGATCGCATTCGGGTGGCCTGCCGGCCGCAATCGAATGCACAGTGCTGAGATATTCGCTGCCGCCGATCTCCGATGTGCACTCACCGAGCAGCACAATGGTGTCACCTGCGGTGCGGAAGGTGGAACGCGTGACGTGCTCGAGCGAGTCAATCACTCCGAGCATCCCGATTACCGGCGTCGGATGTACGCTGCCGCTCGGACTCTCGTTGTAGAACGACACGTTGCCGCCGGTCACCGGTGTGTCGAGCGCAATGCATGCTTCTCGAATGCCGGCGACGGCCTCCCGGAACTGAAAGAATACCTCGGGGCGAGTGGGATTGCCGAAGTTCAGACAGTTTGTGATGGCCAACGGGCGTGCGCCGGTGCACGCAACGTTCCGCGCCGCTTCTGCGACGGCGATGCGTCCGCCAATGCGCGGGTCCAGCGTGACGTAGCGTCCGTTGCAATCTGTCTTCACAGCAATGGCGCGATTGGTGCCCCGCACGCGCAGCACCGCAGCATCACCGCCGGGACCGATAACGGTGTTGGTTCGAATGGTCGAATCGTACTGCTGATAGGCCCAACGCTTGCTCGCTATGGTGGGTGTGGCAAGAAGCTGCAAACAGGGTCCAGACCGGATCGGTCTCCTCCGCCAGTTCCGCGATCCCATCGACGTCGGTCTCCCGGCGCTCAACCGCATCGCGGCTCTCAGCGGCCGGAACATCGTAACGCGGGCATTCGGTAACCAGCGCCGAGCCAGGAAACTCTGCGACGACGCGACCTCCCTCGGTGACGCGATACACCGGCTCCGCGATGACTTCACCGATTACCTCGGCGGTGAGATCCCATTTGAAAAGGATGTTGCGCACGTCATCTTCATGACCCTTGATCGCGACAACGAGCATGCGCTCCTGAGACTCGCTCAGCAGAATCTCGTATGGAGTCATCCCGGTTTCCCGTACCGGAACTCGACTGGTATCGATCGTGACGCCAACATCGCCGCGCGCAGCCATCTCGGCGGAGGATGACGTCAGGCCCGCGGCGCCCATATCCTGGATCGCGACGATGTGGCCGCTCCGAATCAGTTCGAGGCTCGCTTCAAGAAGAAGCTTCTCGGTGAATGGATCTCCAACCTGCACACGTGGCCGCTTCGCTTCGCTGGCCGAGGAGAGATCTTCGGATGCGAACGACGCGCCGTGTATTCCATCGCGTCCCGTGCGCGCACCGACGCACAGAATCGGATTACCGACACCCTGCGCCTTCGCGCGGATTATCTCGTTCTCGTGCAGCATCCCAACGCACATCGCGTTAACGAGCGGGTTGCCGTCGTACGCAGGATCGAACACGATCTCACCTGCAACCGTCGGAACTCCTACCGAATTGCCATAGTCGCCGATTCCCTTCACTACGCCGGCAAACAGATAACGGTTTCGCGCCTTTTCGAGTGAGCCGAACCGGAGCGAATTGAGCATCGCGATCGGGCGCGCACCCATGGTGAATACGTCTCGCAGAATGCCGCCGGCCCCGGTCGCAGCGCCCTGATACGGCTCGACAGCCGACGGATGATTGTGCGACTCGATCTTGAACGCAATTGCGATTCCGTCGCCGATCCCCACGACACCCGCGTTTTCGCCGGGCCCCTGGATGACCGCTTCGCCTTCGGTTGGGAGCGTCTTCAGAATGTTGCGGGAATGCTTGTACGAGCAATGCTCGTTCCACAGCGCGCTGACTATTCCGAGCTCCGTGAACGTTGGCTTACGGCCGAGCATTGTGCAGACTCGGTCGAACTCCTCCGGGGTGAGACCGTGCTCCTTGACGAGTGCTGGAGTGACATCCGGATCGCCGGCTCGCGGAAGCACTTCGCTCATGATCAGGCCGTCACCATTGCGAGGAGCGAGTGAAAGATACCAAGTCCGTCGGTGCTTCCGATGACCGGATCAACGGCGCGCTCCGGATGTGGCATCATGCCAAGTACGTTGCCAGCGGCGTTGACGATTCCGGCAATGCCGTTGACGGAGCCGTTGACGTTGCCGCTCTCTTCGAGCACGCCGTCGCTCGAGCAGTACCGGAACACTACCTGTCCGTCGTTTTCCAGCTGCGCGATCAGCTCCGCATCGCCAGTATAGCGGCCGTCTCCGTGTGCCACGGGAACGGTAAGCACCTGGCCATCGAAATACTCACGCGTGAACATGCTGTCGGTGTTCTCGACACGAATGTCGACGGGGCGCGAAACGAATCGCAGCGATGCATTGCGCAGGAGCGCACCGGGAAGCAGCCCAGCCTCGCACGCTATCTGGAACCCGTTGCAGATGGCAAGCACCGGCGCTCCCCGGCGTGCATGCGCGACAACTTCGTTCATGATCGGACTGAACCGCGCAATCGCTCCCGCGCGGAGGTAGTCGCCGTAGCTGAACCCGCCCGGCAGAATCGACGACGTCACTCCCCTGCAGATCATGATCCTTGTGCCAGAGATACACGGCTTGCTGGGCAATTGCGTCGGCTGCCGCATGGAATGCGTCGTAATCACCATTCGAGCCGGGAAACGTGACGATCCCGAACTTCACGTACGTGCGCTCTGCTGGATCGACGGACTGTCCAGCGCGAAATCTTCGATCACGGGATTGGCGAGAAGCTTTTCACACATTCCACGAACAGTATCGGTGGCGGCCTGAGGAGTATCCGCTTCGACGTCGACGGTGATGAAGCGCCCGATGCGGACGTCGGTCACGGAGTCGAAGCCGAGCGTGCGGAGCGCGCCGAGCACAGCAGCGCCCTGCGGATCGAGAATACCCGGACGAGGTACGATTTGAACTGGCACGCGGTATGACTGCACTGTTACCTCAAGGCTATGGTGAGGGCGGAGCCGAATCGCCACCGGAATCGTGTCGGGGACCGTCGCGCCGCGGTCGCCGACGACGACGGCGGCGGCTCACTGTGTTCGTACTGGCGACCTCCGACGGTGTGTATGCCAACGAAGCGCTGGATGGACGGTCGAGTGTCGCAGTCATGCTTTCGCCGTCGTCTTCGAAATCGTCTTCCGCGCCGGTGATTCCGTTGCGACCGATGAGTCCCATGAACACCGTCTTGCCCAGGCCAAATAACACGTAAGCGAGACACGCGGGGAAAAAGAACTGCTTAGGCACAAAGAACACGCCAACAATCGTACCGAGCACGACGATGGTGCCGAGAATTTCACGCCACGAACGGAAACCGACCGTGGGAACAGCGGGATATGAAGCGTCACTTACCATCAGGGCGCCAAGGCCAGCCATGACGAATCGCAGCATCACGTGCCACGGCAGGTTGACGATGTTGGTGTCGTTGTAGAGTGGGGTCTGGCTGAACCAGTAGTACGTCGCGAGGGTGAGTCCCGCCGCCGGGCTCGGGAGACCGTGGAAATATTTCTTCGCGCGGCCCGCTTGCTCCACGTTGAAGCGCGCCAGGCGGAGTGCCGCGCATGCGATGAAGGCAAACGAGAAGACCCAGTCCCATCCTTCCCGATTGAGCACCGCGAAATACATTATCATCGCGGGCGCCACGCCAAACGACACGATGTCGATCAGCGAGTCCAACTCGGAGCCAAGCTGCGTGCCGGTATTCGTGGCTCGTGCGACGCGGCCATCCAGGACGTCGAATACGCCTGCGAGCACGACGTACAGTCCAGCGCGTGAGAGATCGCCGCGGGACGCCGCAACGATAGCAAAGATTCCGAAGAACAGATTCGCGATCGTGAGGCCGCTCGGCAGCAGAATCACCGCGCGTCGAATCGGTCGACGTCGCACGTGTGCTGGCGCCGCGTGTGGACTCACTTGCCCAGCTCCGCTATTACGGTGGTGCCCGCGGTGGTGATATCACCAAGCTTCGCCTTCACGCTCGACGTCGTGGGAATGAATACGTCCACGCGCGATCCGAACCGGATGATCCCGAAGCGCTCACCCTGGTGCGCATCGTCGCCGACCTTGCTATAGGTAACGATGCGCCGCGCTATGAGACCAGCGATCTGTCTCGTAAGAATCGGCACGCCGGACGGAGTGGTGATCCCGACCGACATCTGTTCGTTCTCGAGGCTCGATTTCTCCGCTGAGGCGTTGAGGAACTTGCCCTTGTTGTACCAGACGAAATCCACGCGTCCGTCAACCGGATAACGATTTACATGCACGTTGAAAACGTTCATGAAGATCGAGATACGCGTGGCGCGTCCCTTGATGAAACGCGGCTCGTCCACGTCGGTAATCATCAACACCTTGCCGTCAGCCGGTGCGATGACGATGTTCGGTCCGCGAGGGCCGACGCGTTCGGGGTCGCGAAAGAAATACGCGCACCAGAGCGCAATGACGGTGACAAGTATCGCGAGAAGCCAGAGCGGCCACGAGCGCTGGTAAATCGCAGCGAGGAACGCGATAACCACAGCGGCGATACCAATGCCGATGAATGGCCAGCCTTCGCGAGCGAAGCTCAACCTGCGTCTCCGACTGCGAGCTCGGATCCCGTGAGTCGGCGGTACGCCTCGAGGTAGCGCTTACTCATTGCGTCGACCACGTCAGACGGCATGTGCGGACCTGGCGCTTCGCCATTCCACTTCCCCTGGTTGCGCAGCGACTGAAGGTAATCGCGCAGCGGTTGTTTATCGAAGCTCGGTGGCGTCGTACCTGCTCGATACGAGTCACGCGCCCAGAACCGCGAGCTATCAGGAGTCATTACTTCGTCTATCAATATAACCTCGCCGTCGCTCTCTCCGAACTCGAATTTCGTGTCCGCCAGAATCAGCCCTGCTCTCGGACGCAACCGACGTTCCGAAGTCGAACAATCGAAGCGACAGCTCTTCGAGTCTCGTAGCAACGCCGCCGAGTCTCGCATGCATCTCGGCGCGCGAGATGTTTTCGTCGTGACCCGACTCGGCCTTGGTCGCTGGCGTGAAGCACGGCGCCGGTAGAGCCTCGCTCTCACGCAGGCCCGACGGCAGCGGCTCACCCGCCAGTTTCCCCGTAGCGACGTACTCCTTCCATCCGCTCCCCGATAGATACGCGCGAACGACGCACTCCACCGGAAAGACTGATGCGCGGCGCGAAAGCATCGCACGCCCCGCAAGCATCCCCGAATAGTCGCGAAGCGATGGCACCATTTCGACGATCTCTGCAATGTCCGCCGTTATCATGTGGTGCGGGACGTCCGGGATTTGACGCAGCCACCACGCCGTGAGCTGGGTAAGTACCGCTCCCTTGTGGGGAACCGGCTCGTCCAGGACGACGTCGAACGCGCTCACACGATCTGTGGCCACGAGGAGAATCCGATCCGCGTCGACTTCGTAGACATCGCGAACCTTTCCGTGGCGATGCAATTGCAACGGAAGGGATGTGCTACTCAGGGCACGACTCATACCCGAAGCGCCTCGGTGGCCATCGATTCCGCACTGGCCAGCATCAACGGATGCACGACCTCGCGCAAAAAGTCCGAGACCTGTTCGCTCGCGCGCCCGATGAATTGGCGCGCGTCCATTACCGTCCGCAGATCGTCCAGCGGCACCGGAAATTCCGGGTCGGCCGCGAGACGGTCCAGCATGTCGTTGCGCGGGGCGCCGTCCTTCACCGCGTTGGCTGCGGCGACACTGTGCTTCCTTATCACCTCGTGCACAGCCTGGCGGTCGCCGCCGCCCTCGACGGCTCGCACGATGAGCTCTTCCGTCGCCATGAACGGCAGCTCGTCCGCGACCCGCCGCGCGATGCGGGCCGGATGAACTTCGAGGCCCGCCGCAATGTTACGCATGATGAGCAGGATGGCGTCGGTTGCGAGAAACATCTCCGGGATCACGAGGCGCCTGTTCGCGCTATCATCGAGAGTTCGCTCGAAGTATTGAACCGAATGTGTTTCGTTTGCGTTCGGCTCGAGCGACAGGACGAAGCGTGCGAGCGAATTGATGCGCTCCGAGCGCATCGGGTTGCGCTTGTACGCCATCGCCGACGATCCGATCTGCTCCTTCTCGAACGGCTCTTCAATTTCACCGAAGGTCTGAAGCAGTCGCATGTCGCTGGCGAACTTGGCGGCGCTCGCCGCGATACCTGCGACGGCGCCGAGGACACCGGCATCCAGCTTCCTCGTGTACGTCTGCCCGCTCACGGCAATTGATGCGCTGAATCCCATCTTCGACGTCACGAGACGATCGAGCTCGCGCACCTTGGCGTGATCGCCGTTGAACAGGCGCAGAAACGATGCCTGGGTCCCGGTGGTTCCCTTGACGCCGCGTAGCGGAAGCGTGCCGATCCGGTAGTCGATGTCGTGGATATCCAGTGCCAGATCCTGGATCCACAGTGTTGCGCGCTTGCCGACCGTCGTGAGCTGTGCGGGCTGAATGTGAGTGTAGCCCAGCGTAGGCTCATCCTTCCACCGCTCCGCAAACGTCGCGAGTGCGCGTACCACATCGAGGGCGCGCCCGCGAAGCATCGTGAGAGCGCGGCGCATCAATATAAGATCGGCGTTGTCCGTGACGAATGCACTCGTAGCGCCGAGATGGATGAAGCGTCGTGCACTCGGCGCGGCGTCAGCGAACGTGTGGACGTGTGCCATCACGTCGTGTCGGAAGCGCTCCTCGTATTTCGCCGCGGCGACAAAATCAATATCATCGGCTGCTGCGCGCATTTCAGAGATGGCGTCGGCAGGGATGTCGATCCCGAGCTCCATCTCCGATTCCGCGAGCGCGATCCAGAGCTGGCGCCAGAGACGGTGGCGTTCCTGGGCGGACCACAGCTCCAGCATGGCGCGCGACGCATATCGCGCGGACAGCGGAGACGAGTAGGTATCGTGCATCTACTGCGTCACGAACTCGGTCGAGTAGAACTGACCCTGTCGCTCCACGTACATCACGACGGCACCTCTCGCGCTGTTGAGCGCCGCCGCTGCGTCGTCGGCGCTTGTAATTCGCGTACTGTTCACCTGCACGATCACGTCGCCGGGAGCAAGTCCAATCTGCGCCGAGACTCTCGGACTCACGTTCTGCACGTAAGCGCCAGCTGCGCTTCTGATGTTGCGCTCGGCACGGATCGCAGGCGTGAGCGTCGTCAGCTCGATTTCGTGCAGGACGGTCACGCGCGGCGCGTTCACTTCGGGCAGGTCCGCGACCGTCACGTTCACCGTCTTGTCGGAACCGTCTCGGCGAATCGTGATCGGAATAGTCTCACCCACGCGCAGCTCGAGGAGCTCAGCCTCCCAGTCGTAAGCGTTTCTTATCGGCCGCGATGCAACTCGGACGATCACGTCGCCAGCGCGGATTCCAGCCGACGCCGCAGGCGAGCTGGGAGCGACAGCTGCGACCGCTGCGCCCGACAACGGTCGCTCGCCCGGCGTGCGAGTCTCGCTCACCGACGGCTTGACGCCGATCCATGGCCGCCGAACAGAGCCGTGGTTCAACAAATCGTCGGCAACGCGCGAGGCCCTGTTAATCGGTATGGCGAAGCCCAATCCGATCGAACCGCCGCTTGGCGAATAGATCGAGCTGTTGACGCCGATCACCTCGCCAGCGGCGTCGACCAGTGGCCCACCCGAATTACCGGGGTTTATCGCGGCGTCGGTCTGAATCATGTCCACGTACATACCGTTGCCCGCGTCCGGCGGAGGGGCGACGAGATTGCGCCCCACGCCACTCACCACACCGACTGTCACACTCGGCTCCGTATTCGCCAGCATGAAGCCGTATGGATTGCCGATCGCGATTGCCCACTCTCCGACAATCAGCGTTGACGAGTTGCCGAGCGGGGCGACTGGCATGTTCGTGGCATCGACCTTCAGCACCGCAAGATCGTTCACGTCATCCAATCCGATCAGCTTGGCCGGATAGGTCGTGCCATCGCGCAGCGCGACCGATATGCGAGTCGCTCCACGTACGACATGGGCGTTTGTGAGGATCACGCCGTCCTTGCGAATTATGAAGCCCGAGCCCAGACCGGCGACGGCACGCTGCGCAGACCGGCCGCCGAAGAATTGCTCCATCATGTCTGCGGGAACTTGCTCGACCGCTTCAGTCTGCACGGTCACAACTGTAGGCGCCACCCGCGCGACCGCGGCGGTGATCGCCGTGCGACGCGACGCATCCACAGGTGCGTTGGCCGCGGGCTGCGCGATCGTAACCTGCTGCGCGTTGGACGAGCCGCCCTTGCAGGCGAGCGCCGCAAGCACGAGCGCGATGGCGCCGATTCGCTTCACCGCCTACAGACTCCTCGGCTTCTGGCGCTTGCTGAGCGCGCTCAGGTAACGGTCGACACCTCTGTCAGTCAGTGAATGGACCATCAGCGAGCCAAAGAGCTCGGGAGTCACGTACGCAGTGTCGGCGCCGGCGAGCACGTAGCTCGTGAAGCACATCGAATTCTGCGCGGGGGTCACGGCGACGTCGCACTCGAGACCGCACTTGTCGATCACCGCGCGAATCTGGCCGACGGTCTCTGCGCTCGGCCGGCCCTGCGCATCGATGTCGCGCACGTCGATCGCAACCATCGACGCACCGAGCTTCGCGGCGATGAATGCCTGCGCGCCGGAGTACACGTAAGTCGCGCAGACCTTCACTCCGTCGGCGACGAGCTTTCGAATCGGCGATACCGCGTCCTCCACGAACGGGATCTGGACAATCGCGTGTTCCGACGCACGCGCGATGTCGCGTCCTTCGCGATAAATGTCCGAGCCGCTTATCGCGGCTACAGGCACGCACACGGGAACGCCGAAGTCGACAGCGATCTCGCCGAGGCGATCGATCACGGTCGCAGAGGGATCGTCCGCCGCGACATCCACCGGCGAGAGAACCACTCCATCGAGTAGATCGGCTTCAGCCCACTCCTTGAGTTGCGCGACAACGGCGCTCTGAACGAATATCTTCATACGTTCTCAGGATAGAAGTGCGATGGATAAATGACGCGATCGAGGAACAGTCCGTGTGACGGTGCCGGAGGCGAGACCGCAAGGTTGTTCGAGGCATTGAGCAACTCGACGAACGAACCCGGCTCGCGGCGGCCTGCGGCAATGTCGACCATGGTTCCGACCAGGAATCGAACCATGTGGTGCAAGAATCGGTTCGCCTCGATCGTGAACTGGAGCCTACCGCCGTCGCGCCTCCACTCGGCGAGACTCACGGTGCAGCGATGCTCATCGGTGGACGGCGCCGTGCCGCGGACGGCGAAGCCGAAAAATTGATGCTCGCCGACAAGAGCGGCGGAGACTCGTCGAGAACCGCGCCATCCGGACAGCCGCCACGGCACGCGCCATTCATAGCGGCGCCGGAAAGGCGAGGCGGACTCTTCGTCCGTCCCCAGATGGTAGGTGTAGCGCCGCGATGTGGCGCTGTAGCGCGCGTGAAATTGATCGGTAACGTTGTGCGCCTGTGCGATCCAGACGTCTGGTGGGAGCAACGAGTTGAGCGCTCGGCGAAGCCTGGAGGCGTCCCACGTCTCCGGCGCTCGCACGTGCGCAGCCTGTCCTCGCGCATGGACCCCCGCGTCCGTCCGTCCCGCACCAACCAGTGTTACGGGGCGACCGAACAGTCGTTCGAGAACGCCCTCGACAGTGCCCTGAACCGTTACCGATGCCGGTTGACGCTGCCAGCCGGCGAACCGCGACCCGTCATACTGCAGCACGAGTTGCACGGTCCTCTCCCGCATGCGGCGGAACTTATCGGGCGGGGGGGCTATGTCAAGCAACGCACCGCAGCGAGAATTCCAGCGGCCTTCACGACGCAAACCATTGACAAGTCACGATTTAGGAGACAAACTCGCTGCATCGGATGCCCGTGAAAACTCTTCCCGCGCTCGCGGCTGATCTTGCCCTGGCTCCGGACGCCTCTGCAGCGCTCCGAGCGGTCCACGAAGAGCTTTCCGGCGGTGACCGGAATACTGGCTTCGTCCTCCTGACGGTCGACCCGCGGCGGAACGCGCTCGTCAACAGGCAGCTCGCCGCAGAAAGCTCCGCTGAAGACGCACTTCCTCCGCACGCGCTTCTGGCGCTGGATCATCTGCCGCCGGCAGTCCAGTACGCGGTGCTCGCAGGCCAGCGCTTCGCGGACGTAGGCGACCAGGGCTCGCAGTATGCGCGCCTGCTCGGGCGTCGACGCGGGAGTGGGCGACTTCAGGCTACTACTGAAGGGAATCGTATTCGAAGGAGCGCTCGCGGCGGCGCTGGCCCTCTACGATTCGAGCCGCAAATCAAACTCGAAGCTACTGGATCGAGCCAACCCGCTAGCGTCCTATTCGAGCTCGCGTATGCGAGGTTCTACGAGCGCGATGCGCGCTTCGAAGCGGTATCCGCGCTACACGACGTCACCAACCGCATGCGAGCGGAGCACGCCAGCGGCGTCGCCGGCCTGGAGCGCGAGGTCGAGCGGCTGCGTGCGGCGCAGCGCGCGGGCACGAGCGACGTGGTTCATCGCCTGCGCGACGCTGTCGGCGCGGCGGAGCGGCGCGCGATTGCCGCCGAGCAGCAGACTCGTCGCGGTCGAGGGGCAGGTGGTGAATGCGGTGGATCGGCTGGAGCGCACTCACGTGCAGCTGCACCAGCAGGATGCGACGCTGCGCGCGCAGAGCGAGCTTATCCGCCATCTCGAGGCGCGCCTCGCGGAGATGGAAGCAGTACCGGAGCCGGCGCGCTCCTGAGTAGTTATCAGCAATGACGACGACGCCGCCACCAGCTCCGCTCCAGGACGCGATCGCCGCGCTCGCGCACGGCCGCCCGCTGACGCAGGACGCTGTCACTGCGGCATTCGACGTGGTGATGCGTGGTGACGCGTCGCCGGTCCAGATCTCATGCGCTTCTCACCGGCCTGCGAGTGCGTGGCGAATCTGCCGATGTCGTCGCGGGCGCGGCGAGCGCGCTGCGGCGCGCGATGGTGCGGCTCGACCTGCCGGACAGTGCGGGTCATCGTCGACACCTGCGGCACCGGGCGGCGGCTCGGTGGGCACGTTCAACATCTCGACCGCAGCTGCGATCGTGGCGGCTGGCGCGGGCGTGCGCGTCGCGAAGCACGGCAACCGATCTTTTACGTCGAAATCCGGCAGCGCCGACGTTCTCGAAGCTCTGGGCGTTAACATCGACGTCGATGTGGACGCGATGCGTCGCGCGTACGAATCAGCCGGAATTGTGTTCATGTTCGCGCCGCGCATGCATCCGGCGATGCGCTACGTGGGTCCGGTGCGCCGCGAGCTGGCCATTCCGACGGTGATGAACATCGTGGGCCCGCTGGCGAATCCCGCCTTCGGCGGGGCGCCAGGTGATTGGCGTCGCGGATGCCGGCCGCGCCAGCGTCATCGCGCAGGCGCTCGCCGCGCTTGGGCACGGTGCATTCGCTCGTCGTCCACGGCGAGCCGGGAATGGATGAGATCTCGCCGCTTGGGTCCGACGCGAGTTCTCGAAATTCGGGGATCCGCGGTCACCGAGTGGTCGACCGATCCGGATGCGTTGGGCGTCGGGCGCGGCGCGACCATCCGAGCTGGCCGGCGGCACTCCCGCCGAGAATGCGGAGCTCGTCCGTGCCTGCCTCGGCGGATCCGCGCCGGAGGGCGCGATCGCTGCCGTGGTGGCCAATGCCGGGGCCGCGATTTATGTGGCAGGTCAGGCAGTGTCACTCGGGGAAGGCGTGAAAGCAGCGAGGGCCGCAATCGCCGATGGTTCAGCGACAGCGGCCCTCGAAAGGCTGCGACAGGCGTTACCGCGCTCGTAGGCGCAGCCGCGCCGGAGTCAGCAGCGACGCATCACGCCGACGACTATGCCCTGGATCGCCACGTCGTTCTCGTGCACGTAGATGGGCGTCCATCATCTCGTTCCGCGGCTGCAGCCGGATCCGTCCGTCGCGCTCGCGGTAGAACCGCTTTACCGTCGCGGACGCTCCGTCGATGAGCGCAATCACGGTTTCGCCGTTGTCGCATGAGGAGCGCTCGTTGACGACCACGAAATCCCCATCGCAGATGTGATCCTCGATCATCGAGTTGCCGCGCACGCGGAGGACGTAGTGATTGCCGCCACGGTGCACGAAGTCTTCGGGAACGGCGATAGTCTCATGCTGCTGGATCGCCTCGATGGGCATTCCGGCGGCGACCGTTCCCATCAGCGGCACCTGAACGGCGCGCGGATACTGATCCGAAGGCAGGATCTCGATCCCGCGGCTCTCGTTGTATCGGCGCTTGATGTAGGATTTGCGCTCGAGATTGCTCAGGTGCTCGTGGACCGTGGCAAGGGAGCTATACTCGAAGCGCGCCGCGATCTCCTCGAAGCTTGGTGCGTATCCGTTGTCTTCGGTGTATTCCGCGAGATAACTGAGAATTTCCCGTTGGCGCTTGGTCAGCGACATCGCCAGATTCCTAGAGGGTGGGTCTGCGTGCACGGCTGACCCCGAACAGCCGCCGAAAGAATACGTTATCCGAAGAATGCCCGAAACGCAAGGTATTTCCGCATTGCGGAGAGATTGGATCCCGCCCACCGGCACGCTGGGAATGCTCGTGGAGGACGCCTACGCCCGTGCGCTGGCCGAAGCCGATCGCGAGGACGAATGGCAGCGCCGCGCCGGTCAGCGCCTGCCGCCGCCGTCTTTCGGCGCGGCTCTGCGGGGCGCAGACGTCGCGTAATCGCCGAAGTGAAGCGTCGCTCGCCGTCGAAGGGATCGATCAACGCGGACATCGATGCGAAGGTGCGGGCCCGGAGCTACGCTGCGGCCGGTGCCTCTGCGATCTCCGTCCTGACGGAACCCGCCTGGTTCGGCGGCTCGGTCCAGGATCTGTCGGACGTCGCTGCGGCCTCCGTCGGTCTCCCGGTCATCCGGAAGGATTTTATAGTCGCTCCGTTGCAGCTTTATGAAGCGCGGGCCCGTGGCGCCGCCGCGGCGTTACTGATCGTGCGTGGTCTCTCGCCCGAGACGCTGGCTCAGCTTCATGACGTCGGGACGCGGATCGGACTCGATCTACTGGTCGAGGTACGCGACGAGGCGGAGCTGGCGCGCGCTATCGAGGTCGGCGCCAAAATCATCGGCGTCAACAATCGGAATCTCGAGACGCTGGTCGTGTATCCGGAGACGATCGAACAGTTGATACCGCTGATTCCGCGCGAGATCATCGCGGTCGCGGAGAGTGGGATGTCGGCGCCGTTCGGACGTCGAGCGCGCCGCGCTCTGCGGCGCGGATGCGGTTCTCATAGGTTCGGCGGTTTCGGCGGCTGAGGATGCCGCCGCTGCGGTGCGGGCACTGACTGGCGTCTCAGCGACGGGACGCGATGTACGTCGGGATTAAGTTCTGCGGCCTCACGCGTGCCGAGGACGCGGCCACAGCTGTCGAGTTGGGTTCCGACTTTCTCGGGTGTTATCTTCGCTGGCGGCCCGCGCAGTCGGCACGCCTGAAGAGGCATCCGAGATTCTGCGCGTCGCCGGCCGCGAGCGGCGCGTCGGCGTGTTCGGGCGTCCGCACGCGGCGGAGCTGCAGTCGTTCATGACCTCGGTACCGCTCGCGGTGGCCCAGCTTCACGGCGATTCGTCGCCGAAAGCGGTGATGGCCGCGCAGGGCGGTGGGAGCGACGGAGGTCTGGGCTGTCGTGCCAGTGTCGGAAGGGTCGCTGGGCGAGCACGCCGCACGAGCTGTTTCAGTGTGCCGACGCAGTCGTCCTCGATACACGTGGGACCAATGGTCTCGGAGGTTCCGGACGACCGTTCGACTGGGACGCTGTCGCGCGAAGTCTTGGATGGACTGGAGCGGCGGGCGCGGCTTGTCGTTGCAGGCGGGCTGAATCCTGCCAATGTCGCCGGTGCGATCCGGACGCTACGGCCGGATATCGTGGACGTATCGTCGGGCGTCGAGTCGGCGCCGGGCGTGAAGGACCCTATTCTGATGCGCCGCTTTGTAGAAGCGGCGCGGAGTGCTTGAGTAATTGACTACGATCATCCCCGAGTCGGTCGGGAGATTTGGTGCTTTTGGCGGGCGCTACGTTCCCGAAACGCTGATTCCGGCGCTCGACGAGCTGGAGCTCGCGTTCGACGCGGCGATGGCGGACAAGGAATTTCTCAGGACATACGCCGATCTGCTGCGCGATTATGTGGGCCGCCCTTCGCCGCTCAGTGACGCGCCGCGCTTCAGCGAGCGCGTCGGCGTTCCGGTCTACCTCAAGCGAGAGGATCTGAACCACACCGGCGCGCACAAGATCAACAATGCGATAGGCCAGGCGTTGCTCGCGATGCGCATGGGTAAGCGCCGGATCATCGCCGAGACGGGGGCGGGGCAGCACGGCGTGGCGACCGCTACGGCGTGTGCGAGGTTCGGTCTCGAGTGCGTGGTGTACATGGGTGAGACGGACATGGAGCGGCAGGAGCTCAACGTGTTCCGGATGCGCCTCATGGGTGCGACGGTGGTGCCGGTTCGCGCGGGAACGCGCACGCTCAAGGATGCGACGAGCGAAGCGATCCGCGATTGGGTCACGAACGTCGACACGACGCACTACATCATTGGATCCGTCGTCGGCCCGGCGCCGTACCCGCGAATGGTGCGCGACCTACAGAGCATCATAGGTCGCGAAGCGCGCGCGCAGATGCTCGAGCGCGCCGGTCGGCTGCCGTCCGCCGTCGTGGCGTGTGTCGGCGGCGGCTCGAACGCGATGGGAATCTTTCACGCGTTCGTCGAACGATCGCGCGGTCCGGCTGATCGGTGTCGAAGCCGCGGGCGAGGGACTGCAAACGGAGCGGCACTCGGCTTCGCTATCGCGCGGGACGCCCGGCGTGCTGCACGGCGCGCTCAGCTACCTCTTGCAGGACGAAAATGGACAGGTGCATCCTGCGCACTCGATCTCCGCGGGACTCGATTATCCCGGTGTCGGTCCGGAGCATTCGTTCCTTCACGATACTGGGCGCGCTGAATACGTCGCGGTGTCAGACGCCGAAGCGCTCGAAGCGTTCGAAGTGCTGAGCCGGCTCGAAGGTGTGATCCCGGCCCTTGAAACGTCGCATGCGGTGGCGTGGCTGCTTGCGCTCCGCGGGTACCTGGAGCAGCCGATGACGCCGTGCTGCTGTGTGTGAGCGGGCGCGGCGACAAGGATGTCGCGCAGGTGCGCGCGATGCAGACGCACCGACAAGTAAGTGACATTGTCGCCGACACCGCCCAGCGCGAGCGCAGCGGCCGACGCACGGCGCCGCTGGATCCGCTGGTGTCGGAGACGCTCAAGACGCTCGCGCGCGCCGTGCGGTCCGTGCCAGCTGTATCTGCCGAACAATCCGATGCATGGCGCGCGCAATCGAATCGGCGCGTGCCGCGTTCGATACGCTGTGGGAGAAGATGGATCATGCTCGAGCTCGGCATCACGGAGACCGAGTTCACTCATGACGACGTTACGGTTTATGCGGAGACCGACCGCGGCGGGCGAGAGCCTCCCGTGGCTGTTCTACAAGGACGGCATAAGGTCTCTCGAGTTCCGGAGGGGATTCGAGGGGTAGCGAGCTTCCCAAGTTTCTTGCGGCGCTGCAGGCCGTGCGAGCGCAGGCTTGGCGGCGACGAGGATCTCGTAACGCTGTTCTGGGAGTGCGACTTCGAGCATCTCGCGTACACTTTCGAAGAGGCGGGCGGCGACGGCTACGCTGCGCCGGGCGCCGAGCTGCTCAAGGGCGGAGCTGCCACCGGCGCCGTGCCGCGCCGGCCGACGGTGAGAGCGACGAGGGAACGTACGGACGCAGCGCATCGCAGTTCGCGCAAGATCTCCGACTTCGATTCGACGCTTTATTTCCTTGAAGAGCAGGAGATATCGTATCTGCATCAGTCGGTGCGCGAGGATTTCACAGGTCGATCTGCGCGCGTCGGTCGCGGCGGCGCTGCTGGATACCTTCGAGACGCAGAGCGATCCGACGGTGCGCGAAGAGATCTGCGGCGATCCTGGAAAATTTCCTGCTCGTGCTCTTGTCGGGGCTGCAGTTTCGTACCACCGCATTCCTCATTCGCGAGTGCGCGGCGGCTACTTCACGCGCAGAAGGAGTGCTGCCGTCGCACCAGCGGCGGCTGCGGAACTCGTCGGATCGCATAAGCGATCCGGCCACGCTCAATCAGCTGCTCGATGCGCTGGAAGACACGCAGCTCAAGCCGCCGCAGCAGGATCTGGTGGCGTTGTTCGCGCAGCTCAAGCCTGCGGCGCTGCAACCGCTGATTTCGCATCTCGTGCGGTCGCGCAACGCCGAGCTGCGCGCCATTCTGGAAGGCGCCGTCACGCGTCTCGCGAGCGCAAACACGCTCGAGCTCATGGCGCTGATCGGCTCCGATGATGAGTCCGTGTCGCTCGAGGCGATGCGGCGCGCCGGCGACCTGAGATCGCCTGCTGCGGTCGCGCCGCTCGCGCACATTCTGGAAAGCCCGTCGGAAACGCAGCCGCGCGGCAGCGTCGTCAGCGCTTGCGCAGATTGGCTCGCCCGGTGCGATGCAGGCGCTCGAGCGCGGCCTCGACGACAGCGACCGCGACATCCGCCTCGCGGTCGTCAAGGCCTGTCGCGGAGCGGCAGTATCGGCCGGCGCTGCCGAACCTCGAGCGCGCGATAAAGGATCACCTGCTGCGCGAGGGATCTTCCGCCGAGAAGACGGCGTTCTTCGACGCCTACGCGACGCTGGGCGGCGATGCAGTCGATACCGCTTCTCGAAAGCATCCTCCTTCCTCGCGGGAATGCTCGCACGCAAGGAAGAGCCGACTACGCGGGCGGCCGCGGCGATGGCGCTCGGCAAGCTCGGCGTCGGAGCGCGCTCTCGACGCGCTGCGAAAGGCGGCCGGCGACAAGGAAATAGTGGTTCGGAGCGCGGCGTCGCGCGCGCTGCGGGGCGGCGCAGTGACACGACGGTGATGGCCGACGACGGCGAGCGCCAGGAAACCGCGAACACGCGGCGGGCCGGCCGCGCAGCTCATCGTGGCAATTCACGCGACCGACGCGCGCGATGAAGCTCTACCCGCCGGAACACCAGGCCGTGCAGAAGTCGCTGGCGGAGCTCGCGGCGGTGCGCAATGGACGCGCGGAGTGCCGATTCCGATCTCGAGCTGCGCGTGCACGGCGAGTTCATCTTCGTCAACGGAACACGTCTTCGCCTGGATCTCAGCAACTACGCGAGCTTCGGACGCGTGCTCGAGCTGTTTCGCGCTGTCCGGCGTCGGCGTGCTCCGCATGACTGCGCGAGGCGACGCCGCGCGAATGGTATCCGCTGCTGACGCTGCTCACGACTGTCGGCGCACGAGCGACGGCGGCGACGCCGACGAGCTGGCGCGCCGTCTCGAGGCGCCGCGGGCGTCGACGCGTTCGAAGTCGCGGCGCACGTCGGACGCCGAGGAGGAGGTCGAGGAGCGCGAGGTTGCCAAGGCCGCGTCGCGGCGCACGTACGCTCAGTCTGTCGCGCTCACGAAGGACGTTATCAATTCCGTGAGAATGGGACGCGTGCCCGAGCGCGCGGAAGATCAAGCGCGCGGTGCAGACCATAGTCGACGAGGTGCTGACCGAAGAAGCGTCGCTGATCGGACTCACCACGCTGCGCGAGTACGATGAGTACACGTACACGCACTCGGTGAACGTGTGCATCTTCGCAGTCGCGCTCGGAAAGCGAATCGGAATGACCAAGCTTCAGCTGTACGAGCTCGGCGTCGCCGCCCTTATGCACGACATCGGAAAGTCGCGTGTGCCAACCGATCTGCTCCAGAAGACGTACTGCGCTCGACGACGATGACTGGCGCCGCATAACCGCGCATCCGTGGCTTGGAATGCTCACGCTGTTCCAGCTGCGGGGACAGCAGGAGCTTCCGTATCGCGCGATGATCGTGGCACACGAGCACCACATGCGGCGCGATTTCAGCGGGTACCCGCGCGTCATCCGTCCGCGTGCGATCGCGATGACGAGCAAGATCGTCGCAGTTGCGGATGCGTACGACGCGGCGACGAGCAGACGCTCGTATCAGACCAAGCCGTTTCCGCCGTCGGCGGTGCTTCAGGAAATGCGCGACAATCCGACGCCGCGGGCTCGACCCTGTGGTTGTCAAGGCGTTCATCACGCTGCTTGGCATCTATCCGTCGGGCACGCTCGTGGTGCTGGACACATTCGAGCTTGCAGTGGTGCTCGCGGCGAACCCGGACCCGGAGATGCTCTCCCGGCCACGCGTCGTGATCGTGAGCGACGGTCGGGGCAATCTGCTGCAACCGCCGATCGAGACTGACCTTGCGGCGGTCGGCGCCGATGGTCAGTTTGCGCGCACCATCATCAAGACGGCGGATCCGGACAGGTATGGCATCAGGGTCAGCGATTACATCATCTAACAAAATCGACGAGCGTTTCGCCGCGCTGCGACACAGTGGTCGCAAGGCGCTCGTGTGCTACGCGACGGCTGGCCATCCGGATCGCGACCACGCTCGATCGATTTGCTCCGTGGACTCGAGGATGCGGGCGCTGACGTCATCGAGGTGGGCGTGCCTTTTTCTGATCCGCTCGCGGACGGTCCGGTGATCCAGGCGAGCTCGCAGGTCGCTCTCGACGCCGGAATGACGTTCCACGGTGTGCTCGACCTCGTGAGCGAGGCGCATCTCGATATTCCCGTCGTCCTGTTCGGCTACCTCAACCCATTTCTTGCCGCCGGCGACGATTGTCTGGAGCTGGTCGAGCGTTCTGGCTGCGACGGCGTGCTGATAACTGACCTCCCGGTAGGCGCCGACCCGAAGCTTGAGGCGCGGTTTGCGTCGAGTCCGCTTGCGTTCGTGCGGCTCGTAGCGCCGACGACGCCCATCGAGCGCATGAATCTCATCGCGCGCAGCGGCAGCGGCTTCGTCTATCTCATCAGCCGGCTCGGCGTCACGGGGATGCAGCACGAAGTCGCTCCGCAACTTGGAGCGACGGTCGAGCGCCTGCGCTCCGTGACAACATTGCCCATTTGTGTTGGTTTCGGTGTCACTGATGCGCGCCAGGCAGCAGCGGTCGCATCCGTTGCTGATGGCGTCGTTGTTGGAAGTGCGATCGTAAAGGCAGCCGGCGTGAGCGTCGACTCCGCGATCGCGCTCGCGAAGATCGCTGCGCGCCGGCGTCGACAGCGCAGACTGACATGAGCGACATGGTTGCGCTGAAGGGGATGCGCTTTCACACCCGCGTGGGCGTGCTGCCGCACGAAGCGCAGCTGCCGCAGCCCGTAGAAGTCGATCTCACAGTGGCGGTCGACGATGTAGATGCGTCCTCCGCATGTGGTCGATTACGTCGCTCTTTACGCAGTCCGTCGCCGAAGTCATGGGCGCGCGTCACATCGCCTACCTCGAGGAAGCCGCCGAACGAGTCGCGGCGGCGGCGCTGCTCGTCGCAGGTGTTCGCTCGGCGACGGTGGCCGTACGCAAGCCACATGTTCCGCTTCCGGGCCCGGTCGAGTGTGCTGAAGTGACGATCACGCGCGCCTCGGGATGGATGACGTGGCGTTCGTCGCCCTCGGCTCCAACGTCGGCGATCGGCGAACAACACCTCGCCGACGCAATCCAGCCGAGTCAGCGAAATCGATGGAGTGACGCTGCTGGCCGGCTCAGCGGTGGAGGAGACGGAGCCGATCGGTCCCGTCCCTCAGGGACCGCTTCCTGAACCAGATGATTGCGGTGAGAACTTCGCTCACGCCGCCCGATCTGATGATGGCTCTTCACGAAGCCGAGCGCGAGGGCGGGCGGACTCGGACGGTACGGTGGGGACCCCGTGCACCATAGATTTGGACATCGTGAAGTACGCAAATACAGCCTGGAGCTCGCGCGACCTTCAGGTGCCGCACAGGGAACTCGACAACCGCGACTTCTGGCAACGAGAACTCGCCGAACTCGCAGAGGTATCCATTTGAGCAGCTCGCCGACGCCGCGTGGGGTGACGGTGCGCGACATCCGTGACCGCAAGGGCAAGGAGCCGATCGTTGTACGTAACGGCGTACGACGTGCTTTTCGGCAGGCTCGTTGACCAGGCCGGAGTCGACATCGTGCTGGTTGGCGATTCGCTCGGCAACGTCGTCGCCGGTTACGACACGACGCTGCCCGTGACTCTCGACCACATGATCTATCACGGCGCAGCAGTGTGCCGCGGCGTGACGCGCGCACTCGTGACGATCGACATGCCGTTCCTCACGTATCAGATCGATGTGGCCAGTGCACTTGCGAATGCTGGACGTCTTATCGTCGAAACGGGCGCGGAGGCGGTAAAGATCGAAGGTGGCAACGAACGTATCGCTGAGACCGTCAGCAGGATCGTCGAGATCGGAATCCCCGTGATGGGACACCTGGGTTTCACGCCGCAGTCGGTGAACGCCATCGGCGTGCGGGTGCAGGGCAGAGAAGCCGCGCGGAGGAACGCCTGCTCGCGGAGGCGCGGCGACTCGACGCGGCGGGCGCATTCGCAGTGGTGCTCGAGCTCATTCCGGCCGCGCTCGCGAAACGCATTTCGGAAAGCATCAGCATTCCGACCATCGGAATCGGCGCTGGAGTCGGTTGCGACGGTCAGGTTCTCGTTCTACCGGACATGCTGGGCTTGAACGAAGGCTTCCAGCCGCGCTTTCTCAAGCACTACGCGAATCTCGCGGATACCGTACGCGATGCTGTGCGAGCATACGGTGACGATGTGCGACAACATCGCTATCCGTCTCGCAGATCAGAGCTTCTAGACTTCAACGATGGTCACCGAGACGTCCATCACCGGGATCCGTGCGCGACTCCGCGATTCCGTCGCAGCGCGCAAATCGTGTCGCGCTGGTGCCCACAATGGGCGCGCTGCACGAGGGCCACCTTGCACTCGTCGACACGGCCACAAATGGCCGACGTCGTCGTGGTGAGCATCTTCGTGAATCCGTTGCAATTCGGTCCGTCAGAAGATTTCGCGCGCTACCCACGGACTCTCGAAAGTGACGCAGCCAGCTCGCCGAGCGCGGTGCCGCAGATCCTGTTTGCGCCGCTGTCGGCGAGATGTTTCGGACGGGCTCGCTTACGACAGTGTCGCCCCGGATTTCGCGACGCGACTCGAGGGCGCAGTGCGGCCTGGTCATTTCGCAGGCGTGCTCACCGTCGTCGCGAAGCTGTTCAACATCGTGCAGCCCGGAGTCGCGGTGTTCGGCCGCAAGGATCTCCAGCAGCTTTCCATGATTCGCGCGATGGTGCGCGACCTCGATTTTCCGTCGAAGTGCTCGCGGGCGAGACAGTGCGCGAACCAGACGGCCTCGCTCTTTCCAGCCGCAATCGCTACCTCGGCGAGCAGGCACGACGCAGAGCGATCCGACTTCGCTCCGCGCTGGTCGCAGCGCAAACAGGAATTCCATCCGGCACCACCGATTCGTCGTGATCGAAGCCGCCGGACGCGCGGTGCTCGAGAAGGATGCAGCGCTGGGGATCGATTACTTCGCCGTGGTCAACGAAGACGATTTCTCCGCGCCATCCGACGGCGACGAGTGGGGACTCGGTCGTGGCGGCCGTGCGCATTGACGGCACGCGGCTGCTGGACAACATTCCGACTCTGACAATGCACAGCTCGATACTGGATCTTCCTGATTGGGCCCGTGTCAGCGACAAGCGCGCAGAGCACATCCAGCGCGTCACGGCACTGCTCAACTCGTGGGCTGCCGCCATGCGACTGCCGCCTGCGGAGGCGCGCGCGTTTCTCGATGCGGGCGTCCTGCATGACGCGCTCCGCGACGCGAGCGAAGCAGAGCTGCGCGACATCAGCAGGCGATCGAGAAAGTCCGCTCGGCTTGCTGCATGGACCGGCGGCGGCGATCATGCTCAAGAAGAACGGCGAGACGCGCACCGAAGTTCTCGACGCGGTGCGCTATCACACAGTTGGCCACGCGCGCTGGGGTGTAGTCGGGCGCGCGCTGTACATGGCGGACTTCCTGGAGCCCGGTCGAAAGTTCATGCGACAGGACCGGTACTTTCTCGCGCTGCACGTTCCCAACTCATTCGACGCAGTGTTTCGCCAGGTGGTGCGCATGCGGCTCGAATGGACCGTGCGCGAGGGCAATCACATTTTCCCTGAAACCGTGGCGCTCTGGAACAGCCTTCAGTAATGGTGCAGCAGATGCGGTATTGCTGGCGCTCGCGTCGCTGCTCGTGATCGCGACTGGCGTCGGGTGCAAGCAAACAGTCTCAGCGCGCCGACGACGCCGCTCGCGAAAGCGGAATGCGCCGATCGACACCACGGTTGGCCACGCGCCGGCTGGTGTGCGCATCAAGGTCGAGGTGCTCAATGCGAGCAAGAACCACGGCGCCGCGCGGCGCGCGACGCTATTGCTTAGAGATCGAGGCTATGACGTCGTCGCTATGGGCACGACGCGACAGACACAGGCGCGCGACGGTGGTCCTCGATCGTTCGCACCATCCCGACTGGGCGGAAATTGATTTCGAAGGCGATCGTCGGCAAGCCGGTCGAGCGGCCCGACACGTCACGCTACCTCGACGCCACCGTCGTGCTCGGCAGCGACTGGACGCCGCCGCCGATGCCGTTCCACCCGTAGCTGTCCGCATGCCGCGGCGATGTCCTTGCCGCGGCTCTTCCGAATCGCAACGCTGATCCCGCTGCGGCGCAAGGTCGCGGCGAAACGGCGGATGGAATCCGCGGTGGTGGGAGTGAAGTCGCCGGCGCCGCCCGGATGCAGCGGAATCAGATTCACGAATGCCTTGCATTCCTGCGCAAGCTCGTGCGAGTTCGGCCGCATCCTCCGGCCGATCATTTACGTCGCCGAGCATCACGTACTCGAAGGTGACGCGCCTGATCGAAGCTCCTCGCTGCATCGATGACTTCCGCGAGCGGATACTTCGTGTTGATCGGCATCAGCCCGTGGCGCAGCTCGTCCGTCGGGGCGTGCACGGAGATCGCGAGCCGGAACTGCTCCGACCGCTCGGCGAGCGCAACGATTCCCGGAAGAATGCCGACAGTCGAGACGGTGATGTGTCGCGCGCCGATGCCGAGCCCGGCGGGATCGTTCAGGATCGTCAGCGCCGGATCGACCGCGCGCCAGTTCATCAGCGGCTCGCCCATCCCCATGAAGACGATGTTGGTCGGCTTGATCGGCGGGTCGAGCAGCGCGAGCTCGCGAACCTGCCCGGCGATCTCGTAGGGCTGCCAGGTTGCGGGTGAAGCCCATCTTGCCAGTGGCGCAGAACGCGCACTGCAGCGCGCAGCCGGCCTGCGACGAGATGCAGAGCGTGAGACGGTCGGCGTCGGGAATGGAGACTGTCTCTATCGCCTCGCCGTCCGCGAGACGGAAGAGAAATTTGCGCGTGCCGTCCGCCGACAGCTGCTCTGTCGCGATCGCCAGAGTCGGCAATTCGAACGACTGTTCGAGCGCCTCACGCGAGCGGCTGCCGGAAGCTCGGTTATCTCGGCGAATGAGCGCACCGGCGCTTTGCCACAGCCGCCGCGCGACCTGACGGGCGCGATAGCGCGGCTCGCCGCGGTCGCGAAAGAAGGCCTCGAGGATGCTCGTTGCATCAGCGGGCGTGAGATTGAGGAGATTGGTTTTGGACATGCGCTGTGGAGCGGGCAGAGGCGCGAAGGGCCTACCATAAGCCATTGCCAGACATAAATTTAACCGATCTACATGCAACTACATTCTGCACCGGACTCCCGCATTTGCCAGGACGTCGACGCGGTGGATTCCCGGCTTCGCTGGCGCGGTAGGCGTACACCGACGCGCGTGCACGTAATCGGTCGTCACGGCGCGCCGCGATCGCTCCACGCCGCGTGAGCGCTCCGGAATTTCCCGCAACCACCCAGCGAACCACTCTCTGCGGCGCGTTACGCGCCGAGCACGCCGGGTCTTCAGTCACACTCGGCGGGTGGGTCGAAAGCTCGCGTAATCTTGGGCGGAATGGCGTTTCTCAACCTGCGCGACCGTGCAGGCGTCGTTCAGGTCTCGTTCAACCCGGATTTCACGCCGGCGGACATGATAGCGGCGGCTTCGGCTGCTGCGCTCGAGAGCGTAGTCCGGGTCGAAGGAACTGTCGCGCTGCGCCCTCCCAACATGGCGAATCCGGACATGGAGACCGGCGCGATCGAAGTTCAGGCGACGTCGCTACGCGTACTCGGACCCGCGGAATCGGTCGCGATGCCTGTCCTCTCGAAAGGATCCAAGTCTGCCAGCTGAAGAGATCCGCCTGCGATATCGGTATCTCGACCTCCGCCGTCCATCGCTTCAGGCAAATCTCGTTCTGCGCCACAGGCTGATGCAGGCGACGCGGAAGTATCTCGACGCGCGCGGTTTCCTCGAAATCGAGACACCCATTCTCACGAAGCCCACGCCGGAAGGGGCGCGTGACTATGTGGTGCCGAGTCGCGTGCATCCGGACGAGTTCTATGCACTTCCGCAGTCGCCGCAGCTTTACAAGCAGTTGCTGATGATTTCCGGTATGGATCGCTATTTCCAGATCGCACGCTGCTTTCGCGACGAGGATCTTCGCGCGGACCGTCAGCCGGAGTTCACGCAGATCGACATCGAGGCATCGTTCGTTCAGGCCGGAAGACATCTATGCGCTGACTGAAGGTCATGCTTCAATCGCTGTTCGCGATCGCGGGAATCGACGTGGCCGACGCCGTTCCGGCGTATGACGTACGCCGACGCCATGGAGCGGTACGGCTGCGATCGTCCGGATCTTCGCTATGGTCTCGAGCTGCGCGACGTCACGGCGATTTTTGCGGACAGTCGGAGTTCGCGATCGCACGTCAACGCCATCGTCGCCGGCGGCCGCGTGCGCGGCATTGTGGTGCCGGGCGGGGCATCGTTGTCGCGCAAGCAGGTCGACGAGATCGAGGCTATCGCGAAGAGTGGCGGCGCCGGCGGCCTCATGCGCATCAAGTGCGTGAACGGCGTGGTCGATGGTGCGCCGGCGAAGGCGCTCTCCGACGCGGGGCGCGCGGCGCTCGGGCTCGTCGAAGGAGATCTGATGCTGCTCGTCGCTGCGCCGGACCACGTCTCGAATCCGTCGCTCGACCGTGCGCGGCAGGACGTGGCGCGCAGACTCTCGCTCGTACCGGAAGAGCGCCAACGAGCTGGTCTGGGTGACCGATTTCCCCATGTTCGCCGTCGATCCTGCCACCGGCAAGCTCGACGCCATGCATCATCCATTCACGGCGCCGAACCCAGCCGATCATGGAGCTGCTCGCGACGTCGCCGGGAGATGTGCGCGCGCTGGCGTACGACGTGGTTCTCAACGGTACGGAGTTGGGCGGCGGAAGTATTCGCATAAGCGATCCGGCGCTTGCAGCGACGTGTGCTCTCGCTGCTGGGAATGGACGCCGCCACCGCCGAGGCACGGTTTGGATTCCTGCTCGAAGCCCTCTCGGCCGGTGCGCCGCCGCACGGAGGCATCGCGCTCGGCTTCGACCGAATCGCGATGCTGCTCGCCGGGGCCTCCAGCTTGCGTGATGTCATAGCGTTTCCCAAGACGACCGCGGCGCGCGCGCTGTTCGAGGGCGCGCCGACGACGATTCCTGCAGAAGAACTTCTCGCACTACATCTCAAACCCGCATCAGCTTGACCGTTTCCGACGATACGACAGTTCAGCGGATCTCGACCGAAGGCGCTGACATGCTCACGCTCGCTGGCGTGAATGACGAGAACCTCACCGAGCTGATGCGGCAGACCGGCGCGCGCGTCGCGTTGCGCGGCGACACGATGACTGTCAGCGGCTCGCGCGACGAAGTGGAGCGCGCCCAGCCTGTCGCGCAACGAATGATCGACGCAGCGAAGCAACAGCTGCCGCTTACCGCAGACGATGTTCTCCGCATGAGTCTGGACGGCGCGCGCCCGGATGGAACGACGTCCGGCGAGCGAATAGTGTTGCCGGGCGTCCGGAAGATCATCCAGCCGAAGACTACCGGTCAGGCCGAGTATATGAAGCTGATCGGCGAAAACGACATCGTCATCGGCATCGGGCCGGCAGGAACCGGCAAGACATATCTCGCGGTTGCCGCTGCCGTCGACGCGCTCTCACGCAAGCGCGTGCGGCGCATCGTGCTCGCGCGGCCCGCCGTGGAGGCAGGCGAGAGCCTCGGCTTTCTGCCAGGCGACATGCAGGCGAAGGTGGATCCGTATCTTCGGCCGCTGTACGACGCGCTCGAGGACATGATGCCTGCAGAGCGAGTGCAGAAGGCGCTCGAGACACGCACGATCGAGATCGCACCGCTCGCGTACATGCGCGGGCGGACGCTCAACGACGCGTTCGTCATTCTCGACGAAGCCCAGAACGCGACGAGCGCGCAGATGAAGATGTTTCTGACGCGGCTAGGCGTGAATTCGCGCGTCGTGATCACCGGCGACAAGACGCAGATCGATCTGCCGCGTCGCGAAGACTCGGGGCTCGTGCAGGTCGAGCGCATCCTCTCCGAGATCGAGGGAATCGCGTTCTTCTACTTCACCGACGCGGACGTCGTGCGTCACAGACTGGTGCGCGAGATCATCAAGGCATACGCCGAAGACACGCACCGGGTGATGCGATGAATCTCTGGGCGCGACTGTCCGAGCGGGACGCTCCGGCGCGGACGCCGAGCGCCGGACCGGGCGAAGCGCGACGAGGCGGTTGTCCGCGCGTCGTTCGTTCCACGGCTCGATGTGGCGCTCGAGATTGCATCGATCGTGGCGCGCATCGTTCTCGATCCGACGAGTTTCATTCGCGATAGCGATCGTCATTGCGGTGTTCGTGCCGGACCGGCCGGGCGAGCTTGCTTACGGCGTCTTTTCGTCGCGATCGGATCCCTGCTCGTGTATCGCGCGCAGCGTTGGCGCCGAATTCCGGACCACCTTCGCTGGCTCGGATGGACGGATCTCAACAAGCCGCTGCTGCGAAGGCTGAGCCTCGAGGCGCCCGGCACGTACGCGCACACGATTGCGATGGCGAATCTCACCGAAGCGGCGTGCAATGCGATCGGCGCGGACGGACTGCTGGGACGTGTCGGCTCGTACTACCACGACATCGGCAAGCTTCGCAAGCCGCAGCACTTCGTGGAGAATCAACCGCGCGGGCGAAATCCGCACGACAAGCTCAAGCCCGCGACGAGTGCGTCGATAATCCGCTCGCACGTTCGCGACGGGATCGAGCTCGCGAAGGAGAACCGGGTACCGAAGCCGATCCGCGCGTTCATCGCGGAGCACCATGGCACTCTTACCGATCACGTACTTCCTCGCCAAGGCGCGCGAGAAGGACGACTCGGTGAACGCGACCGAATATTCCTATCCGGGACCCATCCCGCAGAGCGCCGAAACAGCGGTCTGCATGCTGGCGGACGCCGCCGAAGCGCGGGTCCGCTCACTGGCCGATCCGACACCTGTAGCGATCCGCGCGGCGGTGGAGGCAACGATCGCGGATCGTATTCAGGATGGCCAGCTTGCCGACGCCCCGATCACGCTGCAGGCAGCTCGGCTATCGTGCGGGATCAGTTCGTGACGGATCCTCACCGGCATGTATCACGGCCGGATCGAGTATCCCGCGCCCGCGCGGCCGCTCACGATCTCGCCGAATCCCAGACTCGCGCGCGAGCGCGTGAGCATCGCCGTCGATGTTTCAAGCGAAGGTGTCCGCGCCGCGCTCTCCGAGCAGCGCGTCCGCGATATCGTTCGCGTAGTATGCCGCCGCGAGAAAGTTCGCGATGCGCTTATTTCAGTTGCATTCGTGAGCAACGCTCGCATCGCGCAAATTGAACCGCGAATTCCTGGGTCACCGCGGCGCGACTGACGTCATAACATTCGAGCTCGAGCCGCAGCGTGTACGAGCAGAGCGGTCCGCGATCGTCGGGGACATCTACATCGCGCCAGACGTCGCGCGTCGCAACGCGCGTGAAAACGGGGTCGGCGTTCGTGCGGAGCTGACGCGGCTCGTGATCCACGGAACACTTCACGTGCTGGGTTATACGCACGATGAAGGCGACGCGACGTACAACGGGCGTAGATGTGGCGGCGACAGGAGGCTCTGCTTGCCTCAATCATTTGACGAGCTGATCGCGGATTTCGAGGCTGGCAAGCTCGCGGCGCTCGCACGCGCCGTCAGCATCGTCGAGAACCACCGCAAAGGTTACGACGAGCTGATGACGCGGCTGCATTCCCACATCGGGCGCGCGCACAGGCTCGGAATCACCGGACCGCCGGGCGCCGGCAAGAGCACTGTCACCAATCTCATTGTACAGTCGCTGCGGCGCGACGGCCTGACCGTCGGTGTCGTTGCGGTCGATCCCACGTCGCCGTTCACTGGCGGCGCCCTGCTCGGCGACCGGGTACGCATGGAGTCGGTCGCGCTCGATCCGGGTGTCTACATCCGCTCGATGGCGACGCGCGGCTCGCTTGGTGGATTGTCAGCGCGGACGGCGGAAGTCGCCGACGTGCTCGACGCGTTCGGCTTCGACCGCATCATCATCGAGACAGTCGGCGTCGGTCAGACGGAGCTCGACATTGCGCGCACGGCCGACACGACGGTGGTGGTACTCGTACCGGAGTCGGGCGATTCGATTCAGACGCTTGAAGGCGGGCGTCATGGAGATCGCCGACATCTTCGTCGTCAACAAGGGCGACCGGCCGGGCGCGGATCGGCTTCGCAATGACATCGAGCTGATGCTGGGTCTGAGGCGTGGCTCCACGGGCAACGTTCCGGCGCATCACGGGGTACAGCTGAAGAGCGTGAATCCGATCCGCATCGCCCGCGAAGCAGCGCGGACCGATGACCCCGAGCGCTGGACACCGCCGGTGCTGGGCACCATCGCGTCCAAGGGTGAGGGCATCGATCTGCTGCTGGAGGCTGTGAGGCGTCACTTTAGTTATCTTGAAGTATCCGGCACACTGAAAGGGCCGGCGGCGGAACAGGCTCCGAAATCAGGTCACGGAGGTCGTTTCCGAGCGCGTGCGCAGCCGCCTCTGGGGAGACGCCGAGACCAATGCGTGGCTGGATGCGCAGCTTGACGAGCTCGAATCGGGAGCCGCGACGCCGTTCAGCGTTGCGGACGAGTTGCTGCGGCGGAGCGGTCCCTTGCTGACTGGAGTCGGAGCATGACAACGGCGGAGATGTTGGAGCTGGACAGACTGCGTGAGGAGGTTGCGCAGTGGCGCGCCCGGTTTGATGCGGCGAAGAAGCGAAACGGCTACTTCGCAAACTCCGGCGACGTCGTCGACCCGGTTTATACCGCGCTCGACATTGCCGGTGACGCGGCCGCGCTGGAGCTGCCCGGGTGAATATCCGTACACCCGCGGCATTCACGCGACCGGCTATCGCGGCAAGCTCTGGACGATGCGGCAGTTTGCTGGCTTCGGAACGGCTCCCGAAACCAATGCTCGCTACAAGTATCTGCTGTCGCATGGCCAGACGGGTCTCTCGGTAGCGTTCGATTTTCCGACACTGATGGGTTACGACTCCGATCATCCGCGCTCCGAGGGCGAGGTCGGGAAGTGCGGCGTCGCGATATCGAGTCTGGCGGACATGGAGACGCTGTTCGAGGGGATTCCGCTCGACAAGGTCTCGACGTCGATGACGATCAACGGCCCAGCCGTAATTCTGTTTGCGTTCTACGTTGCGGCGGCGGAGAAGCAGGGCGTCGACACGACGCAGCTGCGCGGCACGATTCAGAA
Source organism: uncultured Gemmatimonadales bacterium (assembly GCA_963731305.1). GTDB lineage: Bacteria > Gemmatimonadota > Gemmatimonadetes > Gemmatimonadales > Gemmatimonadaceae > Fen-1247. Next base: position 275,495 of record CAVSUQ010000008.1, on the reverse strand, counting down.
CGACATTCTGAAGGAATACATGGCGCAGCATGCGTGGGTATATCCCATCGAGCCCGCGCTCCGACTCATCGTCGACAACTTCGAGTGGTCGGCGGAGCACATTCCGCTCTGGAATACCATCTCGATATCCGGCTATCACATCCGCGAAGCCGGCGCGACCGCCGCGCAGGAGCTCGCGTTCACGCTCGCCGACGGTTTCACGTATGTTGAGCGCGGTATCGCTCGCGGACTCGACGTCGATGACTTCGCGCCGCGGCTGTCGTTCTTCTGGGACATCCACAACGATTTCTTCGAGGAGATCGCGAAGCTGCGTGCGGCTCGGCGCATCTGGGCACGGCACCTCAAGGAGCGGTTCGGCGCAAAGGATCCGCGCTCGCTGGTGATGCGCTTTCACTCGCAGACCGCAGGCGTGACGCTCACTGCGCAGCAGCCGATGAACAACGTCGTGCGCGTCGCCTATCAGGCGATGGCCGCCGTGCTCGGCGGAACGCAGTCGCTGCACACCAACTCGATGGACGAGACGTTGGCGCTGCCGACGGAGCAGGCGGTCCAGGTCGCGCTCCGCACGCAGCAGGTCCTCGCGTATCGAGACCGGCGTGCCGAACGTCGCCGATCCACTCGGCGGATCGTACTATGTCGAAGCGCTGACCGACAAGCTCGAGCGCGAGGCCGAAGCCCTGTTCGAGGAGATCGCCGAAGTCGGCGGCGTCGTGCGCGGGCTCGAGACGGGCTGGCTCCAGCGCAAGATCGCCGAATCGTCGTCGCGCCAGCAGTGGGAGATCGAGCAGCATCGTCGTACGATCGTCGGTGTCAACGAATTCGTCACCGATGAAGGCGAGCTGACCATTCCGCTGCTCAAGGTGAGCGCAGCGGCCGAGCAGGAGCAGCGCGCGCGGATGGCCGCGATGCGCGCGTCGCGTGATTCGGCGCTGGTGGAGACGCGGCTTGCCGCGCTGCGCGACAGCTGCGCGCACCGACGCCAATCTCATGCCGTTCATACTCGACTGTGCTCGTGCATACTGCACGCTTTACGAGATCCGCGCCGCGATGGAAGAAGTATTCGGTGCGTATCGCGAGCCAGTTTTCTTCTAACTCATGCAACCGAACCAGATGCGCCCTATCCGAGTGCTCGTCGCCAAACCCGGGCTGGACGGCCATGACCGAGGAGCGAAGGTCGTAGCGGCAGCGCTCCGCGACGCCGGCATGGAGGTCATCTATACCGGCCTGCATCAGACGCCTGAAATGATCGCGACGGCCGCAGTGCAGGAGGACGTCGACGTTGTCGGTCTCTCGATCCTGAGCGGCGCGCACATGACGCTGATTCCGCGTGTGCTCGATCTGCTGCGCGATGACGGGCGTGACGACATCCTTGTCACCGGGGGCGGAATCATCCCACGCGAGGACATGGACGCGCTCGAGGCGCGTGGCACGGGCCGACTGTTCGGTCCCGGCACGCCGACGAGCGAGCTCGTGGATTACATCCGCGGCTGGTTCGAGGCACGCGAAAGTCAAATAGCGTGACGTCACGAGCACATTCGCTGGACGCCGAGCTCAGGGAGCTCGAGCAGAAGCTCGAACAGGGCGGCGGCGCAAAGAAGATTGAGAAGCTGCACTCACAGGGCAAGCTTTCCGCGCGCGAGCGCGTAGACCTGTTGCGCGACAAGGGAAGCGCGTTTCTCGAGATCGGATTGCTTGTCGCGTACGACGAGTACGATGGCCAGGCGCCGGCGCGCCGGCGTCGTAACCGGCCTCGCCGTTGTCGATGGGCGCGAAGTCGTCGTGGTCGCCAACGACCCGACGGTCAAGGCCGGCTCCTGGTGGCCGGAGACGATCAAGAAGATTCTGCGCGCGCAGGAGATCGCCATGCGCTGCACGATCCCGATCGTGTATCTCGTCGATTCGGCCGGCGTGAACCTGCCGTATCAGGGCGGAGTTTTCCCCGGCCAGTTCGGCGCGAGCCGCATCTTCTACTACAACTCGGTAATGCGCAGATACTCTGCGCATTCCGCAGATCGCGGCGGTGATGGGGCAGTGCATCGCGGGCGGCGCATATCTACCTGCGCTATCGGATGTCATCCTGATGGTGAAGGGCACGTCGTTCATGGGCCTCGGCGGGCCGAATCTCGTGAAGGGCGCGACCGGACAGGTGATCGATGGTGAAACGCTCGGCGGCGCGGAGACGCACACGCGCGTGAGCGGTGTCGCGCACTACGCCGTCGACGACGATCCGTCGTGCATAGCGAAGATCCGCGAGCTGATCTCGCGGTTGCCGCATCCGGCAATCGCGGCGCCCCGCGAGAGCGTCCGTCTACCGACGCCGCTATTTACGACCTTCTGCCGGCCGACCATCGCATGTCGTACGACATGCACGCACTGCTCAAGCTCATCGTCGATGATGGCTCCTCGATGAGTTCCAGGGCGAACTCGCGAAGGAAGTGATCTGCGGCGATGCGCGAATCGGCGGGATTCCGGTCGCGGTGATCGCCAATCAGCGCGGCCTGATCAAGGGGCGGCCCGGCGAGAAGCCGCGGTTCGGCGGAATCATCTACGCGGAGTCCGCCGAGAAGATGGCCTACTTCATCGATCGGTGCGACCGCCAGCGGATTCCGATTCTGTTCGTGCAGGACGTGTCCGGCTTCATGGTAGGACCGGAAGCCGAGCACGAGGGAATCATTCGTGCCGGCGCGCGGCTCGTCGAAGCGATGGCGACGACGCGCGTGCCGAAGATCGTGTTGACGATCAATCATGCGTCAGGAGCCGGCTACTACGCGATGGCCGCGCAGGGCTTCGATCCCGACTTTGTATTCACGTGGCCGACCGGGCGCATGGGCGTGATGGAAGGCGAGGCGGCGATTCAGGCCGTGCACGGGCCGGCGATCGACGCCGCGCGCAAGAGCGGGCGCGGGCTTGCAACGGCGACGTTGCCGCTGTCGGTGGACGAAATGCGCGCCGATTACGAGCATCAGCTCGACGCGCGGTACGCCGCCGCGCGCGGATATGTCGACGCCATCATTCATCCAGAAGATACACGCGCGGTGCTCGTCGCCGCACTGAGCGCATCGCTCAACAATCCCGGCCCGCACCTGGGCCCGTTTGTGCTTCCAACGCTATCAGCCTGATAATTCGATGACCGAACGTATCGTCCGCGTCGCAAGCGGGCAGGGATTCTGGGGAGATTCGCTCGACGCGCCCCGGCAGCAGGTCGAGAACGGCCCCGTCGACTATCTGATGCTCGACTATCTCGCCGAGGTCACGATGTCGATTCTGCAGAAGCAGAAGGAGCGTGATCCATCGATGGGATACGCTCGCGACTTCGTCGGCGCAATGGAGTCGGTGATGAACGCCGTCACCGAGCGCGGCGTGCGAGTCATCGCAAACGCGGGAGGCGTCAATCCGCCCGCGTGCGCGACCGCAATCCAGTCCCTCGCGAAGAAGACGCGGCAAGTCGCTGAGGATCGGCGTGGTGACGGGCGACGATCTTCTGCCGCAGCTCAACGAGCTCGTCGACCAGGGGCACGCGCTGTCGCACATGGAGACGGGCGAGCCGCTCGAAACCGTACGGGATCGCGTGCTTTCGGCGAACGCCTACATCGGCTCGAAGCCGATCGTCGAGGCGCTGACGCGCGGCGCGCAGGTGGTGATCACCGGCCGCTCCACCGATACCGCGCTGACGATGGCGCCGATACGATTCGAGTATGGCTGGGCCGACACGGATTACGACAGGCTCGCGGCTGGCATCGTCGCCGGACACATTCTCGAGTGCGGCGCACAGTGCTCCGGCGGGAACTGTCTCTACGACTGGCGCAACATTCCGGACCTCGGAAACGTCGGGTATCCGATCGCCGATGCGTACGCAGACGGAAGCTTCGTCATTACCAAGCATCCCGCACACAGGCGGCCGTGTTTCCGTGCATACACGGTGTCCGAGCAGCTCGTTTACGAAATGGGCGACCCACATGCGTACATCACGCCCGACGTGATCGCCGACTTTCACGACCATCCGCATCGAAGACGCCGGCACAGACCGCGTGCGTGTGTTCGGCATCAAGGGCTACGCGCCGACCGACAAGCTCAAAGTCTCGATCGCGTACCGCGCTGGATTCAAGGCGGTCGGAACGCTCGTGTATTCCTGGCCCGATGCGCTCGACAAGGCGCAGCTCGCAGACCGGATTCTTCGCGAGCGTCTCGACCGGCTCGGCCTGCGCTTCGATGAGATTCTGACGGAATTCGTCGGTGCATCGGCAACGCACGGCCTCTCGCCGGCGCGCCCAATCCCGACGCGCCGGAAATCCAACTGCGCGTCGGCGTGCGGTCGGAGGACCGCGCGACGGTCGAGCGCTTCACGCGCGAGATTGCGCCGCTGGTACTCAACGGACCGCCAAGTGTTACGGGTTCGCCGGCGGCCGCCCGAAGGTGGAGGAGATCGTTGCGTACTGGCCCGCACTGATCGACAAGAGCGTTGTCCAGACTCACGTGGAGGTCGTATCATGAAGGTACGCTTGCTGGACATCGCGCACGCGCGATCGGGCGACAAGGGCGACACCGCGAACGTCGGAGTGATCGCGAACAAGCCGGAGTGGTATCCGCTGATCAATCGCGAGCTCACCCACGATCGTGTGACGCGGCATTTCGACGGCGATGATCACCGGCGATGTGGATCGCTTCGAGCTCCCCAATCTCAACGCGCTCAATTTCCTGCTGCATGGGGCGCTGGGCGGCGGGGGAACGCTCTCGCTGAAGACCGACGCGCAGGGGAAGGTCTATTCCACGGCACTTCTGCGCATGGTCCTCGACGTGCCCGACGACGAGGCGCGCAAGCTGCAGTTGCCTGCCGCCTGAGTTCGCTGCGCGCGTGACGCGATACTTCAACATCTGCAACAGCCGCTTCGCGGAGCCGCGGTGACGCGCGTCGACTCGTTCAAGGTCGGCCTTGCGCTCTGTGCCGTCGCGCTTTTTGCACTGTCGATGCGGTCCGACTCGGCGCCTTTGCGCTGGGCCGCGATCGCATGTCTTCTCGCCGCGTTTCTCCTCCGCTTCCTCCGTCCGCGGGCGTAATTAGATTGCAGGGGTGAGTGCCACCCGAAACATTCCCGAACTTCTCTCGCCCGCCGGCTCGCTCGATGCTGTGAGAGCCGCCGTCGCGAATGGCGCGGACGCCGTATATCTCGGCGCGGAAAAGTTCAACGCGCGGGATGAAGGTGCGCAGCTCACGCTGGACGAGCTTGAAGCGGCGTGTGCGTTGGCGCACTCACGTGGTGTCAGGATCTATCTTACGCTCAACACGCTCGTCAAGCCCGCCGAGCTCGCCGACGCACTCGACTTTCTCGGCGAAGCGATCGATCGCGGTATCGATGCGGCGATTGTCCAGGACATCGGCCTCGTCACGCTGATCCACGACGTCTATCCTGGCTTCGAGATCCACGGGTCGACGCAGATGACGGTGCACGACGCATCCGGCGCCCGTCTGATGCAGGAGCTCGGGATCGATCGCGTCGTGCTCGCACGCGAGAATACGATCGACGACATCCGCGCGATTCGTGCGGCGGTTCCCGATCTCGGTCTCGAGACGTTCATCCACGGCGCGCTCTGCATCTCGTACAGCGGCCAGTGCTACATGTCCGGCATGATCTCGGAGCGGAGCGCCAACCGCGGTTCGTGCGCTCAATCATGTCGCAAGGATTACACGCTCACCGACTAGTGCGACGGGCGAGACGCTGGACTCCGGCTTTCTGATCTCCGCCAAGGACCTCGGCGCATACGAGTCGCTGGCCGATATTGCCGACGCCGGTGTCGGCTGCCTCAAGATCGAAGGGCGCAAGAAGAAGCCCGGAGTACGTCGCGACCGTAACTCGGGGATATCGTGACTTCCTCACGCGCGTTGGCGACGGTGATCGCACGCCGCCGGCAGTCGACGAAGTGCAGGATCTCGTGCAGATCTTCAGTCGCGGTTTCACGCCGGGAATGTATCGAGGGACGCGCCGGCCGCGATTATGTGACGCGCGCGCATCCGGACAATCGTGGCGTCGAGCTTGGCGTGGTGTCCGAAGTGACCGGTCGGGAAGTGATCGTCGAAGTGTCGTCGCGCATCCAGGTCGGCGACGGGATAGCGTTCGAAGTGGAGAACGACGCCGACACCATCGGCGCCACCGTGACTTCCGTGCGGACGCTGAGCGAGCGCAATTCGCGCTTCCGCCAGGCGCTGACTCTGCGTGCGCGGCCGCAGCGCGGGCGCGGTCGTGATCCGGAACTCGGATGCTGACGCTGCTCGCGCGTGCGCGGGCCAGCTTTGACGCTGTGCAGCTCGCGCCTGCGCGCAGGCACCCACTCGACGTCGCCGCGTTCGGCGTTCGCGGGAGCGCCGCTCAAGCTGGTGTTCAGGTCCGATGCTGGCGATGTCGTCGTGCGCAGCGAGATCGGTCTCGTGCCATCGCGACCAAGCGCGCACTCGACGCAGCGCAGCTGCGGGAGCAGCTTGGTCGCCTCGGCGAGACGCAGCTTCGTTCTCCGCGACGTCGATGTCAACGGGCTGGCCGGCGGCCTGTTCATCCCGGTGAGCGTGCTCAACCACTTGCGGCAGAGCGCCATCGCGGAGCTGGAGCAGCGAGTCGAGTGGGACCGCACCGTCTCGTGTCAGGCGAGCGCGCACGAGCGCATCCGATTCCGCGATCGCTGCGCATCGATGCCGCGCCAGCGGATCGCGATCGGCAGGCCGCGCCTCTCGGTGCCAAGTGTACGACGTCGCCGACGCGCGCGCAGCCGCCGCGGCCGGCGCGACTGAAATCGTGCTCGATCCATTCCTCAGACACCCGACGCCGCCGTTATCTCGCGTTCGCGCGCTCGCAGCCGAACTTGCGCGAGCTGGCGTCGCGCTGCGCCTGCGCACGCCGACGATCGTGCGCCCCGAGGATCGGCCCGCGCTCGAAAAGTGGCTCGCGCTCGATCTGCCCATCCTTTCGGGCCATGTCGGACTCGCGGTCGAGCTCGCGCGCGCCGGGCGCGACGTGGTGGCTGATTACGCCGTGAACTGCTTCAATCAGCACTCCGCAGCGCACCTGTTCGCTGCGCGGCGTGAAGCGCATCGTGCCTTCGATCGAGCTCACGATCGATGAGCTCGACGCGCTCGTCGCGCCGTGGAACGGAGCGGGCTTCGACGTTCTCGTCTACGGCCGGCCCGAGGGAATGACCATCGAGCACTGCGTGCTCTCTGCGGCGTTCGATCGCGAGCCCACGACGTGTCGCGACCTCTGCGTGCAGAAGCACCCGAACGTCGCGCTCACGGATCCGGCCGGCTACACCTTCGCGGTCGCCACGGACAGCGCATGCCGCAACCGGCTGTTGCACTCGAGGCCCATCGAAGGCTCCGAGTTCCTGCCGAGGCTGTGGAGCGATGGGCATTCGGTCGTTCACGCGTGCTGTTCAACGTGCCGGGCGATCCGATTGCGGAAATCGTGCGCGGTTATCGCGAGACGATCGATGCGCTGGCGGCCGGTGAGTCGGCCGCGGCACGCTGCGGCGTGCGATCCGTCGTCGGCCCGGCGTTCACGCGCGGGCATTTCGCGCGGGCCGTCTGACCGGGCGCATCGGCGGTGAAATCGTTGGATGGCGCGCGTAGGCTCGATGATTCCGCTCGTGCGCGCGTTGCCACGCCATGATGTGACCATGTCAACCGCCACGATCGAAGACGCGCGCGCGACGCTGCGCGCGCTCGTTCGGCTATCCGGCCTTTCGGGCGGGCCAGGAGATCGCCGTCGAGTCGGTGCTCGCAGGGACGTGACACGCTCGTCATTCTTCCCACGGGCGGCGGCAAGTCGCTCTGCTACCAGGTGCCGGCGCTTCTGCTGCCCGGACTCACCGTAGTCGTCTCGCCGCTCATCTCGCTGATGAAGGATCAGGTCGATGCGCTCGAGGCCAAGGGAATCGCCGCCGCGTTCATCAACAGCACGCTGACGCAACGGTCAGGTTTCCGATCGCATGGCGCGCGCGGTTCGCGGCGAGATCAAGATGCTCTACATGGCGCCGGAACGCTTCGACGCGGGTACCACCGCCGAGCAGCTGCGGCGCGGTGGCGTCTCGCTGCTTGCGATCGACGAGGCGCACTGCATAAGCCAGTGGGGCCACGACTTCCGGCCGAGCTATCTGCGAATGCGTGCGGTGCGCGAAGCGCTCGGCGATCCGCCGACCATCGCGCTCACCGCGACCGCGACTCCGACTGTGCGACGCGACATCGCGCGACAGCTCGCGCTCCGCGATCCCAAGGTGGTCATCACCGGCTTCGATCGCACGAACCTCAGCTACTCGGTCATTCCCGCGCGCAACGACGCGGAAAAGGACTCGCTGCTCGTACAGGTGCTGAGCGATCGACCGGGCCTGACCGTGGTGTATGCGGCGACGCGCAAGTCGGTCGAGCGCATCGCCGGCATGCTCCAGCGCGAGGGAATATCCGCGGCGGCATACCACGCCGGTCTCGACGACGACGCACCGGCATGAGGTTCAGGAATCGTTCATGACCGAGCGTGTGCGCGTGATCGTCGCGACCAACGCATTCGGGATGGGAATCGACAAGGCAAACGTGCGCGCAGTCGTGCACCACTCGATGCCGGGAACGCTCGAGGCCTACTATCAGGAAGCGGGCCGCGCGGGCCGCGACGGACTGCCGTCTGAGGCGATCCTGCTCCACGCATTTCAGGATCGGTTCACGCACGAGTACTTCATCAAGGGCTCGTACCCCGAGCGCGAGCTCGTCACGCGCGTGTACGCAACGCTGCGGAAGCTCGCCGATCGGCACGGCGACGATCTCGGAATCGCCGGAGGAGATCGCGGCGTCGGTCCCGGGGAAGGCGAGCGCCCGCGACATCGAGAGCGCGCTTGCGCGTGCTCGAGCAGGCGGGCGCAACGGTAAAGGCGCAGGAGTCGGCGTCGCTCGTGCGCGTGCGACTGCTCGCGACACCAGAGCGCATCAAGCGCGAGCTCGGCAGCGCCGACAGCGCGATGGCGCTCGGCGTTCTGCGCGCGCTCTGGCGCGCGGCAGGCACGAGACTCAACGACGGCGCGATCGTCGACGTCGCGGCGCTGCCATCCGGCCTCGGATCGCCGCCCGAGATCCAGGACACGCTCGAATATCTCGAGAGCCGGCAGTTCCTTACGGCTCAGCGCATCGGCGGCGGAATCACGCTGTACTGTCGCCTGAGCGCGAGCTCGACAGCTTCAGAGTCGACTGGGGATCGCTCGACCGGCGGCGAGAAGCCGAGCTCGAAAAGCTCGAGGCCGTGCAGCGGTATGCCTATGCAAAGAGTTGCCGCCGCGCCTTCGTGCTTCGGTATTTCGGCGATCCGGCGGCCGGTAACTCCTGTTCGGGATGCGACAACTGTCAGGGCACCGCTGCGCCGCGCCCTGCAAAATCAGAGGCGCCGGCCGCGCTCGCGCGCCGCTGGTCGGTCAAAGGGTGGCCCAGCGCCGAAGCCGTCGGCGCGCAGGCGACGCGGAAGCAGCCGATGCCGACAGCGGATCTTCCCGCGCCGGCGCGCGAGCTGTTCGACCGGCTCCGGACGCTGCGCCGCGAGATTGCACGGGAGGAAGAGGTCCCTGCCTATATTGTGTTCGACGACAAGACGCTCAGGCGAATCGCGGTACACCGCCCACGCACGCTCGCCGCGTTCGGAGATCTTCGCGGGATTGGCCCGGTAAAGACCGAGCGTTTCGGGCCGCGGTTCATAGCCGCGCTCACCGACGAGCAGGCGTAACCCAGACACGATAAATGGACGACTCGTTCTACTTCTCCGAACAACACCTCGCTGTCCGCGACACGGTTCGCGAGTTCGCGCGCGACCACGTCGCGCCTGTCGCCGCGCAAGCTCGACGCCGAAGGCAAGTTTCTCTGGGACAACGTCAAGGGCATGGGCGAGCTCGGCCTGCTCGGCGTTCCGTGGCCGGAGGAGCTCGGCGGAGCGGGACTCGATCTCACGTCGTACATCATCACCATCCACGAGATGGCCAAGGTCGACGCGTCGCACGCGATAACGATTTCCGCGCACACCACGCTCGGCACGTCGCCGATCGTCAAGTTCGGCAATGACGCGCAGCGCGCGCGATACGTGCCGCTCCTCGCCGCGGCAAGGTCCTCGGCGGCTTCGGTCTCACCGAGCCCACAGCCGGCAGCGACGCCGGCGGAACGCGCACGCGCGCGGTGAAGCGCGGCGACCGCTACATCCTCAACGGCTCCAAGATCTTCATCACCCACGGCGGCGTCGGCGAGATCTTCGTCGTCACGGCCGTAACGGATCCGTCGCGCGGCACCAAGGGGATCAGCTCGTTCATCCTCACGAAGCCGACCACCGATCTCGCCATCACCAGCAAGCTCGGCATCGGCCACGACGACACGCTGCCGGCGATGAAGGGCTTTCGTTCCGGCAAGAAGGAAGACAAGCTCGGCTGGCGCTCCTCGGATACCTGCGAGCTCGTCTTCGAGGACGTCGAGGTTCCCGAAGAGAACCTGCTCGGCAAGGAAGGCGAGGGATTCACCAACTTCATGCAGACGCTCGACGCCGGCCGCATCGGCCTTGGCGCGCTATCGCTCGGGATCGCCGAGGGCGCGTATCGAGGCAGGCGCTCAAGTACGCGTCGGAGCGGAAGCAGTTCGGGCAGGCGATCGCCGAGTTTCAGGGGATTCAGTTCCAGCTCTCCGACATGGCGACCGAGATCGAGGCGGGCAAGCATCTGGTGTACCACGCAGCGTGGCTGTCGCAGCACGGAAAGCCGTTCAGCAAGGAAGCAGCGATGGCCAAGCTCTTCTGCTCCGAGCTCGCCATGCGCGCGACGACCAAGGCGGTCCAGATCCACGGCGGCTACGGCTACACCAAGGATTATCCGGTCGAGCGCATGATGCGCGACGCCAAGATCTGCGAGATCGGCGAAGGGACGTCGGAGATTCAGCGGCTCGTCATCGGCCGGCACATCCTGCGCGAGCTGACCGCGTGACGCTGTCCGAAGCCGCAAAGACGTTCCGCATCCCGCTCGGCTTCGTACTCGGCATCGCGTATCTGATCTTCGCACGTCCGACACCCGGGTCGCTCGTACTGGGCGGCGGCGTCGCGCTGATCGGGGTTCTGATGCGCGCCTGGGCGTCGGCCACATCAGCAAGAACGAGCGTCTTGCGACCAGCGGTCCGTACGCTCATTCGAGAAACCCGCTGTACTTCGGGAGCTTCCTCATCGCGGCCGGTTTCGCGGTCGCCGCGCACTGGAGCCTGCTCGTCGCCGTCGTCGCGTTCTTTCTGCTCATCTACTATCCCACGATGCGGCGGGAGATCGCGAACATCGAGGAGCGCTTTCCAGAAGCGTACGCCCGCTACGCGACGAACGTCCCGCTGTTCTTCCCGCGGCCGGCCCCGTGGCGCGGCGATGCCGGCCTCGACGAACCGGTTCGACCCGACGCTCTACATGAAGCACGGCGAGTGGAAGGCCGGCCTAACTTATGTTCTGGCAATGATTTGGCTGGCGTTCCGGACCATTCGAACGTAGCTTTATTCATGTTGGCGCCGGTTTTATCCGGCGCCCCCGTCTTTTTCTCTTTTGGACCGCGCAGTGGCCGGGACCCTGTACCACGATCCCGGGCCCGCGCGGGCTACAATGAAACGTGAAATCCTCATAAACGCGGCTGCGCGCGAAACGCGCATCGCGATTCTGGAGGACGACCGGCTCGTAGAGCTCCTGGTCGACCGTCCAGACACCCGCCGCATGATCGGCGACATCTATCTCGGGAAAGTAGAAGCAGTTCTTCCCGGCATTCAGGCAGCCTTCGTCAACATCGGGACGGAGAAGAGTGCCTTCCTGCACGCCTCCGACGTGCAGGCCGACGACTCGGACGACGATTCCGACCCCGACGACCATGAGGACGACGACGCCGAGCCGAGCGGATCGGGCAACGCCGGCAATGGCGGCAATGGCGGCAGGCAACGGCCGCCGCGGCAAGGTGCCCCCGATCCAGGATGTGCTGAAGCGCGGCCAGGACATTATCGTCCAGGTAACCAAGGAGCCGATCTCGACCAAGGGTCCGCGCGTCACCGCGCAGATCTCCCTTGCCGGCCGGTTCCTCGTCTACATCCCCGACGGCGGCACCAAGGTCGGCGTGAGCCGGAAGATCGGAGCGGGCGCCGAGCGCCAGCGATTGAAGGAGATGGTGCGCGGGTTTCTCCCAGAGAAGTCCGGCGGAGTCATCGTTCGCACGGTCAGCGAGGACGTGACCCCCGACATGCTCAAGCGCGAGCTCGAGTCGCTCATCTCGCAGTGGAAGCGCATCAAGAAGAAGACCCGCTTCGTGCGCGCGCCAGCGCTGATCCATCGCGAGACCGGACTCACGCGCGGACTCGTGCGCGATCTGTTCAGCGCGAAGGTCGACTCGCTGACGGTCGACTCCAAGCAGGTCTTCAACGAGATCGTCGAGTATCTGGAAGACATCGCGCCGGATCTCATTCCGCGCGTCAAGCTTCACGCTGAAGAGCCGCCGCTGTTCGACAAGTTCGAGATCGAGTCGGAGATTCGCGATATCTTCAAGCGCCGCTGCGACCTGCCCGTCGGGCGGCTACCTGATCATCGAGCCGACCGAAGCGCTCGTGTCGGTCGACGTGAACTCGGGCCGCTACACCGGCAAGAAGGATCCCGGAGCAGACGGTCCTTCGCACCAACATGGAGGCCGCCGCGGAAGTCGCGCGCCAGCTCCGGCTCCGCGACGTGGGCGGCATCATCGTCACCGACTTCATCGACATGGAGACCAAGGGAAACCGCGACAAGGTGCTCCAGGAGCTCCGGAACCATCTGTCGCGCGATCGCGCGCGGACCAAGGCGTTCGCGGTGAGCGACCTCGGCCTGATCGAGATGACGCGCCAGCGCGTGCGCCAGAGCCACTACCAGAGCATGACCGAGGCGTGCCCGACGTGCCACGGCAGCGGGCGCGTGTTCACTCCGGAGACCATCGTCCGCCGGATGGAGCGGTCGGTGAAGCGCATGGTGCTGGAAGGGCGCCGCGACAACCTGCTCGTGAAGCTGCATCCCGAGGTCGCGATGTACGTGCTGGAGCAGGAGCGGGACCTCGTTCAGAAGCTCCAGAAGGTCGGCGTCGTTCTCGCTGGAAATGCGTGACGATCCGTTACTTAGGCCAGACGAGTTCAAGCTGGTTGTGAAGTCGCAGGGCCGCGACGTGACCCAGCAGTACGCGGTGGTGTGACCGCGATCGACGTGCCACACGGGACCGTCGATCGCGTGGAAATCAGCCATGTGGGTCCGAGCGTGCCACTACCACTCGACGGCACGTCCGGCACTATACTTAAAGGCTGCACCAAAACACAACCGATTCCATGCCATACGCTATCATCCGAACCGGCGGCAAGCAGTTCCGTGTCGAGCCGGGCAAGACATATCGAATTCCCTCGCTCGTCGGCGATGCCGGCGCGTCAGTCACCTTCTCCGACGTGCTCCTCGGCAACGACGGCAACAACACGCACGTCGGCGTGCCGGCTCTCAAGGGCGCCTCGGTCGCCGCTGAGATCGTCAAGCACGGCCGCGGCGAGAAGATCATCGTCTTCAAGCAGAAGCGCCGCAAGAACTACGCGCGCAAGCAGGGACATCGTCAGGGCTTCACCGAGATCAAGATCGGCGACATCACGCTCGCCTGAGGCTTAGAGAACAATGGCACATAAAAAAGGCGTAGGCTCCACTCGCAACGGACGCGACAGCAACGCGCAGTACCGCGGCGTCAAGAAGTTCGGCGGCGAGCGCGTCGTCGCCGGCAACATCATCGTTCGCCAGTGCGGCACCAAGTGGCATCCCGGCCGCAACGTCGGACTCGGCTCCGACTACACGATCTATTCGCTCATCGACGGCTTCGTGAAGTTCGAGCACAAGAGCAAGACGCGCTACAAGATCAGCGTGTACCCCGCGCCGGCAGCAGAGACTACGACCGCGTAGTTCCGCGGTTCGTGCGAACCACGAAGGCCCCGATATCGGGGCCTTTTTGTTTGCCCCGTCACTTCGTCATCGACGCGGAGCTCCGACGACCTGCTAACGCCAGTCGACGCCGCCGAGCCGCCCCAGGATCACTGTGTACAGCTCGATCCCGTCCCACAGATTCTGCACGCGCAGGTTCTCGTTCGCGGCGTGCTGATTGTCGTCGTAGTTCGCGATAGGGACGATGATCACGGGTACGTGGAGTGCTCGCGTGAACATGTAGCTCGGAGCGCTCGCCCCCATTGTCGGCAACATGATCGGCGGCCGGCCAGCGCTGTCGGGCGCAGCGATCGATGACTGCGCGCGCGACGGGCGAGTCCATCGCCGTGCGATTCGCAGGATAGCCGCCGGCTTCCCACACCACGCGCGCGACTCGGGCGTGCGCCAGTCGCATCGCGAGTCGTCACGCTGTCGCTAGTGACGAAATAACCCTGCTTCCGAATGTGCGCGTCGACCAGCTCGCGAACATGGTCCGGGGATTCGTTGGGGACGAGACGAAAATCGAACGATGCATGCGCTTCGGTGGAGATCACGTTGGCCGCATGCTCACCCACAGCGCCGAAAGCTGAGGCCGCGAAGGTTGAGCGCTGGCAGCCATGAGCCGTTGCGCGAGCGGGGCGTCGTTGTCCTCGGTTCGTGCGAGTCCCAGCGAGTGGCGCAGCATCGAGTCGATCGGCGGCACTGCCCTGATCGCGGCGCGCTCGGCACGCGTGATTGGCGCAACGTCGTCGTAGAAGCCGGCGATCCTGATGTGGCCATCGTCGTCGCGCATGCTGGCGACGAGATTGGCCAGCATCACTCCGGGATTCGGTGCCCAGTTGCCGTAATGCCCGCTGTGCAACGCGGCGTTGCCCCGTAGACGCGTGAGCTCCATGCTGCTCGTGCCGCGCACTCCGAACAGCAGTTGCTGCTTTCCGCTCTGGTGTTCCGGCCCGTCGCACAGAAGCAGCACGTCGCCGGACAGGAGACTCCGGTAACGCTCCAGGATCTGGAGCAGATGAGGCGAGCCCGCTTCTTCTTCACCCTCGAACAGGAACTTGACGTTCACGGACGGCGATCGGCCGCTTGCGTGGAGCGCATCGAGCGCGTCCAAGCATCGCGACGATGCTCGCCTTGTCGTCTCCTGCCGACCGCGCGTAGATGCGCGCATCGGGGCTCACGCGCGATCCCGCTGCGGTCGGGAAGGGTATCGCGGCTCCAGCCGTCGCGAGCGATCCGTTGCGAAGCGTCGGCGACCACGGCGGCGTTGCCCATTGCGACGTGGTGACTGGCTGCCCGTCGTAGTGCGCGTAGAGTATAACTGTGTGCGTTGCCCCTGGAGACCGTTATGGATCCGTACACCGCTGGCGATGCGTCGCCGAGCTCGAGCAGGCGCGCATCCGCGACGCCGCGACTCTTGAGCATCGAAACGAGCATGTCGGCGTTGCGCCGAATGTCAGCGTGGTCCGACGCAACGTTCGGTATGGCCAGCAGACCCGCGAATTCGCGCAGGATCGCAACCTCGTGCGAGTCACGATACGTCCGGGCGGCGGTGCGAAGAGCGGCGGCGTCGACCGCGCCGACGTTTTGCGTCCGCGGAGCGGGCGACGGCGCGTGTTGCGCACCGCAGGGAGCGGCAGCACACATCGCTGCAACAAGAAAATGCATTCGCTTCATCGATCCCAATCCCGATTATGAGGAAGCCGCCCTCGACTGAGGGCGGCTTCCGGTTCGTGCTACATGACCGCGATTCTCACGGATGCGATTCGTACGTCGGCGGCAACGTCTTGTATCGCTGCGTCAGCATGTCCTGCCTGCTTGGCGAAATCGACTTCATTGCCATGAATGTACACGTGCTCGACGCGAGTCGAGAACTCGAATGGATCGCCACTCCAGACGACGACGTTCGCATCGCGCCCGGGCTGCAGCGAGCCAACATGGTCCGCGACACCGAACAGCTCCGCCGGCGTGAGCGTGACCGAGCGCAGCGCCGCGTCGTGCGACATCCCGTATGACACGGCATTGCCGGCTTCGTACTTCACGTTGCGGACGTTGAACTGCTCCTCATCGCCGTCGCCGTTGTTGCCGATGATCGCGACCGGCACGCCGGCCTTGCTCAGAATCCCGACGTTCTCCTGACGCTGGTTCAGCGTCGGAGAAGCTGGTGGGAATGTTGTTCATTGCGCCGGCGATTACCGGAACGTGAGCGGCAGCGAGGTCGTTCGCTGCAAGCCACGCTTCCGCGCCGCCATTGATCATGATCTTGAGGCCATACTCCTTCGCAAGTCTGAGGGCGCCTTCGATGTCGTCGACGCGGTCGGCCTCGATGACGAGCGGCATCCTGCCTTCGACCACCGGGATCATGCGCTCCAGATCCGCCCGCGGCGCGGACAAGTGCTCGCGATGCCGAGCGATCGTAGTCGGCGCGGTGAGTCTGGTAGAACTTGACGTCCTCGATGAGATTGCGAAGCTTGCCGAGCAATTCGCCGCGCGCGCCGACTTGCGCGCCGCGCGGGTCGTCGATCTGCGCGTACATCGCGACTGGCGCGCGCCGTATCATCTGGGCGGCGGTACCATTCACCAGGTCGACTACCGCGGCCTGCCCGGCGATCATGCCGCCGCCAGGAACGACGACCACGCTCGTCACTCCCTCGTTGCGCGTCGGCGCCCACAGCACCGACTCCGAGTTGAGTCCGTCCCACGAGCGGAACGACGCAGCAACGCCGGCCGTCGCCACGCGCGTTCGCGTCGCGCGTCGACGGCTCGCCGCCGATCTCGACGAGGCCCAGGTCGGTCGACGCGTCGATGAAGCCGGGTGTGACGATCTTCCCGCTGGCGTCGATGCGTACGTGCACCCGACGGCACGGCGACGTCGGCGCCGACTGCGACGATCTTTCCGTCGCGCATCAGCACAGTGCCGTTCTGAATCGGCGGGTCCGCTCACGGGATACACCGTTCCGCCGATGATCGCCACCGTCTGCGCCGGAGAGTGCGACTGCGGCAACTGTCGCGCAGACCGCGCCGACGCATAAGAGTGCTTGTTCATCAGCGGCTTCCTCCGTTGACGAAGCCCAGGTCGAAATCGGTGCGCCAGTTCTGCGCGGGATCGTCGCGATTGAACATCATCGCTCCATCGATCCAGACCTTCTCGGCCTTGGTGTAGATGCTGAACGGATCGCCGGTCCAGAGCACGACGTCGGCGTTCTTGCCTGGCTCGAGCGAGCCGATCCTGGTCGTCGAGCTCCAGCGCCCACGCAGGATTTATCGTCATCCACTTTATCGCCATGTCCTCGGTGACGTTGATGCCTGCAGCGCGACCGGCGTACATCGCCTTTGCGACTTCCTGATTCAGACGCTGCGATCCGGACGGATCGTCGGAGTGAATCATCGCCTTCACGCCGGCAGCGTCGACGAGCGCGAGATTGGCGCGAATTCCGTCCATCGCCTCTTCCTTGAAGCCGCCCCAGTCGGCCCACATCGCCGCGCCGGTGCCGTTCTCGCGCAGCAGGTCGGCGATCTTGTACGCTTCGACAGCGTGGTGGAATGCGCGGATCTTGAAGCCGAATTCCTTCGCGACGTCGAGCATCTGCGCCATCTCGTCGGCGCGATAGCAGTGCATCTGCGGAAGAATGTCGCCGCGCAGTACTTCGGCCAGCGTCTCGAGCGCGAGGTCGCGCGTCGGCGGCGGCCCCTTGTGATTCGCATTCCATTCGTCCCACTTGCGACGGTATTCCGCGGCCTGGATGTACGCGGCGCGGTAGCCGGCGACGTTGCCCATACGCGTCGACGGACCGCGGCTGCTGCGTACACGCGCTTCGGATTCTCGCCGCACGCCATCTTGAGTCCGTACTTGGCGCCGGGAAACTTCATTCCCTGAACCGTGCGCGAAGGCACGACTTTGAGAATCGCGCTGCGGCCGCCGAACAGATTCGCGGAGCCCGGCAGGATCTGCACGGTCGTGACGCCGCCGGCGAGAATGCGCGGGAACTGCGGATCCTGCGGCCACACCGAATGCTCCGCCCACACGTACGCGGTGTTCGGGATTGGTCGCTTCGTTGCCGTCGTTGAGGCCGCCGCCGCCCGGCGCTGAGTACACACCAAGATGCGAGTGGATGTCGATGATGCCCGGCGTGACGTACTTGCCGGTGCCGTCGATCACCACCGCGTCGGCCGGCGCGTCGATCGACGTCCCGACCGAGACGATCTTTCCGTCGCGCAGCAGGATCGACGCGTTCTGCATCGTCGGCCCTGCCGCCGTCATGATCGTCGCGTTGCGGATCAGCGTCGTCGCGCGACGGGAACGGGACGTACGTGCTCGGGAACGGATTCGCGTTCGGCTCCGACAGCGCGCCCTTGCCAGGCCGGCCGGCGGAGTCCGCGTCGGTAGCCGACGCGCTCGCAACGCGAAGCCTGACGGCTGGATGACGCAGCAGCAGGTGTGAAGCAGCTGTCGACGGCGCGGGGCTCTGCGCGCACGCGACACCGCGGCGCAGAGTAGAAAGAGACTAGTCGGTCGCATCCAGAGATGGGCCTCGCGGGTGAGAGCTTGTGCCTGACGCCAACGTCGGGACTGATGGGAAGATCGGTGCAGATCCCCGCGACTCCGAGATCACTGAATACGCGCCATTCGGACGGTGTGTTCGCCGTCCAGGCGATCACCCTTCCGCCGATGGCGACAACCTGTTCGACCAGCGCGCGGTCGATGAACTCGTGCCACTGCCAGAGATCGGTAGCTTCGGCCGCTCGTAGCGCGTTCACGCTGTCGACGAGCCGGCCGGTCTGAAGAATCCCGGTGCGAAGTTGCGGCAGCAAGCGCCTCATGCGCAAGACCACTTCGTGGTCGAAGGAGTGGACCGAGACCTCGGCGTGCGTCCGCGCGGATGACTTCGGCGAGCTCGGTCTCCACGTCGCTGTTCTTGATCTCGACGTACGCATGCGCTTTTTGAGCGACGAGATCGAGAACGGCGTCCAGGCGCGGCAAGAGCGGCGCGGCAGCCTGGAGGGTGTTGAAGTACGTGCCTCGTATCGATAGCGCAACTTTGGGCGTGATCACCGATTCGTCGTGGTGAACCACACAGACGCCATCAGCCGTGACATGGACGTCGAGCTCGATGGCGTGGAAGCCGAGATCGAGTGCTCGCTGAAAGGCGTCGAGAGTGTTCTCGGTGAAGACATCGTGAACGCCGCGGTGCGCTATGAATTCCGTCACGTAGGCGCGGGCCTTCGCCTCCCCACCGGTGAACCCATGCACGAACAGGTCATAGATCATTCGCGATGCGATGCCTACGTTGAGCTCGGTATCGGTGACCCCCCACTGACGCGGCCCGCTCATCATCGCGAACAGCATATCTGCCGCGAACTGCGTCGATACCGGAGCGGAGTACTCCTGCCGCACGCGGTCGAGTATGTCGCGAAGCACCTGCACGTACTCGTGGCGCTTGAGCTCGACCGCTTCGCGCGCGCTCGTCGGAGCCATCTGGCGCGGTTTCGTGCGAGAGCACGCGGACGAAAGCCGGGTGATCGTTGGAGTAGGAAACGTGGTTCTCGACGAACTGGAGCAGCTGATCCGTTGGTCGGGTGACGCGGGAAGCGCCTGGGCTGCGGACGCGATGAGGGCGTCGATCGTGCGAGACTGAATCTCATACAGGAGCGACGACTTGCCACGGGTGTAGTAATAGATGCCCGAGAGAGAGATGCCGGAATCGTGAGCGATGTCCCGCATACTCGTTCCGCTGTAGCCCCGCGTCGCGAACGTCGTAGCGGCGGCAGCGAGCAGCGTTTCGAGCTTGGGTGCGCGTTGCGGCGCGGCCGGAGCGGTCGCGGCGGCCGTGTTTGCGGGCTGGTCTCGTCGGGCATACGGATTACCTCACTATTGCGGGCTGTGGCGGAGAGCGTCGAACGCTTGTTCTAAAGAAGCTATCCAAGGGACGTAAATCCGTCAACCGCCGCCACTTAACATATGGCGCCTGATAACGTCTATTTAGCGTGTGCAAGTCGCTGCTCAGCCTGTCGCGGACGAGCCAACCGATGCGGAGCTCATCCGCCGGTGGCGGAACGGAGACGGCGTGGCTGCCACCAGCCTGGTGGAGCGTCACGCGCCGGGTCTGGCGCGATTCGTTGCGGGCGAGGGCGAGCGTGACAATGTCGATGAGGTCGTGCAGGATACATTCGTCCGGGCATTCGGGGCGATCGATAGTTTTCGGGGCGATAGCGCGTTTCGGACGTGGCTCTTCACTATCGCTCGCAGGCTGATACTCGACCGACGACGAACGGAGCGACGAAGTCGAGTGGTGGCGACGGTGGAAGAGGGAGATGCGGTGACGACGTTTGACGCTCTCGATACGATGGTGGCGGACGAATCGATGGCGAGGGTACGGCGAGCGGTGGAAGCGCTGTCGCCGCGACAGACGAGAGGTTTTCACGCTACGGCTGGAGCAGGGACTTTCGTACAAGGAAATCGCGGAGCTGGTCGGAAGTACGGAGGGCGCAGCGCGCGTCCACTACCACAACGCGATGCGCGCGGTCAAGGAGTTTCTCGATGATGAATGATTGCCAGGACATAGAGATTCGCGAGGCGCTGCCGGAGCTGGTGCACGGCACGCTGCCGGGGTCGAGCGCGCGCGCGGGTGCGTCAGCACCTGACGGAGTGCGCCGATTGCTCAGCGGAGCTTGCGATCATTCGTGCGGTACGCGTCACGGCCTTAGCGCCATCGGTGGATGTTGCCCGCATAGTGGCTGCTGTCGCGCCGTATCGGCGCCGGACTACGAGAATGAGGAACGTCTATCTCGAGCTCGCGGCAGCGTGTCTCATAGGCGCGGTCGGCATCTCCACGGTAGTGGTGCACGATCGTTCCAGCTCGGGTGCTTCCAACTCATGCCGCGGTCCAGTCGGCCAGCATCGCGCCGGGTCTTGCGATCGTCAATACGAGCGATCTCAGCGACGATGGCCTTGCACAGCTGACCCGCGATCTTGACAAGCTCGAGGCGATGCCAACGGCGGATCCCGAATCGGTAACTCCCGTGGCGTTGCAGGACGTCGGTGATCCGACCGTGCCGGGAGATTCGGCATGAGGGTAACGACGCTCATTGCCGCGTTGTTGCTCTGTGCGTCGAGTGCCGCTGCGCAGAGACCAGGTGGTCGTCGCGCCATGCGACCGCCCAAGGCTCCGGAGGTGACGCCGCGTCGCCAGGTGCTGGAGCAACAGTTTCGCGAGCACACCGAACAGGTCGTGAAAGAGAAGCTTCACCTGAACGACGATCAGATGACGCGACTGCGTTCGGTGAATGCGAACATCGGGTCGCAGCGCAACGCATTGACGCAGCAGGAGCGCTCGGTGCGCGCGGACCTTCGTGACGAGCTTGCGAAAGGCAGCGGCGCCGATCAATCCAGAGTTGCGCAACTGATGGCGCAGGCGCACGACCTTCAGGGCAGGCGCTTCCAGCTGCAACAGGACGAACAGCGGCAGCTTTCCACTTTCATGACGCCGGTGCAGGTTGCTCAGTACGTTGGTTTCCAGGCACAGATCCGCCAGTACATTCAGCAGCAGAAGAAATTGGGCGACGGCGGCGATCCGAACGTCCCGAACCCATGACGTCGGCCTGACGTCGGTGTAGCCGCGGCGGGTTGCCGCCGCGGCGCGGTGGGCGTAGCTTTGCGAGTGCGATAGCTGCCACCCTCTCACACCGCGCATGCGAGCCCTATTCACCACCGCCACGGCAGCCTGCTGCATTCTGACGGCGCGAACTCTGGTCGCGCAGGACACGACTGCCGTGCAGCAGGGCCCCACGATGCCGGTAGTTCGCGCGATGCTCTTCGGCGACGCGGATTACGTGGCGACAGATCGTAAGATTCCTGCCGGTTTCCAGTTGGGGCAGGTCGTGGGCCACCTGATCGTGTCATTCAACGATCGACTGAATTACTTCGGCGAATTCAGCGCGACCGCGCAGGCCACCGGCTACGCATTCGAGGTGGAACGCTCTATCCTCCGATACGATTTCGACGACGCGCTCAAGATATCCGTCGGGAGGTACCATACTCCGGTCGGATACTGGAACACTGCGTTTCACCACGGCACGTGGCTTCAAACGACTGTCTCGCGCCCTGAGGCGATCAAGTTCGGCAGCCAGCTGATTCCGACCCACTTCGTCGGCGCGTTTGCCGAGGGCGACCTGCCGTCGGGCGGTCTTGGACTTCAGTATATGGCGGGAGTCGGCAACGGACGGGGAAGTACGATCTCGCGCGGTGGCGACGCCGGTGACGTGAATGGCAGCCGCGCATGGACACTTGCGCTGTCGGCCCGACCCGAGGCGCTGTTCGGATTGCAGGTGGGAGCGGACTACTACCGCGATCGGGTTACGCCGGCAACGGGAGCGGATGCTGTCGAGGGAATCTCTTCAGCGTATGTCGCATGGCAGCGCGAGCAGCCGGAGTTCATCGCCGAGTATGATCAGATCGCCCACACCCCCACCGCGGGCGGCGCGACCACGACGAGCAATGCTTACTACGTGCAGCTCGCGTATCGCCTGACTGGTATGGCTCATCAGTGGAAGCCGTACGCGCGCTTCGAGCGCACGACGGTGCCGGCGAACGATGTGATCTTCGCTCCTCTCGATCTTTCCTACGAGGGCGGCATTGCTGGCGTCCGATACGACTTCACGTCATTCGCCGCACTCAAGGGAGAGTACCGCCGGGAGCATTTCCAGGCGTACGAGTGGTCCAACGGTGCGTATCTGCAGGTAAGCTTCACCGTTCCGGATCTCGGCGGTGGCGACCATAACTCGATGCAACAGTGAAGATGTCCATGACAACTACCCACAGCGCGAGGCGTGCGCTGCCACGGCTTGCAACAGTGAAGCTGTTCCGGGCGTTTAGCGTCGCGGCAGCCGCCGCGGTGTTGTTGATTCCCGCGCAGTCTGCGATGGCACAGAGCGAAGCCGCGGCAGGTCCGCGGCAGCCAATTGCGATTGTCGTGAATCCCAAGGACGGTGTATCGGATCTGTCGTTCGCCGAGCTGCGTCGCATTTTCCTTGGTGAGCAGCAATTCTGGCCTGACCGGTCGAAAGTTACGCTGCTTGTACGGGCGCCTGTCGCGCGCGAGCGTGCCGTCGTGCTGGACGAGATCTACCGGATGAACGAAGACCAGTTCCGCCAGTACTGGATCGGGAAGATGTTCCGCGCCGAAGTTGCGGGCGGCCCGAAGATAGTGTACAGCTCCGACATGGCGATGAATCTCGTGAGCATGATCCCGGGATCGATCACCTTCGTGTTGGCCTCAGCCGTCACGCCAAACACGAAAGTTCTGCGGATCGATGGCAAGCTGCCGTCAGACCCGGGATATCCGCTCAAGTAACGCGTCGACCTTCGAGCGGCAAGCATCATGCGCAAACCCGCCTGGCTCGCCGAAGTCATCGTCCAGTCCATTGCTGTTACAGTGAGCATCCTGCTTGCGCTGTGGGTGGATCAGTGGAAGCAACGCCGCGCGGCGCGTGACCTCGCGACCGAATCGATGACCAACTTCGTCACCGAGATTCAGAAGAACGAGGCGAAACTCGACGACGTGTTGCCATATCATCAGGCCCTTCTGTCGATGCTGACGCAGGACGAGTCGTCGCATACCATTCACACTCAGGCGGAGTTCCAGAGCGCCGTCGGCATCGACGCGCTGAGACCTCCTTCGTTGCTCGAGACCGCATGGCAGACCGCGGTGACTACCGGCGCGCTCACGCACCTCGACTATGGAACAGTTGCGGCGCTTTCGTACACCTATACTCTTCAGGACAGGTTTCGCGAGGACAGCAGAACCGGTTTTCAGTCGATCATGCAGGCGAGCAATTTCCCGCCGGGAGGGGCCGCGACGGCGGTGCGCAGCGCCGACAACTATCTCCGCGAGGTCGTGAACTCGGAGAACGATTTGCGCGCGACATATGCCCAGGCCGAGCAGGTGCTCGGCAAGGAGCTGAAGGCGATGAATGTGAAGGTTCGCAGCGACACGCAGCCGCCCGGCCCCCCAGCCACAACCAGCCAATTGACGATGATCAAGTATCGCGATTTCGCGCCGCACATAATCAAGCGTGGCCTGCTCCACAGCGACGCCTACGAGAACTTCGACGCGGCTGTCGCTGCCGCCAATACGTGGCTGGCCGACTCGAATATCAACCTGATCACGGTCGAGACCGTAGTGCTCCCGAACATCTCCGCGGACAAGAGCGAAGGCACCGCGCGACGGCCGAGTCGAGACCGAGGAAGCGATGACGTCGATCAACGAATGGTATCAGTTCCTGCGAGTCTGGTATCGCGAGTGACGGACACGCTGCGCGATTCGTTGCAGGATCGCGCTGGGCAGCGCGTATGCGATCGAGCGCGAGCTCGGCGGCGGCGGAATGTCACGTGTATTCCTTGCGCAGGACACCGCGCTTGAGCGAGCCTGTCGTCATAAAGGCGCTGCTGCCCGGAGCTCGCGTCGGGGGTGTCGGCGCAACGGTTCGCGCGCGAGGTGCACGCCGCAGCGACGTTGCAGAGTCCGCACATCGTTCCGGTTTTGAGCGCCGGTCACACGACTTCCGAGATTCCGTATTACATCATGCCGTTTGTGCACGGCGAGACATTGCGCGCGCGACTCGCACGCGGGCGCGTGCCGTACGCTGAAGCTGTTCAGCTAGCGGGCGACGTTGCCAAGGCGCTGGCTGCCGCGCACGAAGCCGAGATGGTACACCGAGACATCAAGCCCGACAACATTCTTCTGACGGGCGGCGCGGCCTACCGTCACCGATTTCGGTATCGCGCACGCGATCCACAAGGCGCGTGAAGAAAGGGCGGATCCAATGCTCACGTCGCTTGGCACATCGCTCGGTACTCCGGCCTACATGGCGCCGGAGCAGGCTTGCGGTGATGCGATCGACGCGCGCACCGACGTATACTCGTGGGGCGTAGTTGCGTACGAGATGATCGCAGGGCCACCACCCATTCCCGACGGCGCACACCGCGCAACGACTAATTGCCGCGCAGATCGCGGAGCGTCCGGTGTCGCTGTCGTCACTCAGACCGCAACACCGCAGTGGTTCTGCAAGCTCGTGATGAGCTGTCTCGCGAAGGAGCCTGGCTTGAGGCCTGCCGATGGCAACGCGCTGGTCCACGCGGTGGAGTACGGGGAGGCGGGGCAAGGCGGGAGCGAGAAATGGAGCGGTTTGATGCGCAGAGTATTTGGCAGATCTTCGTACGCCCACTGGTGCCGCAAATGACCGGGGTGCCGCGCCTCCCAGCCAACCGAGCGGCCCGTTAATTTCCAAGACTGTTGTTCAAACAACACATCCAGCCCGGATGGCGGAATCGGTAGACGCAGGGGACTCAAAATCCCCCGATGGCAACATCGTACGAGTTCGAGTCTCGTTCTGGGCATGACATCCCGTCAACGCAATACGGCACAAACAGGTCTCCAATCGGAGACCTGTTTCTCGTTACGGCTATGTTCGCCGTATGCCGCTCGTCCGACCGAGGCGCTTATACTGGGATTCTTGCCCTATTTTTGGGGCACAGGAGTTGCCCCTGTGTAACGGATAAGACTTGCGGCAGGTTGTCGTTCTCATCAGCGATGCCCAGGCCGCGGGCCATGACTCGACTTGCATCACCGGGCGTCGACGCCGGAACGCAGCCATCGTGGCGCCTCCGAACCCGTCCGCGAAGTCCTACGTCTAACGGAGTTCGAGATATGAAAGGATGGGGAATCGTGGGTGCGGCTGCGGCAGGCATGCTGATTTGCGTTGGCGCACCACTTCATGCGCAAGCAGATCGCGGGCAGTCGAATAACGGCCAGAAAGAGCTACCGCGCGCGACAACGGTACCAGCTGCAGTGCAGCACCAGCGCGTACAACAGCAACAACAACGCGTCACCCAGTACAGCCAGAATCTTGGCAAGCAGCTGCCTGTCGTTCAAAAGCAAACCGTTCAGCTTCAACAGCAGAATCGTACAGCGCAGTATCGCGTTCAGCAGAATTACACGACGAGGATAAGGCAACAGGCGCAGCATCTGACTACCACCCGGAACTATGCGAGCGATCCGTACGTCAGGGCTCCCGTAACGTACCGCTACGTGATCTCGGGATCGACTCGTGAGACCAATTCCTACGGTGTCACGATGCTTCGCCAAGCTGTGAACGACGGGTATCAACAAGGATATCTCGCCGGCCGTGCCGACAGACAGGATCGCTGGAAATCCGACTATCAGAATTCGCCGGCCTATCTCGACGCCAATTATGGATATACGGGCAACTACGTCGATCAGTCCGACTACAACTACTACTTCCGGCAGGGCTTCCAGCGCGGCTACGAGGACGGCTACACCAGCCGCTTCCGGTACGGAAGCTCGTCCAACGGCACCTATTCAATACTCTCGAACGTCCTCACCAGCATACTGGGCCTTCAGCCGATCGGTTGACCACTGGCCCGACGGTATCGTCGCCGTGCACGATACCGTCGGGCGCCTTTCATTAGGGCGATGCGGACGCTTTATTGGGTGGGTGCTCAAACCCTCCGCTAGCACTCCACACTCAGCCCGTCTGGCATGCTTGCCGCGCCGCACTGACCTCGCCATGGGCGGCGCGTGGAGCTGAGAAGCATCGAGCGCGCGTGGCGACTCGGGTGGATGCGCATCATCGCAGCAGCGCTGCCGGGCAAACGCGTCGCACGACTGCCCGACGTACGGGTGACGCCACTCAAGGTCCTTTTCCTCCGGTTCGAGCGCATTGGCGACATGATCATGGCTACGAGCATCATTCGGGCGATCGCGACGTCGTCGCCGCTTGTCACGCTCGATGTGGTGTCGGCGCCGAGTACCAGAGCTGTGCTCGACCACAATCCACATGTGCGCAAGGTCTTCACGCTCGATCGGCGAGCGTGGCGAAGCTATCGCCGCTTGACGCGCGAGCTTGCCACCGAGCACTACGATGTGATCGTGGACGGACGACTCAATAACCCGCCTGTATTCACGTCCACGCCATTGTTGATGTGGGGTGCCAAAGCACCATATCGCGTCGGCGCCGGCGGAGGTAATAACGATCTCGTCTACAACGTGCGCGTGAAGGCGTATGATCGCAGCACGCATTACATCCGTGGCTCCCGCGCTCTGGCCGCGCCGTTCGGCGTCGACGCATCTACCATCGACTGGCGTCCGGAAATCTTTCTCACCGACGATGAGCGCGAGCGCGCTGATGCTGTCTGGCAGCGGGCCGTGCAACGCGTGTCGCCTGCCAGCGGAGAAAAAACTCGATTTCTCGTCAACCTCTCCGCGTCGGAGCGGAAGCGTCGATGGGCCGATGCGAACTTCGTGACAGTGCTGAAGGCGGTAAGGGCGGATCACCCGACGATTCCCATCGTCGTGATGGGTCTCCCGTCGGAGCGGGAGAGCGTAGAGGCTGTCGCGCGGACCGTCGACGCTGAGCCGGCTTCGACGCCGGAGCTACGTGACGCGCTTGCCCTGGTGGCGGCGAGCGATCGTATTCTCACTCCAGATACCAGCATCTCGCACGCGGCGAGTGCGTTCGGTAAAGCTGTTGTCGTCCTGCTCCGTCGTGACTGTGATCCGTACGCACCATGGGACGTCCCTGGCGAACTGGTGTTCTGGGATGGCGAGACCGTGCATGCGCTGCAGCCGGAGGTCGTTCTAAGTGCCGTGTCCAGACTGCTGAGCCCGGGCGGCGAGAAGCGTGACATGCGTCACGACGCCGAGGCGCTCCGGGTGCCAACTACCGAATGACGCCACTGCGCAATCTCTTCGTCACGCAGAACTTTCCACCGGTGAGCGGGGGAATGTCGCGACGCCACGCGGAGCTCGTCAACCGTTATGGTGAAACCATCGAGGTCTCCACAATTGCATGCGATGACGCGGCGGTTAGCGACTCAACGGCGCCGTATCGAATCTACCGACAGCCGTTCCCGCTTTCGGCGGCCAAACTGTTCAGTAATGAAGTCCGCTGGGCGCGGTCTCTCGCACGCAGGTGCGACGACGGAATCGACGTTCTCCACTGCGGGGAAATACGGCCAGTCGGCTATGCGGTCTGGTGGGCATCGCGGCGGTCCGTCGTTCCATACATGATCTACGTGAATGGTGGCGACCTTCTTCGCGAGCGCGATAAGAGCGCATCGAAATGGTCCAAGCGAGTGACCGCGCGCCGCATATTCTCGGACGCTGCCGGCATTGTCGCCAACTCCGACTGGACGGCGGCACTCGCCCGTGATGTAATGCACGACGTTGGTGTGGACTCGCCACCGCCGGTTGCGGCGATCGAACTGGGGACTGATCCCGGCAGATTCAATGCTGCGTACGATTCCGGCGCGTTGCGGGCGAGGTTCGGAATATCGGGAATGCCTGTCATGCTCACGATCGCGCGACTGGTGCCGCACAAGGGCCAGGACATTGCGCTCAGGGCGATGGCGGCGCTGGCGGCCGAGTTCCCCGATCTTCACTATCTCATTGCCGGCACCGGTGACGACGAAACGCGGCTCCGCTCGCTCGCCTCGGCGCTGGGACTGGCTGAGCGCGTACACTTTCTCGGTCAGCTCGATGATGCGGAGCTCGCGGAAGCGTACGCCACCTCCAACGTGTATCTAGGGCTTTCGCGACTGGACCGCGGAATAAACGTCGAAGGATTCGGTATATCCTTTGTCGAGGCCTCGTCGAGCGGAATCCCGGTGGTAGCCGGAGACTCTGGGGGCGTTCGCTCCGCAGTGCGCGACGGCGAGACGGGGTTCGTGGTCGAACCGGAAGATGTCGGTGCCGCGGCGCGTGCGATCGGCGCAATCCTTCGAGATCCGAGCCTCGCGCAACGTCTGGGCGCGGCAGGCAGGACGGCGGTCGAGTCACATTACAACTGGGACCGTGTTGCAAGCGAGACTCGCGAGTTCGTGCATGAGTGCCTGGCGCGCAAGCCCGCGCCACGACATTGAGGAGCGGTGACCGATGAAGCTCAAAGAAATATTCTATGGCCTTGGCCTGCGTCCGCGGACGCGTGAGTATCCGTACGAGCTCACGACGTTCCACCTTTCCACGGATGGCGATATCGAGTTCGCGTTGTGGAATCATCCGAGCGCGAAACGGCGCACCGCGGCGGGGAAGGGCGTGCGGCTGACACAGTCTATGGTCGACGTAATTCGCCAGTTCCTGAATCCCGGCGACGTCGCGATCGACATCGGCGCACACACTGGTGATTCCACGGTGCCGATCGCGCTTGCGGTTGGCGCGGCGGGCACCGTGTTTGCGCTTGAGCCGAACATCTTTGCATACAAGATTCTGTTACCGAATGCAGCGCTCAACAAGAAGAAGGCGAACATCATTCCACTGAACTTCGCAGCGACTCCCACGGATGGTACTTTCGAGTTCGAGTACTCTGACCCCGGTTTCTGCAATGGCGGGCTGCATCAGCACATCGGACGCTGGCGCCACGCGCATTTCTTCAAGCTTCCAGTCATCGGCCGAAACATCCCCGCGTTCCTCGACGCGAATTATGCGGAAGAGAGCCGCCGGGTGCGTTACATAAAGATCGATACTGAGGGCCTGGACCGTGCAGTCGCCAGCTCGCTTCGAGATCTCCTTGTCCGCAGCCGCCCCTACATCAAGACGGAGATGTACAAGTACATGCCCGAGGAGGAGCGCGTCGGATACTATCGCGACCTCCGCGAGCTTGGGTACGCAATGTTCAAGGTAGAGAGCGAGGAAACCGACTACCGCGATACTGCGATCGACGAATCAGATCTCATGAAATGGTCTCACTTCGACGTCTTCGCGGTCCCCGAGCGTTAGCAGCGCACCACTGCGGATCGATTGACAACCAATTCACGCGCGCATTCATTACAATAGCCAACCCTGACCCGGCTTCCTCCCTCGGAGATTACATGTCATCGATGCACCGTACGATCGACGGCGAGGTACTTGTCCGTCACCTGTCGCAGGACGAACTCATGATCGATCGCGAGCTTCTGGCGCAGCGGGGCCGTACCGCCCGGACGATCGTCAAGGAAGGGCCGGTCAGGCTCGTTCTCATGGCTCTGGACCGTGGCGGCGATCTGCCACCGCACAGCACCGACGGCCCGGTTACCATCCACGTCACCGATGGCGAGGTAGTGTTTCGCGCCGTCGGAGACGAGTATCACCTCGTGACGGGTGACGTCCTGGTCTTCGCTGCCGGTGTCGAGCACTCGGCGACGTCTGAATCGGGTTGCGTGTTTCTGCTCACTGTCATGCGAACGGAGTCGAGCTCGGGCTCGAATGGGACTGGACCGTCCTGATGGCAACTGGCGACACACTTCCCGACATTCGCGATGAAGATCTTTTCGACACGATGACGTCGTTCTACGCGATCATCGGTGCGGATCCCCTGCTCGCGCCATACTTCGACAACGTCGACATGTCGGCGCACATGCCGCGCATCGTCGCGTTCTGGTCCACGCTCATCTTCCACACACACACGTACACCGGGAGCGCGTTCCGACCGCACCTCGAGATGTCAGGTCTCACGGGCGATCACTTCGCGTGCTGGATCGCAACTCTCGAATCGGTTGTCGACTCGCGCTTTTCCGGACCGTCGGCGTCGCTCATGAAGGAAATGGCGCATCGCATTGCTTACAGCATGCAATTACGCCTGGGTATCGCGCCGTTCGAGCCATTTCACGCTAGCGCGTAGCTTGCTTCAATAACGCGCGGACTCGTCACGGCGATCTGCAGAGATCCTGATAGACGGCGTCGTAAAAGCTCTTTGGCTTGAGGAACTCGGCGGTGCCGTGTGTCGCCGGGATGTCGAGCACGACATCGTCGCCAAGGAGGTACCGGACGGCTTCGACCGTGCGTGTGTGCTTGGCGCAATCAAACACGTTGAGTCCCACGACAGTGTCGAACGTCAACGTGTCGCGGCCGTTCACGAAGGTTTTGGGTACGTTGTCGAGCGACTTGATCCATACCTCGCGAATGCTCCCAGCGCGGATGATCGTGGTGGTGTCCATGTACATCGCCGTCGCGCCGATTGCGCCTACGCCTGTCCACTGCTCCTGCGCTGATGCAGACGCAGCGAATCCGGACAGGAACACGGCAAGGGTGACCAGGTGCACCACCGCTGCACGCGAGCTGATCGACATGTTGCGGAAGCTAGAACGTCGATCGATCTGGCGCCATCGGATGCGGATCGCCATTTTTCGGGGTGCCGCGTGGCACGGGAGGAGTTCGATGGTAAAAGGTGTACTTGCGGGACTTGTGATCATGATAAGCCCGGTCGCGCTGCATGCTCAAAGCCTCGGGGCTTCCGCGGTGATTCCCCCGCAATATCTGCTCCCGAGAGACACCGCCCGTGTGCGTCTCGCGGCGACGGCAATCCAACCGCCGGCATCGACGGCAGTTACGTGCGACATGCCGGTTGCGACCGGGGGCGTCCCGAACTCGGGTGTCGTCACGGAGAGCGGCGGCATCGCCGAGCCGCAGAACCACGGCGTTCCCATCGTCACGGCGCACTCAGCTTGCAGAAATGCGATCGGGCCAAACCGGTCAGACAGCGCAGAATCGAATCCGCGCTGAAGGCCAACGCCGGGCGCGTGGGTCGTACCCGCTGGCCCGGAAGGTAACGCGGCCGTAACTTTCTTGGGTTTACGCCCCTTCCTGAACAACCAATCCGAGAATGGCCACGTACAAGCACGCGACCGTGCCCTCCACGGGCGAGCGAATCGGCTATGCCGGCGGCGCCCTCCAGGTTCCCAATAATCCAATAATTCCGTTCATCGAAGGCGACGGGACCGGCCCCGACATATGGGCTGCCTCGGTTCGCGTTTTCGACGCGGCGGTCGAAAAGGCCTATGGCGCCGAGCGGCGGATCGCGTGGATGGAAGTCTTCGCCGGCGAAAAATCGTTCAACAGCTACGGAAGCTGGCTTCCGGACGAGACAGTCGATGCGTTCGGTGAATTTCGTGTCTCGATCAAAGGGCCGCTGACCACGCCGGTCGGTGGTGGAATACGCTCGCTCAACGTCACGCTGCGTCAGGTGCTCGATCTTTACGCGTGCATTCGGCCCGTTCGGTATTTCGAAGGCGTCGGCGCTCCGGTGAAGGAGCCGGAAAAGGTCAACGTCGTGATCTTCCGCGAGAATACGGAAGACGTTTACGCGGGCATCGAGTACAGAGCCGGGTCTGCGGAAGCCAATTCGCTCCGCGATTTTCTGGAGTCGTCATTCGGCGCGAAGATTCGTGAGGATTCGGCACTCGGCATAAAGCCGATGAGCAAGTTCGGCTCCCAACGGCTCGTCGAGATGGCGCTCAGCTATGCCGTCGCCAACAGGCGCCCGTCGGTGACGCTGGTGCACAAGGGCAACATCATGAAGTTCACCGAAGGGGCGTTCCGCGATTGGGGATACGAAATCGCGCGCGAGAAGTTCGGCGATCGCACCGTCACCGAAACGGAGCTCAAGGGCGGCGACGCAGCGGGAAGGATTGTGGTGGGTGATCGTATCGCCGATTCGATGTTCCAGCAACTGTTATTACGCCCATCGGAATACTCGGTCATCGCGACACCAAACCTGAACGGCGACTACCTCTCGGACGCCGCAGCGGCGCAGGTTGGTGGACTCGGCATCGCCCCGGGCGGAAATGTTGGAGACGGCATCGCCGTCTTCGAGGCGACTCACGGCACTGCGCCAAAATACGCCGGTCTCAACAAGATCAATCCGGGCAGCGTGATTCTGTCGGGCGTAATGATGCTCGAGCACATGGGATGGAACGAAGCCGCGGCACTCATAGTGCGCGGAATGGAGAACGCGATCAAATCGCGCAAGGTGACCTACGATCTTGCCCGGCAGATGCCCGGAGCGACCGAAGTTTCCACCTCAGGCTTCGGCGACGCAATCATCAGCGCAATGCGTTCCTAACGATCACACCAGGCTCAAGCAAAGTGACCAATCCATTCTCCGTCGCTCTCTCCGGTGCGGACGCGGCAGCTGTTCAAGCGCCCGTGCTGTTCATCGCGCTGCCTTCCGGCGCGTCGCTTCCGTCGACACTCTCCAATCTGGATAACTCCGTCGCCGGCGCGATTTCAGCGGCGCTCCGGGAGCGCGACTTTCGCGGAGCGCGCGACGAGATTCTCTTCTTGACCGGAAGCAGCAGTGCAAGTGGCAGCGGACCGCGTAGAATCGCGCTGATTGGCACGGGTGCTCCCGCTGGCGCCGTACACAATCTCCGACGAGCGGCAGCGCTCGCTGCCCGCACGGCGGGCAAGCTCGGCGTGGGGTCGCTTGCCTTCACTGGCGATTCTTTCGCGCCGGAGCAGATAGAGGCCGTCGCAATTGGGCTTCATGCCGGCGCGTGGCAGTATCTCGACACCAAGACTCCGCCTCCCGATAACGAGCGCAAAGCGCCCGTTGCGTCCGCGACGATCTGCGCTCCGGTCACCCCCGAGACGCAAGCCGCGCTCGCGAATGGCAATGCGATCGGCAACGGAATGTCGCTGGCGAGAACGCTCGGCATGACGCCCGGCAACATCTGCACCCCGGACCTCCTCGCGGCGACTGCGCGCGACGTCGCGGCGCGCCACGGCATGCGTTACACGGAGCTCGATCGTGCGGGACTCACCGCTGAAAAGATGGGATCGTTCCTCGCGGTCGCGCAGGGCACACCGCAGGAGCCCCGCCTCGTCACCATGGAATACAATGGGGGAGACGCGGGCGCCGCTCCGGTCGTGCTCGTCGGCAAGGGCCTCTGCTTCGACTCGGGCGGCATCTCGATCAAGCCAGCCGCGAGCATGGAATGGATGAAATTCGACATGAGCGGCGCCGGCGGAGTCATCGGCGCGATGGAGGCAATCGGCGCAATGAAGCTGGCGATCAACGTCGTCGGCGTGTTCGGTGCGACGACCAACATGCCGTCCGGAACCGCGATGAACCCCGGCGACGTGGTGCGCAGCCAGCTCGGGAAGTACATCGAGATCATCAACACGGACGCAGAAGGAAGACTCGTGCTCGCGGACCTTCTTTCGTACGTGCGCCGTTTCAAGCCGGCGGCGGTGATCGATGCCGCTACGCTCACCGGCGCGTGTGTCATCGCGCTCGGGCACACCGCAACGGGAGTGCTGGGTGTCGATCAGCAACTTGTCGACGAAGTGCTCGTCGCCGCCGAGCGCTCGGGCGAGCGCGGCTGGCAACTGCCGTTGTGGGACGATTACACCGACCTCATCAAGTCCGATGTCGCGGATGTCAAGAATTCTGGCGGTCGGCCTGCGGGGGCGATTACGGCGGCTGCATTTCTTCGGGAATTTGCCGGCGATTACCCGTGGGTTCATCTCGACGTAGCGGGCACGGCGTACTCGGAGACCGACCTCGGATACATCCCCAAGGGTCCGACGGGCGTGCCGGTCGGCACGTTCGTGGAATTTCTGCGCGCGCGCTGCGCTCGCTGATGTCGCATCGTGTCGCGCGGGCTGCGCTCGGGATTGCCGCGTGCGCCGGCGCGATGCTTTCCGTCAGTTCAACCGCGCGGGCGCAGCAGACGACGCTTCCGCGGGACACCACTGTCAACGCCGCAGAGGATTCGGCGCCCAAGCCGCAGCGCCCCGACAGTATCCAGGCGCGCATCGGGCGCGACAATGTCATTCCGTCGCTCGAGATCGGCCAGTCGTACACATACACGCGCGACGAGCTCTTTGCGTCCGGTGCACTCACGCTCGCCGATCTGCTCGATCGCATTCCTGGATTCACGACTTTCACGACCGGCTGGATCGCGGCACCCGAAGCGGCGGCGATCGGGGGCGACTTCAGCAGGATTCGCATCTTCATCGATGGAATCGAGCGCGACGACCTCGAGCCGCGCAACGGCGTTGCACCTGATCTCCACTCGATTCCGATCTGGATGCTGGACAAGATCTCGCTCGCTCGCGGTGCGGATGGGTTGCGCATCGACATGCGAACCTGGGAGTACAACGGCACGACTCCGTATACGCGCGTCGACGCGCTCACGGGAGATCTCAATACCAACCTGTACCGTGCATTCTACGGCAAGCGCTTCTACAACGGAGCGGGGTTACAGGTAGCGCTGCAGCAGTATGGCGTCACCGACCTGCGCAACGGCGGCGGCGGCCAGGATTTCGGTGGCCTCGTTCGCTACGGAATCGCGCGCAAGGACTGGAGTCTCGACGCGACGGCGATCCGTACCAGCGACACTCGTACGATCACGTCGCGGTATCAGTTCGGTCCGTCGCTGCCGGGTTACCGCGCTGCGAACACGATGGGTTACCTGCGCGCCGCGATCGGGAATGAGAACAGCGGGCCGTTTCTTCAGCTGATTGCATCGACGCAGATTCTCAAGGAAAACAGCTCTCACTACGACTCGCTCGCCGCGCTGCAGTACGGCTTTGCACCC
Source organism: uncultured Gemmatimonadales bacterium (assembly GCA_963731305.1). Lineage (GTDB taxonomy): Bacteria > Gemmatimonadota > Gemmatimonadetes > Gemmatimonadales > Gemmatimonadaceae > Fen-1247. The sequence continues at coordinate 240,146 of CAVSUQ010000008.1, read as the reverse complement.
GACACCGTAGACTCGCTCGCTTCGGTCACGCAGTATGTCGCGACGCTCGGCATGGACGCCTTCGGCGGACGTCTGCGGCTCACGGATCGATACCGCCGGAGGCTCGCGGTTGGCTACAACTCTCCCAGCGCGGAATTCGATCTCACGCATGACATTCTCTCGGCCAGTGCGCTCGCCGAGCGGGACGCGTATTCCGGACTCACGCGAGTCGAGGGCGGAGCGCGGCTGACGCCACTGCCATTCATATCGCTGCTCGGGTACGTAGGCCAGCGCACATCGTTCGGCACGCCTGCGCCCGGATTTCTCGTGCAGCCGAGCTCCAAGTCTGCGCGGCTGGAAGCCGGCCTGCGAATTCTTCCGAGTGGCCTGTGGTTGACCGGAGGCGTGATTACGCGCGACACCGCGCTGCTGGTCCCATCGGCGCTGTGGGACACCAGCTTCGTCGGGAAGGCGGTGGGGCGACAGACCGGTACTGTGGCGACGCTGCGGGGACCGCTTTTCTGGGGATTCAACATCGACGGTCTCGTCACGCACTGGCAGAACACCGCGCCGTACACGCCGCAGACCGAGGCGCACGTCGACCTCCGGTATTACACCGAGTGGCTTTCGCGCTTTCCGAGCGGGAACTTCTCTTTCGTCTTCCAGCCCGGAATGGACTACCGTAGCGAGGCGCCTTTCCCCGAGAGCGACGGCACGGACCGGATCGCCACGTCGAGCCGCGTGTTCTCGGTACTCGTGGAGCTGAGAATCCTGCGCGGCGTGCTGTCGTACCAGCGTCGGAACCTCGTCGGCGCTCTGTACGACGAAGTGCCGGGATATCTGATGCCGCGCCCGGTCAACATTTACGGCGTGCGCTGGTACTTCTTCAACTGAGCTTCAGCGGTCCCGGTCAGTCGCTGCCAAGCAGCTGATATTCGTAGTTCAAGCCCGACGCGTCGGTGTACGAAATAAGACTCCCGCTGATAGTGCCTTGGTGCGTGTAGGTCGCGCCGGCCCCTGGTATCTTGGGCGGCACAGCAAAGACGATTTTGGTTCCGGTCACCTGGTAGGTCCCGGCTTCTGCCGTGTCGGTGGCTGTTGGCGAGTTTACCGTGATGCCGCCAGACGTATCGATGGTGTATCCCGTCTGGATTACGGCATAGGAGTTATCGGCATTGAGGAGCAGCGTTCCGGCGGTAATCACCCCAGTCTGGGTTCCGTTTGTAAAATGGGCCGGCAGGTTCTGACCCGAGAGCTCCGTAAGAGTGTAGACGTCGGTCTGCGGCTGGCTGGTGTCAGGGCTCGGCGCCACGGTATCGGCGCAGGCGACGAGTGCGAGTACAGCTCCAAAGGCAACGAATCGATTCATACCTTCCTCCTTTCCTCAGTATGCTCATAAACCGTCCTGCCATCCAGTCCCGCGTTGCCGCGGTCGAAGGCTGGCATCGTCGGTTTTACACCGCGGGAGGAATGATCTCTCGCATAAATCCTCCGGTCGGCCTGTGGCCAGCCAGAAAGTTGACAAAGTCCTTACAGGGCAATAACTTAGTGGGCTGCACATGATCACGAGCATGACCGGTTTTGGGACTGCGAGCGGGACGGTTGGCGCGCTGCGCGTCTCCGTCGAGATCCGTGCGGTCAACCATCGCTTCTTCAACCCATCGATCAAGCTTCCCGGTGGCATGGCGCGCTGCGAGGGCGATGTTCGCGAGCTTCTGCGCAAGCGCTTCAGCCGCGGGCACGTGAGTGTAAGTGCGCGCGTAGATCGTGAAGCGGATCGTGCGGTTGCGATCGACGAGCAACGCGCTGCCGCGTACATCCAACAGCTTCGTGGCCTCAAGGAGCGGTGGGGGCTTGCCGGAGACGTCGATCTGGCAACTCTGATGCGTCTTCCGGACGTCATCACTACTGGCGACGATGACCGTGGTGAGGCGACCGAGGGAAGCGACGAGGAGCTTCTCGCGATAGTTCAGGAGGCGGTCAACGGGCTCGACGAGATGCGCGACGCCGAGGGCGCCAGGATCTCGGACTTTCTCCGTGAGCATCTGAGGATCATCGAGAGCGCGCTCGCGAGGGTTCGCGAGCGGGCCCCTGCGCGCCTCGTGGAGCAGCGCAATCGATTGCAGGCATCGGTGGCGGAACTCGCCTCAGGCGTCGCGGTAGATCCCCAGCGCCTGGCGCAGGAGATCGCGATTCTTGCGGATCGGATGGATGTATCGGAGGAGCTCAACCGCTTCGCGGCGCACATCGCAGCGTTCCGGGCCGCCCTCGACGAAAAAAAGGAGGCCGCGGTGGGCAAGCGTCTCGGCTTTCTGATCCAGGAAATGCTGCGCGAAGCGAACACGATGGGAAGCAAGGCGAACGACGCCCTCATTCTCGGCGATGTCGTCGCGATGAAGGAAGAGCTGGAACGGCTGCGCGAACAGAGCGAGAACGTCGAGTGAAATGTTTCTCGATCATTCTTTCGGCGCCATCGGGTGCCGGGAAGACGACGATCGCGAAGCGCTTGCTGGAAGTCAGGAAGGACCTTGGATACTCGGTATCGGCGACGACAAGAGCGCCGCGACCGGGCGAGGTGGACGGAGTCGCGTATCACTTTCTCACCACCGAGCAATTCGAGCTCGCGGTGAAGAACGGTGAATTCGCGGAGTACGCGAGAGTGCACGGCAACATGTACGGAACGCTGCGTCGGGAAGTGGAGCGAGTCGTCACTTCGCACCGCAACGTGATTATGGATATCGACGTGCAGGGCGCCATGCAATTCGCGGCTTCCTTTCCGGACGCGGTTCGCATTTTCATACTTCCGCCATCGGGTGAAACCCTGGTGGCGAGGTTGCGAGACCGCGGCACGGAGAGCAGGGATGCAATTGCGGCGCGGCTGCGCGACGCGATTGGCGAGATTGGGGTACTTGGCGAGTTCGAGTACGTCGTGATCAACGACGAGCTGGAGCGCGCAGTGTGCCAGGTTTCGTGCATCATCGATGCGGAGTGCCTCAAGCGAGTGAACTCGCCGGAGAGTGCGCGCATCGCGGACGAGACGGTAGCTGCCCTTACGGCGGAGCTGCTTCACTTAAAGGAGAGATAATGCGAGTTTACACACCAGATGACGTCGCGGCGCACGCGACCAACAAGTATCTCGGAGTTCTTGTGGCGGCGAAGTTCGCGCGCGTTCTCAATGAATTTCCGCGCGACAGGTCGGCGCCGGGCGAGAAGAAGCTCACCACGCGCGCGCTCGACGATCTTGCAGGTGGAGAGATCGAGTATCACGTAGTCCCGCGCCGCCGGCAGGAGTAGCACGCTGCGCGACATCCGGGGACGGCGCATTGTACTGGGCGTCACCGGGGGGATCGCCAGCTACAAGTCGGTGACGCTGGCGCGCCTTCTGGCGCAGGACGGTGCTGAAGTCGACGTCGTGATGACCCGCGGCGCCCAGCAATTCGTGGGCGCCGTCACGTTCGAGGGGGTCACGGGGCGACGCGTTCACACCGATCTGTTCGAGGCCGGTGAGGCACTCTCGCACATTCGGCTTGCGCGCGATGCGCACGCAATCGTCGTTGCACCGGCTACGGCGGATTTCATGGCGCGCGCCGCCCAGGGACGCTCCGACGACCTGCTTGGCGCGATTCTCCTGGCCGCGCGGTGTCGCGTGTTGATCGTGCCCGCCATGAACGACCGCATGTGGTCGCACCCGCAAACTGGGAACAACGCCGCGCATCTCGCTGAAATCGGCTACGAGGTGATGCAGCCAGCCGTCGGGCCGCTCGCATTTGGCGAGGGCGAAGGTCCTGGCCGCATGCCCGAGCCCGACAGTATCGTAGAGCATGTCGAGCGCATGCTGCGTGGCGCATCGTCGCTCGCTGGAAAGCGCGTGATCGTGACGGCGGGCGCGACCAGAGAGGCCATCGATCCGGTACGGTTCATCTCCAATCACAGCACGGGGCGGATGGGTGTGGCGATCGCGCGTGCCGCGCGCGCGCGCGGCGCCGATGTCACACTGATCGCCGGCGCGCTCGAGGTTGAAGCACCGCACGGCGTTCGTGTCACGCGAATCGTCAGTGTCGATGACATGGCGCGCGCCGTAGCTGCCGCACTGCCCGACGCTGACGTGCTGGTCATGGCCGCAGCGGCCGCCGATTTCCGTCCGGCTTCCGTCGCCACGGAGAAGATCAAGAAGGCGCATGCACCGTCGGCGATCGATCTCGTGCCGACGCCGGACATTCTGTCTGCGACGGCCGATGCGCGGCCGTCCGGCCTCGTCACGATCGGTTTTGCACTCGAGACCCAGTCGCTGCTTGATAATGCGCGTGCGAAGCTCAGCGCCAAGAAGTTGGATATGATCGTCGCGAATCGGGCTGGCGTGCCGGGCGAGGGCTTCGGATCGGACACGAATCGCGTCACGCTCCTCACGGCTACGAGTGAGGAAGAACTGCCGCTCATGTCGAAGGACGAAGTGGCTGAGCGACTGCTCGACAGAATCGAGGTATTGATCGATGGACGCTAGAGAGCGGCTCCGCACATATCTGGAGCAGCGCCGCGAGCTCGGTGAATCGGAATTCGTACTCGACGGCATGAGCGTCGAAGAAGCGCTGAGCAGGATCGATAAGCTGCGCTCCGCGAATCCGGGCCGGCCGGAATCGGCGCGGCCTGCAACCGCGTCGCGCACCGTCCCCGGAACCGCACACGGAAGCACCAACCCGAGCTGCGGAGCCGCGACGGCAGGCGCCGCCGCCCGCCGCACCACCCGCCACGCCACCCGTTGCAGCAATGCGTGTCGAGGAACCGGTACCGGACGTGCAACACGACTCTGCCTACGGTGGTGGGGATGGGGTCGGACGCGGAGGTGCACGCGATGGTCAACGCTGAGAAGCAGGGACTGGTGGTCGGAAACGCGAATGGGACGTTGTTCGAGCAGAACCCGTTTAACGGCGTTCCGTCCCTCGACTCGCTCGCGAAGCTCATTGAGGCATGCACGAGGTGCCCGCTGTACGAGACTGCGAGGAACGCAGTGCCCGGGACCGGCGATCCGGACGCGGACTTCATGTGCGTCGGCGAGGCTCCGGGGGCCAACGAGGACGAGACCGGACATCCGTTCGTCGGGCAGGCCGGTGCCCTTCTCACAAAGATTCTTGCGGCAATCGACCTGACGAGGGAGCAGGTGTTCATCACCAACGTCCTGAAGCATCGGCCCCCGGGAAACCGGAACCCGCAGCCGGACGAGGTCGACGCGTGCAGTCCCTATCTTGTGCGCCAGATACAGATGGTGAAACCCAAAGTCATTCTGGCGCTCGGGACGTTCGCGGCGCAAACTCTACTCAATACCAAGACGCCGATCGGGAAGCTCCGCGGTGCGGTTCACCGGTACTACGGAATTCCGCTCGTCGTGACGTACCATCCGGCGGCGCTGCTGAGAAACCCTGCATGGAAGAGACCAACCTGGGAAGATGTCAAGCTCGCTAGATACGTACTCGACGGCTCGAAATCTTGAGGTGAGCGGCGGTCGCGATCCATACCGCGACCGCACGCCCCCGTACTCCGAGGCCGCGGAGCAGGCAGTGCTATCTGCCATGCTCCTCGATTCTGACGCGCTGCTGCGCGCGACGGAGTACGTCGACGAGTCGATGTTCTATCGCGAGTCGCACCGCCGCATCTTCCGCGCGATGGTCGCACTGTCCGAGCGCGGCGAGGTAATCGATCCGCTCACACTGACCGAAGAGCTGTCGCGCAAGAACGAGCTGGAGGCAGCTGGCGGCCGCGAGTACATCGCGTATCTCGTCGACGTCGTGCCGACGGCGGCCAACGTCGAGTACCACGCGAAGATCGTGCGCGAGAAGGCGCTGCGTCGGCGGCTCATCGAAGTGTCGACGGCGATCGTGAGCGAGGCGTTCGATTCGGCGCTTCCGGCCGCCGAGCTGCTCGACGCCGCGGAGCACAGCATCTTCGAGGTGAATCAGAGCCGCGGCACCGAAGGATTCACGCGCGTCAAGGAATTGATGTACGAGGCGATGGAGCGCATCGAGCAGCTCCATCTCGCGGGCGAATCCGTTACGGGTGTGCCGAGTGGGTTCAAGGATCTGGACGAGATAACCGCGGGGTTTCAACCATCGGAGCTGGTGATCATCGCGGCGCGGCCGTCAATGGGGAAAACGGCGTTCGTTCTCAACATCGCGCAGAACGCTGCGCTGGACGCCAAGACACCGGTCGCGTTCTTCTCGCTGGAGATGAGCAAGCAGTCGTTGCTGCAGCGAATGCTGACGAGCGAAGCACGTGTCGATGCACAGAGATTGCGCAAAGGCAAGCTGCGTGACGACGAGTTCGTGCAGCTGGGACGCGCTGCCGGACTGCTGAGTCAGGCTCCGGTGTGGATCGATGACACTCCGGCAATCTCGCTGCTGGAGATGCGATCGAAGGCTCGGAGATTGAAGGCCGAGAACAACATCGGAATGATCGTGGTGGACTACCTGCAGCTGATGCAGGGTCCGCCGTCGTCGGAGAACCGGCAGCAGGAGATAAGCACGATCTCGCGCTCGCTGAAAGCTCTTGCGCGCGAGCTGCGCGTTCCCGTGGTCGCGTTGTCGCAGTTGAGTCGCGCACCTGAGCAGCGCGCCGGCGACAACAAGCGGCCGCAGCTCTCGGATCTGCGTGAGTCGGGCGCTATCGAGCAGGACGCGGACGTCGTGATGTTTCTCTACCGTCAGGAGTACTACGACGTTCTCGAAGGCAAGGATCCGAGCCAGCCGGACAAGGATGGCAAAACCTCGCAGGGGCTCGCCGAAGTAATAATTGGCAAGCAGCGCAACGGACCTACCGGCAACGTGACGCTGTTCTTCAACCGTCAGTATACGCGCTTCGAGAATTATTCCGGCCGCCAGAGTGGAGGCGGGCAGGGGAGCTAGTGAGCGCAAAGGCAAGAACTGTTTACCGGTGCACCAACTGCGGGGCTGATCATCCAAAGTGGGCTGGACGCTGTGATGTCTGCGGCGACTGGAACACGCTGGTGGAGGAAGTTGTGTCCGCGCCCGCCAACGCGACCGGTGCGACCGCGCGCCGCAGAGGAGGCACCGCGAGCCTCTCTGCAGGCGGTACCGCTGTCGCCGCGCCGCGGCTTCGCGACGTGCACGGCTCGGAAGCGCGGCGCTGGAAGACCGGAATCGGTGAATTCGATTTCGTGCTTGGCGGTGGAATCGTCCCGGGGTCCGTGGTGCTCATCGGCGGCGAGCCCGGGATAGGCAAGTCGACGCTGCTGCTTCAGGTCGCCGCGACACTTCAAGGGCGCGATCACGAGGTTCTCTACGTGTCCGGTGAGGAATCACCGCTGCAGGTCAAGCTTCGCGCTGACCGGCTCGGTGACGCCGCGCAGAACGTCGCGCTGTTGAGCGAGACGAATCTCGAAACGATCCTTGCGACCGCATCGGCGCAATCGCCTGCGGTAATGATCGTCGACTCCATTCAGACGGTGTTCACTTCCGATCTGGAAGGCGCGCCCGGCAACGTCGGCCAGGTGCGGGAATCGGCTGCGAGATTGATGCACTTCGCCAAGGCATCGGGCACGAGCGTGTTTCTCGTAGGTCACGTTACGAAGGGCGGCGGCATCGCCGGTCCCAAGACGCTCGAGCACATCGTCGATACGGTGCTCTATTTCGAGGGTGAGGGGACGCTCGACCATCGCGTGCTGCGCGCTACAAAGAACAGATTCGGAAGCGTCGACGAGATCGGTGTGTTCCGTATGCACGAGAACGGACTCGAGCCTGTCGCAAATCCGTCAGAGTTATTTCTGAGCGACCGACACGACATCGCGTCGGGGAGCGCTGTGACGACGCTGCTCGAAGGCTCGCGCCCGATCCTTATCGAGGTACAGGCGCTCGCGGCGAAGGCCGGGTACGGGACGCCGCAGCGCGTCAGCACGGGCTACGACGGGCGAAAGCTGGCACTGCTGCTCGCGGTGCTCGATAAACGCGCCGGCCTGGCGTTCTCATCGCTCGACGTTTTCATCAATGTCGTCGGCGGGGTGCAACTGCGCGAACCAGCCGGCGATCTTGCCGTCGCCGCTGCGCTCGCGTCGAGCGTGTACGATCGCCCGCTCCCATCAGATGCCGTATTCATCGGCGAGGTGGGCCTTGGCGGCGAGATCCGCCCGGTCGCCCAGACGGAGCGCCGGCTTGCGGAGGCTGCCAAGATGGGGATGCGCAATGCGTTCGTCGCACAGCGGTCGGCGAGCGCGCGCATCCCGAAGGACGTGCGGGCAACCGGCGTCGCGACCGTGAGCGAATTGTTCAAGAGATTGTTCTCATGAGCGGCGTCGTGCAGGATGTCGGCGTCGTCATAGTCGCGGCCGGCACCGGGTCGCGCACAGGGTCGGACGAGCTCAAGCAGTTTCGCTGGGTCGCCGGCAAGCCGATGCTGCTTCACAGTGTGCAGCTGTTCCAGCAGCGCGTCGACGTTTGCATGGTCGTCGCCGTGCTCCCGCGTAACTATGCCGGCGATCCACCTCCGTGGATCTTCCAGAGCGATATAAGCCGGCTTCTGATTGGAGTCGGCGGCAACAAGCGCGGGGATTCCGTGCGGAATGGACTGGACGATCTTCCTTCCGAAGCCCGGATCGTCGTGATACACGACGCGGCGCGACCGCTCGTGCTTGACGAGACGATTGACGCAGTCATAGCTGCGGCGCGCCGCGGCACTGGGGCAATCGCTGCGGTGCCGGAAGTCGACACGCTCAAGCGCGTCGCGGATGACGGCACGATCGTCGAGACCGTAGAGCGCACGGGGCTCTGGCGCGCGCAGACGCCCCAGGCGTTTCCGCGCGATATGATCGATGATGTAACGCGTCGCGCCAATCGCGAGGGAATAAACGTCACGGACGATGCAGCGCTCTGCGAACACTACGGTCATCGCGTGATCGTTGTCCCCGGAAGCGAGCGAGCGATGAAGATCACAACCGAAGACGATTTCGCGCGCGCCGACGCGTTGAGTATGCTCGAACGATGAAAGTACCGCCGCGCGCAGTCCCGTTCTGGTCGCCGGAAGAAGTCGAGGCGTCGATACGGGACACGATCACGCATCTGAACGAGCGTCGCGTGCTCGCATATCCCACGGAAACCGTCTACGGCTTTGGCGGCGGCGTCGATTATGAATCAGTTCGAAACCTCGTTGCGCTCAAGTCGCGTCCGCTCGGCAAGCCCTTTCTGTTGCTCGTCGCCGGCGTCGACATGTTGTCGCGTCTCGATCTTCGACTTACGCCCGCCGCTTCGTCTCTCGCCGCGCGCTTCTGGCCCGGACCGCTGACGTTGGTTCTGCCTGGCGGCGACAAGCGCGTTCCTCCCGAGCTGCGCGGCCCCGAGGGCGGCGTCGCTGTTCGGTGGACCTCGCACGAGTCGGTTGGTCGTCTTATCCGCGCCTACGGCGATCCGATCACCTCCACAAGTGCGAACCGTCCTGGCACACCCCCAGCTGATTCCGCGGCGACGATCTTGCGGGACTGGTGGGATGCCGTGGCTCGGGGCAAGCTCCGGGTTCTGGACGGCGGAACTCTCAGGCCGTCGCAGCCGTCGACGGTTGTAGATTGCATGGGAGAACGTCCGCGCGTAATTCGGCCTGGGGCCATTTCGTTGTCCGAGCTTCGACTGGCTGCCCCCACACTCGTACCGATGGCATGAGCACGTGAACGTTGTTTTCGTATGCACCGGCAACACCTGCCGGAGTCCCCTCGCGGAGGCGCTCGCTCGGCGAGCTGCTCAGCAACGCGGCCTTGATGTGACCTTCGGGAGCGCCGGCACCGGCGCGGCATTAGGCTCGCCTGCCACCGATGGCGCGATCCTCGTCGGCCTCGAGCGTGGCGTGGACCTGTCGCGCCATCGCAGCCGCCCGCTCTTACCCGCAGCGATCACATCCGACACACTGATTCTCGTCATGGCCAGCGGGCACCTGTCTGGCGTAAGAGCAATTGCGCCCAGGGCTCGCGTCTTCCTGCTCGACGAGTACGGCTCGCACGGGGCGTCGATGCGCAACGTCGCCGATCCGTACGGCGGAGACCTGGACGACTACCGGATTGCGGCGGATGCCATCGAAGGGATGCTCGAGGCGGTACTCGATCGGATCGCGGCCGAGCGTACGACGGGTACGACGTGAGCCGGCCGTCGCGGCTCGTACTCGTTGGTCACCCCGTCTCTCACTCGCTGTCGCCTGCAATTCAGAACGCAGCGCTTCGCGCCGCGCGGATACCGCTGGAATACGCTCTGCTGGATGTTGCGCCGACGCAGCTTCGTGCGACGTTCCGCACCCTTCGTGCGGAGCACGCAGCGGGCAACATCACCATTCCGTACAAACAAGCCGCGTTCAGCATCTGCGACCACGTAACCAATCTTGCGGAGCGCGCCGGTGCGGTTAACACATTCTGGGTGCAGGATGGGGCGTTGATAGGTGACAACACCGACGTCGCCGGTTTCGAATTCGCGGCGCACGAGCTGTTGGAAAGTGCGCGCGCCGAGCAGCCTCGCCGCGTCGCCTTGATCGGCGCCGGCGGTGCGGCAGCGGCTGTCGCGGCTGCAATACGAGATTGGGATCGTACCGAGCTCGTCGTCTGGAGCCGCAAGCCGGCTCAGGCGGAAGCGCTGACGCATCGATTTGCTCTGGCGCACGCGGAACCGGATCTGTTGGCCGCCGTGAAGGGCGCAGAGCTTGTAATCAATGCCACGCCAATCGGAATGGATGATGCCGAGCTGCCCGTGCCGATCGCGGCGCTCGGAAACCGCTGTGCCGTTCTCGACCTCGTCTATCGCAAAGGCGAGACCGCATGGGTGCGCGCGGCGCGCGATGCCGGCCTTCCAGCGTCCGACGGCCTCCCCATGCTGGTGGAGCAGGCTGCTCGATCCTTCCGAAGGTGGCTCGGCGTCGAGCCGAACCGGGAAGTGATGTGGGGTGCGCTGACGTAGCAGGCAGGCTCAGGGCGCATCGCGTAACTCGTTGGCTGGGCGACCGTTGCGGCCCGTCGCTCCGCTGTACTCTCGACCTGCTTCTGCCGCGCACGTGTGTCTGCTGTGATGGCGCGCTGAGTGCCGGAGAGCATCGGCTCCTGTGCGCGCTCTGCATCAGCCGGCTTGCTCGAATGCCCGCTCCGTGGTGCTCTCGCTGCGGCCACCCGCTCTCGCCGGGCTCGTGCCGCTGGTGCGACCTTCTTCCGCCGTTTGTCCGAGCAGTGCGATCGGTTACGTGGGTTCCGGGCGGGACGGCCGGCGAGATCGTGCACAAGCTCAAGTACGCTGGCTGGACTGCGCTGGCGGAGCCAATGGCAGAACAGATGGCGAGGCTTAACTTTCCTCGGGATGTCACAGAGGAGCGCGACCTGCTCGTTCCCGTGCCGCTGGCCCCGTCGCGGGCCCGCGAGCGCGGCTACAACCAGAGCGAGCTCCTGGCCAACGTCATAGGCGGCCACTGGGGCGTCCGGGTGCAGAATGCGCTTGTTCGACGCCGAGCCACTGAGACGCAGACGCGCCTCACTCCGGGCGACAGGCTCCGGAATGTTGCTGACGCATTTGCGACCGTTGTTGCCAGAGAAGAGTTGACCGGACGGCATGTCGTCCTCGTGGACGACGTTATAACAACCGCGGCTACGCTGAACGCTTGCGCGAAGGCGCTTCATGCAGGAGGCGCCCGCATAATTTCTTACGTCACATTCGGGCGTGCCCGCGCTGCGGGCGACATGCCTTAACGAGGATCATGGACATGGCAATTCGTGTTGGCATCAATGGTTTTGGTCGGATCGGGCGTCAGGTGTTGCGCGCCGCGAAGGAGCAGGGAGTCGCGGACATCGATTTCGTGGCCATCAACGACCTCACCGACACGAAAACTCTCGCTCATCTATTCACCTTCGATTCGGTACATGGCAAGTTCGAAGGCGACGTATCGCACAGTGACGGTATCCTCAACGTCGACGGCGACGACATCAAGATCCTCTCCGAGCGCGACCCGGCGGCGCTGCCGTGGCGCCAGCTCGGCGTCGACATCGTCCTCGAGGCGACGGGGCGCTTTACCAACGCACCGGACGCACGCAAGCACATTGACGCTGGCGCCCGAAAGGTCATCATCTCGGCGCCTGGAAAGGGCGAGGACATCACGCTCGTCCTCGGCGTCAACTCCGACAAGTACAGCCCCGAAAGTCATCACATCGTCTCAAACGCGTCCTGTACCACAAATTGCCTCGCACCGATGGTCAAGGTGATCCGCGACAATTTCGGGTTCAAGCATGCGTCGATGGTGACGATCCACAGCTACACTAATGATCAGCAGATTCTGGATCTTCCGCACAAGGATCTGCGCCGCGCGCGCGCTGCCGCGCTCTCGATGATTCCAACAACTACCGGCGCCGCAAAGGCGACCGGACTCGTCATTCCTGAAGTGAAGGGCAGGATCGACGGAATAGCGATTCGTGTGCCGACACCCGACGTGTCGCTCACCGAGCTGACTGTAGAAGTCGAGAGAGCCGACGAGCATCGAGGCCGTCAACACTGCGTTTCGCGAGGCCTCACAGGGCGCACTCGAAGGAATCTTGCAATACACCGATCTGCCACTCGTGTCGTGCGATTACATCGGCAACCCCTATTCGTGCATTCTCGATTCGCTCAACACCAATGTCATCGACGGCACGATGGTGAAGGTGTCCGGCTGGTATGACAACGAGTGGGGTTACGCGTCGCGGTGTGTCGATCTCATACGGTTCATCGGCGCGCGCCTGAGCTGAGGCAATGAGCTTGAAGAAAAAGAAAACGCTCAGGGATCTCCCGGACTCGCTCCTCTGCTCTAAGCGAGTCCTGATCCGACTCGACCTCAACGTGCCGGTCGACGACGCGTGTCACGTGACGGATGATACGCGGATTCGAGCGTCGATCCCCACGCTGGAATACGTGCTCGAGCGCGGCGGCCGTCCGGTAGTGTTGTCACATTTCGGGCGGCCCAAGGGAAAGCCCGATCAACGGTACTCGCTCCAGCCAGTCGCGGATGTCCTCGCTCAACTCAGCGGCCATCATGTGATCTTCTGCGAGTCCACCGACACCGACGAGGCGATCAAGGCGACGCACGAACTGGAGGATGGGCAGATTCTTCTGCTCGAGAACACACGGTTCCTCCCGGGGGAGGAGCGTAATGACGAGGCGCTCGCCCGCACGTTTGCAGAACTCGGTGACCTCTTCGTCAACGATGCGTTCGGGGCCGCACATCGCGCTCACGCGTCGACTGCTGGAGTTGCAGCGCAACTTCACCCGGCCGTTGCAGGACTGCTCATGCAGCGCGAGCTCGATTACCTCGGCGATGCGCTCTCGAGCCCGAAGCATCCGTTCGTTGCGGTACTGGGCGGCTCCAAGATCTCGGGCAAGATCGACGTCATTCGCGAGCTGCTTCCGCGCGTCGACGCATTGCTGGTGGGTGGTGCCATGGCGTGCACGTTCTACAAGGCGATGGGTCTCGAAGTCGGCAAGTCGCTCGTCGAGGATGATAAGATCGAGCTGGCGAAGGAGCTGCTGGAGACGTCGGGCACGCGGCTGATCCTTCCGCACGACGCGATGGTCGCGCACAGCCTCGACGACGCGGCGGGCGCGCACGCTGTCAAACGCGACGCGATTGCCGCCGATGAAGCGATGTACGATATCGGGCCGGCGACCGCCGAGTCGTATTCGCGAGCCATCGCATCTGCCAAGACCGTTCTGTGGAATGGGCCGATGGGCGTATTCGAGAAGCCCCCGTTCGACGCCGGCACGCTCGCGATTGCGCGCGCGATGGCCGCCTCGACGGGCCGCGGCGCGACGACAATAGTGGGCGGTGGCGATTCGGCCGCGGCGGTTGCGGCCGCAGGATTGCAGAGCAAGATGAGTCACGTCTCGACTGGCGGTGGCGCGTCGCTCGAATTTCTTGAAGGCAAGGAACTCCCCGGAGTCGCGGCACTGGACGACGCATGAGCGACGGGCCGGGGACGTACCGGGGACGGACACCGGGAGACAAATGAGAAAACGCATCTTCGCCGCAAACTGGAAGATGAACCACGGTCCAACAGCGGCTGCCGGCTTCATCACGTCATTCCGGCGACGGTGGGTCGCAGGCGATGCTGAAGTCGCTGTTTTTCCCCTCCGCGCTCGCCTTTGCCGCGGTGCGAGCGGCCGCGGGAGACCCTCCGCCGTTCAAGCTTGGAGTCCAGAACGTGTACACTGCGGACCACGGCGCATTTACCGGCGAGAACTCGGCGCCGATGGCGAAGGATGCTGGCGCCGACTACGTGCTGGTGGGACATTCCGAACGCAGACACCTCTTCGGTGACACCAACGAGGACTGCGCGCGGAAGTGCGCGATCGTCGAGCGGGCGGGATTGACGCCGCTGCTCTGCGTTGGCGAAACGCTCGAGCAGCGCGAGGCGGCCAAGACCTCGGATATCGTGACAGAACAGCTTCGCGTGGGACTGTCCCGTCTCGGTCAGATCGAATTGGCCAGCTTGGTCGTCGCCTACGAGCCCGTCTGGGCCATCGGCACCGGCAGAAATGCCACCCCCGAGGACGCCGCGGAGACACACGGCGTTCTGCGTGCCGAGCTGCGCGAGCTCATGGGCGATCGGGCGGATAGGGTGCAGCATTCTTGTATGGCGGAAGCGTCACACCCGGCAATGTCGCGTCGATTCTCGCTGCGCACGACGTGGATGGAGTACTCGTCGGCGGCGCGAGCCTCGAGGTCGATAGCTGGTTGTCCATCTGCGCTGCCTAGTCTAGATTTAAGGGCTACATGTACACATTTCTCCTCATCCTCCTGGTACTGGTCAGCCTTATCCTGATCGTGGCGATTCTGCTGCAGAGCGGGACCGGCCAGGGCCTTTCCGCCAGCTTCGGCGGCGCAAGCTCGTCACCCGACGCGTTCATCGGAATGCGACAGGCTGGCAACCTTCTCACCAAGATCTCGTGGTGGGGCGGCGGTGTCTTCCTGGCGCTCGCTTTCATCCTGCAGCTGATGTCGACGCAGCAGCACGCGCCCAAGTCGGTTCTCGAGGGCAAGCTCGGCGCGCCGCCACCAGTCTCGGTGCCATCACCGAGTTCTGCAGCGCCAGCGATACCGCTGACGCCGGCTCCGACGACTCCTCTGCCGTTGACGCCAGCTCCGGCGACTACCGCGCCTGCCACCAAGCCGCCCAAGAAGTAGGAGCTCAGTGGCAGCGGTCGCGGCTGGTCCAGGGTTCCTTCTTCTCGAAGACGGAACCCTTTTTCACGGGCGTCTTCACGGCGTAGCGCCGGCCGAAGGCGCGGAGGTCGTGTTCACCACGAACATGACCGGTTACCAGGAAGTCTTTTCCGACCCATCGTATCGCGGTCAGATCGTCGTCATGACCGCGCCGCAGATTGGCAACTACGGTGTCAATCTCGAAGATCCGGAGTCGGCGCGCCCACAGGTTGCCGGCGTCATTGCGCGCGAGCTTTCGGCGACCTATTCAAACTGGCGGGCAGACGGTGACCTTCTGTCCTGGCTTGCGGAAGCGGGAGTGCCAATCCTCGATGAGGTCGACACACGCCGCCTCACAAAGCACCTGAGATCCGCGGGCGTCATGCGCGGGATCCTGGGCGCTGGACGTGTCCCAGCCGCGTCGGTTGTTGCTCAGCTCGAGTCGTGCCCGTCGATGGAAGGCCTGGACCTCGCGAGCATCGTGACTACTAGTGAGAGCTACGAGTGGGGCGAGACCGACGCGCGCAACCACATTGTGGCGTACGATTTCGGAATCAAGCGGAACATTCTCAGGCTGTTCGAAGCGACCGGCTGCCGAGTGACGATCGTGCCGGCGTCGACGCCGGCACGCGATGTTCTCGCGATGCAGCCGGACGGAGTATTTCTGTCGAATGGACCTGGCGATCCGGACGCTATTGAATACGCGCCGTCTTTGGTGCGCGAGATCGCGGAGTCGGGCACACCGATGTTCGGAATATGCCTTGGCCACCAGTTGATTGGACTCGCCTTCGGTGGTGCGACGACGAAGATGCCGTACGGTCATCGCGGCGGAAATCATCCCGTGCTCGATGTCGCGACAGGCAGAGTTCTTATCACGTCTCAGAACCACGGCTTCGCGGTGAAGGGTGACGAAGCTGGCATCCCCGGCGCGCCCGATCTCGAGGTGACGCACGTCAATCTGAACGACAAATCGGTGGAGGGAGTGCGGCATCGCACGCTGCCGGTGTTCGCTGTGCAGTATCATCCCGAGGCGGCACCCGGACCGCACGATGCGCAGCCGCTGTTTCGCGAGTTTCTTAAGAGCGTCGAGGCCGGCCCCAGGCAGCGGTAACGATTTCGCCGGGCCTTCTGCGGGGATCCCGGCGATTTTCCCGGCTTCCGGCCGCCCATCATCCGCCGCTTGCGCGCGCCGTAGTAAATCCATACATTCCAACGACTTAGCCAATTCCACTGGGGTGTTGGGATGACCAAGGCGGACCTCGTCGAGCTAGTAACAGCGCAGATTGCGCAGACTGCCGGCCCCACGATCTCGAAGAAAGACTGCGCTCGCGTCGTCGACACGTTCCTCGACGCGATCAAGGACGCACTCCGGGAGCAGACAGAATATCGAGGTGCGCGGATTCGGCACCTTCAAGATCCGGCAGCGCAAGACGCGCATGGCGCGGAATCCCCGCACCGGCTCGCCTGTCGAGGTCGCCGCGCGACCAGTTCCTGTATTCAAGCCCTCCAAGGAGCTGCGGGCGCTCATCGCCGACATCGACATCTCCGAGCTTTCAGAGGCGTGAGGTCCGAGAGGTACCGATGAACCTTACGGTACGCGTCTTTGCCGCATACGCCGATGCGCTGCACTCCGATCGCACAACGGTCTCTGTTCCCGAGCCGGCGACTGTCGGCGCGGTTCGAGCCGCCGTGGCCGCGCTATCGACGTCGTTGCCAGCTCGTCCGCTCATCGCTGTAAACGAGGTGTACGCGACGGACGACGTAGTCGTGACGCCCACCGACGAGATAGCAGTGATTCCACCGGTCGCTGGCGGGTGAGCCGCTCCGGGATCGTCACTGCACCGATCGACGTCGACGCGATCGTTGGTGAGGTCCGAGCGCCGGCGAACGGCGCTGTAGCGACGTTCCTCGGCACGGTGCGCGACAACAGCGATTCCCGTAGCGTGCTGTCGCTCGAATACTCCGCCTATACCGAGATGGCTACGAGCGAAATGGAGGCGATTCTGCGGGAGGCTCGCGCTCTCGCCCCGGGCGCCGAGATCGTCGCCGTGCACCGCGTCGGCAATCTGGCGGTCGGCGACGCCTGTGTGATGATCGCAGCTTCGCACGCGCACCGCGGGCCCGCGTTCGACGCGTGCAGGTATGTAATCGAGGAAATCAAGAAGCGGGTTCCGATCTGGAAGCGTGAACGGTATGCGGATGGCTCGTCGGAATGGGTCAACGCGTGCGCATCCGATACGCATCAGGCAAAGGCGCAGGCGTGAGGGACGGTTTCGGACGCAGCATCGAGTATCTGCGCATCTCCGTCACCGACCGGTGCAATTTCCGCTGCGTGTACTGCATGCCCGAGCAGGGTATGGACTGGATTCCGCGGAGCGATGTGCTGACCGCCGCGGAGATTCATGCGGTCGTGGCCCAGCTCGCGCCGCTCGGGCTCCGACGTATCCGACTTACCGGGGGCGAGCCTACGTTCCGGCGCGATCTCGCCGACATCGTTGCGCGCATCAGGAGCTCGCTGGCGTCGAGGACATCGCACTTTCGACCAATGGCGTGCGACTCGAGGCGATGGCATCGGAGCTTCGCAGCGCCGGCGTCACGCGGGTCAACATAAGCGTCGATTCGCTCGTGCCTGCGCGTATTGCCGCGATAGCGCGCCGCAATCTCGGCCTCGATCCGGTTCGCGTCATCAATCGCGCGATCGACGCCGGCTTCGATCCGGTCAAGATCAACACTGTGCTGGTGCGAGGCGTGAACGACGATGAGATCGGCGCTCTGGCGCGACTCACTCTCGAGCTGCCGGTCCACGTGCGGTTCATCGAATTGATGCCCGTGGGTGACATGAGTGATTCACGGGCTCGACAACGTCGTGCCGTCCGAGGAAGTGCTCGCAGCCGCATGCGACGCGGTTGGCGCCGCTGATTCCGGACATCGGGCCGGCGTTGGGCAACGGGCCCGCCCGGTACTACCGCGCCGTTGGCGCACCGGGGACCATCGGTGTTATAACACCTATTTCCCACACTTACTGCGCGTCGTGCAACCGGGTCCGGCTCACCGCCGACGGGCGCCTGCGCACCTGCCTCTTCGGCGACAACGAAACCGATCTGCGCACTCCTCTCCGCCAGGGCGTTCCGCTTCGACCATTCGTGGCTCAGGCGCTGGCAGACAAGCCACGCGAGCATGCCTTGCTTCAGCTGCGCACGGGTGGCCTGCGCGCCCTCTCGCAAACGGGCGGGTAGCTACCTAAGTTAGGAGGATAGGTCGTAGTACTCCGCGTTGGACCTCACTCAATGACTCGAACACTGAAATGGTCAATAAAATCACGGTCGTCGGCGCTGGAAACGTCGGCGCGACCACCGCTCAGCGCCTCGCCGAAAAGGAACTCGCGCGCACGTCGTCATGGTGGACGTCGCCGAAGGAATTCCGCAGGGCAAAGGACTGGACCAGTGGGAGTCCGCGCCAATCGAAGGCTTCGATTCGCGCATCATCGGCACCAACAGCTATGAGGAGACGGCTGGCTCGGACATCGTCGTCATCACCGCCGGAATCGCGCGCAAGCCAGGCATGTCGCGCGACGATCTGCTCAATACCAACGCTGGCATCGTCAAGCAGGTTTCGGAGCAGATGAAGAAGACGTCGCCGAAGGCGATTCTCATCATCGTCTCCAATCCGCTCGACGTGATGTCCTACGTCGCGATGCAGGTCACGGGCTTTCCGCGCGAGCGAGTGCTCGGCATGGCCGGCGTACTCGACACGGCGCGTTATCGCAGTTTCCTCGCCGAAGCGCCGACGTCTCGGTGCGCGACATCCAGGCGATGGTGCTCGGCGGACACGGCGACACGATGGTGCCACTCATCTCTTACACCAGCGTGAGCGGCATCCCGATCACGCAGCTCATCGCCAAGGACAAGCTCGACGCGATCGTCGCGCGCACCCGCACCGGCGGCGGAGAGATCGTCAAGCACCTCAAGACCGGCTCCGCGTACTACGCGCCGTCTGCCGCAGCGGTGCAGATGTGCGAGGCGATCGCCAAGGACCAGAAGCGCATTCTTCCGTGCGCCGCGTGGCTGCAGGGCGAGTACGGACTGCGGGATCTCTTCCTCGGCGTTCCCTGCAAGCTCGGACGCTCGGGACTCGAGAAGATCTACGAGGTCGAGCTCACGGCCGAGGAGCGGAGCGCGCTCGCCGCAGAGCGCCGAAGCTGTTCGCGAGCCGATGCGGGCCGTCAAGCTCTAACCCGCAATGAACCGGGTCCAAAGATTCTGGCGGTCAACGATCGGCAGGAAAGATCGTCATGGCCGTTACCGGAATCATCGGGATCGGCTTTGTGCTCGCGCACATCGCCGGCAACCTTCTGGTGTTCAGGGGACCGGCTGCGATCAACGCGTACAGCCACTTCCTGCACGGGCCGGGCGCCGAGCTGCTCTGGGTCGCGCGCATCGTGCTCATTCTCGCCGTGATGCTGCACGTGTGGGCGGCGTACTCGCTGACGCAGCAGAGCCACGCCGCGCGGCCCGACGGCTACGCGAAGCGCGTTCCCCAGGCGTCGACGCTCGCATCGCGCATCATGCGCTGGGGCGGCGTGCTGCTTCTCGTGTTCATCGTCTTTCACATCCTGCACTTCACTACCGGCACGTTCAGCCCCGGTGGCACCTACGTCGAGGGCGACGTATACCACAACGTCGTCGCAGGCGTTTCACGTCTGGTGGGTTGCGCGTTCTACATGGTGTCGATGGTCTTCCTGGGTCTCCACCTTTATCACGGCGCGTGGAGCTCTGCACGAACGCTATCGATCACCGGAGACTCGCCGCATCCGCTGCAACACCGGCTCTCCGTCCTGATCGCGCTGGTGGTCTGGCTCGGATTCACTCTCGTACCGCTCGGCGTCCTGCTCGGCTGGGTCGGATAGGTAATGGAACTGAACTCGAAAATTCCTCCCGGGACCGCTCGACGGAGAAGTGGGACCAGCACAAGTTCGACGTCAAGCTCGTGAACCCGGCGAACAAGCGCAAATACACCGTGCTCGTCGTCGGCTCCGGACTGGCCGGCGCGTCTGCCGCGGCGACGCTCAGCGAGCTCGGCTACAAGGTCAAGTGCTTCTGCTTCCAGGATTCTCCGCGCCGCGCGCACAGTATCGCGGCGCAGGGCGGCATCAACGCTGCGAAGAACTACCAGAACGACGGCGACAGCGTCTATCGCCTGTTCTACGACACGATCAAGGGCGGCGACTTCCGGTCGCGCGAGGCCAACATATACCGGCTCGCGCAGGTATCGGTCAACATCATCGATCAGTGCGTCGCGCAGGGAGTTCCGTTCGCGCGTGAATACGGCGGCACGCTCGCAAACCGCTCGTTCGGCGGCGCGCAGGTTTCGCGAACGTTCTACGCGCGCGGACAGACCGGCCAGCAGCTGCTGCTCGGCGCGTATCAGGCGCTCGAGAAGCAGATA
Organism: uncultured Gemmatimonadales bacterium; assembly: GCA_963731305.1. Classification (GTDB taxonomy): domain Bacteria; phylum Gemmatimonadota; class Gemmatimonadetes; order Gemmatimonadales; family Gemmatimonadaceae; genus Fen-1247. Next base: position 219,539 of record CAVSUQ010000008.1, on the reverse strand, counting down.
GCGAAAGGACTCGTGACGATGTATCCGCGCACGGAGATGCTCGATCTCGTCAAGATCGACGGGCGGGCGCGCGGAATCGTCGTGCGCAACCTGCTCACCGGCAAGGTCGAGTCGCATGCAGCCGACGCGGTGCTGCTCGCGACCGGTGGCTACAGCAACGTGTTCTACCTGTCGACCAACGCGCGCGGCTCGAACGCGACCGCGATCTGGCGCGCGTACAAGCGCGGCGCGGCGTTCGCAAATCCGTGCTACACGCAGATTCACCCGACGTGCATCCCGGTGAGCGGCGACTATCAGTCGAAGCTCACGCTGATGAGCGAGTCGCTGCGCAACGACGGACGCGTCTGGGTGCCCAAGGCGAAGGGCGACAAGCGGCCGTCGCAGCAGATTCCCGACTCCGAGCGAGACTACTACCTGGAGCGCAAGTATCCGGCGTTCGGCAATCTTTCGCCGCGCGACATCGCGTCGCGTGCAGCGAAGGAAGTTTGCGACGAAGGTCGCGGCGTAGGCGAGACCGGACTCGGCGTCTATCTCGATTTCGCCGACGCCATCAAGCGCCTCGGCGTGCAGACCATCACGCGAGCGCTACGGCAATCTGTTCGAGATGTATGAGCGGATCACCGCTGAAAATCCGTACGAAGTGCCGATGCGTATCTATCCCGCGCCGCACTACACGATGGGCGGGCTCTGGGTCGACTACAATCTCATGACCACTGTTCCGGGATTGTACGCCATGGGCGAGGCGAACTTCTCCGATCACGGCGCGAACCGGCTCGGCGCGAGCGCGCTCATGCAGGGACTCGCCGACGGCTACTTCGTGATTCCGTACACGCTCGGCGACTACCTCGCGCGCGGCGGCATCAATTCGGTCAATACCGACATGCCGGAGTTCAAGACCGTGGAGCGCGAGATAAGCGAGCGGACCTCGAAATTGCTTTCGATCAACGGCAAACGCACCGTCGATTCAATTCATCGCGAGCTGGGACACGTGATGTGGAACTACTGCGGAATGGCGCGCAACGACGCCGGCCTGCGAAAGGCGCTCGAAGTGATCCCGCAGCTTCGCGATGAATTCTGGAACAACGTCAATGTGCCGGGCTCCGATGCCGAGCTCAACCAGGCGCTCGAGAAGGCCGGAAGAGTTTCCGATTTTCTTGAGTTGGGAGAGCTGATGGTACGCGACGCGCTCGACCGAACCGAGTCGTGCGGCGCGCACTTTCGGGAGGAGAGCCAGACACCGGACGGCGAGGCACTTCGCGACGACGAGCACTTCTCATATGTCGCCGGTTGGGAGTATGCGGGACCCGACGCGCCACCAATACTCAACAAGGAGCCGCTAGAGTTCGAGGCAGTGCATCTGTCGCAGCGGAGCTACAAGTAATGAACCTCACACTTCACGTATGGCGCCAGGTCTCCGCGCGGGACGCGGGCAGGCTCGAGACGTACGAAGCGCACGACGTCTCGCCGGAGATGTCGTTCCTCGAGATGCTCGACGTTGTCAACGAGCGGCTGACGCTGGAAGGGAAGCGGCCAATCGCTTTCGATCATGATTGCCGAGAGGGGATCTGCGGGTCGTGCGGCATGATGATCAATGGAGTCGCGCACGGACCGCAGCGCGGCACCGCAACGTGCCAGCTCCACATGCGGATGTTCAAGGACGGCGACGACATTATAATCGAGCCGTGGCGCGCTCGTGCATTTCCGGTCATCAAGGATCTGGTCGTGGACCGGAGCGCCTTCGACCGCATCATCCAGAGCGGCGGTTTCATCGGCGTCAATACAGGTGGTACACCCGATGGGAATGACATACTTATCGGGAAATCGAATGTCGACCACGCGATGGATGCCGCGGCGTGCATTGGCTGCGGCGCGTGCGTGGCGGCCTGTCCCAACGCGTCGTCGTCGCTTTTCACCGCCGCGAAAATAACTCACCTCGGGTTGCTGCCGCAGGGTCAGCCAGAGCGGGATCGGCGCGTCGTGGAGATGGTCGAGCAGATGGATATCGAGGGGTTCGGAAATTGCTCTCTGTTCGGGGAATGCCAGGAAGCCTGCCCCAAAGAGATAAGCATTGACGCCATCATGCAGATGAATCACGACTACATCGCAGCGACCGCGCGCGGCTCGGCAGCGGCCGAAGCCACCGTGGGCGCCCGCTGATGGCTGAATCCACGAACGATCACCCCGAACCGAAGTTCGTGGATTCAGAGACTGCGCTTGGGGGCGCCGACGCAGTCGAAAAGACTACCTACGTCGTCGGACACGGCACGAGCCCCGAGGCGACGGCACGCAAGGACGCGCCGGCGAGCGTCGGGCGCACGGGAATGAGTCCGGTCTTCTGGATCGTGGTGGCAGTCGCCGTGCTCGTCGCGCTGGTTTATCTCATCGGTATCTGGCGCCGGTAGCGCTCAGCGAGCTTCCACAACGGCGACGCCCCACGGGCGGGTACCCACCGGAATCGTAGCAACCACGCGGTTGCTGCGCGTGTCGATCATCGAAACCGAATTGGACAGCCCGTTCGCGCTGAACAGAAACGCGCCATTACGTGTGCGCGCCAGACCCCACGGGCGCTTCCCGACCGGGATCGTCGCCAGCAGATGGAGCGTGGCGCCATCGAACACTGACACTGTGTTGCCGTGCCCCGCCGCGACGTAAACCCGAGTTCCGTCGGGTGACGCCACGACGCCTACGGGTTTGAGATTTCCGTCACCGATTCGCGCTCGAAGAACAACTGCGTTCCGAGCCGGATCGATCAGCGACACCGTGCCGCCCACCTCGGCGGTGACGTAGGCTCGCTTGCCATTGGGCGAGAACGTCGCGGCGCGCGGGCGAGCATCGACGAGGAAGGTTGATTTAACCCGGCCCGTTCGCGTATCGACTACGGAAACGTTGCTGCTCGTTTCCGCCGTCACATATACCCAGCGGCCATCGGGACTCACGGCGACCCCCTCCGGCTCGACGCCGACAGCTGCGGAGGAGACCAACGTATGTCGCTGAAGGTCCAGCACCGACACAGCGCCCGCGTCCTCGTTCGAGATGTAGAGCCGTCTCCCGTCGGGCGAGACTGCGAACGTTTCGGGATCCGTGCCGGCCGGATAACGCGCACGTACTCGACGCGTCCCGACGTCGATTGCCACGATACCAGCCGCGCCCGTTCTTGCCTTGCGATCCATCTCACTTGTGGCAGCGTAGACCGTCCGGCCATCCGGGCTCGACTGGATGCCGCGCACGCGAAAACCCAGCGGTATCGTCGCGATTACGCGGCGCGTGGCGATGTCGATGACGCTCACGTTGTGCGACCACTCGTTGCTTACAAAGACCAACCCGCGCCCCTGCGCGCCGACGAGCGGCGGCATCAAGAGCGAGAGTACGATCGCGTACTTAAGTAGTCCAGCCTTTCCGTACAAGCGCATGGGAACAGTTCCTGCAATGGTGCTCGCGACAACGCACAGAAAGGATCCGAGCATGGGACGAGTGTGCCGCAGTCGCGCCGTTGCTGTCGCCTTCACCGCCGCCGCCATTGCATGCAACGCGCCAAAGGGCGGCGCTCGCAATCCCGGTCCAACATCCGCGAGCGCGCCGGTCGCCTCTGAATCAGTTGCGGCGCCGACCGGCGACACGCGAGCGAATCCTGAGCCCGAGACTGGCGACTGGACTCAGCCGGCAAAGGACTACGCCAACACTCGCTACAGTGGCCTCGACAGCATCAATACGTCGAATGTGTCGCGGCTCGCCCTCGTCTCCACGTTCTCGACTTCGGTGCTGCGCGGGCACGAGGCCGCGCCGCTGGTCGTGAATAACACGTTGTACGTCGTCACCCCGTTTCCGAACATTCTCTACGCGCTCGATCTGACAAAGCCTGGTTGGCCGGTAAAGTGGACGTACAAGCCGCAGCCGGAGGCCGCGGCGCAGGGAGTTGCCTGTTGCGATGTCGTGAATCGCGGCGCTGCCTACTGGAACGGCGCGCTCTACTACAACACGCTCGACGATCACGTCGTCTCGGTTGATGCCAACACCGGCGCGCAACGCTGGAACGTCAAAGTCGGCGACATCAACACGGGCGAGACAATGACGATGGCGCCGATCGTCGCCAAGGGTAAAGTCATAGTCGGCAACAGCGGCGGCGAGCTCGGCGTTAGAGGTTGGATCCAGGCGCTCGACGCGAACACCGGTCGCACCGTGTGGAAGGCGTATGCGACCGGTCCTGACAAGGATGTGTTGATCGGGCCTCGCTTCAAGCCGTTCTATCCCAGCGAGAAGGGGACGGATCTGGGCGTCAAGACGTGGCAGGGCGATCAATGGAAGATCGGCGGCGGCGGTGCGTGGGGCTGGGTGTCGTTCGATCCCGTCGCTCAACCTCATCTACTACGGAACTGCCAATCCCGGTCCGTGGAATTCGAACCAGCGGCCAGGTGACAACAAGTGGACGTCGACCATTTTTGCGCGCGACATCGATACTGGCGAGGCGGTGTGGGCATATCAGCTGAGCCCGCACGATCTTCACGACTACGATGGGGTCAACGAAAGCGTACTGCTGAACCTTCCGATCAACGGTGCGCAGCGCAAGGTTCTCGTTCACCCCGATCGCAACGGCTACATGTACGTGATCGATCGCACCAATGGGGAAGTCCTCTCAGCCAAGCCGTTCGTACCTGTGAATTCGGTCGATAGCATCAACATGCGAACCGGCCGCCCCGCGATGAATCAGCAGAAGCATCCCGATCTGGATGTAACGGTTCGCGATATCTGTCCCGCGCCACCGGGCGGGAAGGATTGGCAGCCGTCCGCATATTCACCACGTACGGGCTTGTTGTACGTACCGCACAACAATCTGTGCTACGACGCCGACGCAGTGGACGTCAGCTACATCGAAGGCACTCCGTACGTCGGGATGAACGAGAAGATCTTTGTGGGCGCGGGCGGCAACGGCGGTGTATTCTCGGCGTGGGATCCCGTGCACGCCCGCGAAGTGTGGTCGCTGCCGGAGCGATTCCCGGTCTGGAGCGGCGCGCTTGTCACGGCGGGCGACGTCGTCTTCTACGGCACGATGGACGGATGGTTCAAGGCTGTCGACGCACACACCGGCAAGCTGTTGTGGAAGACCAAAACCGAGTCGGGTATAATCGGCCAGCCAACCACCTTCCTCGGTCCGGATCACAAGCAGTATGTAGCCGTTCTGATCGGCGTCGGCGGTTGGGCAGGCGCCATAGTCGCTGGAAACCTCGATTCCCGCGACTCGACAGCGGCCCTCGGCTTGGTCGACGGCAATGAAGGATCTTCCGCAGTACACGACGAAGGGCGGCGCCCTCTATGTCTTCGGTCTCAAGTAGCACAGCTGCTTGCGCTCTGCGCTCTCGCTCTCGCGAGCGCTGGTTGCGCAAGGCCCGAGCAACGCGCCGTAGCGACGCTGCGTGTGTGCTCCGATCCCAACAATCTTCCTTTCTCAAACGCGAAAGGCCAGGGATTTGAAAACGAGATCGCCCAGCTTGTCGCGAGCGACCTTCATGAGCGGCTTGCCTACACGTGGTGGGCGCAGCGGCGCGGCTACCTACGCAACACCATCACCGCTGGCCTGTGCGACGTCTGGATCGGAGTGCCGAGCGGGCTCGGGCCGTTGCTCACGACGCAGCCATACTATCGCTCGACTTACGTCTTCATGACACGCGCGCGACGACAGCACTCGCGTGCGATCGTTTGACGACCCGGTGCTGCGTCGCGTGCGCGTCGGCGTGCAGCTGGTCGGAGACGACGGCGCCAATACTCCGCCCGCGCACGCTCTGTCGCGCCGGCACATAATCAGCAACGTGCGCGGCTATCACCTCGAGGCGGATTACCGGCGCCCGAATCCGCCAGCCCGCATCGTGGACGCGCTCGCTGACAGCCAGATCGACGTCGCCGTCGTTTGGGGCCCTATGGCCGGGTACTTCGCGAGCCGGGAGCCGCGTGCCGCTGCGCATGACGCCAGTCTCGCCGCAGATCGATCTCCCTTTTCTACCGTTCGTATACGACATCGCGATGGGTGTTCGACGCAGCGACTCGCTACTTGCAAGACGTCTTGACTCGGTAATCGTGCGGCGTCGTCCGGACATCGATCGCATTCTGGCCTCTTACGATGTACCGCGCGCCGACGCGCCGGTCGTGCAATAGCCATGGAGATGACCGACATGCTGAGAACGGTAGCTGTTCGGGTTCGCCGCGCTCGCGTGCGTTGCAGGCTGCGGACGCGAGCATCGCGAGTTTCACGGGAGCGCCGCTTCCAACTCGGCGCCGATCGTGCGGGTATCCAGCCTCTCAGCCTGGCCCGACGCTGGTCACGGACAGTTCCGAAGGCCCGTATGGCAGCAACGCATACGAAATGTCGCAGGGCAAGCAGCTATTCTCGCAGATGAATTGCGTGGGCTGCCATAGCCATGGCGGTGGGGGTATGGGGCCACCGCTCATGGACCAGACGTGGATCTATGGCAGCGAGCCTGTCGCAGATCTTCGCAAGCATCCAGCAAGGCAGACCGAACGGAATGCCGTCCTTTCGCGGCAAACTCACCAACGATCAGATCTGGCAGTTGGTGGCGTACGTCCGGTCGCTCAGCGGCATGGGCAGGCGCGACGTACGCGGCGGCCGCGACGACGCGATGTACGGAAAGTCCTCCGAGCAGAATACCAAGACAAAGAAGCCAGTGAACGCAGGCCCCGCACCAGCCTCCGAGATGCCCTGATGCAGACCCCGCTCCCGTCGACCTGGGCAGGACACGAGTCCGTCTTCCGGCCGTCGAGTCCGTCGGCACATCTGATCGTTGCTTTGTTCACCGTCATGATGGTCATCTCCGTGATCGTCTACGTCGTGGTCATCGCGTCGATGCTGTATGCCGTGCAGCGCGCACGCAAGGCTCCAGCGGCGACGATGGAGCGCGATCCGGCGCTCAACCGGGCTGTGACGGTGGCTTCTGTCGCGACGATCCTCATTCTCTTTGCCTATCTGTTCTATGATTTCGGTGTCGGTCGTGCAGTCGCGGCACCCATTGGCACGCCGGGTGCCCTCACCATCAACGTCGTTGGGCACCAATGGTGGTGGGAAGTACAGTACCAGGACACTGCGCCTCAGAGACTGCTCACGACTGCCAACGAGATTCATGTGCCGATCCACCGACCGGTTCTCATTTCGCTCTCGTCGACGGACGTGATCCACAGCTTCTGGGTGCCCAATCTCAACGGCAAGCGCGATCTCATTCCGGGCCATCGGAACGATGCCTGGTTCGTGGCGGATACCGCCGGTGTCTACCGCGGTCAGTGTGCGGAATTCTGCGGACTTCAGCACGCGAAGATGGTAATCACGATCGTCGCGGAAGCGCCCGAGCAATACACGCAGTGGTACAACGCGCAGCTGCAGCAGGCCGCGCAGCCGACTGATTCGGAGCGGCTCGCCGGCCAGAAAGTTTTTCTCTCAGCCCCGTGCGTGATGTGCCATGCGATCGCCGGCACTCCCGCCGGCGCGACCTTTGGCCCCGACCTCACTCATGTGGGAAGCCGGATGACAATTGCTGCAGGCGCGCTTCCGAACACGAAATCGAATCTCGCCGCGTGGATCGCTCACCCGCAACAGATAAAGCCGGGCTCCAACATGCCATCGAGCAATCTTTCGTCGCGTGACCTGTCGGCGCTAACTGCGTACCTCGAGGGTCTCAAGTGAGCGCGACACAACTCCCCATCGTCGCTCCGGCAAAGCCGTTGAGCGCCGATCCAGCCGCAATGGCGGAGCTCGAGCGTACCTGGAGCAGTGGTACCGGGCTTGTGGGGATGGCTCACCACTACCGACAACAAGAGAATTGCAAAGCGCTACATCATCACGGCGTTCATCATGTTCCTGTTGGGCGGCATCGATGCGTCGATGATGCGGCTGCAACTTTCGCGGCCGGAGAATGCGGTCCTCGGTCCGGATCTCTACAATCAGTTCTTCTCGACGCACGGCACCACGATGATGTTTCTCTTCGCGGTTCCCGATGATGACAGCCATGGGATTGTATTTCGTTCCGCTCATGGTCGGCTCTCGCGAAGTGGCGTTTCCGCGACTCAACGCGTTCGGGTACTTCTGCTATCTCATCGGATGCGTCTTTCTCTACGTCGAATTCCTCATGAACACCGGCGTCGACGTCGGCTGGTTCGCGTACGTCCCGCTCGCCGGGACCGCAGTTTTCACCCGGCAAGCGCGCCGATGTTTGGGCCCAAACTGTAACCTTCACCGAGATCGCAGGAATCATCGCCGCGATTCAGATGATCGTCACCGTCTTCAAGCAGCGCGCGCCGGGCATGTCGCTCAATCGGATTCCGCTGTTCGTCTGGTCGATGCTGGTCGTATCCTTCATGATAGTCTTCGCGATGCCATGGGTCGCGGTAGCAAGTCAGTTCCTCGCCATGGATCGCGCGATCGACACGCACCTGTTCAATCCGGCCGAAGGCGGCGACGCGATTCTCTGGCAGCATCTGTTCTGGTTCTTCGGGCACCCGGAAGTGTACATCATCTTCATCCCGGGACTTGGGATGATCTCGAGCATCGTTACGACGTTCACACGCCGGCAGGTGTTCGGCTACCCCGCGATGGTACTGTCACTCGTGGCCACCGCGGTGCTCGCGTTCAGTCTCTGGGTGCACCACATGTTCGCGACACCGCTGCCCCAGCTCGGCGAGAGCTTCTTCACGGCGGCAAGCGTGACCATCGCGATTCCCACCGGCGTTCAGATCTTCTGCTGGATCGCGACCATCTGGACAGGTCGCTTGCGCCTGGCGACGCCGATGCTCTTCATCATCGGATTCTTCATCGTCTTCATAATTGGCGGCCTCACCGGGGTGATGGTAGCGTCGGTGCCCTTCGATCTGCAGGTGCACGATACGTATTTCGTCGTGGCGCACTTCCACTATGTGCTCATCGGCGGCGCAGTGTTCCCGCTGTTCGGTGCGTTCTATTACTGGTTTCCGAAAATCATGGGACGCATGCTCAGTGAAACGCTGGGCAAGTGGCAGTTCTGGCTGTTCCTGATCGGGATGAACCTCACGTTCTTCCCGATGCACCTGCTCGGCATGGAAGGGATGACGCGCCGTGTGTACACGTACCTTGCTGCAACCGGGTGGGGACCGCTCAACATGCTGGCGAGCGTCGGTGCGCTCATCATCGGAATAAGCGTCATCATATTTATCGTGAACGTCATAGTCTCGATGCGCTCGGGAGCCGTGGCGGGGCCAAACCCGTGGGACGCCGATACGCTCGAGTGGTCCACGTCGTCGCCTCCGGGTCCGTGCAGCTTTCCGGACATTCCTGTGGTGACCAGTCGCGATGGTCTCTGGGAGCAGCGCGACGAAACGTTGATCATGACCGGCCTGCGAACGGATCGCCGCGAAGTTCTCATTACCTCGGTGCATGACGCCGAACCCGAAAGTCGGCACGTGATGCCACTCGACACTATCTGGCCATTCCTTTTTGCGCTGGGCGTCGGAGGAGCGTTTATTGGAGCGGTGTACGCGCCGATAGGCCTCATCATCGGTACCATTATCTCACTTCCGTTGGCGCTTGGATGGGCTTGGCCAGACCCGCCGACGGGACCCGAAGTCGTGGATGACATCCGATGAAGCCCGTCCGCGTGTTGGCCGACGTTTCTCAGCTACCGGACGTTACCTTCGGGCCACGAAGCACGCCCTGGTGGGGCACGATCGGCTTCATGATCACCGAGGGACTCACCCTCGTGATCTGCGCCTTCGCCTACCTGTACCTCCGAAAGAACTTCTACCACTATCCACCGCTCGGCACCAAGCTGCCGTCCCTCGGCATTCCCATCATTCAGCTGATCGTGATGGGCATAAGCGTGATACCGATGTGGTTCGCGGCGCGCTATGCGCGCAGACTGGATGTCAACGGCGCACGCATCGCACTTCTCATCGCATTCGTCATCAAGCTCGGGATTCTAGTCCTCCGCTGGTACGAATTTCTCGCGCTGAACACCCAGTGGAATACCGACGCCTACGGCTCGGCGGCATGGGTAGTAATGGGATTCCACACTACCATGCTGATACTGGATGTCGCCGAGGATGCGGGCTTTGCGCTAATCCTGTGGACTGGCCGGGCGCGTGCATCGACGCTTTCGGATGTCGTTGATGATTGTGTGTACTGGTACTTCACGGTGATCGCGTGGGTGCCGCTGTTCGTGATGCTGTTCCTCTATCCGCGGTGGACGTGATGCAGATTACGCATGCATCGTCACGGGCGCTGGAGAATCATCGCGTCCGCGCGGGCGCACTGTGGTTTGGGGTGCTGTGCGGTCCGCTTGCGGCCTTCGCCAACGAGCAGATCGAATATTTCCTCGTCGCCTGGTCGTGCGGGAAGCTCGATCCCGTGACGCACGTGCTGGTACACGCGGTGCCCATAACCCTCATCATCCTGTGCGCCATAGCGGCGCTGGTCGGCTGGAGGGCAAGGACGACCCCGCTCGACGCATCGGACGAGCACATGCGCGATGCGGACCGAAGCAGACGGGGCTTCATGGCGCTCGTCGCGGTGGGCCTCAGCGTGTTCGGTATACTCGTGATCCTCGCGCAGTGGATACCGGTGTTCTACCTCAACCCGTGCCTCATCGGCTGAGGGCACGGGCGCTGATAGGGCCGCAGGTGCAGTGGCAGGTCCGCGACGCGTAGCCCGTTCACAGTCGCGGTAGCGTAACCCCTGACTGGCCCTGGTACTTGCCTTTCTTGTCCTTGTACGACGTTATCGGCGGCTCCTCCCCGCGGAAGAACATGACCTGAGCGATTCCCTCGTTGGCGTAAATCTTGGCCGGCAGCGGCGTTGTGTTGGAGATCTCGAGCGTGACGAAGCCCTCCCATTCAGGCTCGAATGGTGTCACATTTGTGATAATCCCGCAGCGGGCGTAGGTGGACTTGCCGACGCATAGCGTGACGATGTCGCGGGGGATTCTGAAGTACTCGACCGAGCAAGCGAGGGCGAAGGAGTTGGCCGGAACGATGCAGACATCGCCCTCGAACTCCACGAAGGATTTTGGATCGAACTGCTTGGGATCGACGATCGAGTTGAGCACGTTGGTAAAGATCTTGAACTGATTGGACACGCGCATGTCATAGCCGTAGGAGCTCACACCATACGAGATCACGCCCGAGCGCACCTGGCTGTTTTCGAATGGCTCGATCATCCCTTTGGCGGCCTGTTCGATGATCCAGCGATCTGACTGAATGGACATTCAATTCCGAGTAAAACGTTTCCGTTGAAAAGCGCCCTAACATAAGCTAAAATCACGCAAGACGCATTAGTGAAATTTTTCACATGCGGGTTGGTCTAGAACGGCTGCCCGCCCTCAATTCGGCATGGCGCGAGAATACTTTCCAGTCCTGCTGTTGCTCGGCTTCGTGGTCATGAACGCCGTGCTGATCATCGGAGTTTCGGCGCTCACGATTCGCAAGCGTCCGACGCCGGTGAAGCGTGCCGCATACGAATCCGGTATTCCGGCCATCGGCGACGCACGCGAGCGCTTTTCAGTCGCGTTCTACATGATCGCGATGCTCTTCATCATCTTCGACATCGAAACAGTCTTCATGATCCCGTGGGCGACCTACTTCCACGAGCTCTCGTGCAGCGTCGACCTTGTCGGTGGAATATGTCCCCAGGCCTCGGTGTCGTTCTTCGGCCTCGGCGAGATGCTCATCTTCATGGCGATTCTCGTGGTCGGCTTCGTGTACGTATGGAAGAAAGGAGCACTTAGATGGGATTGAACGGCAGACCGGACTCGGCGCTTCGCAGAGTCGAGTACGATCCCCAATCCCAGGATGGCTGGGTAACGACGCGGCTCGATTTCCTGGTCAACTGGGGACGAGCGAATTCGTTGTGGCCCATGCCGTTCGGAACGGCCTGCTGCGCCATCGAGTTCATGGCAACCGCCGCCGCAGATTTCGATCTCGCACGCTTCGGCATGGAGCGCATGTCGTTCTCGCCGCGGCAGTCCGACGTCCTCATCTGCGCAGGACGCGTTCCGTTCAAGCTCGCGCCGATCATTCGACGTATCTGGCAGCAGATGGCGCAGCCCAAATGGTGCATCGCGATGGGCGCATGCGCGTCGACTGGTAACATGTTCGACAACTACGCCGTGGTGCAGGGCATCGACACAATCATTCCTGTCGATGTCTACGTTCCAGGCTGTCCGCCGCGGCCCGAAGGCTTGCTGTACGGGATCCAGATGCTCCAGAAGAAAGTCATGAACGAGCGCATGTCCGACCGCGTTCTGCGCGACGAGATGGAGCCGGATCCAGCGACTCAGCTTTACATTCCGCCGCCGGCGATCGACGAGATCTCGGAGCCGTTCGGCAACTCGATCAATCAGACGCGCTCCACGCCGTGACCGCACCAATCGAATCGTTCGAAATCGTCTCCGTCGGCACCGCGCTCACGGATGCGCCGCCGCCAGCAACACCGCGAAACGTGCCGCACAGAGGCGGCGAGGCCAACCCGTCGGCCGCGGCGCTCAAGCAGCAGTTCGGCGACGCGATCCTGCGCAGCTCCGTCGGCTGGGGAGAAACGACGGTCATCGTCGCGCGCGAACGGGCAGGGGAGATAATTCGCTGGCTGCACGACGACCCATCGCAGCAGTACGACTTCCTGGCAGACCTCACCGCCGTGGAGTATCGCGAGGCCGACGTGCCGATCGAGATGGTCTGGCACCTTCGCTCCCTTCCGTATCGCCGCTTTCTCCGTATCAAGGCCGAGCTGGAGAAGGGCAAGCCCCTGGAAGTCGATAGTGTCTGGGGTGTCTTTCGCAGCGCCGACTGGTTCGAGCGCGAGTGCTACGACATGTTCGGGATACGCTTTGTCGGCCATCCGGATCTGCGCCGTCTGCTGATGTGGGAGCAGTACAAGGAAGGCTATCCGTTGCGCAAGGACTTTCCGTTGCGCGGCAGGTTCAGCCGCTCGGAGCAGCTACGCCAGGCGCTGGCCGCGAATCCGGAGTCGCGGTATTCGATGGAAGAGCTCACCGTCGCCGAAGCCTTCAGCGAGATACCGGAAGATATGCGCCGCCGTCTCGCTTCCGGCGAAAGGACGGGGGAATAGAATCATGGCTACCAAGACGCGAACGATAGAAGTGGAGCTTTCGACGAGCGGCCTCGACCGCTCCGGCAAGCCGCAGCGCGTTCCGCTTGTAACCGACTCGGGCGGATCGGTCATCACGTTCGACGAGCCACTCTCGATCGAGCCGGATCTCGATGGCGAGCACATGCTCATCAATCTGGGGCCGCAGCATCCAGCAACGCACGGTGTGTTGCGCTTGGTGCTCGAGCTGGACGGCGAGACCGTGGTACGCTGCATACCGCACATTGGCTACCTGCACTGCGGCTTCGAGAAGACAGGCGAGTACCGGCAATACAATCAGATCATTCCGTGGACCGATCGTGAGGATTACCTCAACGCACCCGGCAACAACGTAGCGATGGCGCTGGGCGCCGAGCGGTTGTTCGGCATCGAGATCACGGAGCGCTGCAAGGTGCTTCGCGTCATCGCGTGCGAGCTGTCGCGCATCATGTCGCACCTTGTCTGGCTCGGTACGACGTCGATCGACATTGGCGCCTATACGCCGTTCCTGTGGTCGTTCCACCAGCGCGAGCGGATCTATCAGCTGCTCGAGGCCTGGACCGGTGCGCGGCTCACTACATCTGTGACTCGCATCGGCGGAATGATGGCTGACATCCCCGATGGGTGGACCGCGCAGCTGCAGAGCTTCCTCGATGGATTCCCTGCGGTTCTCAAGGACATCGATGCGATTCTCACGCGCAATGCTATCTGGGTGGGCCGAACGGTTGGACTTGGTGTGATGAGTCCCGAGGAAGCGGTGAACTGGGGCCTGTCCGGATCGATGCTACGCGCATCCGGTGTGTCGTACGATGTGCGAAAGGATTTCCCGTATCTCGATTACGAGACGTACGACTTCGAGGTTCCGGTTGGTGTGAACGGCGACGTTTACGATCGCTACCTCGTCCGCATGGAAGAGATGCGGCAATCGACGCGCATCCTGAGTCAGGCGCTCGCGCGACTGCCTGACGGACCGATCAACGTCGACGATCCACGCGTGATTCTTCCGCCAAAGGCGAAGGCGACGAGCGGAATGGAGTCGATGATCCACCACTTCAAGCAGGTGATGGAAGGAGCGCGGCCGCCGGTTGGCGAGGCTTACGTCGCCGTGGAGAGCCCGCGCGGCGAAAAGGGCTACTACATGGTCTCGGATGGCTCCGCGAAGCCCGTGCGTTGGCGTATTCGTCCGCCATCGTTCGTCAATCTTTCAGCGATCCCGAAAATGGTGGAAGGCCACCTTCTGTCCGACGTGATCGCGATCAACGCAAGCATCGATGTAGTGCTGGGAGAGATCGACCGATGACGGCCGTTACACACGACCACGACACTCCGTATCAGCCAGTGTTCGTCGGCGATCGGCGCAAGGAGCTGGACGAGCTCTTCCCGCTGTATCCGACGAAGATGGCGTGCATCCTTCCAGCGCTCTGGATGGTGCAGGAAGATCGCGGCTGGATCAGCGACGAAGGGATGGCGGAAGTAGCGCAGGTTCTGGAGCTGACGCCGGCGTATGTGAAGGGTGTGGTCACGTTCTACACCATGTACAACACCCATCCAGTCGGGAAGTACCTCATTCAGGTATGTACGACGACTCCGTGCAACATCTGCGGCGCGGAAGACGTGGTCAAGGCGTTCCTGGACGAGACGGGGTGCGGCGAGCTGGGTGTTACGTCTGAAGACGGCAGGTTCACGGTGATCGAAGTCGAATGCCTCGGCGCGTGCGGCTTTGCGACACCGGTGATGATAAATGAGGGATTCGTGGAATCGGTTTCGGCCGCGCGCGTTCCCGAGATTCTGGCAGGGCTCAAGTAATGGGATATCCATTTCCATCACACGCGGGCGAAACGCCGATTCTGTCGAAGTACTTCGGCGATCAGGACATCATCGGGCTCGCAGGCTGGCGCAAGCGCGGCGGCTACGACGGGCTCGAGAAGGCGCTATCGATGGCGCCGGGCGAAATCGTCGACGTGGTGAAGGCTTCTGGCTTGCGCGGTCGCGGCGGCGCCGGATTCCCGACTGGCGTCAAGTGGTCGTTCATGAAGCCTGGCGACGGCAAGCCGCACTATCTGTGCTGCAACGCCGACGAATCCGAGCCAGGAACGTTCAAGGACCGCGAGATCATGCGCTGGACTCCGCACGCGCTCGTTGAAGGGTGTGCAATTGGCGCATACGCGATCGGCGCCGAGACGGTGTACATCTACATTCGCGGCGAGTTCACGGAGCCGCTGATAAGGATGCGCCAGGCGGTGCGCGAAGCGTACGACGCCGGCATCCTCGGCAAGAGCTCGATGGGCACGGGCAAGCGAATTGACATCGTGATTCACAAGGGAGCTGGTGCTTACATCTGCGGCGAAGAGACCGCGATGATGAACTCCATCGAAGGCCGTCGCGGCAACCCACGCATCAAGCCTCCGTTCCCGGCGGTCGCCGGCGTCTTCGCGCAGCCGACAACGATCAACAACGTCGAGACGCTCGCGGCGGTGCCGCACATCATCGTGCACGGCGCTGACTGGTACAAGGGAATGTCGCTTGCGAGTCCAAAGAGCACGGGCTCGAAGCTTTTCTCCGTCTGCGGCAATATTGCGAGGCCCGGCAACTACGAAGTGACGATGGGCTTTTCCTTCAAGGATTTCCTGTACGATCTGTGCGGCGGCCCGCTCCCCGGACGCAAGTTCAAGGCGGTGATTCCCGGCGGGATTTCTGTTCCGATCCAGACGATGGAAGAGGCCGAAGCGACGAAGATGGATTACGAGGGTTTTGTAGAGCAGGGCTCGATGCTCGGCTCGGGCGGCGTGATCGTGTTCGACGATCAGCAGAACATGGTCAAGCAGATCGCGCGGGCCGCGAGGTTCTTTGCGCACGAGAGCTGCGCACAGTGCACGCAGTGCCGCGAAGGCACCGCATGGACAACGAAAATCATGGAGCGCATCCGCGATGGTGAGGGAACCGCCGAGGATCTCGACACGCTCTTCAGCATCGCCGACAACATGACTGGGAAGACGATCTGCGTGCTCAGCGATTCGTGCGCAGTCCCTGTCGTGTCGGGCATCAACAAGTTCCGCTCGGAGTTCGAAGCCTTGATCAAGAAGCCAACGTTTCACCCCGTTAACGCGGCGGTAGCGTAGATGGCCACAACCGCTGAGCCGACAACGGCAGTCGCGCAGCCGAAAATGGTGAACCTCACCATCGAGGGACGCCCCGTCTCGGTACCTGAAGGCACCTCGATTCTCGAAGCGGGCAAGCGCGCGGGAATTCTCGTTCCGCACTACTGCTACCACCCGGGCCTTTCCATCGCCGGCAACTGCCGCATGTGCCTTGTCGATGTCGAAAAGGCTCCGAAGCTTGCGCCCGCGTGCGCGACCGCGGTGGCCGAGGGTCAGAACGTTCACATCTACACCGAAAAAGCGCTCGAGGCTCGCAAGGGCGTGCTCGAGATGCTCCTGATCAACCACCCGCTCGACTGTCCAATCTGTGACAAGTCAGGCGAGTGCGAGCTGCAGGACTTCACGTATCAGGAAGGCCCCGACGAGTCGCGGCTTCGCGATCCGAAGCGCTTCAATCCCGTCGAGGATTTTGGCGGCGACGTTCTGTATACCACGAACCGTTGCATCCTCTGTACTCGCTGCGTCCGCTTCATGGACGAGATCGCGCAGGATACCGTTCTGAACGTCGAGGAGCGGGGCGACCGCGCCGTTATCGGGAAGTTCGAGGGCAAGGATCTCACGAATGTCTGGGCCGGCAACGTTATCGATCTCTGCCCGGTCGGCGCGCTCCTCTCGAAGGACTTCCTCAACAAGGCGCGCGCGTGGGAGCTCGACCACGCTCCGTCGATCTGCCCCGGATGCAGCCAGGGTTGCAACATGTCGATCGACACGCGCGACAACATGGTCGTACGTCTTCGTCCTCGTCCAAATGAGGAAGTGAACGAGTACTTCATGTGCGATACCGGGCGCCTAGATTATCGCTGGATCAACCGGCAGGATCGCGTCGAGGTCCCGCTCGTGCGGCGCGGTGAATCGCTCGTCGCAGCCGACTGGGAAGTTGCGATCCCTGCCGCAGCCTCGCTGCTCGACGGCAAGCGCGTATTCGTCGCAGCGTCGCCGAACCTGTCCAATGAGACTCTCTTTCTCCTGTCGCGGCTCGTGCGCGCCAGCGGCGGTGCGGGCGGCTTCACGGTCCCGACCGGACCTGAGGCACCACTCCCAGGTGTGAAGGATCTATCGCTGCGCGCCGACCGCGCGGCGAATGGAACTGGTGCGTCGCTGCTTGGTTTCGAGCGATCGGCATCGTTGCTCGATGGCCTCACTGCTGGCGACGTGCTGGTCGTAGCCGATGCGGACGCGTCGAGCGTAACGACAACTCAGCTGGCACTCGCGAGCGCAATCATTGTCATCGGCACCACATTGCCGGAGAATCTGCGCACCGCGATGGTCGTTCTGCCAACCGCGAACTTCGCCGAGGAAGACGGGACGTTTACCAATCTGCGCGGACGGGTGCAGCGCTTCACTCAGGCCAAGGCCGCGCCAGGTATGGCGCGTCCAAGCTGGTGGGTGGTCGGCGACCTTCTAGCGGCGCTCGGCAAGGGTGACGCTTACTATCTGGCGAGCGAAGTGTTCTCCCAGCTTGCGACCGACGTGTCGGCGTTCGCTGGAATGAATTACGACGCGCTCGGAATGCGCGGACTCGTAGTGTCCGGAGCTTCGCGATGATCGCAATCCATCCGCTGCTGCAGGTGGTAGATCCGCAAGCGCCGATCACTGGTTACACGACCTACATCGTCTTCTCTATCATCAAGCTGATCATCATCTTCACCGTGTACATGGTGGCGGCGGCATTGCTCACCCTCGCAGAGCGAAAGATCTCCGCGTGGATTCAGGGGAGACACGGTCCCAATCGAGTGGGTGGACGCGGCGGTTGGCTGCAACCCGCAGCTGACGGCGTGAAGAACTTCATGAAGGAAGAGACGGAGCCTGGCAACGCCTCGCAGCCGCTCTTCAGCATGGCGCCCGCGCTCTCGTTCGTGCCTGCATTGATCGTCTGGTGCGTGATCCCGTTCGGCTCGCCGTTGCCCACTCGGTGGGGAAGAGTCGATCTCGTCGTTGCAGACCTTCCCGTCGGGTTCCTTTTCATCCTCGCCATCGCGTCGCTCGGCGTATATGGCGTGGTGCTCGCGGGCTGGGCCTCCAACAACAAGTACTCGTTTCTCGGCGGCCTGCGATCGAGCGCCCAGATGATCTCGTATGAGGTGGCGCTGGGGATGTCGACCATTCCCGTCATCCTGCTCGCTGGCAATGTGTCGATGAGCGCGATCATCCGGCAACAGGCGCACAGCATGTGGAACGTGTTCAATCTCACGACGGCGTTCCTGGTGTTCATCGTCGCATCGCTGGCCGAAACCAATCGAGTGCCGTTCGATCTGCCGGAAGCCGAATCTGAATTGATCGCGGGATACCATACAGAGTACAGCGCCATGAAGTTCTCGCTGTTCTTCATCGCAGAGTACGCGAATATGGTGACGGCGAGCGCACTGATGGCGACGCTGTTTCTCGGCGGCTGGGACATACCCTTCACCGGCTGGGACAACGCCGCCCCGTACACCGTTCTCAAGACGATTCTCACACTCGGCTGCTTTCTCACCAAGACCGGCTTCTTCCTGTTCGTCTTCATCTGGATTCGCTGGACCCTTCCACGATTCCGTTACGATCAGCTGATGTCGCTCGGCTGGCGTGTAATGCTCCCGCTATCACTGGGCTATATCGCGCTGCTCGCCATAACGCTGGTAGTCCTCGAGCTCGTTGGTATCAACGCCGGGCCGGGACAGAGTTTTGTTCTTCTGATGGAGAATATCTGCGTGCTGTTGGTGCTCTTCGTGATGGTGGATGAGGGGCGAATCATTAGTCCGGCGTACGGCCGCGCACAGCAGGCGCGCATTCTGCGGCTGCGCGCGCGCAGTGTACAGCCTGCGGTCATTGAGGGAGCGAGGAAATAATGGCGATTACCGTCAAGCGGGTTAACCGTCCGACAGCTGAGACCAGCTACGTCAAGGCGACACTCAAGGGCATGGGCCTGACGCTCAAGCACATGTTCGAGCCAAAGGTTACCATCGAGTATCCGGAGCAGCGGTGGGAGCTGTCGCCGCGCTGGCGCGGAACGCACCGGATGCTCACCAAGGAAGACGGTAAGGCAAGGTGCGTCGCATGCGGCTTGTGCCCGAGCGTGTGTCCGTCCAACTGCATCAAGCTCGTGCCAGGTGAGGATGAGAACGGCAATCGATATCCGCTCGTCTTCGAGATCGATGAATTCCGGTGCATATTCTGCGGCTACTGCCAGGAAGTGTGCCCGGAGGACGCAATCCACGTCGGCCAGCACTACGAGAATTCGGAGTACAGCCGCGAGGGGCACGTCTACGACCTCGAGCGATTGATGGCGCAGACCCATCCGGTCTCGACGCTCTGGGACGCCACCGACCCCAGGGGCGAGTAAGGCATGGATAATTTCGGTCTGTTCTATCAGTTCCATTTCATGCTCTTCGGCATCATCGCGATAGCATCCGCGGTGACTTTCGTTACTCGACGGAGCCCGGTTGCGGCAGCAATGTGGCTCGTGGTGACGATGTTCTGTCTCGCTGCGCGAATATGTCATGCTCGACGCGCAGTTCATCGCCGCCATGCAGGTATTGCTGTATGCAGGGGCGATAATGGTCATCTTCGTCTTCGTCATAATGCTGCTCAATCTCGGTGACGCGTCCGAGATCACCGACATTCGCGGTGTATGGGGTAAGATCCTTGGCGGAATTGCCGGTCTGATTATCATCGCCGAGATCGGCGTGCTTTCCGCTACTGGGATACCGTCAGGGAAGTTCGTCGTTCCGCGCGAATACCTTGGCGAGCAGATGGCGAAGTACGGGGCAGTCGGCGCGGTCGCCAAGCCCCTGTACCAGGACTATTCACTGGCTTTCGAGCTTACCAGCGTGCTGCTGCTTGTCGCGATCGCGGGCGCCGTAATGCTCGGCCGCAAGGAGTCGACGCGTGCTCGCTGAATCACTCGCCCTTTCGGCGGTTTTGTTTGCGATCGGAGTCGTGGGGGTCCTCACGCGCCGTAACGCAATAATCATCTTCATGTGCGTCGAGCTCATGCTCAATGCCGTGAACCTCACATTCGTCGCGCTGTCGCGGTACTATGGAACGGGCGGCCAGGTGTTCGTTCTCTTCGTGATGACGGTCGCCGCGGCGGAAGCGTCGGTTGGGCTCGCCATCATAATATCGATCTTCCGTCACAGACAGACGGTCGACCTTCGCAACATCAACGTGCTCAAAGGGTGATACAGGCGCAAAGCATGGCTCTCTCGAGCAGTCACCCGCTTGCGGGAACAATCGCGGCGTGGATGTGGCTGCTGCCCGTCCTCCCGCTGCTCGGTTTCTTCATCAACGGCGCGCTATCGATTCTCGGTAGCAGCCACATCGGCCCGCGAGATCCAGACATGGGCCACGCCGAGCACGACACGGGCACCGTAGGTGCGGAACAGGTGCCGCATGCGCATGGCGACGACACTCACGCGCAGGCGCCGCCGCGATTCCGTAGTCTTGCGGCCATTGTCGGGCCCGGAGTGCTGCTGCTCTCCTTCATCCTCGCCGCCGCGATATTCATTGCGATGCGCGGCGTCGACATGTCTACGCCTTTCGTTCAGCGCTACTGGAACTGGATCCCAGTCGGCGATCTGCACGTTGATTTCGCGTTCCAGCTGGATCAACTGTCGATGGTGATGGTCCTCATCATCACCGGGATCGGCACTCTCATCCACATCTTCAGCGTCGGGTACATGCAGGACGATCCGGGGTTTGCGCGATTCTTCGCGTACCTTAACCTGTTCGTTTTCTTCATGCTGCTGCTTGTGCTTGGCGCAAACTATCCAATCCTGTTCGTCGGCTGGGAAGGTGTAGGCCTCTGTTCGTACTTGCTGGTTGGCTTCTGGTATCTGGACAAGGCCAACGCGGACGCTGGCAAGAAGGCCTTCATAGTCAATCGAATCGGCGACGTGGGTGTTCTCATCGCGATGTTCATGATCTTCGCGAATCTGGGAACCCTGGACTTCACCGGCGTTGCTGCAGGCGTCGGTGCCATGCCGTTTGGCGGACCGCTCGTCACGACGATCTGCCTCTTCCTCTTTCTCGGATGCACGGGCAAGAGCGCGCAGCTACCACTATATGTGTGGCTTCCGGACGCCATGGCTGGGCCTACACCGGTCTCCGCCCTCATCCACGCCGCCACGATGGTCACGGCGGGTGTGTATCTGATCGTTCGGAGCTCGTTCCTGTTCTCGATGTCGCCGATCGCTTCTATAACCGTCGCGGTTGTAGGCGCAATCACGGCGCTGTTTGCAGCGACGATCGCGATCAAGCAGTGGGACATCAAGAAGGTCCTCGCCTATTCGACGATATCGCAGCTCGGGTACATGTTCGTCGGTGTGGGCGTCGGCGCATATGGCGCTGGAATCTTTCACCTTGCGACGCACGCTTTCTTCAAGGCGCTCCTGTTCCTCGGCGCCGGCTCGGTGATCTACGCGATGCACGAGGCGTATCACCACAGCGGCAGCCACGCAGACGCGCAGGACATGCGCAATATGGGCGGCATGAAGCGGGCGATGCCGGTCACGTGGATCATGATGTGGATCGCAACTCTCGCGATTTCCGGCATCCCACCGTTCGCAGGCTTCTTCTCCAAGGACTCTATACTGGGATCGGTCTTCGAGCACTCCGATAATTCGGTCCTGGCCAGTGCCACGTGGCTTGGGATGTCGGGACACGCGGTCCTGCTCGCGGTTTATGTGATCGGACTCGCCGCGGCATTTCTGACGGCCGTTTACATGACGCGCCTCATGCTTTACACCTTCCACGGGCCAAGCAGAGCAACGGACGACGAGCAGCGACACATGCATGAAGCGCCGTGGCTTATGACCGGCCCGCTGGTCGTTCTCGGCGCGCTCAGTCTGTTCGGAGGATGGCTGAACCTTCCTTCGATCATGTCATTCCTCGGTCCCGTCGGTGGACTCGACCGCTGGCTCGCGCCCGTTGTTGGCGCCTCGACCAGAGCCGTCACCAACGGTGTCGCGCTGGAGGCGTCGCACAGCACCGAGGCCGCGCTCGTCGGACTCGCAATCCTGATCGCGATCGTCGGTATCGCCGTCGCTGTCTTCATGCTCAAGCCCGCGTCTCTCGTGCCGAAGGATGAGTCGCCCGCCGAGCACGGATTCGAGAAGGTGCTGGCGAACAAGTACTACGTGGACGAGGCGTACGACGACGTCGTCGTACGTCCGGTATATGGGCTCTCCAAGAACGTTCTCTGGCGCGGCCTGGACGTCGGCATCATCGACAATCTGTTCGTCAATGGGTCCGCCGCTCTTGCGCGCGGGCTCGGCTGGCTTGGAGCGCGTGCGCAGACGGGCAGCACCGGTGTGTATGCGTGGGCCATCGTGATCGGCGCGGTCGTTGTTCTCAGTGCCTTCACCTTCAGGTAAGACGAGCGAATGAGAGATTTCCTCAGCGGCATCCACTACAACTCGTGGATCCTCCCGGCACTGCTGATCATTCCGCTCGTCGGCGCGGTACTGCTCTGGATTCAGAGAGCCGCGAGCGGTGTGGAGGAAGCAGACATCGACGTCGGGCCAGCGCGGCAGATCGCGCTCTGGACGCTCATCATCGAGTTCGTCGTTTCGTGCGGACTCTGGTGGTCCTTCGTCCCGGGAATAGCGGGCTGGCAGGCCGGCGTCGACTTCGCGTGGATTCCGGCGTGGGGTGTGCGCTTCTCCATCGGCGTAGATGGCATCTCGTTGATGCTCGTGCTGCTCACGACGCTTACCATGCCGCTCGCAGTACTGGGCGGCTGGACGGCGATCAAGACGAAGGTTCACGCCTACCTGGCGCTGCTCCTTGTTCTGACGAGCGGCATGCTCGGCGTCTTCCTCGCGCGCGATCTGTTCCTGTTCTACGTGATGTGGGAAGTAATGCTCATACCGATGTACTTCATCATCGGTATCTGGGGTGGGCAGCGTCGCATCTACGCCAGTCTCAAGTTCTTCATCTACACGATGCTCGGTTCGCTGCTGATGCTCGTGGCGATCATCTATCTCGGTATTCACAATCGCGACCTGCTGACGGGAACGCCGAACTTCAGCTACGATGCACTGCTCGCCTCGGGTGCACTGACCCCCAAGACTTCGCTCTGGCTCTTCGGTGCCTTCTTCCTTGCGTTCGCGGTGAAAGTGCCGGTATTCCCGTTTCATACATGGCTCCCCGACGCCCATACCGAAGCGCCGACAGCCGGATCGGTGATCCTCGCTGGAATCATGCTCAAGATGGGGACGTTCGGATTCCTTCGCTTCGCGCTTCCGCTTTTCCCGGGCTCCGCGATGAATCCGACGGTACGGGCGATCATTCTCACGCTCGCTGTTATCGGGATCATCTACGGCGCTCTCGTAGCGATGGTACAGCCCGACTTCAAGAAGCTCGTCGCGTACTCGTCGGTGAGTCACCTCGGGTTCGTGATGCTCGGCATCTTCGCACTCACCGTGCAGAGCGTGCAGGGTGCGTTGCTCGTGATGATCAACCACGGCATATCCACGGGCGCGCTATTCCTTTTAATAGGCATGATCTACGAGCGGCGGCACACACGCCTGATTGCCGATTACGGCGGACTCGCGAGAGTGGTTCCCATGTTCGCAGCCGCTCTTACCTTCGTTTCGCTGAGCAGCATCGGACTTCCAGGACTTAACGGCTTCGTCGGCGAATTCCTCGTGCTGCTCGGATCATTCCGCACGTATCCCATATTTGCGGCGATCGCCACGACCGGCGTGATCTTCGCCGCCTGCTATCTCCTCTGGGCGATTCAGCGCATTCTGTTCAACAAGCTCGACAAGAAGGAAAACGAGCACGTACCCGACCTCAACTGGCGCGAGATCGGATTGCTCCTGCCGTTGCTCGTGTGCATTGTGTGGCTCGGTGTTTATCCGGCACCGGTCCTTCGCAGGATGGAGGCGTCGGCAGAGCAGGTCGTCCGCACAGTCCAGACAAATGCGATGCGCAGCGCATCGCAGACAGCAGCCCTTCGGGGCGGAGAATAGCAAGTGGCGTTCGATCTTTCGCATCCGATGCAGCTGATCGCGGCGCTCACCCCCGACATCGTGATGATGGTGGGTGGAATGGTTTTGATGCTGATCTCCGCGTGGGGTCCGGAATCGTCGGAGCGCCAGCGAATGGTCGGCACGGCCAGCATAGGCGTGTGCGTGGTTTCAGCGCTCGCCGTGATCTACTTCATGGTCAGGCATCCGACCGCCACAGACGGCGTCATCGCAGTGGACAACTTCCGCTGGATCGTTGACCTCGTCCTGTTGGCTGCAACGGCCGGAACGCTCGCGCTGATGATGGATTACAACGCCCGCGAAGAGATACTGCCGGCTGAGGCGCACGTTCTCGTTCTCTTCGCGACGTCCGGGATGATGATCCTCGCCGCCGCGCGCGATCTCACCATCGTATTCCTCGGCATCGAGCTGATGTCGATCGCGGTATACATCCTCACCGGTATGAACCGCCGCAGCGAGAAGTCGGCGGAGGGAGCGATCAAGTACTTCTTGCTCGGCGCGTTCTCGACCGGCTTTCTCCTGTACGGCATCGCGCTGGTGTATGGCGCAACAGGCACGACCAGCCTCGCCCTCATCGGTTCTCGCGTGACTTCGCATCGAGATCATGTCGACGCCGATGTTGCTAGTCGGAATCGGGCTGATGCTTATCGGCTTTGCGTTCAAGGTCGCGCTGGCACCATTCCATCAGTGGGCACCCGATGTATATGAAGGCGCTCCTACGCCAATTACGGCTTATATGGCGGCTGCGGTAAAGGCGGCTGCGTTCGCGGCCTTTCTCAGGGTGTTCTACGAAGCGTTCGGCGGCGAAATCCCGACGTGGCACGTCGCGATATGGTGGCTCGCTGCAATTACGATGGTGGCTGGCAACCTCATCGCGCTCGCGTCGAAGGACATCAAACGCCTGCTTGCTTACTCCAGCATCGCGCATGCGGGCTACATCCTCGTCGTTCTGAGCGCGGGACAGTCGCTCGGAAGCTCGGCGTTCCTTTTCTACATCACTGCATACACGCTCGCTACGTTCGGCGCATTCGGGGTGGTCGTCGCGCTCGGTCAGGCTGGCGAGCCGTACCTCAACGTGGATGACTACGCCGGTCTCTGGACCGTGCGGCCGTGGCTCTCGGTAGCGATGGCTGTCTGCATGCTGTCACTGCTCGGATTCCCGATCTTTGGTGGCGCCGGCTTCTTTGCCAAATGGTACGTGATCCAGGCCGCGCTGCAGGCGCCCGAGCCGCAGACCCGTCTCGTAGTGTTGCTCGTTCTAACGAGTGTGATATCGGCTGGCTACTACATGTACGTCGTGCTGGTGATGTTCATGAAGCCGCGTGGCGAAGTCGAGACGTTCGGCGAGTCGCGCAGGGTCGGGTCGGCGACACGTTGGGTCATCGGGCTTTCGACCGTTGTACTTCTCGTGCTCGGCGTCTTCCCCAACGCACTGGTGAGTCTTACGCAGCGCGATGGCTCCTACCTTCATTCGCCGGCGCCGCAGATGACACAGGTCTTTAGGCGGTGAATCTTGCCCGCGACATTTTTCGCGAGTATGACATCCGTGGGATCACCGGCAAGGACCTGACGCCCGAGGTGGCGCGTGCGGTCGCTCATGGCTTCGCCGAATATCTCGCTGCGCGCGGAATCAGCGGACCGGTCGCGGTGGGCAGGGACAACCGGCCGAGCGGCAACGCACTGCACGCCGAACTGGTCGCCGGACTCCTGGAGAGCGGCGTCGACGTCGTCGACATCGGTGTGGTTCCCACTCCGGTCGCTTATTGGGCGCAACACAATCTCGGTGTCGTTGCCGGCGTCCAGATCACGGGATCTCACAACCCGCCGGAATACAACGGGTTCAAGCTCGGCGTCGGAAGGTCTTCAATTTACGGCGACGCCATCCAGGAGATCTACAAGCTTGCGTCGAGCGGAGCCGGCCCTACAGGCAGGGGGATCCTCCGCGACGAAGAAGTAATCGATCGATACATCGACGACGTCGTTCAGCGTATCGGCAAGATCTCGCGCCCCTTGCGCGTCGCGGTGGACGCCGGCAACGGAGCCGGTGCTCTGGTAGCACCGAAACTCTTTGCCAGACTCGGCGTCGACGTTACGTGCATGTTCTGCGAGAGCGACGGCACGTTCCCGAACCATCATGCAGACCCCACGGTTCCAGAGAACCTCAAGGACCTCATCAACGAGCTGTACAAGGGCGGCTACGATTTCGGACTCGCCTTCGACGGTGACGCCGATCGCATCGGCGTGGTTCAGCACGATGGTGAGATCATCTGGGGTGATTACCTGCTGCTGCTTTACGCGCGTGACGTACTCATGCGCGTCAAAGGCGCACCGATAATCTTCGATGTCAAGTGCTCGCAGGCTCTCCCGGAGGCTATCGAGAAGGCCGGCGGGAAGCCCGTAATGTGGAAGACGGGCCACTCGCTCATCGAGGAGAAGATGCACGAGATGAACGCCCCGCTTGCCGGTGAGATGTCCGGCCACATGTACTTCGACGAAGGGTGGTATGGCTTTGACGACGCGCTTTACGGCGCGGCTCGCCTGCTCAAGATCGTCGCTGATTCGGACAAATCGCTGCACCAACTGCTTGCTGACGTTCCGCGCTTCGTCTCGACACCAGAGATTCGCGTCGACTGTCCCGACGACAGGAAGTTCGGCGTTGTGAGTGAAGCGGTGAAGTACTTCGGCGCGAAGTACAGCACCAACGACGTGGACGGAGTGCGCATACAGTATCCCGACGGTTGGGGGCTGATTCGTGCCTCGAACACGCAACCCGTCATAGTGCTGAGGTTCGAGGCACGTACACGCGACCAGCTCGACACCATCCGTGCGGAGATCGAAGGATGGCTCGCGCAGCGCGGCGTGAAGACCTGACGTGACCCGCGGCCAGCGGCTCACGGCCGCGCTTGTCGTGGCCGCGGCGATCCTTCTGTTTGGTCGCGCCGCAGCGGTCTTCTATTCGGATCGCGAGTGGTTCGCGAACCTCGGCGCGCTATCCGTCTGGCAGGCACGCGTCTCGAGTACTGCGTGGATTGTCGGCGTCGCGCTCGTCGTCGGAATCGTCTTCGCATGGATCAACGTCTCTGCAGTCAGACGGTCGGTCGTTGCGCTCATCGTCCCCAAGCGGCTGGGTAACGTCGAGTTCGGAGAGGAGGTGCCGTCGGCGAGGCTGCGCTTGCTGACCGCCGCGGTGAGTATCGGCGTCGCAGCTGTGAGTCTTGCCGCCACGCCGTCATGGACGACAGTTGCGTTGTGGCGCTCCGACGTGACGTTCGCCGAGTCAGATCCGTACTTCATGCTGGATCTGAGTCACTTCGTTACCGGGCTGCCACTGGAGATCGGCGCGTATCAGTGGGCCTTTACGCTGTTTGCGATCACCGCAGTTCTTGTTGTTGCGCTGTATGCGCTTACACCGAGCCTCAGTTGGGACAGCCGTGGGGTGCATGTTACCCCTTACGCTCGACGACACATCAGCGTGCTCGGCGCGATCCTGCTCCTCTTCGCGGCATGGGGTTTCCGCCTCGACGCCTTTCGGGAGCTGATCCATGGGAGCGGCGTCGATGGAATGCTCACTCGTACAGACCATGTATGGCTGATACCTTCGGAGCTCGTTCTATCGCTCGTTGCGATCGGTGCTGCCGTCGTGCTCCTCGTCGCCGGATGGATGGGACAGACGATCACCGCCCTGGTAAGTGTAAGCGTGATCATTCTCGGAACGATAGCAGTTCAAGTCGTCGGCCCGTGGATATCCGCGCGGAATGCGAGTGCGCCCGCAAATGCTTCGAGCGAGGAGCCGTACACCGAAACGCGATCGGATTTCGAGGCGCGGGCCTTCCCGCGAGAACCAGTTCCGCTCTCCCTGCGCTACCTGGCTGACTCCGCGTTGCTGGCCAACGC
The DNA here is from genome assembly GCA_963731305.1 of uncultured Gemmatimonadales bacterium. GTDB lineage: Bacteria > Gemmatimonadota > Gemmatimonadetes > Gemmatimonadales > Gemmatimonadaceae > Fen-1247. The sequence continues at coordinate 191,412 of CAVSUQ010000008.1, read as the reverse complement.
CGGCCAGCTACAGGTACGCGGCGCTCTCGCCGACCTCGTGTTTCCGAACGCGATGGGTGCCGTCGTTGCATCCGACGCTCAACACGTGGTCGCCGCACCGCGCCTCGGTAACGGAGTCGCTCGTCTGATGCACGCATGGGCCGAGCAGAATCCACGCCTGATGTCCAGCGACCTTCCCGCAAACGCGGCGTTCGTTCGGGAGCGCGACGTACGAAGCAGAGTCGGCGCATTGGCGCCGATATTCGCGCTATCGGGAACCATTGGCGCGATTCCCACGGCCCGCGGGATATTATGGATCGTCGATCTTTACACTGTCAGCGAGACGTATCCGCTGAGCGCGCCGCGGCAGATTTATGGCGAGCGAGTCACTTACCGGCACCACGCCGCCACGGGTTACGTTAGCGGCGGCACTGCCGCGACGGTCATCGTTCCCGATTCCGTACTCGACCCTGTCGCACGCGCGTGGTTCACGAGTCATCCGGGCAGGTACATCGCACCGCGCGTTCCAGCTGACATGCTGTCGCCACCGCCGGTCGCGGCCGTTGTGCCGAACGGCTCTACTCCTCAAGACGAGCAATTCCGGCAGAGCGTCGGCCGGATATACGACCGCATGCGCGCGTCGCTCGACTCGGGTAACCTGCGGGCCTTCGGATCGGAGTTCGACTCGCTCGGCATTGTGATACGAGGACGACGTTGACAGAGCGACGCCGCGGGACGGCCGTGATTGCGCTTGGCGGAAATGCGCTTTCGCCGGCGGGCGAGCGATCGACAATATTCGATCAGTTCCGTCATACCCGGGACAGTCTTCACGCGATCGTCGCGCTCGTCGAGGGCGGATGGAGCGTCTGCATCGTGCACGGCAATGGTCCGCAGGTTGGCGACGAGATCGTGCGCAACGAGGAGGCTCGCTCGACAGTCGAGCCGTTGCCGCTTGGCGTGCTCGTGGCGTCTACAGCGGGCTGGATCGGCTACATGATCCAGCAGTCGCTGGAGAACGCGCTGCGCACCGCGGGAAATGAAACACGCGTCGTCACGATTCTCACGCAGGTCATCGTGTCACAGAACGATACCGCGCTTGCGCATCCATCGAAATTCGTTGGCCACGAGCTTTCAGCTGAACGCGCGAGCGAGCTCGAGGCGCGTGGCGTCGCCGTCACGAGGGACGGGAATGGACGCATGCGGCGAGTCGTCGGGAGTCCCACTCCGCTCGAGATTCACGAGCAGCCGGTGATCCAATCATTGCTCGATCAGGGCGTCATCGTCGTCGCGTGCGGCGGGGGCGGCATTCCGGTCTACCGCGATCAAAATGGATCGCTCGAGGGTCTTGATTGCGTGGTCGACAAGGACCTTGCGGCGGCGGCACTCGCCTCCGGAATCGGCGCTGACTTGTTCATGATCCTGACTGACGTCGACGCCGTCTACGCCGATTGGGCCCTTCCGACCAGGCGGCCGCTGCGGCGGCTGACAGCCGCGGACGCAGCGGCCATGGACGCGGCAGGAACATTCGGAGAAGGAAGCATGGCGCCCAAGGTGCGCGCCGCAGCGAAGTACGTGCGCCAAACCGGCGGCCGTGCCATTATTACAGAGCTTTCGCGCGGCAGCGACGCCGTTGCGGGAAACGCGGGCACGGAGATCGTGCCGGCATAGATGCGTTATTTACCGGAGCCAACTTGAATATCCACGAATACCAGGCGAAAGAAATTTTTCGCTCGCACGGGGTTCCGATCCCGCCGGGCGATGTAGCCACCACCGCCGACGAAGCCGAAGAGATTGCGCGCGGCTTCGGTGGCACGGTCGTAGTCAAGGCGCAGGTCCATGCTGGCGGCCGCGGCAAGGCGGGCGGCGTCAAGCTCGCCAAGACTCCCGCAGAGGCGAAAGATGTCGCCTCGCGCATACTCGGCATGTCGATCAAGGGCATCACGGTCGAGAAGGTGCTCGTTACACCAGCCGCTGACATTGCGAGCGAGGCGTATGCGGGCATCATCCTCGACCGCGTTTCCAAGAAGCCTGTCTTCATGGTAAGCCCGGCCGGCGGCATCGACATCGAGGAAGTGGCCGCGACAACGCCGGAAAAGATCATGCGACTGCCCATCGATTCGCGTTACGGGCTGCGCGGATATCAGGCGATGGAGCTGGGATTTTTCCTCTACACTGACATCAAGCAGGTCCGTGCCGCGGCGAAGATCATGCAGGAGCTGTATCACGCCTTCATGGACAGCGGAGCGTCGCTCGCCGAGATAAATCCGCTCGTAACGACACCGGCCGGCGAGGTGCTGGCACTCGATGCGAAGATGGTGATCGACGATAACGAGCTCGACCGCCGTCCAAGCATAGCGGCGCTGCGCGACGACTCGTCCGAAGCGCCGAGCGAAGTTGCAGCACGCGAAGCGAACCTGACCTTCATAAAGCTGGACGGCAACGTCGGCTGCGTGGTGAATGGCGCCGGTCTCGCGATGGCGACGATGGATCTCGTCAAGTACTACGGCGGCGATCCCGCGAACTTTCTCGACATCGGAGGCTCCAGCAATCCCGAGAAGGTCGTCAACGCGCTGCGCATCATCACGAGTGATCCAAACGTGAAGGCGATTCTGTTCAACATCTTTGGCGGTATCACGCGCACCGATGACGTAGCGAACGGCATCGTCACGGCTACCAAGGCGAATCCGCTCAAGGTGCCGATCGTCATTCGCCTCACCGGCACCAACGAAGAGATAGCAGTGAAGATTCTGACCGAGAATGGATTCAGTGCGATGACCGACATGGACGAAGCGGTGAAGAAGGCGGTCGCGCTCGCGACGGGGAAGGCCGCATGAGCATCTTCATCGACAACAACACGAAGCTCTGCTGGTGCAGGGAATCACCGGCCGCGACGGATCGTTTCACAGCAAGCAGATGATCGAGTACGGCACGCACGTCGTCGCCGGGTGTCACTCCGGGCAAGGGCGGTCAGAAGTTCGAGAACAGCGTACCGATCTTCAACACGGTGTACGAGGCCGTGCGTGAGACCGGCGCGAACACGAGCGTCATCTACGTCCCGCCTGTGGGCGCGGCCGACGCGATGATGGAAGCCGCCGACGCAGGCATCGAGCTCGTAGTCTGCATCACCGAAGGCGTTCCGGTGCTCGACATGACCTTCGTGTATCCATTCATGAAGGAGAAGGGCGTTCGCCTGCTCGGGCCCAACTGTCCGGGACTCATCTCGCCAGGCAAGTCGAAGGTCGGAATCATTCCAGGACGCATCTGCACGCCCGGCCCGATTGGATTGGTGAGCCGCTCCGGCACGCTAACGTACGAGCTCGTGTACCAGATGACGCGCGCCGGAATGGGCCAGACGACGTGCGTCGGCATCGGCGGCGACCCGATCAACGGAACCAACTTCATCGACTGCCTGGCGGCATTCGAGCGCGATCCCGACACGACGGCCGTCGTCATGATCGGCGAGATCGGCGGCACCGACGAGCAGGAAGCAGCGAAGTTCGTCAAGGAGAAGATGACCAAGCCAGTGGTCGGCTTCATTGCGGGCCAGACAGCGCCGCCGGGCCGTCGCATGGGACATGCCGGCGCGATCATCTCCGGCTCCGCCGGAACTGCCGCGGAGAAGATGGAAGCATTCGCGGAAAACGGACTTGGCGTCGCCAAGCGCCCGATCGACGTTGTTGGACTACTTAAGGAGCGGATGAAGTAAATGGCCGGCAACTACACACTGACAATCATCAAGCCGGACGCGTTCAACGCGGGAAAGGCTGGCAAGATCATAGCGCATCTGGAGCAGCAGGGCTTCAAGATTCGTGCAGCGCGCGTCATGCATCTCAGCGATGCTGAAGCGGAGGAATTCTACGCCGTGCATCGCGAGCGCCCATTCTACGGCGTCGCTCTGCAGCTTCATGACTTCAGGGCCATGCATGCCGATGGTCCTGGAAAGACGGACGCGGTTGCAGCGTTACGCGTAGCGATCGGCGCGACCGATCCCGCAGAAGCTGATGCTGGAACGGTTCGCAAGCTATTCGCAGAATCCAAGGAGCGGAACGCGATCCATGCTTCGGATTCGGATGAGAACGCGGCGCGCGAGGCGCGGTTCTTCTTTTCAGAGAGCGAAATAATTCGCGCGCGCTGAGTCGCAGGAGCTCATGATCGAGCCTGGCCTGACTTCGTGTTTGCGGAGTCAGGCCACTTTGTTTGCGTCGTGTACAAACCACCGCCGCAGGCATTGTGTCAGCAGAGCTGTTGCATCTGGCTCCCGCACCCATTGCGCGAGCAACTCGTCGCACTCATGTTTTGCTCGATCACATCCAGGGGAACTGATGCCGCAGCCGAGATACCTGGCACTGTTGCGCCGGCAATACCTGTCATCTGTGCTGGCTGCTCGGCGCCCAAGCGTCCATCCGCGACACAGAACAACACCGCCGCAAGGATCCGCTCCGCCGATCTCAACCGGTGTTCGTGATTACACGATCGGCGCAAACGACTACGCGTACACCAGACCTTCCGCTTCACGCACCCGGGGTTGGCTGACTCTGCGACTTGTGAACACGGGCAACGAACAACACATGCTCGGCGTTGTTCCGGTGCCCGTCGGGTTATACCGCCGCCACTTTTATCGATTCGGTCATACACCTTCACATACCTGCGAACGCGAAGAGCTCGCCCGGTGTGGATGTCGTGAGTCCGCGCGACACTGGTACAGTCACCGCGTATTTCCGCCTGGTGAGTATGTCGTCAGCTGTTTCGTGAAGTCCCCTGACGGCACATATCACGTCGTGAAAGGCATGGCCGGATCTTTCGACGTCGTCGCGTACAGCGACACCGGCGTCACCCCGCACGCCGATGCAGTTCTTTAGCCTCAGGGACAGGCGCGTATCGCTGACCGGTAATGTCGGGCCCGGCAATCGCACTCTTCGCATTGTCACCGACGATCCCCACTGGCAGGACTTTCACTATTTTGCGGCTCCGGCCGGGCGCACAGTTGCCGATGCAATCAACTGGTACGACAACAGGGCGACCGTCGCGCCCGCGGCAGATGCTTTAGGAGGGGTGAGCTCCCTCCAGTCGAACCAGCCGTCCTTTATCACCGCGCACTTCACCCCTGGCGCCTACCTCTGCTTTTCCCAACCGGAGGCTCCGACGCTCATCCCCGATTCGCGAGGTACGTGCTCAAGGTCGCCGCGCGGAGTTAGTCGGGAAACGCCCTAGGCTCAGGAGGGGAACGATGGTCAAGTGCCGTTGCTGTATGACCAAAATCCGGCTATCTTGAGTGGCTATGCTGTCCTTTGACATCCGCACGCTGGAGTCCGGGGCCGCTCAGGTCGACGACGACCTCGCGGCCGACGATCCCATATGGAGTGCGGCTGATACGCGTCCCCTGGACGCGGTCCACGTCGAGGGGCGGTTCTCGACAGCCGGCAACGGCCGCTTCTACTTCAGCGGCCGGTTCTCCGGCATGGTAACTCTGGAGTGCCGGAAGTGCCTTGTAGAGGTGAACCGGGAAGTCAGCGAGGAAGCACATTTTCTCTTCGCACCTTCCGGTGATCCCACGACAGAAGACGACCCGGACGTGTTCACTTACGATCCGGGTTCGAACCAGATCGACTGAAGCCAGCTGTGCGCGAACAATGGCTCCTAGCGGTGCCAGCCTTCGTGGAATGCAGGGAGGACTGCAAGGGACTCTGTCTCAAATGCGGCGCCGACCTTAACGACGGAGCCTGCGAGCTGCGAGCCCGTTACTACCGATGCCCGATGGGACTCGCTGCGCCATGCGCGCGATGATTTCCACAGCCTGAAAACCTGACCTAGAAGCCGTCCCATGGCCGTCCCAAAACGCCGTATATCGAAGCAGCGCAAGCGCCTCCGCAACACCGCGAAGGGCGCACCCGCCATTGCACTCCAGAAGTGCCCGCAGTGCCAGGCCATCAAACGTCCGCACCATGTGTGTGAGGAATGTGGCTACTACGGCGGCAAACAGAGAGTAGCCGCTAAGGGCGCCTAGTTGGCCCGCATCGCGTTAGACGCGATGGGGGGCGATTTCGCCCCCGCAGCACCTGTCGAGGGTGCGCTTCTCGCCCTCGGCGAGCTCGAGCCGTCGCACACCATTCAGCTCGTTGGCCGAGCCGACCCATCGAGAGCACCCTCGACTCGATGCTCAAAGGCGAGCACGCAGCCCTCGCGGCCATCGCGACAGAATCTCCATCATCGACGCGCCGGATGTGATCGACATGTCCGAGAAGCCGGTTGCCGCGCTTACGGCTAAACCGCGTAACTCCATGACGATAGGACTCTCGCTTCAAGTAAAGGGCGAGTCCGACGCGCTTCGTATCAGCCGGAAGCACGGGCGCGCAGATGGCCGCCTCGACGCTCCTGCTCAAGCTTCTCCCCGGCCTTCACACGGCCCGCGATTGCGACACTGTTCCCAACCGCGCAGCGCGCCGTCGTCGTCCTCGACTCCGGCGCCAATGTCGATTGCTCCGCACGCGAGCTTCTGCAGTTCGCCTGGCTCGGCGGTGTCTACGCCGAATGCATACTCGGACGGCACAATCCGGCTATCGGCCTGCTCAGCATCGGCGAGGAGCCGAGAAGGGAAATGCTGCCGGTGAAGGAAGCCAACGCGCTCTTTGCCGCGGCGGCTTCAATTTCAGCGGCAACGTCGAAGGCCGCGACATGCCGGCCGGCGGAACCGACGCCGGACCGCTCGATGTCGTCGTGTGCGATGGCTTCGTCGGCAACGTCATGCTGAAATTCTACGAGGCCGTCACGCCGATGATAGTCGGCCTCATCAAGAAGTCCGCAGGCATCGACCCTGCGACACGCGCTCGCGCGCTCGATCAGCTCGACTACTCGGAGCACGGCGGCGCACCGCTGCTGGGCGTACGCGGCATGAGCATCATCTCACACGGCAAATCATCACCGCGCGCCATCAAGAACGCCATCAAGGTTGGCGTGCGTGCAGTGGAGAGCAAGATGAACGACCTCATGGGACAACGCCTCGCCGCGTCGGAGCAGAAGCACACTGTGGCCGTCGCATGATCCCGACAATCGCGCGCATTATCGGAACAGGCCGCGGTCTCCCGGCAAGGGTTTTCACCAACAACGACTTCGCATCGATCGGCATCGAGACGTCCGACGAATGGATCATCGAGCGCACGGGAATCCGCGAGCGACGCATCGCCTCGGAAACCGAGACCACCTGCTGGATGGCCGCGGGCGCTGCTCGCAAGGCGATGGAGCGTGCCGGCGTAACAGCCGGGGAAATCGACGCGATAATCCTGAGTACGGCCTCGCCTGACCGCCTTCTTCCGGCCACTGCGGTCGACCTGCAGGCGGAGATCGGCGCGACGCGCGCCGCAGCTTTCGATATCTCCGCTGCGTGCTCGGGTTGGCTTTACGGACTCGCCGTCGCCGAAGGGATGATCGCATCAGGCGCAATCGACACTGCGCTCGTCGTCGGCGCTGAAAAGATGAGCGCAATCATCGATTGGAAGGATCGCTCCACCTGCGTTCTGTTCGGTGATGGCTCGGGCGCGGTGGTGCTCCAGCGCAACCGAAGTGGTGAGCGCGCGGGAATTCTCTCGACGTACCTTCGCAGCGACGGAAATCTCGCGAACCTGCTGTACCGTCCCGATGGCGGCGCAGCACATCCGATGACGGCCGAGATTCTCGAGAACCGCACACATCTGGTCAAGATGGCGGGACGCGAAGTGTTCAAGCACGCCGTGCGTGAGATGAGCGAAGCAGCCGACCGCGCGCTCGACTCCGCGAAGCTGCGCGGCGCCGACGTCGATCTCCTCATTCCGCATCAGGCGAACACGCGCATCATCGAGGCGACCGCGAAGCATGCGAGCATCCCGATGGAAAAGGTGTACGTCAACGTCGATCGGTTCGGCAACACATCATCTGCGTCGATTCCCGATCGCGCTCGACGAAGTGGTCGAGAAGAAGCTCGTTGGACCAGGCTCAACGGTGATGATGGTCGCATTCGGCGCCGGATTCACCTGGGCGTCAGCAATCGTTCGCCTCTAGTCCAGTCGGAACTCGCACGCAATCATGAACGTCATTCTGCTTTTCCCCGGTCAGGGATCTCAGAAGCAAGGCATGGGCAAGGATCTCGCCGCGGCGTTTCCCGCGGCGAGAGATGCGTTTCTACAGATCGACGAGGCGCTGGGTTTTTCGCTCAGCACGCTTTGTTTCGATGGCCCGACTGACGAGCTCACCCTCACCAAGAACGCGCAGCCTGCGCTCTATGCACACGGCGCGGCGGCATGGGCGTCTGTGCGCGACATTCTGATGAATCGTGTAGTCGCGGCGGCCGGTCACTCGCTTGGAGAAGTGACCGCTCACCACGCCGCTGGTTCGCTCGAGCTCGACGCAGGCGCGAAGCTGGTGCGCAGGCGCGGTGAGATCATGTACGACATAGGCTCGGAGCGGCCAGGCACTATGGCGGCGATACTCGGCGGTCTCTCCGCAACTATCGACTCGATCTGCGAACAGGCATCGCGCGAAGCGGGGCTGGTAGTTCCGGCGAATTACAATACGGACGAGCAGGTAGTTGTTTCCGGCGAGATCGCCGGAGTCGAGCGTGCGATGGAACTCGCGAAGGCAGCAGGCGCAAAACGCGCAGTGCGGCTTTCGGTGAGCGGCGCCTTTCATTCACCACTCATGAAACCGGCGGAAATCGCTTTCAGTGGTGCCGTGCGCGCGACGACATTCGACGACCCGGAATTTCCCGTTTACTCCAACGTCACGGCTGCGCCATGCACCGGCGGTGCAAATGCGCGCGAACTTCTGCTAAGACAACTGACTTCGCCCGTCCGCTGGTCCGAAGAAGTGCGCGCGATGGCAGAGGCATATCCGGATTCGCTCTACGTCGAGCTCGGGCCCGGGAACGTGTTGAGCGGGCTCGTGTCGCGCCTCGTGCCCGGCGCCCGCACCATAGCCGTCGGCACGCCGGCCGACGTAGACAAGCTCGCCGGAGCGCTGGGATGAGCATCCAGATCGACCTCACCGGGCGCCACGCGCTCGTCACCGGAAGCACGCGCGGTATCGGCCGCGCCATCGCCGAAACGCTGGCGGAATGTGGCGCGCGAGTGGCGGTCACGGGCCGCGACCTGGAGCGCAGTCAGGCCGTGGCCGCGGAGATCGGGCGCGGCGCCCTTGGCTTCGCCGCAGATGTCGGCGACGTCGCGTCCGTCGTCAAGCTCGTTGCGGACGTCGAAGCCGCCTTCGGCGGGATCGATATTCTGGTGAATAACGCCGGTCTCACGCGTGACAATCTTCTGATGCGCATCAAGGACGATGACTGGGACGCAGTCATCGACGCCAATCTGCGAGGTGCGTTCGTCGCCATCCGAGCCGCAACGCGTGGGATGATGAAGCGCAGATGGGGCCGCGTGATCAACATCACCAGCGTGGTCGGCATAAACGGCAACAAGGGACAGGCGAATTACTCCGCCAGCAAGGCCGGACTGATCGGCCTCACCAAGTCCGTCGCCCAGGAGCTGGGGTCGCGCAACATTCTGACTAACGCGGTTGCACCCGGACTCATCGCTACCGACATGACGGCTGCGATGACCCTCGAGGCACGGTCGGCGATGGCCGACCAGATTCCGCTCGCACGTCTAGGGGAACCCATGGATGTTGCGCGAGCGGTGGCGTTCCTCGCCTCCGATCTGGCCTCCTACATCACCGGTCAGGTCCTGGTGGTCGACGGCGGCATGACCTGATCCTTTCGCCTACCTGGCCCATGGGGCCACGGTTAAATTGTAACGTTACCCCCAAACTGTACGAGGATCCGCATGGCCGACAATTCGGAGAAGGTAAAAGACATCATCGCCAACGAGCTCGGCGTGGAACGCGAAAAGCTCACTGATGGCGCTTCGTTCATCGACGATCTCGGCGCGGACAGCCTCGACATCGTGGAGCTCGTCATGGAATTCGAGAAGGAATTCAACATCGAGATTCCCGACGAAGACGCCGAGAAGCTGCGCACGGTCGGTGATGCGCTCGCTTATCTGAACGGAAAGGTCGCTGCGTAATGGGGCGTAGGGTCGTCGTCACCGGCATGGGCGTTGTTACGCCCGTCGGAAATTCCGTGGCGGCGACTTGGGAAGCACTCAAGGCCGGCACGTCCGGCGTTGCGCCAATTACGAAATTCGACGCGAGCAAGTTCCCCACGCGGTTCGCCGCGGAGGTGAAGAACTTCAACCCGGGCGAGTTCATGGAGCGCAAGGAGGTAAAGCGCTCCGATGTGTACACGCAGTATGCCGTTGCCGCAGCGAAGATGGCGATGGCAGACGCTGGCCTTTCCGATCCGGCAGCCGCTGGAATAGATCCCGACCGAATCGGCGTAATCATAGGCTCCGGCATCGGCGGCCTGAAAAGCTTCGAAGAACAACACGACGTCTACCGGGAGCTGGGGCCGAGTAAGATCAGCCCCTTCTTCATACCGATGTTCATCGCCGACATCGCGGCAGGAATCGTGTCGATGCAGTTCAACGCGAAGGGCCCCAACTACGCGACGGTTTCGGCCTGCGCGACGTCGGCCCACGCCATTGGCGATGCATTTCGCACAATCCAGTACGGCGACGCCGATGTGATGATCACCGGCGGTGCAGAGGCGACCGTCACGCCGATGGCGATCGGCGGTTTCGCGAACATGAAGGCACTCTCGGAGCGGAATGATTCGCCTTCCACCGCCTCGCGTCCGTTCGACGCTACTCGCGATGGCTTCGTGATGGGCGAGGGCGCGGGCATCGTCATCCTCGAGGAGCTCGACCATGCTCGTGCGCGTGGAGCGACGATCTACGGCGAGATCGTCGGCTATGGCGCCACAGGAGATGCATATCATCTCACGGCGCCCGCACCGGACGGCGAAGGCGCTCAGCGGGCAATGAAGCGCGCAATGCGGGATGCCAATCTCGGTCCCGGCGACGTGCAGTACATCAACGCGCACGGCACCTCGACCCCAGCGAACGACCTCAACGAGACACGCGCAATCAAGGCGGTTTTCGGCGAGCACGCCAAGAGCATCAACGTAAGCTCGACCAAGTCGGCGACCGGTCACATGCTCGGCGCCGCTGGCGCCGTCGAGTTCGTGATCTGCACGCTCGTGGTAGGCGAGGGCGTGATACCGCCGACTATCAACTACGAGCACCCCGATCCCGATCTCGATCTCAATTTCACGCCGAACGTCGCGGTATCGCGTGAGGTGGATGCCGCACTGAGCAACAGCTTCGGATTCGGCGGCCACAACGCATGCCTCGCAGTGCGACGCTTCAAGGAATAGCAGCCCATGGCCGCGGGACTGACGCTTGACCTGTCGCTCGTCACCGATCCCGCGCTGCGCGCCGCAGGGGAAAAGATCGCGGCCGGACGGCGCCTCGACGCGGCGGACGGGCTCACACTCTTCGAGAGCCCGGACATAGTAGGATTGGGCTCGCTCGCCGATCAGGTGAATCGCGCCAAGAATGGCGATCGCGTAACCTTCGCCTCCAACCAGCACATCAATCCGACCAACGTCTGCTACCTCCGCACGACGTGCGTGTTCTGCTCCTTCGCGCGCCTGCCCAAGGAAGACGGCGCCTACCATTACTCCCTCGAACAAGTGTTCGAGGAGTCCGATTCGACTGGAGGCCTGACCCGCGAGTTTCACATCGTTGGCGGCCTCGACATGAAGGCCGGGATCCAGTATTACGCCGACATGTTCCGCGGTCTCAAGAAGCGGCATCCGAACATCCACATAAAGGCGCTTACCGCGGTCGAGATCGCCCACATTGCGCGCATCGACAAGATGTCGATAGAAGCGGTGCTGACGACGCTGCGCGAGGCTGGTCTCGACACTCTGCCTGGCGGCGGCGCCGAGGTGTTCGGGAAGGCGGTCCGCGCGAACATTGCGGAAAAGAAGCTCGCTGCCGAAGACTGGATCGAAGTACACCGCGTAGCGCATCGTCTGGGCATCCGCAGCAACTGCACGATGCTGTATGGTCACGTCGAGTCGATGCAGGACCGCGTGGATCATCTCATGATGTTGCGTGATCTTCAGGACGAGACAGGCGGCTTTCTCGCGTACGTCCCACTCGCCTACCATCCCGACAACAATGAGCTCGGCATCGAGCTCGGACGACAGGGAACCGCAACGACCGGGTTCGACGACCTCCGCAATCTCGCCGTCGGTCGACTCTTCCTCGACAACTTCGATCACATCAAGAGCCACTGGATCATGGTCACGCCGATGCTGTCGCAGGCGTCGCTGTCGTTCGGGGTCAACGATCTCGAGGGCACAGTGGTGAAGGAGAAGATCTACCACGAGGCCGGCGCACACACCGCGCAGGGAATGTCTCTCGAAGAGCTCATCCGGCTCATTCGCGGCGCGCGACGCGTGCCTGTCGAGCGCGACTCGTTGTACAACGTGCTGCGGACGTTCGACGACGAGCCGGCACAACGCGTTGCGTGATCGAATGAAGGTCGGACGTATTCCGTACATCAACTGCTATCCCGTCTACGGCGCGATCGATCGCGCTGTGGTTGCGTTTGACGCGGACCTCGTCGACGGGATCCCCACGGTGCTCAACCGCATGATGGCGTGCGGCGAGCTGGACATAAGCGTCGTCTCCGCGGTCGAGTACGCCCGCGAGTCGGAGCGATACCTGCTTCTTCCGGATCTCGCGATATCGTGCGATGGTCCGGTGCGAAGCGTGATGCTCTTCTCGCGCGTGCCGGCTCCCGAGCTCGGGCGTCGCAGCGTCGTCGTGTCGCGGAGCTCGATGACGAGCGTCGCCCTCCTCGAGCTGCTCTTCGACAACGTGTGGCATTCGCATCCCACCTTCGTACCAGGCGACGCAGAGATCCGCGACATCGCAACGGACGACGAGCACACCGCGCGGCTGGTGATCGGTGATGCCGCGCTCGTGCTCGGCGCGAGTGGACGTTATCCGTACGTGTACGATCTTGGCGAGGTGTGGAAGAGCTGGACCGACCTGCCGTTTGTGTTCGCGGTGTGGGTCGCCCGGCGCGACGTGGACGTCGCGCGCGCTCTCGCCGTTCACGCCGGACTCATTCAGTCGCGGAACTGGGGCGTCGCACATCGCGCGGTACTCGCGAGCCAGGCGCACGAAGCCACCGGCGTGTCCGTCGAGAAGTGCGACGAGTATCTCGCAGGGCTCGATTATGGACTGTCGTACCCGCATCTCGCCGGCCTCACCGAGTTCTTCCGCCGCCTCGTGAAGCGCGGAAGTGTTCCCAATGGCACACTCTCCTTTCTGACCGCGGCCTGAGCGATGCGGGATATAGTCGATTTCTACCGGAACGCGTCGCTTCTGGAGCTGGGCGCAGAAGCGAATCGGGTGCGCGAGAAACTGCATCCGGACAACGTCGTGACGTACATCGTCGACAGGAACATCAACTACACCAACGTCTGCGTCGCCGACTGCGGCTTCTGTGCATTCTATCGCCGTCCAAAGGATAATGAGGGCTACACTCTATCGTTCGAGCAGATTGGTGCCAAGATCGACGAGGCCAAGGAGCTGGGTGCGGTACAGATTCTGATTCAGGGCGGCCACAATCCGTACATCCCGTTCGAGTGGTATCTTGAACTGATGCGCTACATCAAGCGCAACCACCCGATCCACATCCACGGCTTCAGCCCGAGTGAGATCGATTTCTTCTCGACCGTCTTCCGCATGGATGCCCGCGACGTGATTCGCGAGCTGCAGTCGGCCGGACTCGATTCGATCCCTGGCGGCGGCGGCGAGATCCTCGTGCAGCGCGTGCGCGACCTCGTTGCGAAGAAGAAGGCGGGCGCCGATCGGTGGTTGGAGATCATGGAGATCGCGCACGGAGAGGCGATGAAGACTTCCGTGACGATGATGTACGGAATCGGCGAGACGCTCGAGGAGCGGATCGAGCATCTCGAGCGCGTGCGTGAGGTTCAGGCGCGCACGGGCGGCTTCACCGCTTTCATCTGCTGGCCGCTGCAACCGGAGAACACACCGCGGATGTCGCACCAGCCCAAGACGGACGCGACCGAATACCTGCGCACCGTCGCCATCGCGCGTATCGTACTCGACAATGTTCCGAATCTCCAATCGAGCTGGGTGACGATGGGCATGAAGATCGGTCAGCTCGCCCTGCGCTTCGGCTGCAACGACTTCGGATCTCTCATGATCGAGGAGAATGTCGTCTCCGCCGCGAACACCACGCATCGCACCAGCACTGCAGAGATGGAGCGGCTGATTCGCGATGCCGGTTATCTGGCTGCGCGCAGAAGACAGGATTATTCGATCCTGACGACGGCTGCGTGACGACACGCGTGGGCATCGGTTACGATTCTCACCGCTTCATCACAGGCGGGTCGCTCGTGCTTGGGGGTGTTCGGATCCCGGCCGACGTCTCGCTGCTGGGCCATTCGGACGCTGACGCGATTGCACACGCTGTGACCGACGCTGTGCTCGGCGCCGCTGCCGCTGGCGACATCGGCTCGATGTATCCCGACAGCGAGCAGATCAACAAGGGGCGAGACTCTATCGAGATGCTGCGCGGTGCCGTAGCATCCGTTCGCGCGCTTGGTTACACGGTCTCAAACGTCGACGTTACTGTGATCGCGGAGTTCCCGAAGATCGGCCCGCACGCGACGGCGATCCGGGCGCGCCTTTCCAGTGCGCTCGGTGTTGCAGCGCCCGCCGTGAGCGTCAAGGGAAAGACCAACGAGGGAATGGGTTGGATCGGGCGCGGTGAGGGAATCGCGTGCATAGCCGTTGCGACGCTCTCAAGTGAGCGTTGAGCCGGCGCGAGCCACTCTCGCGCGATCGTTCTGGCTTGCGCCATTCGCCGATTACCTGACGCTGGAAGACGGCGCGTCCCCACGCACGGTGGAGGCCTACGGCCGCGACCTGCAGCGCTTCGCAGACTATTCCTTGACGAAAGGCGCGCACGCGCCTGAAGAAGTCGGGTCGACGACACTACGCTCGTACATCTACCACCTCAAAGACCTCGGGCTTGCACCGTCGTCCATCAGCCGCAATATCTCCGCGTTGCGCACCTATTACAGGTTCCTCCTGAACGAAGGCCACGTCGTGCGCGATCCGAGCGAGCGACTCGAAACGCCTAAGAAGTGGCGCGAGCTGCCCGACGTGCTCACCGCGGACGAGGTCGGCAGGCTCATCGACACGCCGACGCTGGACGATCCGCTCGCGTTCCGCGATCGCGCGATGCTGGAGCTCGCATACGGCGCGGGGCTTCGCGTGGGAGAATGGATAACCCTCGGCGTCCGTGATCTAATGCTCGACGACTCGCTCGTGCGTGTATTCGGCAAGGGATCGAAGGAGCGACTCGTTCCAATCGGGCGCAAGGCGGTGGGCGCAGTGGCGATTTATCTGCGTGAGCTGCGTCCGCGCCTCGAGAGGGGATCGGGTGAGGGGATTCTCTTTCTCAACTCCCGCGGTGAGCCGATGACACGGATGGGCGCGTGGAAGATTCTCCGCAAGCACGTCGATGCGAGCGGCATCAAGAAGCACGTGACCCCGCACACGCTTCGGCACTCTTTCGCGACGCATTTGCTGGAAGGCGGCGCCGATCTGCGTGCGGTCCAGGAAATGCTCGGGCACGCTGACATTTCCACGACGCAGATATACACCCACGTCGACCGTGAGTATCTGCGATCGGTGCACCGTCAATTCCATCCGCGCGAGCGTCTTTCAGACGTGGCAAAGCAATGATTCTCGTAATCGACAACTACGACTCGTTTACCTACAACCTCGTCCAGTACCTCGGCGAGCTCGGCGCCGAGGTTACGGTGCGAAGGAATGACGAGATCGGCGTCGACGCAGTGCGGGAGATGACGCCGAGTGCCATCGTGCTGTCGCCGGGCCCAAAGACACCGGCCGAAGCGGGGATTACGCTCGACGTGATTCGCGACTTCGGCCCATCGATCCCGATCCTGGGCGTGTGTCTCGGACAACAGGCCATCGGTGCTGCGTATGGTGGTACCGTGGTGCGCGCGAACCGCCTGATGCACGGCAAGACCTCCGATGTGCGCCACAACGGTGCCGGCATATTTGCAGGACTGCCCGACCCGCTGCGCGTAATGCGGTATCATTCGCTTACCGTCGAGCGCGACACGCTGCCTGCGGACCTGGAGATCACGGCGTGGAGCGACGAGGACCAGAGCGAGGTGCATGCGTTGCGTCACCGCGTGCATCCCGTCTACGGAGTGCAGTTTCATCCCGAATCGGTACTTACCGACAACGGGAAGCAGTTACTCGCCAACTTTCTGAACCTCACACGATGACGCGACTCGGATCCGTGCGGCTGGTGGCTTTCCTGGCAGGATTGATTGCGCTTCCGCCCGCACTCGGGGCGCAAGTCACCCTCGACTGGCCGCTGAGCACTAGCGCTCTCCCGACGTACGATCGTATCAACGGCCTCTCGCTCCCGATCAGCCCCACGGTTGAAGTGGGCGACGATCGTGTCGAGTTCATGCCGAAGCTCACCTACCGCTCGAATCTCGGGAAGATCGATCCCTCGTTGTCGATCGTCGGCCAGTTCACTGCGGACTCCGCGATTGGATTCGCCGTCAGCGGCTCCCGGGGAACGTTCACGAACGACGGCTGGATCAGATCTGATCTCATAAATTCGCTCGAGTCATTTGGACTTGGGCACGACGCGCGCAACTATTTCCGCGCCGACCGTGGTGAGGCGCTGCTGACCTCGTCGTTGAAGCTCCCGGTGGACGTTGCAACCGTATTTGCCGGCGCGAGAATGGAGCGCGACTGGTCGACGGGATGGCGTAGCGGCTCCAAGTCGGGCCCGTACAGCGTTCTCAATCGCAGCGACACGACGAACGGCATCCAGCGCCCGAATCCAGCAATAGATGAAGGCCATATCAACTCCGCGATAGCTGGCGGCCACCTGGAATACACGGGGATTACTGGCGCCGAGACGGTCAGCATTCTCGTCGAGGCAGCCGGGAGCAGCCCCGCCGGGGGAAGCTTCCAGCAGCTGACAATCGACGATGTCTCCGATATCAAGACTTTTCGCGGACAGCACCTGCAGGTGGGCGGCCACTTCGTCACCACCGCTACGAGCTCCGTGGCACCGGCCCAGCGTTTTGCCTACGTGGGCGGCTCCGGCTCGATCGCTACCGTCGACCTGCTGTCGCTGGGCGGCGACCATCTCTACTACCTCGACCTTCTGTACATCGTCCCTATTCAGGCGATCGACATTCCGTGGCTGGGCACCCCTTACGTGGCTCCCCATTTCACGACGGGCGCGGCATCGATCGGCGGGTTCGGGGCGCCGGCCCAGAACGTCGGCGGTCGTATAGGCGTGTCGTTCTTCACTCTTGATTACGTGGTGAACCCGCGCACTCACCAGCACGACTTCGGCGCCGGGTTGGTGCTCTCGCATTAAGCCGCGGAGCGGACATCGGTTCGGCCGCCCGCGCATCGATATCGAACGCCCGTTCCGGTTGATGTGATCGTTTGCGCCGGTTCCTGATAAATGGTAGATTTGGTGGCGTGAAAGTTGCGTCCAGCGCCCCATTTTTCTCCGCGCGATGAAGACCGCGGTCGTGATCCCGGCTCGCCTCGGGGCCACAAGGCTCCCCCGGAAGCCGCTTCGCGACCTCGCTGGCGAGCCGCTGGTAGTCAGGGTATGGCGCCGCGTCGCCAGGATGAGGATAGCGGATCGCGTAGTGGTCGCCACCGACCACGAAGACGTCGCGCGAGTCGCGCGCGAGGCTGGCGCGGATGTGGTGATGACGAGTAGCGACTGCGCCTCGGGCACCGCACGAGTCGCAGCCGTCGCCAGCTCTCCAGGATTCGAGAGCTTCGAGGCTTTCGTCAACGTTCAGGGCGATGAGCCGTTCATATCTGCCGGCTTCATCCGCGCGGCGGCGGACGTCGTTCGATCTGGCCGCTTCACTCTCGGAACGGTGGCCGCTACTGCGTCGGACGACATCTTCGATCGGCCTTCGATCGTCAAGGTCGTCACTGCTATGGACGGACGCGCGTTGTACTTCTCGCGAGCGCCTATCCCGTATCTCCGCGACGCCGCTGACGCGCCACTGCGACATCAGCTTACCTTGCAACACGTCGGCGTCTATTCGTACACGCGCGACGCGCTCGCAAAATGGATGGCCCTGCCGCCGCATCCGCTCGAGGACATCGAGCGGCTCGAGCAGTTGCGGCCGCTTGCACACGGAATGGACTTCGGCGTCGCAGTCATCGACGAGACGGCCGAATGCGGAATAGACACTGAAGAGGACTTACGAGCGGCGAACGAGCGATGGCCTTCGTTCGCGGCGGGAGAACGGTAATGGCAATGAGAATGGAGTCCTCGCAGCAGACGCGCTACATCTTCGTCACCGGCGGCGTTGTATCGTCGCTCGGCAAGGGAATCGCGGCGGCTTCGATCGGACGGCTGCTCGTCGAGCGTGGGATGCGTGTGACGATAATGAAATTCGATCCGTATCTGAACGTCGATCCCGGCACCATGTCGCCGTTCCAGCACGGTGAGGTCTTCGTCACCGACGACGGCGCCGAGACCGATCTCGATCTTGGTCATTACGAGCGATTCATCGACAGGTCGCTGACCCAGGCGAACAATGTGACGACGGGCAGGATCTACCTCAACGTCATCACCAAGGAGCGCAGGGGTGAGTACCTGGGCTCGACGGTGCAGGTGATTCCACACATCACCGACGAGATAAAGGCGGCGATGAAGCGGCTCGCGCCGGATAACGACGTCGTGATAGTCGAGATCGGCGGAACAGTCGGCGACATCGAGTCGCAGCCCTTTCTGGAAGCGGTACGACAGTTTCGGCAGGAGATCGGGCGCGAGAACGGAATCTTCATCCACCTCACGCTCGTGCCGTTCATCGCCGCCGCGGGAGAAGTCAAGACCAAGCCTACGCAACATTCGGTACGTGAGCTCATGCAGCTCGGAATCCAGCCTGACATTCTGATCTGCCGCACGGAGCGTGCGCTCTCGGAAGACGTCAAGCGCAAGATTGCACTCTTCTGCAACGTCGAATTCGGCGCGGTGGTCGAAAGCCGCGATGTGCCGACGATCTACCAGATTCCGCTCGTGTTCCACGAGCAGGGCGCGGATGAGCGCGTGATGCACCGGCTCGGCTTGCTTGGCAAGCGCGCGCCCGATCTCACCGAGTGGCGGAAGCTAGTACAGCGTATCATCGCTCCGCCGCGCCGCGTGAAGATCGCGGTCGTCGGCAAGTACACGGAGTTCATCGACAGCTACAAGAGCGTGCAGGAAGCGCTGATCCACGGCGGCATCGCCAACAATGTAGGCGTCGACATCTCGTGGATTTCGAGCGACACCTTCTCTTCGCGTGAGCGCACACGCGAAATCCTCGCGGAGTACGACGGACTGCTCGTGCCGGGCGGATTCGGCGTGCGCGGCGTGGAAGGAATGGTGGAAGCGATAAGCTACGCGCGAGAGGCCGGTGTTCCATTCTTCGGCATCTGCCTTGGAATGCAGGTCGCGATTGTAGAGTTCGCGCGCAACGTGATGGGACTGGACGACAGCAATTCGAGCGAGTTCGCGCCGGACTGCAGTAACGCGGTCATCTCACTCATGGAATCGCAGCAGCACGTGACCGACATGGGCGGCACGATGCGCCTTGGTCAGTATCCGTGTCGCCTCGGGGACGGCACGCGCGCTGCTGCGATGTACGGCACTCAACAGGTGAGCGAGCGCCACCGGCACCGCTACGAAGTCTCGAACGCGTTTCGCGATGGCTTCATCGAGCACGGGCTCACGCTATCCGGACTTTCGCCCGATGGCTCGCTCGTAGAGATCATCGAGCTGCAGACGCATCCGTGGTACGTGGGATGTCAGTTTCACCCGGAGCTCAAGTCGCGACCGACGCGTCCGCATCCGCTCTTCGCCGGATTCGTCGGTGCCGCGTCGGAGCACGCTCGTATGGGACGCCCGGGGAGCGTCGACGCGCGCATCGCAACCGAAGCGAGATCGTGAGCTCACTATTCCCGCGCGACAGATTCTTTCTGATCGCCGGCCCATGCGTCCTTCAGGACGATGCCCTCAACCTTCGCGTTGCCGAAGCGCTTTTGAAGATCGAGGAGCGGGTCCCGGGCGGCGTCATCTACAAGGCAAGCTTCGACAAGGCGAATCGCTCCAATCCTGGCGCCGCGCGCGGTCCCGGGCTTGATGACGGAATTGCCGCGCTGGGGCGGGTACGCGCATCTACCGGTCTTCCGGTGCTTACCGACGTGCATCTGCCGGAACAGTGCGCCGCCGTCGCTCGCCAGGTCGACGTGCTCCAGATTCCCGCATTCCTCTGCCGACAGACCGATCTCCTGCACGCCGCAGGTGCAACTGGACGTCCAGTCAATGTGAAGAAGGGACAGTGGATGCATCCCGAAGGCATGCGCGGCGCGCTCGAGAAAGTACGCGAAGCCGGCGGTGACGAGGTCGCGGTGACGGAGCGCGGGACATTCTTCGGTTACGGCGATCTGGTGGTGGACATGCGTGTCTTCCCGCGGATGCGGGCCGCGTGCGACGCACCGGTGATATTCGACGCGACGCACAGCGTGCAGCGCCCGGGGCAGGGCGCCGGCG
Organism: uncultured Gemmatimonadales bacterium; assembly: GCA_963731305.1. Classification (GTDB taxonomy): domain Bacteria; phylum Gemmatimonadota; class Gemmatimonadetes; order Gemmatimonadales; family Gemmatimonadaceae; genus Fen-1247. The sequence continues at coordinate 170,832 of CAVSUQ010000008.1, read as the reverse complement.
GATCCAGCGGCGGTGCCCGGCAGTACATCGCGACGCTCGCACTCGCGGCCGTCGCGGCGGGCGCGGACGCAGTCTTCCTGGAGACACATCCATCGCCCGATACGGCGCCGAGCGACGGACCGAACATGCTTCCGCTCGAAGAGCTCCCTGAACTCGTAGACCGCATGGTGGACATATGGGCACGAGTACGTCGTTGAAGGCGGATATCCTCGCTCGCGGCCGTCGTGTCCTGCGGCTCGAGTGCGACGCGATCAGCGAAGCGGAGTCGCGTCTTGGCGATGAGTTCGTGCGCGCGGTTGAAATCATCGCGCGTTCACACGGACGTGTAATTGTTTGTGGGGTCGGCAAATCCGGCCTTATTGCGCGTAAGATCGCAGCGACGCTCACGTCGACAGGTACGCCCGCCGTTTTTCTGCACGCCGCCGACAGCATACACGGCGATCTCGGAATCGTCGGCGCGTCGGATGTCGCTATCCTAATATCCAAGAGCGGCGAATCGGACGAGCTGCTACCGCTGCTCGAGCATCTCAAGCGCCTCGGAGTCAAGACTATAGCGATCACCGGCGACCGTGAATCGACGCTCGCCTCCCACGCAGACGAAACCCTGGACGCCTGGGTTCGCGAAGAGGCGTGCGTTCATGGACTCGTGCCGACTACGAGCACGACCGTCGCGCTTGCACTTGGCGATGCGCTCGCAGTAGCGTTGCTCGAAGAGAAGGGATTTGGCGCCGACGACTTCGCGCGCATCCATCCGGGCGGCGCGCTCGGACGCAAGCTTCTCACGCGAGTGCGCGACGTAATGATCACCGAATCACTTCCGACGCTGGCGCCGGACGCGACGATGCGCCAGGCGATCGTCGAGCTCGCCGAACGCCGCGGGATCGTGATGATCGTCGACGTGGGCGGACAAGTGACCGGCATAATGACGGCCGGCGATCTCACACGCCTCATGGAGCACGAGGCCGACGTTCTCGGCATCGTCGTGTCGGATGTCATGAACAGGGATCCCAAGGTGGCGGATCCTGACGAGCTAGGTAGCGCGATAGTGCACCGAATGGAGGAGCACGGCATAATGGCGATGCCCGTCGTCGCTCCAGACGGCGTGTTGCTCGGCGTGGTCCATCTGCACGATCTCATGCGTGCGGGGGTTGCTTGAGATCACGCGGGAGCCTTGCGATTGCACTTGTGATGGTGATCATGACGACGTTCGCGACGGCGTGCAAGAGCGCGACGAAGACCCCGCCCGTGTCGGGGCGCTCGGCGCTCGCCGATTCTGCAGACCAGGTGATGTATGGCGCGCGGTTCAACCTCACAGATCAGGGGATTCTGCACGCTCAGCTGCAAGCGGATACGGCCTATTTCTTCGACGACAACACGCGCGTAGAGCTGATTCGCGTGAACACGACTTTCTTCACGAACACGGGGGAGAAGAACGCCGTTCTTACCTCCCGGCGCGGCACCTATCACACGAATTCGGGGTTGATGATCGCGCGCGGCGACGTGGTAGTGAACACGGAGGACAACCGGCATCTGCGGACTGAAGAGCTGATGTACGATCAGAGCCACAACCTTATATCTAGCGACAGTGCGTTCGTGTTGACCGAGCCCAACAACCACCGGTTGGAGGGAATAGGCTTCAGGTCCGATCCCAACATGCAGAATGTTCACGTCCTGAAAGCGACCTCCGCGAATGCCGGAGCGGTCACGATTCCGAACCAATGATGCGAGCGCTGCTTCCGACTTATCTCGCGGCGTTTTCGGCCCTGGCGCTTGCGTGCGTCGCGCATGATGCCGGCGCGCAGCGCGCCGGCCCACAGCCTGGCAGCAAGTGCGTCATTGAATACAAACCTCTACCTGGCACGACCAATCGCCAGCTCTACACCAAGCTTCCAACGGGCAAGTACAACGCATATATCGGCGGCGGATCGATCTGGGATTGCCAGGGTCAGGACGTCACACTGATAGCAGATAGCGCGGAGTACTACGGCGATCAACGCCTCATGTACCTGATCGGAAACGTCCACTACAAGGATGACCGCGCGAAGGTCGATGCCGACCACATGACCTACTGGATGGATGAAGAGCACATCCGCGCGGAAGGCAACGTATACGCAGTAATGGCGAGCGGGACCACGATGCGCGGTCCCGTTGCCGATTACTATCGCGCCGTTGCTCCGATTCGCACTCAGGCTATTCTCGTGTCGACGGGCCGGCCGACGCTCAAGGTTGTGCAGATCGACACGCTCACCCGTAAGCCGAGTGACACCGTGAACGTGGTTGCCGACCGGATCACGAGCGTCGCGGACAGCCTCGTCTACGCCGGTGGAGACGTTCGCATCACGCGCCCCGAGCTGTTTGCGACTGGCGATTCGGCCTTCATGGATCAGGGAACGGGCCGCGCACGACTGATGCTCAAGCCGACCATAGAGGCGCGCCGCAGTCGCCCGTTCACGCTGACAGGCGGCGTCATAGACGTATTCTCGCAGAACCGGTTGGTCAATCGAGTGGTGGCGACGCCCAACGGCCACGCGACGAGCCAGGATCTCCAGCTCTTCGCCGACTCCGTCGATCTCCGCGTACACAACAATGAGCTCGAGCGCGCGATGGCCTGGGGGAAGAAGAGTCGCGCGCATGCGATCTCACCGGACCGTGACATCGTCGCCGATTCGATCGATGCGCTGTTGCCAGATCAGCGCATCCACCAGATACGCTCGGTCGGCAAGGCGTACGCTACGAGCATTCCGGACACCGCAACCATCCGGACCAAGGATCGCGACTGGATGCGCGGCGACACGCTGATCGCGACGTTCGACACGCTTGCGAAGGGTGATACCGCGAAGACGCCGCCCGTGAAGCTCATAAATGCCCGCAATCACGCTCGCGCCTACTATCACCTGAAGAACGACAACTTCAAGGATCGGCCCGGGGTCAACTACGTAACCGGCAAGGACATCGATATCAATTTCATCAATGGCGGCATCGACTCGGTCAAGGTTCGTGACCAGGCGAGCGGTGTCTACGTCGAAGCGATCGACACGACCGTGAAGGCGAAACCGGCGTCTCAAGCCAAACGCCCCGCAGCGCCAGCGCCGCGGCGCGGCACCGGTATTCACGAATGACCGCCCCGATCTATTCCGATGTCATTGCGTCGTTGCTGGCGCATGCGGCGGGCGACGAGCGTTCCTCCGTACTCGCGCTCGAGGCGCTGGTCAGTTGCGCCGATGATACGGGATCGGCGACGCTCAACGACATAGCGATCGGATATCGTGACGAGTACCTCCGAACGCTCCGCGAAGAGGGAAAGGACGCTTCGCGCGAAGCGGGACGCCTCAGCCTCGACGAGGTGAGATCGTATCTCACCACGTGGGTGCTGCCGCGCCTCGCGACCGACCGCGTCGTGATTCTTCCGCCGGGCGACGTGGGCGACTACACCAAGGTCCGCCTGTCCGATAGCCTCTGGAGTGACATTGCACCGTTGCGCGCGCAGGTCGCCGACATGCTGCGCCATACGGGCGAGTTCCCGAGGCCTGCCGCAGGTCCGACGACGGTCGAAGAGCGTTCTCCGGCGAGGAGCACCCTGGAAGCCGAAGGGCTCGTCAAGGTCTACCGTCGCCGGAAGGTCGTCAACGATGTCGCAGTCCAGCTCAAGCAGGGAGAGATTGTCGGCCTGCTGGGGCCGAACGGCGCTGGCAAGACTACCACCTTCTACATGATCGTCGGCCTCATCCAGCCGCTCGCCGGAACTATCAAGCTGGACGGCGAGGACATCACCGAGATGCCCATGTACAAGCGCGCGCGCGAGGGTATTGGCTACCTTTCACAGGAGCCTTCCATCTTCCGGAAGCTCTCGGTCGAAGACAACATCCTGGCGATCCTGGAAACGCTGCCGCTTTCGGCTGCCGAACGTCAGGATCGACTCGAGCGCCTGCTCGACGAGCTGAGCATCAAGCGGTTGCGGAAGAGCAAGGCTTATGCATTATCCGGCGGCGAGCGCAGAAGGTTGGAGATAACACGTGCACTCGTCACCGATCCAAAGTTCATGATGCTCGACGAGCCATTCGCGGGCGTCGACCCTATCGCGGTTCACGATATTCAGACGATTGTGTCCGGGTTGCGCCAACGGAACATCGGCGTATTGATCAGCGACCACAACGTGGAGCAGACGCTCGACATCGTGGACCGAGCTTATATCATGTTCGACGGCCAGGTGAAGGTTTCCGGCACGGTTCGTGATTTGGTGTTCGACGACACCGTCGCGAAGATTTACTTGGGCCCAACGCTAACCGCTCGTCTTCGCGAGCGCTTTGCAGGCGGCGGCACCGGAGCACACGCATGAGATCGAGTCTCAGTCAGTCCACCCAGATGCGGCAGGACTTGAAGATCAATCCGCGCCTTTATCAGGCGATGGATCTTCTTTACATGCCGCTGCTGGACCTTCAGCAACACCTGAAACAGGAGCTTCTCAACAATCCGTTCCTGGATCTCGTCGAGGATGACGAGGAAGAGGATGATGAGACGGAAGACGATGTCGTAGAAGCCGCCGTGGAAGAGCCGCAGACCCAGGAGAAGGACGAGATCGACTGGGAAGAAATCCTCCTCGACGGTTTCGACACCGGCGGCCATCGCGAGGAGCGCGAAGAGCGCGAGCACTTCGAGCCGATAACCGTCGGAACGCGCGACCTCGGCGATCACCTGCGCGACCAGGTGGCGCTGCTCGAGCTCACTCCGCGCCAGGCTGTCATTGCGGATGAGTTCATAGGCAACGTCAACGACGATGGTTATCTTGCCGCGACGGTGGAGGAGATCGTCGTCGCGCTGAACGATATGGCGCGCAACGCCGCGGAGCAGGCCGGACGCGACATCGGTCCCGAACAGTTCTACACCGAGCTCGAAGGCGAGGAGATGCTCGCCATAATCCAGACGCTCGACCCTCCCGGCATCGCTGCGCGCGACCTCAAGGAGTGCCTGCTGCTGCAGCTCCGCGAAGCGGGCTTGCAGCAATCGGTTCCGTACAGATTGGTGCGAGATTGCTTCGACGAGCTGATCAACCATCGCTGGAGCGAGATTTCCAAACGGTTCGGTATAAGCGCGACTGACGTCCAGGCCGCCGCAGACGAGATCGCGAAGCTTGATCCCAAGCCCGGCCTTCGTTACAGCACGAGATCAGACAATTACATCATTCCGGATCTCGTCGTCGACAAGATCGACGAGCACTACCACGTATTCCTCAACGATGCCAATCTGCCCCGCCTCAAGCTCAGCAAGGCGTATCAGGACATCGCGCGCGACAAGAAGAAATTCGATGGCGAGAACAAGGAGTTCATCTCGAGCAAGCTCAACTCCGCGAACTGGATGATCCAGGCTATCGAGCAGCGCCGCCAGACGATGCTCAAGGTCATGAACTACATCGTCGAGCGTCAGCGCGAGTTCTTCGAGAAGGGCGTGCAGTACCTCAAGCCCCTGACGTTGAGGGAAGTGGCCGAGGTGATCAACATGCACGAGTCTACCGTAAGCCGCGTAACGAACGAGAAGTACGTGCAGACGCCGCGTGGAGTGTTGCCACTCAAATTCTTCTTTTCGTCGGGTCTCGCGACTGCTGACGGCGAAGACGTATCGGCGCGCGGAATCAAGGCACAGCTGCAGAAGCTCGTCGAGGACGAGGATCCGAGACATCCACTCACGGATCAGGCAATCGTGAATATTCTGCGGGAGAGCGGTGTGCAGATCGCTCGCCGCACCGTCGCCAAGTATCGCGATCAGTTGGGCGTACTTCCAGCGCGGATGCGTAAGCGAGTATGACTTTGCCCGCGGAGGTGAAGCTTCCGCGGGTCAGCGTTCTCGTCCCTGCCAAGGACGAAGCTGAAAACCTGCCAGAATTCATGCGACAGGCCGCGGCGACATTCGCCGCGGACCCGGGCAAGTACGAAGTAGTGGTCATCGACGATGGCTCAGTCGACGCCACGCCCCAGGTGCTCGCCGAGCTCGAAGCGCAATATCCATTTCTTCGCACCGTCCGACATCGCAACCGCCGCGGTATTGCCGACGCACTTCGCACGGGATACGTACATTCGCGTGGAGACGTGCTCGTGTTCTATCCAGCCGACCTGCAGTTCAGGCCGGAGGACATCCCGAAGCTCGTCGAGCCGATTCTCGCAGGCGAATTCGATATGATGACGGGAAGAAAGGAGGGCGAGTATGAAAAGGCATTCGTCTCCGGGATCTACAATGGTCTCAGCCGAAAGCTGTTCGACGTACCTGTCCGCGACCTGAATTCGGTGAAGGCCTATCGCCGCGAGGTGATGGCGACTCTTCCCATTCGCCCCGACTGGCATCGCTATATGATCGTGGTTGCGGCGCATCGCGGATACACGGTGGGCGAGACACCGATACCACTCTATCCGCGCAATGCCGGCAAATCCAAGTTCGGCATAAGTCGTATCCCCGTCGGCGTGCTCGACATGCTCGCGGTATGGTTCGAGCTGCGCTTCGCGCGCAAGCCACTGCTTCTTTTCGGAATGCTTGGCGCGTTTCTGTTTTTCGTCGGCGTGATTACCGGGATAGTCGCCGTGCTGTATCGGGTAATTGCCGGCGTTGGATTTCGCCCGTTGCTTACGCTCGTCGAGGTGTGCCTGCTGCTCGGAAGCGTCTTCTTCGCAACCGGGCTTCTCGCCGAGCTGATGGCAGCGCAACGCGCGGAGATCGCCGAGCTGCGGCGCCGCGTCGAAGAGGTCCTCGGGCGAGACACGGATTCGCAGCGCTGAGGGGTGAGAGTACTTTTTGTAACGCACTCGTTCCCCCGGTTCGGCGGCGACGCCGCTGGATCGTTTCTTCTGCGACTTGCGGTAGCGCTCGCGGCTGAGGACGTGCAAGTTCGGGTGGTGACGCCGTCTGCGCCGGGTCTCGAAAAGTCAGCCACCATCTCCGAAATCAGCGTCCGTCGATTTCGCTACGCACCGCGCGCAAGCGAGACGCTCGCATATCGCGGAACGATGGCCGAAGAAGTTTCACGTTCGCTCGGCGCCAAAGCCGCGCTGGCGTCGTTCGTCATCTCCGAGACCGCATCGGTACAATCGCAGGCTCGGCAATGGAAAGCCGATATCATTCACGCGCACTGGTGGTTTCCAAACGGCGTTGCTGCGTCGACCGCGAGTCGCCTGACGGGAATCCCGCTCGTCACGACGTCGCATGGCACCGACCTGCGGCTGTTACGGGACCATGCCCGCGCCCGGCCGCTGGCGCGCTATGTCTTTCAGCAGTCCAGCGCAGTCACGTGTGTCTCGCAATGGCTCGCTCGTCAGGCGGCGCCGCTTTGCAGATCGGAGCCAGCCGTTGCCCCGATGCCTGTCGACGTTTCGATCTTCGCACCGGATACCGACGGCGATCGCGATGTCAACCGAGTCGTATTTGTAGGTCGCTTGACGGCGCAGAAGGGAATCGCGGACGCCATTCACGCGATGGCGCTGATGAATCGCAGCAGCGTGCTGGATGTGATCGGCGACGGCCCCGACCGGGCAGAGCTCGTCGCGCTCGCCGATCAGCTCGGAGTCGGCGATCGGATTCTGTGGCGCGGGCACGTGAAACACGGTGAGATCCCGGCGCTCCTTTCTCGCGCATCGGCTCTCGTCGCACCATTCACCGACGAAGGGCTCGGACTCGTCGCTGCTGAAGCGCAGCTGTGCGAAACGCCACCCGTAGCGTACGCGTCGGGCGGACTGACGGACGTGATCGAGAACGGTGTGACCGGAGCGTTAGTGCCTGTCGGTGACATTCCAGCGCTGGCAACCGCGCTCGATCGGATGATGGCGAATCCCGATCGTCGCGCGGTGATTGGAATAGCAGGACGGGTGTCTGCGCTGTCCCGATATTCGCCTGCGGCAGTTGCCGCCCGGTACGCGCGCATCTATCGCGAAGTGGCGAGCTGATGCGCGGGAAGTGGATGCGCATGGCGCAGTGGGTCTTCGCCATTCTCGTCATCGTCTTCGCGACCATCGCGATCTCCAAGCGTTGGGACATGATCGGCGGCCGCGTCGCGACGTTGAACGTGCGATGGCTCAGCATGCTCGAGGCGTCGCTGCTCGTATTCGTCGCGTACGCGGTGTTGATCGAGACGTGGCGGCGCGTGCTCGCGGCATGGGACACCCAGCTGCCCTGGTGGACTGCCGCGCGAATCTGGTTCGCGGCCAGCTTGGGGAAGTACATACCCGGCAACCTCTGGTCGCTCGCGGCGCTGGGCGTCATGGCACGAGACACCGGTGCCTCGCCGGTAGCGGCCGCTGGTTCGTCCATCATCGTCAACGTCTTCAATCTGGTGTCGGGTCTAGCGCTCGTGCTGATCTTTGCGTCGCGCCTCGTGCCGCATGCAGCCGTGTTTGCCGCAGTCGCGATCGTATCTGTCGGCGGGGTGCTTGCGGCGCCCCTCTGGCTTCCGGCGATCGTGCGACTCGCCTGTCGAGTCACAAAGCGTGATGTGCCGTTGCCCGTGATTCCGGCCAGCACCGTGTGGTGGTCGCTCGCGGGGACTTCATTTGCGTGGTGCGCCTATGGCGTCGCTTTTCGGCTCTTTGCCGTGTCGATCCTGGGGAGCAACGCCGTACATGGTGGGGTCGTACTCTATATTGCCGCGTACACGGCGGCGTATATTGTGGGGTTCATCACCCTCATCGCGCCCGCCGGAATCGGAGTGCGCGAGGCGGGGGATATGGGAAGCCCTGCCGCTGCTTGGCCTCACGACGTATGGCGATGCGGTTATCGTCGCGGTGATAAGCCGGCTCTGGCTGACCGTGCTGGAAGTGATTCCGGGTCTCGTCGCGCTTGTGGCGGGCCACTTCAGTTCTCGAACCCGTTCCGAATGACCGCAGCAGCCAAGGCGAAGCGAGTGCTCAGCACGGATCCGGTGATCGACTCATACGAGCCCCGTTTCGCCGGTCTCTGGGCGACACTCACGTACGCCGTCGCGACGATAGCCCTCGGCCTCCCGGCGCTGGCGGGCAAGTTCCTGGTGGGGCCGAACAGCGACCAGTACATCGCCGGATACGCATTCCGGGAATTCGCCGCAACGACGCTCAAGACGACCGGTTCATTCCCGCTCTGGAATCCATACCAATTCGGTGGGATGCCATACATCGCCGCGATGCACGGCGATATTTTCTATCCCACGTTTCTTCTTAGAATGATCCTCCCCACGGACGTTGCCATGACGTGGGGATTCATGATTCACGTGTTTCTCGCCGGCGCGTTCGCGTACCTCTTCATGCGACGGGTAGGATACGGATTCGCCGGCGCACTGGTCGGCGGACTCGCGTACATGCTGAGTGGCCACATCGCGACGTACGTCAATCCCGGCCATGACGGCAAGCTGTTCGTGGCGGCGCTGTTTCCGCTGCTCCTCTGGACCATCGTCGCGTGGGTGCGCGACGGGCGTCTCTGGGCACTTGGCGCGATCACGATCGTCGTCGGACTGGACATCCTCGCGCCACACCCGCAGCTCCTGGAGTACTCGCTGCTCGCCGCTGGCGGGTATGCGATCGTGCTGGCCGTGGGTCTCGTTCGCGACGGAACCGCGACAAGTCGCGTCGCGGTGCAGCGTCTTGCAGCAGCGCTTGTCGCTGTAGCAGTCGGGCTTGCGATCGGCGCCGTCCAGTACCTCCCGGTGCGCGGCTACGTAGCATGGTCGCCGCGAGCCGCTGGGATTGGGACTTACGAACGTGCGACCTCATACGGCAAGAATCCGCAGGAGATTCTCAACGCGTACCTGCCCGAGTTCACCGGCATTCTGCGTCACTACTGGGGCCCGAACGGAATCCATTTCCAGGGCGACTATGTGGGCGCGGTTGTCCTGCTGTACTCGCGGGCCTCGGCCTTGGCGGGCTCCGGCGAGACAGGAAGTCGCGCGAGTTGTGGTTCTGGGCGATCGCTGTCATTGTCGCGCTGCTCTGGGCGCTCGGCGCGCACACGCCCTTCTACAACATCCCGTTCTACCTCGTCCCTGGCACCAAGTATTTCCGCGCCCCCGACTCGGTTTTCTTTGTCGGCACCCTTGGCATCGCGATCCTCGCTGCACGCGGAGTGGAACGTGCGCTGGCGGCACAGGTAACGCGCAAGTACGTCATTGGCTGGGTAATATTCGCCGCCGCTATGGCGCTTCTCGCGGCGACCGGGATCCTTACGGCCATCGCTCGCAGCGTCGCGCCCGAGCAGCGCGTCGACGCCGTCGATGCTAACAACGGAGCACTTGTAATCGGAGCATTCAGATCGCTGGTCTTCGTTGTACTCGCTGGACTCGCGATTCTTAAAGCTCCCCGATCTGCGCAGCAGGGTGGGGCGCCTTGGACCTGTCGTTGTGCTGGCACTCCTCGTTGCGGCGGATTTGTTCATTGTCAACAAGCAGTACTGGGTATTCTCGCCGCCAGCAAGCGTCCTCTATGCCAGCGACCCGGCGCTCGAATATCTGCGGAAGCTCCCTGAGCCCGCGCGAGTGCTGCCGTTCGAAATCCAGGACGGCGCCGACGTCGCGCTGTACACGGGCGCCGAGCTGATGACGCATCGCGTGCTCAACCCGATCGGCTACCACGGGAACGAGCTCGCTCGCTACAATACGCTCGTCGGAATCGAGCAGGGCAGCGGACCGACCGATTCCACGCTCCGGCAGATTCATCACGATGCCGAACGTCCGCCGCCTCACCGCGACACAGTACATACTCGCCAACGGCCAGCGGCTCGCGAGTGTGATGCCGGGCGTGGTGCAGGTCGCGGGCCCGTCCACGGACGACGCGACGGGACGCACCAACTACGTATTCAAGCTTCCGGGCGCGACACCATTCGCATGGGTGGCGCCGGTCATCGTAAAAGCCGCAGACGATGCAGTCCTCGCCACGATTATGAATCCCCGCTTCGATGTGCAGAGCGCCGCTCTTTTCGATCCAGACGCGCCGGTAATCGGTGCCGCGAACGTGACCACACTCCCGCAGCCAACCGGCATCACCGCTCACGTTGACTCCTACGCCCCGGGGAAGATCGCGCTCTCGCTTGATGCCGCGGCGCCGGCCGGCGCCGCGCTCGTGGTAGCAGAGAACTACTATCCGGGCTGGCACGCCACCGTGGACGGGAAGTCGGCCGCGATCGGAAGAGCCCAGTACAGCATGATCGGCGTCGCGCTTCCGGCAGGTGCAAGAAAGATCGATCTCAGCTTCACGAGCGCGCCATACGAGCTCGGCAAGACTGTCACATGGATCGCTCTGTTGATTGGCCTGATCGCGCTCGCAGGTGGCGTTTTCATGGAGCGGCGCCGCGTTGCCTGACGAACGTCCGCCGGTCCAGCACGTTCTGGTCATAGTTCCGACTTACAACGAGCGAGACAACGTCACTCGGATCGTGCCGCTCGTCCTCGATCAGGATCCGCGCATCGATGTCCTCATCGTGGACGACGGCTCCCCGGACGGCACGGGCAAGGTCGTGGAAGGTATGGCCGCGGACAACAAGCGGATCCACCTTCTCGAGCGCGCCTCCAAGATGGGGTTGGGAACCGCCTACCTTGCCGGCTTCAAGTGGGCGATCGAGCGACACTACGACGTCGCCTTCGAGATGGACGCTGATTTCTCGCACGACCCGAGACACATCCCGCAGTTTCTCAGGGCCATCGACGATGCCGACATCGTTCTTGGGTCGCGCTACCAGGATGGAAGGGTGACCGTCGTGAACTGGCCGATCGGTCGCCTCGTGATGAGCTACCTGGCCAACATCTACGCCCGCGCCGTCACCCGGCTTCCCGTATTCGACGCAACCGGCGGTTTCAAGGCGTTCAGGCGGAAAGTACTTGAGACGATCGACCTAAACGCTGTCCACTCAAACGGTTACGCATTTCAGATTGAGATGAGCTACAGAGGCTGGAAGCGAGGCTTCAAGATCAAGGAGATCCCGATCGTCTTTCATGACCGCACCCTGGGCGAGAGCAAGATGTCCAAGCAGATCGTTCGCGAGGCGATCTGGATGGTGTGGCGTCTCCGCTGGCAGTCGATAACGGGCCGAGTCTGAGCCCGTGGTGAGTGGCCGCAAGTTCTGGAAGATGAGCGGGTCGGGTAACGATTTCGTCTTCGTGGATGGCCGGTCGGAAGCCGCAGTGGAGTTCGAGAACGCCGACGTCATCGAGCGGATCTGCGCCCGCGGCACAGGCGTAGGGGCCGACGGTCTGGTCATCCTTACAGCTCCCATCAGGCCGGACGCAGATCTGTCGCTCACTTACTTCAACGCAGACGGCTCGCTAGCCGACCTGTGCGGTAACGCGACTCTCTGTACCGCGAGCCTTGCATCGCGGCTCGGGGCGGTGAATCCGGCCGGATTTGCGCTGGAAACCGGGGCCGGAGTGCTGCGAGCAAGAATAGGAGACGGCCTGCCGGAATTCGACCTGCCGGAGATTCATGAGGCGGACGCGGAATTCGAAGCGATCGAGCGCCTGGCTAGCGAGCAGAGACTCGGGTTCGCCACCGCCGGAATCCCGCATGTCGTGATCCAGGTGCCCGACGTGATGACATGCGACGTCGTCGCCCGAGGCCGCTCGGTTCGCTACCACGGAGCTCTGCGAACGGGCGCGAACGTCAACTTCGTATCACGCGGTGCCGACGGCCGCTGGCGGATCCGGACCTACGAGCGCGGCGTCGAAGGCGAGACGTTGGCGTGCGGGACAGGTAGCGTCGCGACCGCGCTGATGTTGCGGCTTTGGGGCGAAGCAGATGAGAACATCGAGCTGCAGACCGCCTCAGGCCAGACGCTTGGCATCCGAACGACTCCAATCGACGGGGGCGGCTGGCGAGCCTCGCTGCGTGGGGAAGGCCGGCTCGTGTTTGAAGGGATACTGGGAGATCTGTAGGGTTTCCCACATTTTCCACAGCCGGTAGTTTACATAATCCATATTATACGCATATCTGTTCCCAATGCCGGCGCCCGGCTGGCGCTGTGCTGAGGGGTTTCGCGTGGGCTCCGCGTACCGCGAGCGTGGTGTCCACCACAGTCGCGGCTCGCGCCTCTGCGCTGGGATTCCCGCAGAGGCTTCGGCGGCCTCGATTAGGGCCGAGGCGCCCCTCAGGAGCGGGTCGCGCGGTTGGGTGTGCGCTCACTCCGCGCCGCCAATGTCGTGCCCCCGGCGGGCTTCGCTGTGCATTTGGGCGCCGCCGCCGGCGCACCCTGGCCGGTAATGCTGGTCGATCAGCCTTGGCCGATCAGCACCCGGCCGATCACGTCTTGACCGGCGTTGCCTCGAGCTCGCCGAGGCGGATCCTTGCCTCGTCTGCGAAAGTGCCCTTGGGGTCAGAGGCCAGCTCGGTCCAGATTTTGATCGCCGCCGCCTTGTTGCCTCCGAGTTGATAGGCCCGTGCGGCCATTGCGCGCGCGCTCGTCTTGTCGGCGTCGAAGCGCGCTATCGCGGCGGCCGCTTCGTATTCGCTCGCTGCCTGCGGCCACTTCGTGAGCCCCTCATAGCCGGCCGCCACGAGTAGCCTCGCCTCGTACTGCAGGTCGCCCTTGTCGGCCGCAGCAGTCGTGAGCGCTGAGATACCGTCCTGATACTTCCCTTGCTGATAGTAGATCTTTGCCAGCGCCATCGAGCTTTCCGTCCCGCCGTTCGTGCCGGCGTACCGGACAGCGGCCTTTTTGAGATCGGACTGGGCAAGAGGAAGGTTGCCAGAAGAAACGCTCTGCAGCGCCGCTTCGTACGCTGCGTCGGCCCGCTGTGATTTGATGGACTCGGAACGCAGGTAGAACCACACGCCCACTCCGATGACGATGAGGAGCACTCCGAACCACGCGAGGTGCTGCTTGTACCGATCAAAAAGCTCGGCGTATCGCTCTTCGGCGACATCTCCATCGAACGGAACGTACGACTCAGTTCTTGGCATTTTCAGGTTTACACATTATGTGAATGATCCGGCTCCCCGGAAGAGGTCTCCGGGTTTGGCTATTTCAGCGGCCTGTCGGCACGCAGCCCGTCAAATATACCGCACCCGCGCCCCCGGCTGGGTACGCCCTGCTCAAGGAGCCTCCGAGGGGCCGCGGGCGGCGTCGCGCCGCCGGTGCTCGAGGCGGCGCTTGAGCGTCTGATCCGCGCCTGGACAGTCGCGATGGCGGCAAGCTTCGTGCTCTATCGACTCACCGTCCACATTGGCACCATTTCAACACCATCCGTATAATGGCAACGAAACCAACAGCGCAGAGCGCGTCCAGTGCTCCGAATGCTCCGAGTACAGCCGTCACGAAGGAGCAACTTATCCAGGGATTGCAGGATGACATCGCGCGCGAGTACAAGGCGATCATCCAGTACATCATCTTCAGCCAGAAGCTCGACTCTGCGCGCTACATGAATATCGCCGACCAGCTCAAGGAACACGCACATCAGGAGCTGGACCACGCGCATAGCAATTGCGCGGCAGCTCGACTACTTCGATGCGTACCCGGTGCATGAGCCGAAGCCGGTCGAAGTTTCCGAGGACAACGAAGGAATGCTGGAAGCCGACCTTCGCGCGGAAGACGAAACGATCCGCAACTACCGCGAGCGAATCAGGCAGGCTGACGCGCTTGGTGAATACGCACTCGGCGAGGTGCTGCGCGAAATCGTGGCGCAGGAACAGGATCACCAGATCGATCTCGCGAGTGCGCTTGGCGTCGTCCCCGACGAGCAGAAGCGACTGAGCAAGTCACCGAAATCGAAGTCAAAAGCCGGGTCGTAATCAGACCATAGCCACCCGCGCCTCAACGCGAAGTGCGCTCGCGCGAGGTGTCGAGCTGGACCGTTCGGAAGCGCCGCGCCGTGTTTGGGCCCGGTGCTGTCGTACCCTCACCCAGGACAGAACATGGCGACACCCAGCGGTCGCGGAGACCTGTGGAATCGGCTGGGCCTCGTGCGGTCTCATGCACCGGAGCCGGAACAGGCTCAGCCAGCTCCCGATACCACGACACCAGCAACGGGAACGCGCCTTTCCGCGGCGGAGATCCACGAGAATGTACGTGTGGTCGCAGAAGAGGAAATGCGCCGACCAGCGTCGGATCTCGCGTGGTCGTCACTCGCAGCTGGTCTCACGATCGGCTTCAGCTTCCTCGCCGCCGCGTATCTGACGCTCTGGGTGCCACCTCACTTCGCGCCGCTCGCCACGGCGGTCGCGTACCCCCTCGGCTTCATCTTCGTCGTGCAGGCACGCAACCAGCTATTCACCGAGAACACGCTCGAGCCTGTGATACCCTTTCTCGAGCACCGCGACAGCAAGACGTTGATGCGAGTTCTCCGTCTGTGGACTATCGTGCTGCTTGGGAATCTCGTCGGCGCATTCGCGTTCGCCTTTCTTGCAGCACACACGCCGCTACTCGAGGATACACTGCACAACGCGCTGCACGACGTCGCTGCCGCTGGTACGAGCGGTGGTTTTGCGACCGTGGCGTATCGAGCAATATTTGGTGGCTGGCTCATCGCGCTAATGGCATGGCTCGTGTCGTCGACACGGTCGACAGGTACGCAAGTCGTTTACATCTGGATAACCACGGCTCCGATCGCCGCTTTTGGTTTTCGGCACTCGATCGCCGGTGCAGTCGAGGCGTTTTATCTCGCCCTGGTCGGCGCGGCGTCATGGGGCGCGATGGTGGGTGCGTTCCTCGTTCCTGCGATTATCGGTAATGTTATCGGCGGAGTCGTGCTCGTCGCGATGTTGAATCACGGCCAGGTTGCTTCGGGGGCGCCGGACGAAAAGGCGCAGAGCGCAAACGATTCTCGCCAACAAAAATAGAACGAGCCATCGCTTCACCGCATCGGAGTCGGTGGTTCACCTCAGCCGTGTGCGTCGAGAAGGTAGCGCGGCGTCACCGTGCGCTCGACAAGCGCCAGCAGGCCGTCCACAATCAGTGCGAGCAACGCGGCGGGAAGTGCACCGGACAGCACCATGCGCGTATCCGCAAGCGCAAGCCCGGCGACGATAGGCTCGCCAAGCCCGCCCGCTCCGATGAATGCCGCAAGCGTCGCCGCGCCAACCGTGATCACCGCGGCCGTTCGAACGCCCGCCATGATCGTGGGCGCTGCAAGCGGAAGTCGCACCATCAACAGGCGCTGCATCGGAGTTGCTCCGGCTGCCTCCGCAGCCTCAACGGCAGCAGGGTCGGCGTTTCGCACCCCGCTGTACGTGTTCCGTGCGATCGGATAGAGCGCATACAACCATAGCGCGACGAGCGCGGGCACCGTCCCGATGCCGAACAGCGGGATCATGAACGCGAGCATCGCTATACTCGGAACCGTTTGGATGGCGCCAAGTACACGAATCACCGGCTCGGCTGCGCGGTGCGCGCGCTCGAGACCGAGACCGAGCGGAATCGCGATAAGCACCGCCGCGGTCATTGCGACAAGTACGAGAAGGAGGTGACGCAGAGTGAGAGCGATCAGCAGTGCACGGCGCCCCCATAGATAGCCCCACAAGCCGGACTCTTCACGCGTGTCGTTTCTTTGTGCGGCCGGCCCGATGCTTCGTGCCAACCCGAGATCGTTGAGCGCGCGAGCTGCGACGTCTCGAACATCCGCGCCGTCGACTTCGACCTGCCGGTTGAGTTCCCGCATTCGGGACTCGTTGAGTCGTCCGCTGAGCAACGTGAGCGTAGCTATTGCACGGGGGTCGGACGCGGCGAGACGCCTGCTGACCAAGGCTGCAGCCTCGTACGGCGGAAAGAAATGCCGATCGTCCACGAGAGTGACTAGATCGTATTTCGGCAGCAACCCATCCGTCGAGTACCCATCCACCACGTCCACGGCCGACGCCGCCAGCGCCTGATACTTCACCGCTGGCGCCAGCGGACGGACGGCGCGAAGATGGAGTCCGTATACGCGCTCCAAACCAGGCAGCCCGTCGGACCGTCCGGTAAAGTCCGCCGTGAATCCGCCGATGAGATGGGAGCCCTCGCGTGCAAGATCGCTGAGCGTTCGCATGTGGTAACGCTCGGCCGTCGATCTGCGCACCGCTATCGCGTAAGTGTTCTCGAACCCCAGCGGTGGCAGCCAGGACACGCCGTACCGTGCTGGAAAGATGCGTGCGACGTGGTCGTAGACAGCGCGCGGATCGCGCGCGATGGAATCTGCAAGTGAATCGTGGAGAATTGCGACAAGACCAGTTCCGGTGTATTCCGGATACACGTCGATCGACCCTCGACGCAGCGCGGCAAAGGCGACCTCCGTGGCGCCTAGGCCCGGCCGGCGCGTGACCGCAATACCGTGAGCTTCGAGCAGTTGGGCGAACATCTCACCCAGCACGTACGATTCGCCGAACGGCTTGGATGCGACAACCACGGGCTGTCTACCAGCGAGGCGTCGAGGCTGGGCAAGTGCCGGCGAGTGAAGCGGGTCGTACTTCGGTACCGGAGTGCCTCGCCGCGTGATTCCGCCGAGCGCTACGCATGCGCCGCCTAATCAATACAATCAGCGCGCCATCTCTTACCCTCATGTCCGGGTCAGCGCCGATGACGCTGCGACGGACCGTTTGAGGAGATCAGCGACGTACTCGGTCGATGGCGACATCCTGAGCTGCGCCATCGTTGCACACTGTTCGACGCGCCCACCGCGCATCACCGCGATCTCGTCACAAAGCCGGGCGGCTTCCGCGAGATCGTGCGTCACCAGAAGCATCGTGACTGGCACCTCCCGACGAGCATCCTCGAAGACCTGGTGCAGCTCGGCGCGTGTAATCGCATCGAGCGCACCAAACGGCTCGTCGAGCAGGATGACACCTGGCCTGGCGGCGAGCGCGCGCGCGAGGGCCACCCTCTGACGTTGTCCGCCCGAAAGCTCATGCGGAAATCTTGCGCCGAAGATTGCGGCCGGCATCCCGACTATTTCGAGCGCAGCAGCGGCCGCGGCGAGCGGCTCGGGCATCGCTCGCAACGTCGGTACCAGCGCCACGTTCCGTAGCACGCGCCAGTGCGGAAGAAGTCCGCCATTCTGCGGAACGTATCCAATCCTCCGCCGCAACTGAATCTGCGATTGCGCAGCTACGCCGATGCCACCGATTGTAACGGTGCCGGAGTCGGGATCGATCAGGCGATTGAAGCAGCGGAGGAGCGTGGTCTTTCCCGATCCGCTCTCACCGACGAGCGCCAGCGTCCCGCCGGCGGCAACCGCGATACTCGCTCCGGCGAGCGCAACTACGTCGCCGAACTTGTGCTCGACTTCGCGCGCATCGAGTGAGAGTGGCTCCGCGGACTCGCTGTGGTTCATTTACGCGCGACGAGTCGACGCGCGGCGTACTGCACGCGCTTGTGGCGCAAAGGGCGCCCGAGCGCGGTGCGCGCTCAGGCTACTTCCCGCAACGCCGGAACCGTCGCATCGGCGACCACACCGAATACGAGATGGCCCGCGAGTGCACCGGCGACGACGCGACCACACAAATTGCTGCTACCCCGTATAGTTGTTCGACTGCAAAGTCCGTCCGCCGTACGACCTCCATGACCGACGTGCCCCGAGCGGCGAGGTCGCATTATACATGCATCCGACGGCCGTTGCGTTCCGTCGTTTCGCTGCGGTAGAACGCAAGCGTAGAACGGCTTTGCGGTTAATGGTGTTTCACCCCCACGGGACGGCTTGGCGCTTGCGTGCCACGTGCAGTCGCGGGAAATGAGAATGCCCCCGGCGTGACTCGAACACGCGGCCAACAGTTTAGGAAACTGCTGCTCTATCCACCTGAGCTACGGGGGCGCAACCATCTATATGATAATGACTTACGGCGCACATGTAACCGTGTGCCGAATGGTTGCAGCGACGCATGACACAGTCGCACGACTTCGCCGACCGCCGTCGCGAGACTCGCGAACCGACCTGGATGCTAAGTTCGGCCCGGCTCCGCAAGCAACGCCGATAGAACCGCGACCAGCGCGGCCTCAGGGCCCATGTGCTTGCTTCCCTGCACTTCGAGCTCGCCCGAGCGCACACGCCGCGCGATCTGCGCGACTAGCGACGCAACATGGTCCTGCACCGAGCCGCTCGACCGCTCCCACTCCGTAGTCGACCATTCCTCAGCGGCCCGTTGTTCTTCCGCAGGAGGCACTGCGAGACTGGCGACGCCGTGCCAGTCGAATGCGTCTCGCTCCTCGTCTACCCATACCTCTGCCGGAAGCTGCGTCGGCGCACCGGTTGGCTCTGCTGATGGCGCCGGCTCCGATGGAGCCTGAGGCTCGGACTCATCGACGCCCGATCGTCCCGCCGCCGAAGCGGCCCACGCGTCTGGCGGCTCAGCGATCTCGTTCACGATCGCGTCCTCCGAGCCGGACGGCGGCGTCCGGCGCTCGATCGGCATGAGGTCGGGTTCCAGATTCTCTGGCACGACGGCCGGCGCGGCCGACGCTCCGCTGACGACGCTCTCTGCCTCGTACGTGCCCCACGGACTGCGCGAAGTGCGCTGGATGAACTCATCCTCATCAGTCTCGGTCCGGGTCGCAGATTCCGGCGCGTGATGCACGAACTCGTCTATGGACGGCAGCGTCGCAATGCCGCCGGATTCAGCATTTCCTTCCACGCTGAACGAGTTTTCGAACGATCGTTCGCCGCGGTCGCTTTGATCGACCCGGTCAACCACGAATTCCGTGATCGACGGTAGTGTCTCGCTCGTAGCCCGCGCCGATGGCGGCACGAATGGTGGTAGCATTCCGGCCAAGTTAACTCTCCCAGCTCTCTTTGCCCAGCAGAGGGACGAACCGAACGGGGCCCGCCTCCACCTGCTCCAGCGCGTCGCCGCGCCGCGTTATTACAGTCAATATCTGCTCATCACGCTCGCCGAGCGGGATAAGCAGACGCCCGCCTTCCGCCAGTTGCTCGGTATACGCTGGCGGCACTGTAGGCGCCGCTGCACACACCAGAATCGCGTCGTACGGTCCGTACTGTCGCCAGCCGAGCGTTCCGTCGCCGAGCAGGAAGGATACGTTGCGGACGCCAATCTCGCCCAAAACGTCACGCGCCCGGTCGAGCAACACGCCGATGCGCTCGACGGAGAATACCTGGGAAGCCATCCGCGCCAGCAACGCAGTCTGGTATCCCGATCCGGTACCGATCTCGAGGACCTTCTCCTCGCCTTTCAGCTGCAGGAGCTCCAGGTATCGCGCATGAATCATCGGCTGCGAAATGGTCTGCCCGTTACCGATCGGCAGCGACGAGTCCTCATAGGCTCGGTGCCGCACGCCGGTGGGCACGAAACGGTGGCGTGGAATCTCGTCTATGGCGTGCAGAACCGCGAGATCGCGGATGCCTTGCTCCTGAAGCAGCTCGACGAGGTGTCTTCGTGCGCCACGGAACTCGTACTCTACAGCCGGTGCCACCAACTCTCCGCCGCATCTATCATGGCCTTGTTCGTGAGATCGAGGTGAAGTGGAGTAACTGAGATGTAGCCGTCCTCTACGGCGCGGTAGTCCGAGTCTTCGCCGCCCGTCCAGGACATCGATCCCGCGCCGATCCAGTACAGCTGCCTGCTCCAAGGGTCCTTCATGGGACGAATCGAATTGGTGAACTGTCGCCGCCCGAGCCGCGTCAGCTTCACTCCCTTCACGGCGGTGCCGAACACGGGCGGAAGGTTGACGTTGAACAGTGTGTTTGTCGGAACGACGAGCGACGTGAGCCTGCGTATCAGATCGACCACCGACTCGAAATGGCGTTCGAGCTGCTCGGCCTCGGAGCGCATCTCGCCACCCGCGAACGACAGAGCGATGGATGGCACGCCGAGCATCAATCCCTCCATGGCCGCGGCGACCGTACCGGAATACAGCACGTCCTCGCCCATGTTCATACCGTGGTTGATACCGCTCAGGACCCAATCCGGCCGCTCGGGCATCAACGCTTCGATCGCGAGCATCACGCAGTCGGTGGGTGTTCCGTCAATCTGATAACGGCGCTCCGCGAGTTGTACGGGGCGAATCGGACGGTGCAGTGTCAACGAGTGGCTCGTCGCACTCTGCTCGCGGTCCGGAGCAACCACGGTAACCTCTCCCAACTGCGACGCGGCGCGCACCAGAACATCGAGTCCGGCGGCAAAAACACCGTCGTCGTTGCTGCAGAGAATCTTCATTCAGCAGCCGTGGTCATGAACGAAACGCGGCGGCGCGGTGACTCCACAGCACACGCGCGACACGCCAGCTGTCCTTCAACTCACGAAAGTGGCTCGGTGGTCCGTAGATGGTGGGCACTGCGACTTCCGCGATCCGATATCCTCGATGCGAGGCACGCACGATGAAATCGGTTTCGTATTCATACCGGTCGCCGTGCGCCTCGACGCCGGCGACGACCTCCGCGCGCATAGCGCGAAATCCGGATTGGCTATCGGTGAGCCGCAGTCGTGTAACGGCCCGCGCCGCGGCCGTCGAAACGAAATTGGCGATGCGACGATGCGGTGGCACCGATGGGCAGCCGATCTCACGCGTGCCGATCACGATGTCCGCAAAGGTGAGTGCCTCCAGCAGGCGCGGGGCAAATGCCGGATCGTGCTGGCCATCAGCATCCAGCGTGATCACTGGGCTGTGCGGGAAACGCTCGATGGTCCATTCGAATGCCGCGCGCAGAGCGGCGCCCTTGCCGCGATTTGAATCGAAAGCAATCACGTGGTCGCAGCAACGCTTGAGCGCGCTTCGCGTGCCGTCCGTCGATCCGTCGTCCACGCCGAGCACGAAGGCCCCTGCCAGATGCCTGCGGACCGCGGCGACAACCGACGCCACGGTGGCTTCCGCGTTGAGAGCGGGAAGCACGCATACCGGCGCGCCAACCACGACGGGCGCATCGGTTCCCGAAATCACTCGGCGATCTCCTCTTCCACTTCTTCCGCTGGCTCCTCGACATCGCTGCCGTCGAGCGCTGCGACGATACGCTGGAGGTCGCTCTCGAGTGACTCTACGGTTCCTTCTTCGAGTGCAGCACGTGCGGCCGTCTTGAGCGTTCCATTCTTTCGGTACTCGTCCACGCGGGCGCGAGCGCCTTCGATGGTGTACTTGTCGACGTAGAGCAACTCCTTGACGAGCATTATCAGCTCGACTTCGCGGCGCTGGTACACGCGGTTACCGGAGCGGTTCTTCGCTGGATGCAAAAAGCGGAACTGGCTTTCCCAGTAGCGTAGAACGTGCGGCTTGAGATCGGTAAGATCGCACACATCGCCGATCGAAAAGAACTCACGGACTGGTATGGTGGCCACGAAGTCTCCCTTCACTCGTCGCGCTCTGGGCGCGGATCCCGGTTCATCAACTCGACAATCGCATCGCGCGGCTTCTGCCCATCGAACAATACCGAGAACGCTGCATCGACGATCGGCATCCTCACTCCGACACGATCCGATAGCGCCTTGGCGGATCGGGTCGTGATGACGCCCTCGGCGACCGTCTCGCGTCCGGCGAGCGCCTCGTCCAGCGTCTTGCCGCGGCCGATCTCGACGCCGAGCGAGCGGTTGCGGCTGAGCTGGCCCGTGCAGGTGAGCACCAGGTCGCCCACGCCAGCGAGTCCCGCAAATGTAGCAGGATCGGCTCCAAGAGCGACGCCGAGGCGGGTCATTTCTGCGAGACCACGCGTAATGAGCGCGGCGCGGGCGTTGAAGCCAAGCTCCAGCCCCTCGGCGATTCCGGTCGCGAGCGCCATCACGTTTTTTACGGCCCCGCCGAGCTCCACGCCGACGACGTCGTGTTGTGTGTACACGCGAAAGGCAGGAGCGTGAAACAGCTGCTGGACGAGCTCAGCCGGCTCCCGCGTCGCGCTCGCCGCAACGATCGCGGTCGGCTGGCCATGCGCCACCTCGAGGGCGAAGGTCGGCCCGGAGAGTGCGACCGCACCCTCGCGTCCAAAAACGTCCTCCGCGACCTCGCTCATTCGCGCGAGCGTGTGCTGCTCGATTCCCTTCGAGCCAATAACGACAATCGCTCCGCGCGCGATGTGCGGCTGTGCGGACTCCGCAACGGCCCGCGTCACGTGCGACGGCGCTACGAGAACGACTACATCAGCGCCTCCGACCACGGCGCTCATCTCGGTCGATGCGACGATCGACGCGGGTAGCGTCACGCCAGCGAGAAAGCGATTGGTATGCGTGTCGTTGATCGTATCGGCGACGTCAGGCTCGTACGCCCATATACGCACCTCGTGCGAGTTGCGCGCGAGCCGGTCGGCGAGCGCCGCGCCCCATGCGCCAGCGCCCAGTACGGCGCAGATCATCTGCCCGCGACCTTCATGCGGCGGACGGGGGCTGCGAGTCAGCAGGTTTTGCGCGAGCGCTCTTGAACCTGTGCTCTTCGCCGCGCCGCAGTCTGCCGATGTTCGCGCGGTGTGTGAAGAACACGAACACTGCGACTACGACCGACGCGATGAAGTACGGATCCGACAGTGGCACGCCGGTGAAGAGAAATGCAAACGGTAGAGCAAGCGCAGCGCTGAGCGATGCGACGCTCACGTACCGCGAAGTCGCGAAGACGACTATCCACACGGCGAATGCAACGACTGCCGGTAGCCACGCCACGCCGAGGAAGACTCCGCCGGCAGTCGCCACGCCCTTGCCACCCTTCTGCCCCAACAGGAATACCGGCCGCACATGCCCGATGATCGCCGCACCGCCGATCGCGAGGCTCACAAGCTCCGGCTGGGCCGCAGCGGTCAGTGCGGGAAGAAAAAATACGGGGAGAAATCCCTTGAGGGTGTCGACTATGAAGACGACGGCGCCGATCCTGATCCCGAGGACCCGGACGACGTTCGTTGCGCCAAGGTTGCCTGATCCCGCTTTGCGGAGATCGACTCCGCACCACTTTCCGGCGATGTACGCAGACGGAATCGAACCCGCCACGTAGGCGATCACGATGGCGACGATGACCGGAAGATGGATCGAGCCCATCTACGCCGATTTGCGCCGCAAGACGATGTTCAGCGGATTGCCGGTAAAGCCGTACGCCGCGCGAAAACCATTGTGCAGAAAGCGGATGTAGTGTTCCTGCACCAGCTCCGGATGATTGCCGAACACCGCGATCGTAGGCGGCGAGGTCTCCACCTGCGTTGCGTAGTTGAGCTTGATCTCGCGGCCCGCGGCCTGCGGCGGCTGGCGTCGCGCCAGGAGACTCTGCAGCGTGTCGTTGATGTCGGAAGTCGAGATCCTCTTCTCGCGCTCCGACTCCACCTGGAGAATGAGATCGAAGAGCTTGGTGACTCTCTGACCCGTGAGCGCCGACGTGAAGACGAACGGTACGAACCCAAGATACGGGACCTTCTCGACGATATCCTTCTCGAATTTCGCCGCCGTGTTGTTCTCCTTCTCCTTGAGGTCCCACTTGTTCACCACCACGATCAGCGCGCGGCCTGACTCCCACGCCATCGTCGCGATCTTGAGATCCTGATTGTGAAGACCCTCCACGGCATCTATCACCAGGATACAGACGTCGGCGCGCTCGATCGCGCGCCGCGTGCGCAGTGACGAATAGAATTCAATTCCGTCGTCGATCTTGGATTGACGGCGAAGTCCTGCAGTGTCGACGAAGATGAAGTCGCGGCCGTGGTACTTGAACGGTGTGTCGATGGCGTCGCGCGTAGTGCCGGCAACTTCCGAAACCACGAGGCGCTGCTCGCCGAGCATGCGATTGACGAGTGACGACTTGCCCACATTCGGACGACCGACGACAGCGACGCGAATGGCTTCGCCTTCCTCTTCCGCGCTCTCCGGGAGAAGTGCCGCCATCGCATCGAGCAGATCGCCGGAGCCCTTGCCGTTCGTCGCGGAGACCGGGACGGGCTCGCCCGCGCCCAGGCGGTAGAACTCGTAGAAGTCGGCGCTCTGCGGATCGTCGACCTTGTTCGCTATCACCATCCACGGCTTGTTCGACGCGCGCAGAAGGTCCAGCACCTTGGCATCGTTCGGATGAACGCCCACCTGCGCGTCGACGACGAAGGCGAGAAGGTCCGCCTCCGATATCGCTTCGATCACCTGCTTACGAATCTCTCCGTCGATCGCTTCGCGCGTGTTGTCCGGAAGACCGCCGGTATCGACGATCCAGAACGAGTGGCCGTTCCATTCGGCGCGGCCGAAGTGACGGTCGCGCGTGGTGCCGGCTTCCTCGCTCACGATCGCAGTGTGGCCACCGACGATGCGATTGAAGAGCGCCGACTTTCCGACGTTTGGCCGCCCGACGAGCGCGACTACGGGTGTAGCGCTCACGCGGCGACCCCGCTCGGCTCGGAGGTCAGGACGTCGATGAAGTCATAGGAAGGAAATACAGGCATCGGGAGCGATTCGCGTATCGCTGTAAAGGAGGCATCGTCCAGAAAAATTCCGTCTTCGTTGATTGTTTCCGCCGGTATGAGCGCCAGATCGAGGTCGTGCCGGTCGGAGAGAACTCGCAGAATGTCGGCACCGACGAGGAGCCCCGCGGTGGTGGTGGTCGGTCCAAAAAGCGAATTTTCCGCGACGATCAATTCGAAGCTGGCTCCGGTTGCGCGCGAAAGTTCGTCGAGCAGCGGGGGCATGAGCGGGCCCATCGACGTACCTGTTACAACACCTATCTTGCGGCCCGACATCGCCGG
Source organism: uncultured Gemmatimonadales bacterium (assembly GCA_963731305.1). Taxonomy (GTDB): domain Bacteria; phylum Gemmatimonadota; class Gemmatimonadetes; order Gemmatimonadales; family Gemmatimonadaceae; genus Fen-1247. Next base: position 145,310 of record CAVSUQ010000008.1, on the reverse strand, counting down.
AAGCTGCGCAAGGCCGTCGCGGACGCGGACCCGGAGCAGCGCCACGGACCCGATTCCATTCTCGATCTGGGCGAAGTCGCCGTAATGCTCCTCGCCGGGCAGCTGGCGTTCGGCGAGCAGATACAGCTCATCCGAGCCGACGACCCATGATGCGCCGCGCTCACGCATCCCCCGCTCGCTCCACCGTTCGACGTGCTCGAGCAACGCACGCGCGTTGTCGCGGTCCATCGAGCGGCCGGTGTAGAGATGCGAGAACTGCGTGAGTCCGACAGGGATTACCGCCGCCGAGAGCACCGCATCGCCCAGGTTCCAGAGATCCTGCAGCGACTCTTCGAGGACCGCACCATCATTGAGCCCGGGGACCACGACCATCTGGCAGTGGAACTGAATCCCGCCCTCAGCGAGCCTGGTGAGCTGCTCGACTATGTTGGGGACCTTGGGATTGTTGAGCACAACCTTTCGCGTCTCCCAGTTGGTCGCGTGCACCGACACGTAAAGCGGCGACAGGCGATACTCGAGAATGCGATTGATATCGCGCTCCTTCACGTTGGAGAGCGTCGCGAAATTGCCGTACGCGAAGGAAAGGCGGTAGTCGTCGTCCCTCAGATAGAGTGGCTTGCGCAGGCCGGTCGGGAGACCCTCGATGAAGCAGAACTCGCAACGATTGGCACACTGGCGCACTCGGGGCGGCTCCAGCATTATCCCCCACGGCTCCAGCTCGGGACGCTCGACCTCGAACAGAACGACCTCGCCATCGGGCTGCTTCACTTCCACGACGAGCTCGTCCTCCGCGGACAGGAATTCCCAGTCGAGGAAGTCGGCAATGGCGCGGCCGTCGACACTCAGAATCTCCGTCCCCGGAACAATTCCAAGCTCCGCGGCGACACTATCTGGCTGGACCCGGGCGACTCGTACCATAACCCGATAAATTTAGAGGGTCAGGGGCCGAAATCCAAGCGTTACAACGAGTTACGCGGCCACCGGTAAGAATATACGGAGTCCGCCCCTGCACGACGTCGAAAATGGCATGGCGCTGGCTAAATTGCTCGCTGCCAGGCGAAGTTGCCGAAGAAAGCGATATCTGTGGTGAAGGCTGTTCCACCGGGCGAGCCGCCCGGAAAGATCCGACAATTACGGGAGCAATAACATTTCCGGAGCACTGTTGAGTAAAGGCAAACGCGCGAGCGTAGAGACCAGCGAGCTCAGGTTCGACGCCGCTGACGTTCTCCGCGACTACCGCATCGCATACCGCAGCCGACAGGTGAGCACGCTTGCGCGCGGTGAGGTCATGCTCGGCCGCGCCATGTTCGGCATCTTCGGCGATGGCAAGGAAGTCGCGCAGGTCGCCCTCGCCCACTCCTTCGCGCTGGGCGACGTGAGATCCGGCTACTACCGCGACCAGACCCTCATGTTCGCGCTGGAACTCCTCACCGTCCAGCAGTTCTTCGCTCAGCTCTACGCTCACGCCGACGTCGCAGCCGATCCTGCATCCGGCGGCCGCGGCATGAACGCGCATTTCGGCACGCGCATGCTCGACGATTCCGGTAAGTGGAAGAATCTTACCGAACAGTATCAGTCATCAGCCGACAGCTCACCTACCGGATCGCAGATGCCGCGCCTGCTGGGTCTGGCGTACGCGTCCAAGCTTTACCGCGAGTTGAAGGAGCTTCATCAGTTCACGCAGTTCTCGCACAACGGCAACGAGATAGCGTTCGGAACGATTGGTAATGCGTCGTGCGCGGAAGGGTGTGTTCTGGGAAACGATCAACGCTGCCGGCGTGTTGCAGGTCCCGATGCTTCTCTCGGTCTGGGACGACTGGTACGGCATCTCCGTGCCCAACGAGATGCAGGTCACGAAGGGAAGCATCTCGGAGCTGCTGGCCGGATTCAGACGCACATCCGACGCTCCCGGCTTCGAGCTCGAAGTAGTGCGCGGGTGGGACTACCCGGCCCTGCTCGACACGTACGAGCGCACGGCGCAAGTCGTGCGCAATGAGCACGCGCCCGCGGTCGTGCACGTCATCGAGCTGACGCAGCCGCACGGACACTCGACGTCCGGAAGCCACGAGCGCTACAAATCGCCCGAGCGTCTGAAGTGGGAGAAGGAGCACGACGGCATCGCGCGCTTCCGCGCATGGATCATCAAGCAGAAGATCGCCTCCGCCGAGGAGCTGGACGCGCTCGAAGAAAAGGAGATGGAGCACGCGCGCGACGCGCGTGATGCGGCGTGGCGCGAGTATCAGTCGCCGATAAACGCGGAGAAGGACGAAGTACGTGCGATGCTCGAGACTGCCGCTCAGTCCGGCGTGGACGCAGAGACCAGCGCAACTCTTGCGAGGATCGCGGGAGAGCTCGGCGCGCGCTCCGCACCGCTGCGCCGCGAGATTGCAGCGTCCGTGCACGAAGCGATTGTCGCGCTGCGCGGGAACCCGTCGGCCGCAGAGCGGCTGATCAGCTGGCATCGCGCGCAGGAAGCATCGATGAACGACAACTACCACACGCATCTCTACTCCGAATCGAGTGAATCGGCGCTTCGCGTTCCCGTAGAAGAGCCCGTGTACGACGACAGCTCCACGGACATTGACGGCTACATGGTTCTCAACAAGTGTTTCGACGCGGCGCTCAAGCGCGATCCGCGTGTCATCGCATTCGGTGAGGATGTGGGTAAGCTGGGCGACGTAAACCAGGGCTTCGTCGACCTTCAGGCTCGTTATGGAGAGCTGCGTGTAGGCGACACGGGGATTCGCGAATGTACGATCGTCGGCCAGGCCATCGGTATGGCGATGCGCGGCCTCCGTCCGATCGCGGAAATCCAGTACCTGGATTATCTGCTCTACGCGCTACAGGTAATGTCGGACGATCTCGCGACGCTCCGGTATCGCACGCGCGGCGGCCAGAAAGCGCCGGTGATCGTGCGTACGCGCGGTCACAGGCTCGTCGGAGTGTGGCACTCGGGCTCGCCGATGGGAATGATGTTGAGCTCGCTCCGCGGCATGTATATCCTCGTACCGCGCGACATGACACGCGCGGCTGGATTCTACAACACACTGCTTCAGGGTGACGATCCGGCCGTCGTCGTCGAGGTTCTGAATGCGTACCGCTTCAAGGAAAAGCTCCCGAGCAACATCGGCACGTTCACCGTTCCGCTTGGCGTTCCGGAAGTACTGCGCGAGGGCTCGGACGTCACCGTCGTGACGTACGGCGCCTGCTGCCGCATAGCGCTCGACGCCGCGCGACTGCTTCAGGACAGGGCGAGTGTCAGCGTGGAAGTGATCGACGTTCAGTCACTTCTTCCGTTCGATATCCATGGCTCGATCGTGGAGTCACTCAAGAAGACCAACAAGGTCCTGTTCCTCGATGAAGATGTGCCCGGCGGCGCCTCTGCTTACATGATGCAGGAAGTGCTCGAGCGGCAGGGTGGCTTCTACTGGCTCGACGCCGCGCCCCGCACACTTGCGGCCGCTGCGCACCGGGCGGCATACGGACGTGACGGCGACTACTGGTCGAAGCCGAACGTCGAGACGGTTTTCGACACGGTTTATGAGATCGTGCGCGAAACGAAGCCAGGAGCGATGCCGGAGCTGGGGCTTTAGCGCAACTACGTACGCGTAGAGACTCGTCCGGCAACGGACGGCGCGATTCAGGAAGCGCAGGCACTAAGTCGTCATCCTCGCGTAAGCGGGGATCCACGGACCGTCGACCCGCCCATCGCCGTTCAACAGGAAACGCCGGTGCGTTGCGCCCCGCGTAGGGCGCGGATTTATCCGCGCCGCTCTCTCAAATGCGCGACGACGGTTCTTTGAAACGGGTTAAGCGGGCAACGATGCGCAGGGCACGATGCGCAGGGCACGATGGCAGGGCACATATGCACGGTACGATGTGCGCGCGGTATTACCAATGGCTCTCATCGCACATTTGGGATTGGCGGCGGGGATAAATCCCCGCCCCACGCAGGGCGCTACGTAACGGCGTTTCCTATCGATCGATGAACGGCGTTCGACGGTTCAGCGACCGTTCGGCGTGTGTGGGGCGTTTCCAGGGATCGCGTTCGACGTTACCGGCGCGGTCAACGACGATGTTCAACGTGGCCGGCGTTCCCACGGATCGTGTCCAACGTTATCGGCGTTTCCAGTGATCGTCGGTCGCATTTTGGATTGGGCGGCGCGGATAAATCCGCGCCCTACGAATTGCCACCCACAATCCTCCTGCAACGAGACGGTGTCGAAGGAATCGTCTGCCGTGGATCCCCGCCTTCGGCGAGGATGACGACATGCTACGTGTGCGGCGCGCTCTACGACAGCAGCGCCCCCGCGTGCCCCCGCCCTTCGCCGGAAATTCTGAGAAGCACTCCAACGCCCAGCCAGCTCGCGAGCATGAACGAGCCACCGTAGCTGAAGAACGGCAGCGGGATTCCCGTAATCGGCATCAGATTGAGCGTCATGCCGATGTTCACCACCACGTGCACCAGCCAGCACGACATCAATCCGAATGCCGCGAGGCTTCCGTAGGAGTCGTTCGCACGCGACGCGATTCGCGTCGCGCGAAGGAGCAGCGCAAGAAACAACGCTAGCGCCAGCGCGACGCCGATGAAGCCGAGCTCCTCACCGACTACAGCGAAGATGAAGTCCGTGTGCTGCTCCGGAAGAAATCCGCTGCGCTTCTGAGTGCCGAGCGTGAAGCCGTTGCCGAACAGTCCGCCTGATCCAATCGCGATCTTGGATTGAAGCACGTGATAGCCAGATGCCCGCGGATCGGCCGAGGGATCGAGGAACACCTTCAACCGATTCTGCTGATAGGGCGCAAGCTTCTCCCACAGAATCGGCGCGATCACACCAGTCGCGACGTTGGCAACCACCAGTACGATGCCCTCGACGAGGTACGGCTTGTACCACAGCACGAGCGCGATCAGCACAAGGAACCACGCACCCCAAAGCCCCGTGCTGAATGAGAGCACCAGGCTTACTACCGGACTGGCGAGGAGAACCAGCAACGGCCACGGTACTCCCGACCAGAACAGCATTCCGAAAAAGATTCCGACGAAAACGATCGCGGAGCCGAGATCCGGTTGCAGCATGATCAGCAGGAACGGAATGCCCACCACGAGCGCCGGCTTCCATAACTCGAGCAACGACTTGGGGGCTTCTCTCCGCTCCGAGAGCACTTTCGCCAGCATGAGCACGACGATGATCTTTGCGATCTCAGCCGGTTGCCCGAGGCGGTGTCCACCGATCGCGAGCCAGCTCCGCATGTGGCCGTTGGCACCCGTTCCAGTACCCAGGACCAGCAGCGACGCGAGCATCAGAAGAGTGAGGAGATACGCCGGCCACGTCACCCATTCGATCAGCCGCACCGATGAGTTGCCGATTCCCCAGGCGCACAGCACGCCGAGTCCGAGCCACAACAGCTGCGATTTCCAAAGCGGTGCGACGAATGTGGGGATGTCGGTCTGGCCAGCCGAGTATACGATTGCGACGCCAAACAGCGACAACGCGATCGCGGTTGCTGCAAGCGGATAATCAGCGAGAGTGTTGCGAAACATCAGCCTTCGGTTTGTACCGCAGTCACCGGGGCGACCTTGAGGTAATGGGAGATGATGGATGACGCTACGTGGGCAGCGCGACCGCCGTGTCCGCCGTACTCGAGCATCACCGCAACGACAATGGTGGGCTTGTCCGCCGGAGCGAAGCCGACGAACCACGCGTGATTCAACTCCACGCCGTTGACGCGCTTGCCTGTCTGCGCTGTTCCGGTCTTGCCCGCCAGCATTATTCCCTGGATGCGCGCGGATTGCGCGGTACCCTGACCGATCACACCAGCAAGCGCGGTGCGGAGGCCGTCCATCTGCTGCTGATCAAGCTTGTAGATCCTCGTTCGCTCGGGTGCCCGCTTCACTATCTCCGGAGTGGGTTCGGTACCATCAGTCGCAAGCGCCGCGTAGAATCGCGCCATGTTGACGACGGTCTGCGCGTTCTCGCCCTGCCCGATCGAGAGATTGAGCGTCACCGCGTTACTCCAGCCTCGCGCTCCGTACGTCTTGTTGTAATAGTCGACCGCGTAAGGAAACAGCGCGCGCTTCTCGTCCGGGAGATCGATCCCGGACTTCTCGCGCATATTGAGCGACACGCCGCCAGCGATCATCTTCGACAGCCCGATCTTGAGCCCGAGCTGGTAGAAATAGACGTCGCACGACACCTCGATCGCCCGGGCGAGCGATATGGAGCCGTGGCCCTTGGGGTCCCAACAGTGGAAGTAGCGACTTCCAAACTGGAAGCCGCCCGTGCATGGCACCGGCATGTGCTCGTCGAGGGTGACGAGCCCATCCTCGAGTCCAGTCACAGCGGTTGCAAGCTTGAACGTCGAGCCGGGAGGGTACCGACCCTGGGTCACCTTGTTCACCAGCGGGCGACGATCGTCCGACAGCAGCTCCTTCCAGTAGTCAGCAGGAATACCGCCGGTGAACTTGTTAACGTCGTAACTCGGCGCGCTGTACAGCGCGAGCACGCCGCCGTCGCGCGGATCCAGCGCTATCGCTCCGCCGACCAGCGAATCACCGAAGACGCTCGCGACGTAGCGCTGCAGATCGAGATCGATGTTGGTGTAGAGCGGCGGCGCCGGCTCCGGATTCAGATCGAGCCGCGGCGTCGCCTGGCGTACCTGTCGCCCGCGCGCATCTACCTCGTCGTAGCGCACGCCCTCCTTTCCACGAAGCTGCTTCTCGTATTGCTTCTCGATTCCGCCCTTTCCGACGAGCTGCCCGGGCTTGTAGCCCGCGTACGCGGGCGAATTGAGATCTGCATCGGTCACCTCACCGGTGTACCCGACGAACGAAGCGACCGCGGGACCATCTGGATAGAACCGCTTTGGAACCGACTGGATGATCAGACGCGGGAAATTGATGCGATGCTCCTCGAGCACCGACACAACGCTCATCGACGCATCCGAGATGATGAGCGTGGGGCGGTTCGGGTCGCGCCGAAAGCGCCGAACAGCGGCGTCCACCTGATCAGGTGTAAGCGTTATGACACTTGACAGGTGTTGCAGCGACGACTTGAGCGAATCCACGTTCGTCGGCGCGATCGACACGGAATAGCCGGGCAGGTTCTCCGCGATGATATTCCCGAAGCGGTCGTAGATTATGCCGCGCGGCGCCGGAAGCGGAAGTGCACGGAGTCGATTCTCCTGTGATTGCAGCTTGTAGCGATCGTGCTGCAGTACCTGCGCGTTGAAGAACGCGGCCATCAACGACAGAAGGACTGCGGTAATGCCAAGCCGCGCGATGCGCGACCGGCGGTTGATGTCGTTTGGATGCACGCTCACGCTGGAGCCGGCTCCAGGAATGGGCGCATCAGGAGCAGGACGATCACACCCGCGATCGCCGTTGCCGCCGCAGAGAGCGGCGACCACAGGAACAACTGTTGCACGAGCTCGATACCTGAAAGACGGTGCTCAGCAATGAAGAATATGATGTCGAAGAGCCACTTGCCTGCGAAGAAGAACATCGCGTTGAGCGGCAGACTGTCGGCGAAGAACACCGCCTTGAGCCACGACGCAAGATAAGCGACGAATATCATGGCGAAAGCTCCGGCGCCGAACGTATCGGGCGAGAGCGAGTCTGCAATGATTCCAACGACAAAGCCGATGATCACTGCGCCCGCGGGTCGAACGCGCACAGCAGCTGTGAGCACCGCAAGCAGCAGAAAGTCGATTGGCGCGCGCCAGCCCAGCAGCGGTCGAAGCGTGAAGTGGAGCAGCACCAGGACCGCGAACGTCACGACTGCGCGAATTATTCCGGCAATGGTCATGCGGCAACCGTCATGGCGTTGGATGCAGTACCGGCGTCGAATCGCGCCTCACCGGCGCGTGACGCAATGTATCGCGCCGCGCGCTGTCAGCGGAGGGGACTACGCGGCGCGCGACGGGCGGCCCGGCTCGAGAAGCGCTGTCGGGTGGCACTATAACCTGCTCGGGTACACCGGCGCGCCTCAGACTGTCGCGTGTAACGGAATCCTGCGCCGCCTGTCGCGCGGTCGCTTCGGCGAGCGCGGCGGAACGCGCCAGTGAATCGCCTGCTCCGACGATCTTTCGGACTGAAGAGTCGGCGATGGTACCGACGGCCCACACGTTGTCCACGCCGGCAGAGGCTCTATCCGGCCGCAGGATCATCACTGCGTACACATCCGCTGGAAACACCGCCGGCCGGATGAGATAGGTGCGTGCCCACGACTCCGACGTTTTGGTTTCACCCAGTACTGTGCCGATCGGGATTCCGCGCGGGTAAACACCACCCAGTCCGGAGCTCACGATCATCGTTCCCGATTTGATTGAAGTGCGGAACGGAACTCCGCGCAGCTCCATCAGATAGCGGCCCGCACCTGTCGAGAGATGAGCCTGGACGATCCCGAATGCAGAAGCATCTTCGGACATTGCGCTCACACGAAAATCCGGATGCGTCCACAGCATCGCGTGGCTGAGCATCGGATCGACGTTGTCGACCACTCCGACAAGTCCTTCCGGTGCGACCACCGGGCTCAGCTTCTGCACACCCGCGCGTGACCCAGCGCTGAGCGTAACACCGAACTCGTCTCGGACGCCACTGCCGTGCAGCGCCTCTGCTGGTACAAATCCCCACTTGAGCCGGCTGCCGAGTCCGAGAAGATCGCGCAGCCGCGTGTTCTCGGTCTGCAACGATTCGACGCCCATCACTCGCCAGGCTGCCGAGTCCCGCTTGGAGACGACGGCGTCATGACTGGTGAGCGCGCGCCTGCTTTCTTCGGCTCGCTGCTGGAGCAGCAGCATCGGAGCCAGAATACTCTGCCGCAGTGACACTCGCGATTGGTTCCCGGACCTGTGTCGGAAGTACGAGCGCAATCAACGAGAGAACCGCGCACGCTGCAAGCACGGTACTGTCAAGCCTGTTGTTCGAGCGTCCGAGGCGCGCCACCCTTTACCTCAGGGGGAAAGAACCGACCAGTACTTTTCTTCGTCGTCGAGAATCCGGCCCGTGCCGCGGACGACACAGGTGAGTGGATCCTCGTCGACATGAATTGAGAGGCCGGTTTCCTGAGCAAGGAGAACGTCAAGCCCACGGATCAATGCCCCTCCGCCCGTCATCACGATCCCGCGATCGACGATATCGGCTGCGAGCTCAGGCGGAGTGATTTCGAGAGCGCGACGCACGGCATCCACAATCTGCTGGATTGGCTCCTGCACGGCCTCCCGAATCTCCGAGGAGTGTACGCGCACCGTTTTCGGAATTCCGGATACCAGGTCGCGGCCCTTTACATCCATCTCGCGCTCGTCGCCTACGGGATGCGCGGATCCGATCTGGATCTTTACCTGCTCCGCGGTCGCCTCGCCGATCAGGAGACTGTGATTCTTGCGCATGAACTGAAGAATCGCCTGATCCAGCTCGTCGCCGCCAGTTCTGATCGATGTGTCGCTTACGATGCCGGACAGCGCAATTACTGCAATTTCCGTAGTGCCGCCGCCGATGTCGATCACCATGTTGCCGGTGGGCGTATCGACAGGCAGTCCCACACCGATAGCAGCGGCCATGGGCTCGGCGACCATCATCACTTCCTTGGCGCCGGCGCCGAGGGCCGAGTCACGCACGGCGCGCTTCTCGACCTCTGTGATGCCGGATGGGACGCAGACGATCACCCGCGGCTTGACCCGAAACACGTGGTTCTCGATGATGAGCGCCAGGAAATACCGCAGCATCTTCTCGGTCACGTCGAAGTCGGCGATGACGCCGTCCTTCATGGGCCGTACCGCGATCACGTTCTCGGGTGTACGGCCGAGCATGCGCTTGGCCTCGAGGCCGACGCCCTTGACCTTCCGGGTTTCGCGATCGAGCGCGACGACGGAGGGCTCGTTGAGCACGATCCCTTCACCCTTCACGTAAACAAGAGTGTTTGCGGTTCCCAGATCCACGGCGATCCCGGTCGCCGGGAACAGTGATCCACCTTTGAAGAACGGCCAGCGCATGCGTGCTTCCTACGGAGAGTGCGAGGGTGGTACCGGACTAGCTGAGAAACGAGTCCGGATCGGATAGTTGCATTCCGAAAGCTTCGGCCACACCAGGATAGGTGACCTTGCCCTCGACGATATTGAGGCCCTTTCGCAACGCGGGATTATCGCGGAGCGCCTGCTTCCACCCCTTGTTTGCGAGAAGAAGTGCGTATGGGAAGGTAGCGTTCGTGAGGGCAAGTGTAGAAGTCCGCGGCACACCGCCCGGCATGTTCGCGACGCCGTAGTGAATGACGCCATCCACAACGTACGTGGGATTCTCGTGCGTGGTGGCATGGATCGTCTCGAAGCAGCCGCCCTGATCGATCGCAACGTCCACGATCACGGACCCCTGCTGCATGGTCTTCAGATCCTCGCGGCGCACGAGCTTGGGAGCCTTCGCGCCAGGAATGAGAACGCCGCCGACCACCAGGTCCGCAGTGTGAATCTGCTCGAGAATATTGTGCCGGTTGGAGTAGATCAGCGTAACGTTGGCTGGCATTACGTCCGAGAGGTACCGGAGACGCTCGAGCGACACATCGAGCACGGTGACCTTGGCTCCGAGACCAGCGGCCATCTTGGCCGCGTTGACGCCAACCACGCCGCCGCCGATGATCACGACTTTGGCCGGTGCTACACCTGGTACGCCGCCTAGAAGAACTCCGCGACCGCCGTAAAGCTTCTCGAGGTACTTCGCGCCTTCCTGGACCGCCATGCGACCAGCGACCTCTGACATCGGCGTGAGAAGCGGAAGCTCATGATTTGCGAGCTCGACGGTCTCGTACGCAATGCAGATCGCGCCGCTGTCGATGTGAGCCTTGGTGAGCTTCTCGTCGGCGGCAAAGTGGAAATACGTGAAGACGACCTGCCCTTTCTTCATCCGCGGCCATTCCACGGCGATGGGCTCCTTCACCTTCATGATCATGTCGGCCTGGCGCCAGACCGAATCTGCGTCGGCTCCGATGGTCGCGCCGACTGAGGTATACATGTCATCGGAAAAACCGCTTCCTTCACCGCCGCCCTTCTCGATCATCACCGAGTGGCCAGCCGCGACAAGGGCTTCGGCGCCCGCGGGCACGAGTGCGATGCGGTTCTCATTTGTCTTGATTTCCTTCGGGACTCCGATCTTCATGGCCGTGTCTACAGAATTGTTAGAGGTGCAGGTCCAAGACTGACAACTGTCTGCCTGGACGGCTCAAAACACGAAGCACAAACTTCAGAAACTGTCCTGTCGTCGATCGCGTCCACGAGCGCCAGCATCTCGTCAAGTGAACGGAACGGTTCGCCGTACAGCTCGAGTCCGGCCGCGCGATACATGCGCGAGCTCGGAGTCTCCAGCGAGAGTGTAATCTGACCCTTCAATTGCTGCTTTCCGGCAGCGAGCTCGTCGGCGGGAATGCCATCCGCAGCAACCCGTGACAGCTCGGTGAGAACCGCAGCGGCCGCCTCATCCGCAGACTCAGGCGACGTTCCAACATAAACACCGTGCATGCCCGCGCGCGAATAGAACGACGAAAAAGTGTGAACCGCGTACGCCAGGCCGAGATCCTCACGCACTCGCTGAAACAGGCGCGAGCTCATTCCGCCGCCAAGCAACATGCTTACGAGACAGAATGCATACCGCCGCGCGTCGCTGTGTGCGGGCGCAGCACTCCCGAAAACCAGCTGAGTCTGAGCGCCAGGACGCTCGACGTGGCTGTACGACGACGCTTGCTCGATGGGATCGGGTGCTGGAAATCCTGCAGCGCCAGCGGCACCCGATTCGAGCCACCCGGTTTCGCCGAGCAGTGTCACGAGCTCATCGTGGTCGATGGAACCGGCGGCCGCGACAACGATATTGTCCGGGCGATAAGCGGCGGCGTGAAGCGCGCGCAGATCGCTGGTACTGAACGACGATACCGTATCGCGCGTGCCCAGGATACGGTATCCGTAGCCATTGTCGCCCCAGAGCCGCTCGTTGTGTACATCGAAGACGAGATCATCGGGCGTGTCGTCGACCATCGCAATCTCTTCGAGCACCACCTTTCGCTCGAGTTTCAGATCCGCGTCGCGAAGCAGCGGCCTGAAGATGATGTCACCGATGACGTCTGCAGCCTCGCGCACATGTTCGTCGAGTACGCGTGCCTGGTAGGACGTATGCTCGCGCGCCGTGTACGCATCGAGCGATCCGCCGAGCGTCTCCAGCGCTAGGCTGATGTCCTTCGCGCTGCGCGTTGCGGTTCCCTTGAACACCATGTGCTCGAGCATGTGCGAGATGCCCATCTTCTCGGCGCGCTCGTGCAGCGTCGCGGCACGGACCCACGCCCCAAAGGCAACAGACCGTACACCCGGAACATTGTCCGAGAGCACGGTCAGTCCGTTCGGAAGAACCGTCCGCTGAACTTCCGCGCCGAGGGCGCTAATCCCTGCGCCCACGCCCACTGCTGCGCGGCCGCCGTGGACGCCCGCTGCGCTCGCCGCTGTCCGCGTGCTCCTCACTTCCATCGGATACTACCGCCGATTCTTCACGCGACGTACGCTCGGTAGAAGAACTACCCTCCGGTGCTGTCTCAAGCGCCTTCATGGAAAGGCGAAGACGGCCGCGCTCGTCGCGATCGAGAACCTTCACGCGAACACGATCGCCCTTCTTCACGACGTCCTCGGTCTTCTCAGTGCGACCGTGCTTGAGCTCGGAGATGTGGACGAGTCCTTCAGTGCCTGGCATGATCTCGACGAAGGCGCCGAAAGCTGTCGTGCTCTTCACGGTGCCTTCGTACGTCGCACCGATCTCGGGCTCGGCGGTAATCGCCTGCACCATCTGTCGTGCGCGCTCCATGGCCTCTCCGCCGACGGCGGCGATCGTAACCATGCCGCTATCGTCGACGCTGATCTCTGCACCCGTCTCTTCCTGAATGCCGCGGATCGTCTTGCCCTTGGGCCCGATCAGCTCACCGATCTTCTCCGGGTTGATGGACACGGTGACGATGCGCGGTGCATACTGCGACAGTTCCGGACGCGGGGCCGCGAGCGCCTTGCTCATCTCACCCAGGATATGCAGTCTGCCGACTTTGGCCTGTGCCATGGCCTCCTGCATGATCTTGAGATCGAGACCCTGGATCTTGATGTCCATCTGAATGGACGTGATCCCCTTCTCCGTACCGGCGACCTTGAAGTCCATGTCGCCGAGATGATCTTCCGTGCCCAGGATGTCGGTCAGGATCGCGTAGCGCTCGCCTTCCTTGATGAGACCCATGGCGACACCGGCAACCGGCGAGCGAAGTGGCACACCCGCATCGAACAGCGAGAGCGATCCGCCGCAGACTGTCGCCATCGACGACGATCCGTTGGACTCGAGCACGTCAGAGACGATACGAATCGTGTACGGAAATTCCTCGAACGGTGGCAACACGGCGTGCAGCGCACGCTCGGCCAGATTCCCGTGCCCGATTTCGCGGCGGCTCGTGCCTCGGATCGGACGAACCTCGCCGGTCGAGAACGGCGGAAAGTTGTAGTGCAACATGAACGACTTCGTCGTCTCGCCAGCATCGTCGATCGAGTCGAGTCGCTGGACGTCGTTCGCTGTACCGAGAGTTGCGGAAACGAGCGCCTGTGTCTGTCCGCGCGTGAACAAAGCGGAGCCGTGTGCGCGCGGGAGTACGTGCGTGTCGATCGTGATCGGGCGCACTTCGGTGGTGGTGCGGCCGTCGACGCGGTGCTTGGTATCGAGCACCTGCGAGCGAAGCGCGTTGTATTCGAGATCGCCGACGAGATGCGCGATGTCCTTCGAGTTATCCGGGAAATCGGCAAGCAGCTCATTCACGGCCGCTTTCTTGACCGCCTCGACAGCTTCTATGCGCGTGTGCTTGTCAGCCTGATTGATCGCGTCGGCGATCTTGCCCTGCGCGAGCTTGTTGACGGCGACGTCGAGCCCTGCAGGAAGCTCGGCCTTCTTCCACGTCATCTTGGGCTGCTTCGTGTCGGCGAGCAGCTCTTCCTGCATCGCCACGAGTTCCTTGATGCCCTTGTGACCGATGGTGAGCGCGCCGAGTATGTCGTCTTCACCGACTTCGATGGCGCCCCCCTCGACCATGACGATCGAATCCTGCGAGCCGGCGACGACGATGTCCATCTCGCTGTGCTGAAGCTGCAGGAAGGTCGGGTTGAGAACCCATTTACCCTGTACGCGGCCGACGCGCACCGCGGCGATCGGTCCCATGAACGGAATCTTGGACGCGTTGATCGCGAACGACGTCGCGAGCAGCGCGAGCACGTCGGCGTCGTTTTCCTGGTCAGCCGAGATCACCGACACGAAGACCTGGGTCTCGTTCTTGAATCCCTCGGGGAACAGCGGCCGGATCGACCGGTCGATGATTCGCGCCGAGATGATTTCGGTATCCTGCGGGCGGCCCTCGCGCTTGATGAAGCCGCCGGGAATCTTGCCCGCGGCGTAAGCCTTGTCCCTGTATTCGACTGTGAGCGGGAAGAACGGGAGCGTGCTCTCGTTGTCGCTGACGGTCACTGCGGCGAGAACCATCGTGTCGCCGAACTGCACAAGCGCGGAACCCGCGGCCTGTTTCGCCATGCGTCCCGTCTCGATGCTCAGGGTGCGGCCGGCGAACTGTCTCTCAATGCGTTTCATCATCTCTCAGATTTTCTCTCTGGAACACGAAACGCGCGCATGATGGATGACTACGGTATCATCCTCACGACGCGCGTTTTCCCGTTCAACTTTCGTGTTAGTAACGGAGCCCGAGCTCGGCGATGAGCTGGCGATACCCCTCAACTTCTGTCCGCTTCATGTAATCGAGAAGCCGGCGACGCCGGCCCACCATCTTCAGAAGCCCACGACGGCTGTGGTGATCCTTCTTGTGGGTCTTGAAGTGTTCGTTGAGGTAGTTGATCCGGTCGGTAAGAACGGCCACCTGGACGCGTGAGGAGCCGGTGTCGGTCTCGCTCGCGCGGTACTTCTCGATTGTCGGAGTCTTGTCGAAAGCCATGTAACAGGGTGTGCGTGTCGCGCTATCTGCGCGTCGGGTATTCTATTTCTTGGTAAGCCTTTAAAACTAAAGCATTCCGGGTAGCTTCGGTACCCCCGGAGGACGTCGTCATCACCCAGAATGCCCACCCGACGACACCGACGATCAACCGTTTGATGTCGTTGAACGTGACCATCACGAAGATTGTCACAATCACCGCCAAACCGATCCGCGCAACGTTTTCGCGGGCCCTATCGCTCAACGGCCGATGGGAGGCGGACTCGATGATCTGGACGACGATCTGACCGCCGTCGAGAATCGGGATGGGCAGCAGATTGAAGACTGCCAGGTTCACGCTGAGCAGCGCGATCAGATAAAAGAGCACCGACGCTCCCTGCTTGGCCGCCTGTACCGAGGACTGGGCTATGAGGATCGGGCCCGCCAAGATCGCTCACCGGCGTCTCTCTCGTCGCGATGCGGCGCAGCGACGTGAAGACCAGTGTCGTCATCTCGAGCGTCGCCGTGCTGCCATCGGATAGAGCGCGCCCCATCGAGACAGTAGCGGCGCTCTGCGTCGCGCCGACGCCAATTCTTCCTTCTCGGACAACCGTCCCAGTATTCGGATCGGTGGCAGTGTCGTTCGTTGGCGTTACGGTCAGCGTAAGCGGCGATGTGCCGCGAAGCACGCCAACGTGGACCGGAGTGCCACTTGATCGCTTGATGACCGCAACGAATCCATCCCAGCCCGATATGGGCGCGCCGTTCACCGAGACTATGCTGTCGCCCTTGGCGAAGCCGGCGGCTGCGGCAGGCGTGCCGGCTATCACCTGACTCAACCTACTTGTAAGCACGTGCTCGTAAGTCTTTACCAGGCTTATGTTTATCGCCAAGCCAAGTATCAGATTCATGGTCACGCCGGCGAGCATTATCACGAGTCGCGCCCCGAGGGGCTTTGACTCGAACCAGCGGTTCTCCGGCACGGGCTTGGACCCGAACGGCACCATGTCATTGGGATCCAGATGATCCCCGTCGGCGACTATCTCACCGCCGCCTTCGAGCGCCGAGCCGGTCTCATCGAGGCGCGACGCCATGCGCACGTAGCCGCCGATCGGGAGGATCCCGATCCGGTACTCCGTCTCTCCTAACCGCTTCTTCACGATCGCAGGTCCAAAGCCCAAGGAGAAACGAGGGGCGTAGACGCCGAACGCTTTCGCGGCGATGAAATGCCCCAGCTCGTGGACGAAAATCACGACTCCAAGTACGAATACGGGTGCAAGCCAGATCAGCATGTGCCACAGTCAGGGTGAGCGGTGCCAACGAGTGCGTCGCTCGCTGGGTTTCATCCGTAGAGCCTGTAATTTAGCCTGCGGTGCTCTCAGATCCGGCCGCGGCATCGGGCTCGCGTCGGCACGGCAGCGAGAATGCGAACACGGACCCCTTCTCCGGGAAACGCGCCCACACTCGGCCGCCCAGCGCCCTGACGGTCTCGCGCACAATGCTGAGTCCGAGTCCCGTACCTTCGATCTCAGCTTCACCGTGGCTTGCGCGGAAGAATCTCTCGAACAGGCGCCCGCGCTCCGACTCGGGGACGCCGATTCCGTTATCGGCCACTTCGATCACGACTTCCCGTTCGCCATCGCGGAGCGTTTCGATGTTGCCGCGAACCTCAATCCACCGCACGGGCGCCGACGGATCGCTGTACTTGATCGCATTCGACACGAGATTGGTGAGACATAGCTCGACTGCTGCTGCCGCCACTTCCACGTCGGGAAGGTTGTCCGCGAGGTTGAGAACGATACCCTGCGCGGCCGCCATCTCGCGAAGCTCGCGCCCGACTTCTGCCGCGGCGCCCGGTAGCCTGACGTGTCGATGCTGTCGTGCATCGGCGCCCACGAGGGTCAGCTCCAGAAGGTTGTCGAGAATGCCCTGCATCCCGCGGACGTTGCGTACCACCAGCGCAGCGAGCTCGGTGCGCTTCGGTTCATCAATTCCAGGCATCTCCAGAAGTAGCCCTGCGCCCAGCGATGCTCCGATCCGATTCCGAAACTCGTGCGTCAGCGCGCGATTGAAGGCGCGAAGCCGCTCTTCCCGCTCTGCCACGCGGTCTGTCACGAGCTGAAGGAACTGGGTCGACGTCGCCTGTTGGATAAGGCTCACCGCGTGAAACACCCGCTGCGCACACGCAATCAGCTCACCCTTGCCGCATTCGGCATCGCTCTTCTCCGCGATCTCTCCAATGAAGTTGAGGAGGATGCCGCCGAGTATCTCGAATTCCTTGAGTATCTGATACTGATCGAAGCCCTGCTCGTGGCGCAACGCTCCCAGTTCGCGCGCCTTGTCGACCACTGCCATGTCGGATGAAACGATCGACGCCGGGTCCGCAACGTAAGCCGCAACGCCGTCCATGAGAATCGGGACGTGATCGAGCAGATCCTTGGTGGGAAATATCCGGTTCGGATCGACGGAGACGCGGGCGGCGATACGCTCGAGCCAGCGTGCGGTGAGCTCGTCGCGCGATTCGCGGATGCCATTTGCGAGCAGGTCCGCGAGTGGACAATTATCGGTCAGGGCCATTAGTCGTCAGTCAGCGGATCTGTGGTGATCGACAGCAGTCCGGGCGATCAGGAAACGCTACGGGCTGGAAACATACCTTGAAACCCAGATCGTGGAGACATTCGCGACCTCAGCTGAACAGCTGAGCGACGTGCGACCGCGCCGCCGCGTCGGCGGCGGTCAGGTCCTCGATCGACCCGTTCGGCATCTTCCCAAGCTTGACCAGGGCGGATTCTATCGCGCGGGCGATGTCGCCGAAGCCGATGCTGCCGTCCAGGAAGAGGCAGACGGCCGCCTCGTTTGCAGCGTTGAATACAGCGGGCGCGCAGCCGCCTTCCAGGCCGGCGCGGATTCCGAGTCCCAGCGCTGGAAAGCGAACCAGGTCGACCGACTCGAACGTGAGGGGCGACGACATCGTCGGATCGAACTGACGTGGGCCTGCATCAGCGACCCTGTCCGGATGAGTGAGCGCATAGAGGATCGGCAGCTCCATGTTCGGAAAGCCGGCCTGCGCGAGCACGCTTCCGTCCACGAACTCGACGAACGAATGGACGATGCTCTGGGGATGGACGACGACATCGATGCAATCGTACGGAACCCCGAAGAGGTAGTGCGCCTCGATCACCTCGAGGGCTTTGTTCGCAAGCGTCGCACTATCGACGGAAATCTTCCGACCCATTTGCCAGGTCGGATGATTCAGAGCATCCGCCACCCTGGCGCTTGCGATGCGGTTGGCGTCCCAGTCGCGGAACGGGCCGCCCGACGCGGTGAGTATGAGGCGTTTGACTTCGCTCATCGGTCGCGTCCCGATGCACTGCAGAATCGCGCTATGCTCGCTGTCGATCGGCACGATCTCGCCACCGCCCTCAGCACAGGCGCGAAGCACGAAGGCCCCTCCCACGACCAGCGACTCCTTGTTCGCGAGCGCGACGCGTTTCCCTGCGCGCAACGCCGCGAGAGTCGCTTCGAGGCCGGCGGCACCGACAATAGCGTTGACGACGATGTCCACATCGGGTCGCGTCGCTGCGCTGACGAGCGCCTCCGTGCCCCTCTCCCACGCCGGATCGCTGTCGCCGTTCGAATTCACGATACCGACGTAATCCGGTTGCGCAGATTCCTCCTGCTGACGCAGCAACGCCGCGTTGCCGAACGCAGTGAGAGCAACGGCGCGGAACCTGTCCGCATGCCGCGCAATAACTCGGAGCGTCGCCGTTCCGATCGAGCCCGTCGAGCCGAGTATCGCGACGCCGCGCTGCATCACACGGGTGCTGGGATGAGCAGGGCGTGCAGAAGGAGCGCGGCAACGGGCAGCACGAACAGCAGACTATCGAATCTGTCGAGCACGCCGCCGTGTCCTGGAATGATGGTCGAGCTGTCCTTCACTCCTCCCGCACGCTTGAGCAGTGATTCCGCGAGGTCGCCGATCTGAGCAACGACGCTCAGACAGAGCGCAAAAAACAGCGTCGCAAGCGGGCGCATTGTGAGCTGGGCAAACGGGTGCAGCAGAAACGCCACGTAAAGCCAGCCGATAACCACCGACAATACGATGCCGCCCACCGCTCCCTCGATCGTTTTTCCGGGACTCACCGAGGGCATGAGCTTGTGCGATCCGAACATGCGACCAAACGTGTAAGCGCCAACATCGGTCGCCCACGTCAGCAGAATCGGCAGCATGGCGAGCACCGTCCCACCACGCGCGTCAACCGCGTAGTCGTTGAAGCGAAGATCGAACACGTACGCGATGAGACTGACGTACACAACACAAAAAACCGTACTCGCGGCAGCGAGCATTGGCTTTCCGTTGACTCCGCGAAAAAAGATGGTCGCGGCGAAGACGGCGAGGACCGCGACGATGGCGTGCGTCCACGCCCGGCGCGAGCAACCGCAGATGTACGGCGTAAACGATGAGCGGAACAGCCGCCGACGCGACAATCGCGACGATGTCGAGCGGCTCCGCGCCGGACCCGCGCGCGATACGACAGAATTCCCACGCACCCAGTGCTGCTATGACGGACAGTAGCGTGGCGAGCACCGGACCGCCGAGATAGACGATCGCAACACCAGCTGGCGCGGCAATTACCGCGAATGCAATCCGTTTGAAGAGTTCCGACACGTGGAGCGTCAGACTTCCATGATTTCCGCTTCTTTCGCCTTGAGCAGCGACTCCAGCTGGGTCATGTGCTCATCGTGGATCTTCTGCAGATCCTTCTCCGCGACTTTCACCTCGTCCTCGGAAACCTTGTCGAGCTTCTTCAGCTTCTCGCGTCCGTCAGTGCGTGCATGGCGGATGCCGATGCGTCCGTCCTCCGCGAGCTTGTGAACTACTTTTACCAGCTCCTTGCGACGCTGCTCGTTCATCGACGGAAGCGGAACCCGGATCATGCCGCCCTGCGTGCTGGGGTCGAGGCCAAGATCGGATTCACGAATGGCCTTCTCGATCGCCTTGAGCTGGCCCTTGTCATAAGGCGTTACCAGCAGAGATCGCGGATCGGGGGATGCGACGCTCGCAACCTGGTTGAGCTGCATCTGCTGCCCGTACACCTCGACGCGAATCGTATCGAGCATGTTGGGTGATGCCTTGCCGGACCGGATGGATCCGAACTCGCGCTTCGAGTTCTCGATCGCCTTGTCCATGGCACTGCCTGCATCCTTCACAATCTGCGGAATCGTCGTCATGATACGCGCGTCCCCACGGGTTCTCCGCGAACGGCTTTCATCACCGCCCCCGGATGGTTGATGTTGAGCACGATGAGTGGCAGGCTGTTCTCCTTGCACAAGGTCACCGCGGTCTGATCCATGACTCCCAGCTCACGCTGCATGACGTCGTTGTAGGAGATCGTCTCGTAGAGCACCGCGGTCGGATCGAGCTTTGGATCCGCGGAGTAGACGCCGTCGACGCTGGTCGCCTTGATTATAACGTCGGCGCGCATCTGGATCGCACGAAGCGCAGCCGCGGTATCAGTCGAGAAGTAAGGATTGCCCGTTCCAGCGGCGAAGATCACGGCGCGTCCCTTCTCGAAGTGGCGAAGCGCACGACGACGGATATACGGCTCGGCGATTTCCTCCATGCGGATCGCCGTCATCACTCGCGTATCGACGCCGATGCGCTCGAGCACATCCTGCATCGCAAGCGCGTTCACGACAGTGCCGAGCATGCCCATGTAATCCGCCGCGACGCGGTCCATTCCCATGCGCGACAACTGCGCACCGCGAACGATGTTACCGCCGCCAATCACCAGACCGACGCCTACACCGGCATCAACCACGTTCTTGATCTCTGCGGCGTAGCCCGAGATCACGTCGAAGTCGAAGCCAAATCCCTTGTCTCCGGCGAGTGCTTCGCCGGAGAGCTTCAGTAGAATGCGGTTGAGCAGCGGAGCGGACAATCGTTGTTACTCCTCGCCGAGCTGATAGCGCGTGAAGCGGCGGACCTGGATATGCTCGCCGAGCTTCGCAGACGCTTCCTTGATGAGATCACCGATGGTTTTCTTGGGCTCGCGCACGTACGGCTGTGACACGAGCGCTACTTCCTTGTAATACGACTCGACCTTTCCTTCGACCATCTTCTGCACGATCGCTTCCGGCTTGCCGCTCGCCTTGGCCTGCTCCTCGAAGATAGTGCGTTCGCGCTCGACGAGATCTGCTGGAATGCCGGATTTATCGACCGCTACAGGTGCCGCGCTCGCGATATGGAGTGCAATCTCCCGAGCCAGCTCCTTGAAGTCATCGGTACGCGCGACGAAATCGGTCTCGCAATTGATCTCGATCATAACGCCGACCTTGCCATTGTGATGAATGTAGCTGGCGATGAGGCCTTCGCTGGTCTGCTTGCCGGTACGCTTCTCCGCCTTGGCGATTCCCTTCTTCCGGAGAAAGTCGACGGCCTGCTCCATGTTGCCACCCATCTCTTCGAGCGCCTTCTTGCATTCCATCATACCGGCGCCAGTGCGCTGGCGGAGGGTCTGCACGTCTTTGGCTGTATACATCGTTGGTCTTCTGTTGGTGATTGTCTGTGTCAGTCAAACGAACGCCGCCGAGGTGATCCGCGGCGGCGTTCAAGGTCGGTTGGTCGCTGCTACTCGGCGGCCGGTTCCGCGCCACTATCTCCAGCGTCGCCATCGCCCTCATCCAACGCTGCGGCCTCACCCTCGGCGCCGGGAACACCCTTGAGCCGCGCGGCGATCGCTTCCTGATTGGCGCGACGGCGACGCGGCCTGCGACGGCGACGGCGTTCGTCACCAGCTTCGGGCTCTGCGCCGCGGTCGGAGCTGTACGTGTATGACTCAGCTTCATCCACCTCGGTGCGAACAGGAGCTTCGCGCCGAGCGTCGGTGATTGCGTCGGCGATCGCGGATGTCATGAGCTCGACCGCGCGAATCGCGTCGTCGTTGCTGGCGACCGGAACCGTGATCAGGTCCGGGTCCGCGTTCGTATCCACGAGTGCGACGATCGGAATGCCGAGCTTGTTGGCTTCGGCAACAGCGATGCGCTCCTTCTTGGAATCGATGACGTACATGAGGCCTGGAAGACGCGTCATGGACTTGATGCCAGACAGATTCTTGGCAAGTTTGTCGCGCTGGCGCGTCATCATGAGCTGCTCCTTCTTCGTGTAGTTCGCGAAGTCGCCGCCTCCCTCGATTCCAGCCTCGAGGTCCTTGAGCTTCCGGAGCTGCTTCTTTGCAGTCTGGAAGTTGGTAAGAAGACCGCCCAGCCAACGCTCGGTGACGAACATGGCGCCGCACCGCTCAGCTTCCTGCTTGACGATGGGAACGAGCTGGCGCTTGGTGCAGACGAAGAGGACGTTGTCACCCCGTGCCACGACCTCGCGCACAAGCTTCTGTGCGAGCTCGAGCTGGCGCAGCGTCTTTTGGAGATCGATGATATGGATGCCGTTGCGCTCGGCGAAAATGAATCTGCGCATCTTCGGGTTCCAACGGCGCGTCTGGTGGCCGAAGTGAACGCCGGCTTCGAGCAGCTGCTCGAGATTTGGCTGGGACATTCCTGGGTAATCCTTGAGGTTGGTTTGTGTCGTCTCCTCCCGTCAGCGCCGCGACGACCGACCGGAGCCGGCACCCGTCGAAACTCGGGGAGGATGAGGGATAGGTATGGGCGACAGGTGTCGCCCATACCGGTCGAACGGTACTATCTCTTCGAGAACTGGAACCGCTTACGTGCTTTCGGACGGCCCGGCTTCTTGCGCTCGACGACGCGTGCGTCGCGGGTGAGGAAACCGAGTGCGCGCAGCTTAGGCTTGAGCGTCTCGTCTTCCTTGACGAGAGCGCGAGCAATCGCGAGACGGAGTGCGCCGGCCTGGCCAGAGAGTCCTCCGCCGTCGATGTTCGCAGTGACGTCGTAGTGGCCGAGCAGGTCGGTCGCCGCGAACGGCTGCTGGATCGTGGAGACGTGCGCTGGACGCGGGAAGTAGTCGCCGAGCGTGCGGCCATTGACTACCCATTTACCCGAGCCGGCCTTGATGTAGACGCGGCAGACCGCTTCTTTGCGGCGACCGATCGTGTGAGTGGTTCCTTCGACAGGCATGCTTTACTTGGTGATGGTCAGCTGCTTTGGCTGCTGAGCCTTGTGCGGGTGATTTGCACCCGGGTAGACGCGCAGCTTGGTGCGCATGTGAGTGCGTGCAAGAGCTGTCTTGGGGAGCATTCCATTGACCGCGTGCTCGATGACGCGCTCGGGATGCTTGCCAAGCATGTCCTCGAACGTCGTGAAACGCTCGTGGCCCATGTAGCCGGTGTGGCGGAAGTAGCGCTTCTGCTCTGCCTTACGGCCAGTGACCTTCACCTTGGAGGCATTGATCACTATGACATGATCGCCCCCATCCATGTGTGGGGTGAACGTCGGCTTGTGCTTGCCCCGGATGACGCGCGCAACTTCGGTGGCGAGCCGGCCGAGTACCATGCCTTCCGCGTCCACGATGTACCAATCGTGGTGGATATCAGCAGGTGTGGAGGAAAAAGTCTTCATTTTGGAGGTAATCGATTACGAAATGCGATAGCCTTCTAAGTTAGGCACCCCCAAGGCGTTAGTCAATCCGGGCCGCGCACCCCGCGAGCGCCCCGATATTTGCGTGGCGGCAACGCGACGGTCGTGGTATTATGGACGGCCGCGTACCAACGTCTTCTCCCGTGCAGGCCGGCTGCGGGCGGCCGCTTCCCCCTTCGGGCAACGAATAAATAATATGAGAGCTGCAAAGTCTGCCTTCCGCAGCATGGCCTGGATTGCCATAGCCGCGATCATACCAGCCGCTTCAGCCTCGGCGCAGGGATTCGGGCTGAACGAGGTCGGTACCTGCGCCGTATCGCGGGGCTTCGCCGCAACGGGCACCCCATGCGATGACGCGTCCACCATCTTCTGGAACCCGGCGGCGGCCGCCGAGCTGACCGGGAGGTCGCTGAGCATCGGCGCCAGTGCGATCATCGTCAAGGGTTCGTTCCGCCAGGATAGCACAGGGCGAAAGTACCCGAGCAACATCACGCCGTCGCTTCCGCCCGATTTCTTCGGGGCGGTGCGAATCGGCAAGGGTTCGGTCGGTCTCGGGGTCTACGTTCCGTACGGGCTCACTTCCCAATGGAACGACAATTTCCCGGGCCGCTTCTCGGCGCTCCGGGCAGCGCTCCAGACGGTCTACGTCCAGCCGAACGTCGCCTACCAGGTGACGGATAACTGGTCGATCGGGGGCGGCCCCGTGTTCGGTCACTCCACCGTCGATCTGACCCAGGCGATCGACCTGTCTCAACAGGTTGTCGCGCCAGGGATAACCTTCAACCAGCTCGGCATCGCCTATCAAACCGAATTCGCGCGTGCACAGGTGCACGGCACCGCGAACGCTGTCGGCTACAATGTGGGCGTGCACGGGAAGTACGGCGCGTGGTCGGTCGGCGCGCGCTACATCTCGGCGCTCAAGTTCAAGTACGACAATGCGACCGCGAAATTCTCGCAGACTGCGACCGGACTCACGATTCCGCAGGGCAACCCGGTGAGTCCGACGGGCTCCGCGATTCCACTCGATGCGTTTCTCGCGTCCGAGTTTGGGCCCGGCGGACCGCTCGTGAGCCAGGGAGCGTCGTCCGAGATCACGCACCCGTGGCAGCTGCAGGGCGGGATCGGCTACGACGGATTTGCCGGAACCAAGCTCTCCGTGGACGTCGCGCGACTAGGATGGTCCGCATTCAAGACACTGCCGATAACCTTCACAGGCCCGGCGTCAGCGGACGATCGCGTGCTGCTCGAAGACTACAGCGATTCCTGGTCGTACCGGTTCGGCGCGGAGCACAAGATCATGTCGTGGACCGGCAGAATCGGCTATAGCTACTCGCAGACGCCAGCACCCGACGTCACAGTCACGCCGCTACTTCCTGACATGAATCGGAGAAACTTCTCTGCAGGAATCGTCATCCCGATGACGAGCATGTACAAGTTTGATCTTGGATATGTGCATGTCGATACACCAGGGCGCCGGGGGCGAATCGTGGAGCGCAGTTCCGAAGCGCAGACCGCGGCTCAGCTCAACACCGGCACCTACGCCCTGCGTGCCGATGTGATCTCGGCCGCACTCAACGTAACCTTCTAACCGCGCATGAATCCAATGACCCGATCCAGCAGCACGATCCGCGCGGTCGCTGTCGCATGCGTTGCAATTGCAGCCGCTGCGTGCGGCGACAACGGTCCAACCGCTGTCGTTCCGCCCAACACTCCATCGAACGCGTTGTTCACCAGTTACGTTGCGCTCGGCAACAGTCTCACGGCGGGGTACCAGTCAGGCGGAATAGACGACAGCACCCAACGCCTGAGCTACGCATCGCTGCTCGCCCAGGCGATGAAGACGCAACTACACATATGCATCTCTTGCGGGCTCCGGTTGCCCGCCGCCGATCGTCAATTTCCAGACGCAGGCTCGACTCGGCGGCGGCACAGCGACAACGTGCTCGCTGCGCACACCGAACACCGCTGTGGCGCTCAACAACGTCGCGGTGCCTGGCGCGACATCGTTCGATCCGATGAGTCCGAGCACTTCGACGTCCAACACGCTCACGACGTTGATACTCGGCGGCAAGACGCAAGTCGCGAAGGCCGCGGACGCAAACCCGACGTTCGTGTCTGCGTGGATCGGCAACAACGACGTGCTTACCGCGGCCTTGTCCGGAATACTCGTCCCGACGCCCGGCGTGTCATCCGGAGTTACGTCGCAGACCACCTTCCAGGCCAACTACACCGCAATGGTGAACGGTCTCAAGGCGATTCCGACACTGAAGGGCGCGATCCTCATCGGCGTGTTGAACGTCACCGGAGTTCCCGCACTGTTTCCGGTCGCAGCACTTCAGAACCCGGCCTTCAAGGCCGGCTTCGACCAGTTCGCGGGCGGCACGACGACGATTCTTCCCAACTGTCTGACGTCGCCGGGAAATCAGGCGCTTATCTCGATTTCGATAATCGCGCAGATGCGCGCGGGCACTCATCCGCTTGTGATTGGATGCGCGAAGAACTCTGTGCCAGGGACTGTCGTCGGCGACATTTTCGTCCTGGACAGCGCCGAGCAGGCGAGTCTTTCTACAACGGTTGCTGGATACAACGCATTCATCCAGGCACAGGCGACAGCGAACGGATGGGCATATTACGATCCCAATCCGCTTCTCGTGACGCTGAAGATACCTGGCACCGGTTGTATCAATATTGTGCCGGATCTGTCAAACGCGACGGCGCCATTCGGCCCATGCATCTCGCTCGACGGCATCCATCCGACTGTAGTCGCGAACAAGCAAGTTACCGCGGCGCTGGTCGCCGCGATCAACGCGAAGTACGGCACGGCGATTTCCGCGGGTCCGTAACGCTTGTAGTACAATTCAAAGATGCCCGGCAGGTCAAACTGCCGGGCATCTTTTTGCCAATCACCCAGCGTTGCGTGTAGCGGCTGATAGGAGTCCCGGCGAAGGAGCTCGCGCGGCGCGAACCAGACGGTGGTACATTTGGTTACATAGCTTGGCGAGCGCGAGCAGCCGGCGCGACCCGCGGTTTTCCTTCCGGAGGGTGTATGATGCGCAAGCGGATGTCGAGCGTATGGACAGCGTCGTTACTAGGCGTTGCAACAGTCCTGCTGGCGGCCACGAGCGCCTCGGCGCAGAAGAACTCTCCGAGCAGCGCTCAGAGCGCCGCGTTATCCTGGGGCGCAATCGACGGAAGCGTGCGCGATACGAGCGGCGCATGGCTTCGCGGTGTGGAAATAGTTTCGGTGGACAATGCTGCGATCCGAGCGCGCAGCGGAGCTGGCGGCGCATTTCGGCTCGACAGCATCTCCGCAGGACCCCACCTTATTCGATTTCGGAGAATCGGCATTCTTCCTCTTACCGTGTCGGTAGTCGTGGATCCGAACTCGATCACATCGGTAGATGCAGTGGTCGAGCCATTTCCCATCACTCTGTCGCGAGTCACCATTCAAGCCGCAAGTGGCGAGCTGGTCAGATTGCCGCCGGGAGTCGCGGACAGAATGCGCACTGGAATCGGCACGTATCTTACAGGTGCGCAGATCGAGAAGATGCATGTGACCGACACGAAGGACATATTCCGCCGTGTTGCAGGCGTCTCCGTTGAAACGTTCGCTCATACCTTTGTTGTTCGAAGCGATCGAGGCGCGCAGACAATCAACGGGAATAGCTGCACAAGTGGAATGACTGTCGTCCTGGATGGCGCGGTACTCAATTCCACCATTGACACCGCAGGAGCAAATCTCGCTGCTGCCACGGGCGGGATGGATGCGGTCTCACCTCGGGATATCGGCGCGATCGAGATCTACAAGGCGGGTGCTGAAGTGCCTGCTGGGCTTACCGACTCCGAGTGCGGCATTGTCTACCTCT
The DNA here is from genome assembly GCA_963731305.1 of uncultured Gemmatimonadales bacterium. Taxonomy (GTDB): domain Bacteria; phylum Gemmatimonadota; class Gemmatimonadetes; order Gemmatimonadales; family Gemmatimonadaceae; genus Fen-1247. The sequence continues at coordinate 117,931 of CAVSUQ010000008.1, read as the reverse complement.
GGACGAAATAGCAATGTTCACCAATCCGCAGCACCAAAGCCGTGCACTACACGCGCTCAGCGGGATGCTTTTCGGTGCCGTGATTGTAGCGGTTCCATTTAGCCGCCTGCTTGCGCAGCACAGCCCGGTTCAAACCGGTAGCATCGCCTCGGCGTCGTGGGGCGCGATCGACGGGAGCATTCGCGACACCAGCGGCGCCTGGATGCGTGGCGTCGAGGTCTTGTCGATCGATAACACGGCGATCAGAACGCGCAGCGGTGCCGGTGGCGCGTTTCGCCTCGACAGCATTTCCGCGGGCCCACATCTGATTCGCTTTCGACGCATCGGCATTTTGCCACTGACGGTTTCGGTGGTCGTCGAGCCGAACTCGATCACGTCGGTGGATGCGGTCGTCGAGCCGTTCCCACTTACGCTCTCGCGCATCACCATCCAGGCGGCAAGCGGCGAGCTCGTCAATCTACCCGCGGGAGTCGCAGATAGAATGCGCACGGGAATCGGCACGTACATCACCGGCGCTGAGATTGCGAAGATGAATCCGCGTCAGACGCTCGAAGTGTTCAGGCATGTTCCAGGTCTCGAAGTCGATGGCCGTCCGGGCGAGGAAGTCGTCTCGAACACCCGGGGACGACAGACGCTCAACGGCGACAGCTGCGCCGAAGGGATGCTCCTGGTTCTGAACGGCGTTCCGCTGCAACCGACAGTCACGACCATGCAGGGTTTCAGTGTAGCAACCGACACCCTCACCAGCGTGCGTCCGCCGTCGAACAACGCGGCACTCGGCGTGCTCAACACAATCGCACCCAGAGATATCGCTGCTATCGAGATCTACAGCGATGCGATGCAGACGCCGGTGAAACTGACGAATTCGCAGTGCGGCGCGATCTTTGTGTGGACCAGACAGTGACGCCATTCGCAATCCGATCGCGCCGACCCAGGGGCTGACGGCCAGCTGGAGCAAATAGCGCTCGCTTACTCCAGCTCGATCAGGACGGCTCCCTTCTCGACTGCGGTCCCCTGCGTTACACGTACCGCCTTCACAGTCGCCGCGGCTGATGCGCGCAGCTCGTTCTCCATCTTCATGGCCTCCATCACCAGCACGCCCTGACCCGCTGCTACGGTATCGCCAACCGCTACGTTGACGCGGACGACGAGCCCCGGCATTGGAGCGACGACAGGCGCCGGGCCTGCCGGCGGCGCAGAGCGCGCAGCAAGCTCCTGGATCGCGCGAGCACGCTCGCCGAGCGCTGCGACGTGGTATCGATGGCCATCGATGTCGAGCGCGTAAAGCCCCTTACCCTCGCGGGCATGAACGATGACACGCACTACGCGGTCTTCGATGCGTAGCGTGCGCACAGGCGTCCCAACGCTCATGTCCAGCGTTGCGGAGCCATCCACTCCATCCATCCGTGCGGTGGAACTCTCTGTCACAACGGCGCGGCGCACGCCGTTCACATCGACAAGAAATTTCATTCTGCTTCCTCGGAGGCCGGGCGGATCGGCGTGAGCACGCAAACCGTCTCGACGTGCGACGTTTGTGGGAACATGTCGAAGGCACGTATTGAAGCGATCGAATAATTCGTGAGCCGAGAGACGTCCCGCGCAAGCGTGGCCGGGTCGCAACTCACGTATACCAGTGCGCGGGTGCCGTTCGTTTTTTCGAGGCACTCCGTAACGTCTCCGTGCAGTCCGCTGCGCGGCGGGTTCAGCACGACGACGTCAGCGGGAGCGATGCGCGGCAGCACTTCCTCCACCCGGCCGGCGACTGAGCGCGACGGCGGCGGTAGGTGTTGCTCCGCCCATTTAGCTGCGTCGGCGTCGAGCTCGATCGCTGTGACCGTTACTACCCGCGGACGCGAGCGAGGCGGCCAGCTCGCCCGAGCCGGAGTAGGCGTCGATTACGCGCGTCGGGTCGAATGACATCACGGCGGCCAGAACGTAGTCGCGCATTACGCTCGCCACGACGGGGTTGACCTGAGCGAATGACGCGGCAGGCGCCGTGCGCGTGCGCCGGTCGCCAATCAAGCGGCGCGGCGCGCCCTCCGCTTCCCAGTACACAGCAGCGAGTGCAGGCACGGCATCGAAGAACCGGGCGCCGTCGCTCCAGCGCGTTCCTCCCGTCAGAACGAAGGTCGGCCCGTCTTCAGTCCAGCGCACACTTCCACGCAGCGATGACGCGTCTGGGAGAAGGTTGCCAGCCGCGAGAATCTCCCGCCAGGTCGTGACGACGCGCCTGTCTGTTATCGGGCAGTCCGCCAACGCGAACACGCGGCCGGGATCGTCGTACGGGTGAAGCCCTGCGATCCAGCCTCCAGGCCGATGGCGCAGCGCGAGCGTAAGCTTGCTGCGATAGCGCCACTCATGCGGGCTCGGAACAACTTCCGGCGGCTCGATCGCCCGCTTGCCGATCCGCATCATGGCGTCGGTGATGATGCGCTGCTTGGCGGAGAGCTGCGATACGTATCCGATGTGTTGAATCTGACAGCCACCACAGCGCTCGTGCGTGTAGTGGTGGCACGGCGGATCCACGCGCTCCGACGACGGACGGAGTATCGTGCGCAGCGAGCCGCGCGCGAAGTGTCCTTTACCGGCGACGCTCGCCGTTATCAGATCGCCCGGTGCGGTTCGCGGGACGAATACCACGAGCCCCTCGTTGCGTGCGACGCCATCGCCGCCCGCGGCGATAGCGTCGATGCTGAGACTGACTGTGTGCGACACTACCGGATCGCTTCGATCCGGCCGGCGCGCTGCCACGCAGACGTCGTGTCCGTCGCCGGCGCCGGACGCTGGATCCGCTTTCATGCCTGATTCCGAATCCGCCATCAGCGCGCCCGCGAGTGCAGCGAGGCGCGCGCCATCCTCGGTGCCCGCATCTGATGTGAGCGACGCGAGCCGTCGCTCGAGCCACTGGATCTCGATCGCGCCGGCGCGGAACTCGGCGTCTTCCATCACCCGCAGATGGAAGTCGCGCGACGATCTCGACGCCCTCGATCGCGAGCTCGAGAGCGCGCGGTGCATTCGCTCGATCGCGGCGCTCGCGCGTCGGCGCGTGCACGATCAGCTTCGCGAGCATCGGATCGTAGAACAGCCCGATCTCGCTTCCGATCTCGATGCCGCCGTCCCACCGCACGCCGGGCCCGGACGGCAGGTGCAGATACGAGATGCGCCCGGTCGATGGAAGAAAGCCGTTCGCCGGATCCTCGCTCGTGATGCGGCACTCGATCGCCCAGCCCGCGCGGCGACGATGTCCCCTGCTTGAATCGGAAGCGTCTCGCCGGCGGCGATGCGAATCTGCCACTGCACGAGATCGATCCCGGTGACGAGCTCCGTGACCGGATGCTCGACCTGCAGGCGCGTGTTCATCTCGAGGAAGTAGAACTTGCCGTCGGCGGTCGAGCAGGAACTCGCACGTGCCGGCGTTGACGTAGCCGGCGGCGCTCGCCGCGCGCACCGCCGTCGCGCCCATCGCGCGGCGCAGCTCCGGCGTCACGGCGACGCTCGGCGCCTCCTCGATCATCTTCTGGTGGCGGCGCTGCACCGAGCACTCGCGCTCGCCCAGGTGACAGCATGGTGCCGTGCTGTCGCCGAGCACCTGGATCTCGACGTGGCGCGGCCCTACGATGTACTTCTCGACGTAGACCGCGTCGTCGCCGAACGCGTTCTTCGCCTCGCGGCGCGCCGCGTCGAGCGCGGATCGCCATCTCGCCGGGCTCGCGGACGACGCGCATGCCCTTCCCGCCGCCGCCCGCCGCCGCCTTGAGCAGCACGGGGTAGCCGAACTCGCTCGGCGATCTCCGGGCGCCTCGTCGGCATCGCGAAGCGCTTCAGTCGTGCCCGGCACGACGGGAACGTCCGCGCGCGACCGCGAGCTGGCGCGCGGCGGTCTTGCTGCCCATCGCGGCGATCGCCTCGGCCGGCGGTCCGATGAAGACCAGCCCCGCGTCGCGCACGGCGCGCGCGAACCACTCGCGCTCGGAGAGAAAGCCGTAGCCCGGATGAATCGCCTCGGCGCCCGTCGCGATGCGCCGCCTCGATGATCCGGTCGCCTCGCAGATAGCTCTCCGCCGACGGCGGTGCGCCGATGTGCACCGCCTCGTCGGCCTCGCGCACGTGCGGAGCGCTCGCGTCGGCGTCGCTGTACACGGCGACCGACGCGATGCCCATCTCGCGGCAGGCGCGGATGACGCGCAGCGCGATCTCGCCGCGGTTGGCGATCAGGATCTTCTTGAACATCAGAGCGGGATGTTCCCGTGCTTCTTCGGCGGATTCCGGTCGCGCTTCGCCGCGCAGCGTCTCGAGCGCGTCGATCAACCGCGGCCGCGTGTCGCGCGGGTCGATGATGTCGTCGACGTAGCCGCGGCCAGCGGCGACGTACGGATTCGCGAACTTCGCCGTGTACTCCGCCACCTTCGCGTCCGTCGCGCGCCTGCGGATCGTCGCTGTCGTTGATCTCCTTCCGGAAGAGAATCTCCACGGCGCCCTTCGGCCCCATCACCGCGATCTCCGCCGTCGGCCACGCGACGTTGTAAGTCGCCGCGGATGTGCTTGGACGCCATCACGTCGTACGCGCCGCCGTACGCCTTGCGCGTGATCACGGTCAGCTTGGGCACCGTCGCCTCGCAGTAGGCGAACAGCAGCTTCGCGCCGTGCTTGATGATGCCGCCGTGCTCCTGGGCCGACGCCCGGCAGGAAGCCCGGCACGTCCTCGAAGGTCACGATCGGAATGTTGAACGCGTCGCAGAAGCGGATGAACCGCGCCGCCTTGAGCGAGGCGTTGATGTCGAGCACGCCGGCGAGCACCGCCGGCTGGTTCGCGACGATGCCGACGCTGAACCCGCCGAGGTGCGCGAAGCCGCAGATGATGTTCGCCGCGTAGTCGCGTCTGCACCTCGTAGAACTCGCCGTCGTCGACGACGCGCCGAGATGCACGTCGTGCATGTCGTACGGCTTGTTCGGGTTGTCCGGGACGACGTCGAGCAGCGCCTCGTCGCGCCGGTCGCGCGGATCGGTGCCGCGCCCGCGCGGCGGATCGTCGACGTTGTTCTGCGGGATGTAGCGGAAGAGCTCGCGGATCGCCGCGATGCGTCGCCGGCTCGGAGTCGTGACGAAGTGCGCGACGCCCGACGTCCCTGGCGTGCGTGTCCGCGCCGCCGAGCGTCTCCATCGTCACGTCCTCGTGCGTCACCGTCTTCACGACGTTCGGACCGGTCACGAACATGTACGAGCTGTGCCGCGCACCATGTAGATGAAGTCGGTGATCGCCGGCGAATACACCGCGCCGCCGGCGCAGGGCCCGAGGATCGCCGAGATCTGCGGCACCACGCCCGAGGCGAGCGTGTTGCGCAGAAAGATCTCCGCGTAGCCGCCGAGCGAGACGACGCCTTCCTGGATGCGCGCGCCGCCCGAGTCGTTCAGGCCGATCACCGGCGCGCCGTTGCGCACCGCGAGGTCCATCACCTTGCAGATCTTCTCGGCGAACGCCTCGGACAGCGAGCCGCCGAACACGGTGAAGTCCTGCGAGAACACGTAGACGAGCCGCCCGTCGATCCGGCCGTAGCCGGTGACCGACGCCGTCGCCGTAGTATCTTCTGCTGCTTCGAGCCCGAAGTCGGTCGAGCGATGGACGACGAACCGATCGAGCTCGACGAACGAGCCCTCGTCGAGCAGCAGATCGAGGCGCTCGCGCGCCGACAGCTTGCCCTTCTCGTGCTGGGCCTTTAGGCGCGCCCGCCGCCGCCCGCTCGGACTCGGCGCGGCGTGCTCCAGGAGCTCGAGTTTTCGCGCATGGTCATTAATTACTCTTCGTCGTATGTTGCCGGAACGACCGGGATATCGGTAGCGTAATCCGAAACGCTGTATTCCTCGGACTCCATCGGGATGATCTTCGACGGCTCTCCGGGCGCGGCGGCTGCTCCTCCGGAATTGCGTCACGGCGAGCACGATGCGGCGGTGGATCGGATCGACCTCGAGCACGCGCATGTCGAGACGCATCGTCTCGTACACGACGTCGGCCGGGCTGTTGACCGGCTCGCCGTTAGTTGAGCTGCGAGAGCGGAACGAAGCCTTCGATGTCGTTGCCGATGTCGACGACGACGCCCTTGTCCATCAGGCGAACGACGTGCCCGCGCAGCTCGGTGCCGACCGGATACGTCTCGCCGATGCGAAGCCACGGATCCTCCTCGCCTGCTTGAGGCCGAGCGAGATGCGCTTGTTCTCGCTGTCGATGTTGAGGATCACCACGTCCACCGCATCGCCCTTCTTCACGACTTCCGACGGATGCTGCACGCGCTGCGTCCAGCTCATGTCGGAGATGTGGATCAGGCCATCGATGCCAGGCTCGATCTCGACGAACGCGCCGAAGCTCGTGAGGTTGCGGACCTTGCCGTGTGATGCGCGTGCCGACCGGATACTCTGTGCGGCAGCACCATCCACGGATCCTCCTCCGTCTGCTTCATGCCGAGCGAGATCTTCTCTTCGTTCGGATCGACCTTGAGCACAACCGCCTCGATCGTCTCGCCGATGGAAACGAGCTTGCTCGGATGACGCACGTTGCGCGTCCAGCTCATCTCGCTGATGTGCACGAGGCCTTCGATGCCCGGCTCCAGCTCGATGAACGCGCCGTAGTTGGTGATCGATACGACCTTGCCCGAGACGCGCGTGCCGACCGGATACTTCTCGGCGACGTCCTTCCACGGGTAGCTCTGGAGCTGCTTGAGACCGAGCGAGATGCGCTCGCGCTCCCAATCGATGTCGAGAACCTTGACCTCGAGCTCCTGGCCGATGTGCACCATCTCGGACGGATGCGAGATGCGGCCCCACGACATGTCGGTGATGTGGAGCAGGCCGTCGACGCCGCCGAGATCGATGAATGCACCGAAGTCGGTGATGTTCTTGACGACGCCCTTCCGGACCTGATCCTTCTGGAGCTCCTTCATCAAGCTCTCGCGCTTGCCGGCGCGCTCCTGCTCGAGGATCACGCGGCGCGAGACGACGATGTTGCGGCGGCGCTTGTTGAGCTTGATGATCTTGAACTCGAACTTCTGGCCGAGCAGCTCGTCGATGTTCGGAACGCGGCGGAGCGCGATCTGCGAGCCGGGCAGGAACGCGTCGACGCCCATGAGATCGACGACGACGCCGCCCTTGATCTTCTTGGTGAGCATGCCTTCGACCGGCTGATCGTTCTCGTACGCGACGCGGATGCGCTCCCACACGCGCATGAAGTCGGCCTTCTTCTTCGAAAGCACGACGGAGCCTTCCTGATCCTCGAGGTGCTCGAGCAGGACTTCGACTTCGTCGCCCGGCTTGAGCTCGGGCATGTCCTTGAACTCTTCGAGAGGGATCGCTGCCCTCCGACTTGAAGCCGATGTCGAGGATGACCATGTTGTCGCGAATATCGAGGACGCGAGCTCTTGACGATCTCGCCCTCCTCGATCGAGGCCATGGTGCCGTTGTACATCGCCATCATCGCCTCGAGCTCGTCGCTCGAGTACTCGTCCTCGTCGTAGAGCTCAGGGCGAAGGTTGGCAAGCGGCCGAAGTTGCGCGCGCTGCATGTCGCGCTTTTCGCGAGCTGTCATCGCGGCTGCGGTCGTGCCGGTTAAGGTTTCGGTCTCGGGCATTTGCTGGGTAAAAGGGTAGGTCGATCGGTTCTGCGGGAACCTGGAAATATATCTGGCAAACTATTGTTTTGCAACGATGACGGCGAGCTGGCGCCCCGTGTCGCCAGCCCTGTGGGAGAAGAAGAGGTCGTTGTCACATCTGGTGCAGGAGGCCGACACCGATATCCGGCTGACACCGGCGCTCGCAGCCTGCTCGGCGATGAGCGACCGGATGTCGACGTTGCCAGGCCGATTGGAGGTTTCGCCGGTGAGCCGTGCCCGGACATCGGCGGACACCTCGTAGCAGCGGCCGCAGATCGCCGGCCCGATGTGAACGTAGAGCTCGTCCGGTGCAAGACCGGCACGCCCCAGCACGCGAATCGCTTGGTGGACGATCTTGGCCTCCGTTCCGCGCCAGCCAGAATGAGCGATGGCGACGGCACCGGAGGGGTGCGCGAGAAAGACGGGCGCGCAATCCGCGGCCATCACCGAGAGCGCGATCCCCCGCTCCAGAGTGGCGTGGCCGTCCGCTGGCGGCGTGCGCAAAAAGCCGTCCCATGGCCTCGCGTGCGCCAGCACGGTGGTTCCGTGTACCTGGGGCGCGACGCAGATCCCACGCGCTCCCGATTCGGCGAGCAGGTTCGTCCATCGACTCATAACCTCACCGACAGGTTCGGTGCCGGCGAGTCCAAAGGTGCCGGCTGCGCGAGTCGTCGTGAAGGCTTCGATCCCGAGCGCTTCGAATTCGGGTATCGACTCTCGCGTCTTGCTCTCGTCCTGCACTACTTGTCGTGCCTCCGGTCCTCAACGCGCCTGATATTCGCGCCGAGTGCGTTGAGACGCTCGTCAATTCGTTCGTAGCCGCGCTCGATCTGCGTGACGTTGTTGATGGTGCTCTGACCGCGCGCGCACATCGCCGCGAGCAGCATCGCCATTCCTGCGCGAATGTCCGGCGATTCCATGGTCGAGCCGCGCAGCGCGCTGGGGCCGCTCACGATGCAGCGATGCGGGTCGCACAGCACGATGTTGGCGCCCATTCCAATCAGTCTGTCCACGAAGAACAGTCGCGACTCGAACATCTTCTCGTGGATGAGAACGACGCCCTCGCACTGGGTAGCGGCGACTATTGCAATGGACATCGTATCCGCTGGAAACGCGGGCCACGGCTGGTCTTCGAGCTTCGGTATGTGACCGCCGAAATCCTTCTGCACGCGCATCTCCTGATCAGCCGGGACCACCAAGTCGCGTCCCTCGATGCGGCAGCGAATACCAATACGCTCGAATCCCATGAGGGTCGAGCGCAGATGCTCGACGCCTGCGTCTACCACACGGAGCTCCGAGCGCGTGACGGCTGCAAGTCCGATGAACGAGCCGACTTCGATATGGTCAGGCCCTATTTCGTGCGTGACACTCGTTTCACCGAGTGCTCCGCCACCGTGCACGGTGATCGTGTTTGTGCCGATGCCGTCGATGCGGGCACCGAGTGCGACCAGGAAGTGTGCAAGGTCCTGCACGTGCGGCTCGCTCGCGGCATTGCGGAGGACGGTCGTGCCTTCTGCGGCCGCGGCGAGGATCAACGCGTTCTCGGTGCCGGTCACGCTTGGCTCATCCAGAAACACGTCGGCGCCGACGAGGCGCTCGACCTGCATCCTGTAGCCTTCGTCATCCGTGACGCGAACGCCCAGCTGAGTAAACGCGAGGAAGTGCGTATCCAGCCGTCGTCGGCCGATTACGTCGCCGCCGGGCGCCGGCAGGGTTGCCGTCCCGCAGCGAGCGAGCAACGGTCCGGCTAGCAGAATCGACGCACGAATTTTCACACAGAGCGCCGGATCCAGCCTTTCGGGCCTTATCTCGGTGGCGGAGATGTCGAGCGTGTTGCGCTCGGTCCATTCCGCCGAGGCGCCGACCGAGCGGAGCAGCTCGACAAGGGTCTCGAGGTCGCGAATTCGCGGTACATTGGTGAGTCGCACGGGGCTTCGCGAAAGCAGAGATGCGGCGACGATCGGAAGAGCGGCGTTCTTGTTACCGGAGGGGCGGATGCTGCCGTGCAGCCGGTGCCCGCCCTCGACAATGTATTGGACAGCGGTCATGGTATTGGCGACAATATAGGGCCAGGACGTCCTGCTTGGCCTCAGACCTCGCATTTTGGGGTTCTGGGGCTGGCCCCTCCCTTGCACCAATCGAGCCCATGTACGACATGATGCACGTCACAGCGTTGCTTCTTCAGGCATCGCACGTTCTGCCTGATACTCTCGTCACCAAGCAGATTCCGGCGGCGGTAGGCACGTTCGAAAAGATCACGTCCGTGGCGAGTGGCCTGGCGACGATCGCGCTACTGGTACTTGCGATCGGGCTAGTGCCGGCAGCGTGGAACTTCAGGAAAACGTACAAGAAGGTCAACGATCTGCTGGATCGTGTCTACGGAGATGTTGCGCCGCTCGTGCGGAGCGCGAGCATCGTCACGGAAGATGCGAGAGAGATCGTTGCCATCGTGAAGGGTGACGTCCGGCAGGTGCAACAGACCGTAGCCGCCGCGAATGCGCGGCTCCTCAAGGCGGTGAAGGAAGCCGAGGCGAGGCTTGACGAGTTCAACGCGCTGATCGAAGTCGTGCAGGGGGAAGCGGAGTCCGCATTCGTGAACACTGCATCTACGGTGCATGGCGTTCGGACGGGCCTGGCTCAGGTATTCGACAACACGGAGGATTTCGAGGATGGCGACGACAGATACGGAAGCGACACCGGCTCGGCCGACACGCACGGGCCGCCCAGGCCGCGGACCACGCCGCGGCGACGCGGCCTCACAGGATGAAGATCTCGATCTCCTGACCGCCGCCCTGATCGGGCTGACCGTTGGAGTCGGCGTCACGATGCTCTTCCGGCGTCGCGCGCCTGCTCGCGGCTCGTTCTCGCGAGGAATGGACGACATGGCGGACCGGGGCGCTCGCATGGCTTCGCTCGCGGGCGCGGCAGGTGCGGGACTGGCCAAGAGGGCCTCTCGCGGTGCGCGCCGCGGAGTGGAATGGGCCGAAGATCTGTCCATTGACGGGATCGGCGAGCATCTGCACGATTATTTCGAAGCCGCGAAAGGGGCTATCGAGGACACAGTTTCAGGGGAGCTGCAGGATCTCCGCAAATCGATTCGCCGCCGGCGCCGGCGGCTGGGAATTTAGTATCTGGGGAGCAGCAGCACTCTCGGTGCTGCTGCTCCTCCTGACACCCAGAACAGCGCACGCGTGGACGCCAGGCACCCACGTTTTTCTGGGTGATGCCGTGCTGCGCTCGCTGTCGATGCTGCCGGGCAGTATCGCGGAGTTGCTCGAAGCGTTTCCGTACGATTTTCTGTATGGGTCGATTGCAGCGGACACCAGCATCGCGAAGAAATACGCCGAAGCGGGGCGTCACTGTCACTCGTGGAAGGTGGGCTGCGAGATCCACGATCTCGCTTCTGACGGACGGATGCGCGCATTCGCGCTCGGCTATCTGGCGCACCTTGCGGCGGATTCCGTTGCGCACAATTACTACGTCCCCAAGCAGCTCACCGTAACGTCCACCACCTCGGCGCTGGGCCACAGCTACTGGGAAAGCCGGATCGAGACGCATCTCGGCGGCGACTCGCCACATCGGGCGCGCGAGCTGATTCTGCTTGACCATTCGCGGGCGGACGACCATCTCGATCGCATTCTCAGCCCGACCATTTTCAGCACGCATACGAACCGCAGAATATTTCGCGGCATGGTGTACGTGACCGACACGGAATCGTGGCAGCGAGTGTTTCAGCTGATCTCGGAGAAGAGTCGCTGGGATCTGAGCGACGACGAAGTCGGAGCGTACATGACGCGGTCGTACGACTTCATAATGGATCTGTTCAACAGAATGAGCGAGTCGGAGCCGTACGCGCTCGATCCTTCGGGCGACGTCGCATTGCGAACGGCGAAGCGAGTCCGCCGCGCAGCATTGCGGCACGGCGGGGAGTTCACGATTCGCGACGAGGCTGACCGCGAGTTCGGAATGCCGGTGAACAGGTTGGAGTATCACAGGAAGCTCGGCGCTCCGATCTATCCGACCGAGTAGGCTTGGGTCGCCTCACGTTTTAAATAATTTTCGAGCATTCTCCGAAGTCCGACGCCCGATCGTCGTCGGATCAGTAGTTCGTGCGTTCGCCACCCGCGCGAGTGTCAGCGTGACCCAAGCTGACTCATTGCGCTTGCCACGATGCGGAACGGGGGCGAGATACGGGGCGTCGGACTCGACGAGGATGCGATCGTCAGGAATCGCGCGGATGACGTCGTCTCCCGACCAATTCCGGAAAGTTACAATTCCACTGAACGACACATACCAGCCGGCTTCGAGAGCGGTCTGCGCGAGCGCGAGGCCGCCGGTGTAGCAGTGGAGGACTCCGCGTACGCCTTCCCTTCCCGCTTCGCGAACCATTGCGTCGGTGTCGTCGGCGGCGTCGCGTGTGTGGACTACTACCGGAAGATCGAACCGTTTGGCGATCTCGAGCTGCGTAGCGAATGCGCGGCGCTGGAGATCGCGCGGCGAGTTGTCGTAGTGGTAATCGAGGCCGCACTCTCCGACGGCGACGGCGCCGGATTGCAGCAGGTCCTCCAGCGCAGGGATGTCGGCACGCGCGTCGAACGAGGCGGCGTCATGCGGATGGATTCCGGCGGTGAATGAGACGAAGCCCGGATGCGTCGCCGCGATCCGGGCCGAGTCCCGCGCCTGCTCGATGGATGCACCGATGCAGATGATTCCTTCAGCGCCCGCATCGCGGGCGCGTGCGATTACCGCGTCCCGGTCGCCGCCGAAGGCTTCATCCGCGAGGTGGGCGTGGCTGTCGTAGAACCTTTCCATGCAGGTGTACTGACGGTGCGGGGATACTTGCGCTCGATCCAGAGAAGCACCGGACCGGCGATGTAGACCGAGCTGAACGTTCCGGTCACGATACCGAAGAGCATGACCCATGCGAACGGCCGGATGACTTCTCCGGCGAAGAGCAACAGCGCCAGCGTCGCCGCGGTAGTTGTCGCGTGCGTCAGGATCGAGCGCGGCAGAGTCTCGTTGATGGCGGTGTTGAGTGTGTCATATAACGGCTCCTTGCGGCCCTTGCGCAAATCCTCGCGGACACGATCGAAGATGATGATCGTGTCGTTGAGCGAGTATCCGAGCACTGTCAGAAGGCCGGCGACAACTGTTAGCGACACCTCGAGGTGCATCAACTTGACGAACGCGAGCGTCGTGAGCACGTCGTGGCCGGTCGCGATAATCGCGGCGAGGCCGAATCGCCACTCGAATCGGATCGCCAGATAGAACAGCGTGATGAGGAACGAGAGAAGTATCGCGATTATCGCGTCGCGTTTCAGTTCGGTACTGACGGTTGATCCGATCGCCTCGGTGCGCAGCACGGTCACGTTCGCCTGGCCAAACGCATTGAACAGGACACTGTCCACGCGCTTGGAAACCAGTTCCGCGCCGGCTGCCTGCTGCGCAACGTCCTGTGCACCCGCGACGCGAAGCGTGAAGTCGAGCGGTGAGCCGAATTGCTGGATCTCGGCATCCGCGAAGCCGGACCGGTCCATCGCGGATCGGATCCGAGCGGGATCGACCGGCGTCGTGAAGTGGAGCTGCTTGATTGTGCCGCCGGTAAACTCGATGCTGTAGTTCACTCCCTTGATGGCGAGCGAGCCAATGCCGATTGCGATGAACGCGACAGTCAGGCCGACGGCGACTCGCCACCAGCGAATGAAGTCGTAATGAGTGTTGTGAAAAATTCGCAGCATTTAGATGCTCAGTGCCTTCTGGTCGGTGTTGCGTGTGAGCCAGATGATGTAGAAAGTCCGCACCACGAAGATCGCGGTCACCATTGAGGCGGCGATACCGGCGAGCAGCGTGACGGCGAAGCCGCGAACAGGCCCGGTTCCAAATTGATATAGAACAGCAGCAGTAAGTGCCGCTGAAACGTTGGAGTCGATGATGGCTGGGAGAGCGTGCCGGAAGCCTTCGTCGATTGCCAATCGTGTCGACTTGCCGTGATCGAGCTCTTCTCGGATTCGTTCGAATATCAGCACGTTGGCGTCGACCGCCATACCGATTGACAGGACGAACCCGGCCAATCCTGGCAAGGTCAGTGTCGCATCGAAGCCCGCAAGCGCGGCCAACGTGCACAGAGTGTAGATGGCAAGACCCAAGACCGCGAGGACTCCCGAGAACCGGTAGTACCCGATCATGATTACCACGACCAGGCACAGCGCGATGATACCAGCCTGGATGCTCTTGTGGATCGAATCTGCGCCAAGGCTCGGTCCGATGTTGGTCACCTCATCGATCTTGAGTGGCACAGGCAGCGACCCGGCTCGCAGAACCAGAGCGAGATCCTGCGCTGCCTGTAGATCCCGACCGCCGAAGTGTGATCTGGCCTTGCGTACCGATTGCCCCCTGGATGACTGGAGGACGTCCCATAACCAGGCTGTCAAGCACGATTGCCATGTAATCGCCGATGTGCTTGGAGGTCTCGTTGCGGAAACGGCGACCGCCTTCGTTGTTCAACGTGAACTGAACCACAGTTCCTTCAGTCGGCGACTGCGTCGGCTTCGCGTCGGTAAGATAATCTCCGGTAATGATCGGGCGAGCATCGAGCACGTACATCGCGCGATAGACGCGTCCGCCGAGCGCTGTCGTGTCGCTGGACCAGCGGATCACCTTGCCGGGTGGAATCGCAGCTTGTACGGACGGCGCCGACAGATATCGCTGGAGCGCTGGAACGTCGTTTTGCGCTACGTAATATTCGCCGGGCATTTGCCCCTGCTGGACGAGCTTCGAGAATGCACCGCCGGCGACCGCCGCCGTGTCCTTCTTCGTAGTGTCGCCTGGCGCCTTCTTTGTCGTGTCCTTCGAGAACAGGCCCTGAAGCGCGTTCTTCGCACTATCAGCCGGTGTCGAGGACGTCGTGGCCGCGCCAGGCGCGGCCGCATTGGATCCGAGACTCTTGACGGCAGCGTCGAGCCGCGGCAGCGCCTTGTCGAGAGCGCCGGTCTTGTCCGTTATTTCGAACTGAAGGAATGCGGATTTCTGCACCACATCCATTGCGCGCTGCGGATCGTCGATTCCCGGAAGCTCGACGATGATTCTGTCGGTGCCTTCCTTCTGCACGAGCGGCTCAGACACACCGAACTGGTCGATACGGGTGCGAACCACCTTGAGCGCGCGATCGATTGCGTCGCTCTTGTCGGCAACTTTCTGCTTGGACTGGTCGATCTCAAGCGCGAGGTGCATGCCGCCCTGAAGATCGAGGCCGCGCTTGAGCGGTACACGCTGGACGGTGTCCAGCACGAATACGCCGTTGCGCTTGACCCGCTCGGTGACGGTACGCGGAAAAAGCGCCCACGCCGACGCCGCGATCAGCGCGACGATGATGAGAATTCGGTATTTGAGAGACATTGAATATCGAGTTTAGCCCTTAAGGTTACCCTGAGACGAGGCCACGGTCAACGCGGACCTGGCATCGGACTCATCCTGCTTGATCTGTTGCACGAGCTCGCTCGGCGACGGAAACGCGCGAGTGTCCCTCAGACGCTTGATAACGTCTATCCGGACCAGCTGCCCGTAAAAGTCATCCGAAACGTCGAAGAGATATGCTTCGATCGACCGTTCGTGGTCGCCAAAAGTGGGACGCGGACCGAGATTCATCATCCCGCCATACGTCCCCTGTGCTGTGGCGACCCGCACGGCGTAAACGCCATCTGGAGGCAGGAGCTTTCGCTGCGACGGCTGCGACAGGTTGAGTGTCGGGAATCCGAGCGCACGGCCGCGCGCGGCGCCAGGAACGACGACTCCGCTTATGGAGTACGGTCGCCCCAGCAACTGTGCTGCCTTCGGGAGGTCGCCACCGGCAACCGCTCTCCGGATCGCGGTCGATGACACCCAGCGCCCGTCCTCTGCCGCTACGGGATCGACCACGCCGACGCTGAAGCCGCGCGACGCGCCGAGCGACTGCAGCACCGCGGCGTTGCCAGCTCTCTCGCGCCCAAAGCCGTGGTCGTGCCCGATGAGCAGGTGCTTCATCCGGAAGTTGTCGCGGAGCACCTGATCCACAAATTCGGTGGCGCTGAGCGACGCCAGCTCGTGCGTGAACGCAAGTACTACAACGTGATCGAGGCCGGTTTCGCAGAGCACGTCGAGCTTCTCGTCGCCCACGGTGAGTAGCGGCGGCGCCGCGGACGGATTCACCACGTCGAGCGGATGCGGCTCGAACGTTATGGCGACACTGTGAAGGCCGTCCGCCGCTGCCGACGCAACCAGTCGCGAAATGAGATCGAGATGTCCGCGATGTACACCGTCGAAGGTCCCGACGGTAACGGCCGCGCCCTGAACTTCCGGCGGCAGATGCGCGCCGTCGCGAATGACCCGCGCGGCACTCACTCGGTCACGACCTTCAATTTCAGGAGGCGAGGCAGCGGCGTGGACCGCAGATCGTCGATCGAGGACGCATCTGCAACGTCGAACTCGCCGCTTCTGATTCTGCGAAGCGTGGCGAGGTGCGCCGCGCTACCGCACGCACGACCGAGGTCACGTGCCAGCGCGCGAATGTAGGTGCCGCCGCCGCATGTAATCGAAACGCTGAGCTCGCCGCCATCGAATGATCCGATCTTCCACTCGTAGACACTCACCGATACCGGTGCGAGAATCACCGATTCACCGGCGCGGGCGGCGCGATACGCCGGCGCACCAGCAACTTTCTTCGCCGAGAATTCGGGGGGCACCTGCTGGATATCACCAGTCAGCGACTGGATTGCCGCGAGCACAGAGTCACGCGACGGTAACGGTGCAGAATGAATCACGTCGCCGGTAGGATCGCCGGTGTCAGTTTCGTCACCAAACGTGATGACTGCGTCGTATACCTTGGG
Organism: uncultured Gemmatimonadales bacterium; assembly: GCA_963731305.1. Taxonomy (GTDB): domain Bacteria; phylum Gemmatimonadota; class Gemmatimonadetes; order Gemmatimonadales; family Gemmatimonadaceae; genus Fen-1247. Next base: position 101,434 of record CAVSUQ010000008.1, on the reverse strand, counting down.
CTCGTTGTCGATGAAAGTTGCAAGCCGCGTCGCACGGCCGAGCATGAGGACGAGCAGTCCGGTAGCGAACGGGTCGAGTGTTCCCATGTGTCCGATGCTGCGCTCGCCATAAGCTCGGCGCGCGATGTCGACGACGTCATGCGACGTGATTCCCGCTGGCTTGTCGATGAGGAGCAGACCAGAAGCGCCGTCCTGCTCACCGGCCACGGCTTGAGTCTTCCGCCTTTATCTGCGCCAGCAGCGATTCGATGCGTGACGCTTTCACAGCCGTTTCATCGATCTGAAAGTCAAGCTCGGGCGCGAGCCGCAGGCGAAGTGCACGTCCAATCTCGCCGCGCAGACGGTGACCGACCTGGTTGAGAATCGCGACCGGATCGGTGCCGTCGCCATCCATCACGCTGACGTAGACACGAGCACGGCGCAGATCCGATGTAACTTCGACGCCGGTGACCGTGACCATTCCACCGATGCGTGGATCACGCGCGCCGCTCGTGAGGTAGGATGCGATCTCCTCACGAATGGCCGCCGCTACGCGCTCAGCGCGTCGATTGTCGCGAGGCATGCGCTGACCTCACGACGCCGCTGCGCTGGATGCAAGCGTGCGCGCGATCTGTTCCTTGGTGTAGCACTCGAGGATGTCGCCGACCTTGATGTCGTTGAAGTTCTCGACGCCGATACCGCACTCGAAGCCCTCGCGAACTTCGCGCACGTCGTCCTTGAAGCGGCGCAACGATCCAATGATGCCGTCGTAGATCTCGACGCCGTCGCGAATGACACGCACACGCCCGGTGCGGTTGATGATTCCGTTGCGGACGCTGCAGCCGGCAATGACGCCGATTCGCGACACCTTGAAGACCTCGCGCACCTGAGCGTCGCCGAGCACGACTTCGCGCTCTTCCGGACGCAGCATTCCTTCGAGGGCGAGCTTCACGTCCTCGACGGCTTCGTAAATGATCTTGTAAAGCTTGATCTCAACGCCCTCACGCTCGGCGGCGTTGCGTGCGTTGTTGTCCGGACGAACGTGGAAGCCGACGATTATCGCGCCGGACGCACGCGCGAGCAGGATGTCGCTCTCGGTGATCGCGCCGACGCCGCGGTGGATGACTTCCACGGTGACTTCGGCGTTGGAAAGCTGGCCGAGCGCGTCGGCGAGCGCTTCCGCGGGACCACCCTGGTCCGCCTTGATGACGATGCGAAGAGCGCGCGCCTGACCGGGCGCCGTCTGCGACATGAAGTCTTCGAGCGACACACTTCCCTTCATCGTGCGACGGCTGCGCGCTTCGCGATCGAGGCGTTGACGACGCTGCGCTATTTCGCGCGACGCCGTTGCATCCTCGACTGCAAGGAACTGATCGCCTGCCATCGGGACACCGCCGATTCCCAGAACCTGCACTGGAATCGCGGGGCCTGCGCTCTTCTGATTGCGGCCGCGCTCATCGAGCAGCGCGCGCACGCGACCGGAATACATACCGCAGATGAAATCGTCTCCGACGTGGAGCGTTCCATTCTGTACGAGTACGGTTGCCACAGGACCCTTGCCGGGATCCAGCTGAGCCTCGACAACCGAGCCCACGGCGCGACGCTCCGGGTTTGCCTTCAGATCGAGAATTTCCGCCTGCAGGACGAGCTGCTCGAGAAGCGCCGGCACGTTCTGGCCCGTCTTCGCCGAGATCTCGCTGGCGAGCGTCGTGCCGCCGAACTCTTCGAGTACTACGCCGTGCTGCAGAAGATCCTGCTTGACCTTCATCGGATTGGCGCCGGGAAGATCGATCTTGTTTATCGCGACGATCATCGGCACGCCGGCGTTCTTCGCGTGTGAGATCGCCTCGATTGTCTGCGGCATCACCTGATCGTCAGCGGCGACGACGAGGACGACGATGTCTGTTACCTGCGCACCGCGCGCGCGCATCGCCGTGAACGCCTGGTGTCCAGGCGTATCGAGGAATGTCACCGCTTTTCCGTCGGGCAACGAAACGTGGTAGGCACCGATGTGCTGAGTGATGCCGCCGGATTCGCCCGCCACGACGTGAGCCTTGCGGATGTAATCGAGCAGCGACGTCTTACCGTGGTCCACGTGACCCATGATGGTGATCACAGGCGGACGCGACTCCAGATCCTCGGCGGCATCCTTTTCGAGCAGTGACTCGGTGTCTGCAGCGTACTCGTCCTCGAGGAGCGCCTGAAATCCGAATTCACCAGCAATCAGCTCGATCTGACCGAAGTCGAGACGCTGATTGATCGAGACCATGAGGCCCAGGTTCTTGAACGCGAAGCCAACGATCTGGTTACCGGGAACCTTGAGCTGTTGAGCGAGCTCGGCCACGGTCACGAATTCGTTGACGCGCACCGTTTTCCGCTCCTTCTCGACAGCGGCTTTCCGCTGGGCCTCGACCTCTTCGCGCGAGACAGTTTCGTCGCGGCGCGGCGCGCCCTTGCGCGAATTTCCGCGCATGGACGTCATCGTCTTGAAGATGTTGGCCGATACCGCTTCCTGGTCTACGCGACGGCCACGCCCGCGGCCACGCGAGCGATCGTCCTGACGAGCCGGCGCACGATCGCCGGTGGGACGCGGCCGGCTCTCGCGCGACGGCGTTCCTGGTACGTTCGTGGAGATCGCAGCCGGCGTCTGCTGACGTGGCGACGGAGCGGTCGATGAACTGCCCTGCCGCTGGTTGCTCGAGCTGCCCGGACGCGGGCGCGGTCCGCCCGGGGTCAGCGGACGCGGTGGCGTCGCGCTGGCCCGAGGCTGAAGCGGCGGAAGGGGCGTTGGCCGCGGCCGGTCCGGTCTTGCGGACTGCGGACGCTGAGTTGCAGCGGTCGGCTGGGAATGCGCAGTCTGAAGCTCGGGCCGCGCTGTAACTGGCGGCGGTACCGACTTCTCAATTTGAGGAGCAGGAGTTACAGACTCTGGAGCCGCTGGACGAGCCGCAGCAGTTGGCTCGTCTGACTTCTCCGCGTGAGGCGGCTTCGGTGCCTCCGCCGCAGCGCGGGGGGGCGCGTCGACTATTGGCGCCGGACGGCGTGCACGGGCTGGCGGAGCTGACTCGATCGATGCCGGCTCTGCTGCCGCTACGGGGGTCGGCGTTGGCGTCGGCTCTGGCACGATGGGCGCCGCAACGGCCTCGGGCTCCGCAACAACCTCCGCGGCCCTCCGCCGTCTGACCCCAGGTGCGGGCTCAGGCTCGGCGACCGGGGCCTCGACCGGTGCCGCAGTACCGCGCCGGCGCCTCGCGCCGGCGGCAGGTGCGGGCGCAGCAGAACGCGCGCGCTTTTCACGCTCCCACCGCGCGCGAACGCGTGCCACCTGATCATCTGTCAGCGGGCTCACGTGACTACGCACGGGGATGTCCATCTGGCGGAGGATGTTGATCACCTCGTCAGCTGAAATCCCAAACTCTCCCGCCATGTCCGTTACACGGAACTTACTCACCCAGTTTCTCCCTGTCCCCGGTGCGCGTCTCTCACGCCGCGCGCCAACTTGGCATCCAGGACGCCGACGACAGCCGTCGCCGCGCGCCCAACTGCTCTGCCGAGCTCATCGGCAGAGGCAATTTCAATCATAGTAATACCCCGCCCATTTAGCAGCGGCACGATCTTGTCACGACTGTTCGGAGAGGCGTCGGCGGCGATGATCGCCAGCCGAAGCGTTCCCTTGAAAGCCGCCTCCCTCGTCCTGTCGACACCCACCGCGACCAGCCTTCCCCGTACTCCGAGGCCGATCAATCGCAGCAGGGCGCCGTTCTCGCTCAACCTGCCGCCGGCGGCTCCGAGTCAGGTGTTGGCGCTTCCTGGGCCGCACCCGTCGCTGCTTCGTCGTCCGCCGCGTCGGTTGTGAGCTCATCGATGATCGCCATCAACTTGTCGGCGTCGTCTATCATGATGCCCGCGAGCTTGAGAAGATCCTCGCGCTCGAGATCGAGAATGTCGTCGAGTCTGCGGTAGCCCGCGTTCTCGAGGATCGCCACTGTCGCCGGTGGCAGGCCCTCGATGTCGGCAAGCTTCGGATTGGTGGCGTTCGCCTGCTCCTCGAGCGGGGCGAACGGCAGCGTTTCGGCAGCGCGCTCCATCCACTCGCGGCTGGAATACAGATCGATCTTCCATTCCGTGAGCTCGGACGCGAGCCGGACGTTCTGGCCGTTCTTGCCGATCGCGAGCGAAAGCTGATCCTCGTCGACGATGGCCTGAATCGTTCGCGTGGTTGCATCGCTGAAGACGCGGGCGACCTTGGCCGGAGCGAGCGCGAGGCGCGCAAAGCGCTCGGGGTCGCCGGACCACGGGACGATATCGATGCGCTCGCCGCTCAGCTCGTTGACGACCGCCTGGACGCGCGCGCCCTTCACACCAACGCAGGCGCCGACCGGATCGACCGCTTCGTCGCGCGAAAACACCGCGATCTTGGTGCGGCTTCCGACTTCGCGCGCCACCGAGCGAATCTCCACGGTGCCCGCCTGAATCTCAGGCACCTCGAGCTTGAACAACGCCTGCACGAACAGTCCATCCGCGCGGCTCAGGACTAGGCGCGGGCCCTTGGGCGTCTCCTCGACCTTCTTGAGCACAGCGCGGATCGGCTCGCCCTGATGGTAGTGCTCGCGATGATTCTGCTCGCGATACGGCATGACAGCCTCGGCCTCACGGAACCGGTTGAGCATGATGACGAGCTTGCCGCGCTCGATCTGCTGCACCTCGCCGCTCAACAGCTCGCCGACACGCGACGTGAACTCGTCGCGGATCTTGGAGCGCTCACCCTCGCGAACTCGCTGCAGAATGCGCTGCTTGGCTGCCTGAACGGCCGAGCGTCCGAACTCCGCAAAATCGGTCGGAATTTCCATTACGTCACCGACCTGGAACTCCGGATCCTCGAAGCGTGCTTCTTCGAGCGAGATCTCGCGCGCTGCGTCCTCGACCTTTTCGACGACGGTCTTGAGCAGCACGATGCGAATGGCACCGCGATCCTCGTCGATGTCGACCTCAGCCTGCACCGGGCCGCCGTGCTTCTTGGCGAGCGCGGCGAGTATGCCGTCCTGGAGCAAATCGCGCAGCTCCGAACTATCCATTGACTTGGAGTTCGTCAGCTCGCGGATTGCCGTCAGAATGTTCCCAGATTCAACTGCCATGATGCCTACCTCTTCCAGTTGATTTCGGCGTCGTCGCTGATTCCGGGCGACGACACTTCAAGCGTATAGAACTCGCCGAGCGACTTGTCGACATCGAGACGCTCCTCGATGGCGCGTGACGCACGAGCGCAGTCTCCCGCCGTGACCCCTTCGCCATCGCGTCGAGTAATTCTCACCTCGAGCAATGCGCGACTTCTGGTGCCACGCTGCCGGACACTGAAAACATCAAAACCCAGAGGTGCAATCGCTTGTACCACAACGTCTTGCAAGGCAGGGTTCATGTGATTTCTAACTGACCTCTATGAATAAAAAAATGCGGGGGACCACCCCACATTGAAAACGCCTCCAAGGTGCGGGGCGTGAAGGAAATCTACTCATATAATGTCGGAAAGCAACTCTGTGAGTACGAGTGTTTGCGGAGTCGACGCGACGCGTGCGGAGTCCGTCCCTGCTCCGCCCCTCCCCTTACACCTTCCGCGCAAGCGTCACTATCCGCTGCACCTGTTCTTCCTGGGTCAGATACGTGGTATCGATCAGAATTGCGTCACGCGCCTGAAGGGTATTCGTGGCGTCGCTTGCGTCGCGTTCGACGAGCAGTCTGGTCTCGTCCGCTATCTCGGCGTCGGTCGCGGCCCTGCCAAGGCGCTGGTGAAGGCGGCGGCGGGCGCGCTCCCACGGATCGGCGATGAGGAAGATTTTGAGCTGGGCGTCGGGGAAGACCACGGTGCCGATATCGCGGCCATCCACGACGGCGTCCCGCGTTTCGGCCATCGCGCGAAGTTGAGCGTTGACGGCTGAGCGCACTTCCGGAATCTGCGCGATCCCGGACACGGCGGCGGTCACCTCTGTGGATCGGATATCTCCGACGCCGAGCCTGCGGGCGGTTTCGGCGCGATACAGGGAGCCCGAGTCGAGATGCTCGAACCCCAGCTCGCGCGCGACCCAGGCCGCCGTCGACGACTTGCCCGACGCTGCCGGTCCGTCGATGGCGATGACGGTGCTACGCGGAGACACGACGCAGATCGCTCCAGAACGATGGATACGACACCGTGACGCAGTCCGGCAGGTCGACTTCGATCGAATTCCCCGGGACTGTACCGAGCACTCCGAAGGCCATCGCGAGACGATGATCGCCGTGCGTCTCTATGCGGCCGCGAAGCGGACGCGCGCTGCCACGGACCACCATTCCATCCGTGCGCTCCTCGGCGTCGACTCCAATCACCTGGAGATTGCGAACCACCGCCGCGATGCGATCGCTTTCCTTTACGCGCAGCTCCGCCGCACCACCGATCACTGTTTCGCCCTCCGCGCGAGCCGCGAGACAGGCGAGCATGGGCACCTCGTCGATCATTGACGGGATCTGGTCCGCGCCCACGCTCACCGCACGGAGAGCACGCGGGCCCGTTGCGCGGACTGTCGCGATGGGTTCCCCGCCGGCCTCGGATTCATCCTCGAGGTGCACAATCGCATCCATGCGCTGAACTACGTCGAAGAAGCCAGTCCTCGTGGGATTCACGCATACGCCCGGCAGCTCGATGCTGCGGCCAGCGACCAGCGCCGCGAGCGCCACAAAGAATGCCGCCGATGAAGGGTCACCGGGCACGCAAGAGTCCATCGCGGGCATCGACCGCGCAACTCCGATCGATACTGTGTCCGAGTCGACGTTCACGGCAACGCCGCGTGCGGCGAGCATGCGCTCCGTGTGGTCGCGCGAACGGCGAGGTTCGGTCACGGTAGCTCCAACCTGCGCATTCAGCGCAGCGAGGAGGATTGCGCTCTTGATCTGCGCACTCGCGGTACGGCTGTTCCATCCAATGCTGCGTAGTGTCGCCCCGTGGATGGAGAGCGGTAGCCCATCGTGGCTTTCATGGAACGTGAAGGACGCGCCCATCTGCTCGAGCGGCTCGGTAGCTCTTCGCATCGGTCGGCGACTGAGGCTGGCATCGCCGATCAGGGTGCTGTCGAATGGGTGCGCCGCCATCACACCAGACATGAGGCGCGCAGTGGTGCCACTGTTACCGCAATCGAGTGACCGCAACGGCGGAAGCAATCCGCGCAAACCGCGGCCGTGCACCGTCACGGCGCGGCCGTCGGATTCGATCCGAACGCCAAGCGTGGCGAGTACCGCAGCCGTACTCTCGACGTCGGCTGATCTCAGCAGTCCGCTTATGACGCTCCTTCCCTCGGAGATCGCCGCGAGAATGAGACTTCGATGCGAGATGGACTTGTCGCCGGGGACGCGGACCGTGCGCCGAACCGACGGGGCGGAGCTCATCGCAGCGATTCCTCGAGTGCTGTCGCGGCGTCGGTCCGCTCGTCACGATACTTCACTATGACGGGTGTCACGAGCGAGAGATTCATTCGCGCACCCCACTCGGATGACACCTGTCGCGCACCCGGGACGACCACGGCCCCCGCCGGGATTACAAGCGGCTGGCCGGCCGACGCGCGGTAAACTGATTGATTGACAATGTCGAATACCGGCGTGCTTCGTGTGAGAATGACTCCGGCGCCGAGCACGGCGCGACTGCGTACGACAGTTCCCTCGTAAACGCCGCAATTTCCTCCGATGACCACGTCGTCCTCGACGACTACCGGCGCTGCGTTGACCGGCTCCAGAACTCCACCGATCTGCGCCGCTGCGCTGACGTGCACGCGTTCTCCGATCTGCGCACAGGAGCCGACCAACGCGTGAGAATCGATCATCGTCCCTGCACCAACATAAGCGCCGACGTTCACGTAGCTCGGCGCCATGCATACGACTCCCGGCGCGAGATAGGACCCGCGTCGAATCGCAGTCCCCCCCGGAACGATGCGCACACGATCAGCCTGTGCAAAGATGCGCGGCGGGTAAGTGTCCTTGTCGAAGAATGAAAACGTTGTCGCAGTATTCACATCAGTCACCGACATGTCGATGATGCCGCCAACGCGGAAGCCGAGCAGAATTCCGCGTTTGACCCATGGTACGGCGCGCCAGTCGCCTCCTTCGTCGCGGACGGCGGCGCGAAGTGCCCCACACTCGAGCAAGGAGAGGAGCTCCCCAACGACTTCGCGCGCTCGCAACGATGGAGGGTTGGTCTCTTCTGCCAGCTCTTCGATCGACGTTTCAAGCGCGCGGTGTGGGCGGGTCACGACCGTCATGCGCCGAGCGCGCCGACTGCAACGAGCGCAGCGCGGACAAGCGAGTGGTGCTGCGCTGCGAGCGGGACTAGTGGCAGGCGAAGACTGTCAGCCATCATGCCCATCATTGCGAGCGCAGCCTTGACGGGTATCGGATTCGCTTCGATGAAGGCCGCATGCGTCCATGGTGCGAGCCGGCTGTCGATCGCGCGCGCATCGTCGTAGTCGCTCCGGTGGGCAGCCGCACACAATCGTGCAACAAGCGCGGGTGTCGCATTCGATGTCACCGATGTAACGCCGTCGCCGCCCAACGCCATCACAGCGAGCGTCAGTCCGTCGTCGCCGGAAAGCACGGAGAAGTTGTGCGGACGATGACGCAAGATCTGATTGATCTGCGCCAGGTCGCCCGACGCTTCCTTCACGGCCACGATATTGGGATGCTCGGCGAGCTCCAGTGTCGTTTCCGCGGTTATGTTGCTGCCGGTGCGACCGGGAACATTGTAGACCACAATCGGCATGTCTACCGTGTCGGCGAGGGCGCGGAAGTGCGCGACGATCCCACGCTGAGGTGGTTTGTTGTATGCCGGCGACACGTGAAGCAGATGCGTCGCTCCGGCGTCGCGCATCATGCGTGAGTTCGCCAGCGCACGCGCCGTATCATTGGCTCCCGCGCCGGCCACGACCGGAATCCGCCCATCGACGACTTCGACAGTTATCTGTACGACGCGTCGCTGTTCGTCGGCGGTCATCGTCGCAGCCTCACCCGTAGATCCGCACGGAACTATGTAGTTGATCCCTTCCTCGACCTGCCAGGCTACGAAGCGACGGAGTGCTGCCTCGTCGATCTCACCACTGCTCGTAAATGGCGTCGCGATGGCAGTCCCCGCACCGGTCAACATCGGAATAGTACTCTTCATCAAGTCTCCTCGGAGGCCAACATGTCGTCGAGCGTGAAGATTCCGCGCCGTCCAACCAGCCATGCTGCGGCAAGCAGCGCGCCTTCCGCGAACACGCGGCGGTCCCGTGCCTCGTGAGAAATCACGATCTGCTCGAATGCCCCGTCCAGTACAAGCTGATGAGTTCCGGGAACGGAGCCCACGCGAATACTGGTGATCGGTATCTCCCGTCCAGAAGCCGCCTGATACCTGGCCTGCAGCATGCGCGCCGTTCCCGACGGTGCGTCGCGTTTGGCCGCGTGATGTGTCTCCACGATCGCGGAATCGAACGACGGAATCTGGGAAAAGATATCTCCAGCACGCTCGAACAGCCGCGCGACAGCGTGCACGCCAAGGGAAAAATTCGCGTCCCACAGCACGGCGCCTCCCTCTGATTCAACGAGTGCCGTCACGTGCGGAAGCTCGTCGTACCAACCCGTAGTGCCGACTACGATTGGACATCCGGCGATGATGCATGCGCGGACGTTCGCGACCGCAGCACTGGGCTCCGTGAACTCGATGGCCACATCCGCGTGATTCAACGACTCTGCCGTGATGAGCACGCCGGCGCCGAGCGTGGCGGAGACTTCGATTCCGCTGGCACTCGCAAGACCGGCGACCGCGGCGCCCATCCTGCCGGGCCCGATGATCGCGATGCGAGGTTTGGTCATTGCAGGCTCTCCGGCGCAAAGAATTCCGCGTGCAGCGCCCGCATCACGTCCTGCATCGCAGGGCCATCCACGACAATGGTGAGATTGATCCCGCTGGCACTCAGCGAGAGCATGTGCACGTGCGTATCGCCGAGCGCTCGAAGCGCGCGGCCCATCGAATCGCCGCGATCGCCGATACCGGCGCCGACGATCGCCACAACAGCACGGTCGCGCTCGACCGAAACGTCGCCGAGCAGTCGGAGATCGAGGAGCAACTCGTCGAGCCGCGCAGCGTCGTCGAGAGTTACCGAGACCGATACTTCCGACGTCGAGACGACGTCGACGGAGGTGCGGTGTCGCTCGAACACCTCGAACACGCTTCTGAGAAAACCCTGCGCAAGGAGCATGCGCGCCGCACTCACCTTCACGATCGTGACGTCGCCCTTGCCGGCGATCGCGGTGACCGATCGGCGTGGCGCATCGAAGGTGATCCGCGTGCCGGAGTGCTCGGGGTTGCGCGTGTTGTAGATGTAGACCGGAATCCCACGACGCACCGCTGGCGCTATGGTATTTGGATGCAACACCTTGGCGCCAAAAGAGGCGAGCTCCGACGCCTCGTCGAACCGTATCTGCGGTATCAGGCGGGCGTTACGAACCACACGAGGGTCCGCGGTCAGCATTCCGTCGACGTCCGTCCATATCTCGATGTCCTCGGCGCCGAGCGCGGCTCCCAGCAATGAAGCCGTATAATCGGAACCACCGCGGCCGAGCGTTGTGGTAATGCCTGCCTCGGTACCGCCGATGTAGCCACCGAGCACCGGTACGAGGCCCGACCGAATGATGGGCGCGATGATTTCTCTCGCGCGATCGGCGATCGCGTCGGGACGCGGCTCCGCTTCCGTGAAATGATCACTCGTAATGACGACCTGCCGCGCATCCACGTGCTGCGTGCCGAGGCCGCGCGCGCGAAACGCTTCGGCGACAAGGAGCGACGACATCTGCTCGCCGAAGCACGCCATGGCGTCCAGACTGCGTGGAGTGATGTGGCCGAGCGTGTTTAGCGCTTCGGCGAGACTCGCGACCTCGTCGCACATCGCTGCAACCTCGGACGTGGTCTCCGATCCGCTGCACGCGTCGCGAAGCAGTGCGTCGCACATCCCGACGTGGCGCTCGCGGATGTGCTCAACGGCGCGAAGCGCGCCGATCAGCTGACCACGCGATGCCTGCTCGGCGATTCCTATGAGTTCCGTCGTGGTTCCGCTGGCAGCGGACACCACCACCACCGGCGCACGATGCACGCGGCTCGCGACGACGTCCGCTGCACGTCTGATCGCGTCTGCATCGCCAACGGAAGTGCCGCCGAACTTGACGACTATCACGTGCCTGGGACGTAACCCTGCGCCACCAGCAATTCGGCATTCATCACGGCACCACCCGCCGCGCCGCGAATGGTGTTGCTGCCCATCGCCACCAGCTTGATGTCGAGCAGGTCATCTCGACGGATGCGGCCTACGGTCACTGTCATGCCCTGCCCGAGGCCCACATCACGCCGGGGCTGAGGCCGATCGTGTGCTTCAGTGACGATAACAGGATGTAGCGGCCGCGACGGGAGCGTCGTCGCCTCGGCGTTGCCCTCCCACTCCGCGATAGCGCTGCTCACCTCCGCGGGCGAAGCTGCGGTCGCGAGCTTGATCGACATGCACACCGTATGGCCATGCTCGACGGGAACGCGATTGGCGTGCGCACTTGCGCGAATCGACGCAGAAACGATGGCATCGGACCTCACTGTTCCGAGAAGCTTCGCAATTTCCGTCTCTATCTTCGGCTCTTCGTCCGCGATGTACGGGATTACGTTCCCGAGAATGTCGAGCGATGCGACCCCGGGGTAGCCAGCGCCTGAAACTGCCTGCATCGTTGCGAGAAACAGCTGCGTGACGCCGAACGACTCATGAATCGGCGCGAGTGCGAGCGCAGCGACGGTCGATGCACAGTTCGCGTTCGTAACGATGGCACCGCTCCACCCGCAGCGTTTGCGCTGCGCCGGAATCACCGAAATGTGCGACGCGTTGATCTCGGGGATGAGCAAGGGCACGTCGCATTCCATGCGATGATTCTTCGCGTTGCTGCAGACCAATCTTCCAGCTCTTGCGAACGCTTTCTCGGCATCGCCAGCGGCACTCGAGTCCAGCGCGGAGAATACGATCTGCGCCGATACGACTTCCGGATCGCACGTCGAAACGCGCAGCCCTGAGACATCGGCCGGCATCTCACCTTCGAGCCAGTGCGCAGCGTCGGCGTAGCTCTTTCCCGCGGAGCGCGATGACGCCGCCACTTCGGTGACGCGGAACCATGGATGGTCGCGCAACAGGCGGATGAATGTCTGACCGACGGCGCCTGTCGCGCCAAGTATCGCTACCGGAATCTTCTCGGATCGAGGTGCGCTCGACGAAGTCATTGAGCGAGCAACTCCTTCACGAGCGACGCGTAGGTCCCCACGCTGGCGCGCAGCTCATCGACGTCGACATACTCATCGGGCGTGTGCGCGACGTGGATCGAACCAGGCCCAAAGAGGAGTGGCGTTCCCCAGCGCCCAAGCAACGGAATGTCCGACGTGTATGAAACCGGCGCGACCTCATAGCCGCCAAGTACGTGGAAGCGCTGTGCGGGAATCGTCGAACCGAATTCGACATCGGCGCCGCCGGCGCGCGCCCACTCGGCGATGATGTGCTTGACCGGCTCAACATCGCTCACGAGCCGCAGCATCACTTCCGACTCCGCGCTGCCGGGCACGATGTTCGCCTCGGTGCCACCGGAGATCGTACCTATGTTCACGGTCGTCGCGCCAAGCACTGGATCGGAGGGAAACTCGACGTCGTGAATCGTCGGAAGCAACCGAAGCAGTGGCTCGATCGCGGACTGACCCAGTTCTGGATAGGCCGAGTGCGCTTCGCGGCCATGCGTGCGGACGATGAAGCGCAGCGATCCTTTGCATCCACTCGCGAGCTTGCTTTCGGTGGGCTCGCCGTTGATCAGATAGCGGCTCGTCGCAGCGAGATTGTTCGCCGCGCGCGCGCCATCCGAGCCTTTCTCTTCACCGACGACGAACAACAGATCGACGCGATCCTCGCCATCTCCGACGAGTTGCTCAGCGGCGACCATCATCGCGGCGGCGATGCCCTTCGCATCGCACGCACCGCGTCCGTAGAGCCGGTTCCCGCTCATTCGAGGAGGATGAAACGGGGGCACCGTGTCGAGATGCGTGGAGAGAGTGACGCCACCGCCACGCCGGGACGCCCAGACGTTCCCGCGTCCCGGCGTGACTTCCTGGATCGACACATTCCAGCCGCCGTTAATCAACCAGCGGCCAACGAAGTCGATCGCCGCGCCTTCATCTCGCGTGAACGATTGAATGGAGAGCAACTCGGCAGCGAGAGCAACGACGTCTGTCATGGGCGCAAGTTAGTCGCTCGGCTCTGGCTCCGGGAGCGCCACAGTGCCGCCACGCGCGTCGCGCCGATGCTCCGACGACTCAATGCCTCACAAGTCTGACCACGCGGCTCTTTTCCGCGAGCCAGACGTCCGGGCTGAACCGGCGTTGCGTGCACGCCGCGCGGGTACCGGTACGGTCGATGGCAACGCCAATCTCACTCAGGTCGAGCATGCAATCCTGCGGCAGAGTCGCGACCCTGACGAAATTCGTACTGCCGGGTCCGATCATGCCGATGACCGTCTTGCGCCTGTGACTCGTACTTCCCTGCGCTCCTCCGCTGTCGGCACTCACATCAGCTATGGCGAAGAGCGACCCATCTGCCGTCCATCCTACCGGCCGCAGAGGTGTCTTCGAGGTGAATGCACGCGTGAAGCGTCCACTGGACAGATCCGCGATAATGATCGAGCCGGCGCGCGCAGACCAGTACGCCGATCTTCCCGAGACGGCGTCGACATAGGGCGGCGACGACAACGCAAGGGAATCCGGTATCGTCATCGTCCGACGTATGGCTCCTGTTGTGTCGACCACGGTAAACATCTCCCCGCTCGCGAGCACGACAGCATCATTGCCCGTCCAGCCTACCGGGACGCCACGGTCGGTGCTCTTGTAGATCGATCGCTCTCTGCCGCCGCCCCCAACGTCTGCGATGAAGACGCCAGCGTCGGACTGGTCGCGGTTGAGCGCGTCATAGACAACGTGTCGACCGTCGGCCGACCAGAAAGGGAAATCCCGAATGCCGCCCTGGTAGCTGACTGCCACCGGTCCCTGGCCGGACAAAGGGAACGTGTAGATGTTGTCACCGAGATTGTCCGTCGCCGATCCCGCTATTGCCGATCCGTCCGGCGAGAACCCGCCGCTCCATACCCAGCTCGTGTGGTTGGTGAGCGGTTCCCAGCTCGCGCCCGGAACGCGCAGCTTGAGCGTCAGGATCTGAAAGGCGATCGGACCGACGATGAGCGCCGTGCGACCCGACGCCGAAACATCCACCGCCCCGCCCCCGCCCAACCCATCAGAGATCTGGCCAAGCGCAATGTGTATACGGTCGGTCGCGATGCGATGGCCCGACACGGGGAAATACTCGAGGTCATCTGACGGGCCGGGCGACGGAACGGCCACAAACAGTCCGCTATGTGACGCATCCCACCGAATGTCTGCACGAACGAATGCGCCGGACAGGCTGTCCAAGAGTTTCCCTCGCGGATCGAGGAGCATGATATATGGTTTTTCGCTCGCGGCGATGGCGACGGTCGCGATCTCGTCGCCGGCGGGAGTGAAGTCAAGATCCGCGAAAACGAAACCAGCCGGCAGCGCGGCGCTATCGGTACGCGTCAGTGTCCCGGGGTCGAACCGCAAGATGGCCTGCCGCGGGGGCGGTCCAGCGGCAACCACCACATTGCCATCGGGCGAAAATGTCGCCGCGGTCACCGCGACGGCCGGCATCCGGCGAGGCGTTCCGCCGAGCCTGGCGGTGATGTACAGGCCGGCCGTCGTTCCGGAGTCCGGAGACCCGCCGAAGAGCACCGAGGTGCCATCGGGTGACCAGCGTAGCGGTGCTCGAATCAGTGGCCATGTCGCGAGTTTCACCGATTGGGTACCATCCACTTCGCGAACTTGCAGAGTGTAGGTGCAGCTGTAGCCCTTGGCGTAACAATCATCGGTGATGTATGCGAGCCATCCGCCGTCTCGCGAAATCGCGGTCGCAACGACGTTGCCGTCGAACGTGAGTTGCCGCGCCAGCTGCATCTCGCCCGTATCCTCCGGCGCCCGAAGCACGAGCCAGACTAACGTAATCGCCGCGATCAACAGCAGCGCCGACATGGCCGCGCCACACGGCGGTCGATCGCATCGCGCGTTGCGCACCGCGCCGCAGTGTCGACCAGATTCCGCCGGCCCTGAGCGTCGCGAATGTGACCGACCCGCGCAATGCATCGGCGAAATCCTTCGCCGAAAACCAGCGATCCGCAGGCAGCTTTGCGAGCGCCTTGTTCACCGCCTCGTCGACGCTCACCGGGACCGTGTCGCGCGCAGCGCGCAAGCTGCGCGGCCGCTCGGTGATCACCTTCGCAATTATCGCCTGCACAGTAGAACCCGTGTGTGGCGGCTCGCCAGCGAGCATCTCATAAAGCACTGCACCCATCGAGTACACATCGCTGCGAGCATCGATCGTGCGATCGCCTGTCGCCTGCTCCGGGCTCATGTACTGAGGCGTGCCAAGTGACAGGCCCGTCTGCGTGACCCGCGCGCCACCTGCCTTTGACACGGCGAGTGCAATCCCGAAGTCCGCAACTACCGGCTCACCCGATTGCAGTAGAATATTTTCGGGCTTGAGATCGCGGTGAATCACGCCATGCTCGTGCGCGTATTGGAGCGCGGACAATACTGCGATCGTCAATCGCAACGCCTCGTCGATCGGAAGCTGCTTCTCGCGATCCATCCTTGCGCGAAGGGATTCGCCGTCGACGTAAGGCATCACGTAGTACAGCAACCCATTGGCCTCGCCGGAGTCGAACAACGGCAGAAGGTGCGGGTGCTGAAGATTCGCTGTGACTCTTATCTCACCAAGAAAACGCTCGACGCCAAGTACGGCGCCGAGCTCGGGATCCAGCACCTTGAGCGCGACGAGGCGTTCATGTTTGACGTCGCGCGCAAGGTACACTGTCGCCATCCCGCCGCGGCCAATTTCCCGCTCGATCTCGTAGTGGCCTGCGAGCACTTCGCCCAGCTGGGTGGTCGCGTCCATGCGCGAACATACGACGAACCATCCACGATGTCACGAGCCGCGGCGCGACCCAGACCGGCAGTGCTTCGCGTTACCTGCGGAGGTCCGGATTTGCCGTCGCGCCGGCGGCTGCCGTTGCACCGCTGGCGTGTTCGACGAACATCTGTTGTACAAGCCGGTTCGCGTCGCGATTGTATGAATCGTGACCGCGCTCGCCTGTGTCACCGAGCTCCGCGAGCCGCGGCAGTCCCAGCACGCGGCCGGCTTCCCGAAAGGTCTTGAACGTATCCTCGGACTGACGCGAAAGTACGATATCACCGACTAGACGCAGGAAGTCGCTTTCGCGAGCCATATCGGCAAGGTCGCGAGCAGCACCTGCAGTGGCGCCGAGGGCGCGCTTGAGCAACCCCTCGTCAGCGTCGCCGAGCTCGCGCTGATAATCCTCCAGCATTCGCTGGTGGTCGCGCATCATCGGGATGTACCTGGTGCAGAGGTCGCGATACCGCGGGTCGTCGGCCTGACCCTCATGGTCTTCCAGCGCCTTCAAGAAAAGGTGGTGCTGCGCGACTGCGTTGTGCACCTGCGACTTCAGAAAGTCATTTCCGCGATCCATTTCACCCTCCGTGGGTAGCTAGACAGAGCCCCGACCCAGCGCACGCCAGAGGCCACGACGGAGCGGCTGAGAGGACTACCCGAACGGCGCGCCCAGCCCGATGTTTTCCACATCCTGCCCTTGCTTTGAAACACGCAGAACGTTAGTTTTCATCATACCGAACAATCACCGAAATACCGTAACGTAAGTGGTGCACTACCAACGACTTGGCACTGGTCGATGAAGCGATCCGCGAGCCGGTCCAAAGCCGGGAAAGGGACCAAGAAGCTGGCCATCAGATCGCGGAAGCCGAAGGCTGAGCCGGTACCACCGAGCTATGACCTGGAGCCACTTGATCCATGGCTCATGTGCGGTCCTGATACGACCGTCACCGAGCTGTGGAAGGTGGTCGAGCGTAGAGAGAAGGAGAGGCAGTTCCATCTCGTCTACTTCGACAGGTACGGCTGGTACTGCGAGCACGGGGTGTCCTGCAAGGCGGTTGCGGAAGTACGGAGGGTTGTTCGGACAATGAGCGCGGATGCGCCTAGACCCAGAAGATCCGGGAATGCCGGAATGAGGAAAAAGAGATGATCGCGAGGCAGGAGACCTTCAATTCGAAGGACGAGGTATGGTCGGCACTGGCCGCTCCCGTACCGACGGGAACGATTTCGTGGCGTCAGGATGGAAAGCCGGTCGCGCGTGACGGGCGCCATTTTGCGCGCTTTGTCTGCTACATCGAGGCGAACACGGTTCGCGAGCGGCTCGACACGGTGGTGCCCGGTGAGTGGGACCTGACGTTGGAGATGCTGCCGCAGATCCACGGTAGCGATGTCGATTCAGACTCGACATGCGCCTTCAAGGCGCGCCTGCAGGTGCTTGGCGTCATTCGTGAGGACGTCGGAACAGGACGCGACTACAAGCAGGCTGCGACGGACGCGTTCAAACGCGCAGCCGTACGCTTCGGAATCGGGAACGAGCTTTACTCGTACGAGCAGAACTGGGTCGAGGTCGACGGCGAGGGAAAGTACGCCAAGCCGGTCGAGGATCCGGCGAGCGCCTACGCGCGGCGACACGGTAGCGCGGCGGAGAAGCTCGCTCGTCCAGCCGTGATGACGGACGCTGCGGAGCCGAATACCCTGACCGACGTGGACGCGGTGAGCTGTCCAAAGTGCGGCGGGCGCATGTGGGACAACAGGCTCACGAAGCGGAACCCGAAGGCGCCTGATTACAAGTGCCGAGACCGGAACTGCGACGGAGTCGTGTGGCCGGCGCGTGCAAACGGCAGCGCGGCAGAGGGAGAGCAGCACGATGCACCGGAAGAAGCGGTTGTCGTCGCGGACGCACCGGCGGCGCCGAGTGGACGGAAGTCACGTGCGGCCAAGTTGGCGCTGACGGACGAGATCCCCTTCTAAGCACCTCTGTAGGAACCTGAGAACGTGACCCGCCAAACGAGCGGCGGATTTGGGCAAGGTCGGTTGATCAACCGACCTTGCCTTTTTTGTTGTGAACGAGAGTAATTCACCGCGCGTATACAGCGTCAACGGAGAGCACCGCGGCGATATTTCGGTGGTCGGCTCGGAGTGTAGATTCAATAAATCGCGCGGATCGCGGTTAACCACAGCTCGCAACAGCTAACCACAACGCTTCAACCGGCTGGCGGCACGATCATGAAGGACCAACCCAGACCCATACTGCTCTACGCCTTTGCGGCAGTAATCTGGATCATTTTTCTGGCGTATTTCGTTCCACATCACTACATCGCCAGCTGACGCCTGGCGTGCTCGGAGCGGGACTCGAACCCGCATTCGGTTATCCCGAAAGGGATTTTAAGTCCCTCGCGTCTACCCATTTCGCCATCCGAGCGAACCCGCGCAGTTCTCGACGTCAGACGAACAATAATACGAGAGCGCCCTTCGAAAGCGACAACGGGCTAACCGGCCGGGACGCCTAGTACGCTGACCGCATACCAGACGGAATAGGCGACCAGCGCGGAGAGCGATGCGTCACCACCATTGCCAACCGCGGAGCCATCCTCGTCCACGAATTCTGCCGCCAGGCCGCCGTCGAGGTCTGCGCGCCTGAGCCATTCCATCGTCTTGGCGGCATCGGGTCCCATGAGTGTCGCGCAGCGCTCGGCGAGGTTGACAGATGCGGACTGTCCCGCCGGCGTCTCGAGACGCCGGACGGTGCGCCGGTAGATGGAGTCGTCACGCGACAACATGTGGTAGAGCGGAATCCAGTACGCAGAACCTACGGGGTCATCCTGCATGGAGGTACCGCCGGCGAGATCCGTCGCTGTGTGTAGAATGGATCGTGCAGCGTCCTTGTCGCTCGCAAACTGTCGCAGGATCGCCGCGCGCACGGCGTCTGCGTTCTGCACCGTCTCTGCTGTCTTCTCGTCCAGCGTCTGCTTCAGGATCTCGAGCGCCTCCGCAACGAGCGCATTACCGTGCAGCATGTAAGGGAGCGGCGCGTCGGCGCCGGAAGGCGTGGCGTCGGTTCTGTAGAGCGGGAGCGATCCGTGTTTGGCAGCTGCGATGTCGTCGCTCGCCGCGTAGAGCGCTTCGGCGATCGGGAGGTCCTCGACGATGCGATCATCGCCGGTCTGCGCGACGTAACGGTCGACTGCAATCGGATATGCTGCCGCGGCATCGACGCAGAACGCGACATCGAACGGAGTACCGTCGATGTAGTTTATGCCGCGACCGGGCGCGTACCCGTGCAGCTCGCAGGTGCGAAGAAGAAGCTCACGCGCGAGCGGCGTCTCCGCGAGCTGAAGCGTCGGGATCACCCACATCAGCGCTTCGTAGTCGCTGACGGTAAGGCCCTGTTCGCACCAGGGGACGCGGGACCGGAAAAGGTACCAGCGCGCATCGTCGATCGCGCGTCCTGCGGCGTAGAAGTAAGCGAACATCAAGTGTCTGTTCACGAGACGGTCCGCAGCCGGTACGCCGGTAGTCTGTTGCAATGCCGAGAGAGTGTCCCGCGTCTGCGATGCGAGCGCGCGCCACCCGCGCTTGCGCATGCGATTGAGGATTGCCGTCGCTCCGTCGCGCTCCGGTCCTGCGGCGACGTAGAGCGCAAGATCCACCCTCGCCGCCGGCTTCGAGGGTGACGTCGCGCGCGAGTGCGAATCGAGCAAGTCCGTTCTCGATCTCGCGGCGCGACGCTGTCATGCCATCGCCTGCGAGCGCGAGCGCGATTTCGGATCCTCGATTGGTGCCGCTCAGCGTGATGACATCGCCGTCCAGCGTAGTCTCGTGCGCGTCGCCGAAGCGACGCGGCGTGCGGATCCGGTGCTGACGCACCGCAAGCGCTCCTTCCGCGCGAAATGTCAGCGCGCGCGCAACGTCGCCGAGATTCTCGATCGACAGCGCGTATACGAATCCCGGGAAGTCCGCCGCGCGGCCGCACGGGGCAAAAATGGTCCCGCGGATGGTGAGATCCCCTACAGTCGTGTTGAATGTCGGAAGCCATTCCAGGACGCGCTGCCAGGCCATCCGGCCCGCACCGAGCTCGATTGGCTGACCATCGGACTCAAATACCAGGCGCAGGAGTGGAGTCGCCGCGCCGTCCTCGAAGTCCGGACCGCCCGCGAACTCGATCGCGCCGCGGTGCGCCTGGGAAAGGAGCCCGACGGCGTGAACGGAGCCGTCGGCTGGATGGACGCATGGGAGCGAAAGCCAGTGGTTTCCGGTTACCTGCCAGGGAATCGATGGTGGCTTGCGCAGCTCTTACCTCACTTAGCTTTGGTTGACACGGGGTTG
This sequence comes from uncultured Gemmatimonadales bacterium, assembly GCA_963731305.1. GTDB lineage: Bacteria > Gemmatimonadota > Gemmatimonadetes > Gemmatimonadales > Gemmatimonadaceae > Fen-1247. Next base: position 81,047 of record CAVSUQ010000008.1, on the reverse strand, counting down.
ACGGGAATGCTAACGTCCCCGCGGCACGCCAACAACGATTTTACCCAGAGCACATGTCCCGACGCCTGATCCAAGCAGCATTTCTCGCTCTCGCGGCATCGCTCAGCTCCAGCGCCGCCCAGTCGCAAGCAATCCTGGGACTCGGCGACGACGCAACCACGGCGCCAGCTGGCAGCGTTCGGATCAAAATCCAGAGCGACTGGTCCTACTTCGACCAGCTCTTCGTGTCTCCGAGCCCGGCGCGCCTGGGGTTCTGCGACCGCTCGGAGCCGCGTACAACCTGGACAGCGTCGGAGTGGGTCAACTGCCCATTCTGCGCCCCGTGCAGGACAGCCTGCGGGCGCTCACCGGCGTCGCCGGCCTCAACGTATCGCTGGGCAAGACCGTCACCACGGTGACGGATCGCGTCGCGAGGGTCCCGATATCGATCGAGGCTGGAATATCACGTTGGCTGTCGGTTACGGCTCTCATTCCGATAGTGCAGACCCGAACAAGCGTGTTCTTCCGCGCGAATCCAGGAGCGAACGAAGCCAACCTGGGGCCCAACCCCGCCTCCATGGGCGATGTGGCCGCGCGCGAGACGGACTCGATACTCGCCAGCCAGGTAGTAACGGCCGCAGCTGCGGTCAGGGCTTACTGCTCTGGATCGGGCGCGAGCGATCCGCAGTGCAGCGGCGGTGCCGCTCTGGCCACGTCGGCGACGGGGCTTGGCAACTCTCTCGTCTCACTCTACATGAACGGCGCGTTTGTACCGACGCGAGGCAGCACGGTCCAGAGCGCAGTGGACGCGCGCATCGCGAGCGTGCGTGGATCGCTCAATGCTTTCGCTGCCAATCCTGCGAGTGGCGTTCCGCTGATTACGGCGACGGGAGTCGTCAGCGCGTCCACACCGCTGGCCACGCCGGCGCTGCAGGCGGTGCTGAGCGATCCTACTTTCGGCGTGGGATTGCAACCGTTTCAGACGATCCAGCGGACGCGTCTGGGTGACGCGGAGCTCACGGCGAAGTTGCTTCTGTTCGACACTATGCGTGAGCGCAACATCTCGACTTACGAACCGCACGGTCTGAACGCGCGTCTTTCGGTTGAGGGCGGCTACCGATTTCCTACAGGTGCGTTGCCTGCATCGAATGCGCTGACGGACATCGGGACAGGCACAGGCGCGGGCGCCGTGCTTGTCCGCGGCTATCTCGACGTATTACTCGGTGGCCACTTCTGGGTATCAACTGTGGCGCGCTACGCGAAGTCCACGAGCGACACGCTGACGGTGCGGTATGATCCGGGCGTTGTATTCCCGTCGGCGTCGAGCGCGATTGGCGTGCAACGGCAGCTCGGTAATCTTCTCGCAGATCGAAGCAACGCCGCGCTGGGTGTTCAACGATTTTGTGTCGATCGGCGGCCAGTATGTCTACACGCACAAGCCACTGGACTCCTACGCCACGGGTGGCGTTGCGCTTCCAGAGCTCGAGGTCGGAACTGATTTCACGGAGAAGCAGGTCGGTGGCGGGATTGCGTTCTCGAACTTGCACGCGGTAAGCGAGGGCAAGTCGAAGATTCCGTTCGAGGTGAGTTATCTGCACACCGAGACTATCAGCGGGAGCGGCGGCGCGGTGCCGAAGCTGATCAACGATCAGATTCTGATAAGGTTGTATTACAGGTTGAAGAGGTAGGGGAAGCAGGTAGACAGCCGTCGCCGCCGCGGATGACGGTCTCTACGAGCCGCCGTTCCTAGCTCCCCGCCGCCTGCAGCAGCTCCCTCGCGTGCGCGCGGCTGGCCTTGCTCTCCGGATCGCCGCCAAGCATCCTCGCGATCTCCGTCACGCGGTCGCCCGCGGACAACACGCTTATATCGGCGGTCGTGACTCCCTCGCGTGCGCCCTTCGCCACTACGATGTGATGGTGCGCACGCGCGGCGATCTGCGGAAGATGTGAGATCGCGAATACCTGATGCCGCTCGGCAACGCGGCGCATCGTATCACCGACCTGCAAACCCACCCGACCTCCGATGCCGGCGTCCACTTCGTCGAACACGAGAGTCGGAATGTTGTCGACAGCGGCAAGCACTGTCTTGAGTGCCAGCATCACACGGGCAAGTTCGCCGCCGGATGCAACGCGTGCCAAGGGACGCGGATCGTAGCCGACATTCAGCGCAACGCGGAACTCGACGTCTTCGGCGCCCTCCGGAGAGATCTGGTCGCGATGGGTGAGCGCTACCGTAAAGCGGCCGGAGTCCATGCCAAGCTGTGGCAGCTCCGCCGTCACAGCCTTGCTTATGGCCGTCGCCGCGCGCTTGCGAAGCGCAGTCAATCGTGCAGCAGCCGCGCGGAGTCGCTCGGTGACGTCGGACTCCTGCTTTCTCAGCTGCGCGACATCGAACTCCGCCGAATCGACGAGGTCCAATTCCGCCTGTGCCTGAGCACCTGTCGCGATTACTTCGGCCAGGGTTCCACCGTACTTCTTGCTCAGCCGGAATATCAGATCGCGACGCGCGCGAACCCCGGACAGGCGCTCCGGATCGAGCTCGACGGACGACGCGTACTCCGACGCCGCACGCGCAAGCTCGTCGAGCGCATAGAAACCCGTGTCGTACAGTTCCTGCATGCGCGCCGTGCTACCGTCGATCCGCAACATCTGGCCCAGCGCTCGATGGGCAGCTGCGATGCGCGCCAGCGCGCCGTCCTCGTCGTCACTAAGGACCGAAGCCACACTCTCGGCGAGTGTACGCAGCTCGTCGGCGTTCTCGAGCACGCGGGCGTCGTCCTCGAGCGTGACGTCTTCGCCGGGGGTGAGCTGCGCATCGCCGATCTCTCGCGCCACGTGCCGGAGGTAGTCTGCACGACGCTCTGCATCCGCGCGACGCTTGGTTATCTCGTCTATGCGACGACGAATAGCCGACAGCGCTGCGTACTCCGTGGAAACCTCGCGCGCGGCTACGCCAGCCTCGGCGTAAGCATCGAGGATCTGCCGCTGAGACTCAGTGTCAAGCAGCGTCTGGGCTTCGTGCTGACCGTGCAGATTCACCAGCGAGCGCCCGATCTCCGCGAGGATCGTCGCGGTGACGGGAGTCCCGTTCACCCACGCCCGCCCGCGGCCTGACGCGGCGATCTCACGTTTGAGAACGAGCGTGCCGCCATCGGTGTCGATACCGCGGTCATCGACCAGCGACACGAGATCGGGGTGACTCCCAAGATCAAACACCCCTTCCACCGTAGCGCGCTCGGCGCCCGGACGAACGAGATCCGCGCTGCCCCGCTCACCCAGCAGCAGGCCCAGCGCACCCACGATGATCGACTTACCCGCGCCCGTCTCTCCCGAGAGGACATTCAGTCCGCGTTCGAGTGGAAGCGTTACCGCATCGATTATCGCAAAGTTTCGTATTCGGAGTTCGGTCAGCACTGTCGAGGTTGATCGCGTGTCGGTAGGCCGCCCCAGCCGAGCTTGACTCGCAGCCGATCGAAAAAGCTGTTGCCCGGAAAGCGAACTATACGCACTGCCCGTGGCGCGCGTCGAACCACAAGCGTGTCGCCCGAAGCCAATCGCGTACCTGCCTGTCCATCCACCGTTATCAATACTTCCTCGGGGCCATCCACCGACTCGAGCGTTATCGACACGTGAGGCGGAAGTACGATCGGCCTTATGGCGAGAGCATGCGCGGAAATCGGCGTGACAATTATCGAATCAAGCGATGGCGTGATCAGCGGGCCGCCGGCTGAGAGGCTGTACGCTGTCGACCCTGTTGGAGAAGCCACGACGATTCCGTCACTGTTGTATGTACCGAGCACTTCACGATCCACGGTGACGCGCACGCTGAGCATGCGCGCGAATCCGCCCTTATGCATCACGATGTCGTTCAGCGCCTGCCATTCCTCGTTGGGCCGACCGTCCGCGTGGGTAGCCTCTCCGCGCAGCGCCATGCGCTCGTCCACGTCGTAATCACCTGCGACGGCCGCGGCGAGAGCACTACTCAATTCGTCGGCGCTGCAGCTCGTGAGAAAACCGAGGCGCCCGAGATTGACCCCAAGTATCGGAACCGCTGCCCCGTCGAGAAATCGCGCCGTGCGCAGCAACGTCCCATCACCGCCAAGCGATAGCGCGAGATGAATCTGCGAAGGTGAATCGAGGACGGGCCTGTCCGGAACGTCGAGGAGCCCGGGCTCGAAGAAAAGCGTCGCGCCCAGCTGCTCGGCTTCGCTCTCCAGCGCGGCGAGGATCGACGCGAGCGCGGGGTATCCTCGATGCCCGATCACCCCGACGTTGATCATCCCGCGACCGCCTCGGCGCCGCTTCCGTGCAGCGCGCGAACGCGATCGGCGATTCCTGCGGAATCGAGGCCAGTGAGCTGAAGCTGACGCGCGCGCGACGCCTGCTCGATGAATGTGTCCGCGACGCCGTGCGCCGAAACGCGCACTGCGGGATCCAGTTTCCCAATCACCGTAGCCATGTACGCGCCGAATCCGTTCACAACGGTTCCCTCTTCAACCACAAGAATCTGGCGATGATCTGCAAGCAGCGCGTTGAGAGTCAGCTCATCGTGCGGCTTGAGGAATCGGCAGTTGACGACCGTGACCGAGAGCCCTTCGTCAGCGAGCATCTCGGCAGCAGCGAGCGACTGCCCCACCATTGTGCCGACCGCAAGTATCGCGAATTCCGACCCGTGACGGAGTACTTCCCACGTTCCGAACGGAACGGGTGCAATCGTCGAGATGGGACCGACGACATCCGGCGCTGTGTCACGCGGATAACGGAGACAGAACGGTCCATCAGTATGCGCCATGCTGGTTCGAAGCAGCCCGAGCATCTCCGCACCATTTTTCGGTGCCGTGACAGTCATGCCGGGCACCGCCAGCATGTACGCAATGTCGTAAAGGCCCATGTGCGTCGGGCCGTCCTCTCCGACGAGTCCTGCGCGATCCATTGCGAACACTACGGGCAAGCTCTGAATCGCGGCGTCGTGAATCACGTTGTCGTACGCGCGCTGCAGGAACGTCGAATAGATCGCGCACACGGGCTTGATTCCGCGCGTGGCCAGTCCAGCGGCGAACGTCACGGCATGTCCCTCGGCGATTCCCACGTCGAAGAAGCGATCAGGAAATGCCTTCGCCATCAGCCCTGTGCCGGTCCCGCTCGGCATCGCTGCGGTGATTGCGACGAGCCGCGGCTCGATCGCCGCGAGCTCCGCCAGCCCCTTGCCAAATACTGCAGTGTAATTGGGATTCGCGGACGACGACTTCACCTGCTTTCCGGTGCTCGGGTCATGGCCCGCCGGAAGCGCGTGCCACTTCTCGACGTTCTCACCGGCGGGAAATCCCTTCCCCTTCTTGGTGACTACGTGCACGAGTCGCGGTCCGTCCATCGCGCGCACGGCTGCGAACGTTTCGATGAGAAGATCGATGTCATGTCCGTCGATCGGACCGAAGTATCGGAACCCAAGCTCTTCGAACAGCACGCCGGGTGTGAGAAACGACTTCATGCTCTCTTCCCACTTCCTCACGAGCGTGCTCATTCCCGCAAGGGGGCCGGGCATGCTGTCCACGACTGTGCCTATCGCCGATCGCAAGCGGTTGTAGATCGGGTTGCGTTGCACCGAATTCAGGTACTTGGCCATCGCACCGACGTTCGGCGCGATCGACATCTCGTTGTCGTTGAGGACGACAATGAAGTCGCGGCCTGACGCGCCCGCGTTGTTGAGTCCCTCGTACGAAAGACCCGACGTCAGTGCGCCATCGCCAAGCACCGAAACCACCTTGAACGACTCGCCCGCGATGTCGCGCCCGACCGCCATCCCGAATCCTGCTGATATGGCGGTCGCCGCGTGGCCCGCGCCGAACGAATCGTACGGGCTCTCGTTTCGCTTGAGAAAACCCGAGATCCCATCTTCGCTTCGGAGCGTGCCGAAGCGAGATGCGCGGCCCGTGAGAAGCTTGTGCGGATACCCCTGATGTCCGACGTCCCAAACGAGCTGATCGGCTGGCGTGTTGAACGCGGTGTGCAGAGCGATCGAGAGCTCGACGACTCCCAACCCCGCACCGATATGACCGCCGGTTCGAGAGCACGAGTCGATGAGGAATGCGCGCATCTCGGCCGCGAGCGTGCGCAGCTCGTCGCGCGTGAGCGACTTGAGATCCGACGACGACTTGATTCGTTCGAGTATTGCCATCTTGACGTTCAGTGCGTACGAGTGATCACCAGATCGGCCAGGTGGCGCAGCTCCTGACTGAGCAGATTGTGTTCATGAAGCTGTAGACAACCCTGCTTGGCGAGCACGATCGCGCGATCCATTGCACCATCCACGCCGAGCAGCGCCGGATATGTACTCTTACCCATTGCGAGGTCGCGGCCAGCCGTCTTCCCCAGCTCCGCGGACGAAGAGGTGACGTCGAGCACATCGTCGACGATCTGGAAGGCGAGACCAAGGTCAGCGCCGAACTGGCCGAGCGCGGTCACTGCCGCGTCGGTTGCACCGGCAGCTATGCCGCCGACCTTCGCGGAAGCTGACATGAGGGCTCCAGTCTTCGCACGGTGGATTCGCTCCAGTTTGTCGAGCGAATCGGTCGGCAGGTTCTCAGCGACGAGATCCTGAAGCTGGCCGCCGATCATCCCGCTCGCACCCGCCGCGCGCACCAGTTCCCTGACCACCGCTGCCACGCGCGGCGCGCCGCGGTGCATCCGGGCCACAGCCCGTCCCGCAGCGCTCACCGCGAGCGGTACAATGACGACGCCTGCGACGACGGTCGCCGGAACGCCACATACCCTGTGAGTCGTGGCGCGCCCGCGACGCATGTCGTCGTTATCCATGCACGGGAGGTCATCGTGTGCCAGAGAGTACGCGTGCAGCATCTCTACTGCCGCTGCGAGACCCGACACGTCGCCGCCTCCACCCGCTGCGCGGTACGATGCCGTGACGAGAATTCCGCGAAGTCGCTTGCCCGGACCGCGTAACGTGTAGCGCACGGCGTCGGCCACGCGTGTCGGCATCGCCGGAAGCGATTCGCTCAACGCGGCTAGTGCTGCGTCGATGTCGCTTCTGTCAGCGCCGAAATCCACCGCGAACATTACTTCACGCATCCATGTCGGGCGTGTCGAACACGCCGTCGGCGCGCTCGATTAGCAGTTGGACCCGCCCCTCCGCCTGCGTGAGCTCATCGGAAGCGAGGCGCAGAATCTCGATCCCTTCCTCGAATAGCTTGAGTGCACGCTCGAGCGGAAGCCCATCACCGTCGAGATCGTTCACGATCTCCTGCAACCGCTCGACGCGCTTTTCGTAGGTCATCCCCGCTCCGTCACTCGTGCCACGACGTCACCGTCGCGCAAAGTAAGAGTAAACAGCGCACCCGGTTCGAAATCAGCAACTACGGCCAGCGTTCTGCGATCAACTGCGTCGCGTGCAACCGAATATCCGCGCGCGAGCGTTGCCAGGGGGCTCAGTGCGTCGAGCCGGCCCGCGGTTGCGGCGATCACCGCTCGGCGTCGCTCCGCGTCGAGCATGGCTGCACGTTTCAGCGCAACCGCTCCAGTCTCCAGAGCGGTGCGCGCGACGGACACACGATCAGACAGCGACGCCGAGAGCCCCTCACCGATCGCGCGGAGCTGTGCGATGAGATCGCTCTGCATCGGCACCGCCGCTTCTGCTGCGGCCGACGGAGTCGCGGCGCGGTGATCGGCAGCGAGATCGGCGATGGTCACATCGATCTCGTGACCAACTCCGGATATCACGGGCACGTGGGCCGCGCATATCGCGCGCGCTACAGCTTCGTCGTTGAATGCCCACAGGTCTTCGCGGCCACCGCCGCCCCGCCCAACGATGAGAACGTCGATCGCACCGAAGCGGCAGATCCGCTCTATTGCTGCGACAATTTCGGACGGCGCATTCACGCCCTGCACCGTCGCCGCACTCACGACCAGCGTCACGTGCGGAGCGCGGCGGCGAATCACGGATATCACATCGCGGAGCGCAGCACCATCGGGACTCGTCACCATGCCCACGCGCGTGGGCGCAAACGGAAGCTCGCGCTTGCGCTCCGGTGCGAGCAGACCTTCACGATCAAGACGCAGCCGCGTCTCCTCCATCGCCTTGCGCCACAAACCGTCGCCGACAGCGTCAAGCGCGGTGACGTTGAGATGCATCTCGCCGCGCGCGGCGTAAACCGTGAGCTGGCCGTATGCGGCAACTTCCATCCCCTCATCTGGAGAGGCCGGAATGCCGCGCTGGCTCCGCGACCATACCACGCACCGCACCTGCGCCGAGGAATCACGCAGGCAGAAATACCAGTGTCCGTTCCGGTGCCGCTTGAAGTCACTCACCTCACCGCGCACCCAGAGCGGTGACAGCGACCCCTCGATCACCGCACGCGCCGTTTCCGTAAGTGAGGCGACCTGGATCGCAGTTTCCGCCGTCGAGCCGGGTACGACTGGCGCGACGAACGTCGTCGCCGACGGCCCGAAAAGATCGAGTTCGACCCCGGAGCGCGCAGCACGCGAGCCATACGCGCGTCTCAACGGAATAACCTCACGCCGCCGCAAGCCGTTGCGCGGCACGCACGGTATTTCGGAGCAGCATCGCGATCGTCATTGGTCCAACTCCGCCCGGGACCGGTGTTATAAGGCCTGCAACTTCGCTGACACTCGTGAAATCGACATCGCCGACCAGTCGCGTTCCGCTCTTCCGCGTCGCATCTGCTATGCGGGTAATTCCCACGTCGAGGACCGCGGCGCCAGGCTTTACCATGTCACCCGTTACCAGCCCCGGTCGCCCCACAGCGGTAATGAGAATGTCGGCGCGACGAGTGTACGACGCGAGATCGCGCGTGTAGCGGTGGCAGATCGTCACAGTACAATTCGCCGCCGGCGCATCCTGAACCATCAGCGCTGCCATCGGCTTGCCGACGATGTTGCTGCGTCCCACGACGACGCAATCCGCGCCGTGCGTTTCCACGTTGGATACACGCAAAAGCTCCTGGATGCCGGCAGGGGTACACGGCACGAAGCCGTCCCGGTCACCGGCGTAGAGCTTTCCGACGTTGACGGGATGAAACCCATCGACGTCCTTCGCCGGATCGATTCGTCGAATCACGGCGCTTGCATCGATCTGCTTCGGAAACGGAGACTGCACAAGTATCCCATGCACGTTCCGGTCGTCGTTCAGTGAATCGAGCAGCAACATGAGCTCTTCCTGCGACGTGGTAGACGGTAGACGGATCGTGTTCTCTTCCATTCCGACCTCCACGCACGCACGGCCCTTTCCAGCTACGTACACCGCGCTCGCCGGATCGTCGCCGATCAATACCACAGCGAGCGTCGGTACGATTCCCTCACTTCTGAGCGTTGCTACCTCCGCACTGACCTCTTGACGGATGCGCGCCGCTACTGCCGCACCATCTATCAGCTCAGCGGGCAATGCCTACAGCCCTCGTCTCGCGTATCAGCACCACCTTGATCTGGCCGGGATACTGCAATTCACGCTCGATGCGCAGAGCGATTTCTTCGGCCAGTGCCTCGAGACGGGGATCGTCGATTGTCTCCGGCGTCACGATGACGCGAACCTCGCGGCCGGCCTGGATCGCGAAAACCTTCTCCACGCCACGGTAATCCGAAGCGATCCGCTCTATCCCTTCCAGTCGCTTCACGTAGGTCTCGAAGGACTCGCGGCGCGCTCCGGGTCGCGCGCCACTTATTGCGTCCGCAGCCTGCACGAGCACCGATATCTCGCTCTCGTGCGGGACATCGTCGTGGTGGGCCGCGATGGCGTTCACCACAAGTGGATGCTCACCGTACTTGGTCGCCATCTCGACACCCAGCTGAACGTGCGTGCCTTCGTGCTCGTGCGTCAGCACCTTGCCAACGTCATGCAGTAGCGCGCCGCGCCGCGCCATTGGCACGTCGAGCCCCAGCTCCGCAGCCATGATTCCAGCCAGCCACGCCACTTCCTTGGAGTGATTCAGAATGTTCTGGCCGTAGCTCGTGCGCCACTTCATGCGGCCTACGAGCTTGAGCAGCTCGGGATGTAATCCGTGAACTCCGCTCTCATATGCGGCCCGCTCGCCCGTCTCTATCAGCGCCTTGTCCACTTCCTCGCGCGCCTTCGTTACGACTTCCTCGATGCGGCCGGGATGGATGCGCCCATCCGCTACGAGCTTCTCGAGCGCCATGCGGGCGACTTCCCGACGCATCGGCTCGAAGCAGCTGACGACAACAGTATCCGGCGTATCGTCGATGATCACGTCGACACCAGTCGCGAGCTCGAATGCGCGGATGTTGCGTCCTTCGCGGCCGATGATCCGTCCCTTCATCTCGTCGTTCGGGAGCGCCACCGTAGAAACCGTTGTTTCAACGGTCTGCTCGGCGGCGATCCTCTGGATCGCGAGCGCGATGATCTTCTTGGCCTCGCGGTCGGCGTTCCGACGCGATTCCTCACGAATTCCTCGCAGGCGATTGGCGGCGTCGGCATGCGCTTCTTCCTCCAGACGCTTGATCAGCTCGCTCTTCGCATCGGCGGCCGACATGCCGGCCAGCGCTTCCAGGCGGCGGCGCTCCTCGGCTATCAGTCGATCGAGCTCGGCCTGCCGCTCGCCGAGGCTGCTCTCGCGTCCTGCGACGTCTGCGGCCATGCGCTTGATGTCGCGCTCGCGCTGCTCCAGCGCATCAGCCTTGCGCTCGATTGTACCGGTGCGCTCCTGAAGCCGCCGCTCGTCGCCCTCGACATCCTCGCGCCGCTTGCGCGCCTCCGCCTCCCATTCCTCGCGGAGCCGGATGAGCTCTTCCTTGCCTTCGAGAACAGCGGTCTTGCGCAGCGCCTGAGCGTCGCGCTGGGCGTCTTCGACGATACGTTTCGCAGTCTGTTCGGCGGACATGCCGGCTGCCCGCTGGCGATCGGTCTCGCCCTTCGTTCCAGCCTTACGCCCTATGACGAAAAAAAGGCCGCAGCCGGCGACCAGCACAAGAATCGCGCCCGCGGCCCAAATAGCCGTGAAATCCATCTATAGAAGCTAATCGTAACGCTTGGCCGGTGGCAGCCACGGCCGGATCTCCTGACTGAGCGCCGTCATGTCATCTGAGAGCTTTCTTGCCTCCTCCTGCGCCTGGCTCAGCTCTCCCGCCATGCGCAGACACGCCAGTATGGCCGCCTTGTGCGTTTCCACAACGAGGCCGGATTGCATTATCTCGCGGATGGACTTGTCAACCTGCTTGGCAATCGCTTGAGTCTCCTCCGCTGACGTCGCTGACCGGAGCGTGTATTCGTCGCCCAGAATTGTGACCCGAACACTCGTTTTCCCGGTCTTCATGCTGCCCCGTCCTGTTGCTGTTTGAGGAAGCGGACACGCGCCAGCATCTTATCCGTGCGCGCCCGAGCGACGCCCAGGCGGCGGTTGAGCTCCGCGTTCTCGCGCTCCAGCTCCAGCACTCGTTGCGGCGATGTACCAGCGACGCGTGCAGCGTCCTCCTGCACCGTCTTGAGCCTGGCTTCGGCGCTCAGCGCGCGCTTTCTATAGCTCGCGAGCTCCTCGCCCAGGCGGCGGACCAGCCGCCCCAGCTGGGCGAACTGCGGGTTCTCAGGTTGTGCGTGGTCTGACACCGAGCTCCTCTTCAAGAGCGCGCAGTATCCGCGCGCGTCGACCTTCGATTTCCTTATCGCGTAGGGTGCGCTCCGGATGCCTGAACGTCAAGCGCCAAGCGACACTTCGATATCCCTGCTCCACTCCGGATCCACGAAATTCGTCGAACGGAACAAGCGATTCGAGCGTATCGCCGGCGGTCTCGGTCACGACCCGGGCAATATCAGCCGCAGACGTTCCGGTCGGGACAAGCAGCGCCAGATCGAACTCGGCGGCCGGCGTCACTGGAAGTGGCCTATACGCGACGGGCGCGCGGGACACGCCGAAAGCCGGCGTCAGTTCGACCTCGATTCCGAATACCGGAGGCGCCCAGACGGGGGCGTCCAGCGTTAGCGGCGCAACTGTGCCGATCGGCGCGTCGCCGAGTACGACGTCCCATCCATTCCCGGCATCGTTCGCTTTCAGAGTAGCCGAGTCGTCGCCGAACGCGGCGCGAAGAATCGACTCCGCGATCCATCGCGCGTCCCAGATATCCACCTGCGGCGGCTTCGGCTCCGTGAAGTGTGCCGGAACCCGGTCGCCGCCGATGACGACGGCGGCGACCGTTCGCTCGAGGGGAATCCGGTCAGCTCCACGCGCGAATACGACGCCGACCTCGAACAGCCTGATGTTGCGCGTCATGTGCGCGAAGTTATGCTCGACCCGACGCCCAAGCGTCTGCAGGGCGCTCGAACGCAACATCCCTTCGCTCTCGGCGAGCGGATTCAATACGCGGACGCCGTTCTCTCCTGCGTCCGCGACGAATGGAATTGGCCGAACCTCGAGCAGACCCGCCGCCACCAGCGCGTGTGTGACGCGGCGCGTGACTACGTAAGCCGGCGAGTCACCGGTGTTGCCGACGCGGAACGGACGCAACTCGCTGGAGAACGAGTCATAGCCGCGAAGGCGCGCGATCTCCTCGATAAGATCGACTTCCAAAGAAACGTCGGAGCGCCAGCGCGGTGGGGTTACGCGCAGGCAGCCGTCCTCGCCCGAGCTTACACCAAAACCGACGCTGCCAAGCAGACGCATGCATTCGGTTGCCGGCACGCTCTCGCCCAATAGTGCGGCAACGCGAGCCACTCGGAGAGACAGTGCGCATGGCGACGACCCCGCGGAGCCAAGCGCAAGCGGCGCGTCGTCGATTCTTCCACCGGCGATCGATACAATGAGCGCCGCCGCATATCGCGCAAGCTCGATCGAAGCATGCGCATCCAGCGCACGCTCGAACCTGTAGCTCGCATCGGTCGATATGCCGAGTGCCCGCCGCGTTGCGCGCACGGTGCGAGGATCAAAAACCGCGACTTCCAACAGGATCGCAGTCGTCCCGTCGGTCACCGCGCTGTCGTTGCCGCCAATCACGCCTGCGATCGCCTGCGCGCGCGCCGCGTCGGCGATCACGAGCATCGACGCATCGAGCTTGCGCTCGACACCGTCGAGCGTGGTGATCCGCTCATCGGAACGTGCTTGTCGTACTCGGACTTCGCCGCCGAGCTTGTCGAGATCGAACGCGTGCATCGGCTGGCCGAATCCGTGCAGCATGTAGTTCGTAGCGTCGACGACGTTGTTGATCGGCCGCAGACCGATGCTGAGCAGCCGGTTGACGAGCCACTCGGGGCTCGGAGCGATTCTGACACCGCGAATTATCGTTGCGGTGTACAGCGGGCACCGCGCTGCGTCATCGATTCTTACGCGAACGCCGCCGGTCGATCCGTCGGCGTCAGCGTGCACGAAAGCAGCGCCGGGCAGCATGCCCCGGTGCTCGGGCATGTGCAGCTCGTTCCCGGTGTAGGCCGCTATCTCGCGCGCAAGCCCTTCATGCGATAGAAGATCCGGACGGTTGGGAAGCACATCGACTACGAACCGCGTATCGCCTGCCGGAACTGCCCGGAGAAATGGAGTGCCGGGTGCTGCATCGGTGTGCAGAGTCATGATGCCGTCGTGATCCACTCCCAGTCCGAGCTCGCGAGCGGAGCAGAGCATTCCGTTGGAAGTCTCGCCGCGAATCTTGCGACGCTCGAGCTTCAGTCCACCAGGTAACGTCGAGCCCGAAGGCGCGAACGGATACTTGGAGCCCGTCTGAACGTTGGGCGCACCGCACACCACGTCCAGCAGCTCACCGGTTCCGGCGTCGACTTTCGTCACCCAGAGGTGGTCCGAGTTGGGATGCGGTCTCGCTTCGACAACGAGTCCAACCACAACGTCGCGTAGATCCGCGCGAAGCGAAACGACATCCTCGACCGTCGCTGCGCGATTCGTTATCACATCGCGCAACTGCTCCGGCGTGAGATCGAAATCGGTGAACTCGCGCAGCCATTCGTAGGAAGCGTTCATCGCGCCACCTGCTCCAGAAAGCGCACATCGGAATCATACAGCACGCGGATGTCGGAGACCCCGTATCGCTGGAGTGCGATGCGTGCCGGTCCCATACCGAACGCCCAGCCAGTGTACTTTTCGCTGTCCACGCCAGCTGCGTCGAGCACATTCGGGTGAACCATACCGGAGCCGAGTATCTCCATCCAGCCGGTGCCCTTGCACGCGGCGCAGCCGGATCCCTTGCAGAGGCGGCACTCGACGTCCATCTCCGCTGATGGCTCGGTGAAAGGGAAATAGCTCGGACGAAAACGAGTGCGCGTGGCTCCGAAGAATCGTTCGGCGAAATGCGTAAGCGTCGCCTTGAGATCCACGAAGCTCACACCCTCATCGACGGCGAGGCCCTCGATCTGCGAGAACATGGGAGCGTGGCTCGCATCGAACGGATCGAGACGGTAGACGTTGCCCGGAATGACTACACGAATCGGCGGCGGCCCGGCCTGCAGAGATCTGATCTGCACCGGTGAGGTGTGCGTGCGCAGCACGACATCGTCGGCGAGATACATGGTATCGTGCATGTCCATCGCCGGATGATCGGGGGGGAAGTTGAGCGCGGTGAAGTTGTACCACTCGGTCTCCGCCTCCGGCCCCGTCGCAACAGCGAAGCCGATCTCGCGGAAGATTGCGATGATCTCCTCGATCACAACCGTTACCGGGTGTTCAGCGCCGCGGAACTGCCGCCGCGCTGGCATTGTGAGATCGATCTGCGGTATGTCGGAGCGGCGCTGCTCGGCCAGCTCCGATGTCCTGTCCGCAATGCGTTTCTCGACAAGAGTCTTGACCGCATTGAACTGCTGGCCAGCGCGCCTGCGCTCATCGCCGACGAACGATGGGATAAGCTTCTGATACTCGGTCAGCTTGCCGTTCGCTCGTCCCAGAAACTCGACGCGAATCGCCTCGACGTCATCGCGCGAGGTCGCCGCCTGCAGCCTCTCATCCGCCTCGGTACCGAGTCGGCCAAGAGAATTCTCGAAGTCCTGAAGCGCTGATTCTGTCACTGGATTGTTGGTATACGAAAACGCAAAGGGGCGACCCGAAAAGTATCGAGGCCGCCCCTTGAGCGCATCATCCGGCGGAAACGCCGGCGACGTCGAGCTGGGTTATGCCGCGGCGCTGAGCGCCTTGCGCGCCTGTTCGGCGAGCATTCCAAAGGCGGCTGCGTCGCGAATGGCGAGGTCCGCGAGGACCTTGCGATCGATCTCGATGCCGGCCTTGCCGAGTCCGCTGATGAAAGTGCTGTAGCTCATGTCGTGGATGTGGGCCGCGGCATTGATGCGGACGATCCAGAGCTTGCGGAACTCGCGCTTTTTGTTCTTGCGGTCACGGTAGGCGTACTTCCAGCCGCGCTCTACATTTTCCTTGGCGGATTTCCAGAGCTTGCTGCGCGCGCCGAAAGCACCGCGCGCGGCCTTCATCACCTGCTTCTTGCGCTTGAGACGCGCAACGTTGGATCGTACCCGTGGCATGGGCTGCTACTCCTCTATGATGGGCGACGCTTGGTCGCAGATTGGACAGTTCGATTGCATTCGACCGGGCCGGCGCGGATAAATCCGCGCCCTGGGCGGGTTACCAACTACGCTACCAACAACCTCTTCATGCGCTTTTCGTCGCCCGACGTGGCGATGGTTCCCGGGCGGCGGAGATTGCGCTTCCGCTTCGCGGACTTCTTGGTGAGGATGTGGCTCTTGTTGGCCTTGTTGCGGCGAACCTTTCCACTACCTGTGATAGAGAAGCGCTTTTTTGCGCCCTTGTGCGTCTTCATTTTCGGCATGCTATTCCCTCACTTGGGGGCCAGAATCATCGTCATGGATTTTCCCTCGAACTTCGGATCTGCTTCGATCTTGCTCACGTCGACCAGCTCCTGCGCGACGCGAATAACGACCTTGCGTCCCAGCTCCGGGTGCGCGATCTGCCGCCCGCGGAACATCAAGGTGACCTTCACCTTGTTCCCTTCTCCCAAAAATTCGCGCGCGTGACGCACTTTCGTCTGAAAGTCATGCTCTTCGATGCCGGGACGGAACTTCACTTCCTTGAGCTCGATGACATGCTGTTTCTTCTTGGCCTGCCGAGCCATCTTGGCCTGCTCGAACTTGTACTTGCCGAAGTCCATGATGCGGACAACGGGCGGTCGAGCAAGTGGTGCGACTTCCACGAGATCGAGGCCGAGCTCCTGAGCCCGGCTCAATGCCGTATCCACATCCATGATTCCAAGCTGGGCACCGTCGTCGCCAATGACACGAAGAGGCGAGAAACGGATCTGACGATTTACGCGCGGACCTTTGACGTCTGGGGGGATGAGCAGAACCTCGTGTAGAGAGAAAACAAAAACGCGGGCCTCCCGAAGCAGGAGTCCGCGCCAAACCCACCGTGGCGGTCACGGTGTGAGTGATTCTGGACGCCTACAGCACCTCAGCTGAACTGGGGCCGGAGGGTGGGTCGCCGCTAGGCAACCACTTTCCGCATTAACTAAGCCTGGAAAGTTACCCTACCCTGCCTCTGGACGCAAGCTGTAGGCCTTGGCGTCGGATTGCACTCGGCCCCACGGTACACTCGCGTCGTGCTCGAAAACTACCGTCCAGTTTTCCTGCTCTATCCGTCGCAACAGCGCTCGCTTGGACTCGAGAGTGACGAGCGGCTCGACGTCGTATCCCATGATCCACGGCAGCGGAAGATGCGCATGCGTCGGGATCAGATCGCCCAGAAAGATCGCCGTCTCACCGGCGGACCGGATCACGATGCTCTGATGGTAAGGCGTGTGCCCGGGTGTCAGGATCACGCCGACGCCATCGGCGATCTCCGTCTCGCCTTCGAGCAGCTCCAGTTGACCGGACTCGAGCGTCGGCGCGTAGTTGCGGTCGAAGTAGCTGGCCGCTGTGCGCTCGTTGGGATGCGTCGCGTACTCGTACTCCCCACGCTGAACGAAGTACCGCGCACGCGGAAACGTCGGATGCACCGCACCGGCCTCGTCGATGTAGGTGTTGCCGCCAGCGTGATCGAAATGCAGGTGTGTGCTTATCAACAGGTCCACGCGATCCGGAGTGACGCCGAGCTGCGCGAGGCCATCCTCGAGCGCTGTGCGGCCGTTCGCGCCGACGTTCTCGAGGCCATAAATGTCGTGAAACTTCGCGTTCTCCTTGTTGCCAGCACCGCTGTCGACGAGAATGAGACCGTTCGGGTGCTCGATCAGAAGACAACGCATCCCCAGCTGGATCCTGTTGCGCTCGTCGGCCGGGATGCGCCGCTCCCAGAGTGGCTTCGGAACCACGCCGAACATCGCTCCGCCGTCCAGTCGCTGCCCACCGGCCTGAATTGCATGAACCTGGAGGTCGCCGATCCGGCGCGACTGAATGAGGGGAGTCGGTGCTGGCATAATTGACCTAGGCGGTGCGGTCGTCGAGAGTACCCGTGGGAAGCGCGGAGGCGCGCCGCGACTTGTGGCTGCGCGATTTGCGGCTTGTCGCGCGCTGGATGTCGTCCCAGGTTGTGAAGCCGCGGTCCGCGGCGTCGTCGATCATGCGGAGCAGACAGTGCGCGGTAATTATCGCATCGCCAGCGGCGCTGTGGCGGGTGCCGCGCTTGAGCGGATAGCGCGAGGGCACGTCGAGCACACCATAGTGGTGTGCGACGTGATCCAGTGACTTGCGCGGAAGCTGCGGAAGGAGCGCGCGCGCGAGGCGAACCGTGCAAAGGCGCAGTGCGGTCGGCGTCTTTCCAACGGCGCGCTCGAGCTCGGCGCTCACGAATCCCCAGTCGAACTGTGCGTTGTGCGCCACGAAAATGTTTCCAGCCAGCGCCATTACGAGCTCGGGAACTATCTCCTCGAAGCGCGGCGCATCGGCCACCATCGTTCCCGTTATCCCGGTAAGATGCGTTATGAAGCTGGGGATGAAGCGGCCAGGATTCACGAGCTGCTCGAAGATCTCGGTGATCCGCCCCTCCGTGACGACAACCACCGCGATCTCCGTAATGCGATGGCCGTAGGCAGGGCTCCCGCCAGTCGTTTCAACGTCGACCACGGCGTACGAGAGAGTGCTGAGATTCATCGTGCTGCCAATCGTGCGAGACACTGTTTCGCTCACCAGACGTCTTCTCGCTCGATCGGGCACGACATGCAGCGCGGTCCGCCGCCGCCGCGCACCAGCTCGCTTCCATCCACGGTGATCACGGCGCGCTCATCTGTCGTCTATGCGCTCATGCCCTTCGAGGAACGACGTGGATGGGACGACGCGATAGCCCGCGGACTCCATCTCGCGCAATGTTTCGTGATTGCGCGCATAGCTCACCGCGAGGCCGGGACGGATGGCGAAGAAGTTACAACCGGAAGCCCACTGCTCGCGCTCCTGCATTATGCGCTTTCGGCCGCCACATATGATCGGCTCGATCTTCATGCCACACTGTTCGAGTGCCACGAACACGTTCGGCATCTCGCGCATCGTCGTATCGCCCTTGCTCCAATGAAGAATCGCCAGCCGCTCGGCGCCGAGGAAATGCGGCGCATGAATCACGCACTGCTCGCGATCGATCTGCGTGAAGATCATGTCGAGATGGATCGCGGTGTTCTCCTTGGGCATCACGACGACGATGATGTTCGTTATTGCTGTGCTGCTGAACACGAGTGAGACCAGCTCGTCGATCGCGGCGGGACTCGAGCGCTCGCTGAAGCCGATCATCAGCAAGTCGGGTCGCAGCGGATGCACGTCGCCGCCCTCGAGCGTGTAGTTCACCCGGCGCTCGATCGAGCCGTCGTAAAGAATTCCGGCGTTCGCCAGAACGGGATGATGGGCGAAGAGCGTCTTCATTATCAGCTCCTCCGTCCAGCGAGTGCCGTACCGCATCGACCCGATCATGACGTGCTTGCCAAGTCCCATCGCGGTGTCGCGGGTGAAGAAGAGATTGGGCACCGGGGGCAGTGCGTAGCCGCATTCGTTGAGCGTCTTCGCAAGCGGGCCGGGAACCTCCTCCCTCCCCTCGATCAACACACGCACGACATCAGCGGGCGGCAAATCGTTGAGGTCCTTGGCGATCGGCGCGGACTGGAGCATATCCATCGCTTCTCGGATGATAAGGTGCCGAGCCTCGATCGTCGCCACAGTTTCGGCGAGGAGGTCGCGAACATAATGGACCTTGGCGAATCGCTCGAGCACCGCTACCAGCCGCCGGTGCTCGGTCTGGGCGGTTTCGACATGGATTATGTCGTCGTAGAGGTAGTCCTCGCGGGTATCCGGAGTGACTGCCAGGAGCTCCGGCCCAGGCTCGTGCACCAGCACCGTGCGGAGCCGGCCGATCTCTGAATTGATGTTCACTGGCATCTTTTTGTAAGATAGTCCGGAGGTCAACTTGCGGCCTCAGGGCACCCCGTCATACCTTTGTGAAGAAATTCACAAGCACTGCTCTTACCTTGAAACGCGTACCTGACTCTACCGTTCGGCGGCTATCGCTCTACCTCGGCTTTCTCGAGGAGCTCGAGCACAATGGCGAGGCGACGGTCTCCAGCGATGTTCTCGCCCGTCTTGGCGGGACCACCTCAGCGCAGGTGCGCAAGGACCTCTCGATCTTCGGGTCGTTCGGTAAGCGTGGACTCGGCTACTTCGTCCCGGAACTCACCGAGAGCCTCCGGAAAATCCTGGGATTGGGCCGCGACTGGCACGTTTGCATCGTCGGAGCTGGCAAGATCGGACTCGCGCTGGCGCAGTATCCTGGGTTCCGCGAAAAGGGGTTCCATGTTTCGGCCCTCTACGACCTGTCGCCTGCCAAGGTCGGAAGCCGTCTGGATTCGATCCCGGTGCGCGACGTCCACTGCCTCGCGAAAGACGCCGCGCGCGAGCATTTCGACATCGGTGTCATCGCGGTGCCGGCCGAGAGTGCGCAGGGTGTCGCCGACGAGATGGTCGCCGCAGGTATCAAGGCGATAATGAACTTCGCGCCCGTGCAGATCAATGTGCCGCCGGACGTGGTCACCCGCACAGTGAACATGGGGCTCGAGTTCGAGGCTCTATCCTTCGCCCTGGCGAACCTCTCGAAATAGCTGGACGAGCTGAAGCGGAGTGAGGCGCTCGGGACGCTCCGTTGGTGGCACGCCTACAGCCGCGAGCGCATCGAGGGTGACAGCAGGGACGCCCGAGGCGGAGGGGGCGAGGCTGCGGAGAATGGTGCCGATCTGTTTCCTGCGCTGACTGAAGAGGCTCTGCACGAACGATCGGAAGCGCTGTTGCTCACCGTCGCGAAGCGCTGGATGGGCGAGCGGGGTGACGCGTATCACCGATGAATCGACCTTGGGGGGCGGACGGAACGCGCCCGGAGGAATATCGAATACGCGCTCCACATTCGCCAGAACCTGCAGGTTCACCGACAGCGCACCGTAACTCTTTGAACCGGGTTCGGCCATCGCGCGCGCTGCGACTTCGCGCTGCACGAGGAACACAGCTCGGCGCGGCAGCGCGCATGCGAGCGCGTGGAAGAGAATCGGAGTCGTTATGTAGTACGGGACGTTGCCAACGAGCAGATAGCCCGGTCCGCCAAGCTCGCCCGGATCGGTCTTGAGAATGTCTGCCTCGACGATCTCGACGCTTGGTGTTGTCGCAAACCTGTCGCGCAACATCGAAGCGAGTGCGCGATCCAGCTCCACTGCGACGACGCGGCCTGCGCGCTGGACAAGGAGATCAGTCAGCGCGCCGCGGCCGGGTCCGATCTCGAGAACCGTGTCAGCGGTCGTCGGCGCAAGCGTGTCGACGATTCGCTCGAGCGCGCGCTCATCCGCGAGAAAATGCTGACCCAACCGCTTGAGCGTGGGCGGAAAACCGCCCGGCGCGCGCATGCTCAGCTCCGAAGAACGACGAGCGTCAGATCGTCGCGCGGCGGGATGTCACCGGCGTGCTCGCGCAGCGCATCGAAGACGCGATCGACTATCTGCGCGGGCGACTCCGCGGCATGACGCTTGATCGTGTCGAGCACGCGTCGCTCGCCCATTGGCTGACCGGCGTCGTTGAGAGCGTCGGTAATGCCGTCCGTGAAGAGTACGAGCAGGTCCGTGGCCGACGTCCACTTGACGCTCCGCGACGTAGGTGCATCGTCCGACATTCCGAGCGGCGGATCTATCGCACCGAGTCGCTCAGGCTCCGAATCAGGTCTGCAGCAGAATACGTGCGGGTGCCCCGCGTTCGCGTACTGCAGTGTTCCCGCCTGCTTGTCGACCACACCGTAGAAGAGCGTGATGAACATCTCCGTGTTGGACAGCTCGTCGCGCAGGGAGTAGAGCAACGCATGGAGCATGGCACCTGGATCGAGTGTGCTCTGCGCATGGATGGCGGCGGCACTCATTGCGAGCGCCATTATCAACGCAGCGCGATAGCCGTGGCTCGACACGTCGCCAATCATCACGCCGGTGGCTGACGGTGTGAGACGGAAGAGATGATAGAAATCGCCGCCAACGCTCTCGGCGGGGACCACGCGAGCCGCTGCTTCGGCCTGCGGCGCCACCACATCGGCGCTCGGCAACAGCTTCATCTGAAGGTCGTGCGCGAGACGAACTTCCTGAAGCAGCCGTTGCTGCTCGATCGATTCGCGCACGAGACGAGCATTCTGGATCGCGCTGCCGATCTGTGTAGCTATCGCGGCGACGAGCTTCACGTCGCCGGCGCTGAACGCGGCGCCAGTGGTGCGCTCCGTGAGGCTCACGGCTCCCAGGAGCTCCGGGCGGCCGGTTTCACCAGTCCACATGATCGGCACGGCCAGCACGGCGCCAACTCGAAAGCCGTCGTCGGCGACATCATCTTCCGGAGAGATGACGACTGGATGACGCCCACGGAATGCGCGCGCCGCGAGATTACGCGGATCGGACAGTGAGATGCTTGATAACTCCTTCGACACGCCGATCGAAGCGATCGGATCGAGCATGTTGCTGCCCGCCTCACAAGTGTAGATCGCGCCGCGGCGCGCTCCCACGGTTTCGGAGACTTCGCGAAGTATTGTCGCAGTGGCTCGATCGAGTGACACAGTGCGGCCGAGGATCTCGCTTATCGTGTAGAGGAGATTGATTTCCTCATACCGCTCGGCGAGCTCCCGCGCTGCGTTCTCGATTTCCGCTTCCAGATCGCGCGTCATCGATTGAGCGTGAGACGGACGACATGTTGTGGTCCGCGGAACTGCTCGACGCGGTCCATGAGCTGCTGCATGAGGTATATGCCGCGGCCGTCCTCGCGATCGAGGTATGGCGGCATCGTTGGATCGTGCGATACCGCCGCCATGTCGAATCCGCGTCCCTCATCAACGACATCGAAGACGAGCGCCCGATCGGACACCGTTGCGCGGAGGCGAACGTGCTTGCGCGGATCCTCGTGATTGCCGCGGATTATCGCGTTGGAGAGCGCCTCGCTCAGCGCTACAGGAATATTGAGGGAGCACTGGCGCTTGGACAGATGAAGCGTCTTGCAATGCTCTGTGACGAGCGAGACGATCGGCTCGATCTGCTTGACGTCGCTCGGGATCTCGACGTCGAGCGCGACGTAACTGGAGGTCACGGGGTCGAACAGACCGTCGTTGGGTGCGCCAGGAGGGCCGGCCCGCGAGACATCAGCGAGCCGGGAATCTTCGGACGACGCCTCATCAAAACCCTTCGAGTGCGCGCTCCCTGGTCTCTGAAATCTGGAAAAGAGTGTCGAGCTTGGTGAGCTCGAAGAGGGTCTGCAGGTCGTCGTTGAGATCCGCCAGGCGGAGCTCGCCGCCGTGTTCGCGAATCTTCTTGCTGAGGGATACGAGCACGCCCAGCCCGGAGCTGTCTATGTAACCGGTCTGGGCGAAGTCGATAAGAAATTTGCGCTCGCCCTTTTCCAGATCGTCAAGCACCTTCTGCTTGAGCTCCTGGCGATTGCCGACAATCAACTGGCCTTCCACATCGACGACAACGACGTCGCCTTGTTTCTTAAGCGTAAAGCTCATCCGTTCTCCGTTTGTAACGCCGTTATCGCCGTCACATTGATTATATCGTCGACCGTCGCTCCGCGCGATAGATCGGCGGCTGGTCGCGCGAGTCCTTGGAGGATAGGCCCCAGGGCAGCCGCGCCGGCGAGCCGCTGTACAAGCTTGTATGCGATGTTGCCGGCATCGAGCGAGGGAAAGACGAGCACGTTCGCGCGTCCGCCGCAGACCGAGGCCGCCGCCTTTCGCGACGCAATCGCCGGCACCAACGCGGCGTCCCCCTGCAATTCTCCGTCCACCACGAGGTCCGGTGCCCGCGTCCGCACCAGGTCCACGGCGTCGCGCACCAGGTCCACCGATGGGCCCGACGCGCTGCCTGCGGTACTGAATGAAAGGAAGGCTACCACTGGATCGTCGCCCACTATAAGACGACGGTCGCGGGCGGCGGAAATTGCTATATCCGCCAGCTGGGATGCGGTGGGATACGGTATCACCGCACAATCCGTGAACGTCAGGACATCGGACGGCGCATCCCACTCCCTCGCCGCGACCATGTAGAACGCGCTCGAGACAGTGAGCATACCGGGCGCGATACCGATGCGCTTGATCGCTGCCCGGAGCACGTCGCGCGACGTGGTATCCGCGCCGGCGACCATTCCATGTGCAACACCTGCGGCCACCATATCCGCCGCTTGATTCAACGCGTCGGGGCCGGGATCGACGAGTACAGGGTCGCAAATCCCGAGCGCGTCCAATCGCTCCGTAGCTTCACGCACTCGACGATCTGCGCTCTCCGGGAACACGATTCGGCGCTTGACGAGCGATGCACGTGCGCGAATGCTGTTGATAAAGCCGACGACGTTGGTCGAGCTCATCTGCTGTCGAACTTGGCCCGGAGTGCGGCGGCGACGGTGGGGTGGACCAGACCGGTCAGGTCGCCGCCGTAGCGTGCCACCTCACGTACGATACTGGAGCTTATGTACGACGTTTCGACGGACGGAACCATGAAAACGGTTTCGAGCCCTGGCCCGAGGTGTCGGTTCATCAGCGCCATCTGAAACTCGTACTCGAAGTCGCCCGCGGCGCGCAGGCCGCGAATAATCAACGAGGCACCGATGGAGCGCGCGAAGTCGGCGAGGAGGCCGTCGAAAGGGCGCACGGTGATTCCCGGTGCGTCGCCGATGGTCGCTTCGATGAGGTCGGTCCTTTCCTCGATCGAAAAGAGTGCGTGCTTGCTCGAGTTGGTCGTAACAGCGATCACCAGCTCGTCCACGAAGGTGCGGCTGCGGCGCGCGAGCTGTTCATGACCACGGGTCATGGGGTCGAAGCTTCCCGCATAAACGGCGATTGTCGGCATCAACGGTAGAAGGTAATGCCAGAGTCGCCGTATCGCCGGGTGTCACCGCCGGCCGGCATCGCAACGGAGCGCGGGTGCTCGATTCCAATCACCTCGGAGAACGGCGACTCGAGCCAAAGCTCGGCCAGCCTGACAGCCGCGTCGGTAGCGTAAGGCGGATCCGCGAAGACAACGTCATAAGCGCCCCCCGGAAGCGCGGACGCGAACGAGAGTGCGTCCGCGCGGGTCAACGTGGCTCGCCGTTCGGCGCCAAGGGCGGCGAGATTTGCCTTCACCATGTCCAGCGAGCGGCGATCGGAGTCGACGAATTCCGCGCTCGTTGCGCCGCGAGAGAGCGCTTCAATGCCGAGCGCGCCGGAGCCCGCAAACAGATCCAGAACGCGCGCGCCGGGAAGCGACAACTGAATTATGCTCATCCACGCCTCTCTCACTCGGTCGAGCGTGGGGCGAACTGCGCTTCCGCGCGGCGCCATTATGGTGCGACCGCGCCATTCGCCGCCGACGATCCTCATCGCACTATCACATCCGCCAGTCGTGCCTGCAGGCGGCTCACGCCGTTGTACTCGTCACGCTCCAGGCGGAACGCGACGTCGAGCGCAGCCCCTGGCGCGATGGCCGGCGCCAGCGCCGCCATTCCCCAGCCGATGGCCTCGATCTGCGTTCCGCCGTTTCCGAGCAGTGTCAGCTTGAGCCCGTCGCGCCCAACTAGCCGCGGCGCCCCGAGCGAGACGACATTTCGCGCCGCGAACACGGGCGCCGGATTCCCAACGCCGAACGGCTCGAAATGTCGAAGCGTCGTCTCGAGGTCGAGCGTCGCCTGATCGAGCTCGATCTCTGCATCGACACGGAGCTCTGGAACGAGATCCTCCGGCGCGAGGCGGGACTTCGCCACGATGTCGAAGCGCTCAGTAAATGCATCAAGATTACTTGCTGCAATCGTAATTCCAGCCGCCGCGCGGTGGCCTCCAAACCGAATCAACAGATCGGCGCACTGCCCGAGTGCGGAATGCAGGTCGAATCCGCTGACCGACCGGCCGCTTCCCTTACCGAGCTCGCCTTCCATGGCGATGAGCATGGCAGGCCGCGAGAATTCCTCGACGATGCGCGATGCAACGATGCCGATAACTCCTGGGTGCCATCCCTCCTTCGCGAGCACCAGGCCGACGGCTCCCCCGTTCACCATCGGCTCGGCCATCGTGCGCGCATCATCGAGTGTTGCGCGATCGAGCGACTGTCGGCGCTGATTGAGCTCCTCGAGTTCGCGCGCTATCGTGTTCGCTTCATGCGTCGAATCGGTGAGCAGCAGATCCACACCTCGTAGCGCCTGACCAAGACGGCCTGCAGCGTTCAGCCGCGGAGCGAGCGTGAAGCCGATGCGCCCCGCCGTGAGCGGCTTGCCATCCATTCCAGATGCGCGGAGCAGCGCGCGCAGGCCGACATTCTCCGTTTCAGAGATCATGCGCATCCCATAGCGCACGAAAATGCGATTCTCTCCACGGAGTGAGGCGACATCGGCGACAGTTGCGAGCGCGACCAGATCCAGCATTTTCCAGATGAACGCGTCGCTCACGCCAAGGGCGCTCGCCAGCGCCAGAGCCAGCTTGAACGCGACTCCGACGGCGGCGAGATCCTTGTCGGGATAATCGCAATCCGGTCGCCGTGGGTTGAGAAGTGCAAGCGAAACCGGCAGCGACTCGCGCGGAAGATGGTGATCGCTTATCACGACGTCGATGCCAGCTTGGTTCAGCGCTAGAACGGGCTCGAGTGCAGTTGTTCCGCAATCGCACGTCACGACGACCCTCGCACCGAGCTCTATCGCGCGCGCGACGCCGGCCGCTCCGAGATCGTAGCCATCCGTCATGCGATTGGGGATGAACGGAACGACGTTGCCGCCAAATCCGCGGATGGCGCGCACGAGAAGCGTCGTCGAGCAGATACCGTCCACGTCGTAATCGCCGTGGATCATGATGAGCTCGCCGGCGCGTATTGCGCGTACGAGCCGGTCGACTGCGATGTCGAGGCTCATCATCGCAGATCCGGAATGAAGCTGGTCCAGGCGCGGACGCAGAAACTTCTTGGCGGCCTCGGCGTCGGCGTAACCACGATGCATCAGCAGTCGCGCGATCGGCTTCGACACTGTGAGGGATCCCGCGAGATTCACGACGGAATCTTCATCCAGTGCGGGAGCCGATGCCCACCGGCTCCGGGCTCGCGTCATTCGCTCGGTGCCGGCTGCCGGCGCTTGAGGAACTTGAACGATTTCGCCGCCGGCTGGCCCAGCAGCTCGATTTCCTTCTGCAGCCTCTGCTTCTCCTTCATCAATTCCGTCTGCTCGGGAATGCTGGCGAGGCTCATCACTCGATCTATCTCCGCGAGCCTGGCATCAATGTCGCGCATTGCAATCACTGCGACCGAAGCCGAGATGGTCTTGTCGGGGTCATTCTGTGCATCACCTTCCTCGAGCAGAACGTTCAGCACACTCACGTCGTCGGGCTCGAGCCGATCGGCCAGGCGCTCGACAGTGAATTCATCCTCGAGGTCGAGCATTGCGTAGAAGATCGCGCGATAGTGCTCATCGGTGAATCGCGCGGGATCGACCTGCTCGGCGATACGCGCTGTGCGATGCGGATCACCGAGCATCGCACGCACCAGCTCACGCTCGGCGGCCTGCGCGCCTGCGTCATGATTGCGGCGACGGTCGCCGCGACGCACTGGCACGACGGGTCTTCCGTCATCCATAGGCGCGCGCCCCGTTTCGGAGTCATCATCAAATGGATCCCCACGTCCGCGGGGTTGACGGTCGTCAGCGCCAGAGTTACTGCTTGCCGACCGTGGCTCACCGCGCGGCGTCGCGCTCGCCTCGCGAATCAACGCTTCCTTCGCAATCCCGGTCTTTTCAGCTGCGCGGCCAATGTAAAGCTCGCGCAGCAACGGATCCGATGTCGCACGTATCGTCGGCAACAGTCTGTCGAGTGCGCGGCGCTTCTTCTGAAGCTCCGCAAACCAGCCGCCACGCTCGAGCAGTTGGATCTTGCGCTCGAACACGTCAACCGATTGTGACACGTGTTGCTCGAGCGCTGCCGCGCCGTTGGTGCGAACGAACGTGTCCGGATCCTCGCCGCTCGGGAGCGTTATGACGCGCACCGCGCAGCCATGCCGCAGCAGCTCGTCGCCTGCGCGGAATGTCGCCTTGAGACCGGCCTGATCACTGTCGTAGAGCAGATACACGTTCTTCGTGTAACGCACGATCATATCGGCCTGTGCTTCGGTCAGCGCAGTGCCCAGCGGCGCGACGACTGTATCGAGTCCCGCGACCATCAGCCGGATCGCGTCCATGTAGCCTTCGACGACGAACACCCGATCGGCCTTCCGAATGTCGTTCTTGCACCACCCGAGCGCGTAGAGTGTCCTGGACTTGCTGAAGACTGGCGTCTCCGGCGAGTTCAGATACTTGGGCTCCGCATCGCCGAGCGCGCGGCCGCCGAACGCAACGTGGCGACCCGACGCGTCCAGGATCGGGAACATCACGCGATTGCGAAAACGCGGACGCGGCTCGGAGTTCTCATCGCGCTGAGACAGAAGGCCGCCGTCGAGCAGGCGATCGACGTCGAATCCCATCGTCGCCATGTGAGCCCGAAAGGTCCCGATGTCGTCCGGCGCGAAGCCGAGCTCGAAGCGGTCGGCCTCGATCTTCGTGATGCCGCGACTTTCGAGATACTTCCGTGCGATAGCGGCGCGATCGGCCTGCCACAGCTCGCGCTGAAAGTAGTCGGCGGCGGCCGCATTCATCTCCCAGAACGGATCGCGCGGATCCGGTCCTGCGCGCTCGGCACGTTGCGACGGAACTTCGATTCCCACAGTCGACGCTACAGCGCGCAATGAATCCGGGAAGCTCATTCCGAGATGCTTCTGAAGGAAGGAGAACACATCGCCGGATTCGCCGCACTTGAAGCAGTGATACTGACCGCGCTTTGGCGATACGCTGAAGTTCGCATTCTTACCGCCGTGGAACGGGCACGGACCTCGAAAATCACCGCCGGCGCGCTTGAGCTTGACGTGCTCACCGATGATCTGGACGATGTCCGCGGTGTCGCGCACCCGCTCCACTATCGGATCGGCGCTCAACCCAGCTCCACCACTGTCACACCGGCGCCGCCTTCGTTCCAGGCGCCGAGGCGGAAGTTCGTAACGCGTGGCTCTTTCTGGAGCATCTCCGCGATTCGCTCGCGGAGGGCGCCAGTGCCCTTCCCGTGGATGATACGCAGCGCCTTCATGTCAGCCCGCACGGCGTCATCGACAGCATGCATCACGATGCCCTCGACCTCACCCACGCGCATGCCGCGCAGATCTATCTCGCTCGCTACATGCACCTCGGGCACATCGCCCTTTATCACGACGGAAGCCGATGGAGCGGGACGGGCTGCGCGTGTGAGATCGGAGAGCGGAAGGGTGAGCTTGAGTGTTCCGACCGCGACGACGGCGTTGTCGTCGCGCATCTCGATCAGCTGCCCAACGCGGCCGCCCAGGCTTGCGATCGCGACATGGTCGCCAACAGACGGGGGCGCGACGTTCCTCGCTCCTGACCCCGGTGCCTGATTTGCACGAGCGCGCGCCTCGAGGCGGTCGAGGTGCTCCGTCTGCGCTTTGGCGAGATCTTCGACGTGGCGCCGCGCTTCCCGAGCGGCTTCGTCTGCGTTGTCCGCCTTCTTGAGCGAGCGAATCGTATTCTCGATATCGCGCCGCGCAGCCAGGATGTAGCGGCGCGATTCCTCGCGTGCGCGCCGCTCCGACTCGCGCTCGCGAACGCCCGCGTTGTGCTCTCGCTCGGCGACGCGGCGCGCACGCTCCCGCGCGTCCTCGGCGATAACTTGAGCTTCGCGCTCACGCTCCGCCAGCGCTGCGTCGCGTGCCTCGAGGTCCGCGAGCAGCACGTTGACATCGCGCTCACCAACGGGAAGCCGCTCCTCCGCGCGCTTCAGAACCGTCTCAGGAACACCGAGTCTCCGTGCGATACTCAGACCGTACGATTGGCCGGGAATCCCCTTGATCAGGCGATACGTCGGCGCAAGCTCTATGGCGTCGAACTGGAGCGAGCCGTTCACGACCCCAGGATCCTCGATCGCAAGATGCTTGAGCGCGCCGAGGTGCGTGGTCGCAACCGTGCGCGCGCGACGTGCTGTCAACGATTCGAGAACAGCACCGCCGAGTGCGGCACCTTCGACAGGATCGGTGCCGGAGCCAAGCTCGTCAATGATGACGAGCGAGCGGTCAGTGGCACCAGCCAAAATCTCGCGCAGGTTGCGGACATGCGCCGAGAACGTGGAGAGACTTGCTGCGATCGATTGCTCGTCGCCGATGTCGGCGAAGATTTCGTCGTAAATCGCGATGCCGCTCCCGACACCCACCGGAGCGGGAATTCCCGCCTGAACGCAGAGCGACAGCAGCGCTATTGCCTTGATCAGCACCGTCTTGCCGCCGGTGTTCGGACCGGAGATAAGGAAAGTGCGCTCGGATTCGCCAAGCGAGAGATCGAATGGCACGACTCGCTCGCCCTGCGCAAGGAGCAGAGGGTGTCGTCCACCGATGATGTCGATCGCTTCAGAGGGCTCGCGAAGGACGACTGGCGACGCCGCAAAATCGAGGGCCATGCGCGCGCGCGCGTAAAGCGAGTCGAGCTCGGCGAGCGCATCGAAGGCGTCCGCCATGGCGCCATGGCTGGGACGCAGGGTGTCGCCAAGCTCGAAAAGGATCCGCTCGATCTCAGCTGCTTCTTCGGCGACGAGCTCGCGCATGCGATTACCGGCCTCGACCGCGGCAGGCGGCTCGATGAAGAGCGTGCCCCCGGTTGCTGATGCGTCGTGCACGATGCCTCCCACAGCGGCGCGGCCCTCGCGACGCACCGGAATCACGTAGCGGCCATTCCGGACCGTCACCGACATGTCGGGCACCTGCTGCGTGGCGTCCAGTCGACTCATAAGCCGCTCGAGCAGCGTGATGAGGTCCGATTCCGCGTGGCGGAGCTCGCGCCGGACCCCTCGGAGCTTGGGCGAAGCACTGTCGCGGATCTCGCCCTCGTCGCTCAGAACGCCGTCGATTGCAGCCTCCGCGCGCGTGTCACGAAGCAGACGCGAAGTGACGGGCTCGAGCACCGCGCGAGCCGCGAGCGGAAGCCGCGGATCCCTGACGGAATCGAGCGTGGTGCGTGAGCTCCGAAGAAGTGCACGAAGCAGCATGAAGTCGCCGCTGCCGAGCGACGCGTTCTCTACACGGAGCCGCTCGAGCGCACGACGCGCAGCAGGGATCGCATACGGCGCCCAGCGAGCCTCACTGGCGATCAGGGCCCGGGCGGCGAACACACGGGCCTGCTCGCGCTCGATCCACGCGTGATCGCTGCTCGGCCGCAGGCGGCGGACGCGCTCCGCCCCTTCCCCCGACGTCGCGCGGTCCGCGACGACGTCGAGCACTCGATCAAACTCCAGGACGGCAAGGGCGTGAGAATTCATGGTACTACTGAATAATACAGCCTGGCGAAAATACACCGAAGAGTCGTCCAGACGGGCTGGCGCGCTTCTCGCGCCACGCCGGCGACATGCCAAACATCTTCAAGTCGGTAATCGTCCGGACAGCTGGGCTGCTGGTCTGTTCCAACATTTTCATGACGTTCGCGTGGTACGCCCATCTCAAGAACCTCGAGAACAGGCCGTGGTACATAGCGGCGTTTCTGAGCTGGGGCCTCGCGCTCTTCGAGTACATGTTGCAGGTGCCAGCGAACCGGATCGGCTACACGTCGCTGACGCTGGGGCAGTTGAAGATTCTGCAGGAGATCATAACGCTAAGTGTGTTCGTGCCATTCGCTTACTTCTACATGGATCAACCGCTCAAGCTGGACTATCTGTGGGCGGCGTTGTGTATAGTCGGCGCGGCGTTCTTCGTCTTCCGGGGGCACTGAAGGGCGGCGCGCATCGTCGGGAGCGTCATCCCGCCGAAGGCTGCGAACCAGAGGGATTACCGCGTACGTCCGAGCGTTGTCATCCTCGCCGAAGGCGGGGATCCACGGCGGAGGATTCATTCAGCACCGCCTCGTTGCAGGCGGATTGTGGGTGGCAAATCGTAGGGCGCGGATTTATCCGCGCCGCTATTTCAAATGCGCCCGACGATCCCTGGCAACGCCGCCGCGTTCGTCGAGTGCCGTTCGTCCATTGTTGATTCATTGCTTCGTCCAAAGTTGATCCATAGGAGACGCCGGTGGGTAACGCCCTGCGTGGGGCGGGGATTTATCCGCGCGCCAATCCCAAATATGCGATCGAGGGCCGTTGGTAACACCGTGCACGTCGTGCCCTGCACATCGTTGCGCGTTTCCCAACCCGGCTCCAAACCGTTTCCAATACCCCTCGTCGCCCATTTGAGATAGCGGCGCGGATAAATCCGCGCCCTACGATTTGCCACCCACAATCCGCCTGCAACGAGAGGGTGTTGAATGAATAACGGTGCGTGGATCCCCGCTTGCGCGAGGATGACGACTCTCAACGTGCACGACATTCCCAACGGATGCGGACTCTCTACGAACCCGGCGTCGCCTTAATCCCAGCCTTAAGCTAGGCGACGACACGCGGCCGGACCCGTGCCTTGCCTTCGGCACGGCTACGCGCCCCTGGCCAGCTCTTCCTTGGCGACGCGGCTCACCATGCTGCCGTCGGCCTTGCCCTTGAATTGCGGATTCACGCGGCCCATGAGCGGACCCATGGATGTCGCGCCGCCAGCGATTGCCGCACGCACCGCGGCGCGAACTTCTTCTTCGCTCACCTGGGCTGGGAGATACTTCTCGAGCGCCGCGACTTCGGCGCGTTCCTTGTCGGCCAGATCTGCGCGGTTTCCCTTTTCATACATCTCGACCGATTCGCGCCGGCGTTTGATTCCCTTGCGCAATACGTCGATAACGTCGTCGTCAGTGGGCTCGGATCTCAGCTCGATCCGCTTGTTCTTGACGTCCGACAGAATCGTTCCCAGCAGCAGCACGGCGCTCTTGTCCTGCGCCTTGCGCGCAGTGTTGAGATCGCCCTGTAGTCTGTCGCCTAGAAGCGACATTACATCGCGCGATGACGGCGATTCTTGCGCGTCGCCGCGTTCATCTTGCGCTTGCGCCGCTCGCTCGGCTTCTCGTAGTGGCGATGCTTGCGCAGATCCGCCAGGATCCCCGCCTTCTCGACCTTCTTCTTGAAGCGCTTGAGCGCACGCTCAAAGTTCTCGTCTTCCTGAATGATGACTTCTGACAAACCCGATTGCCCCCTGTCCTACGGTATTTGAAACGGTTGAAGTGCAGCCTTTAATTATAATGTCAGCCCGGCGGCCACGCCATGTTTCTGCCCCCTAATACATGGGCGTGGAGATGACCGACGGTCTGGCCGGCGTCAGGGCCGGTATTTATCACCACCCGATAGCCTCCGTCCAAGCCCTCGTCGCGGGCCACTTTGGCGGCCAGAGCGAGAACCTCGCCGAGAAGCATCGGATCGGAAGATTGGGCGAGTGAGGCAACGTGTTTACGCGGAATCACGAGAACGTGGACGGGAGCCTTGGCATCCAGGTCCCGAAAGGCCAGCGCCACGTCGTTTCCACCGACGATGGTGGCAGGGATCTCGCCCCGTGCGATCCTGCAAAACACACAATTCGCTGACTCGTCGGCCATCGGAATTACCGGGTTGGGGTGGAACCTGATTCCAGCATCGCTCGGGCCACCGCCATTCCGGCGATCGCCGCGGTCTCGAATCTGAGCACGGAGTGCCCGATCGACGCAGCGCAGAATCCTGCCGACCGGAGCGCATCCAGTTCCTCCGCCTCGAAACCGCCTTCGGGTCCAACCGCGATCACCACCGGCTTTGCCACAGGAAGCGATGGAAACGCGGAGCCCGATGCGTCGAGAACGATGCGGGCTCCGACGGGCGACGCCGCAATCGCACGGTCGGGCGTGGCCTCTGGAAAGATCTCCGGAAGCCAGGCCGAGCGCGATTGCAGCAGCGCGGAAATCATGCGCGAGCGAACCTTGCCCCGGAACGTCGGGCCGTCGCCGCGTGGTGAGACGCTGCGCGATCGCTGCCAGAGCACGGGTCTCCAGCTCGCGACATTAAGCTCCGCCGATTTCTCAGCCAGCCACAACATCCGGTCGCGATCGGCGACCGGTAGAAGCAGATGGATCGGAGTGGGCGGCGCGACTTCACCTACGTTGTCGATGTCGACCAGCACGTTCTTGCGGCCGAGCCGCACCAGCGTGCCAGACGCGGTATGACCGGCGCCGTCGCGCAGTCCAACGCGGTCACCGACACCGAGTCGCAGAACAGCGACGTGCGACGCATCGCTCTCGGAGAGTGATATCTGCGCTCCTGTTACGAACGAAGCCTCGGAGAAAAAGGCCGCGCGGTCGTGCGACGTCACAATGCGCGGTCGACGAGGATGCTCAGCCAATCACCTTCCACGTCTTCCGACCGCACATGCAGGCCGGCGCGCTCGATTGCCCGCAGCATCAGATCACGCTCCTCGAC
Source organism: uncultured Gemmatimonadales bacterium (assembly GCA_963731305.1). GTDB lineage: Bacteria > Gemmatimonadota > Gemmatimonadetes > Gemmatimonadales > Gemmatimonadaceae > Fen-1247. The sequence goes on along the minus strand of CAVSUQ010000008.1, from coordinate 47,286 downwards.
GAGAATACCGCTCAACATCGCCGCGCCGTCGGGCGCGAGCGCTGAGGTCATACTCGGCAACAGCTCCATCAACACCGACGAGACGATGTTAGCGAGTATCACTCGAACCGGCGCCACGAGTGCGAGCAGGACTGTGGCATCGCCGACGAGATAGCGGATCGCATCTTCCACACCGTTCGCGCGAATGTTCTCGAGCGCGGAGCCTTCGGCGCCATCATCGATCTCGATTGCGGCTATGCGCGACGCGCCGAGCCGTGCTGCCGCAATCGAGAGCACCGCGCTGCCGGCTCCGAGATCGGCGACCGAATCGCCGCGCCGAACCACCTGCTGCATGAGACGGAGCATACCGCGCGTGGTGGGATGCTCGCCGGTTCCGAAGGCCATCGCCGGATCGATGACGATCGTCGTAGCTGGATCGAACTCCGCTGCTCGCCATGGCGGTGTGACCACCAGGCATCCGACCCGATGCGCGTCGACGCGTGCCCGCCACTCGCTCCAATCCACCGCTGGCACATCGCTCACCGTAACTACCGCGGACGCGTCCAGGTGGTGCACGGCGGCAACGACAGCTTCGGTGTCGAACTCGGGCGGGAAGTGCGTGACCAGCGCGTCGCCGTCCTCGTGCACGCCCTGCGACCCAGCGTCGAACAATGCGCTCATGACCGAATCGCGATCGGCGCACCGTTCCACACGAACCGCGCGCCACGCATTCGTCACGCTCCGAGCGACTCCTTGACCTTGGCCCAGAATCCACGTTCGCGCCGCGCGGGTGCGGTCGGTCGGATATCGTGAAGCTGTCGCAGCAGCTTCGCTTCGTCCTCGCTCAGGTTATCCGGAGTGAATAGCTGAAGCCGCACATGAAGGTCGCCCGTTCCTGAAGCGTTGATGCGCGGTAATCCGCGCCCGCGCAGGTGCATCACCTGTCCGCTCTGCGTTCCAGGCGGCAGGCGCAGTGTGACCGACGCGGTGACGGTCGGTACTTCGACATCGGCGCCGAGTGCGAGCTGCGGGTATGTCACGAGCACCTCGGTGAGCAGGTCCTCTCCGTCGCGCTCGAACCGCTCGTCCTCGTCCACCTCGAATACAACGAGTATGTCGCCGCGCGGACCGCCGCGTGGTCCGGCGTTGCCGACGCCGCGCAACGTCATGTACTGCCCCGTCGCTACGCCTGCCGGTACCTTGATCTTTACCTGCTCCTCCGCGCGGATGCGGCCCTCGCCGCGGCACTTCTTGCACGGCGACGCGACGATCTTGCCGTCACCTGCGCAGTTGGGGCAGACAGAAACGCTCACGACAGGTCCGAAGAACGACTGCTGCGCGCGACGCACCTCGCCCGTACCCTTGCACGTCGGACAGGTCGTGACACTGGTGCCCGGCTCCGCCCCAGTACCGCTGCAATGATCGCACGGGTTCAACAGCTTGATCGTTACGGCCTTCTCCGCACCGGTCGCGACCTCCTGTAGCGTAAGCGCCAGACTTATTCGGATGTCCGAGCCTGTGCGCGTCTGTGCGGCGCTGGTGCGGCGGCCGAACAGGTCGTTGAGACCGCCCATGCCACCCAGGTCGCGCATGAAGATGTTTAGCGCTTCCGAAAGATCGACGTGATGGAAGCCGCCCATCCCCCCGCCGCGCAGGCCGGCCTCGCCGTATCTGTCGTACGTCGCGCGCTTGTCGCCATCGCGCAACACATCATAAGCCTCGGTGATCGCCTTGAACTTCTCTTCGGACTCCGCCGATCCGCTGTTGCGATCCGGGTGGAACTGCATCGCGAGCTTGCGATACGCCTTCTTGATATCGTCGTCCGAGGCTCCGCGCGGAACGCCGAGTGTTTCGTAGTAGTCAGCCATGCTTTATGTGATGCGTTAGTCGAGCAGGTCGGTGACCAGCTGCGAAGTATGTGTTACGAGTGCGATGACCTTGTCGTACGGCATGCGCGTCGGTCCGATGACGCCGATCACTCCGTTCAGTGCACCGACGTGATACTGTGCGGTGACGAGCGTGAAATTCTCGAGCGTGGGATCGCCATGTTCGTTTCCTATTGTAATGCTCACTCCGGAAGATTCGCTGCGCTTGCGCAGAACCTCCGCGAGATAATGTCTTGTCTCGGTCAGTGCCACGAGCCGCCGCATGCTGTCCGCGCTCGCAAATTCCGGTTGCTCCGCGAGTACCGATGCTGCACCCAGAACGACGTCGTTGGCGGCGTCGAGCGCTTCATCAAAGATATGCTCTCCTTCCTCGATGAAGATGTTGATGAGCTCGGACGCCCCGATCGGCGTGTCGCGCAACCTCTGCGAGAGGGAGTTGCGAACCTCGCGAAGGGTGAGGCCGCTCAACCGCTCGTTGAGTACGCGCGTGACTTCTGCGAGCGCCGGATCCGCGATGTCGCCGCGAGCATCCACGTAGATGGTACGCACACCGCCGCCCTGCACGGATATCACGACCAGCAGCCGCTCAGACGAGAGCCGTACCAGCTCGATGCGGTCCAGCCGGCTAGCGTCGAAACGCGGCCCGAGCGCAACACCCAGCTCCTGAGTGATGATCCCCAGACTCTGAGCTGCGCGACGAAGAATGTTCTCTACCGCCGAGCCGCCGCCGGATATCTGGATGGCCAGACGATCGCTGTCCGTCGTCGTGTAGCTGCGCGACGGAAGAATAGAATCAACGTATACGCGATATGCGACATCGGTCGGCACTCGGCCCGCCGACGTATGCGGATGAAACAGGTAGCCCTTCTCTTCCAGATCACTCATGGTGTTGCGGATCGTCGCGGGCGATACGCCGAGCTTGAACCGACGCGCAAGCTGGCGCGAGCCTGCGGGCTGGGCCGTAGCTACGTACGTCTGGATAACGGCCTCGAGCACCATCCGCTCTCGGTCGTTCAGTTCAGCGAGTGCCATAAGTGCAATAGTATCAACGACTTCCGGCGAGTGTCAAGGACGCAGCAAGAGCGTCCAGCCGAAGAAAGCCGGCGGGTGTTAGAACGATCGTCCGGTCCTGGAGCCCTGCCCAGCCCGCTTCGATCCAAGGACGAGCAAGATCCAGTTCCGCATCCGTAGCACGGAGCCCGTCGGTTGTACGCAATCCTAGATACACCCGCTCGGAGAGCCGGTTCTCCTCCGTGAGCGTCTCGGAGCCGGCTACGACCGTTTCACCGGCGCGAAGGCGGCACTCCCATTCCGGGTACGCCGCGACGCTCCAGCTCCGTACGGAGCCGTCGAATGAGTGCGCCGACGGGCCGAGCGACGCATACGGAACGCCCGTCCAGTAGGACGAATTGTGGCGCGACCGTCGTCCGGGCAACGCGAAGTTGGACACCTCGTAATGCTCGAATCCGGCGGCGGCGAGGCGATCGTGCGCCGTCACGAATTCCGTCTCGTATCTCTCTTCCGGCGCTTCGACGGTCTCACCGCGATCTCGCCAGTGCCCGAGCGGTGTATGTGGCTCGACGGTAAGGCCATACAGCGAGAGGTGAGTCGGCTGGAGACGTAGAGCACGATCCAGGTCCGCGCCCCAGTCCCGATTCAGCGACTCCGGAAGCGAAAAGATGAGGTCCAGCGAAATGTTGCCGATGCCGGCCTGGCGCAGTGCATGAACCGCATTCCCGATCTGTTCTGACGAGTGAGTCCGGTGCATCCAGGCGAGAACGTCCGGATCAAACGACTGCGCGCCGAGCGACACTCGATTGACGCCAGCGGCGACCCAGGCATCGGCGTTCTGCGGCGTCACATCGTCGGGATTCGCCTCGATCGTCAGCTCCGCGTCCGGCAGTATCGTAGCGCGATTCCGCACGATGCTCAACAATTCACCGACGCCTTCGCCGAGACGCGAGGGAGTGCCGCCGCCGAGATATACGGTGTCGAGGTGCCAGCGCGACGTGTCGTGCCGGGCGATCTCGAGCGCGACAGCCGCGTTGAACTGTGCGACCGGAGTCGCACCTCGCACGGTTATCGCAAAGTCGCAGTATGAACATCGTCGCGCGCAGAACGGAACGTGGATGTACAGATGTCGCACGTCGCGGCTGGTCATCGCCGCGCGATCAGTCCGCTTGGCGAACACTCGAGCAGCCCTTGAATTTCCAGTTGAGTGAGCGCTGCAAGACAGCGGTTTGCTGGCCAGCCCGTGACGGTGATCAGCTCATCGGCGGTGGTCGATGCATTTGGCGCCACGGCGTCCCAGACCGTTGCTTCGTCGCCGCCGAGTGAGAGTGCCGGGCGCGCTGCAGCAACGCCGGTGAGTGCGGCTAGCGAAAGAGCGTCGTCGATGGTCGCGATGACCTGTGCGCCATCGCGCAGGAGCTGGTTCGTTCCCATGCTCTGGGGTGAATCGATAGGCCCTGGAACCGCAGCGATGTTACGGCCGAGCTCAGCCGCGTAAGTTGCAGTGATGAGAGCGCCGCTCTTGCTGCCGGCCTCCACGACGATCGTCAGTCTGCACAACGCGGCGATGATGCGGTTGCGGCGGGGGAAGCAGCCCTTGAACGGCGTCGTCCCTGGAGCAAACTCCGACAGCACGACTCCGCGCTGGGCGATGGCGTGGTAGAGATCGCGATGCGACAGCGGGTAGATGGAGTCGACGCCGCCCCCCAGAACGGCTGCCGTATTACCCCCGCATTCGAGCGCCGCGCGATGCGCAGCGGCATCGATGCCGAACGCCATTCCACTGACGATGCACGCGCCCGCACTTGCGAGCGCTGCCGACAGCTCGCGCGCGATGCGCTCGCCGTACGCAGTGGGATGTCTGCTTCCGACGATCGCTACGCACGGCGTCGAGAGAATCGCGGCGTCGCCGACGTAATGGAGCTGTCGGGGCGGTGCTGCAACGGTCGAGAATTCCACCGGCCACTCATCGCTCTCCGGGCGTGCGAGCTGATAGGTGTGGTGCATGCTCAAGGAAGCGGCGCGGCTGCAGAGTCAGGCTTCGCGAGCTCCGTCTTGAGCCGCAGCAGTTCGCTCCACCACGTGGAGAGCAACTGCGAGAGACCTTCGCGATTCGCCGCACTTATGGAAAGAATGGCGAAGGCGCCTGGAGCTTCGATTGGCGGAACGTATTCCTCGCCCAGCAGATCGAGTTTTGTGAACACCACGCAATGCGGCTTCGCAGCGAGCTCCTGGCTGTACTTCGCGACTTCGACGCGAAGCTGATCGTATTCCGCCTGCCAGTCCATCGCATCAATCGGTATCAGCATCGCGAGAATGCGCGTACGCTCAATGTGACGGAGAAACTGGAGACCGAGTCCACGCCCCTCTGCCGCGCCTTCGATTATTCCCGGGATGTCCGCGACGACAAACGTGCGATGATCGGATAGCTGAACGACGCCGAGGTTTGGCTGAAGCGTGGTGAACGGATAGTCGGCGATCTTAGGGCGAGCGGCGGATATTACCGAGAGCAGCGTCGACTTGCCCGCGTTGGGCTGGCCGACGAGGCCGATGTCCGCGATGAGCTTGAGCTCGAGCTCGAGCGTGCGCTCCTGACCTTCCTCGCCTGGCTGCCACTCGCGCGGCGATTGATGCGTCGCGGTGACGAAGAACGCGTTGCCCTTGCCGCCGCGTCCCCCCTTTGCGACGATGAACTCCTCGCCATCCTCCAAAACGTCGGCCAGTACCTCGCCGGTGACCGCATCGCGTACGATAGTTCCGGGCGGAACGGGCATGTAGATGTCCTTGCCGCTGCGGCCGGTCATGTTGGATCCCATGCCGTGCTGGCCGCGATCGGCAGCCCATTCGTCGCGGTACGTGTAATCGAGAAGCGTCGCGAGATTGGAGTCGCCGCGCACCAGCACGTCGCCGCCGCGGCCGCCGTCGCCACCGTCGGGACCGCCCAGCGGGACGAGACTCTCGCGGCGGAACGACTGACAGCCGGAGCCGCCGGTTCCGGCGATGACACGCACGGTCACTTTATCTATGAACACTTCACCTCTCCTTGATTCGATTGAGTACGTCGCGCGCCGCAGTGAGCGCCTCGCGCGGGATGATGTCGGCGAGCGCTGACATCGTATGCGCGAGATCTTCCAGCGCAGCGCCACAGTTCAGCGCCCCGCGGAGGTGCGACTTGAGCTGCGGAAGCTGCTCCGAGGCCGCACATGCTGCGACGATGCACAGCTCCCGCTGTACGAGTGGGAGCCCGCTCCGCGACAGCACCTTGCCGTACCCGTCCAGCACCATCCAGGCATCGAGCGCCGGATGCAGACGTCGGACCGCCGCGCGGAGCGCGTCATACTTCTCTCCATACACCGTGCGACAGGCGAGCTCACCACTCCGCGCAAGCTGAGACGGGTCGTCCGCAACGGCATGTACGTCATTGTCCGGCGCATGCTCACCCGAAACCTCGCGCCAGGCCCGCGTCGCGTTCAGCGCGCGCGGGAATCCCGCGAACAGATACGATTGGAGCAACACCTCGTCGACCGCTTCCGACGGCGCCACGCCGACTGCCTCGGCCATCACGCGACGCGTAAGGGCGAGCGGCGCCCCGGCCACTGCGCCGGCAATGCGCACAAGGCTCCGCGTCGACTCGGAGAAAAGCGTCGAGTTATCCATCATGTCAACGATAAGTGCTGACGCGCACAGCGCTACGGCGCATCCGTGCGCGAGCGCATCACATCATTGCGCGAACGACAATCTCACCGACGATCTCGTGCCGAGTGTCGCGAACCGGCCTTCTCGCGATGTCAGCGAGGCGAGGCGGCAGCGGGTCAGGCAACGCGCCAAGATGCTGCAGCAGCGCGAGCAATGCCGGATACTGTGCACGCGATGCGCCATCCTCGACCTTGAGCGCGACGCCAATCCCGGCGCTCGCCACAGCGGCGCAATGGACACCCTCAGCTCCGATCTTGCACACGATTCCCGGCGCTTCTTCCATCAGCACCGTGTCGAAGCGATCCGTCCCGCCAACCAGAAACGGATTCGCGAGCATCGCGCTGCCGATCCGCACCGCGACGTCGTCTGCAACGCGCATCGCGCCGGCAAACCGCGAAAACGCGCGCGCCATCGCAACGAGTGGAAGGCCGAATACCGGGACACCGCAACCATCGCGCGCGATGGCGATGTGAGCAGCGTCCACATCGGTCCACTCCTCGATTACCCCGACGATCGATTGCTGAACGGGGTGGTCCAGATGATTGTAGTCCGCCGTCGGCCAGCCCGCGAGCTGGGCTCGTGCGAGCATGGCGGCGTGTTTTCCCGAGCAGTTATTGTGCAGCCGCGTAGGACGACCGCCGGATTCGCGCAGTAGCCGCTGGCCACGCTGCGTGAGCGGCTCTGCGGCACCGCAAGCGAGGTCACCGGCTTCGAGCCCCAGATCGCTGAGCATCCGCTCGGCGATCGCAACGTGCTCCGGCTCGCCGCCGTGCGAAGCACAGGCGAGAGCGATCTGATCGGGGCCCCACTCGAGCGCATCCGCGCCGCCCGACTCCATGAAAGGCATGAGCTGAAACGGCTTGGCGCAGGATCGCCAGTACGTAACGCGCTCGGGCTCGCCGGCGTAGCCCACGACCTTCTCGTCAGCCACCACCGCTGCCGACACCCGATGGATCGACTCGGCGGCCGCGCCGCGCGTTACGACAACGTCGATATCATAGGATGCGGCTGGGCTCACCCCTTAAAATATCTTGATCGCTCCCTTGGTGTACCGGTTCGGGTTCTTCCTGACGTCTGCCAGGATCTCGTTCAGGTGGGCCACCGCCTGGACCATCTGGTTGTAAAGCGTCGTGTCGCTGAGCAATTTCGAGGCTGTTCCGTTTCCCGTACGAAGCGAAGCCACGAGCGAGTCAGCGCTGGCCGTGACCGTCACCAGATTGCTGTACAGCGAATCGTCCCGGAGCAGCTTTCCGGCGGTCCCCTTGCCGGAATTGAGCTGCGTCATGAGCGAGTCGACCTGCCCCACCATCTGCGTCAGATTGGTGTACAGCTGAGGGTCGTCGAGGAACCTGCCCATGGTTCCGTTCGGGTTCTGCAGCCGCTGAAGAAGAGCGCTGGTCGAGGCGAGCGTCCCGTTCAGGCGATCGTACATCTGCCGGTCGGTGAGCAGCTTACCGATGGTGCCATCGCCGCGAGCGACCGATTGCGTAAGGGCCCGGAGGTCATGCGTCAGCCCGGCGACATCGGTGAGCACGGCGGCCGCGCGCTGGATCATCACGTCGTAACCGATCGACGGACCGAGCACGAGCGTGTCACCGTTGTGCAGAGGGCGGAACGCCGGGGTCCCTGGCGTGATGTCGAAGATCCGGTCACCGAGCAGTCCCTGATTGCGCAGCATGACGCGCGAGTCGAGCCGCACCTGCTGCTGCAGCTTCTCGTCGAGCTGCACGGTGAGCTTGAGGTGGCGCGTGGTGTCGTTGCTCACGGGCAGAAACTCGATCTTGCTTATCGAGCCCGCGAGCTGGCCGGCCACGGTAACCTGGCCGCCCTCCCGAAGGCCGCTCGCGTTCGGCACGAACGCGTACAGGGAGTACCGCCGTGTGAAGAGTCGCGCAGCCTCGCCAAGCTTCACGATCGCATAGGCCAGAATTGCGAGCGCCACTATCGCGAGCGCCGCGACGCGAAGCGCGTCCTTGGTGATGATCTCAGATCGTCTCATTCAATAGCCACCGAGGAATGTCTGGATGTATTTGTCCTCCGAAGCTGCCATCTCTTCGGGCGACCCAAAGAAAACAATGCGATGTTCGTGCAGCAACGCGATCTTGCTCGCCATGCGGAACGCAGATCGTATGTCGTGCGTTACGACGACGCTCGTGACGTTGAGATCGCGCTGCAGCTTCATGATGAGATTGGTGATCGTTCCAGTCGTGAGTGGATCGAGTCCCGACGTGGGCTCGTCGTAGAGCATGATCCTGGGATTGGCCGCGAGGCCGCGCGCAACGCCCACTCGCTTCTGCATTCCGCCGGACAGCTCGGACGGCGCAAGTTGCGTCACCTGATCCGGATCCAGATCGACGTAACGCAGCTTCTCGCGTACGCGCTGTCCAATCTCGTCGTCGCTGAGCTTGGTATGCTCACGCAGGGGGTAGGCGACGTTCTCGTAGACCGTGAGCGAATCGAACAGCGCGGATCCCTGGAACACCATCCCCATGTGCTGCCTGATCTCGAGCGCCTGCTCGTACGTGAGCTTCTCGATGTCCTTGCCCAGTACCAGCACTTCTCCGCGATCGGCGACCAGGAGGCGGAGAATGAGCTTGATGATCGTGGACTTGCCCGTACCGGACTCGCCGACGACAGCGACCGTTTCACCTTCGTGCGCGGCGAACGAGACGCCCTCGAGGATGGGACGATCGAAGGCCAGATACACGTCGCGCAGCTCGATGACCGGAACCCTGTTCTGTGGCTCAGCCGCGGGTGCCTGGCTCTCATCAGCGTCGATCTCCCTTCTTATCGCCGCGCGTACGCGTCCGCGCTCCGCAGCGTCTTCGGGAGATTCGTCGTCTGCGTCGCGATGATCCTCTTCCCGTCGCTCCGGGTGATGATTGCGGTTGTAGACGCCGTCGTCCTTCGCGTCATCGTTGGAGTCCGCGCTCATGACGGAAGCAGCGCGAGCAGGGTTTGCGTGATGAAATAATCGGTGACGAGGATCAGTATGCTCGCCGTGACGACCGTTCGCGTCGTCGAGATGCCGACGCCCTCGGTGCCGCCGGTGGTGCGCAGGCCGAAGTGGCAGGCGGTGAGCGAGATTATTCCACCGAAGACGAAGGGCTTGAAGAGACCATGGATGAAGTCGTTCGGAATCACGCGCAGGATGAAGCCGCCAGACGCAATCTGATCCCATACCGTCCCCCAGTAGAGCGACGTGGGAAGCTGCAGATAGAATTTGGCTATGACGTTTCCGCCGAAGATTCCGGCGACGTCGTTGATCACGGTGAGCGCGGGAAGCATGACCAGCGCGGCGATGAGGCGCGGGGTGACCAGCTTCTTGATCGGATCGGTACCCATCACATTGAGGGCGTCGATCTGCTCCGTGACGCGCATGGCGCCCAGTTGCGCGGCGATCCCCGACCCGACACGCCCTGCGACCATGAGGCCGGCGAGGACCGGGCCAAGCTCGCGAATCATCGACGCCGTCACGAGGCTGCCCACGTAGCTCGTGGCCCCGAAACGCTGCATCTGCACCGCGGACTGGAGCGCGAGCACCATCCCCGTGAAGAAGCCGGTGAGCACGACGATGCCGAGCGACTGGACACCGATCGCGTCCATCTGCTGGATTACATCTTCGCGATAGAAGGGCCGGACGAAAATGAATCGGATGGCGTTCCATGCCAGAAAGAAAGCCTCCTGGAGGGAGAAGACTTTTTTCCGGGCAGCTGCGCTCATGCGTTCTAGTAAGGCCATCCACTCCGTCGAAGGGCAAGGGACATGCCCGGCGCAATGCACCCGGATTCAGCTGTCCTTTGCCGGTTTGCTCCAAGCGGCTAGCTTGCTATGCGATGATCGAGACTATCAAGCGCGATCGGCTCGTGGATCTCCTCGAGTCGGCGAAAAGATACCACGTGGCGGTCGCAGGCGACGCGATGCTCGACGTGTATCTGCTGGGAGACGTGGAGCGGATTTCGCCCGAGGCACCGGTGCCGGTCGTCCGGGTGCGGGATCGGAGGCATGCCATGGGCGGCGCAGCCAACGTCGCGCAGAACGTCCTGGCGCTGGGCGCGTCCTGCAGCATGGTGTGCACGGTGGGCTCCGATATCGCGGGCGACGACCTCACGCGTATGCTCCGGTCCGCCGGCGCGTCAGTGGATGGCGTGCTCCATAGCAACAAGCCGACGACTACCAAGACGCGAATCGTGGCTCGTGCGCAGCAGCTTGTGCGGGTCGACGAGGAAGACGACACAGATGCCGACGGCCCGGATGTCAATTCTTTGGTCGATGCGATTCGAACGACTGTTCGAACCGCCGACGCACTTGTGCTCGAGGACTACAACAAGGGAGTTCTCGCGCCGCTCGTGGTAAGGGCGGCGATGGAAGAGGCCCGGGCGCGCGGGATTCCAGTCGTCGTGGACCCGAAGTTCCGGAATTTCTTCGAGTTTCGCGGCGCCACGATCTTCAAGCCGAACCGCCGCGAGCTCGAGTCTGCGCTTGGCGCAACGCTCGACATCGGCTCGCCAGCGGCACTTCCGGCAACGTGCGCCAGGCTCGGCGTGGAGCATCTGCTGCTCACACTTGGCGAGCAAGGGATGGTGCTTGTTTCCGCCGATGGCGAGGTTGGAAGGATTCCGACAACTGCGCGCGAGGTTTACGACGTAGTCGGCGCTGGCGACACCGTCACCGCCTATCTGGCGACGATGCTCGCTGCGGGTGCCACGGCGTCCGAGGCCGCAGTGATCGCCAACTTCGCAGCGGGCGTGGAAGTCGGCAAGCTCGGCGCTGCGACGGTGAGCGTCCAGGAAGTAGTCGAGGCTTACGACGCGTACAGCACGGATCATACTCAGCAATCCGCGAGTTGAAAAAGCTTTCAAGGGCGATAAGCGCGACGGCGGCTGTTCTTATCGCAGCTATCTCGGTGGTCGCGCCCAGTTCCGCCCGCGCACAAGCATCGCTGTACGTGCCGCTTGATGATATCGCCTACCAGTTCGCCGATGCACTAATTGCGCGAGGTGAGCTCCGCGGCGTTTCGCTTCTGGAGCGGCCATATACGGCTCTGCAGATGGCAGCGGGCGCGGACTCCGCTCTGTCGCACACACATTCGCCCGTCATCAAATCCTACGCGATCGCGCTGCGCACGGCGTTGCAGCGCTATACAGTGAACGCCGCTGGCGCGACGACATCCCCCGACGCACCTGTCTTCCTCGTCAACGGAGATCTCTTCGCAACGGCACAAACGTCTGGCGAGAAGGAGCTGATGCTTGCCGACACGAACAGCAGCGTCACGGGCGGCGGCGGCGTTCGAATGGCGATGGTTGCGGGAAACATCGCCGCGATCATTCATCCGATCATCGACAATCGTCTCAACAACGATCCCGACTTCGCGGGCAGACAGGACCGTGTGATAGCGGGCCGAGTGCAGGATGCGTATGTGAGCGGCCAGTGGAGCTATGCGACCGTATTCGTCGGCCGGATGGCGCGAAACTGGGGACCGTCGTCGCTCGAAGGACTCCAGTTGGGGAGCGCGCCGTACACGTACGACCATCTGTACACCCAGATCGGAACCGATCGCATTCACATATCGGCGCTCGCGACGCGGCTGGATGACGCGTTCGAGCCCGATGGTGTCTACGCGCGGTACTTCTACACTCATCGACTTTCCGTGCGTTGGCGCGACCTCGAAGTTGGCGCATCGGAAGGAATGATCGCGTACGGTATCGGAAGATCGTACGATCCGTCGCTGCTCAACCCGCTCAACATATATGCGCTCTCATGGCGCAACGAGCACGTCTCCGGCAACCTGACGCTCGGCGGCACGATGGCTCTGCGGACGGCCTTCGGCAACTACTCGTCCGAGCTGCTGATCGGGAATCGGCAGATCGATTCCTGTCCGGAGCTGACGTGTCAGGAACCTGCGTCGTACGGTTTTTCGGCGACGGCTGAAGGCGTGCCGCTGTTCGGCGACCAGCGCCTTTTCGCCTCGTATTCGCGGCTTTCCGGCCTTGCATATCGCGCGAAGGAAGGGGCGATGGGAGAGTACGCGAGCCTGGGCGTCGGGCTCGGCCAGGAATTCAGCGACTATGACGAGCTTAAGGTAGGCGCGGACCTGGCTCTGGTTCCCTACACGACGGTACGCGCTTACGGGGCGTACCGGCGCCAGGGACAGGGCGATTACCACCTGCCGTTTCCAACGCCGGATCAGTATCCAACGACGGCTGGCTTTCTCCAGGGAATTGTGGAGAAGGTGGCGAGAGTGGGCGTTTCGGGTGGCGGAATGATCGCACCAGGCGTCGAGCTGACGGGCGACGTGGGGGTGAATCATGCCACCAACTGGGAGCATCTGGTGGGTGTAACGCACAATGGACTTGCGGCAAATGCGCGACTTCAGTGGACGCCCAAAGGGTTGTTCTTCTAGAGCCGGACGTCAAGCAACTGAATTCTGCGTGAAGATGCGAGCGACGAGGAACCAAGGATCGGTGGCGCCGATTGATAGCGCTTGCTAGCTTGGTCGGAGGAAGTAGTACGGGGCAGAAGCTCAACGGTCGAGCAGTCGGCTCATAACCGTCAGGAAGTGGGTTCAACTCCCACCTGCCCTATTTCCGTCGTAACGCGGGCCATCGCAGAGCGGCGGTCACCAGACTAAAGAGGTTTCCACATGCAGCCCCGCCTGCTCGTGCGTCGTGCTGCCGCCCGGCTTGGTATACTGCCAAGCGTGTTTGGTGCATACCGCTGGGTGCGCGAATTCACACCGGCGCGGCTGATTGCAAACAATCGCGCGCGGAGCCGCGAGCGGTCGAGCGGTGTACCGATACCGCCGGCGCGGTTGCGTTATCTCGCGACGACCACACGAGAGATATCAGCTTTCCTCGAGAGCGGCCGTGCCAGCGCGCAGTCTCTCCGCGATGCACTCGATCGCGTAGGTACTCCGTTCGAGTCCATGAGGGACGTGCTGGACTTCGGGTGCGGGTGCGGACGTGTGTTGCGCCACTGGGAAAGGTCCGGAAGGGCGAGGATTCACGGGTGCGATTATAACCCGCTCTGTGTTGACTGGATCAGCACGCGGCTGCCGTGGGTGAGCGCCAGCGTGAACGGGCTACGACCGCCGCTGCCGTACGCGGACGGATCGTTCGATTTCGTTTACGCGCTGTCGGTGTTCACCCATCTGCCCCTCGATCTGCAGGAAGCCTGGATGGCCGAGCTGCATCGTGTTCTTCGCGCCGGCGGCATTCTGGCGATGACGACGATGGGCGAGGCGTACACGCATCGTTTGTCGGATGCGGAGCGCAAGCGGTTCCATGACGGGGAGATTATCGTGCGCGATTCGTCGTTGGCGGGGACGAACCTGTGTGCCGTGTTCCACCCGGAGCAATATGTCCGCCGGAATCCGGGACGTGGCTTCGAGGTCGTGGATTACAGGGCTAGCTGCGCGCCGCCATATGTCGCGCAAGATCTCTATCTTCTTCGCCGCCTAACCTAGGGAACCGGCGGGGCCCTACCCCGCGACGGTGGGCGACGGTATTTTTCGGGGCTCCGGTTCCATACCGGCCGGTCGCGTAGCTCAGCTGGTTAGAGCGCTGCTTTCACACAGCAGAGGTCCGGGGTTCGAGTCCCTGCGCGACCACTCGCCTACCTTCCTCTCATCACAAACCAGAGCATGCGTGCTTTGAACCTCCGGTCACTCCTCGTGGCCGTTGTCGTATACGGAGCGCCTGCACTGGTCGCGGCTCAGAACCCGACTAGCGACCAGGCGCAGCAGATGCTGCAGAACAACCCAGCGCTGCTGCAGCAGCTCAAGCAACGCATAATGACGAGCGGGATGACGCCCGATCAGGTGCGGGCCCGACTTCAGGCGGCCGGATATCCCCCGAACCTGCTCGATGCCTACCTCGGCGCCGGCGGCAATCCCGATTCGACAGCATCATCCGCGGATGTATTCTCCGCGGTCCAGAAGCTTGGAATAACTGACAGTGCAGACGTGGACTTTCTGAGATGCGGTCTCAATCCCGACTCACTGCTGGCGGTGGATTCGCTGAACAACGCGCGGTTCGGCGGCGTGCCGCTGGACACCACCAGCGGCTCGCTCCTCCACGGGCAGGCCAGCATGTACTCGGGCGGCGTACAGGGAACCAATGCGTACAACGCGGACAGCGTGCGCAACAGCCGCCAGCGTCAGGCGCTCGCGAGGGCATGCAAGGCACAGGCTGATTCGCTGCACAGACCCGAAGTCATCGCGCGGGCACAGCGTGACAGCGGATTCACAATCTTCGGGCTCGATTTCTTCCGGCGCTCGACCACTCTCTTCAATCCCGACATCGCAGGTCCTGTCGACGCAAACTATCGCGTCGGCCCCGGCGATCAGCTCGTGCTGGTCCTGACGGGTGACGTCGAGCAGTCGTACGAGCTGCCCGTCACCCGAACTGGTTTCATCAGTCGTACCCCAGGTCGGTCAGATCTACGTGAACAACCTCACGCTGGGACAACTCGACCGACGTGCTTTACGACCGACTGGGTCGAGTGTATTCGGGCGTAAGGCGCGGCGCTGACGCGACGACACACTTCTCCATTACGCCCGCAAAGCTGCGCGCCAACATGGTGTACGTGGTCGGCGACGTGATGGCTCCGGGAGCATACCAGATCTCCGCCTCCGGAACACTGCTATCGGCTCTGTACGCAGCAGGCGGCCCGACTGACAACGGAAGCTTGCGAGACCTGCAGGTGCGGCGCGGCGGCAAGCTGGTCGCGCATCTCGACTTCTACGATTATCTGGTAAATGGCAACGCGTCGAACGATGTGCGCCTTGAGAATGGCGACATTGTATTCGTCCCGGTTCACGAGGCGCGTGTTCGGATTGTCGGCGAAGTCGTGCGGCCAGCTACGTACGAGATCAAGCCAACGGAAACGCTTGCCGATGCGTTGCGTTTCGCCGGCGGCTTCAAGGCCACTGCCTCGCGGCAACGTGTGCAGGTCGAGCGCATTGTGCCGCCGTCGGAGCGCGAACCCGGAAGAGACCGTGTGACGACGGACATCGTTTCGGATGCGTTCCTCACGGGTACGGGCCCTGCGGTTCCGGTCGAGCCGGGCGACGTGATACGCGTCTTCCCCGTCGCGTCACGCGTACGCAATCGCGTCACCGTTCAGGGCAACGTCAACACGCCAGGCACGATCGGGCTCACGCCTGGAATGACGGTGAGCAGCGCGCTCAAGCTCGCCGGTGGAATAAAGCCCGACACCTATCTCGGCGAAGTTCTCATCACGCGGCTCAATCCCGATTCGACGCGGCAGCAGCTGCGCGCGACATTGCGCGACTCCACGGGCGCGGTGGTGAACGACTTTCCTCTGCGTGAAGACGACAACCTCACCGTCTATTCAGTGACGTCGTTCCGCCCGGTGCGTTATGTCGCCATCAACGGAGCCGTGCGCAAGAGCGGCCAGTTTCCGTATCGCGAAGGCATGACGGTCCGCGACCTCATACTGGAGGCTGGTGGATTGGAGCAGAGTGCCTTGCTCAACGAGGCACGCATCGCACGTCTGCCGGAAGACCGCACAGGATCCGTCACGGCGACGGAGTTCACCGTGCCGCTCGACTCCAGCTATCTGTTCGAGCGCGGTCCCAATGGCCAGTACGCGGGACCACCGGGCTTGCCGGCTTCGTCGGGGCCGACGCCCGATGTCCAGCTCAAGCCTTACGACAACGTGCTCATTCTCCGCCAGCCAGGCTGGGAGCTGCAGCGTACCGTGACTGTTGCGGGCGAAGTGCGCTTTCCGGGCAAGTACACGCTCCTGGACAAGAACGAACACATCAGCGACGTATTGAAGCGCGCCGGCGGCCTTACGCCGGAAGGGTACGCCAACGGCGTCACCTTCTACCGTCGATCGGGCAACATCGGTCGCATCGGGATCGAGTTGCCGGGCGTTCTGAAGGACCCGCACGACAGGGACAATCTGCTGCTCGTCGACGGCGACTCGCTCTACATTCCGCGTTACAACGCTGTGGTTCGTGTCGAAGGCGCGGTGAATTCGCCGGTTGCAGTCACGTACTCGCCCGGCAAGGATCTCAACTACTACATCCGCGCGGCCGGCGGAGCAACGAGCAAGGCGGACGTCGGCCACTCGTACGTCACCCAGCCGAACGGGAAGGTCGACGCCGAGTCGGCGCGTTTCCTGATACCGGATTACGTTCCGAAGCCCAAGCCCGGAAGCACTGTCTTCGTGCCCGTCAATGATGGCACCGGCACCAGTATCCTGTCGCTGCTGGGTTCGTTTGCGGGCGTGGCGTCCAGTCTTGTCGCCGTAATCGCACTCCTGCGCACCCAGTAGCGCCCGCATGCCTGATGTAGTCCCGATCTCGGAGCCGAGTGCAGAGCCGCTGACGCTTGCCCTGTGGACGGCCGGCGTCATAAATCGGTGGAGGGTGATTATCCTCTCCGCCGTCGTAGCGCTGGTGCTTGCGCTGGCGGCGGCGTGGCTGCTCCCGCCCGTCTACCGCGTGACTGTCTCGTTTGCGCCGAATCCGTCGAGCACATCCAAGCTGAGCGGTGCGATCAGCAGCCTCAGTACGGGCGCACTTTCAAGTCTCACGAGTGGAATGGGATTGGGCGCAGCCGGCGGCGAGCCGACCGAGTCGCCCGCGTTTTACGCCGAGCTGATGCAGAGCCGCGAGTTGCTTACACGTTTGCTGCTGACGCGATTCCCCGATCCACGCAAGCAGGGCGTGCGCGACAGCGCGCGGCTCGTCGACATAATGAAGCTGCGCTCGGACAACCCCCAGCGGCGAATCGAGCTGGGAGTCAAGCAGCTTCAGAAGGATCTCACGACCGAATCTGATGTCAAGACGAATGTCGTGAAGGTCACTGTCAGCAACCGCTACGCGCCCACGGCGGCGCAGGAGGCCAACACGGCTCTGGCGCTGGTCAATGCATTCAACCTGGAGCAGCGAACGTCCCGCGCGCGCGCAAAGCGAGTCTACCTCGAAGAGCGTACCGCAGACGCCAAGAAGGATCTCGCCGTCGCGCAGGCGCGGCATCGTGATTTCCTCGCGGGCAACAGACAGTGGCAGATGTCGCCCACGCTGTCGTCCGAAGAGCAGACGCTTGCTCAGAACGAAGACATCGCTTCGGATCTCTACGTTTCGCTGGAGAAGCAGGTCGAGTCGGCCAGAATCGACGAGTTCAACGATGCCGCGCTCATTACGGTCGTTGACTCCGCGGTGACGCCGATGAAGGCGTACTGGCCGCGGTACAGTCTCCTGATTCCAGGCGCGCTGTTGCTGGGACTGTTTTTCGGTGTCATGATTTCCGGTATCGCGACCGTGTACGCCGATTGGAGCCGCCGAGAGCCCACAGCTGCGCGTGCTCTCGCCGCAGCGATCCTTCGACGCCGACAGGCCCGCACCGCGCCAACCGTCGCGCGTCGTGCCTAGGACGCAAGCCGCGTCGCAGTCCTTCGCAGCCCGGAGCCTTCCGTGGGTGACCTGGGCGCTGACGTTTCACATCCTTGTCATCACTCTGCTGTTCGGAGTCGTACGGCTTCCGTCCACCGCGGTGCGAGCGGTTGCCGCGTGGAAGGAAACCGCCGGTGTGCTTCTCCTGGTAGCCGTAGTTGTGCGGATGGTCGCTGGACGCGGTCCGCGAGTACGGATATCCGCTGCGGATTTGTGCGCCGGCGGGTGGATAGCGATGGCGTGCGTCGCATTTCTTACAGAGAACACGGTGCTTCGCGACTTCGTACCGCTGAAGGCCTCTTTGTTCGGGCTTCGGGACTCTGCGTTTTTCGTGATCTTTTATTTTGTCGGTCGCGCCACCCCCGAGATCGGATGCGACGAGCGACTCATGAAGCGCGCATTCGCCGTACTCCTGGTGACCTGCGCTATCGCCGTGGCGGAGCAGCTATTCGTCACACCACAGATGCTCGTGGTGATCGGCGTCGGCGCGTACGTACGTGACTTCATCGGCGCCGGTGTGTTTACTCAGGGCAACATCTACGGCCTTCCGGATAACTACTGGAGCCTGATGGGCGGGCATCTCGTCCGCCGTTCAGGATCCGTTTTCCTCTCGAGCCAGGGGTTCGCTCTCATCTTCGTCATCTTCCTTCCCGCCGCAACACTGTGGGTGTTGCGGCGGGAGCAGAAGCACAAGTTTCTCATGTACACCGGTTATGCGGTGATCTGGATCGGGCTCGCCGTGACTTTCACTCGCGCGGCGATCGCAATCGGTGCTGCGCAGGTTCTGTTCATCCTCGCCGCCCGACGGCGAGTGACTGGCGTCGCGCTCATGGCTACCATCGGAATCGTGCTCTTTTTTGCCGCGCTGGCCGTGATGCCCGGTCTTGGGACGTTCGTTCTCGAAACTGTGACGTGGCAGACGGGAAGCAGCCAGTCCCACCTCAAGGACTGGGTTGACGGCGTCACGGCGTTTCTTCAGCAGCCGTGGGGCTACGGGCTCGGCACCGCTGATCAGAGCGCCGTGCGGGGCGGCCTCATTCCCATCACGTCGGACAATCTCTACCTCAAGTACGCCGTCGAGCTTGGCGCACCAGGCCTGGCGATATTGCTCGGGACACTCGGATGTCTGATTGGCGCTGGTCGACGGCTCGCCGTGTTTGGGGCTACCGAGGACCAGCGAGCGCTGGGAATGACAGTTGGGCTTGCAACTGTCGGCATCGCACTTTACGGCACGACCGCCGTGATGTTTTCGGATCCGATAGTTGCGTACCTTCTCTTCTGGTTCGGCGGTGCCGCCGTGACGCTCGCTCAGCAAACGGAGCCCCACGCGGTCGTCTCACTAGCATATGCCTGACGCCAGCTTCGGCGTCGTGCTCATCAACTGGAACGGAGCCGACGACACCATCGCGGCGCTCAATTCGCTCGTTGACGCGGTGCCGCGCCCCACTTCCGTGATCGTCGTGGACAACGGATCTGATGACGATTCGATCGGTCAGCTCACGGCGTGGAGCAACGGTCGCGCGATTGAATGGGCCTCCGCGACGAGCGCGACGCTAGGTTCCGTAAACGGTACACCGTGGCTGCTACTGATCCCAGCCGGCCGGAATCTTGGCTTTTCTGGTGCGAACAATCTCGGCCTTCAGTATCTCGCCGAGCGAACACGTGTCTCGCACTTTCTACTGCTGAACAATGACGCCATGGTCGCGTCGAACTACTTCGAACGCATCGCCGCGGCTATCCGGACGTTGCCGGACGCAGCCTTGCTCGCGCCGCTCATCTTCCGCCATCCGAACCGCGAGGAGATCTGGTTCTCTGGCGCGACGGAGATTCCGGCGCGCGCGCTAATCGTACACAGTGTCGATGCGCCGCGCAGCACGGAGCCGTACGCGACTCCGTTCGTCACAGGATGCGCAATGATGATCGCGCGGCCACTGTATGAGTCGGAGGGCGGACTGGCGGATGTGTACAATCCCATCTACTGGGAAGACGCAGACTACTCGCATCGTGCAAGAGTGCATGGATGGCGCATAGTGGTCGTTCCGGATGCCCACGTCTATCATCGAGTGGGCGCGAGCGGCGGTGGCGAGCGTCTCACTCCTCGTACCGCGTTCCTTCAGAATCGCAATCGCGCAGTGTATGTGCGGCGCAATTATCGCGGGATCGATCGCATCACCGCGTTGACGTACCTGACGATCACCAAGCCGGCTCGTGCGCTGGTCGAGGCAGTGCGTGGCAATCACAAGCTGGGCGTCGCTATCGCGCGTGGTTACTGGCAGGGAGTGACGCAACGACTATCGTGATGCCGGACCGCAATCAGTTTCGGGATACATCCCGCTACCTCGCGGCAGTCGCAAGTGAGATTGCGTATCCGGCGCTGCGCGCGTACGCTGGCACGCGCGCGCGGAGACCGGCGGTCCCGGCGCACCAGTGGCGGCGGGGCGTCATCCTCGGAAGCGGCCACATTGGCGATGTGCTTTACCGAACGTGTTCGCTGGATCATCTCGCACGCGAGTTGCCACAGTGCAGCTGGTCATACGTGACGACACTGGAGGGCGCGGAGATTCTGCGCGGAAACCCATCGCTTGAGGCGATCCTACCACTGAACAGCGAGCTGGCGACGGACTTTATCTCGCCCGCAGGAGTGCGCCAACTCGACGAGAGCGATTTTGACGTTGCGTTGTGCACCGATAACATAGAGCACCACACCGCGCTGTGGCTCGCGACGAAGCTCGGTATTCCAAATCGCGTCGCGTTCGTGCAGAAAGGTTTCTCCGGACTTGCGACGATCCGTGTGCGGACGCCTCGCGCGTCGTGGCCTGCGCAGATTCGTTCGATGATGAACACGGTGACCGGCAGCGCAGACCCATCGCCGCTCAGGCCACGCATCTACTTCACCGCAGACGATATGGCTGAGGCGCGGCGCGAATGGGAGAGCCTCGAACTGACCAATGCGCCGCTAACGATCGCCGTGTCGCTCACATCGAGACAGCGACTCGGCGTTTTCCCTGCTTCGCTCTTCGTCGGCATCCTTCGTCATACGCTCGCGCTGCAGCCGGACGCCAGGATCGTGCTCTGTGGGTCCGCCTCCGACTCTGCGCCGCTCCAGGAAGCTGCCGCCATGATCGGATCGCAAGCGATCGTGCGAGCCGGAACCCTCAGTATCAGAGCGTTCGCCGCTTTTCTTTCATTGTGCGATGCCTTTCTCGGCGCCGACTCGGGGCCGCGGCACATGGCGAACGCCGCCAACATCCCCGTGTTCTTCGTGCGGAATCTCGCAGTCCCCGAAATCGAAGCCGGTGCGTACTGCGATACGGAAGTCGATCTCGCACCGGCTGGCCAGTACCTGTCAGACGTCGAAGCGACCCGGCGTCTGGACTTCATCGACCAGCAATCGGCAGCGCGGGCACTCCTGAGTGCCGCGACATTGACGCACAGCCGCGGGCGCGCGCTGAGGTGACATTGCGGCAGATTGTGAATCTGCTCGCACCATCGACAACCGCCTAGAGTCGCTTCCGAGCGTACACTACAAGCCCGCGCGTGCCACGTCCGCCGTTGGGGTCGTCACGCGTCGCAACGATCTCCAGGCCACCCTGCGCCAGCGACGCCGCGACTTCCGCCTGCGTGACGCCGTACAACTCTATGATCGGTGCTCCGTGCGTCTTCATCCTGCGCATCGTGCCCAGCAGGCCGGGAACTCGCCGCTTGGCCCAGCCCAGCAATCGGTGCGTGCCGTCCGGGACGAGAACCTGAAATGCCGTGCACCCGCCCGGGCGCAGAAGCCGCCCGAACTCGCGCATGTACGCCAGCGAATAGCGCGGTTCCATGTGCTGAAACACGATATGACTGTAGATGAAGTCGAAGCTCGAGGTCGGGAATTGCGATAGATCGTCGCGCGTGTTCACGACGAATTTGCAATTGGGAAGAGCCGACGCCAGATCGCTCGCGATGTCGATCATCGAGCTCGCGATGTCGACGCCTACCGCCTCGTCGAACTCCCGCGCCAGCGGTTGCGTGAGACGACCGACGCCGCAACCAAAGTCCATTGCCTTGCCGCGCGCCACCCCGATGCCCAGCTCCGCGAGTTCGTGCAGCGATTGCTGCACATCCTTCTCGCCCGTGCGAAAGAACTCCGTCCGGTCCCACTTGCCGCCTTCTGTGCCGGGATTGGAAAGCACCGCCCAGAACGGGTCCGTTTTTCCAAGACGCGTGAATTCGGCCTCGAGATCAGAGAGCTTCATGATGTTGGCCTATGCGATTGACGTATTGCTATGCACGACGCTCATCTGCACGAAATCATACCGATCGTACACGCGGTTTGCCACTTACAAGAATCCGTGGATGCTTTCTGACGAATCGCATCATGCCGCGGAGATGCCATAAGGTGCGGCGATCGAAAAATACCTTATCCGTCGCGGCTTGATGCTCGTGAATCGCCTCCGCGGATGGGCTCTGCCACACTTCCCATCCTGACTCCCATATGCGCCACGCAAGATCGACGTCCTCGACGTACAGCGGACGAAATTCAGGATCGAACCCACCGAGAGTCCTCCAGACCTCGGTGCGCACAAGCAGGCACGCGCCCAGAAACCAGTCGACGCGCCGATCTTCCGTCGGGTCCGGAAGATAGTGACGCGCACTGCGCATCTTCGCACCGAGCAAACGACGAATTGGTGTACGTCGCACGATAGTGCCCGCAAGCCGCGGAAAGCGTCGCGCGGATGGTTGCGCAGTACCATCAGGATAACGCAGCAGCGGTCCGATCATGCCTGCGCGCGGGTGGCGGCGCATGGCTGCGACCATTTCTTCGAGACACTGCGGCTTCAGCTCCACGTCCGGATTCAGCGCGAGACAGAACTCTGCACCGGTTGCTGACAATGCGGCGTCGTGGTTCTCGGCGAACCCCATGCGGGAGTCGTTCACCTTCACTACCGCTTCCGGGTAGATCCGCCGGACCGCCGCCGTGTCATCGGGCGGCCCGTTGCAGACGACAGTCACCTGCACGCCACCGTCAAGTTTCTGCCGAGCGATCGAGCGTAGACACGGCTCGAGCTTGGACAGCTCACCAGTAGAAATGATGGAGATCGCTACTGTCGTCACTGCGCGGTGGCTAGCTCTCGATGACCTGTAACTACGGCACGGAGGGACACCGGCACGATCCGGTTCGCTGCCGTGAGCAGCAGCACCGTGTCGAGGGTGACCCGAAGCGTCCACGCTACCGCCGCACCGGTAATGCCCCAGCGGCCAACCAGAATCCACGCGACCGGGAGATGGATTGCGAGCTCCGCAAGATGACACTTCGCTGGCACATCTGGCCGTCCGGATGCCTCGAGAAAGGTGTACGGAATGTGCGCCACAGAGTTTATGAGCACTCCAACTGCGAGAATGCGAAGCGCGAGCGCGCCGTGCATCGCGTAGTCCGGTCCCATCCATAGAGTCAGGATGAACGGCGCGAAGACGAATGCGATCGCCGCTGGTACACTCATCAGGATCAGAACCATGCGCATGGACGACGCGAACAGCCTGTCGATCCGCGAAGCGGCAGCGACCACGCCGAGACCGGTCAGCAGCGGGAAGAGCGCGTTGATCAAGCTGTTCGGAATCACCAGCGCCCGCGTGATTCCCTCGTATGGCGCGGTGTAGTAACCCACCGCTGTCAGATTCACGCGCACGCCGAGCGCAAATCTGTCGAAGTAAACCAGTATCGGGCTCACGACGCCGGAGACTGC
This sequence comes from uncultured Gemmatimonadales bacterium, assembly GCA_963731305.1. GTDB lineage: Bacteria > Gemmatimonadota > Gemmatimonadetes > Gemmatimonadales > Gemmatimonadaceae > Fen-1247. Next base: position 23,560 of record CAVSUQ010000008.1, on the reverse strand, counting down.
GACCCATCCGCCGAAGCTGATGAGGCCGCGCAAGCGTCGCCAATCACGGGGTGGCTCGACGCGAAAATTCGGGATGACGATTCGGATCGCGATGAGTGTGGCGATGCATGCTGCGACGCGCCACGCGAGCACCCAGAGCATGATCACCGGAAGCGAGTACCCGAGACGCGCAAGTACGGCGGGTATGACTATCGAACCCGCAGACGCCGGAATCTTGATCGCATTGCTCACTACGAACTGCTGCGCGCCTTCCAGAACGCCACGCAGCGTCGTGAGCGCAAGCACCACCGGCAGGTTCGCGCCGACGACGACGAAGAGCGCCGTAGCTTCGCCTACAAGACCGGGCTCGACGTGGAATGCGCGTTGGGCGAGCAGCGAGGACAAGCTCGCGAGGACGATCGCAGCAGCCACGCCCAGCATCATCTGCGTGCTCAGCGAAACTGCGGTGATCTGGGGAATGTCGTTCGTCTGGCGCGCGACGGCGTCGGCGACGTAACGCACCGTCGCCTTGCCCAGCCCGACATCGAAGAGTGTGAGATACTCGAGAAACGCCCAGCTCACGCCGAGCATGCCAAAGCGCGCGGGCCCGAGCGCGTGGGTCAGCACCGGGAGCGCGAAGACTGCTACGACGAGAGGAATGCCGAATCCGGCGAGATTCAGAATCGCGTTGCGCCCCACACGGGAACGCAGCGCTCGCGAGACCTCGCTCACATCATCCGGTTCTTCCAGGTCTCTGGAAGCAGCGCTGAGTCAATCTCGATCGGAAGGTGATACTCGAACGGTCGCGTGCCGTTCATGCGTACCCAGTCGATGATGCTTTGGAGACCGTCTCGAAGCGACACCGTCGTGCGATAATCGAGCAGACGGCGCGCCTTGTCTGCCGAGCAGGTCGCGTATCGCACCTCACGAGGGCGATCGGGCACGAAGATCGGATCCAGGTCGAAGTCGAGCAGCTCGGCAATGAGCGTCGCAAGATTCAGCACGGAAATGTATTCTTCGTCCGGCCCAATGTTGATGGTTTCGCCTGCAGCCGCGTCGCTCGACCCCATTCGCATAATCGGTGCGACGCAGTCCTGCACGAAGGAGAAGCAGCGCTTCTGACCGCCATCACCGTAGATGATCGGTTGCTTGCCCTGCAGCATGCGATTGACCATGATGCTCGCGACATTGCGATATGGATCGTCGTATTTCTGCTTCGGGCCGATGATGTTATGCGGTACCGCGATCGCGTATTCGAAACCGTGCGTATCGGCCACATTCTTCACCAGAAGCTCGGCAGCATACTTTGCGATGCCATACGGATCGACGGGCTGCGGCTGTTGCTCCTCGGTGAACGGTGTGGGCCCGTCACCATAACGCGCCATGCTGGAACAAGTGACGAAGCGGCGCACCTTGTTGGTAGCGGCGGCCGCGAGCATCGCTGCGGTATTCTGGTATACATGCTGCGCGATGAGCGCTGGCGAAAAAACGCTGAGTCCCTCGGTCGCGATCGCGGCACAGTGGTAGACTATGTCGCAGTCCTTCATGAGTCGCGTCATTGCTGCGACATCGCAGCAATCGGCCGTTTCGTACTCGATCCCTTCGGGCAGGTTTGAGAGTTCGCCGCCGATGAGATTGTCACAGCCCACCACAGCAGAGCCCTGATGTAGCGCAGCTTCCGCTACGTGGCTTCCTAGAAATCCGGCCGCGCCGGAAACAAATACTTTCATGCCGGAATGTCGCTGGCCAATGGGGTCAAGTCAACGGCGAGAGAACGCGTCAATGCCACGGCCGCAAGCGATGCGTCCACCTCCCGCAGCACGCGTTCGGCCGGTATGCCCGTGATGCAAAAGTTCTCGGACCGCGTGCAGTGATCGAAGCACGGGCGGCACGGCATCTCGTCCACCTGAACCACTCGATGGCCGAGTCCGAGCGGTCTGTACCACTCCGAGACCGCCGAGCCGAATATTGTGATCGTGGGCGTGCCAACCGCCGCGGCGATGTGTGCCGGACCGCTGTCATTGCCTATGAACATGTCGCACAGCTCCAGATACGCGGCGAGCTCCGATAGTTGCGGGCGCACCGTGATCACGCCGGGTGAGCGGCCAAGCTCCGACCCGTATCCGTCCGGATCCTGGATGAGAAGCACCTGAACATCATCTCGCGCCGCAAGCGATTCCACGACTCGGCGAAAGCGATCCAGCGGCCAGCGCCGCACCGCCAGCCGTGCAGAGGGATGCACGCCAACGATGATGCGCTGCAGGTCGGCGCCAAGCGACGCCAACTGCTGACGCACCTGCGCGCCTGTAGTGGCCGACACGGTCAGGACCGCTGGAGACAGTTCCGGCGGCCCTCCCAGCGGCTCCAGCAGCGCAAGCCAGTCATTCACCTTATGCGACCTTTCGGTCGGCGGCGGTAGGCGATCCGTAAGCAGCGCGCGGCCTCCTGGAGCGTCGAAGCCGATCCGCCTCCTCGCACCGATCGCCCATGTGAGCAAATTCGATCGCACATCCATCCGGGCGTCCAGCGTCAGGTCAAAACGCTCGGCGCGAAGGCGTCGCATCAGTCCGTAGAAATCCGCGCTGCGATAGCGACCGGGGGAGTACTTGCCTGAGAACGAGGTCCATGGGATGTCCGCGACGATAAAGCGATCAACGACTCCAGAGGGCTCGAGCAGCACGCGTGTACCCTCCTTGCACAGCAGCGTCAGCTCGGCAGCCGGAAAACGTTGCCGAAGAACCCGCAGCAATGGCTCCGCAAGCACTGCATCACCGAGATGCCAGAACTCGAGTACCAGAATCTTGCGAGGAGACGCTGCAGCTTGGGATTGGCGGGGTCGGCCGCGCAGCGTCAGTGGCCAGAGGAGAGCGTCTGTCAGATGTAGAAACAAACGTTTCCGTCGTGTGACCACCCAATTCTGCGCCACTTGTTGGCGGCCGGCGCGCTAGTAAGCGCCGCTACGGCTGAAGAGCACGGGGATCGTCTTGCACATGATTTTGAAATCCAGCGGCAAAGACCAGTGCTCGATGTATTCGCGGTCGTAGCGAACGACCTCCTCGAAGTCCACGACGTCGCTGCGGCCATTCACCTGCCAGAGGCCTGTTATACCGGGCTTGGCATCCAGACGGCGGAAGTGATGATCCTCGTAGGACTCGAGGTCCGATTCGAAAAACGGCCGAGGTCCCACCAGCGACATGTCGCCTATCAGCACATTCCAGCACTGCGGCAGCTCGTCGATGCTCCAGCGTCGGAGCCATGCTCCGAAGTGCGTTACGCGGGGGTCATTCGGGATCTTGAAGAGCCGGGGATCCCCGGTGTGATTCAGATGCGCGAGCTGGTCCTTCTCCTCGTCGGCGCCCACACGCATCGTCCGGAACTTGAGCATTCTGAACCGCTTGCCGCCCAGGCCAGCGCGGTCCTGCCAGAAAAACACCGGGCCCGGTGAATCCAGCCGGATCAGCGCTGCAACGGCCACCATCACCGGGGCCAGAATCACCACCGCGACAATCGCTCCTACTACGTCCACCGCCCGCTTGAGCACCAGCGCCTGCGCCTTCAGTAGCGGAGCGCCAAGCTCGAAGAACGGCTCGTCCTGGTGCCAAACAAGCAGCGGTCTGCGGCCGGCTATCTGCACCGACCGTGCGGGATAGAGAAATTCGCAGCCCGCTGACAAGCTGATATCCAGTACTTCCCTTACCTGCTCTTCATCGAGGTGCGAAGCGACGATGACGGCCTCGGCGCCTTCGGTGCTTATCGCGTGCGCGAGCCTGGTAAGCGCATCGCGCTGTTTTCCTTCCCGCGCGAGGGTCAGCGTTGCGATGGGCTTGTAGTCCCCGCCGAACTCGGTGGTCATCTGGTCGAAATTCCACTGCTCGGCGTCCGCTCGGTCCACTATAATCGCGGGTGTCGCGCCGTTTGGACCGGGCCAGATCTCGCGGAGAAACCACTGTGTGAGCCGTCGCTCGGCGGCCAGTATGAGCCACAGTACCGCCGCTACGGCGACGAACAGCTGCAGGGCCACCATCGGCCCCTGCACTGCCACGAGCGGCCACAGGAACACCGCTGCGGCGACGCCAGAGGCAGCTGCAAGACGGGCCGCCTGGTAGAGATGCACGCCGCGGAAATAATTGCCGGTGACGAGCAGACTCGCGAGCAGAACGACCGCTGGCGCTGGACCGAAAGGTGTGGGGATTCCGTCGACGAATGGGAAGCTCGCCGAGCGCGCGAGAGCCCAGACGATCGACTGGATCAGCAGGACAGCTGAGACGTCGGCAAAGCCGAGCACCAGGAGTCGCTTGATGAGTCGGACCGCGTGCCGGCGGACAGCGACGGGGCGCCGCTGACGAAGCACGCGCGCCGGCCATTCGGCAGTGGCACTTAGTGGCCGGCGGCTCGGAGCAGTTTTTGGTAAAGAAAAAAGCCTCAGGTGCTGCGAAGGCTCGGATGACAAATCAGGTGTCATGCAGATCGGGCGATGTGGATCGAACGGGACGACCAGACATCCTTGAACGGGAGGCGGCGCAAGTATCCTGCCAGTTACAGCAGGCAGCAGGTGGAAATCTCACTTGAAAGGCGAAAACGAAATGGAAACCGTGGTGTTGTGAACGTCCAGCTTCGCTGGCCCGGTGCAGCCAGAGATGTTCTGAAAATCGTAGTTGAGCCGGTCTCCGAACATCACCGCGCCGGATAGATAGCCGCCGCCCAAATTATGTCCCCCGCGAATCCCCGGGATTATCGACACGTCATGGTTGCAGTCACCCAGATACGAAGGCCAGCTGTAGTTGCTTCTGACATCCTCGTTCCACCGGATGCGGTTGAATGTTAAACCCAAAGAGGCCTGCGGCCAAACCCGGTCGAGCGCGAGCCACTGACTGGAGCCGCCCGGGCCAAACGAAGCTCCGATCGGTAGACCCAGCTGAGTGTATCCCTGGATCACCGTGGGGCTGGTGTAGAAGACGCCGACAGGGCGATCCTTGAAGTCGCCGCTCTGCTCGAGCGTCGTAACTTCGCCCTGCAGCCGGAACGTCGGCTCATTCACCGGGCCCGGTCGCCGGTACTGAAGCCCGAGGGTGTATCCGTGCGAATGGGTTGGATCGATGACGAAATCGTGAAGCGACGCCGGGAGCTCATGGCGAGCCCACTCCGTGTACGCCTCGAAGCCATCATCGGGGAACACCCAGCGTGCGAACAATGAAAACAGCTGATCGCGTCCCCCTGCACTTGGGCGCGCACCCGATGGCGCCGACTCCCTTTGCGGACCCGTGGTCGCGAAGACGTCGAGCCATCGGAACGGCACATTGCCGTATCCACTTGACGTCGCGTATACCGCGCGGGTCACACCCAGAGTGAGCGCAGGCTGAAAGATCGGCTGCCAGGTCACCGCTGCAGCAGCAATAGAGCGCACGTCGTTCGCCTTGGTCGTGTCGAAGTACTGCGACTCCGAAAGAGCGCCCACGAACCACCGCGCCTCGAAGCTTCCGATCCGCGTATTCCACGGCCGCGGCGTGCGCATCTCGAGCCTCGGGATCCCTGCAGCGTTGTCGCTCATGACGATCGCGTTCTGGATGCCTGGGCCCCACCACATGTTCTCGGTAGTCGCGCCGAACTCGACCGGTCCGCTGTTGTACCAGATGCCCGGATTGGCCAGGAATCAACCGCCCATGGAGCACTTGCCAAATCGCCATGGCAGATCCGCCGAGTACTGGCTCGCGTACCACGGGTTGGCGAAGCCGTTTCCGTAGCGCGACTCCGGGAACGGAGGCGTCACGTAGTAGACGTATCCCTTGTTGGAGATGCGATCAAAACGAGCGTTGGCATCGATCCAGAACTCGGGCGCAATCACAGCGCGCCAATTCCCCGCTGTCATCTCTGCACCGCCTGTGAGCCGCATTCCGAGACGCGCGACCAGCCCACAGTCCGCCCTCGTTCGGCGAGAATGGTATAGCGCTGTTGACGACGGCGTGGATGTCGGGAGCGAGCCATTTCAGCGATCTGAGACGGGACGTATATCGCGGTGTCGCCGAACAGAATCGTGGACGGCGAGCGCAGCAGATACGAACCGAGGTGCGATGTGTCACCAGCGAGCTGCGCGAGACGAATGCGGTCGCTCGCGTCCGACGTCGGGTAGGTGATGGGTCCGATCGGGGCAGGACCGCTCTGACGCGGTTGAGCGACCTGAGCGCGAGCTACAGGAGCAATCGTGACGAACGCAACCGAGATAACGGCCGCCGCATTGAGCCAGCGCGTGTGCGGCCCCCGATCGTAGCGATTACATTGGGCCGAGCGATTCGACTCCGGTCGTTCGGGCAGCTCCGTTCGTTTCATTTGCGTCACCGATGCCAATCTACTTCCCAAAGGTCTCTCGCAACACCATCCGCGTCGTGCTGACTACCGCCGCGACGCTGCTCGCGATCGCATCAACAGCTTCCGCACAGAGTGAAGCGAGCGTAACTGGAGCGCGGGGAGGCGTCGCGGCTGGGAGCGAGCTCGACAATTATCTGCGCTACCTACAGAGCATGGGAAAAGTGCCGCTCGGCGCCTGGGGGCTTCGTCCCTTCTCCGCTGCTGAAGTGGATTCTTTGTCAAAGGTTAATGGCTCGCATCCGTGGAAGAGCAGCTGGATGTTCCGCTCGCGACAGCGCGCATCATTTCTCCGTCTTGCCATTGACTGCGAACGCTGGGTTCAACAGCGCGTTTCCGTGGGGAAGCAACGACGGCGCAGTGTGGGCGGGACGCGGGCTCACGACGTCGGTGTCGGGCGGAGTGGCGGCTGCGTGGGGGCCGGTTTCACTGGTGCTCGATCCGATTGTGTTTCGTGCGGAGAATACATCGTTCACGTTGCAGCCGAACGGACAGACGGGCAACGGCAGCGTTCGCGAATGGCGATTTCCCGACCACGGTCGATCTTCCGCAGCGATTTGGCAACGGACCGTATTCGCGCTTCGACTGGGGTCAGAGCACACTGCGTATCGACTGGTTTGGCGTGAGTGCAGGAATCAGCACAGCGAATCAATATTGGGGGCCAGCCACGGTATTTCCAGTGATCCTCGGCAACAACGCGGCGGGGATTCCAAACGTGTTTATCGGCACCGAGCGCCCGACGAACATTGGAATTGGAAAGGTCCAGGCACATGTGGAATACGGTATCGAAAGTCAATCGAATTTCTCGCCGGTGGTGGGGCCCGACACTTTCACGAACGTGAACTATCCTGGGACCAAGCGCTTCATGTCGGGGCTGGTGGTCACGTTTTCACCAGCGCCGATTCCGGGATTGGAGCTTGGCGCTGCGAGGTTCTTCCATCAGGCGTGGACGGGGCACATTGGGTCGAGTGAGCTGCGAATCGCCGTTCGAGGGGTTGCTGAAGAGCTCGCTTCCGACGGGGATCGCGCTTTGCTGGTGCCGGAGACGAGGACGCGCTGAAGAATCAGCTTGCGTCGCTGTTTGGTCGATGGGTGCTACCGCACAGTGGATTCGAGATGTATGCCGAGTACGGGCACGAGGATCATAACGCGGATATACGCGATCTCGAATCGGAGCCGGATCATTCGCGAATCGCGATGGTGGGGTTTAGAAAGACGTTTCTGAAGAAGCGATACGAAGTTCAGCGCATTGCGTGCGGAGTATATCGACGGATCGGCGCCGACGCTGGCGCGGTATCGCGCTGAAGGCTTGGTATATGTGCACGGCGTTCTGCGCCAAGGCCACACTGCAAGACGGCCAACTACTCGGTGCGGATATCGGCGTTGGGTCGCCGGCAGGTGCGCAGATCGCGTGGGACAGTTATTCGCCAAGCGGAATGTCAACGTGGTACCTGCAGCGGATCACGCAGGACAATGCGGCGCCGCTCTTGTCGAATGGGACTCCGATATTTTACTCATCCCACCTGTTCGCAACTGCCGGCTACGAGCGGCATCGATTTGGACGGATTGCAGATCTCACGTACGGCGCGGCGTTGACAGAGGGGAGGCGTGGAGCAACGCTTCAGCGCGAGACGAATGCGAGCGCCAGCCTTGGCCTCGTCCTGCATTTACCCGATCACTAGCCCAAAAGCGCCGTTGTTTCGATGGCTACATGCCCCGATTGGTCTACGAGGCCGGAACAATTCCAACAATCAATTAATACAACCGATTCCGGTTTTGTTTTCGGTCACCCTCAGTCCCTGCGTAGACGCAGAATGCTTACGTAGTCACGTACGTACAGAAATCCCGTCCGAGCACGATCCCAAAGTAACAATCCGATTCGAGCCACCGGCGACCGTGCCCCGCGAGTCTCCGACGTACGGCAGTTCAGGCGGATCTATCACAGAGATAGCCGGATCGCTGCGAAGTTCATCAAGTCTCGCGCTCTGGTAGTCTTGAATCAACGTTGTATAAAGCTGCTGCCGAGATGCGATGTCCCGCCTGAGACGGTCCTCGTCGATGGTTAACCGAGGCGCCAACCGAGAGCGATTCTCCTCGAGAAAGTCAGCCAATCTATCCTCAGCTGCCCGGACGTCCGCGCCAGCTTCCGCGAGCCGTTGTTCCGCAAACTCCTTGTCCTGAGCTGCACGTTCCTGGCGTCTGCGTAAGTTGAATGCATTCACGCCGTCCAAGAGCGCAGACCCGAGAGATTGCGAGAGAACAGGGCTGTCGGTCGTAACGTTCAGGGTAACAACGCTTGCTGGCGGTATTGACAGTCACATGTATTGCTGACTTGAGTCGATCGAACGCCTTGGTGTACCGCTTGCCCAAATTATCTTCTCTCGGAACCAAATATCCGGCGAGCGCTGGAAACTCCCCGGGGCATTCCAGGAAAGCTTCTATTCAGCATAGGATCTAAGATTGCCCGAGTCGTCACCAAATCGGCGTAGAAGCTCGGTGACTGCACCGGGTCTCCTCAGCCTGCACGCCGAACTGAGCGGCAAGAGCACTGACCGCGTTGGCACTCCTGGCCTGCGAAGCGAACGACGACTCCGATGTGTAAAGCCGGTGACGTAACAGGCCCGGCGTTGCGCCGATGACAAGACCGATCAGTGCAACAGCTCCTAGGAAGCGCCAGTGCTCGCCGACGCATCTGCCAGATACGCTCTAGGCGCACGGGACGGCTCGACGACATGACCGATTCCCCCGCACTGACTTCTGGACCAGATAGGATCGTGTCGCGGTCGCGATCAAGTTGCATTGTTACGTCCAGGAGTCATCGAGAAGATGGGTCGCCACCGGAAACCAGGCGACTTGTAGGCGCCTTGCTTTCTGACACGGTGGATACGACGTGAGACGCCAGCGTGATCAAGGCAGGAACAACAACGGAAAACTCCAACATATTCTTGACAAGTGAGACAGAGAATGGATCTCGAAAAAAGGTAAACGCCAAGCATCCGCTTACCATGGAATAAATCACGCGCATGAGTGGCGTAGACACGCTACGGACCCACGAAAGCCACCCTCCGAGCGCGCCCAGAACCACCATTGATCCGACCAAGCCGAAGTTAATCATGAAGGAAAAAAACATGTGCAGCGCCCCCAGCGGAGCGTAAACAACGTAACCGAACCTGCTCGGATCAGGCAGATACAAACTCTTATTCGGAAATAGAAACGATGGGACTAAATTGAGCAAATCTCCGGTTAGAAAGCGAGGAACGTTCACCAACTCAAACCGATTTTGTCCGAGGAAATTGAGCAGAGAGAAACTGGTAAAAAGCGGCTCGCCGAATATATTTTCCGCCAAAGCTACGGGTGACAATCCCCCGGTCCCGAGCCGAATCACACCAATCGCGCCGACAGCCGCCACGCCGATTGAGAAAAGCAGAATGACACGCTTGTAAGGCAAAACACTTCGGTATACTGTGAAATACGTCAACACCATCATTACAGACGTCACAACATAAAGGCGGCCGCCCAACGAGAGGAGCACTAACGCAAACACGCCGAATATGACTGTATACAACCGCATCGCGCCAGCCCGTTCGCTCCCCCTGGGAAGCCCTTGAGCGAAAGACAGTCGTAACAATATGAAGCTGAGTAGGATCAGCGTTACAGCAGAGAGAGTTCCGCCCGCTGTGTAGAACTGCGCATACGCGGTGTAGCCTCGAAAGAGCGATGTTCGAACCGTCCACACATATACTGCCCCAAAGGCAACCGCACCGGGCCAGAACAAGCTTAGAGCCCCGATGTCAATGTCTATGGCGGCGACTCTACGAGCATGTTTATGCGCTTGCACCGCGTAGCTCGCGCCGACAAAAGAAGCGTAGAATAGAAGCATCGACGCCAAGTACTTGGCTATCTGCTCCAGGTCGACGGTGCGATCGAAGTAAGCGTACCATACGCCCAAGGCGAAGTTTGATGCACCGATCCTCGCGAGGCCGAGCACAATCGGAGTGAGCCCGTAGAAGAGGAATCCGAATGAAAACAGAACGATGTGATCGACTCTGATCCCACCTGGTTGTCGTGCCTGTTTGTACCCGACCCGAAGCGGCACAATCACGTTGGCGGCAAGAAGTAGCAAAACTACGATGACGAGCGGTGTCCCAAGTGAAGGTATCACGCCACGCCACTTCGGCGCCCGCGATAGGCTTCCGTGTAGGTTGCAAGTGTTTCCTGGGCCGTCCGATCCCAAGAGAACCTCGCGACGTTTGTGAAGCCAGTCGCCACAAGATGGTGTCGAAGATCCTGATCTAGCAGGACTCGCCGCAGTGCGTCTCCGATTTCGTGTACAGATCGCGGGTTGAATTTCAGAGCACCGGCCCCGGCGATCTCTCCGAGCGAGCCACTCGCTCCACAGAGGACCGGAACCCCGAGAAACTGCGCGTCAACTACAGGCAATCCAAATCCCTCGTACAATGAAGGAAACGCAAGTGCAGTAGCGTTCGCGAGATCGCTCCGCATGGCGGATTCGTCGATGTATCCAACCAAGTCGACGCGCGACGCCAGTCCGGAATGCGAAATCGCCGACTCGACCGTCCCGTCAGCTGGCAGTGAGCCCACAATTCGAAGTCTGTGCGGGACCGAAGCGGCGACCGTAGCGAACGCCATTATGAGACGCGGGATGTTCTTGTGAACACTCGGCCCGGCGAACGCGATCACATACGGTACGTTCGGGCTGGGATCAATCGGCCTACGCGCAGTCGCCAAATTGGACAGAGGCGCCAAATAGGTCACGGTAACCTTGCTCGGATCAAGCCGAAGCCGTTGAATGAGCTCCCTGCGACTGAACTTCGACATTGTGATTATACGGTCAGCCATACGCGAGACACCAAGCGTCGTAATTCCCAGGGTGACCCTTCGACCGATGCTCATTCGTACGTCCCGCTGCATGAAGTTTGCGTCGTGTATCGTCACCACATGGCTACGTCCTGCTTTGAGAGGACCGACGTAACCTAAGGAATGGAGTACGTCGATGCGGGCCGCAGCCAACACTTGAGGGAGCTTCGTCTGCTCCCAGAGATAACGTGCTCTCCGGGACGAGGCTGCAACGGGACAGACGACGCGGGTCACGTGCCCCGCTGGACTAAACGCCTCGTGCCGAGATTCCTCGTTAACAAATAGCACATACTCATGATCTTCATTCGCCCGCGCGAGCGCGCCAATGAGTTCTCGCGCGTAGGTCTCGGTTCCACCCACGATTTTCGGAATTAGGTAGAGGAGATTCAGTCCAACTCTCACGCGCCGTAATCCTCGCTATCTGGTACTGCGAGCAACCGCCTGTACACGTCACGAAGCGTAGATGATTCGTTTTCCCATCGATTTTCTGCGAGAAATCTATGAAGATTGCCCGCAAGCGTTGCTCGATCCCTGGCGGCCGCCCGAATGGTCTCGACCACATCGTCTCCCGAATATCCTATGCGATAGGTGTCGAATACAGAGCGAAGCACGGGGTTCGCAGTCGCTACCATTGGGAGCCCAACTTGGGCATACTCATACAGCTTGTTCGGCGCGCAATATATGTTATTCCAGCCCCTATCTGGATAGCAAATGACGCCGAGATCCGCCGCACGCATGATAGCAGGCAATTCCGCAGCGGGAACGCGGCCAACAACACGGACACGATCTCCAACACCGAGCTTGACGATCATCGCAGCAACGGCGGCCGAATCTGGACCGGGCCCTACGATGGTCAACTCATACTGCGGCCCCAACTGCGCAACAGCCTCGACGAACCGGCCCACCCCGCGCTCGAGCGATACGTCACCCTGATAAACGAGACGCACTAAAGCTGCGGAGGAGCCGCCCTCCTCCACCGTCAACGTTTGCCGAGCAATCGAACGCGCCAGGTCAGGCGGTATGTTTCGCACCACAGTCGGTGTCGTATGAAGTACGTAATGCGACTTCATCAGAGTAGCGCGCTCAATATTGGCGGAGATAACGACATTTGCCCGCCGGACTGCCCAACTTTCCAGCCAATACCAAAACTTGTCGCGAGCGCTCATCTTCACGCCGGGTGACGGAATAATCAGCTCGTGCGCATCATATATAAAGCGCGCGCCCGTTAGCCGAGCGGCAAGCCAGCCGGGCGCGGCAAGAAAGAAGTCGTGTGCATGTACTGCATCGGGACGCAAACGCATCGCTCTTACCAGGACCGCGACCCAGAAAGCCACATGCGGACGTAGTTTGATCCTGGCCGCTGACGGAACACTCACGGCCTCGACCCGATATCCGGACGGGGAGAAGACATTCCCTGTCGCGAGACTGACGACGATAACATCATTGTCCTGGGAGAGCGCTTCCGCTGCTCTTCGCACGCGGCCGTCGTACTCGATCCCATTGTATACGGGCATTAGGATCGTCGGGCGAACCTTGGCGGCGCTCATTTGAGCACCATGCCGTAACCCGGAGCATAAGGAGGCTTCCGCCGATTGGCCGCCTGGATGCGCGGCACACTCGAGGAATCGCGCACGACTATGGCATGGTCCAGTACTTCGATGTCGCGAAAGACACTCACGCCATGCGCGGCGAAGTGACCGATGAAGTGGCCAAGGGACCAGTGCCTGCAGTAGCCCCGCTGCGCGTCTCCCAATTTGAACAGCCCGGTAGTGAGGGCCGCTGGCTCAAATTCCATCGGCCAAGGCGTATTGTGTGCGGTAACAGATCTATATTCGTTCCGGACTTCGGGAAATGGGCTGTACAGATACGTACCCGGATCGGTGAATACGTCGCTTCCATCCACGACCAGTTCGAACCCGAGTTGATCATTGTGTGTATGGCCGCCCCACCCATTCTGGCCGACCTGCCCGCAACGGATGGCAAGGTAAATCCGAGCCGACTTGAAGATGTACAGACCAAAATCCGGATACGCGCGACATGCCAGGTCCCAACACAGTGACTGTCGATGTGATGACTCCTCATCACTCCATGCACGCCATACGGTCACGGTGTCCGTGCCGTGCACGCTCACGGCGTCGATTATCGTGCTACCAATAACCCCGATTGGGGAATCGCAGCACGTCACCTCCGCGTCCGGCGTTTTGCTAAGCGTGCGCCTCGGCGAAGCGAACAGCTCATACTCAAAGTCGCCGCCAGGAGCTGCTCTCATCAAGGAGTCATCGCCACTCTGTGCGGCGACCATTCCCATGAGCTGAGACGGGTCTTGGTGGTCCTCATCCCAATACACATCACCGTGAACAGCAATCGTTTCGCGGTCGAGATTCGCGTAGCGCGAAACAGCCTCGCTAACGGTGCGCCGCGCGAACAGAGGATGCAGCTTCACGAAACGACCGCTGTCGTTATCGCCGAAAAGCACGATTCCGCCACTAGGCTTGACCGTATCACCCGAAAATTCGGCCATGTGGCGAAGCAAAGGATAGATCCACGACGGCACGAGTCGCTGTCGGCCTTCCTCGTTGCGGTCAAGGCCGAGCGAGGAACGGGTGAGCTTGGCCGGTCCCCTGAGGCGCGGTGGGTCATAAACCCCTTCGAAAATACGTGCTAGACGATCGCGCGGAATGTTCTCCATGAGTGCGATCGAATACGCTACGATTTCCGCAGAGAGACGGTGATATGCGGTGGACCCCTCGAAGTTTGACCCATCGGCATTGAACTGGAGCCGAATCTCCGCAAACATCTCTCGTACCGCAAACGCTAGCCAGCCATCGGTGACTCCCGATGACGGTAGATACACCGCAGCATACAGCAGGCCCGCAAGGTTCGCGAGGTAGTGATTTCCACGAAGATCCGGGTTCCACTCCAGAAACTGCACAATATGCTCGCCATGCTCGACAATACTTCGGTTCACGATTGCGCCAAACGCATCATCGATACTTGCGCCGCATTTCACGAAAATGTCATATGCGATCAGAATGTTCGCGACCCGGATGGCGACGTCCATCGTCGACGACCAGTTTACACCGAACCGGCGCGGATTAGTAGCGAGAAAATCGAGTAGCTGATTGCGGAACTCTCGTGCGTACTCGATGGGCGCGCGGAACCCTGGCGCTCCAGCGGACGCGCATGCGTAGGCAATACCGAGTTGTGGCAGGTGCTGAAACCGCGCAAGCTCCCAAGGCACTTTAACGTCTGCACCTCGAACGGTCCCATAGGTAATATCCGGCGACCAGAGTCGCGCTGACCATCGGTAACCGCTCTTTACATCTCGCTGCCAATCGATCGCCGCATAGTCGCCGTCGATCATTCGCCAGAGCCGAGTACACTCTGAGAGGTTTGGCGCAGTCACCTGCATCGCCAGCCACGCTCCATCTGGATCCGGAAGCGGAAGCGATGGTGGCGCAAATCGCACCCCACCCAGCCCTGCGCACAGCATTCCGTGCCTAACGTTCACCCAGCCGGAACCAAGAACGTCGAACCGATGCGCTAGATACTGGTCCGCAACCGCAGCAATCTCTTCATACCGGCCGCCGAGAACTTCTGTCGGGACGATGGGGAAGTATGAACCGAGGGCACATCGACTGTCGGAAAGCCGCCTAAAACTCGCCGCACGCATATCTTTTCGCTTCGCACGGAAAGATCCACGCGTCTTCGAAGCACCCCAACCGCTTTAGCTATGGCGACGTGGGGCGGCATCGTCATCGCACGCCGAACGTAGCCGGATAAGCTCACCGACATAAATCGCGAAGAGCGTCGACGATTCGTCCGGTGTGACCACGCCAAGTATGATTTGGCAACCGCGTCGGCTCGTGCACCCGCAGCAATCCGCACCCCTAGATCAGGATCGTCAACTATCCGCAAGAGGCCGCGCGCCAGATCCGCTGGATCACCCGGTTTCACCATTACCGCCGTCTCGCCGTCTCGCAGGATTTCCGCGATCTGATCAAGCGCAGATGCGACAATTGGTCGCTGCATGGCCATGTACTCGAATAGCTTGGTCGGCGAACCGAAGAACGGAGTACCTTTCTTGGATTCGGAACATGCGGCGCAGCGAGAATATTGCAGGCAGCTAGGTATTTGGATCCATCGCTCTGAGGAACGCGACCCGTGAATACAGTCTGCGATATTAGGCCATCCTTCTCAAGTATTGCGCGCGTCGCCTCCAGGCGAAGGCCGTCTCCGATCATTAACATTTTGACCTGCCCATACAATTCCGGTCGGATCTCCAAGAGTAACTTGAACGCCTCCGCTAGAACCTCCGCGCCATGCCACGGACCAAAAGTCCCAATGAAACCGATGACAACGGCGCCTGCCAAGCCAAGGCTGTCGCAAACTTTGCTACCGTCGACAAGAGGTGAGTACACTTCGTGTCGACACCGTTTGAGTTCACGAGAATCTTCTGTTTCGGAATCCCGCGCGGACTAACTCATCCGCTATAGTATTACTTACCGCCACAATCAGTGAGGCAGCGCGAAGATTGAGTAGTTCAGTGCGTTCGGCGAGGGCTTCGTATCGCAGGGGAACCCCCCAATGGCGCCCGACCCATATTTCTGATCCGTTGTATTCAAGAACGAACGGTATCCCGAATCGCTGCGCTAGCTCGACGCCCGAGTAGTTATATGTGCTATAACGCTGATAGATAGATGCGAAGCGACGGCCGACAAGAATACGATTGGCTGCCGCGTTAAATGCTTTGCTGAAAGCGACGGCTGGGAGGTCGCGAAAGTCCCAAAGTGGGGGCCCGGAAGAACAAGATGAGCTTCAACATCTTCCCGAACCGTCGCAATTATGTCAGTCGTGAGCAATATCGGACTGCCGGCGAAGCAATGCAGATTGTTGAGAACCCCTGCGATATGTCCAATTGAACCGCCGGCAGCAATGCCGAACCACAAGTCAGTCCTAAGGTATACAGGCGCACCGGTGAGATCCAACGAAGCTTTCGTAGGTGTTTCACACTCAAGATTTGCCAAATCGCGCATTACCGCGCGGAGGATGTTCCGCCGCCCAGCGAGATCCTGACCAAAGCGCCACGCGGATTGCGCCAGCGTCACTTTGGTAATGGGTTGGCGGACGCCAAATTGGTCTTCGATCCAAGCCGCGCCCCGCGCGAGGCAACGTACAAGAATACCAGTGACCAACGGCTTGGCTAATGCACACGCGCGGTACGTTACCAGCCGCGCAGCCTCATGCTCCCGAAAATGGTGCAATTCAAGGCGCACCACCCACCGCTTCAGCTCATCGAATGATACGACGGTTTCGCCGGGCTCTCCGGGCGCGTCCGGGGTGACACCTTTGATGACCGAGATCAAGGGGCCATAGGTCACGGTTTAATCGCCCTTGCAATTACGTACCAACCCCAACGACGTCCAAGGGCATCGAGAGCTCGCTGCGGTATAAATCGATATAATAGACGAATCAGTGGCACACCGGGCAGGTCTTCAGCAACCAATTTGCGCACCCACATTTCGGCGACAGCAAATCCGGCATGTTGCAGCGCCGCGGCAACATCGCGTCGCGAATATACATTCACCAAAGGCAGCTTATCGCTGGTAGTGAATTCGATCATGGCAAGTCGTTCCTTCAACGTGCGGCGAAAGAATCCGAAGTGCATGAAATGGCCAACGAGTGCCAATGAGATGCGGTAGAATATCGAGTTCTTGTGATAGAGTATCACCCAGAACTCGCCCGACTTCCTCAGGACACGATTGGCCTCTTGAAAGCTCGCCGATATCTGGCGATGATGCAACACGCCATTCGAGTAGACCACGTCGAACGAAGCGTCCTCGAAGGAAGCTTTTCCGCGTCGCCTTCTTGAATGGACGGTTCGTAGCCGAAGAGCTTCAAGTGGCTGCGAGTTCGATAGACATTCTCCGGCGTATATCTATGCCTGTATAATGAGCGCCGGCCCGCACAACGCAAAAGCATCGTATCCTGCACCACATCCGAGTTCAAGCACTCGCTTTCCCCTAAAACTGAGAAACGGGACAATTTCAGACAGCCAGGCTGCCGTACGTGGAACGCTTTTGTATCACACGTTCAAAAAATTCGCGTGTGCCCGGTTCGGCGCCGTCTGCGAATGTCCAGCCCGCTGGACTAGCGCCCCAAACTGCGCGCGTGTCGTCATGCTTATTCATTTACTAGATACCCCGCGATGCTGCGAGTCGCGGCCGCACCGCTGCACTGATTCTCGAAACCGAGAGGTAAATGGTGGACAGGTGACATAGAGTGAGGCAGCATTGCGCAGAATGTTGAGGTTGTCGACGACATACTTTGTTGAGTTGCGTTCCGACGCAACATATTGCGTCCGGACTCGAATGGCCGCTCATCTAGGTGGAGATCTACGCGTATATGGCCGCTAGCGCATTGCTCAGCGGACGAACCGTTCATGCCGACGACGGCGGGTGCCGACAAAACGCTACTACAAACGAGCATCAGGGCATACGCTACACTGGGACGACGCGGAGGCGCCCACGATGCCCATTCGCGGTATAAGCACAGTATTAAGTGCGATATTGGGCAATCCCCCGCGAGAGCGGGCGATAAAACCGCAATGGGAGGCATGCCAATCGACCCGAAGTAGTTCATAAAGACGATGTTAACCGACAAGCACGCAAGACCCGGCATTAACCAGACTACTGCCGGAATCGCTGGTAGAAACTGACGTCCGTATAAAATACGGACAACGAAAGGGGCACAAACTGCTGCCACACTCACGCCAAAGAGCATTAACGCCCCAAGTCCCGTCAGCGCCCGGCGTGTTAGCTGCCATCGTGCTTCGTCCGTCGGCAAAGCCGTTAAGCGGGGAAACAGAATGGTTCCTACGACCGTTGGCAGCATGTAGACTAGCTCGCCATACGACGCGGCGATGGAGTAATATCCCGTCTGTACACTCCCCAGATAGTGCTGGACCATTAATAAGTCGAAGCGGAGTGTCACATATGCGAAGAGAGCGGATGCGTACGCTTTGGCACCGTATCGGAGCGCGCCGCCTTATCAATGCTGGGTCTGGTCGAACACGTACGCCAATTTACGAACGCAAAGATCCGTGCAATTGCAATGCACCCAATTACACTGGCTACTAAAGTGATCGCGAACACGGATGCTGGCGTCACCGCGCGAAAGGCTACAAGTAGAAAAAGGGCAGCGACGCCGCCGCCTCTAAGTGCGATTTCGACGTATTGTATTTCCTTATGCGCCCTGTGCCAATGAGTAAGGTTTTGAAGCAAGAGATAGGCAAGCCCGAAAGGGACCGAAATGCCCCTAACAGTCACATTGCATACCGAGGGGAATAGGCAGCAACGTCGGGGGAGAATATCCATTCCAAGGTCACCAGCACGAAAACAACGAGGCCGGCCAGAGGCTCACGACCAGCGAGTTAATTAGCGGCGAGTGCCCGCAGACTACTGATTTGTCTCTTGCGACGATATATGTGTTCGACGCGTGGAGCCCCCAAGTTGCCGAATTGGATGCATAGTGCCGAGGCTGCCGTACGCGACCGCGAAGAATGCCGCGGCCTTCCGGTCCAAGGAGCTTGCACTTAGCACGGAGGTGACTAGGCCCGCGACAATCAGGACGATCGAGTGCTGAACACTCCGAGAGTTCCGATATACTTCGCGCGCGAGGCCGCCTTGCGTAACCCGAGTCCAAAACGACCAGAACGTTGCGGAGCCAACGGGCGTAGTGGCCTCGACTGGTCGTCGGAGACGTCAAGCCACGAACTCCTTCCACCACAACGCAAAATTCAGCAGGTACCAGATCTGTGGCCCCCGGCCTGACGCTAGCAGTCTGCTCAACCGCTTCGGCTTTAGAAAGTCAGTCGCGCCGCGAATTCTCGCAACTCCTTTCGTGTCGTGTCACCGAGGCGGTCGAAGAACCACTCATAGATCGGCACGCCGAAGCCCTGCTTCTTCCGGTCGATCAGTTCGTCCGGAATGACGCCTCGGACAGCTTTTTTCAGAATGTGCTTGAGCGTTCCGTTCCTAGTCTTCATCGCGGACGGAATGCTCATTGCGAGCTCCACGAACTTATGGTCGAGGAACGGCACCCGGCCCTCGAGACTCACGCCCATGGCCATCTTGTCCACGCGCATGAGCAGCAGCTCCGGCAGCCGCAGATTCAGGTCGACGTAGGACATCCAGTTCAGATGCGATTCTCCCACGCCTTCTCCTCGAAGCGCTCACGAATCGGCTTAGCGCATCCCATGACGTCATCGGCCCGAGTGCTCGTGACGCGCTCGGATAGAAGCTCCGCTTTCTCGGATTCCGTGAACGCCTCCGCGCCGCCCCAGAAAATCGGCAGGCCCTCCGCGCCGCGACGTAAGCCATTCGTAGGAAGGCCCATTGGCGCGGCCCGCGCAGCTCAACGCTTTAGCCCGCCTGCTTCACAAATCGCGGCACCGGCAAATCGTCGTACTCCTGGATGCGCAGCATGGTCTTCCAGCCCGGATAGCCCCAGAACAGCTCGTCGGCTCCCTCCCCTACCTGGCACACGACCACGCCGTTGTCGCGCGCCAGCTTGGAGACGTAGTACACCGGAACGCAAACGGGGTCGGCGATTGGCTCGTCCTGCAGCTTGATCATTGTCGGCAAAAAATCCAGCAGATCATCGATCTTCAGAAGTCGCTCGTGATGTTCCGATCCGACGATTTCGGCCACCTGTCGCGCGTAATGCAATTCGTTCTTGTACGAGTCGTACTTGCCCTCGTAGCCGATCGAGAACGTCTTGACGACGCCGTCTCGCCTTCGGAGAACAGCGCGGCATTCGTGCTGGAATCGATGCCGCCCGACAGAAATACACCGACCGGCACATCGCTGACCTTGCGCAGCGCAACCGCGGTTCGCAGCTCCGCCAGCACCCGCTCCGCGACTTCCTCTTCGCTCACGCCAAGCAGCGGAGTTGTGTGATCCCAGACATCCCAGTAACGTTCTTCGTGTACGTGCCGTCGCCCCTGACTCGCAGCCACGTCGCCCCCGGCAAGTTTGTGGATGCCCGGCGAAACAGCGTTTGCGGCGCAGGCGTCGTAGAAACGACAAGATAATGATATAGCGCCTCCTCGTTGACCGCGCGGCGCTGTGCCGGGTCCTTGCAGCAGCGCCTTGATCTCGGAGCGCGAATGTGATCCGGCCTGATGAACGCTGTAATAGAGCGGCTTGATTCCGATGCGGTCGCGAATCAGCCACATTTCGCGCTTTCGCGCGTCCCACAGCGCGATCGCGAACATGCCGCGAAAGCGCTGGACACAGTCGATGCCCCACTCCTCGAAGGCGTGCAGTATCATCTTCGGTATCCGAGTGATCGGTCTTCCACTGTGGCGCCCGGTCGCGACCAGCTCGTTCCGGATCTCGGCGTGGTTGTAGATCTCGCCGTTGAAAACGATCCAGAGCGTGTCCGTCCTCATTGCGACATCGGCTGATCGGCCGCGGCGGACAGATCGATGATCGACAGCCGGCGATGCCCGAGGCCGACTCTGCCGATCCGGCGACACCCACGTTCCGCCGCCATCCGGTCCGCGAAGGCACATGGTGTCGCGCATAGCGGTTACGAACGCACGCGTTACTTCGAACGTGCCCCCCTCGAATGAGAGGACTCCCGCAATTCCGCACATCTGTTACGGTCGCCGCGCGGCCGACGGACTAATCTGACGCTCTACGTCGAATGCGATGTCTGTTGCCTGTGTTGCTGCCAGAGCGGGATGGGCCATTCGCCGCCCCGCAGGACGGCGTCCGCAAACGCTCGAGCTCGGCTTTTTGTCCCTTGTCCTGCTGCGACAGTACCAGCGGCTTGACATTCGCGCCGCTACAGTAAGGATTTGTAATCAGTGAGCGTGATGACCCGCCCATCAGAGTACATCTCCATTGTCTCCTTCGGATAATCTTTCGCGCCCATTGACCTATAGGTGAGCGACGCGACTGAACCGTCATCGAACTTGACTGTCGCGGTGAAATTGTCGGTCGGAGAGTAGTAGGCGCCGCTCGATCGATTCTGCTACGACTGATTGCGCGCGCGCTCGTGAAAAACGTGAACAGATCGTAGATGTGACAAGCTTCGCCCAGATTTCGTCCCCCACCTTCATCTCCGTGCACCCAGTGGTCAAGGGGTATGTAACCCGCATTCATTCTATAGCTGATAACCAGCGGTGACGTTCGTGCAGCGATAAGCTTGGCTAGCCTACGGCGAGCGGAGAGAAGCGTCGGTTGAAACCTGTCAATAGGATTGGTGATCCAGACGCGTCGTTGTAAAACGCCGCAATTGCATCGCGCTCGTCGCAAGTCAGCGTCAGGGGCTTTTCAACCAGAACATGCTCTTGCCCGCTGCAAGCGCCTGCAGCACGACTACCATGCGAGTCGTGCCTCGTAGCAATCAATACGGCATCGATGGCTGTGTCGGCCAAGTACTTCGGCTGGGTCGGTCGCCGAAATAGCTGCGCCGAACTGACGCGCGGTCGCCACTGCGTTGTGTCCGGTCCTGCTTACGACCGCGCGCAAGGAAACCTTGTCGCTCAGCTGCTGCATGTTCGGAAGGTGCATCCCCTTTGCGAAGCCGCCTGCACCGATAAGTGCGAAGCGTACAACGCTTGTACTCGGATAGCGCCGCAACGCGGTTTCTCACCGACGTGAGTGTAGGCGCCTTCTCGCTCGGGATATTCCAAAAGCACCATCATATGCATGCCGACGGCGAAGCCTGCAGGTTTGGCGTACGCATCGCCTGCCGCGTCGGAGCGGATAGAGCGGGTGATGCAGCGGAGCAACAACTATTTTCTGTTCGGCGATGAGCCGAAGGTACTCCGCCATGTTCCTGTTTTCGGTCCAGCGCACATACGCCGACTGGATAGTCGAATCCCTCTTCCTCATATCGCGCGTCGTACCGTCCGGGACCATATGAGGTGGAAATCGAAGGAAATCGATTTCCTTCGCATAGAAATCCCCGCGGTTCAAGTCGAGCCCGACGTCGCCCACGAGCACCACTCGGCCCTTCCTGCGGCACATTTTGAACGCGGTCGAAATGACCTCGTTGGACGGGGTTGCCGCGGTGATAATTACCCCATCGGCACCGATACCATCCGTAAGACGCGCCACCTGATCCAGCTGGGCCCCGTTTTCGGCGCCTAGCCCTGCGTCGAGTCCCAGCGCAGTCGCCTGACGGACACGGTCCTCATTGAGGTCTATCCCAATTGTGCGGCAGCCGTTCGCACGAGCATCTGCACTGTCAGTTGGCCGAGTATGCCGAGACCTACAACCACAAAGGTTTCGCCGAGCGTAGGCGTGGCGCGCCGCACACCCTGCAATGCAATAGCGCCAAGCGTGACGGTGCTTGCAGCCGGCAGGTCGAGCTCGGGGGGAACTGGCACGACAAGATTTCGCGGAACGCGTACGAACTCGGCGTGGTGCGCGAACTGGCGCCAGCACATGCGACACGGTCTCCGATTACGAGGTCGTCCACTCCAGGACCCACTGCGACGACGCTGCCGGCAACGGAGTATCCCGTCGGGGTTACCTGCGACAACTTCCCCTCGACCCGGTTCCACGTGCGGGTTACGCCCTCACTCATCACATACTGCGCTACTTTAGCGACATTCTGCGGCTGGCGTACTGCGCGCTTCCAGAGCGGAGCGGCGCTGGCTCGCACTCCGCTCATCTCTGTACCGACAGAGATGCAGGAGTACGACACCCGCACCACGACGGTTCCCGCATCTGCGACTGGGGCCGGCACATCCTCAACGACGGCGCGGCCCTTCTGGATCAATACCTGCTTCAACTAAGGTTTCGCTTATTAAAAGGGTGCGATGTCGGCGCCTCGCTCCGGAGAAAATTCAGGTGGGAAGCGCGTTGCTGGGGTATGGATTGGCGTATCAGTAGGCCGCGGAATCTACACGAGCCGCCGCCTACTGTCCGCCGCCATAGCCCTATAAGATAACTGCGGTCCGTAGCCGGTGGAATCGGTCTGACGCAGGCTGGGAGCGTCGGCGGGTGCCCGGGATTATTATTGTCGTGGCGCCAACCAGTGCACTGGAGCACGGTTCGCCCGAACCCCACTCTCTGTCGATGAAACGAGCGCTCATTACCGGCATCACTGGCCAGGACGGCTCTTACCTCGCGGAATTCCTGCTTGGCAAGGGTTATGATGTTCACGGATCATCAGACGTGCATCGACGTTCAATACCGAGCGTGTCGACCACCTATATTCCGATCCTCACTCAGCAGAGACGCGTTTCCACCTGCATTACGGCGATCTCACCGACGCTAGGGACTGCGGAGGCTGATCGAGCTCGTCTGCCCCGACGAAGTAT